>NZ_JBODSA010000002.1:0-538397 GCF_050632865.1 Leifsonia poae | reverse complement strand
CGGCTTCATCGAGACGCCGTACCGCAAGGTCGTCGAGGGCCGGGTCACCGACCAGATCGACTACCTGACCGCTTCCGAGGAGGACGACTTCGTCGTCGCGCAGGCCAACGCCCCGCTCGACGCGAACGGCCACTTCGTCGAGGAGCGCGTGCTCGCCCGTCAGAAGGGCGGCGAGGTCGACCTGATCCCCGCCGACGAGATCGGCTACATGGACGTCTCCCCGCGCCAGATGGTGTCGGTGGGTACCTCCCTGATCCCGTTCCTCGAGCACGACGACGCCAACCGAGCCCTCATGGGTGCGAACATGCAGCGCCAGGCGGTGCCGCTGCTCCGCTCGGAGAGCCCGGTCGTCGGTACCGGTATGGAGGGCTACGCGGCCATCGACGCCGGTGACGTGGTCACCGCCGACAAGTCCGGTGTGGTCACCGAGGTCTCGGCCGACGCGGTCACCGTGATGGCGGACGACGGCACGTACCAGACCTACTACCTGCGCAAGTTCGACCGCTCGAACCAGGGCACCTCGTACAACCACCGCGTGGTCGTCGACGAGGGTGACCGCATCGAGCAGGGCGAGGTCGTCGCCGACGGTCCCGCGACCGAGAACGGCGAGCTCGCGCTCGGCAAGAACCTGCTGGTCGCGTTCATGCCGTGGGAGGGTCACAACTTCGAGGATGCGATCATCCTCAGCCAGAACCTGGTGAAGGACGACACCCTCTCCTCGATCCACATCGAGGAGTACGAGGTCGACGCCCGCGACACCAAGCTCGGCAAGGAGGAGATCACCCGCGACCTCCCGAACGTCAGCCCGGACCTCCTGGCCGACCTCGACGAGCGCGGCATCATCCGCATCGGCGCCGAGGTGCGCCCCGGCGACATCCTCGTCGGCAAGGTCACGCCGAAGGGCGAGACCGAGCTGTCCGCCGAGGAGCGCCTGCTCCGCGCGATCTTCAACGAGAAGAGCCGCGAGGTGCGCGACACCTCCCTCAAGGTCCCCCACGGCGAGGAGGGCACCATCATCGGTGTCAAGGTCTTCGACGCGCAGGACGGCGACGACGAGCTCGGCTCCGGCGTGAACCAGCGCGTGGTGGTCTACATCGCCCAGAAGCGAAAGATCACCGCGGGTGACAAGCTGGCCGGCCGTCACGGCAACAAGGGCGTCATCTCGAAGATCCTGCCGGTGGAGGACATGCCGTTCCTCGCCGACGGAACTCCGGTCGACGTCATCCTGAACCCGCTGGGTGTTCCGGGCCGCATGAACTTCGGTCAGGTCCTGGAGATCCACCTCGGGTGGATCGCCAAGAACGGCTGGGAGATCAAGGGCAAGCCGAAGTGGGCCGCTGAGCTCCCCGAGGCCGCCTTCTCGGCCGCGCCGAACACGAAGGTCGCGACCCCGGTGTTCGACGGTGCGAAGGAGGAGGAGATCGCAGGTCTGCTCGACTCCACCCTCCCGACCCGCGACGGCGACCGCCTGATCGGTTCGTCCGGTAAGACGCAGCTGTTCGACGGCCGCTCCGGCGAGCCGTACCCGGACCCCGTTTCGGTCGGCTACATGTACATCCTGAAGCTGCACCACCTGGTCGACGACAAGATCCACGCCCGTTCGACCGGCCCGTACTCGATGATCACCCAGCAGCCGCTCGGTGGTAAGGCGCAGTTCGGTGGTCAGCGCTTCGGTGAGATGGAGGTGTGGGCCCTCGAGGCCTACGGTGCCGCGTACGCGCTGCAGGAGCTCCTGACCATCAAGTCGGATGACATCCTCGGCCGCGTCAAGGTCTACGAGGCCATCGTCAAGGGTGAGAACATCCAGGAGCCGGGCATCCCCGAGTCCTTCAAGGTCCTCATCAAGGAGATGCAGTCCCTCTGCCTGAACGTGGAGGTCCTTTCGGCCGACGGTCAGGCGGTCAGCCTGCGCGACTCGGACGACGAGGCCTTCCGTGCCGCGGAGGAGCTGGGCATCAACATCTCCTCCCGCTTCGAGTCCTCGTCGATCGACGAGATCTAAGCGGCAGCCAGACCAACTGACGAATCTTCAATAGGAGAGAGTGAACACATTGCTCGACGCAACAACTTTTGACGAGCTGCGTATCGGCCTGGCCACTGCTGACGACATCCGTCGCTGGAGCTACGGTGAGGTCAAGAAGCCCGAGACGATCAACTACCGCACGCTGAAGCCCGAGAAGGACGGCCTGTTCGGAGAGCAGATCTTCGGACCGTCCCGCGACTGGGAGTGCTCGTGCGGCAAGTACAAGCGCGTCCGCTTCAAGGGCATCGTCTGCGAGCGCTGCGGCGTGGAGGTCACCAAGTCCTCCGTCCGTCGTGAGCGCATGGGCCACATCGAGCTCGCCGCCCCGGTGACGCACATCTGGTACTTCAAGGGTGTGCCCAGCCGTCTCGGCTACCTGCTCGACATGGCGCCGAAGGACCTCGAGAAGGTCATCTACTTCGCCGCCTACATGGTGATCTCGGTGGACGAGGACGGCCGTCACGCCGACCTCCCCGGCCTCGAGAACGAGCTGCGCCTCGAGATCAAGACGCTGTCCGACCAGCGCGACGCCCGCGTCGCCGAGCGTCTGCAGCGCCTCGAGACCGACCTCGCCGCTCTGGAGGAGGAGGGTGCCAAGGCCGACCAGAAGCGTCGCGTCAAGGACACCGCCGAGAAGGAGATGGGCCAGCTCCGCAAGTCCTTCGACGAGGACATCGCCCGCCTGGAGCGCGTGTGGGAGTCGTTCCGCACCCTCAAGGTGGGCGACCTCAAGCCGGAGGACGCGGACTTCAACGAACTCCTCGACCGCTACGGCCTCTACTTCGAGGCCTACATGGGCGCCGAGGCGATCAAGCGCCGCCTCCAGGCCTTCGACCTGAACGCCGAGGCCGACCTGCTCCGCGAGCAGATCGCCACCGGCAAGGGCCAGAAGAAGATCCGCGCGATCAAGCGCCTGCGCGTCGTGTCGTCGTTCCTGGCGACCGGCAACTCGCCGGCCGCGATGGTGCTCGACGTGGTCCCGGTGATCCCGCCGGAGCTGCGCCCGATGGTCCAGCTCGACGGTGGCCGCTTCGCCACCTCCGACCTGAACGACCTGTACCGCCGCGTGATCAACCGCAACAACCGTCTCCGTCGTCTGCTCGACCTCGGCGCTCCCGAGATCATCGTGAACAACGAGAAGCGCATGCTGCAGGAGGCCGTCGACGCGCTGTTCGACAACGGCCGCCGCGGCCGCCCCGTGACGGGTACCGGCAACCGCGCCCTCAAGTCCCTCAGCGACATGCTGAAGGGCAAGCAGGGTCGTTTCCGCCAGAACCTGCTCGGAAAGCGCGTGGACTACTCGGGCCGTTCGGTCATCATCGTGGGTCCGCAGCTCAAGCTGCACCAGTGCGGTCTGCCCAAGCAGATGGCGCTGGAGCTGTTCAAGCCGTTCGTCATCAAGCGCCTGATCGACCTGAGCCACGCTCAGAACATCAAGGCCGCGAAGCGGATGGTGGAGCGCTCGCGCCCGCAGGTGTGGGACGTGCTCGAGGAGATCATCCGCGAGCGCCCCGTGCTGCTGAACCGTGCGCCTACGCTGCACCGTCTGGGCATCCAGGCGTTCGAGCCGCAGCTGGTCGAGGGCAAGGCCATCCAGCTCCACCCGCTCGTCTGCGCCGCGTTCAACGCGGACTTCGACGGCGACCAGATGGCGGTGCACCTGCCGCTGTCGGTGGAGGCCCAGGCCGAGGCCCGCATCCTGATGCTCGCCTCGAACAACATCCTGAAGCCGTCCGACGGCCGCCCGGTCACCCTGCCCTCGCAGGACATGATCATCGGTCTGCACCACCTCACCACCGTCCGCGAGGGCGCTGAGGGTGAGGGTCGCGCGTTCTCCTCGGTCTCCGAGGCGATCCTCGCGAAGGACCAGGGCACGCTGCACCTGAACGCCAAGGTGAAGATCCGTCTCGACAACTACGTGCCGTCCGACGCGGCCGACACGGGTGCCGAGCCGATCACCGCGATCGTCGAGACCACGCTGGGTCGCGCCCTCTTCAACGAGGCGCTTCCGGCCGACTACCCCTACGTGGAGGACGTCGCCGACAAGGGCACGATCTCGTCGATCGTCAACGCCCTCGCCGAGCGGTACCCGAAGGTGGAGGTCGCTGCGGCGCTCGACCGGATCAAGGACGCCGGCTTCTACTGGGGCACCCGCTCGGGCGTCACGGTGTCGCTGAGCGACATCCTGACCCCGCCGAACAAGGCGCAGATCGTGGCCGGCTACGAGAAGAAGGCGGCGAAGATCACCTCCGAGTTCGAGAAGGGTCTCACGACCGACCTCGAGCGTCGTCAGGAGCTCGTCAAGATCTGGACCGAGGCCACCAACGAGGTCGCCGAGGCCATGCGCGCCAACTTCCCGGCGGACAACACCATCAACCGCATGGTGACGTCCGGTGCCCGTGGTAACTGGCTGCAGGTCCGCAACATCGCCGGTATGCGTGGTCTGGTGAACAACCCGAAGGGTGAGATCATCCCCCGTCCGATCATCTCCTCGTACCGCGAGGGTCTGTCGGTGGCGGAGTACTTCATCGCGACGCACGGTGCCCGTAAGGGTCTGGCCGACACGGCCCTCCGTACGGCGGACTCGGGTTACCTGACCCGTCGTCTGGTGGACGTCTCGCAGGATGTCATCATCCGCGAGGACGACTGCGGCACGACCAAGGGTCTCGACCTGCCGATCGCAACGGTCGGTGCGGACGGCACCCTGACCCGCGACCCGAACGTCGAGAACTCGGTGTTCGCCCGGACGCTGGCCGCTGACGCGGTCGGCACGGACGGCTCCGTGGTCGCGAAGGCGGGCGAGGACGTGGGCGACGTGCTCATCGACAAGCTGGTCGCCGCCGGCGTCACCGACATCAAGGTCCGCTCCGTGCTGACCTGTGAGTCGGCGGTCGGCGTCTGCGCCGCCTGCTACGGCCGTTCGCTCGCGACCGGCAAGCTGGTGGACATCGGCGAGGCGGTCGGCATCATCGCCGCCCAGTCGATCGGTGAGCCCGGTACCCAGCTGACGATGCGTACCTTCCACACGGGTGGTTCGGCCTCCGCGGACGACATCACCCAGGGTCTGCCGCGCGTCCAGGAGCTGTTCGAGGCGCGTACCCCGAAGGGTGCGTCCCCGATCGCCGAGGCCGCCGGCCGCATCGTCATCGAGGAGACGGACAAGTCCCGCAAGGTCATCCTGACCCCGGACAACGGCGACGAGCCGCACGTCTACCCGGTGCTGAAGCGCTCGACCCTCCTGGTGGAGGACGGGCAGCACGTCGAGCTCGGCCAGCAGCTGATCGTCGGAACGGTCGACCCGAAGGAGGTTCTGCGCGTCAAGGGTGTCCGCGAGGTGCAGAAGCACCTGGTGGGCGGCGTGCAGGGCGTCTACCGCTCGCAGGGTGTGCCGATCCACGACAAGCACATCGAGGTCATCGTCCGCCAGATGCTCCGCAAGGTCACCGTCGTCGACCACGGCGACACCGACCTGCTGCCGGGTGAGCTCGTCGACCGTTCGCGGTACAACGAGATCAACCGCGCTGCGCTGCAGGAGGGCAAGAAGACGGCGTCCGCCCGTCAGGAGGTCATGGGTATCACCAAGGCCTCGCTGGCGACCGAGTCGTGGCTGTCGGCCGCGTCCTTCCAGGAGACCACCCGCGTCCTGACGCAGGCGGCCATGGAGGGCAAGTCCGACCCGCTGATCGGTCTCAAGGAGAACGTCATCATCGGTAAGCTCATCCCGGCCGGTACGGGCCTGTCCCGCTACCGCAACGTGTCGGTCGAGGCGACCGAGGAGGCCAAGGCGGAGCGGTACCCCAACCGCATCTTCGCCGACGACTCCTCGTTCAACGAGAGCGACCTGAGCTTCGTCGACTTCGACAGCTTCAGCTCTGACGACTACACCCCGGGCACCTACAACTAAGAGGTACCCGTACGACCTGGGCCCCCGGCTTCCGCCGGGGGCCCTTCGTCGTTTCCGCGCTTTCGACTCTGGGAGAATGGACCCCATGTGGCGCCAGCTCCTCCAGTACACCGACACCGCCGGCCGGGCCATGCTCGGGTTCGGGGCGGTGCTGCTGGTCGTCGCCGTCGTCAGCTTCGTCGTGGGCGTCGCGCAGGCCGTCTCCGGCCATGCCGCCGCGACCCTCCCGTACTGGCTGACGACCATGGGATGCGCGGTGCTCGCGGGCGTGCTCGTGTACCTCGCGAGCAGGCGCGGCAAGCTGCGCTGAGGCGGTGCCGGCCCGCCCCCCGGTCGCGGGGCACCCGGTCGCGGGACTGTTGTCCTGATCAGCGCGCTGAATAGTGTGACTACGCCCGACCGGCAAGGGATCTCGCCCCTGCCCAAGGGTCTGCCGTTCACCCGACTCCGTCGGCAGCCGCTCTTCCGTAGGAGGTCCCCGTGGCGTCCATGACTGAAATCCTCATCCTCCACGGCCACCTGCCGATCGAATACCTCGACCGCGTGGCGACCGAGCCCACGGCGGACGAGGCCGTCGTGCGCGAACTCATCGACCGTGGCGCGATCTCGTCCGCACAGCTCGCGCGCGCCCGCGCGGCGCAGGCGGGCCTCCCGTTCGTGGAGCTGGCCGACTACCCCGTCGACCGCACGGCGGTCGCTGCCGTCCCCGCCGCGATCTGCCGGCGGCATACCGTCCTTCCCATCGGCTTCGACGGGGACGTCCTCGTCCTCGCGATGCAGAACCCGGGCGACGTCTTCGCGATCGACGACGTGCGCGCGTCCGCACGCCTCGCGGTCCAGAGCGTGGTCGCGGAGGCCGCCGACCTGCTCGGCGCGATCGACCGCTACCTGCGCGCGGACGACGAGCTCAGCGACCTCTCCAACACGCTGGAGGAGGAGAGCAACGCCGAGCAGCAGGCGACCATCGCCATCGCCGAGGCGAACGAGGACGACGCTCCCATCGTGCGCTTCGTCAATCTGCTGGTGAGCCAGGCCATCCAGGACCACGCCTCCGACATCCACATCGAGCCGGGGAGAGCGAACTCCGGGTGCGGTACCGCATCGACGGCGTGCTGCACGAGATGCAGAGCGCCCCGAAGAGCATCCAGAACGGTGTGACCAGCCGCCTGAAGATCATGAGCGACATCGACATCGCCGAGCGCCGCAAGCCGCAGGACGGCCGCATGTCGGTCGCCCACGGCGGCCGACAGATCGACCTCCGTGTCGCCACCCTGCCGACGGTGTGGGGCGAGAAGGTCGTCATGCGAATCCTGGACAACTCGAACACGAGCATGTCCCTGCGCGACCTCAACCTGCTCGATCGCAACGCCCGTGCCTTCGAGGCCGCGTACACGAAGCCGTACGGGATGATCCTCGTCACCGGTCCGACAGGTTCCGGCAAGTCGACGACGCTCTACACGACGCTGAACGCCGTGTCCCGCCCCGAGATCAACGTGATCACGGTGGAGGACCCGGTCGAGTACCGGATGGCGGGGATCAATCAGGTCCAGGTGAACCCGAAGGCGGGCCTCACCTTCGCGAGCGCCCTGCGCAGCATCCTGCGAAGCGACCCGGATGTCGTCCTCCTCGGTGAGATCCGCGACCACGAGACGGCGCAGATCGCCATCGAGGCGGCCCTGACCGGTCACCTCGTGCTCTCGACCCTGCACACCAACGACGCCCCGAGCGCCGTCACCCGACTTGTGGAGATGGACATCGAGCCGTTCCTGGTCGGCTCCGCGCTGGACTGCGTGGTCGCCCAGCGTCTGGCGCGCCGCCTCTGCGAGCGGTGCAAAGCGCCCAAGGAGCTGAGCGACGAAGACCTGCGTCGCTTGCGGGTCCCGGGGGACGGCGAAAGCCTCCTTCCGACCGTCTTCCAGCCGATCGGCTGCACGTTCTGCTCGAACACCGGCTTCCGGGGGCGCCTGGCCCTCCACGAGGTCATGACGGTGACCGAGGAGATCGAGCGGCTGGCGGTCAGCCGCGCCTCGAGTGCCGAGATCGAACGGACGGCTCGGGCCCAGGGCATGCTCACGCTCCGCGAGGACGGCTGGGAGAAGGTCAAGCTCGGCCTCACCTCAATCGAGGAAATCCTCCGGGTGGTCGCATGAGCAGGAACGACGCAGCACTGAGCCGACAGACGAATGGAGTCGACCGATGAGCACGTGGGAACCGCCCGAGGGCAAGCCGATCTACGAGATCCCCGTCACCCCCGAACGGATGCGCCCGGACGAGTGGTTCCCGGCTCCCGTCCCTGCGCCCACGACTCCGCCGGTGGCGCTTCCGGCTCTGGCTCCGGCTCCGACTGCACCGCCGGTCGTGCACGAGGTCGCTCCCGAGTCGCCGCCGCCGCTGACGCGCGCCGCGGCGCGACTTCGCGCCGTCGAGGACCTGCAGCCGGTCGCGCAGCCCTTCGCACAGCCGATCCCGCAGCCTGTCGCGCCGCCGATCCCGCAGCCGGTCGCGCCGCCCGTCCCGCAGTCTGTCGCGTCGCCCGTCCCGCAGCCCGTCGCCCAGCCCGACCCGCAGCCGGACATCGCTCCCGTCGCCACGCTGACCGACGCGGAACGCGAAGCGCTCGCCAAGGCCGATCCGGATCTCGTGGAGGCTCTTCGTCAGATCGTCGAGCAGCGCGGCTCCGACCTCCACGTGACGGTCGGTGCTCCACCGATGATCCGCGTCGACGGCGGTCTGCGTCCTGTCGGGAGTGGAGCGCCGTGGGACCGTCCGCGCGTCGAGAAGGCGTTGTTCAGCCTCCTCACCGACCGGCAGGCGGACGTGTTCCGCCGGGAGCTCGAACTCGACTTCGCCTTCACCATCTCGGCCAACGCGCGCTTCCGCGTCAATCTGTACCAGCAGCGCGGAGCCTACGGTGCGGCGTTCCGTCTCATCCCGACCGAGATCAAGCAGCTCGACGATCTCGGCATTCCCGCGGGCGTCGGTGAGTTCGCCGGCCTGCCGCGTGGTCTGGTTCTCGTCACAGGCCCGACGGGCTCGGGCAAGTCGACCACCCTCGCCGCGCTCATCGACCTCGTGAACGCCAACCGGAGCGACCACATCGTCACCGTCGAGGACCCGATCGAGTTCATGCACACGCACAAGCGCTCGATCGTGAACCAGCGCGAGGTCGGCCACGACACCCACAGCTTCGCGAACGCGCTGAAGCACGTCCTGCGCCAGGACCCCGACGTCATCCTGATCGGCGAGCTCCGCGACCTGGAGACGATCTCCGTCGCGCTGACCGCAGCCGAGACCGGCCACCTCGTCTTCGCCACCCTGCACACGCAGGATGCGCCCCAGACGATCGACCGCGTGATCGACGTGTTCCCGCCCCACCAGCAGGACCAGGTACGCGCCCAGCTCGCGGCGACCCTCCAGGGCGTGGTCTGCCAGACCCTGGTCCGGCGCGCGAACGGGAAGGGCCGTGCCGTGGCGACCGAAGTCCTCAAGATGACCCCCGCGATCGCGAACCTCATCCGTGAGGGCAAGACCTACCAGGTCGCCTCGATGATGCAGGCCGGCCGCGACCTCGGGATGCACACGATGGACCAGCAACTGGCCGATCTGGTGAACCGCGGCGTCATCACGCACCGCGTCGGGCTCGAGAAGGCGCACGACCCGTCCGGCTTCAGCCGGCTCGTCCAGCGCGTCGAGTCGCCGGGTGAGGCCTCCGCACGTGCCCTGGCGGCCGCGGAGGTCGACTTCGGCGACTCCTACTCGGGGACGGTGCGCTGATGGCCGGCTCCGCGGCCTACGCGTACACCGGGCGGAACTCCGCCGGGAAGCTCGTCCGCGGCAAGCTGGACGCGGCCAGCGAAGGCGCGGTGGTGTCCCGGATGCAGGCGATGGGACTTTCGCCGGTCGCCATCAGCGAGGCGTCGGCGGGGACCGGCCTGCAGCGCGAGATCACCATCCCCGGGTTCCGGCAGCGCGTGAAGCTCAAGGAGCTGGCCATCCTGAGCCGGCAGATGGCCACGATGATCGGCTCAGGCATCTCGATCCTGCGGACGCTGACGATCCTCGCCGACCAGGCCGAGGGCAAGCGCCTGCCCGAGATCATGGCGAAGGTGCGCGAGGACGTCGAGGAGGGGACTGCGCTGTCGACCGCGATGGCGGCGCATGCCGACGACTTCCCGCCCCTGATGATCAACATGGTCCGGGCGGGGGAGGCCGGCGGCTTCCTCGACCACGCGCTCGACTCGGTCGCGACCAACTTCGAGAAGGAGGTCAAGCTCCGCTCGACGATCAAGTCCGCCATGACGTACCCGGTCGTCGTGCTGGTGATGTCGCTGGTCGCCGTGATCGTGATGCTGGTCTTCATCGTCCCGATCTTCAAGAAGATGTTCGAAGGCCTCGGCGGCCAGCTGCCACTGCCCACGCAGATCCTCGTGACCGTCTCGGAGTCGATGGTCTGGGTGGGTCCGATCCTCCTGGTCGCCATCATCGCCTTCTGGCTGTGGTGGCGGAACAACAAGAACAAGAGCGAGGTGCGAAGACAGGTCGACCGGCTCAAACTCCGGCTGCCCGTCTTCGGTCCACTGTTCAAGAAGATCGCCATCGCCCGGTTCGCCCGGAACTTCTCGAGCATGATCGGCGCCGGCGTGCCCATCCTCCAGGCGCTCAGGATCGTGGGGGAGACCTCGGGCAACTGGGTGCTCGAGGACGCGCTGTCGCGGGTGGCGGAATCCGTCCGCCGCGGCGAGTCGATCGCCAAACCGCTCATCGCCGAACCGTTCTTCCCGCAGATGGTGTCCCAGATGATCGCGGTCGGCGAGGACGCCGGCTCGATGGAGATCATGCTCGAGAAGGTGGCCGCGTTCTACGACGACGACGTGGAGGCCACCACCGAGGCCTTGACGTCGCTGATCGAGCCGTTGCTGATCGCCTTCCTCGGCGTCGTGGTCGGCGGCATGATCGTGTGCCTCTACCTGCCCATTTTTCAGATCACGTCCCTCATCCACTAAGGGCCACGGCCCCCGCTTTGGGGCGGAAAACCCCTGGAAAACCCCCCAATCGCGGGATTCTGCTCGAATTTCGCGGCCCCATAGCATCGGCCATCGGATGGACCGAAACCGATCCTCCCGATCCCGCACCGACCGCCCGACCGAATGGACTAGCAATGTACTTCCGCCTCATGGGCAAGCTGAACGCTCGCCGCAACAACCTCACCGAGCAGTCCGAGAAGGGCTTCACCCTCATCGAGCTCCTCGTCGTCGTGATCATCATCGGCATCCTCGCCGCGATCGCGATCCCCGTTTACATCGGCGTCCAGAACGGCGCGAAGGAGAGCTCGGTCAAGTCCGACCTCACCAACGCCAAGACCGCGTACGTGGCCGCGTACACCCAGTTCGGCACGACTGTCACCACCGCGCCGACCGGCGTGCTGGACCCGACGGCCGTCGTCAGCGGCACCACCAAGTGGTCCGACCTCGGCGTCACGAACAGCGTCGACTACACCGCGGCCGGTGGGGCCGCCCCCACCGCGACCGCTACGAGCTGGACGACGTTCTGCATCCAGGCCACCAGCCCGGACACCAAGAAGACCTTCCACATCGACCAGTCGGGTGGAGTCAAGGACAACGCCTGCTCATAACCGTGAGTCGGCGGGAGGACCGGACTCGCCCGGTCCTCCCGCCGCAGCTGCGTTCCGCAGCACCACCTCGGCGCCCGAACGCCGAACCTGACTCCCCTCACCCGAATGAACACCTGGGAGCGACCGATGATCCGCAGACTGGAGCGATCCGACGACGAGGGCTTCACCCTCATCGAGATCCTGATCGCCATGCTGCTTCTCGCGATCCTGTCGCTGGCCCTTCTGCCGTCCCTGATCGGCATTCTCAAAGCTTCCGTCCGCAACGTCAGCGTTGCGACGGCCACCCAGTTCGTGAACCGCAATCTCGTCGACGCGCGAACGATCGGCACCACCTGCGCAGCGCTCCAGTCGTATGGCGCGGCCGTCGTCGGAACGCTCACAGACGACCGCGGAGTCACGTTCTCCACAACCCGTACCGTCGGCGCCTGCCCGGCCACCTACCCCGGTACCGTCAAAGTCAGCGTGACCGTCATGAGCAGCAACAGCCTGCAGGCCGTCGCCACCGGCTCCACTTTGGTGATCGTACGGAGTGCATCATGAACGCCACCCCGACGCGGCGTCCGTCGTCGGATGCCGGCCTGACGCTCGTCGAACTCACGGTCGCGATGGCGCTCTCCGTGCTCCTCATCGGCGTCGCGGTCGGCCTTTTCGCGTCCGCGGCGAAGTCGCAGACCACGATCTCCAGTCGTTCGTCCGCGTCCACCGGGGCGCAGCAGGCGATGAGGAGTCTGACCCAAGGCATCGAGAACGCGTCCGAGTTCACCGTCCAGACGAGCGGATCCGACATGATGCTCGTCGCCCGTACCGCCGGGACCGCGGCGACTCTCACGTGGGGATGCCGCGGCTGGTACTACCAGGCGTCGACGAAGACCATCCGCATGACGTCGACTCCAGACGGGACGAAGATCCTCCTCCCGACGACGACGCAGCTGGCGTCGTGGACGCGTCTCGCGGGCGGAATCACTCCCGTGGGCACGACCCCGATCTTCCAGGCCGTCGGCCAGAACCTGCAGGTCGGCTTCATCGCGACCGTGTCGTCCGGCCAGTCCGTGACGATGCAGACGACCATCCTCCAGCAGACCGGAGTAGGAGCGAGCGGCACATGCTACTGATCCGGTTGAGGGCACGCCTACGTGCCGTGATCTCTGGAGACGCCGAGAAGGGCTTCGCTCTCGGTGGCGTCGTCGCGCTGATGGCGGTCTCCATCCTCCTGATCGCACTCATGAGCAGTTCGGTGGTCTACGCCATCGGGTTCAGCACAGCGACGCGTGCCGGTGTGCAGGCTCAGGGGGCGGCGGAAGCCGGTATCGCGGCGGCCACGGTGGGTCTCGAGACGGGCACCTGCTCGAGTGTCGGAGCGGTGTACCAGAGCGCCGCCGGGCAGACACCGGTCTATCGCGCCGTGGTCTACGTGCCCGGCGGATCGGGATGGGTGCAGGGCTGCCCCGCGGCCGGAAACACGAACGTACGGATCCTGTCGAACGGCACCGCCGCGAACGGCGGAACGGCGGGTCAGAAGGGCAACGACCAGAAGACGCTCGAGACGGTTCTGGGGCCGTCGACGCAGCCCACTCAGATCGCAGCGACCGGACCGGCCGTCTACGCCTACTCGTCCAGCAACTTCGGCGGCTCCGGAACCTTGCTCTCGGTCGACGGATCCAGCCCGAAGGTCATGATCGACACCGGCAACGTCAACTGCGACGGCGCATCGAGCGGCGCCTCTGACCTCGTGGTCCAGAACGGCAACCTGACGATGTCGGGCTCCTGCAGCGTGACCGGCAACGTGTGGGCCAGTGGGGCGCTGTCCGTCAACGGTGGTGTCCAGGTCGGCGGCAACGCGGTCGCCAACTCCATCTCGATCCCGAGCGGGGCCATCCGGGGAAGCGCCTGGTCGGCCTCGACGACTTCCCTCTCCGGCGGCTCCAGCTACATTTACGGCAACCTGACGTCGACGACGACGACCTTCAACTCCGGCGGGTACATCGGCGGCAACATCTGGAACTACGGCACCATCACCCTCGACTGGGGCGTGAAGGTGATCGGGAACGCGACCGGCAAGGTCGTCCAATACACCAACCGGCCGACTACCCTCGGGTCCTACACGCCTATCCCCACTGGCCCCGGACCGTCGCCTTATGCCCAGCCGGCTGCACCGACGGTCCCCAACTGGGTGGACTACAACTACACCCCCAGTGCATGGACAGGCTTTACCCCGGTCGTGCTCCCTGCGGGAACCTGCAGCATCACGACCCTGCGCAACGCGATCACGTCGCTTGCCGGTGCCAAGGGGCTGATCGACGCACGCGCCTGCACCAACGGCGTCACTCTCACCGGCAGCAACACCCTGGCGATCTCCAACGACGTCGCTTTCTTCGCCAAGACGATCACGATCGGCAACAGCGGTGGCATCGTCCCGAGCGCACCGGCGCGTGTGTGGTTCATCAACCCCGACACCGTCGCGAACGGCGTTCCGGACTGCGGCTCGGGCTACAGCTTCTCGGTCTCCGGCAATCCGGTTTTCCAGAACGCCGCGGGGACGATCAAAGCATCCGTCATGATGTACTCGCCCTGCGACGTCACGGTCAGCACCGGCGTCAGGTTCCAGGGCCAGGTCTTCGCCGGACAGGCCACCATCGACGGTGGCGCGCAGATCGGCTTCGTCGCCGTCGGGCTGCCCGGCGTGGATCTCTCCACCGGATCCAGCTCCGGCAGCACCACCACCACGACGACGCGCAGCGTGGTGTCGAACCGGAACTACCAGGGGTGAGATCATGATCGCCGTCCTCGCCGGAGTGTTCGGATCCCTGATCGGGTCGTTCCTCAACGTCGTCGTCTACCGCGTGCCCGCGGGTCGCTCGATCGTCGCGCCGCCCAGCTCGTGCCCGTCCTGCGGCTCGCGCATCCGCGGTTCCGACAACATCCCCGTCGTGTCCTGGCTGGTGCTGCGCGGGCGGTGCCGGGACTGTGCCGCCCCGATCTCGGTCCGCTATCCGGCGGTCGAGCTGTTCACGGCTCTCGCCTTCGCCGCCGTCGCAGTCTGGCGCCTGCCCGCTCTCGTCAGCGCGGCGGCCCTCGGCTCCGTGCCGCACACCGCCGCGTCGGTGCTCCAGACCGCCGCTTACCTCTTCCTCGCGGCGATCTCCGTGGCTCTCGCGCTGATCGACCTGGACACCCACCGCCTCCCGGACCGCATCGTCCTGCCGGCGTACGTCGTGGGCGGAGGGCTCCTGATCATCGCCGCGGTGCTCAGCGGCGACGGCTGGACGCTGCTCCGGGCCCTGGCCGCCGGAGCCGGGGCGTTCCTCTTCTATCTCGTCCTCGCTCTCGTGAAGCCCGGAGCGATGGGACTGGGCGACGTCAAGCTCGCCGGCCTCCTCGGCCTGTACCTCGGCTGGGTGGGCTGGAGCGCCGTCATCGTGGGCATCTTCGGCGGCTTCGTGATCGGCGGCCTCGTCGCCGTCGCCCTGCTCGCCGCTCGCCGCGCGCGCTTCGGCGGCGGCATCCCCTTCGGCCCCTCGATGCTCGCCGGCGCGTGGATCGGATTGGTCGCGGGACCTGCGATCTGGAACGGCTATCTCGCGCTGGTGGGGCTCGCATGACCGCGCCCGGAAAGAAGGACTGACATGGCGAACACTGTGGTCGGGATCGACATCGGCAGCGCGAGCATCCGCGCCGTCGAGCTGGTCGACGCCGAGAAGCCGAAGCCCACCCTCGTTCGGTTCGGGCGCGTCGACGTGCCCCTCGGTGCGGTCCGGAGAGGCGAGGTCATCGAGGCCGCCACGGTCGCCGGGCTCCTGAAGAAGCTGTGGGCCGAGTCGGGGTTCAAGACCAAGCGCGTGGTTCTCGGGATGGGGAATCAACGCGTATTCGCACGCGACCTCACGGTCCCGCGCGCCCCGCTTCCCCGAATCCGCGAGTCGCTGCCGTTCCTCGTGCAGGAGATGCTGCCTCTGCCGGTCTCCGAGACGATCCTCGACTTCTACCCCACGGGCGAGGGGATGGGGGAGCACGGGCCGACCGTCAACGGGCTGCTGATCGCAGCCGTCAAGGATGCGATCCTCGCCAACGTGAAGGCCGTTCAGCTGGCCGGTCTCACCCCCGTGGAAGTCGACCTGATCCCCTTCGCCCTGCAGCGAGCACTCGTCACGCGGCCGCGGGTCGCAGGGACGGTTGCGCTCATCGATGTCGGCGCGAGCACGACCACGGTCGTCGTCGCCAAGAACGGAGTCCCGGAGTTCGTCCGCCTCATCCCCACCGGTGGGGACGACCTGACGGCCGCCCTCAGCACCCGGCTCGAGATCACCGCCCTTCAGGCGGAGCACGTGAAGCGGATCGTGGGGCTCGGAACGACCGCGAACGACGCGGAGCATCATGCGCAGCTGACGGTGATCCACGAAGTCGTCAACGAACTGCTCGGCAGCCTGCGGAACACGATCGCGTACTTCTCGAACACGCGCGCCGATTCCCCGGTGGAGCGGATCGTCCTGGCGGGCGGGGCCGCGCAGCTGCCGGGCTTCGGGGCCGCGCTGGCCGAGTACACGCGGCTTCCGGTCAGCGAAGGGGAGCCGTTCTCCACGATCGGAGTCTCCCGCAACCTGACCGCGGAGCAGCTGCGTCTGCACGAGCGGGAGATCACGGTGGCGTTGGGCCTGGCGATGGGAAGTGCAGCATGAGCGCGGCGACAGAAGCGGCGGCAGCGGCGACCGGGGCACGATCCGGCCGTGGATCGGCGGGGGCCGCTCGTACCAAGAAGGCGAAGGCGCAGCCGACTCCGAAGCCGACTGCCGTCGACATCCGCATCGGCTCGGAACCGCGGGTCGACCTCCTTCCCACGGAGATCCGCACCGCCCGAAAGCACGAGCAGATCGTTCGTCGCATGATCGTGGGTCTGATCGCCGCGGTCGCGGTCGTCGCCGTCGCCGTGGTGGGCGCCAATGCGCTGGCCTTCTCGGCCGGTTTCTCGCTCGGCCTCGAGCAGTCACGCGGCACACGGATCCTGCAGGCCCAGGGCAAGTTCAACTCTCTCCGCGCCACGCAGTCGGAGCTCGCCCTCGTGAAGGCCGCGCAGGCGGTCGGCGGGGCGACCGAGATCGACTGGAACGCGCGCGGCACCGAGCTCATCGGCGCCCTGCCGCCGGGTACGAGCATCACCAACGTGACCATCGACTCCGCCACTCCCGTCACCCTGTACCAGCAGTCGACCGTGCCAGGAGCCACCCCGCGCGTCGGGTCTGCGACGGTGACGATCGCCGCGCCGAGCCTGCCCGCGGTCAGCCAGTGGCTCTCCACGATCGGCACGCTGCCCGATGTGGTCGAGACGGACGCGGGCGCCGTGACGCTCCAGTCCGGAGGGTCCTACCAGGCCATCGCCACGATCCGCTACGGGGTCAGCGCGTGGGACGGCAAGTACCTGCCGAAGACGGGGAGCAAGTGATGGACAAGAACAAGCTACTCATGATCTTGATCGGGGCGGGCACCGTGGCCATCCTGATCGGAGGATTCTTCCTCGGGGTCCAGCCGTCGCTGCAGGCGGCTGCCGCGGCAGATGCGGCCCGGCAGGCCGCCTTCGCGACGAACCAGGTCAACCAGGCTGCGCTGGATGCGCTGGAGTCGCAGAACAAGAAGATCGGCGAACTGACGGGCGACCTCGAGACCTTGCGGCTCTCCGTCCCCTCCGAGCAGAACATGGACTCCTTCATCGATGCCGTCGATGCCGCCGCGGCTGCGGAGGGCTTGGTCGTGCAGAACGTGAGTCCTGCCGATGCCACGGCCTACGCCCCGCAGGGAGCCTCCGCACCCGCGCCGCAGCCTTCCGCCACGGCGACGCCCGCCCCCTCGGCCACCCCCACGCCGACCCCGGCTCCCGGCGCTGCCGCGTCGCCGGCCGGCGCCCAGGCTCCGGCGGTCCACACCGATCCGTCCATCTCGGCGGCGAACTTCCTCGCGATCCCGGTGAAGATCGGGGTCGGCGGCCCTCTGGACCACACGATCGCTTTCGTCCACCGCCTGCAGACCGGGTCGAGGCTGTTCCTGGTCAGCGGACTCGATGGCGGCGTCGACGGCGGGGCCAAGTCCGCCGCCGGAGGTTCCGCCACCGCCGCTCCGACGGCGCCGACCGAGACGTATTCGGTCAGCGGCTACCTGTACGTCCTGGCGAAGGCGGCGGCTCCCGCGGCTCCCGCGTCCAAGTAACCCCACCCCGCCCCGCCTCCCTCGACACGGCGGGCCCCGTTGCTACAGTGGGGCGCAACGGGCCCGTCGGGCCGATGGAGGAGCCAGGATGAGCGACACGCCGGACGCGCCCAAGCGCGCGACCTACGAGCCTGCGCCGGACGCCGATCAGGTCGCGCCCGCGACCGCCCCGGCCGAGTCGGCCGCTGCGGAGCCGAGCACCGACACCGGCGCCCAGGTGGTCGAGCCGCCGTCGACCCCCGTCTCCGCGCGTGGACACCTCAACCGTCCCGCGGAGGAGGAAGCCGCCGCCGTTCCGGCCACGCCGGAGCCGCAGCCGCGCGCTGCCATCGCGGAGCCCGAGCCCGTCGTCGCGTCCGATGACGACGTCGCCGCCGCGGTCGCCCGCAACAGCGCACAGCCCGGCGCGACCGGCGCCACCGCTGCCGGCGACGCCACGGTCGACACCGCCTCCCCGGCCGAGTCGGCCACGCCGGTGATCACGGCCGCCGAGGCCGCCAACCTGCGCGAGAACACCGACGCGCCGACCACCGCGTACCCGACCGTCCCGGTCGGAGAGGCGACCAGCACCGGCGCCCCGGCCACGGCCGGCGCCGCTGCCGCAGGCGCCGCCACCACGGCCGCCGCGCCGCAGCCCGTCGCCCCGATCTACCTGGCGCGCCCCGAGGCGCCCAAGAAGAAGAGCAACCGCGGCGTCGGCATCCTCATCGCGCTCGTCGGCACGGTCGCGTTCGCCGTGCTCTGGGCAGCCGCCGTGCTCATCGTCGGCTCGCTGCTCACCCCGAGCGACGAGTTCGGGCCTGCGCTGCTCCAGTTCTTCACCGGCGGTCCGGCGTTCGGCCTCCGCGGCTGGGCTCCGGTCCTCGCGTTCTTCATCGGGATGGTCGTGCTCATCCAGATCCTGAACCGTGCCCGCTGGTGGGCCTACATCCTCGGCGGTCTGTTCGTCGCCGTGTTCGTCTACCTCGTCTACATCGGCGCCAACCTGGTGGATGCGCAGTACTGGCTCCGCACGCCGAGCGAGTTCAACGTCCTCCTCCGCAGCGCCTGGGTGAACCCGTTCGCGGTGCTCGCCGGTGTCATCGCCCGAGAGATCTCGATCTGGACCGGCGCATGGCTCGCCGCGCGGGGTCGCAAGCTGAAGGCGCGCAACGCCGAGGCGCAGGCGGACTACGAGCAGCAGGTCGCCGACGCGCAGAACCAGGCCGCCGCCGCGTACGCGCAGCAGGGGTACTGACCGGCGGGTGATCCATGCGTGACGAGCGTGCGTACGCCGTCGTGGTCGCGTTCTTCGCGACCGGGCTCTACCTCGCGCTGCTCGTCGCCGCGTTCGGACTGATCGCGCTCGCCACCGACAGCGACCCGATCGACGATCCGGCGGCGGGCCCGCTGCTCGGTCCGATCATGGTGATCGCGGCGTCGTTGATGCTGCTCGTGTTCCTCATCGTGCTCGGCGTCCGCGTGCCCGGCGACCGTCAGCGCATCTCCCCGGGCGTCGCGCTCGGGGTGGGCGTCGCCTGCTACGCCGTCTTCATCGCCGCGGGCGGGATCGCGGGCGCGTTCGCGCACCCGGACGATCCGTTCCACTACATCCTGTTCGCGTTCTCGCAGCTGCTCCGCTGGCCGGCGATCACCGTCGGGCTCGCCGCGTTCCTCATCACCCTGCTGTACGAGCTGGTGCTCGTCGGGCGCTTCCGGCAGCGCGGACGGCCGCGCTGGCCGTGGGAGCGCGACGAGGACGAGTGACGGTCCTCAGACCCGCACGCGCGCGGGGAGGGACGCATCCACCAGCGGCACCTGCACGCGCGTGAAGCCGCCCTTCTGGACGAACACGCCGCGCCCCGGAGGGAACTCCGAACGGTTCAGTCGGGGGAGTGGCGTCTTCAGCAGCAGGTCGCCCTCGATCGAGTCCGGCTGCAGCAGCAGACCGCGGCGGCCGTTCTTGACCTCGCCGAGCAGCGGCCACGACGACCCCCAGGCGCTGGTTTCGGCCTCGGCGACCAGGAGGTGGTCGCTCCGCCGCGTCGCGCGGATCAGCTCGACCAGCGCGGAGTCGGCGGGCGTCTGCAGGAAGTCGCCGATCGCCTCGACGAACACCGCGATTCGGCCCTCGGTGTCGGGATCGGCGATCGCGGCCGTGAGGTCCTTCGCCAGCTCGGCGGCCTCGGGCGGCGTGAGCGCCCGGTCCGTCCACACGGCGGAGCCGGCCAGCGGCGACCGCGCGCTGCCCACGTAGTAGAGGCGCGTCTCCCCGTCGAAGCGGGCGACGGCGTCCGCGACGGCCGCGAGTGCAGTGGTCCGGCCGCTCGCCGGGGGACCTGCGACGAGCAGTGTCCCGGACGGCTCGAAGCCGAGCGGTCCCAGGTCGACGTCGCCGATGCCAAGCACGGGCTGTCCGCCGACGCTGTCCGGCAGCGACGCCGGCGCGAGTTCCTTCGGCATCGACCCGACGACCGGCGCCGGCACGATGCCCGCCCGCTCCATCGCCTCGGCCAGCCGCCGGATAGCCTCCGACTGGTCGGCCACGGCGCGCGAGCCCCCGAGGACGGCGACCTGCGTCTCGTAACCGTCGACGATGGCGCGGCCGGGAGGGGAAGCGGGGGACAGGATGTCGGAGGGCACATCGAGCATCCCGTAGCCGTCGTCCGCGAGCCGCAGCACGACGCGGCGCTGTACCAGCGAACCGATCGCGGTCGGGACGGCGCCCGCGCGGTCGCCCGTGAGCGCGACGTGCATCCCGAGCCGCCGTCCGTCGGCCAGCAGGTCGCGGAACACGTCGTACCACTGCGACCGTCCGGCCGGGATCTCGAAGTCCTCGCGGAAGGCGGGGAAGCCGTCCACCAGCAGCAGGATGCGCGGCTCGTCATGCCGCCCGGTCAGCGACCGGTACTCGGTGATGTTGGAGGCGTTCGCCTCGGCGAAGCGCGGGCCGCGGTCCTCCAGCGTCTCCTTCAGCATCCGGAACAGCCGGATGATCCGCTCGGGGTCGTCGCCGGCGATCACCGACCCGACATGCGGCAGCTTCTCGAGCATCCGCAGGCTGCCGGCGCCGAAGTCGAGCCCGTACACGTGCACGGGGCCGCCCCGCGGGGTGATCGCGGCGGCGGAGGCGAGAGTGCGCAGCACGGTCGACTTGCCGGAGCCGCCGGTGCCGTAGACCGCGATGTTGCCGTCCACGTCCGGCTGGAAGTAGACGGGACGCTGCTCCTGCCGGTCCGGGATGTCGGCGACGCCCAGCAGGAGTTCGGCGTCGGTGCGCTGCCGCAGCAGGCCGAGGTCGTACGCCGCGGCCAGCTCGTCCAGCCAGGGGCGGCGCGGGGCGGGGATGTGAGCGGCGGCCTGCGCGCGCACGATCGAGGCGACGAGCCGCTGCTGGTCGGTGGGGCCGAGGTCGCGCTCCGGCTCCTCGACGGCGCGGTCCTCCTCCCAGCGCACCTCGCCGCCGAACCGCAGCTCGGCGACCTCCACGCCGGCGCGTTCCGGCTCGCGCGTGGTCCAGCCGCCGGCGTACGCGGACTGGAACCGCACCAGCCGCCCGGGCCCGGTCTTCGCCATGCCGCGGCCCGGGATGCCCGGATCGAAGTGGGCGGCGTCCGCGACGCCCACGACATCCTGGCTGTCCGACTCGTCGGCCATGCGCAGCGCGATGCGGAGGTTGGTGTTGGCGCGCAGGTTGTCCTTGATGACGCCGGCCGGTCGCTGCGTCGCCATGATCAGGTGGATGCCGAGCGAGCGCCCGCGTTGCGCGATGTCGACCACGCCGTCCACGAACTCCGGCACCTCGCCGACCAGTGCGGCGAACTCGTCGATGACGAGCACGAGCGCGGGCGGGCTGTCGGGGTCGCCGCGCTTCTCGAGCTCGAGAAGATCCTTGGCCTTCTTACGGTTGAGCAGGTGCTCGCGGTGGTGGAGCTCGGCGCGCAGGCTCGTCAGCGCGCGCCGGACGAGGTGCGGGCTCAGGTCGGTCACCAGGCCCACGCAATGCGGGAGGCTGACGCAGTCCGCGAAGGCCGACCCGCCCTTGTAGTCGACGAAGAGGAACGTGACCCGGTCCGGGCTGTACTCGGCGGCCATCCCGAGCACCCACGCCTGCAGGAACTCGCTCTTGCCCGCGCCGGTCGTGCCGCCGACGAGCGCGTGCGGGCCCTGCGTGCGCAGGTCGAGGTGCATGGCGTCCACACCGGCCGAGCCGATCGTGGCGCGCAGCGTGCCGGGCCGCCGGCGGGCCGGACGCGCGGCCGATGACCGGTCGTGGATGGACGCGTTCTGCCGCCAGCGGTCGACCACCGCGCTCGACGACTCGGCGAGCTCGTGCCCGAGCAGGGTGACGAGCGAGATGGATCGCGGCAGGTCGCTCGCATCGGCGACGAGTGCGCCGGCGTCGATGACCGGCGCCATCCGCTTCGCGTAGTCGAGCGCGGTCGCGGTGCTGACCGGCTCGGTCACGACGTCCTCGACCGTCTCGCCCAGGCGCACGAAGCCGGCGCGGGCGCGGTGCGGCTGGTCCGTGTGCTGCAGGAAGGTACGGCAGACGGCGGGAAGGGCGGCCACGTCCTCCGAGACCCAGATCGGGAAGACGCCGGCGTCGGCGGCCGCCTCGGCGAGCTGCACGAGCCGGGCGCGGTCGACCGCGACGTCGTCGGAGATGACCACCACCACGGCGGGCACCGGCGAGGGGGTGCCGTCCGTCGTCTGCGACCGGCCGACGACGGCGCCGCGTTCCAGGGCCGCGCGCTCCTGCTCCATCGCCCCACGCCGCTGGACGCCGTTGCGTGCGGCGGCCAGCCGTTCCTCGATCAGCCCTTCGAGCGCGCTGAGCACTCCGGCGGCGCTCGACGCGCTGTCGGCGAGGTGGCCGCCCGGCAACGGGCTGTGCGGGGAGGAGGTGTGCGGCATCCACTTGAGCCAGGAGAGCTCGCGCGACCAGCGCGGCGAGACCAGGGCCGCGACGGCGAGCTCGGCGGGGGAGTGCAGCGCGGTGAGCTGAACCAGCACCGAGTTGACGGAGCCGGCGGTGAGGTCGGCCGGGCCGGCGATGCCGAGGGCGCCGGACTCGTACAGGTTGTCGAGCACGGGGACGTCGTCGACCCGCTCGTGCGCGGAGACGACCGCATCCAGCCGCTCCTGGAACTCGACGATCAGCTCGGCCCGGTCGACCGCCTGGACGGTGTTGCGCGATCGCATGGACCCGCGACCCAGCTGCAGGTTAAGGAACGACCAGTGCTCCGGGCGCCGGGTCCACAGCATCGGGCCGCGCAGAATCGCCTCCGAGAGCGCGTCGGCGGTCGTCGGGGTCTCGGCCTGCCGCACCGTCACCTCGGTGACGCGCTCCTGCTCGAGTTTGGTGGACAGGGCCTCCAGCCGCTGCTCGAACACCGCGATCTGCTTCTTCAGCTTCCGCTTGCCGCGCGTGCGATTGCTGATGTAGTTGCCGACCAGCATGACCGGCGAGAGCAGCACGAAGAGAAGCGATGTCGGGTTCTTCGTGAGGAAGAACATCGCGCCGCCGAGCAGCAGCGGGGTGATCATCGCGAGCAGCGGGAAGGGCGGGTCGTCCTTCTCGCCGGGCACCTCCGGCGCCTGGAAGACCTGCCCCGCGTAGCGCCGCTCGACGCGCGGCGACCGGTTGAAGAAGATGGGCCCGGCGGTCGGAGTCGCCGCCGGGAGCTCGGAGGCGGCCCGCACCTCCAGCTCCACCTCGGTGTCGCCCAGCAGCAGCGTCTCGGTGCGGCGCACGGTGAACCGCGTGACCAGGCCGCCGTCGACGACCACGCCGTTCGCCGAGCCCAGATCGACGACCTCGACGCCGTCGCCGGCCTCGAAGCGGACGTGGCGCTTCGAGACGAGGGGATCCTCCAGCACGATGTCGCACGACTCGTCGCGGCCCAGGACCGTAGTGCCCGCCCGCAGTGGGAAGGTCGCGCCCTCCTGCGGCCCGCTCAGGATGCGAAGCGTCGCGACCACCGGAACGTCGCCAAGCTCCGGCGCGGCGTAGTGCAACCCGGCGTCGGCCAGCGCGACCGTCGCGCCGCTGCCGATCCACGCCTCGCCGACCGGCGCGTCGGGCGGCAGAACCAGCGGGTCGGCCTGCCCGGGCAGCTGCGCGCGCAGGGTCAGCGCGCCCGGGGCGGCGACCGGTCCGGTGCGGCGCGGATCGATGCGCGCGATCGTGGCCGCGACCTCGGAGATGCTGGCCGCGGCGTCCGCGGTGACGACGATGTCATCGCTGCTGCCGGTCGGGCGGGCGAGAGTCAGTTTCAGTCGCACTTCAGCACCATACCCAGTACCTCCGATACAGGGGGATGGGGACCGCTCCCCATCGGCTTTCCGCTGGGCCACCGGTACGTTTGCTTGCGGCAGGATCGAACGACAGGGGAGGAACAGTGGCCGATCTCGTACTCAAGCTGGACGAACTGGTGCAGCTGCGCGACGACCTCGACGCCGTCGTGCGCGAGTTCCAGAACGCCGACGACTTCAGCGACGGGGTCGCCGACGCGACCGGGCACGACGACCTCCACGACCACGTCCGGGACTTCGCGCACAAGTGGAATGAGAAGCGCAAGGAGATGACCGAGAACGTGAAGAACGTGCAGCAGGTCATCGCCGCGGTCGCCGACAACTTCGTGAAGGTGGACGGGGATCTGGCCAAGGCCGTCGAAGCCGACAAGAGCGGAGCGCACAAGTGAGCGACACGGAGTTCCAGCCCCTCACCGGCGACCCCGGCGTGCTCGAGGCCAAGGCCCGGCACTACCAGTCCATCGGCGAGGCGATCCAGCGCTCAGTGAAGGAGCTGAAGAAGATCCACGACCTCGACGGCTATAAGTCCGAGGCCGTGTCCAAGCTCCAAGAGATGTCGCGCGACACCGCCGACGACATCGACAAGGCCAAGGACCGCTACGCGAAGACTGCGGCCGCCCTGCTGACCTACGCGGGCGAGCTGCGCGGCGCCCAGGACGACGCGGAGAAGGCCATCACGCTCATCAACGAGAAGCAGGGCGACGCCGACGCGGCGCACAAGGCAGCGACCACTGCCCACACCACCCAGCAGAGCGCCAAGCCGGAGGACGCCGCCGACGCGGGCAAGGCCGCCGACAAGGCCGACGACGCGGCGCGCGCCGCCAACGCGGCCCTGCAGGCGGCCCACCAGGCCTGGTACGACGCCCGCAACCGCAAGGACCGTGCAGCCGAGAAAGCCGTCAGCGCGATCGTCGACGTGGTCGACCACCACAACAACGGCCTCAAGAACCCCGGCTTCTGGGACAAGGTGATGGATGTCATCGAGACGATCGGCGACATCGCCGGCGTGCTCGCGATCTTCCTGTCGTGGGTCCCGATCCTCGGGCAGGTGCTCGCGGTGATCGCGCTCGCCGCGGCGATCATCAAGCTCGTGGACGCGGTGGTCAAGTTCGCGAACGGCGAGGGCACCTTCCTCGACATCCTCGGCGCCGCCGTCACCGTCGTGCTCAGCATCTTCGGCGGACGCATCTTCTCCTTCCTCGGCAAGGCCGCCCGTATCAAGGGTCTCGCCCGCATCCCGAAGACCGTCGCCGGCGTGCACACCAGCCCCAACGCGATGCTGAAGGCGCAGATCGGCAAGCGCCTGATGAAGTCCGCCACCAAGAAGCTGTTCGAGAACCCGGCCAAGGACCTGAACGTCTGGAAGGCCGCCGGGGAGTCGGCCGCGGCGCAGCGCGAGGCGTACAAGGCGCTGGTCACCAACGGAGCGGACAAGGCGAAGGCGCTGCGGACGCTCACCGGGCTGGACCAGAACGTCGTCCGCGCCGTCACGCACGACGTGAAGGCCGGAGAGTTCACCATCCTCACCGCCACGGCGGCCTACCGCCAGGGCAGCGCGCTGTACAACAAGGGCGCCGAGCTGTTAAACGCGCCGGGTAAGGTCGACAGCATCGTCAACAAGCTCGATGGCGGCCGCAATCACACCGACCTGCCGCAGCTGCCGAGCGTCGACCTGCAGAAGTTCGCGCTCAAGCAGGCCGACACGTACCTTCCGACGTACAAGAGCAACAACGGCTGAGGGGTGGATCGCGCATGACGCTGCGCTCGCAGGACATCGTCGACTTCTCGTTCGAAGCCCCTGACGACTGGCACGACGTCGAGCTGCTGAGCGACCGGGGGAGCGACGACTGGGCGGAGCGCCTGGTTGGCTCGCTGCCCGCGGGTGAGGCGGCGGGCGAGTTGGTCGAACGTCTGCAGGCGTTGCAGCGGGTGCTGCACGAGGAGGACCCGACCGGCGCCACGCGCGCCCGGGTCTACATCCCGGTGCCGGAGGCCGGTGTGCTGAACGCATTCCAGACCTTCGAGCTGCTGCAGCTGGAAACGGATGACTCGCCCGAGAGCTATCTGGCCGCCGTGGAGGCCGAGAGCGAGCACAGCGAGCCCGGCTTCCGCATCCTCGGCTTCCGGTCGTGGCGCACCGCGCACGCGACCGGCGAGCTGGTCGGCTTCACGCATCTCACCGCGCTCGCCGACGAGGACGCGGGGGATGCGCTGCTCGAGCAGCGCGTCGTCTTCGCGATCTTCCCGGTCGGCTCGGCGCAGGCGTTCCAGATGGTCTTCCGCTCGGCCTTCGTCGGCGGGTTCTCCGACATGGTGGAGGAGACGCAGGCGATCGCCGACTCGCTCCGCATCACGCTCGGGGAGTTCGCGTGAGCGACGCGCGCCTGACCGAGCTCGGCGAGGAGCTGACCATCGTCTTCCCCGGCACCTGGGTGATGATCCCGCTGCACGACGACGAGGCCGCCGCGCGCCGCATCCAGCGACTGGTCGCCCAGCGCGTCGGCCGCGCCGACCGGCTCGCGCGCGTGCGCCGCACCGCCAAGACCGAGCTGGAGCGGCTGGTCGCCCTGGCGAACGACAGCAGCGCGTTCGCGCTTGCCCTGTCGCTCGAGATCCTGCCGGGCGTGCCGTTCCCCGCCTCGCTCGTGCTGTCGCGCGAGGAGTGGCCGACGCGTCCGGAGGCGCTGGATGAGCCGGGCGTCCACCTGGCCCGCTGCTTCCCCGGCGACGAGGCGCTGGAGCTGTCGATCGGGCCGGTGCGCCGGCGCTCGGCCGTCCGGCAGACCACGTACGAGGAGGAGTCCGCTCCGGAGCTCGTGGCGGACTACCGGTTCGCGGTCCCCGGCGGAGAACGCCTCATCCACGCTCGGATCAACGCGCCGATGGCGACCGCGCCCGACCTCTACCTGGAGCTGTTCGAGGCGATGATCGACTCGATCAGCTTCCGGTCGCCGGTCGCCGCGAGCGCTGACGGTCCCTGACCCGACCGCGGTACGCCCGCACCACGAGCACGACCGTAGCGACGACCAGGGCGGCCGTCACGACGACCCACACCACGGCCCCCGCCGTCCCGGCCGGCCAGAACAGCCAGCCCGCGACGAGGAACGACGCCAAGCCGTACGGGATGCCCGCCCACAGCACGCCGAGCCCCGGCCGCCAGCCCAGCATCATCAGCTCGGCCCAGAACCGCGTCCAGGGCGTCAGCCGCACGGGCAGCAGGGAGAGGGCCGTCGGACCGAGGGTCGGCGGGCCGATCACATCCCGCGACCATCCAGTGCTGGACAGCCGCTCGCCCGCGTAGGACGGCCGCAGGCTGCGCACGACGTACGTCCACGCGAGGACCGCCAGCGGGACGGAGGCGAGCGGCAGGGCTACGAACGCGTAGCCGAGCAGCGGAACCAGCACCACGACTGCGAACACGAGGAACAGCACGGTGACCGCGGTATCGCCTCCGGTGACGAACTCCTGCGAGCTGAAGTCCGGATTCGTGCTCCAGAGCCCGAACGGGAGCGCCACGGGGAGCAGCAGCGTCACGATCGCGAGCGCCGTCCACACCAGCGCGACGATCAGGTACCCGATCGGCCGGAGGGCCCGCGAGGCGGACGACGGCGGCGTGGCCGCACGGTCCGCGCCCGAACGCTTCGAGCGCCGCGCCGCCTTCGCCGCCGCGGAGTTGGGGTTCGGCCTCATCGTGCTGTAGGTCGGCATGGCTGCCAGGCTATCCCGCTGGCCCTGCGGCGACGAAGCCGCGCGCATGGGGAGTGCTCCCCATTCCGTGCCGACCGGTCGCCTGGTTAGGTGGAGGTAGCTGGTCGGCCCCGGGGGTACGGCCTCTTCCGAACAACGAAGGGATAAGGACCGTCATGGCCAACATGAACGTCACGTACGGCGAGATGACCGATGCCGCCAACCGCCTCATCGCGGGCAAGGACGACATCACCGCGAAGCTCCACGAGCTCCAGAACCTGGTGAACGGCCTCGTGAACGGCGGCTTCGTCACCGACCAGGCGTCGGGCGCGTTCCACACCTCGTACGAGCAGTTCACCAAGGGCACCACCGAGGCGGTCAACGGCCTCGACGGGATGTCGCAGTTCCTCACCAAGGCCGCTGACGCGCTGCAGAACGTCGACAGCGAGCTGGCCAAGGGCATCGGCGGCTGAGCCGATCCGGCACCGCCTGGGAAGGGGCGGTCGTCCACGGGGACGGCCGCCCCTTTTCGCCGTCCGCGGACAAGGCCTCTAGCACCCCGCGCTCATTTGACCGGGAGAGACCCGCCGGATAGTATTTATCGGGTGTGCGCTCTGCTGCGCGCTTGCTCCATGCCCACTTCCGGGTGCGGGACGAGCGGGCCGGCACGTACTCATCCCCACGGCATATCGACCCGGGGCCGATTGGTCACAACCCATTGGTCGGGGCCGATACTCCCACCGTCTGAAACCACCCGCGATGCGGGCGGTTCGGGGTGCGGGAAAAGCAACAACTGTCACCGTGCAGTCCAAATAAGGAGAAGTTCAGTGCCAACCATTCAGCAGTTGGTCCGCAAGGGACGGACGCCGAAGGTCACCAAGACCAAGGCCCCCGCCCTGAAGGCCAACCCCCAGCAGCGCGGCGTGTGCACCCGTGTCTACACCACCACCCCCAAGAAGCCGAACTCGGCGCTCCGCAAGGTCGCCCGTGTGAAGCTGTCGAACGGGACCGAGGTCACCGCTTACATCCCCGGTGAGGGCCACAACCTGCAGGAGCACTCGATGGTGCTCGTCCGCGGCGGTCGTGTGAAGGACCTGCCCGGCGTCCGCTACAAGATCGTCCGTGGCGCGCTCGACACCCAGGCCGTCAAGAACCGCAAGCAGGCTCGCAGCCGTTACGGCGCGAAGATGGAGAAGAAGTAATGCCTCGCAAGGGTCCCGCTCCTAAGCGTCCCGTCGTCGCCGACCCGGTGTACGGCTCGCCGGTCGTCAGCCAGCTCGTCAACAAGATCCTCCTCGACGGCAAGAAGGGCCTCGCCGAGCGCATCGTCTACGACGCGCTCGAGGGCGTCGGCACCAAGTCCGGTCAGGACGCGGTCACCGTTCTCAAGAAGGCTCTCGACAACGTCCGCCCGACCCTCGAGGTCCGCAGCCGCCGCGTCGGTGGCTCGACCTACCAGGTGCCGGTCGAGGTCAAGCCGCACCGCGCCAACACGCTGGCGCTCCGCTGGCTCACCAGCTACGCCAAGGGCCGTCGTGAGAAGACGATGACCGAGCGTCTCCAGAACGAGATCCTGGACGCGTCCAACGGTCTCGGCGCCGCTGTCAAGCGTCGCGAGGACACGCACAAGATGGCCGAGTCGAACAAGGCCTTCGCCCACTACCGCTGGTAATAAAACTGGCCGCCCGGGCGTTATACGTAACAGTGCCGCGCCCGGGCGGCACACCTTCCACTTTCTACTTTTCGGAGGAACCCTGTGGCACAGGACGTGCTCACTGACCTGCACAAGGTCCGCAACATCGGCATCATGGCGCACATCGATGCCGGAAAGACCACCACGACCGAGCGCATCCTGTTCTACACGGGCGTCAACCACAAGATCGGCGAGACCCACGACGGCGCCTCGACCACCGACTGGATGGAGCAGGAGAAGGAGCGCGGCATCACCATCACGTCCGCGGCCGTGACCTGTTTCTGGAACAAGAACCAGATCAACATCATCGACACGCCCGGACACGTCGACTTCACCGTCGAGGTGGAGCGCTCGCTCCGCGTTCTCGACGGCGCGGTCGCCGTCTTCGACGCGAAGGAGGGCGTGGAGCCCCAGTCGGAGACCGTGTGGCGCCAGGCCGACAAGTACAACGTCCCGCGCATCTGCTTCGTCAACAAGATGGACAAGCTCGGCGCCGACTTCTACTTCACGGTCGACACCATCGTCTCCCGCCTCGGCGCCAAGCCGCTGGTGATGCAGCTCCCGATCGGTTCCGAGTCCGACTTCATCGGCGTCGTCGACCTGATCGAGATGCGCGCGCTGGTCTGGCCGGGCGACGCCAAGGGTGATGTCACCATGGGCGCCAAGTACGAGGTCCAGGAGATCCCCGCCGACCTGCAGGCCAAGGCCGAGGAGTACCGCGCGAAGCTGATCGAGACCGTCGCCGAGACCGACGACGTGCTGCTCGAGAAGTTCTTCGGCGGTGAGGAGATCACCGTTCCGGAGATCAAGGCGGCCATCCGCAAGCTCACCGTGAACAACGAGATCTACCCGGTCCTCTGCGGTTCCGCGTTCAAGAACCGCGGTGTGCAGCCGATGCTCGACGCCGTGATCGACTACCTCCCGTCCCCGCTGGACGTGCCCGCCATCGAGGCGCACAACCCGCGTGACGAGGAGCAGGTCATCATGCGTCACGCCGACGCCACCGAGCCGTTCTCGGCGCTGGCCTTCAAGGTCGCGGTGCACCCGTTCTTCGGTCGTCTCACCTACGTCCGCGTCTACTCGGGCCGCATCGACTCCGGCGCCCAGGTCGTCAACTCGACCAAGGGCAAGAAGGAGCGCATCGGCAAGATCTTCCAGATGCACGCCAACAAGGAGAACCCGGTCGACTTCGTCACCGCCGGCAACATCTACGCGGTGATCGGCCTCAAGGACACCACCACCGGTGACACCCTGAGCGACCCGGACAACCAGGTCGTGCTCGAGTCGATGACCTTCCCGGAGCCCGTGATCGAGGTCGCCATCGAGCCGAAGACCAAGGCCGACCAGGAGAAGCTGGGCACCGCGATCCAGAAGCTGGCCGAAGAGGACCCGACGTTCCGCACCGAGCAGAACCAGGAGACCGGCCAGACCGTCATCAAGGGCATGGGCGAGCTCCACCTCGACATCCTCGTCGACCGCATGAAGCGCGAGTTCAACGTCGAGGCGAACGTCGGCAAGCCCCAGGTGGCCTACCGCGAGACCATTCGCCGCACGGTGGAGAAGTACGACTACACCCACAAGAAGCAGACCGGTGGTTCCGGTCAGTTCGCGAAGGTGCAGATCAGCCTGGAGCCCATGGAGGTCACCCCGGAGACCTCGTACGAGTTCGTGAACGCCGTCACCGGTGGTCGCGTGCCGCGCGAGTACATCCCCTCGGTGGACGCCGGTATCCAGGACGCGATGCAGGTCGGCGTTCTCGCCGGCTTCCCGACGGTGGGCGTCAAGGCGACGCTCGTCGACGGTGCGTCGCACGACGTCGACTCCTCGGAGATGGCGTTCAAGATCGCCGGCTCGATGGCCTACAAGGAGGCCGCTCGGAAGGCGAACCCGGTGCTCCTCGAGCCGCTGATGGCGGTCGAGGTGCGCACGCCGGAGGAGTACATGGGCGACGTCATCGGCGACCTGAACTCGCGTCGTGGGCAGATCCAGTCCATGGAGGACGCGAGCGGCGTCAAGGTCGTTCGCGCGAACGTCCCGCTGTCCGAGATGTTCGGCTACATCGGCGACCTGCGGTCCAAGACCTCGGGCCGTGCGGTGTACTCGATGCAGTTCGACAGCTACGCGGAGGTCCCGAAGGCCGTTGCCGACGAGATCGTCCAGAAGAGCAAGGGCGAGTGACCTCGGTCGCTGCTTCCAGGCAACATCCCGTAACATAAGAAACCAATCCCGCAGATCCACCGGTCGAAATCCGTCGACCGGAGGACCTGCACGAGAGTCCTGAGGAGGACCACAGTGGCTAAGGCCAAGTTCGAGCGGACTAAGCCGCACGTGAACATCGGAACCATCGGTCACGTCGACCACGGCAAGACGACGCTCACCGCGGCGATCTCCAAGGTGCTTGCTGACAAGTACCCGTCGGCGACCAACGTGCAGCGCGACTTCGCGTCGATCGACTCGGCTCCGGAAGAGCGTCAGCGTGGTATCACGATCAACATCTCGCACGTCGAGTACGAGACCCCGAAGCGCCACTACGCGCACGTCGACGCCCCGGGTCACGCCGACTACATCAAGAACATGATCACCGGTGCGGCTCAGATGGACGGCGCGATCCTCGTGGTCGCCGCCACCGACGGCCCGATGGCTCAGACCCGTGAGCACGTTCTGCTCGCCAAGCAGGTCGGCGTTCCGTACCTGCTCGTCGCGCTGAATAAGTCCGACATGGTCGACGACGAGGAGATCCTGGAGCTCGTCGAGCTCGAGGTCCGCGAGCTGCTTTCCAGCCAGGACTTCGACGGCGACAACGCGCCGGTCGTCCGCGTCTCGGGCCTGAAGGCTCTCGAGGGCGACGAGAAGTGGACCCAGAGCATCCTCGACCTCATGGAGGCCGTGGACGACTCCATCCCGGACCCGGTGCGCGACAAGGACAAGCCGTTCCTGATGCCGATCGAGGACGTCTTCACGATCACCGGTCGTGGCACCGTCGTCACCGGTCGCGCCGAGCGCGGCACCCTCGCCATCAACTCCGAGGTCGAGATCGTCGGCATCCGCCCGACGCAGAAGACCACGGTCACCGGTATCGAGATGTTCCACAAGCAGCTCGACGAGGCGTGGGCCGGCGAGAACTGTGGTCTGCTCCTCCGCGGCACCAAGCGCGAGGACGTGGAGCGCGGCCAGGTCGTCGCGAAGCCGGGTTCTGTGACCCCTCACACCAACTTCGAGGGCACCGCCTACATCCTGTCCAAGGACGAGGGTGGCCGTCACAACCCCTTCTACACGAACTACCGTCCGCAGTTCTACTTCCGTACCACCGACGTCACCGGCGTCATCTCGCTGCCCGAGGGCACCGAGATGGTCATGCCCGGCGACACCACCGACATGTCGGTCGAGCTGATCCAGCCGATCGCCATGGAGGAGGGCCTCGGCTTCGCCATCCGTGAGGGTGGCCGCACCGTGGGCGCCGGTACCGTCACGAAGATCAACAAGTAAGTCCTTCGCGACCTCCTTGTGAGAGGGTCGGGCCTTCGGGCCCGGCCCTCTTCTTCTTTTCCTGGCAGTCTCGCCGCAGGGGTTTACCTCTCGGCATCCTGGTCGCAGAATTGACGCACCGTTTCAACCGGACGGTTCCCGTCGACGAGAGGAGCGCCTATGGATACCGAAGGCCTCGCAAACCAGCCCACACCGCTGACAGGATCTCGTACGGATAGTTCGGGAACCGCCTAGCGGTCGTGAACATCAGCTGAGTGGCGGCGCGAGGCGCCACTCGAGCGGGGTCGGCAGAGCCGGCCCCGCTCCTTCGTGTTCGGGGGCGAGAGGGATCCCAGGACCCTCCAGCACCGCGCGCATCCGGTCGGGCCTGGTGGCTGTCGCCCATCCCCACCGGATGACGCGCCACCCCATCGATTCGATCAGCCGTTGCCGTTTCCGCTGCGCGGCGAGCACGTCATGGGCGGTACGGCCTCCGGCGGTCGCGGGGTGCAGGTACTTCACCAACCCATCCGCCTCACCGACCACCCCGAGCTCGGGCCAGACGAAATCGAGTCGCGCTCGGAATCCCAACAGGTCGCTCACCTCCTCCTGCAGTCGCGGTGGTGGTGCGCCGATCAGGGCGAGCGAGACCCGGCTGACAGACTCGAGCGGAGATTCCGCCCGCCCGTCGGCGAACGCCACCGCATCCCCAGCACGCCTCCGCTGGTCCGGATCTCGAATCCGCTCTGCGGCGGAGAGCAGGTCGATCCGCCCCACGAGCGGGTCCCGTTCACCGAACGCGCCGCAGGAGAGCGCAGCGTCCGCCGCGACCACGCCGTCCATCAACGACGCGCGCCCCGCGAGTTCGGCCACCGTGCGCGCAACCGACGTCACCAGCAGCCCCCGCTTCTCCACCACCTCGTGCGCGGTGTCGCCGCGCGCCAGGTGGTCGATCGTCGCCGGCAAACGCCCCAGCATCGGCAGCCCATGGACCAGCGCGGCCGACCGATGGCTGAACACCGGCCGCACCGGCCGAACGGCAGCAAACGTGCGCAGTCGCGCCAGCTCGTCGTCGCGGGATCGCCGCCGCTCGATCTGACGGATGTTGGCGTGCCGGCCCGGCTCGACGGCGCGGAGGTGGAGGCGGCTGAGTGCTGCGTTCGTTGTCATGCACCCAGCCTCGACGCCGCACACGGGCCGCACAGCGTCGCGTGGGAAACTGTGGAGAACGCGCTCCTCCCCAGGCTGGAGGTGCGCGACACGCCCGGGTTGCAGCATCGGCCGCGATCTGGCAAACTTGTCTAGTTCAACATTTCGGAACGTGTGCGCAGGTGCGCGCTCAGACCGGATCACTGCCAGGCAGTGCATAGCCCGTCACAGAAGTGGCATGAGGTTAGGCCGCAGGCAGCAGGACACGCTCAATTCGAACACCAAAGAGGCCAGGGGCTATCTCTGTGCCAAAAGCGGCTCGAAAAGAGTTGACAGAAGAATAGTGGCGTTCCCCACGCGTACGTCGCACCGCGTCCAATGCGAAGAACGACTCGAGAGAGCCGTCTCGTACGACGCCATAACAAGAGAGAGAGTCAGACATGGCGGGACAGAAGATCCGCATCCGGCTTAAGTCGTATGACCACGAGGTCATCGACACCTCGGCGCGCAAGATCGTCGACACGGTGACCCGTGCAGGCGCTACCGTCGTCGGCCCGGTGCCCCTTCCCACCGAGAAGAACGTGGTCGTCGTGATCCGTTCGCCCCACAAGTACAAGGACAGCCGCGAGCACTTCGAGATGCGCACGCACAAGCGGCTGATCGACATCATCGACCCGACGCCGAAGGCCGTCGACTCGCTCATGCGTCTCGACCTGCCCGCCGACGTCAACATCGAGATCAAGCTCTAAGGGGAGTGCCGCTATGTCTAACAACGAGACCAAGACCTCTAAGGGCCTCCTCGGCAAGAAGCTCGGCATGACCCAGGTCTGGGACGAGAACAACAAGCTCATCCCCGTGACCGTCATCGAGATCACGCCGAACGTCGTGACCCAGGTCCGCACCCCCGAGGCCGACGGCTACAACGCCGTCCAGATCGCCTACGGCCAGATCGACCCGCGCAAGGTCAACAAGCCGGCCGCCGGTCACTTCGACAAGGCGGGCGTCACGCCGCGCCGTCACCTGACCGAGGTCCGCACCGCCGACGCCGCCGAGTACGCGGCCGGCCAGGAGCTCACCGTCGACGGGACCTTCGAGGTCGGCCAGCTGGTCGACGTCGTCGGCACCTCGAAGGGTAAGGGCTTCGCCGGTGTCATGAAGCGCCACAACTTCCAGGGCGTCTCCGCTTCGCACGGTGCGCACCGCAACCACCGCAAGCCGGGCTCCATCGGCGCCTCCTCGACCCCGAGCCGTGTCTTCAAGGGCATGCGCATGGCCGGTCGCATGGGTGGCGAGCGCGTCACCGTCCTGAACCTCAAGGTGCAGGGCATCGACGCCGAGAAGGGCCTGCTGCTGGTCAAGGGCGCCGTTCCCGGTGCTCGTGGCCGCATCGTTTTCGTCCGCAACGCAGTGAAGGGGGCCTAAGCAGATGGCTACCTCGATTGACGTCGTCGACCTCAAGGGCAAGAAGGCCGGCTCCATCGAGCTTCCCGAGGCCCTGTTCGACGTTCAGACCAACATCCCGCTGATCCACCAGGTCGTCACCGCGCAGCTCGCCGCGGCGCGTCAGGGCACGCACAAGACCAAGGGTCGTGGCGAGGTCTCCGGCGCCGGCCGCAAGCCGTTCAAGCAGAAGGGCACCGGTCGCGCTCGTCAGGGCTCGATCCGCGCTCCTCAGATGACCGGTGGTGGCATCGTCCACGGCCCGACGCCGCGCAGCTACGCGCAGCGCACCCCGAAGAAGATGATCGCCGCTGCTCTGCTCGGCGCCCTCTCGGACCGCGCTCGTGGCGCCCGTCTCCACGCCGTCCAGGCCTTCACCGCCGGTGACGCGCCCTCGACCAAGGCCGTCGTCGACCTGCTCAGCGGCATCGCGACCTCGAAGCACGTCCTGATCGTGCTCGAGCGCGACGACGAGCTGGCCTTCAAGAGCGTCCGCAACATCCCGTCGGTGCACGTGCTGACCTTCGACCAGCTGAACGCCTACGACGTCCTGGTGAGCGACGACATCGTCTTCTCGCAGGCCGCGCTCGAGGGCTTCATCGCTGCCAAGTCCAACAAGGAAGAGGTGAACGCGTAATGGCCGCCGTCAACAAGGACCCGCGCGACATCATCATCGCCCCGGTCGTCTCCGAGAAGAGCTACGGCCTGATCGACGAGGGCAAGTACACGTTCATCGTCGACCCGCGTTCGAACAAGACCGAGATCAAGCTCGCCATCGAGTCGATCTTCAAGGTCGAGGTCGCGTCGATCAACACCCTGAACCGTCAGGGCAAGACCCGTCGCACCCGCTTCGGCATCGGCAAGCGCAAGGACACCAAGCGCGCCATCGTCACGCTGAAGTCCGGTTCCATCGACATCTTCACGGCCGTCGGCTGAGCGAAGGACTAGAGGAAAACAGACATGGCTATTCGTAATTACAAGCCCACGACCCCCGGTCGTCGCGGCTCCTCGGTCGCCGACTTCGCCGAGATCACCCGCTCGACGCCGGAGAAGTCCCTTCTCCGTCCGCTGTCGAAGACCGGTGGCCGCAACAACCAGGGCCGCATCACGACACGTCACATCGGTGGTGGCCACAAGCGCCAGTACCGCGTGATCGACTTCCGTCGCAACGACAAGGACGGCGTCGACGCCAAGGTCGCGCACATCGAGTACGACCCGAACCGCACCGCGCGCATCGCGCTGCTGCACTTCGTGGACGGCACCAAGCGCTACATCCTGGCGCCGGCCGGCCTCAAGCAGGGCGACATCGTCGAGTCGGGCGCCGGCTCGGACATCAAGCCGGGCAACAACCTGCCGCTGCGCAACATCCCGACCGGTACCGTCGTGCACGCGATCGAGCTGAAGCCGGGCGGCGGCGCCAAGATGGCCCGCTCCGCCGGAGCCTCGGTCCGTCTCGTCGCGAAGGACGGCCCCTACGCCCAGCTGCGCCTCCCCTCGGGCGAGGTCCGCAACGTCGACGCACGCTGCCGCGCCACGATCGGCGAGGTCGGCAACGCCGAGCAGTCGAACATCAACTGGGGCAAGGCCGGCCGCATGCGCTGGAAGGGCGTCCGCCCGACCGTCCGCGGTGTCGCGATGAACCCGATCGACCACCCGCACGGTGGTGGTGAGGGCAAGACCTCCGGTGGTCGCCACCCGGTCAGCCCGTGGGGTCAGAAGGAAGGCCGTACGCGCCACCCCAACAAGGAAAGCGACAAGCTCATCGTCCGCCGCCGTAACGCCGGCAAGAAGCGCAAGTAGGAGTTCGAGAAGATGCCACGCAGTCTCAAGAAGGGCCCCTTCGTCGACGAGCACCTGTTTCGCAAGGTGGTCGCCGCGAACGAGGCCAACAGCAAGAACGTGATCAAGACCTGGTCGCGCCGCTCGATGATCGTCCCGGCCATGCTGGGTCACACCATCGCGGTGCACGACGGTCGCAAGCACATCCCGGTGTTCGTCACCGAGACCATGGTCGGTCACAAGCTCGGCGAGTTCGCGCCGACGCGCACCTTCCGTGGACACGTGAAGGACGACAAGAAGGGTCGTCGCCGCTAACGCGGTGACGTAAGGAGGAGAGAAATGGTGGAGTCGATCGCACGCGTGCGACACATCCGCGTCACCCCCATGAAGGCCCGCCGCGTCGTCAACATGATCCGCGGCAAGCAGGCCCAGGAGGCCCTGGCCATCCTGAAGTTCGCGCCGCAGAGCGCGAGCGAGCCGGTGTACAAGCTCGTCGCCTCGGCCATCGCCAACGCGCGAGTCAAGGCCGACCAGAGCAACACCTACCTGGACGAGCAGGACCTCTACGTGAGCCGCGCCTTCGTGGACGAGGGCACCACCCTCAAGCGGTTCCAGCCGCGAGCACAGGGTCGGGCCTTCCGCATCAACAAGCGCACCAGCCACATCACGATCGTCCTCGCGACGCCGGATGAGGTCGAGGACGCCAAGGCTACGAAGAAGGCGAGCAAGTAATGGGCCAGAAAGTCAACCCGTACGGCTTCCGTCTGGGCATCACCACCGACCACGTGTCGCGTTGGTTCTCGGACAGCACCAAGCCGGGTCAGCGTTACAGCGACTACCTCGCCGAGGACGTCAAGATCCGCCGTCTGCTGCAGACGTCGCTCGACCGTGCGGGCGTGTCCCGCATCGAGATCGAGCGCACCCGTGACCGCGTCCGCGTCGACATCCACACCGCCCGCCCGGGCATCGTGATCGGTCGTCGCGGCGCCGAGGCCGAGCGCATCCGCGCCGACCTCGAGAAGCTCACCGGCAAGCAGATCCAGCTGAACATCCTCGAGGTGAAGAACCCCGAGGCCGACGCCCAGCTCGTCGCGCAGGGCATCGCCGAGCAGCTTTCCGCCCGTGTGGCCTTCCGCCGCGCGATGCGCAAGGGTCTGCAGGGCGCGCAGCGCGCCGGCGCCAAGGGTGTCCGCATCCAGGTGTCCGGCCGTCTCGGCGGCGCCGAGATGTCCCGCTCCGAGTTCTACCGCGAGGGTCGTGTGCCGCTGCACACGCTCCGCGCCAACATCGACTACGGCTTCTACGAGGCCAAGACCACCTTCGGTCGCATCGGTGTGAAGGTGTGGATCTACAAGGGCGACATCACGAACAAGGAACTCGCTCGCGAGCAGGCCAACCAGAAGCCGTCGCGCGAGCGCAACGACCGTGACCGTCCGCGTCGCGGCGGCCGGGGCAACGCCCCCGCCACCGAGTCGGCGCCGGCCGCGGCAGGAGTTGAGGCATAACCATGTTGATCCCACGCAGAGTCAAGCACCGCAAGCAGCACCACCCCGGCCGTAGCGGCCAGGCGACCGGTGGCACGAAGGTCTCCTTCGGCGAGTTCGGCATCCAGGCCCTGACCCCCGCTTATGTGACCAACCGTCAGATCGAGTCCGCTCGTATCGCCATGACGCGTCACATCAAGCGTGGCGGCAAGGTGTGGATCAACATCTACCCCGACCGTCCGCTCACCAAGAAGCCGGCCGAGACCCGCATGGGTTCCGGTAAGGGTTCGCCCGAGTGGTGGGTCGCGAACGTCAAGCCGGGTCGCGTCCTCTTCGAGGTCTCGGGAGTCTCCGAGGAACTCGCTCGCGAGGCCATGACCCGTGCAATCCACAAGCTGCCCCTCAAGGCACGCATCATCAAGCGCGAGGAGGGCGACGCATAATGGCGATCGGTTCCAAGGAGCTTGCCTCGAGCGAGCTCGACACCTTCGAAGACGAGCGTCTCGTCGACGAGCTGAAGAAGGCCAAGGAAGAGCTGTTCAACCTGCGCTTCCAGTCGGCCACCGGCCAGCTCGAGAGCCACGGCCGCCTGCGCGCCGTGAAGCGCGACATCGCTCGCATCTACACCGTGATCCGTGAGCGCGAGCTCGGGATCCGGGCGACCCCGGCTCCGGCCGAGGCCGCGCCCAAGGCTGAGAAGAAGTCCCGTGCCAAGAAGGCGGCCCCGGCCGCCGAGGCTGAGGACACCACGAATGAGGAGGCCAAGTAATGGCTGAGACCACCAAGGCCGCGGCCGCGGAGTCGACGGCCGACGAGGCCATCGTCCGCGGATACCGCAAGGCCCGCCGCGGCTACGTCGTCAGCGACAAGATGGACAAGACCATCGTCGTCGAGGTCGAGGACCGCGTGAAGCACCCCTGTACGGCAAGGTCATCCGCCGCACCTCCAAGGTGAAGGCGCACGATGAGAACAACACCGCCGGCATCGGCGACCTCGTTCTCATCAACGAGACCCGACCCCTCAGCGCCAGCAAGCGGTGGCGTCTGGTGGAGATTCTGGAGAAGGCCAAGTGATCCAGCAGGAATCCCGACTCAAGGTCGCCGACAACACCGGCGCCAAGGAGCTCCTCGCGATCCGTGTGCTCGGCGGCTCCAGCCGTCGCTACGCCGGCCTCGGCGACGTCATCGTCGCCACGGTCAAGGACGCGATCCCGGGTGGGAACGTCAAGAAGGGCGACGTCGTCAAGGCGGTCGTGGTGCGTGTTCGCAAGAACACCCGCCGTCCGGACGGCTCCTACATCAAGTTCGACGAGAACGCCGCGGTCATCCTGAAGAACGACGGTGACCCCCGCGGTACCCGCATCTTCGGACCGGTCGGCCGCGAGCTCCGCGACAAGAAGTTCATGAAGATCATCTCGCTCGCACCGGAGGTGCTGTAACCCATGGCGAACATCAAGAAGGGCGACCTGGTCCAGGTCATCTCGGGCCGCACGCAGGCCCGCGGTGGTGACCGTGGCAAGCAGGGCAAGGTCATCGAGGTTCTCGTCGAGCAGAACCGCGTGATCGTCGAGGGCGTCAACTTCGTCACCAAGCACGTGCGCGTCGGCCAGACGCAGCGTGGCACGAAGACCGGCGGCATCGAGACCCACGAGGCCCCGATCCACGTCTCGAACGTGGCCCTGGTCGACCCCGAGACCAAGAAGCCGACCCGCGTCGGCTTCCGCGAAGAGAGCGTCACGAAGGACGGCGTCACCAAGACGGTCCGCGTTCGCTACGCCAAGAAGTCTGGTAAGGACCTGTAATGACCGACACTGCAGTGGAGTCTGGCAAAATCCAGCCCCGCCTCAAGCAGAAGTACAAGAACGAGATCTCCAAGCAGCTCCAGGGAGACTTCGGCTTCACCAACGTGCACCAGGTGCCCGGTCTGGTGAAGATCGTCGTCAACATGGGTGTCGGCGAGGCGGCTCGTGACGGCAAGGTGATCGACGGCGCGGTCAACGACCTCACCCTGATCACCGGCCAGAAGCCGCAGGTCACGAAGGCCCGCAAGTCCATCGCGCAGTTCAAGCTGCGCGAGGGCCAGCCGATCGGTGCGCACGTCACGCTGCGCGGCGACCGGATGTGGGAGTTCCTCGACCGCCTGCTCTCGCTCGCTCTGCCCCGTATCCGCGACTTCCGCGGACTCTCGGACAAGCAGTTCGACGGGAACGGCAACTACACGTTCGGTCTCACGGAGCAGTCGATGTTCCACGAGATCAACCAGGACCGCATCGACCGCGTCCGCGGTATGGACATCACTGTGGTGACCACCGCCAAGAACGACGACGAGGGCCGCGCGCTGCTCAAGCAGCTCGGCTTCCCGTTCCGTTCCAACGACGCGGCCAACTAAGGCCCACCCGCGGGCCGGCCGCCTTGGCCGGCCCGCTTCCACCACAGGTCGTCAGTCGTGTAACGGCTGAACGAAACCTGGTGATCCGTAAGGAAAAACCGAAATGACCATGACAGATCCGGTCGCAGACATGCTGACCAGACTGCGCAACGCGAACTCGGCTCACCACGACACCGTGTCGATGCCGCACTCGAAGCTCAAGGCCCACATCGCCGAGATCCTCACCAACGAGGGCTACATCGCCGGCTGGGACGTCACCGACGCCCGCGTCGGCAAGACGCTGACCCTGAACCTCAAGTTCGGTCCGAACCGCGAGCGTTCCATCGCCGGTATCAAGCGCGTGTCCAAGCCCGGCCTTCGCGTCTACGCGAAGTCCACGGAGCTCCCCAAGGTGCTCGGCGGGCTCGGTGTCGCCATCCTGTCCACCTCCTCCGGTCTGCTCACGGACCGCCAGGCTGAGAAGAAGGGCGTGGGTGGGGAAGTCCTCGCCTACGTGTGGTAAGCCGCCATGTCGCGTATTGGAAGACTGCCCATCGACGTCCCCGCCGGGGTCGATGTGAAGATCGACGGCCAGGCCGTCACCGTCAAGGGCCCGAAGGGTGAGCTGAGCCTCACCGTCGCGAACCCGATCGAGGTCAAGCTCGAGGAGAACCAGGTCCTCGTCACCCGTCCGGATGACGAGCGCGCGTCGCGTTCGCTCCACGGCCTGACCCGCACGCTCATCAACAACCAGATCATCGGCGTCACCGAGGGCTACTCCAAGGGCCTGGAGATCGTCGGCACCGGTTACCGCGTCGTGCAGAAGGGTGCGGCCGTCGAGTTCGCGCTCGGCTTCTCGCACCCGGTGACCGTCGAGCCGCCGGCCGGGATCACGTTCACGGTCGAGGGCAACAACCGCCTCACCGTGGCCGGGATCGACAAGCAGGCCGTCGGCGAGGTCGCCGCGAACATCCGCAAGATCCGCAAGCCCGAGCCGTACAAGGGCAAGGGTGTGCGTTACGCCGGCGAGGTCGTTCGTCGCAAGGCCGGAAAGGCTGGTAAGTAATCATGGCTCTGGGTACCAGAGGAAAGAGCAAGGCGGCCGCTCGCGACCGCCGTCACACCCGCCTTCGCAAGAAGATCGAGGGCACCGCGGTCCGTCCGCGCCTGGTCGTCACCCGTTCGGCCCGCCACGTCTTCGTGCAGGTCGTCGACGACGCTCAGGGTCACACCCTGGCCTCCGCCTCGACCATGGAGGCGGACCTCCGCACCTTCGACGGTGACAAGACCGCCAAGGCCCGCAAGGTCGGCGAGCTCGTGGCCGAGCGCGCGAAGAGCGCCGGTGTCGAGGCCGTCGTGTTCGACCGCGGAGGCAGCAAGTACGCCGGCCGCGTCGCCGCTGTCGCCGAGGGCGCTCGAGAGGGCGGACTGAACCTGTGAGCGACGAGAACAACAAGGAGCAGACCGTGGCCGATCAGGTAACGGACAGCGCGCAGCCGGTCGAGACCGCTGCGTCCACCGACAACAACACCACCAGCCGTGGTGAGCGCGAGCCCCGCCGTGGCGGTCGCGACCGCAACCAGGGCCGTGGTGACCGCGGCAGCCGCGACGCCGACAAGAGCCAGTTCCTGGAGCGCGTCGTCACCATCAACCGCGTCTCCAAGGTCGTGAAGGGTGGTCGTCGCTTCAGCTTCACCGCTCTCGTGGTCGTCGGCGACGGCAACGGTCTGGTGGGCGTCGGCTACGGCAAGGCCCGCGAGGTGCCGCTGGCGATCTCGAAGGGCGTCGAGGAGGCGAAGAAGAACTTCTTCCGCGTCCCGCGCGTCGGCAACACCATCCCGCACCCGGTGCAGGGTGAGGCCGCCGCCGGTGTGGTCCTCCTGCGTCCGGCCGCCGCCGGTACCGGTGTTATCGCCGGTGGTCCGGTCCGCGCCGTGCTCGAGTGCGCCGGCATCCACGACGTCCTGAGCAAGTCGCTCGGTTCGTCCAACACGATCAACATCGTGCACGCGACCGTCGAGGCGCTGCAGCAGCTCGAGGAGCCTCGTGCCGTCGCTGCCCGCCGTGGTCTCGACTACGACCAGGTGGCTCCGGCTCGCCTGCTGCGTGCCGAGGCTGAGGCGGCAGAGGCCGCCGCGACCGCGAAGGCAGGTGCCTGATGGCTGCGCGTCTGAAAATCACGCAGATCAAGTCCAAAGTGAGCGAGAAGCAGAACCAGCGCGACACCCTGCGCAGCCTGGGTCTGAAGCGCATCGGTGACGTCGTCGTCCGCGAGGACAACCCGCAGAACCGCGGGTACGTCAACACCGTCGCTCACCTGGTGAAGGTTGAGGAGATCGACTAATGGCTGACGAGAAGGCCACCACCGAGGCCGCCGAGACGGCGACCCCGAAGAAGGCGCCCGCCAAGAAGGCTCCGGCCAAGGCCGCCGCCGACAAGCCGGCAGCCGAGAAGAAGGCGCCCGCCAAGAAGGCTCCGGCCAAGGCTGCCGACAAGGCCGCCGCCGCCGACAAGGCCGACGACACCGTCGCGGCCAAGCCGGCGAAGAAGGCTGCTGCCAAGAAGGACGTCGCGGAGCCCCGCGAGCAGGTCCTGAAGGTTCACCACCTGCGCCCCGCCGCCGGTGCCAAGAAGGACCGGACCCGCGTCGGACGCGGTGAGGGCTCGAAGGGCAAGACGGCCGGCCGCGGTACCAAGGGAACCAAGGCGCGCTACCAGGTGCGTCCGGGCTTCCAGGGCGGACAGCTTCCGCTGCACATGCGTGCGCCGAAGCTGCGCGGGTTCAAGAACCCGTTCCGCGTCGAGTACCAGGTCGTGAACCTGGAGAAGCTCGCCGAGCTGTACCCGTCCGGCGGTGACGTCACCGTCGCCGACCTCGTCCTCAAGGGCGCCGTTCGCAAGAACGAAAAGGTCAAGGTTCTCGGCAACGGGGACATTGCGGTTAAGCTGAACGTTGCGGTCGACAAGGTCTCCGGCTCTGCTGAGCAGAAGATCGTCGCCGCTGGTGGTTCCGTCAAGTAGCCATCCGTACAGCAGTCGAGTCGGGTGGTCGGGAAACCGGCCACCCGACTGACTCTTAGGAAAGCAGGACGCAGGTTTGTTTAGCGCCGTTGCGCGGATCTTCCGCACCCCGGACCTTCGGAAGAAGATCCTCTTCACCCTGGCGATCATCGCCCTGTTCCGGCTGGGGTCGTTCATCCCCGCGCCGTTCGTCGACTTCGGCAACGTCCAGACGTGTCTGAACGCCAATCAGGACACCTCGGGTCTCTACTCGCTGGTCAACCTGTTCTCCGGCGGCGCCCTGCTCAAGCTCTCGATCTTCGCGCTCGGCATCATGCCGTACATCACCGCGTCGATCATCGTGCAGCTGTTGCGCGTGGTCATCCCGCGCTTCGAGACCCTGTACAAAGAGGGTCAGGCCGGTCAGGCCAAGCTCACGCAGTACACGCGTTACCTCACGATCGCGCTGGGCGTCCTCCAGTCGACGACCCTCATCACCGTCGCCCGCAGCGGCGCGCTGTTCGGCACCACCGCCGTCTCGCAGTGCACGCAGCTCATCACGGACGACTCCTGGTACGCGATCATGCTCATGGTGATCACCATGACCGCCGGTACGGGCCTCATCATGTGGATGGGCGAGCTCGTCACCGAGCGCGGCATCGGCAACGGCATGTCGCTCCTCATCTTCACCTCGATCGCCGCGCAGTTCCCGTCCTCACTGTGGGCGGTCGGCCAGTCGCAGGGCATCGAGATCCTGCTGGTCGTGATCGCGATCGGACTGCTCATCGTCATGGGCGTCGTCTTCGTCGAGCAGTCGCAGCGGCGCATCCCCGTGCAGTATGCGAAGCGGATGGTCGGGCGGCGCACCTACGGCGGCAACAACACGTACATTCCGATCAAGGTCAACATGGCCGGCGTCGTGCCCGTCATCTTCGCCTCGTCGCTGCTGTACCTGCCTGCCCTGATCGCGCAGTTCAACCAGCCGGCCGCGGGCAAGGCCCCGGCGCCGTGGGTCACCTGGATCACGAACTACCTCACCAAGGGCGACCACCCGCTCTACATGCTCCTGTACTTCCTCCTGATCGTGGGCTTCACGTACTTCTACGTCGCCATCACCTTCAACCCGGAGGAGGTCGCGGACAACATGAAGAAGTACGGCGGATTCATCCCCGGTATCCGCGCGGGCCGCCCGACGGCGGAGTACCTGGACTACGTGCTCACCCGCGTCACGCTGCCCGGCTCGTTCTACCTCGGCATCATCGCGCTGATACCGCTGGTCGCCTTCGCGCTGATCGGCGCGAGCCAGAACTTCATGTTCGGCGGCACGTCCATCCTGATCATCGTCGGTGTCGGGCTGGAGACGGTCAAGCAGATCGACTCCCAGCTCCAGCAGCGGCATTACGAAGGGCTTCTGCGTTGACCCGAATGCTGATCGTCGGTCCCCCGGAGCGGGCAAGGGCACTCAGGCCTCCCGCATCACCACCACCTACGGGATCCCCGACATCTCCACGGGCGACATCTTCCGGGCCAACATCAAGAACGAGACCGAGCTCGGCAAGCAGGTCAAGGCCATCGTGGATGCGGGCGACTACGTTCCCGACAGCCTCACGAACCAGCTGGTCGCGGACCGGCTGCGCGAGGACGATGCCGCGAACGGCTTCCTGCTCGACGGCTACCCGCGCACGCTCGCGCAGGTCGAATACCTCGACCAGCTCCTGGCCGGCGACGGGCAGAAGCTCGACGCGGTCATCCAGCTGACGGCCGACCAGGACGAGATCGTCCAGCGCCTCACCAAGCGTGCGCAGGAGCAGGGGCGCGCCGACGACTCGGAGGAGGCGATCCGCCACCGCCAGGAGGTGTACGTCCGCGAGACGTCGCCGCTGATCGACGTGTACCGCGAGCGCGGCCTGCTCGTCCCGGTCGACGGCCTGGGCGGCATGGACGAGGTCGCCGACCGCATCACGGCGGCACTCAGCGAGCGCGGCATCCACCCGGTCGCGAGCGCGTCCACCGGCGAGTCCGTGGCCTGACGGCCCCTCTCGATGAAGTTCAAGAGGTCCATCTACAAGACGCCCGCCCAGCTGCGCGAGATGGTCGCGCCGGGACGGGCGACGGCGGCGTCGCTCGACGCCGTGGCGGCGGCGGTGGCGCCGGGCATCACGACGCTCGAACTCGACGCCCTCGCCGAGCGGGCGATCGTCGACGCCGGCGGTGCGTCGAACTTCAAGCTGGAGCCGGGTTACCACCACACGATCTGCGCGTCCGTGAACGACGAAGTCGTGCACGGCATCCCGGGCGGCCGTGTGCTGGAGCCGGGTGACATCCTCTCGGTCGACAGCGGCGCCATCCTCGGCGGCTGGAACGGGGACGCGGCGCGCACGTTCGTGCTGCCCGATCCGGCGCATCCCGAGCGGGTTGAGCAGCGGCAGCGCCTCTCCGACGTGACCGAGCGGTCGCTCTGGCGCGGCATCGCGACGCTGGCACAGGCCCGCTACCTCAACGAGGTCGGGGAGGCCATCGAGGACTACATCCTCTCGGAGGGCGACTACGGCATCCTGACCGACTACATCGGGCACGGCATCGGCCGGCGGATGCACGAGGAGCCGCCGGTGTTCAACTACCGTGTGCGGGCCAAGGGCCCGGAGGTGCGCCCCGGCCTGGTCGTGGCCATCGAGCCGATGGTGGTGCTGGGCGACCAGGAGACCTACGTGAAGGACGACGGCTGGACCGTCGCGACCGAGGACGGCTCGGCCGCCGCGCACTGGGAGCACAGTGTCGCCGTGCACGAGAACGGCATCTGGGTGCTCACCGCGGCGGATGGCGGAGCGGCCGGTCTGGCGCCGTTCGGCGTGACGCCGACGCCCATTCCGTGACCCGGGCGCAGATGATACACGCCGATTGGCGGAATCGCGCCTTTTCCCATAAGATAGATCCTTGGTGTCTTAGGCGCGTTCCGACGTGCCTTCCGCCAGTCAACGCACGACCAGCAAACCACTACTTTTAGCGACAGTGAGGCTATGGCCAAAAAAGACGGTGTCATCGAGATCGAAGGATCCGTGATCGAAGCTCTGCCCAACGCGATGTTCCGCGTCGAGCTGACGAACGGTCACAAGGTTCTTGCCCACATCTCCGGCAAGATGCGTCAGCACTACATCCGCATCCTCCCCGAGGACCGCGTGATCGTGGAGCTGAGCCCCTACGATCTGACCCGCGGCCGGATCGTCTACCGCTACAAGTAAAGGTCTGCTGTAAGTAACGGCCACGCCCACGGGTTGCCCCGGGCGAGGTACGAGGACAGCGAACAAAGGTAAATCACAATGAAGGTCAATCCCTCCGTCAAGCGGATCTGCGACAAGTGCAAGGTCATCCGTCGTAACGGCCGGGTAATGGTCATCTGCGAGAACCCGCGCCACAAGCAGCGCCAGGGCTGATCGCAGCGCTCATAACCGAATAACGAAACAGGCGGTCCCAGATCCCTGCTCCGGAAACGGACCAGGAGGACACCCTCGGAGGAGGCCGGGGCACCGGGATCGCTGCAGACCTCCACTCACCACAGGAGCCACCGAACATGGCACGTCTAGCAGGCGTCGACATCCCGCGCGAGAAGCGCGTGGAGGTCGCACTCACCTACATCTACGGAGTCGGCCGCACCCGCGCCCTCCAGACTCTGCGCGAGACCGAGATCTCGGGCGACATCCGCGTCAAGGACCTGACCGACGACCAGCTCGTCGCTCTCCGCGACTACATCGAGGGCAACTTCAAGGTCGAGGGTGACCTCCGCCGTGAGGTCGCCGCCGACATCCGCCGCAAGGTCGAGATCGGCAGCTACGAGGGTATTCGCCACCGCAAGGGCCTGCCGGTCCGCGGCCAGCGCACCAAGACGAACGCGCGCACCCGCAAGGGACCGAAGCGCACGGTCGCCGGCAAGAAGAAGGCACGCTAAGGCCCGCGGCCCCACGCTCTTAGGATTCAGGAGAAGAAATGGCAGCACCCAAGTCGGCCGCTCGTAAGCCGCGCAAGAAGGAAAAGAAGAACATCGCTGTGGGCCAGGCCCACATCAAGAGCACGTTCAACAACACGATCGTCTCGATCACCGACACCACCGGTGCCGTGATCAGCTGGGCCTCGTCCGGCGGCGTCGGGTTCAAGGGCTCCCGTAAGTCGACCCCGTTCGCGGCACAGCTCGCGGCCGAGTCGGCTGCGCGTCAGGCGCAGGAGCACGGCATGAAGAAGGTCGACGTCTTCGTCAAGGGCCCGGGTTCGGGTCGCGAGACCGCGATCCGCTCGCTCCAGGCCGCCGGCCTCGAGGTGGGCTCGATCAACGACGTCACCCCGCAGGCGCACAACGGCTGCCGCCCGCCGAAGCGTCGCCGCGTCTAAGCAGTTCTCTTCAGTCCGCCGCAGGCGGCGACTCGATCGGGTCGCCGCCTGACGGCGTGACACCCCCACCTCAGTAGAAGCAAGTGTCATATAGCGGACACTTAGCCGAAAGGAATCAATAGTGCTCATCGCACAGCGTCCTACCCTCACCGAAGAGAACATCTCCGAGTTCCGCTCGCGGTTCGTCATCGAGCCGCTGGAGCCGGGCTTCGGCTACACCCTCGGCAACTCCCTTCGTCGCACCCTCCTCTCCTCCATCCCCGGCGCCGCGGTCACCAGCATCCGCATCGACGGCGTGCTGCACGAGTTCAGCACCGTGCCGGGCGTGAAGGAGGACGTGACCGAGATCATCCTGAACATCAAGGGTCTGGTGGTCTCGAGCGAGCACGACGAGCCGATCACCGCGTACCTCCGCAAGACCGGCGCCGGTCAGGTGACCGCCGCCGACATCTCGGCTCCGGCCGGTGTGGAGATCCACAACCCCGAGCTGGTCATCGCGACCCTCAACGACAAGGCGAAGTTCGAGGTCGAGCTGACCATCGAGCGCGGCCGTGGCTACGTGTCGGCCCAGCAGAACCGCAACGAGTACAGCGAGGCGGGCCAGATTCCGATCGACTCGATCTACTCGCCGGTCCTCAAGGTCACCTACCGCGTCGAGGCCACCCGTGCCGGCGAGCGCACCGACTTCGACCGCCTCGTGGTCGACGTCGAGACCAAGCCGGCCATCAGCCCGCGCGACGCGATCGCGTCGGCCGGCCGCACCCTGGTCGAGCTGTTCGGTCTGGCCCGCGAGCTCAACAGCGCGGCCGAGGGCATCGAGATCGGCCCCGCGCCGGTCGACCAGGTGCTCAGCTCCGAGCTGTCGATGCCGATCGAGGACCTCGACCTGTCGGTCCGCTCGTACAACTGCCTCAAGCGCGAGGGCATCAACACCGTCAGCGAGCTCGTCTCGCTGTCGGAGACGCAGCTCATGAACATCCGCAACTTCGGTCAGAAGTCGGTGGATGAGGTCAAGGACAAGCTGACGGAGATGGGCCTGTCGCTGAAGGACTCGGTTCCCGGGTTCGACGGCGCCCACTTCTACAGCGGGTACGACGAGGACGAGTCCACCACCATCTGAGGCCCGTCGTCCGACTGCAACCCTCAGACCTTTTCAACACTGGAGATAACCGATCATGCCTAAGCCCACCAAGGGCCCCCGCCTCGGGGGCGGTCCGGCGCACGAGCGCCTGCTGCTCGCCAACCTGGCCGCTGCGCTCTTCACGCACAAGAGCATCAAGACCACCGAGACCAAGGCCAAGCGCCTCCGTCCGGTGGCCGAGCGCCTGATCACGTTCGCGAAGCGCGGCGACCTGCACGCGCGCCGTCGCGTGCTGTCCGTGATCCAGGACAAGACCGTCGTGCACGAGCTCTTCACCGAGATCGCGCCGCTGGTCGCCGAGCGTGAGGGCGGCTACACCCGCATCACCAAGCTCGGCTTCCGCAAGGGCGACAACGCGCCGATGGCGCAGATCGAGCTCGTCCTCGAGCCGGTCAGCCCGAAGGTGAAGTCGTCGAAGTCGACCAAGGCCGCTGAGCCCAAGGCCGCGCCGGTCGAGGAGCCGGCCGCCGAGGAGACCGCTGCTGAGGAGACCCCGGCCGAGGAGACCTCGACCGAGACCGCCGCTGCCGAGGCCGAGGTCGCGGAGGACGCGACCGCCGACGCCGACGTCGCCGGTGAGACCGACGCCGAGACCGAGGCCGAGAAGGCGTAACCCCTTCCGCTGCACGTCTGAAGGCCCCGCATCCACGGATGCGGGGCCTTCGTCGTGTGCGGCCCGTAAGGTGAGAGGCATGACCGACGACACTCTGCCGCCGCTCCGGGAGCGCGTGAGCGCCCCTCCGTCGCACCGTCCGCAGCATCCCGAGATCGCCGAGTGGCGTCCGGCGACGATGGGCGACGTGGACGCGGTGCACGCGGTCTTCCACGCCATCGACACCGAGGATCACCCCAACTACCTGACGAATCGCGAGCAGGTCGAGGAGGAGCTGGGCTACAGCTTCATCGACCTGGAGCGGGACTCGCTGCTGGCCGTCACCGCCGACGGCCGTGTTGCGGCGGTCGGGATCGTCATGGAGCCGCCGCGGCAGGAGACGCTGGTGCGCGAGTTCATGAACGGCGGCGTCCATCCGGAGTTCCGCGGCCGCGGTATCGGCCGTGAACTGCTCGCCTGGCAGCGGGCGCGCGGCGAGCAGAAGCTGGCGGCGTCGGAGAAGCGCCTGCCGGGCTGGCTGGTCGGCTACGCCGACGTCCGCGCGCCGGGACGTCAGCGGCTTCTCGAGGCGGGCGGGTTCGAGGTGGTGCGGTACTTCCAGACGATGGAGCGCGACCTCGCCGAGCCCATCCCGGAGGTGTCGGCGGTCGGCGTCGTCCGCATCGAGCCATACCGGGCCGAGCTGTCGGCGGCCGTGCACGCGGCGAGGGATGACGCGTTCCGCGACCACTGGGGCAGCCAGCCGCTGTCGGACGAACAGTTCGCGGGGCTCACATCCGGCACCTTCGACGCGTCGCTGTCGTTCGTGGCGATGGTCGACGACGTCGTCGCGGGGGTGCTGCTGACCGACGTGGCGGAGGAGGACTGGGCCGGCCAGGGCTTCACGGGCTCGTATGTCTCGACGGTGGCCGTCACGCGTCCGTATCGCGGGCGGCGGATCGCGCCGACGCTGCTGCGCGCGGTGCTCGAGGCGTCGAAGGCGCGGGGCCTCGAGAAGGTGGTGCTCGACGTCGACGCCGAGAACCCGACCGGCGCGCTCGGTCTCTATACCGGGATGGGCTTCGTCACCTCGCAGCAGGAGTTGGGGCTGGTCCGTGCCTACTGATCCGTCGGCCGCCACGCGGTACCGGCTCGACATCGCCTACCAGGGCACCGACTTCAACGGTTGGGGCCGCCAGCCCGGGCTGCGGACCGTGCAGGGCACCCTCGAGGACGCGCTCGCCACGATCTTCCGCCGCGCCGGCGATCCGCCGCTGCTGACGGTGGCAGGCCGTACCGACGCGGGGGTGCACGCGACGGGTCAGGTCGCGCATGTCGACCTCACTGCGGACCAGGAGGCGGTGCTGCGGAAGCCGCACGGCAAGCGTCCTCCACTCTCGGCGGAGGAGGCGCTGGGTCGCCGTCTCAACGGCATCCTCGGCCCGGTGTCGGACGTGGTCGTGCTGGCGGCATCCGTCGCACCCGCGGGGTTCGATGCGCGTTTCTCGGCGCTGTGGCGGCGCTACGAGTACCGGGTGGCGGACCGCGCCTCCCTGCGTGACCCGCTGCAGCGCCACCGCACGGCGTGGGTGTCCTCCGATCTCGATGCGAGCGCGATGGACATGGCGTCGCACGGGCTGCTCGGGCTCCACGACTTCGCCAGCTACTGCAAGGCACGCGAGGGTGCGACGACCATCCGCACCCTGCAGGCGTTCGCCTGGCGCCGCGACCCCGACGGCGTTCTCGTGGCCGACCTCACAGCGGACGCGTTCTGTCACAGCATGGTGCGCGCGCTGGTGGGCGCGTGCGTAGAGGTGGGGGAGGGGAAGCTCGCGCCGCAGGATCTGGTGGCGCTGCGCGATGAGCGGCAGCGCACCAGCGCCTTCAAGGTGATGCCGGCACGCGGACTCACCCTGCTGGAAGTCGGTTACCCCGAGGGAGCGGAGCTCGCGCTGCGGGCCGAGCGGACGCGGGCGCTGCGGGAGCTGTAGTCAACGCAGCGTCTGGGTCCCGATCACGGAAAGCAGGCGCAGTTTCTCCGCGGATTCGCTCCCAGGAATCGCCGTGTAGACCAGCAGCGAATGCGCGTGGCCAGGGTCCACGAGCTGCTGGCAGTGCAGCTCCAGCTCGCCGACCTCCGGATGCATGAAGTGCTTGACCTCCTTGGGTCGGAGGCCTACCTCGTGCGCCGCCCAGAGCGTCCGGAACTCCGCGCTGCGTTCCGAGAGGTAGTCGGCCAGCGCGGCGGCCCGGGACTCCGGACCGCGAGCCGTCGCGATCTCGCGCAGGCCCGAGGCGAACATCCGGCTGAGGAAGTCGTGCTCGCTGGGTGCGTAGAGCCGGCGGGATGCCGGGTCGGTGAACCAGCGCACCCCAAGGCTGCGCTCCGGACCGCGGAGGGACGCGGTGTCTCCCGTGAGCGCCACGCCCATCCTGCTCTGGCGCAGGGTCTCGCCCAACTCGGTCACGATCTCGGCCGGGGTGTCGTCGAGGCGATCGAGCACGCGCAGCAGGCCCGGGCTCACATGCTCGCTCTCCACGCCCTGCGCGGGCGGGGTGTGGCCCGCGAGCCGGAATAGGTGGTCGCGCTCGGCGTGCGAGAGGTGCAGGCCCTGGGCGATCGAGGCCAGCATCTGCTCGGACGGTTGGGGTCCGCGCTCGCGCTCCAGCCGCGAGTAGTAGTCGACGGACATGTGCGCCAGCGCGGCCACCTCCTCGCGCCGCAGCCCGGACGTCCGCCGCCGGGCGCCGCGGGGCAGTCCCACATCCTTCGGCTGAAGCAGTTCACGCCGTGTGCGGAGGAAGTCGGCGAGCCCGGTACGGTCGATCACTCTTCATGTCTACCGTTCCGCGCCCTCCGCAGCCACGGATCGTCAGGCCGTGGCTACGTCTCGGCGCACGATCCAGTGTTGATCGCGAGAGAAGGAGCACACCATGGCACGGACCATCGACATCGACATCCCCGACCTGAGCGTCCGGAGGGCCATCGTCACCGGAGCGAGCGACGGCATGGGCGCCGTCATCGCCGAGCGGCTGGCGCGAGCGCGCGCCGAGGTCGTCATGCCGGTCCGGGACCGTGCCAAAGGCGAACGGGCAGCGGCGCGCATCCGCTCCGCCGTCCCGGAGGCGCGCCTCGCGCTGCGCGACCTCGACCTGGCCTCCCTCGACTCGGTCGCGTCCTTCGGAGATGGGATGCGCGCCGAGGGGGCGCCCGTCCACATCCTGATCAACAACGCCGGGCTGATGACCCCGCCGGAGCGCCGGACGACGGCCGACGGATTCGAGCTGCAATGGGGCACGAACCACCTCGGTCACGTCGCCCTCGTCGGCGCCCTCTTCCCCCTGCTGCGCGAGGGACGGGCGCGCGTCACGTCGCAGGTGAGCGTGGCCGCGCGGAGCGGCGCGATCGACTGGGACGACCTCGGGAGCGAGCGGCGGTACAACGCGCAGCGGGCGTACAGCGCCTCGAAGATCGCGCTCGGCCTGTTCGGGCTGGAGCTGGATCGCCGCAGCGCGGCGGGCGACTGGGGCATCACGAGCAATCTCGCGCATCCCGGCGTCGCGCCGACCAACCTGCTCGCCGCGCAGCCCGGGTACGGACGCGCCGCGGACACGGGTGCCGTCCGGCTCATCCGCTGGATGTCGGCTCGCGGGATCCTCGTCGGGACGCCGGAGACGGCTGCGCTGCCGGCCCTGCTCGCGGCGACGTCCCCGGATGCGGTGGGCGGCCGGATGTACGGCCCGAGCGGAGCCGGACACCTGGGTGGAGTTCCGGCGGAGCAGGAGCTCTACCGCCCGCTGCGCGATGCTGCTGAGGCGGCGCGCGTGTGGGACGTGTCGGAGCGGCAGGCAGGGATCGCGCTGCCCGCAGCGCAGGCATGACGCCGGTCCCGACCGCTCAGCGCACCAGACCGTTCTCGTAGGCGAAGGCGACCAGCTGCACCCGGGTGGCAAGTTTGAGCTTGGCCAGGATGCTGCGGATGTGGGTCTTGACGGTCGCCTCCGAGATGAACGCGGTCCGGCCGATCTCCGCGTTGCCGAGGCCGCGAGCGGCGAGGAGGAAGACCTCCTTCTCGCGGACCGACAGGGGCGCAAGGGCCTCGGGTCGCCGCCGCGCGATGGCGCGAAAGAGCTCACTGGTCGACTTGTGGGCCACGACGGACGTTCCCTCGTGGACGGTCCGGATCGCCGACAGGATCAGGTCGGGGGTGGCGTCCTTGAGCAGGAAGCCCTCCGCGCCGGCTCGGAGCGCAGCCGCGACAGCGTCGTCGCGTTCGAAGGTGGTGAGGACGACGATGCGGGGGAGGGCGGAGTCGGCCGCCTCCCGGATCGCCGTCGTCGCGGCGATGCCGTCGAGGCGCGGCATCCGGATGTCCATGAGCATGACGTCGGGTCTCGCGTCGCGCGCGAGCGCGATCGCCGCGTCGCCGTCGGGCGCGGCTCCGGCGAACTCGAGGTCGGGCTGGGATTCGATCATCATCTGGAGCCCTGCGCAGAACAACGGCTGGTCGTCGGCCACCGCGACCCGGATCATGCGGACACCGCCGTGCGGCCGGCCGCCGGGAGGTAGGCGGTGACGAGGTAGCCGCCGGGGACGTCGTCGTCGGGGCCGGCGTCGAGCCAGCCGCCGGCGAGCCGGGCGCGCTCGCGCATGCCGACGAGTCCGCGGCCAGTCTCGCTGGGCTCCGGCGCGGGCCGGGTCGCATCGGCGGGGTGGGAGGCGACCGACAGCGAGAGCCCGTCGTCGCGCGCGTCCAGGGCGATCCGGGCGGAGGCGCCGGGACCGGCGTGCTTCAAGGCGTTGGTCAACGCCTCCTGCACGATCCGGTAGACCGCGAGCTGCTGGGCGCCGGTCAGGCCTCCCGTCGCGCCGAAGCGCTCAACGGTGACGGTGAGGCCTGAGTCGGTCAGCCGTCGCACCAGGTCGTCGAGATCGCCGAGTCCCGGATGCTCCGCGGACGTCGGTGCGCCGACCAGCGTCTCGATCAGCATCCTGACCTCGGTCAGGGACGACCGCGCGGTGTCCGCGATGGTGACGAGGGAAGGTGCGACGGCGGCCGGGCGCTCCTCCGCGAGCAGCCGGGCACCGTCCGCCTGGGCGAGGATGACGGACAGCGAGTGCGCCATGATGTCGTGCACGTCCTGGGCGATCCGCTCCCGCTCCTCCGCGATGGCGAGGTCGGTCTGCACCTCGCCGAGGCGACCGGCGGCGTCAGCTGCGGCTCGCTCGGCGCGGCGACGGCCGATCCGAGCGCTGACCGCGATACCGCCCGTCCACGCCACCGCTGCGACAAGGAGGAGCAGGAGGATGAGCGCGATGCGATTGACCAACACGGTGCCTGTGTACCCATCGTCGATCTGCCCAGGCGCCGTCGCCACGAGCGGCCAATCGGCTGTCACGGTGGACCACGAGGCCACGATGCCCGCCGTCAAGAGGGCCGAGATGGCACCGGCGGCACCGGAAAGCGCGAGCGCGCGACGGCCTGACACGACGGCCGTGGCGGCGAACAGGATGTAGGCGGAGCCCAGGTAGAACCAGATGGGGAAGAGAGTGCCCGGGAAGAAGAGCTGAGCGGCGGGGATCGCGACGATGGCGCTGAGTGCCGCTGCCGGCCACCGCCTGGCCGTCGCCATGGCGACCGACATGACGACGAGCAATGCCCACCAGGCTGCGGTCATCTTGTTCCCGCCGGGAGCGAACTGGTGCCTGCCCGCCTCGGCGACGGCGCACACGATGAAGTACGCGACACCGGCAAGCGGATCGAGCATCCGGTGGAAGCTGAGGAAGAGGCGCGTCATGCGGCCAATGTATGGGCACGGGGGTCGGACAGCACGCTGATCGGACGGCTTTCAGCCCTGGGGATGAGGGGAACCATCCCGGTTTGACCGGGTATGACGCCGTCCCGTACTATTGATCTTTGGTGTCCGCGCCTCCTGCGGCGCGGCACGCGAACGTGAGCCCTCCACCGGCATCGGTTCCCTCTTCTCGAGAGACGAACCCCCATCGGAGCGGGATTCACGAACACCTCCGTTCGAGACAGAAAGCAGCCACTACTGTGACGCGCACGTATTCCCCGAAGGCAGACGAGATCCAGCGCGACTGGGTCGTCATCGACGCGACCGATGTCGTGCTCGGCCGTCTCGCCAGCCACACCGCCGCCCTCCTGCGCGGCAAGCACAAGCCGACCTTCGCCCCGCACATGGACTCCGGTGACTTCGTCATCATCATCAACGCGGACAAGGTCGCCCTGACCGGCCAGAAGCTGCTCCAGAAGAAGGCCTACCGCCACTCGGGCTACCCGGGCGGCCTGAAGGCGACCACCTACTCCGAGCTCCTGGAGAAGAACCCGATCCGCGCCGTCGAGAAGGCCGTCCGCGGCATGCTCCCGAAGAACTCCATCGGTCGCGCCCAGCTCCGCAAGCTGAAGGTCTACACCGGAAGCGAGCACCCGCACGCCGCCCAGCAGCCGAAGCCGTACACGCTCGGCCAGGTCGCGCAGTAAGCGCGTCGACGACTTTCACGACTTAAAGAGACAAAGGATTATCACCACCGTGGCGAAGATCGCAGACAGCATCGACTCGGCCCAGGTCGAGAACGTCGAGTCCTACTCGACCGAGACCCCGGAGAGCGCGGCCCCGGCCGCGCCCCGTCCCGTCCTCTCCGTTCCGGGTGCGGCCGTCGGCCGCCGCAAGGAGGCCATCGCGCGCGTGCGCCTGGTCCCGGGCGCCGGAACCATCACGGTCAACGGCCGTGAGTTCGCGGACTACTTCCCGAACAAGCTGCACCAGCAGCTCATCAACGACCCGTTCAAGGTGCTCGACCTCCTCGGCTCCTACGACGTGGTCGCCCGCATCACCGGCGGTGGTCCCTCGGGCCAGGCGGGCGCGCTGCGTCTCGCCATCGCGCGTGCGCTCAACGAGATCGACCGCGAGAACAACCGCCCGACCCTGAAGAAGGCCGGCTTCCTCACCCGTGACGCCCGCGTCACCGAGCGCAAGAAGGCCGGTCTCAAGAAGGCCCGCAAGGCGTCGCAGTTCTCCAAGCGTTGACGCTTCCGAGCGTTTAGGCTTCGGTCCATGCCCCGCCTTTTCGGAACCGACGGCGTTCGCGGTCTCGCGAACGGCAGCCTCACCGCCGACCTCGCGCTCGGCCTTGCTCAGTCAGCTGCTGCTGTACTGACGCAAGGCCGCAGCGCCGAGGCGCGGCGAGCTGCCGGCAAGCGCCCGACGGCCATCGTCGCCCGCGACCCCCGCGTCTCGGGCGAATTCCTCTCCGCCGCCGTCGCGGCCGGGCTCGCTAGCTCCGGCATCGACGTGTACGACGCGGGAGTCATCCCCACGCCCGCGACCGCGTTCCTGATCGCCGACTACGATGCCGACTTCGGCGTCATGGTGTCGGCGTCGCACAACCCGGCGCCCGACAACGGGATCAAGATCTTCGCCCGCGGAGGCACCAAGCTCCCGGACATCGTCGAGGACCGCATCGAGCAGCACCTCGACCTCGAGAAGCTGACGCCCACCGGCGCCGACGTGGGTCGCATCCGCCGCTTCGCGGACGCCGAGGACCGCTACGTCCTCCACCTGCTGGCCAGCCTCCCGCACCGGCTCGACGGCATCCACGTCGTCCTCGACTGCGCGCACGGCGCCGCCGCAGGCATCTCTCCTGAGGTCTTCACCGACGCCGGCGCCCGCGTGACCGTCATCGGCGACGCGCCGGACGGCATGAACATCAACGACGGGGTCGGCTCCACGCACCTCGACAACCTGGCGAAGGCCGTCCTGGCCGCCGGCGCCGACGTCGGCATCGCGCATGACGGAGACGCCGACCGCTGCCTCGCGATCGACGCCGAGGGCAACGTCGTCGACGGCGACCAGATCATGGCGATCCTCGCGGTCGGGATGAAGGAGCGCGGCAAGCTGCGCGACAACACGCTCGTCGCAACGGTCATGAGCAACCTCGGGCTCAAGCTCGCCATGCGTGAGAACGGCATCCGCGTCGTCGAGACCGCAGTGGGCGACCGCTACGTGCTCGAGGAGATGAACGAGCACGACTTCTCGCTCGGCGGCGAGCAGTCGGGCCACGTCATCATGCGGGAGTTCGCGACGACCGGCGACGGCATCCTGACCGGCCTGCACCTCCTCAGCGAGATGGCGCGCCAGGGCAAGTCGCTGGCCGAGCTCGCGAAGGTGATGACCATCTACCCCCAGGTGATGGTCAACGTGAAGAACGTGGACCACCACGCGGTGCACACCGACCAGGGTCTCCAGACGGCGGTGCAGACGGCGGAGAGCGCCCTCGGCGACAGCGGCCGTGTGCTGCTGCGCCCGTCGGGCACCGAGCCGCTGGTGCGCGTCATGGTGGAGGCCGCCGATCACGACACGGCAGTACGCCTCGCCAACGAGCTCGCGGACGTGGTGCGGGAGCGACTGGCGCTCTAGCGCGTCAGCGCTTGTCGTGCTCCCGCTGCGCCGCCAGGAAGTCGGCGACGGAGTAGGCGCGCGACCGGTCGGGCAGCATGTCGGCGCCGTAGAGGCCCTTCATCAGCTCGCCCGGGTCGACGTTCAGCGCGGTCGCCAGCCGGACGATGGTGTGCAACTCCGAGTTCGCCTCGCCCCGCTCCACCCGGCCGTAGTTGGTCACGTGCATGTCGGCCAGCCCGGCGATGTCCTCCTGGCTCATGCCGAGCGCGATGCGCGCTTCACGGACTCGACGGCCGAAGACCTCGGCGGCACGGGAGCGAGGAGCAGGCATGCCTCATGCTTACGGGGCAGTTGCATGCATGGCCAGAGCTTGACGACCACACGCATCTGAGCGTCGGGCTTAAGAACCTCAGAGCTTGCGGAGGAGCACCGAGCTCACGGCGTGGTTGTCGTCCTTGCGCAGCACCAGCTTGGCGCGCGACCGGGTGGGCCGGATGTTCTGGAGGAGGTTCGGCTCGTTGATCGCCGACCAGATGGATGCGGCCCGCGCGCGAGCCTCGTCCTCGGTCAGCTCCGCATACCGGTGGAAGTACGACTTGGGGTTCGCGAACGCGCCGCGTTGCAGCTTGAGGAAGCGCTCCTCGTACCAGCGCGCGATGTCGCGCGTGCGCGCATCCACGTAGACGCTGAAGTCGAACAGGTCGCTGACCGCGAGCCGGTTGCCGCCGCCCGCCGGCTGCAGCACGTTGAGGCCTTCGACGATGAGCACGTCCGGCCGCCGGACCACGATCTCGGCGTCGGGGACGATGTCGTAGCTGAGGTGCGAGTAGAACGGGGCGCGCACCTCCGGGGCGCCGCTCTTCACCGCGGTGACGAAGCGGAGGAGGGCCTTGCGGTCGTACGACTCGGGGAAGCCCTTGCGGTCCATCAGGCCCAGCCGTTCCAGCTCGGCGTTGGGGTGCAGGAAGCCGTCGGTCGTGACCAGTTCGACGCGCGGGGTGTCGTCCCAGCGGGACAGCAGCTCGCGCAGCAGGCGCGCGATGGTCGACTTGCCGACGGCGACCGAGCCGGCCACGCCGATGACGAACGGTGTACTCGCGGCGCGCTCGCCGAGGAAGTCGCTGGTCACGCGGTGCAGCTGCTTGGTGCCGCCGACGTAGAGGTTGAGCAGGCGGCTGAGGGGAGGTAGACCTCTTCGACCTCGCGCATATCCAGCGGGTCGCCGAGACCGCGCAGTTGGACGATCTCCGTCTCCTGCAGGGGGAGGCGCGTGTTCTCCGCCAGCTCCGCCCAGTCGGACCGGCTCAGCTCGACGAACGGGGTGGAGGAGTCTCCGTGGGGAAGCATAGGTCCCCAAGTCTAGGGGTGCGGCTCTCAGCGGGCCCTCACTGCGCCTCGGATAGACTCGACCCCATGTGTGGAATCGTGGGGTACGTCGGTACCGACAAGAGTCTCGAGGTGCTTCTCGGCGGTCTGAAGCGCCTGGAGTACCGCGGCTACGACTCGGCGGGCATCGCCGTGATCGGCCCGGACGGCGAGCTGGGCACCGCGAAGAAGGCGGGCAAGCTCTCGGTGCTGACCGAAGACCTTCAGGAGCACCCCATCCCGAACGGCCAGACCGGCATCGGTCACACCCGGTGGGCGACCCACGGCGGTCCGACCGACGTCAACGCGCACCCGCACCTGGGCGACGAGGGTCGCCTCGCCGTCATCCACAACGGCATCATCGAGAACTTCGCCACGCTGAAGGACGAGCTGCTGGCCGATGGCTTCGCGTTCGAGTCGGAGACCGACACCGAGGTCGCCGCCGTGCTGCTCGGCCGCGAGTACCGCCGCACCGGCGACCTGCCGCAGGCGTTCCAGTCCGTCGTCTCGCGCCTCGAGGGCGCGTTCACGCTGCTCGCGATGCATCAGGACCAGCCGCACGTGGTCGTCGGCGCGCGCCGCAACTCCCCGCTGGTGATCGGTCTGGGCGAGGGAGAGAACTTCCTCGGCTCCGACGTCGCCGCGTTCGTCGAGCACACGCGCCGCGCGATGGCGATCGGCCAGGACCAGATCGTCACCATCACGCCGGACAGCGTGACCGTCACCGACTTCGAGGGCGCGCCGGTCGAGGTCGAGCCGTTCGAGGTCGCGTGGGACGCCTCCGCCGCCGAGAAGGGCGGCTGGTCCTCCTTCATGGCCAAGGAGATCGCCGAGGAGCCGGACGCGGTGGCCAACACGATCCGCGGCCGCCTCGTCGACGAGACGGTCCACATCCCTGAGCTGGACGCGCTGGGCGACGACTACTTCGCCAGCATCGACCGCATCACGATCATCGCGTGCGGCACCGCCGCCTACGCCGGCCTGGTCGGCAGCTACGCGATCGAGAAGTGGGCGCGCGTCCCCGTCACGGTCGAGCTCAGCCACGAGTTCCGCTACCGCGAGCCGGTGCTCACCGACGGCACGCTGGTCATCTCGATCAGCCAGTCGGGCGAGACCATGGACACGCTGATGGCCGTCAAGTACGCCCGCGACGCCGGCGCCAAGGCCATCTCGGTCTGCAACACGCAGGGCGCGACCATCCCGCGGGAGTCGGACGCCGCGCTGTACACGCACGCCGGTCCGGAGGTCGCGGTCGCGTCGACCAAGGCGTTCGTCGCGCAGATCACCGCGCTCTACCTGTTCGGCCTGCACCTCGCCCGCATCCGCGGCACGCTGTCCGCCGCGCAGCAGCGCGACGCGATCGCGGAACTTCAGTCCGTGCCGGAGAAGATCGCGACCGTGCTCGAGTCGCACGCCGAGATCGCTCAGCTGGCCAAGTGGATGTCGGACACCCGCTCTGTGCTGTTCCTCGGCCGTCACGTCGGCTACCCGATCGCCCTGGAGGGTGCGCTGAAGCTCAAGGAGCTCGCGTACATCCACGCCGAGGGCTTCGCCGCCGGCGAGCTGAAGCACGGCCCGATCGCGCTCATCGAGCCGGGTCAGCCGGTCTTCGTGGTCGTCCCGAGCCCGCGCTGGTCGGACGAGCTGCACAAGAAGGTCGTGTCGAACATCCAGGAGATCCGCGCCCGCGGCGCCCGCGTCATCGCGATCGCCGAGGCCGGGGACGCCGCGGTGCTGCCGTTCGCCGACGAGGTCATCCGCATCCCGCTGGCCGCTCCGCTGTTCGAGCCGCTGCTGGCCGTCATCCCGCTGCAGATCTTCGCCATGGAGCTGTCCGCCGCGAAGGGCCTCGACGTCGACCAGCCGCGCAACCTGGCCAAGTCCGTCACCGTGGAGTGACGCCGTGATCGCCGGCATCGGGGTCGACGTCGTCGATCTGGCCCGCTTCGAGCGGTCGATCGCGCGCACCCCGAAGCTGCGCGAGCGGCTGTTCACCGAGGCGGAGCGACCGCTTCCCGTGCATTCGCTCGCCGCGCGGTTCGCGGCGAAAGAGGCGCTGATCAAGGCGCTGGGCGGCTCCGAGGGCGTGCGCTGGCACGACATGGAGATCGTCCCCGACGAGGAGAGGAACCCCGGTTTCGTGCTGCACAACGTGGTCGAGGCGCAGGTGCGCGAGCGCGGCATCGTCCGCATCCACGTGTCCATGACGCACGATGCGGGGGTCGCCACGGCGTTCGTCGTGACGGAGTGCGCGCCGTGACGGAGTTCCGCGAGCGGGTCGTCGATCTGGATGCGGTGACCGCGAACGTCGCGCGTCTGCGCGAGGTCGTCGGCACGCCCCACGTGATGGCGGTCGTCAAGGCGGACGCGTACGGCCACGGCGCCGTGGAGAGCGCCCGCGCGGCGCTCGCCGGAGGCGCCGACTGGCTGGGCGTGGCGGAGATCGCCGAGGGTCTGGCGCTGCGGGACGCGGGCATCGACGCGCCGGTGCTGGCGTGGCTGCACGACCCGGACGAGGACTTCGCCGCGGCCGCGCGCGCCCGGATCGATCTGGGCCTGTCGTCGCTGCGGCAGCTGGAGGCGGCCGCCCGAGCCGCTGTGGTCGCCGACGGCCCGGTGTTCGTGCAGCTCAAGGTCGAGACCGGCCTCAGCCGGAACGGCATCGCCGAGGACGAGTGGGACGCGGTGTTCGTCCGGGCGCGGGAGCTGGAGACGGACGGCACGATCGTCGTCCGCGGGATCTTCTCGCACCTGTCGAACGCCTCGCCCGAGGACGACCGCGCGGCGGTCGCCGTGTTCGAACGCGCGCTCGCCCGTGCGCGCGAGGCCGGGATCGAGCCCGCCCTGCGGCACATCGCGGCCAGCGCGGGTGCGCTCACGCTCCCGGACGCGCGCTACGACCTGGTGCGGCTCGGCATCGCGATCTACGGCCTGTCGCCGTTCGGCCGGGGCGCGGGCGCGGAGCTGGGGCTGCGTCCCGCGATGACGCTGCGCGGCCGGGTCGCGGCGGTGCGCCGGGTGCCCGCGGGCAAGGGCGTCTCGTACGACTACACCTACCGCACGACCGAGGAGACGACCCTCGCGCTCGTTCCGCTCGGGTATGCCGAGGGCATCCCGCGGCACGCGTCCAACGCCGGCCCGGTGTCGATCGGTGGACGGACGTTCCGCATCAGCGGGCGCGTCGCCATGGACCAGTTCGTGGTGGACGTCGGAGACCTCGACGTCCAGGTCGGGGACGAGGTCGTCCTGTTCGGCGACCCGGCGACCGGAGTGCCGGGAGCAGACGAGTGGGCCGAGGCGGCCGGCACGATCAACTACGAGATCGTCACGCGCCTCGGTGGGCGGCTGAAGCGCACGTTCGTCGGAGGAGCGCAGTGAGCGCCGTCGCCCTGCCCGCCACCCGTCGTGTCGCCACGGCGGACGACATGCACGCGCTGGGCCTCGAGCTCGCGGCCGTCCTGCGTGCGGGCGATCTGGTCGTGCTCTCCGGCCCGCTCGGGGCAGGGAAGACGACGCTGACGCGCGGCATCGGCGAAGGCCTGGACGTGCGCGGCCCGGTGACCAGCCCCACCTTCGTGCTCGCACGGACGCATCCCGCCCTCTCCGGCGGCGCGCCCCTCGTGCACGTGGACGCGTACCGCCTCTCCAGCGCGCTCGAGCTGGACGACCTCGACATCGACTTCGCCCGCTCGGTCGTCGTCGTGGAGTGGGGGAGCGGGATGCTCGACGGCGTCGCGGAGTCGTGGCTGGAGGTCGCGATCGAGCGGCCGACCGGCGCCGACGAAGGGTCCGGGGCGGAGGACGAGGGCGACGAGGTCGACGAGCCGCGCACGGTCACCCTCACCGGCTTCGGCCCGCGCTGGGCCGCCGATCCCGCTTAGGCTGGAGCTATGCTCCTCGCCATCGACACCTCCGCCGGAACGAGCGTCGCGGTGGTCGACCTCGACGCCGGCGTCATCTCCGAGGTGATCGAGACCGACACCATGCGGCACGCCGAGGTGATCGGCACCCTGATCGACGAGGCGCTGCGCGTCGCGGGCGTCGAGGTGCGCGCGCTGTCCGGCGTCGTCGCCGGGATGGGGCCGGGCCCGTTCACGGGCCTGCGCGTCGGGATCGCCGCTGCGAAGGCGTTCGCGATCGGTGCAGGGAAGCCTCTGGTCCCGGTGGTCAGCCACGACGCGGTCGCGTACGACCAGTACGCGGCCGGCGCGACCGGTCCGCTGCTGGTGGTGACGGACGCCCGCCGCCGAGAGCGGTACTGGACCGCCTACGCCGGAGCCGACGACCTCGGGCTGCCGATCCGCCTCGACGGCCCGGGCCTCGCCAAGCCCGACGAGCTGCCGCATCCCGAGGTCCCGCGCATCGAGACCGACGTGGTGCCGGCCGGCCGGCTCGGGATGCTCGCCGAGCTCCGCTACGCCAACAGGCTCCCGATGGACGCCGACGACGCCCTCTACCTGCGCTCGCCGGACGTGACCCTCTCGGCCGGACCCAAGCGGGTGACCGCATGACCGCGTACCAGCTGCGGCGCGCGCAGGCCGCCGATGTCCCGGCGATCATGGAGCTGGAGCGCTCGATCTTCGTCACCGACGCCTGGTCGGAGCGGTCCATGCTCTCCGAAGTGACCGGCGAGCACGGTTACTACCTGGTCGCGTTCGAGCCCGAGACTCCCGAGCGGATCGACGGGTACGCCGGGCTGCTGGCGCCGCGCGGGGGAGGCGAGGGCGACATCCAGACCATCGCCGTGGCGCCGCAGGCCCGCCGCCGGGGACTCGGCCGCGCACTGATGCTCGCCCTGATCGGCGAGGCGCGCAACCGCGGCGCCCGCGAGGTGTTCCTGGAGGTGCGTGCCGACAACCCCGGAGCCCAGACGCTGTACCGGGCCCTCGGCTTCGAGGAGATCGGCGTGCGCCCGAAGTACTACCAGCCGGACGGCGTGGACGCCCTCGTGATGCGCCTCACCGTCCCGACCCCGGAGACGACCATCGCATGACCTCCGCCATATCCGCCGACGGGCCGCTCGTCCTCGGCATCGAGACCTCCTGCGACGAGACCGGCGTCGGGATCGTCCGCGGCACCACCCTGCTCTCCAACACCATCGCGTCGTCGATGGAGGAGCACGCGCGGTACGGCGGTGTCGTGCCCGAGGTCGCGGCGCGAGCCCACCTGGAGGCGCTGGAGCCGACCCTGCGCACGGCGGTCGCCGACGCGGGCATCGAACTGTCCGACGTGGACGCCATCGCGGTGACCAGCGGGCCGGGCCTCTCCGGCGCGCTCATGGTCGGCGTCGGCGCGGCGAAGGCGCTCGCCGTGTCGCTCGGCAAGCCGCTCTACGCGGTCAACCACCTCGTCGGCCACGTCGGGGCCGACCTGCTCGACGCGTCCGGCGGTCCGGGGCACCCCGTCGAGCTGCCGACCATCGCACTGCTGGTGTCGGGCGGCCACACCTCCCTCCTGCTGGTGCGCGACCTGGTGTCGGATGTCGAGCTCCTGGGCGAGACGATCGACGACGCGGCCGGGGAGGCGTTCGACAAGGTCGCACGCGTGCTCGGTCTGCCGTACCCCGGCGGCCCGCAGATCGACCGCGTCGCGGCAGACGGCGACCCGACCGCCATCCGCTTCCCGCGCGGGCTGACCCGTCCGAAGGACCTCGAGAAGCACCGCTACGACTTCTCGTTCTCCGGCCTCAAGACGGCGGTCGCGCGCTGGGTGGAGCAGCGCCAGGACGCCGGCGAGGAAGTGCCGGTCGCCGACGTCGCCGCATCCTTCCGCGAGGCGGTCGTCGACGTGCTCATCACGAAGGCGCTCGCCGCCTGCCGCGACCACGACGTCCCCCGGCTGCTGCTGGGCGGCGGCGTCGTCGCGAATGCGCGCGTGCGGCAGGTCGCCGTGCAGCGCGCGGCGGAGGCGGGCGTCGCACTGCGCATCCCGGCCCTCTCGCTGTGCACCGACAATGGCGCGATGATCGCAGCGCTCGGGGCTCAGCTGATCCAGGCGGGCCATGCGCCGAGCGAGCTGACGTTCTCGGCCGACTCCACCCTCCCCGTGACGGAGATCCAGGTCGCGCGCTGACACGTGCGTTGACACTCTCGCGAAGGCCCTGCCACCATGGAACCGTTACAGCGTTCTCTCAGGAAGGCGACTTCCGCGGAGTCGCTGGATCACCAGAGCCTCCACGATGAAGGAGATGGGTCTCATGACCGATCCGAACGCCCCCACCGACCCGGTGGACCCGAACACGCAGAACGGCTCGGTCCCCCCGCCGCCTCCGACCCCGCCCGCGGCACCCGCGGGTGACACCGGTGCTGTGCCGCCGCCCGCTCCCGGCTACGGCCAGCAGCCGCCGGCTCCGGGATACGGCCAGCAGCCTCCCGCGCCGGGCTACGGCCAGCAGCCCTACGGTCAGCAGCCGTACGGTCAGCAGCCGGGCCAGCCGTACGGCGCCCAGCCCGCCTATGGCCAGCCCGCCCCGGGCTACACTCAGCCCTACGGGCAGCCCGCCGCGAAGTCGCCCATCCTCAGCATCCTGTCGCTCGTCGGCGGCATCGTCGGCCTGCTGATCAACCTGGTCTGGGGCATCGGCTTCCTGTTCGGCGTGGCCGCCGTGGTGCTCGGCTTCATCGGCAGGAACAAGGAGCCGCAGGCCCGCGGCTTCTGGCTGACCGGCATCATCCTGGGCTTCGTGAGCATCGCCATCGCGATCATCTACTGGATCATCCTGGCGATCGTCTTCGCGAGCCTCGCCAACTACAACACCTACTGAGCGCGCAGCGCCGAGCGGCCTAGATCCGCTCGGCGAGCAGTGCCGTGTGCCGCCCGGCCACCCTGGTGAGGATCAGGGTCGCCGGGCGGTCGCCGTTCAGCGCCAGACGCTTCCGCAGGGCGGCCGGGTCGACATCCACACCGCGCTTCTTGATCTCCAGGGTGCCGATGCCGCGCTGGCGCAGCGCGCGTTTCAGGTCCTTCTCGCCGGCCGGCAGGGTCTCCAGGATGCGGAAACCGGAGGCGAAGGGCGTCTCGACGGGCGCGTCGGCGGTGATGTAGGCGATCTGCTCCGAGAGCATCCGGCCGCCGAGGCGCCGGGCCAGATCGCCGATGAGGCGTGCGCGGATGACCGCGCCGTCGGGCTCGTACAGGTACTCGCCGAGCGGACCGGGCTCCTCGTCCACGCTGTCCGCGTCGGCCACGAGCTCGTCGGCCTGGTCGCCGCGCAGCACGAGCGCGGCCCGGCGGATCCCCGGGCGGGCCAGCGCGCCGAACCAGAGGCCGAGCTCGACCACCTGTCCGTCGGCGGAGACCCACTGCGCCTCGGCGGTGGACGGGATGAGGTCGCGGTCGAACCCGGGGCCGAGCTTCAGCCCGACCGACCGGCCGGTCGCCAGCTCGTAGGCGAAGCCGAGCGACGGCGTGTAGTCGTCCGGGTCGACCAAGCGCTCGGTCTGCGTGTGCCCGGCGGTGCGTCGTGCGGGGTCGAGGAAGACGCCGTCGATGGCGCGGAGGTCGACGTCCTCTGCGCGCTTCTGCTCGACCGTCGCGGTCGGGAAGGGCGCCAGGTTGAAGGAGGCGATGGCGGCGGTGACCTCGTCCGCATCCACCCCGGTCACCTCGAGCTCGAGAGCGGCGAGCGCGAGGGCGTCGCCGCCGATGCCGCACCCCAGATCGGCGACGCGGTGCAGGCCCGCTGCACGGAACCGGCCCGCGTGACGGGCGGCCACAGGGAGACGCGTCGCCTGCTCCAGCCCCGCCTCGGTGAACAGCATGCTGGACGCGAAGTCGCCGAACTTCGCCTGCGCCTTGCGGCGGAGCTTCGACTGGGTCAGCACGGCCGCGACGAGCGCGGGGGAGTGGCCCTGCTTGCGCAGGTCGCTGACGATCCGGAGCACATCCTTCTCGCTGCGGTACGGTGGCAGCGAGTCGAGGAGACGGAGCCCTTCCGGGCTCAGCAGCGCGACCAGCTCGGACCGTTCCATGCCTCAACGGTACCTTTCCACAGAGCTTGGCACTCACGTTGCGGGACTGCTAACGCACCCCTAGACTCGTGTTAGCACTCTCAGTGCGAGTTTGCTAATCAGTCTTCGTCAAGACACTGTTCTTCACAGGAAAGGGGTCAACGTGTCGGTCTCCATCAAGCCGCTCGAGGATCGCATCGTCATCAAGCAGGTCGAGGCTGAGCAGACCACTGCGTCCGGTCTGGTCATCCCCGACACCGCCAAGGAGAAGCCGCAGGAGGGCGAGGTCGTCGCCGTGGGCCCGGGTCGCATCGACGACAACGGCAACCGCGTCCCGCTCGACGTCGCCGTCGGCGACAAGGTCATCTACTCCAAGTACGGTGGCACCGAGGTCAAGTTCGGCGGCGAGGACTACCTGGTCCTGTCCGCCCGCGACGTCCTGGCGGTCGTCGTCCGCTGACGCACCCCTCTTCGTAACGGCCCGGCTGCTCTGAGCAGCCGGGCCGTCGTCGTTGGCGCGAGGTAGAGTCGGACGAGTGTCAACACCCTCCGCCGATCTCTCCTCCCACCGCACGTCCGGACTCATCTACGCGGTCTCGGCGTACGTGCTCTGGGGCATCCTGCCCATCTACTTCCTGGCGCTCGCCCCTGCCGGCGCGTGGGAGATCGTCGCCTGGCGGATCGTGTTCTCGCTCGGGTTCTGCGCCATCGCGCTGACCGTCACGCGCACATGGCGGCAGTTCGGCGCTCTGATGCGGGACACCCGGGTCCTGCTGACGATGGGGCTCGCCGGCGTGCTGATATACGTCAACTGGCAGACCTACGTTCTCGCGACGGTGAGCGGCCACGTCGTCGAAGCGGCGCTCGGCTACTTCATCAACCCGATCGTCACGGTGTTTCTCGGGGTCCTCGTCCAGCGCGAGCGGCTGAGGATCGCGCAGTGGGTCGCCGTCGGCGTCAGCGTGGTGGCCGTCATCGTGCTCGCGGTCGGCTACGGCTCGGTGCCATGGATCGCGCTCATCCTCGCGTTCTCCTTCGGCCTCTACGGCCTCATCAAGAAGCGGGTCGGCGGCCGCGTCGATGCACTGTCCGGTCTGACCCTGGAGACGATGTGGCTGACGCCCGTCGCCGTCATCCAGCTGATCGTGGTCGGCGTGACGGCCGGTCTCACGCTCGGCACCGAGGGGCCGTGGCACACCGTCCTGCTGGTCGGCGCCGGCGTGATCACCGCCGTTCCCCTGCTGTTCTTCGCCGCCGCGTCCCGCCGCCTCCCGCTCGTCTTCATGGGCTTCATCCAGTACTTCGCGCCGATCATCCAGTTCGTCGTCGGCGTCGCCGTGCTGCACGAGGCGATGCCGCCCGAGCGCTGGCTGGGCTTCGCGATCGTGTGGCTCGCGCTCGTCATCCTCAGCGTCGACATGATCGTCGCCGCGCGCCAGGGGAAGCGGGCCGCCGAGCTCGATCTCGCGACCGTCGACTGAGTCCCCAAATCGCGGAATAGCCGCCCAGGTTCTGCCGTTACCATTGAGCATCCACAGTCGCGCATCTTCTTGATAGGGGTGAAATGGATCAGCCCGATCCGTTCGGTTTCATCGGTTTGACCTACGACGACGTCATGCTGCTCCCGGGGCACACCGACGTCATCCCGAGCGAGGCTGACACCTCGACTCGCCTGACCAAGCGCATCTCGATGGCCACTCCGCTGCTGTCGAGTGCGATGGACACCGTCACCGAGTCGCGTATGGCCGTCGCCATGGCGCGCCAGGGCGGCATCGGCATCATCCACCGCAACCTCTCCATCGAGGATCAGGCGTCGCACGTCGACAAGGTGAAGCGCTCCGAGTCGGGCATGATCACCAACCCGGTCACGACGACCCCTGACGCCAGCGTCGAAGAAGTGGATGCGCTCTGCGGCCAGTTCCGCGTCAGCGGCCTCCCGGTGGTCGAGCCGGACGGCACCCTCGTCGGCATCATCACGAACCGCGACATGCGCTTCGTCTCGCCGTTCGAGCGGTCGACCACGAAGGTCCGCGACGTCATGACCCGGATGCCGCTCATCACGGCACCGGTCGGCATCGACCCGGACTCCGCGGTCGCCATCTTCGCCGAGCACAAGATCGAGAAGCTGCCGCTGGTGGACGCCGACGGCAAGCTCCGCGGCCTCATCACCGTCAAGGACTTCGACAAGAGCGAGAAGTACCCGGACGCCACCAAGGACGACGAGGGCCGCCTGCGCGTCGGCGCCGCGATCGGGTTCTTCGGCGACGCCTGGGACCGCGCGATGACCCTGGTCGACGCGGGCGTGGACGTCATCGTGGTCGACACCGCCAACGGCGACAGCGCCGGCGTGCTCGACATCATCCGCCGACTCAAGGCCGAGCCGCGCGCGTCGCACGTCGACGTGATCGGCGGCAACGTCGCGACCCGCTCCGGCGCCCAGGCGCTCATCGACGCGGGAGCCGACGCCATCAAGGTCGGCGTGGGCCCCGGCTCCATCTGCACCACGCGCGTCGTCGCGGGTGTCGGCGTTCCGCAGGTGACCGCGGTGTACGAGGCGTCCCTCGCGGCGCGCGAGGCGAACGTCCCCCTCATCGCGGACGGCGGCCTGCAGTACTCGGGCGACATCGCCAAGGCGCTCGTCGCGGGCGCGGACAGCGTCATGCTGGGCTCGCTCCTCGCGGGAACCTCCGAGTCGCCGGGCGAGCTCGTCTTCGTCAACGGCAAGCAGTTCAAGAACTACCGCGGCATGGGGTCGCTCGGCGCCCTCCAGACCCGCGGCAAGAAGACCTCCTACTCGCGCGACCGGTACTTCCAGGCGGATGTGCCCAGCGACGAGCAGCTGATCGCCGAGGGCATCGAGGGGCAGGTGCCGTTCCGCGGACCGCTCTCCGCCGTCGCGTACCAGCTGGTCGGAGGCCTGCGTCAGTCGATGTTCTACGTCGGGGCGCGCACCATCCCTGAGCTCAAGTCGAACGGCAAGTTCGTCCGCATCACGGCGGCCGGGCTCAAGGAGTCCCACCCGCACGACATCCAGATGGTCGTGGAGGCGCCCAACTACCGTCGCTGAGCCGGCCCAGCGGCCGCCTACCCGAAAGCGACCCGATTGACCGTCAAACACCTCGCCGCAGTACTGGCCGGGCTCATCCTGGCCGGTACTGTCGCGGGTCCGGCGGCGGCTGCATCCCCTTCATCGTTCGGCGAGCTCGTCGGCGACCTGGCTCCGCTCGAGACGTACGCCCGGCAGTACGCGTCCGCGCACCCGGGCGACGCGGTGGATCAGCTGGTCCTGGTGTACGTCCGGACGGCGAACCCCGACTACGACGACTCCCGGTGGCAGACCCTCGGCGGCCAGCGTGACCCGGACTTCGAGGCGTACGTCGACGAGCAGGACGCCCGGAACGGGACGTCCGCGGCCGATCTGAAGCGACTGCGCGAGGTGACCCTGCCGAACGGCGAGACCACGGACGCGGTGCACATGTTCGCCACGATGAGCCTGGGCACGCCGCCGAGCACCGCTGCGGCCGACCTCGGCGGCTTCGCGGGCGACATCACCGACCTGATGACCGACATCCGATCCGTCGCGGGCGGACCGGCGGCGGTCCAGGCGGCTGCCGCCGCCGACTTCGGGAACCCGAACGGACGCTTCTCGACGGACGACCTCCGCGCCGACCTCGACGCCGTCAACCTCACCGCTCTCCGCGCGGCCGCCCCGCAGACCCCGTACGCGGACCTGCTGACCGCCTACTTCACCGGGCTCACCGAGCGGAAGCGCGTCGTCGACTTCCTGACCAACCGCTTCCCGTCCACTCCCCGCACGCAGGCCGACCTCCGCGCCGCGGTGGAGTCGGCGTACACCTCCAACACGTACATCTCGTTCCTGGAGTACAACCGCGGACTCACCGACCTGACCGACCAGCGGAACGCGGCGATCACGGTGTTCGCCGGCTACCTCGCCCAGGTGGCGCACGTCATCCCGGTTGCCGTGACGTCGCCCGCGACGTCCGCGACGGTGGGCACCTCGACACCCACCGTGTCGGGGACCGGCGAACCGGGCGCGACCGTGACGGTCACCGGTTCGGGCGGCCGCGTGGTGGGGACGACGACCGTGGATGCGGCGGGTGCCTGGTCGCTCACCACCGCGAGCCTGCCCGCCGGCCGGGCGGGGCTCACGGTCGCGCAGGCCGCCGGCGGGGAGGTCCGACCACCGCGACCGTCGCGTTCGAGGTGGTGCTGCCGCGCCCGCTTCCGATCGCGAACTCCTGGATCGGGTCCTCCGTGGCGGTCGCGACCGCGCTCGCCGTGGTGGCGCTCGTGCTGTGGAGGCTGCTCAGCCCCGCCGCGCGACGTCGGCGATCCGGTCGATCGCATCCGTCAGCACCTCGGGCGAGCACGCGAGGTTGAGCCGGACGAATCCGGCCCCCTGCGCGCCGAAATCCGTCCCGGGGTTCACCGCGACGCGCGCCTCCTCGAGGATGCGTGCCGCCGGTCGTCGCCCCAGCCGAGCTCCCGGAAGTCGAGCCACGCCAGGTAGCTCGCGTGCGGCTCACGGTAGCCGACGCGCGGCAGCCGGTCGGTCAGCAGCACCGACAGGAGCGCGCGGTTCGTCTCGATCGCGGTGAGCGCTCCCTCCAGCCACTCCGCGCCGGAGGTGTAGGCGGCCTCGGTGGCGATGCGTCCGAACAGGCTGGTGCGCACCTCCACTTCGATCGGCAGCGCGTGGATCCGCTCCGCCTGCTCGGGAGAAGCGGTCACGAAGAGGGCGCACTTGAGGCCGGCGAGATTCCACGCCTTCGACGCGGCGTGGGCGGCGATGCCGACCCGGCGGGCCTCGTCCGACACCGACAGGAACGGGGTGAACGTCGCCTCGCGGTGGGTCAGCGGCGCGTGCACCTCGTCGCTGACGACGTGGACGCCGTGGTGCGCCGCGAGCGCAGCGACGGCTGCAAGCTCGTCGCGCGGGTGCACGAGGCCGAGCGGGTTGTGCGGGTTGCAGAGCAGGAACGCCGTCGCGCCGCCGGCGAACGCCCGCTCCAGGCCGTCGAGGTCGAGCGCCCAGCCGGCGCCGTCCGTCCCGCCGGAGAGCAGCGGCACCTCCTCCACGACACCGCCCGCCTCGGGAATGAAGTCATAGAACGGCGGATAGACCGGGGGAGTGATGACCACGCGGTCGCCCGGCCGGATGAGGGCGCGCAGTGACTCCACGATGACGACGCCGACGTCGGTGGTGGTCCGGGTCCACGCCGGGTCGACCTCCCAGCCCCAGCGCCGCTGCGCGAACCCGGCGAACGCGCGCTGCGTCCGGTCGTCCGGGCCGATGTACCCGGTGTCGCTGCGGTCGACGGCGGCGTGCAGCGCCTCGGCGATCGACGGGGCCAGCGGATAGTCCATCTCGGCCACGAAGAGCGGCAGCACGTCGTCGGGATACGCGCGCCACTTCTCGCTGGTGCGCAGGCGGAGACGGCTCAGGGGTTCGGCTTCGACCTTCACGCGTCCACTGTCCCACGGTCACCCGGCACTGGCCCACCCGCCTGTGCGGCCTAGACTGAAGCGCGTGAGTATGGAGATCGAGATCGGGCGCGCCAAGCGCGCCCGCCGTGTGTACGCCTTCGATGACGTCGCGGTGGTTCCGAGCCGTCGCACCCGCGACCCCGAGGACGTCTCGGTCTCCTGGACCATCGACGCGTACCAGTTCGACATCCCGTTCCTCGCTGCGCCCATGGACTCGGTGGTGTCGCCGACGACGGCCATCATGATGGGCCAGCTGGGCGGCGTCGGCGTCCTCGACCTCGAAGGCGTGTGGACGCGCTATGAGGACCCGGAGCCGCTGCTCGCCGAGATCCGCGAGCTGCCCGCCGAGCGCGCGACATCCCGCATGCAGGAGATCTACGCCGAGCCGATCAAGCCCGAGCTGGTCACCCGTCGCCTCGCCGAGATCCGTGAGGGCGGCGTCACCGTCGCCGGCGCGCTCTCGCCGCAGCGCACGCAGGAGCTGTACCAGACGGTGGTCGAGGCGGGCGTCGACCTGTTCGTCATCCGCGGCACCACCGTGTCTGCGGAGCACGTCTCGAAGAACGTCGAACCGCTCAACCTCAAGAAGTTCATCTACGAGCTGGATGTGCCGGTCATCGTCGGCGGCGCGGCCACCTACACCGCCGCCCTGCACCTGATGCGGACCGGCGCCGCGGGCGTGCTCGTCGGCTTCGGCGGGGGTGCCGCGTCCACCACGCGCTCGACCCTCGGCATCCACGCGCCCATGGCCACCGCGGTGGCCGACGTCGCCGGTGCGCGTCGCGACTACATGGATGAGTCCGGCGGCCGCTACGTGCACGTCATCGCCGACGGCGGCCTCGGCAGCTCCGGCGACATCGTCAAGGCGATCGCCTGCGGCGCCGACGCGGTCATGCTCGGCACGACGCTCGCCCGCGCCACGGACGCGCCCGGCGGCGGCTGGCACTGGGGCGCCGAGGCGCACCACTCCCAGCTGCCGCGCGGCAACCGCGTCGCGGTCGGCCAGATCGCCCCGCTCGAGGAGATCCTGTACGGTCCGGCTCCGGTCGCCGAGGGCTCTGCGAATCTCGTGGGAGCCTTGCGGAGAAGCATGGCCACGACGGGATACTCGGACTTGAAGGAGTTCCAGCGCGTCGAGGTGGTCGTCGCGCCCTACCGAACGCAGTAGGACAACACGCCGGCCGATGGCGGCCGGGGAGGAGAGAACGATGACGGATACGCAATCGGCTCCGGGCGGCGACAGGCACGCCACCCCCGCCTCCAACCCGGCTGTGACCTATCCGTCGCGCCTCGGGCCGGCGGAGCGGGCGGCGGCGATCGCGGCGCTGAAGGACACCGAGCTCGACATCCTGGTCGTCGGCGGCGGCATCGTCGGCGCTGGCTCCGCGGTCGACGCTTCGACGCGCGGACTGAGCGTCGGACTGGTGGAGGCGCGCGACTTCGCGTCCGGCACCTCCAGCCGGTCGTCGAAGCTCGTCCACGGCGGCATCCGCTACCTCGAACAGCTCGACTTCCGTCTGGTGCGCGAGGCGCTGATCGAGCGCGGGCTGCTGCTGCAGCGCATCGCACCGCACCTCGTGAAGCCGGTGCGGTTCCTCTACCCGCTGCACAAGCGGGTCTGGGAGCGCTTCTACATCGGCGCCGGGATGATGCTCTACGACATCTTCTCGTACACCGGCGGGCGTCCTCCGGGCGTCCCGCACCACCGGCACCTCAGCAAGCGTCAGGTGCTCAACGCCATCCCCTCGATGAACAAGGATGCGCTGGTCGGCGGCATCACGTACTACGACGCGCAGGTGGACGACGCCCGGTACGTTGCCAACCTGGTCCGCACGGCCGCACACTACGGCGCGCACGTCGCCCCGCGCGTCCGCGTCGAGGGCTTCATCAAGGTGGGCGAGCGCGTCGTCGGCGTGCGGGCGCACGACCTCGAGACGGACGAGCGGTTTGACATCCGCGCGAAGCAGGTCGTCAACGCGACCGGCGTGTGGACGGACGACACCCAGTCGATGGTGGGCGAGCGCGGGCAGTTCAAGGTGCGCGCGTCGAAGGGCATCCACCTCGTCGTGCCGCGGGACCGCTTCCAGTCGAAGATGGGCCTGCTGCTCCGCACCGAGAAGAGCGTGCTGTTCGTCATCCCGTGGGGGCGCCACTGGCTCATCGGCACCACGGACACCGACTGGCACCTCGACAAGGCGCACCCGGCGGCGACGGCGGCCGACATCGACTACCTGCTCGCGCACGTCAACGAGGTGCTGAACGTGCCGCTGACCCGGGAGGACGTCGAGGGCGTCTACGCGGGCCTGCGGCCGCTGCTCGCGGGGAGTCGGAGCAGACGTCGAAGCTGTCGCGCGAGCACCTGGTCGCCCACTCGGTACCGGGCCTCGTCGTCATCGCGGGTGGCAAGTGGACTACGTACCGGGTGATGGCGAAGGACGCGGTCGACTCCGCGGTCAGCGCGCTCGACGGCAAGATCCCCGCCTCCACCACGATGGAGATCGCGCTCGTCGGAGCCGAGGGGTACCAGGCCGCCTGGAACCGCCGGCACCGTATCGCGAAGGAGTCCGGCCTGCACGTCGCGCGGATCGAGCACCTGCTCAACCGCTACGGCACGTTCGCCGAAGACATCCTGGCGCTCATCCGCGAGGATCCGTCCCTCGCCGATCCGCTGCCCGGCGCGGACGACTACGTCGGGGCGGAGGTCGTCTACGCGGCGAGCCACGAGGGCGCGCTGCACCTGGAGGACGTGCTCGCCCGTCGGACCCGCATCTCGATCGAAGCCTGGGACCGCGGCGTCTCGGCCGCGCCGGTCGCGGCGTCCCTGCTGGCGCGCGTGCTCGGCTGGGACAAGGCGCGCGAGGAGCGCGAGGTCAAGACGTACCTGCAGCGGGTCGAGGCCGAGCGGGCCAGCCAGCTGCAGCCCGACGACGAGTCGGCCGACCGCATCCGCCTCGAAGCCCCGGACATCGTGGAGGTGGACGCGGCTGCGGCCAAGCACGTTGCTCCGGCGAAGGCGCGCGGCGCCAAGGCGGGCACGCCCACCAAGGCCGACGAAGCGCCCAAGGACGTCGAAGGCGCCGGCGGAGAGGACGCCCCGGCGACCGAAGGCTGAGAACCGCCGCAGAGGGGCCCTCCCGGGACGCGATCCCGGGAGGGCCCCTCTGCGCCTCCGGTAGGCTGGAGTCTCACCCCCTTATGCCGGCGAACCCGGCGGATGGAGACGGATGATGGTTGACGTTCGACGGGTCAAGCTCCCCGGGGTCGGGGTGCTGCACACCTTCGTCACCGACGACGGAGGCAAGGTCGGCGTCATCGCCCACCGGTCCGGCCACAGCGATCTGATCACGTTCTCCGACCACGAGGACGGCAGCGACGTCACCAAGGTCTCGCTCCGTCTCAGCGAGGACGAGGCGCACACGCTCGCCGAACTGCTCGGCGGCACGCAGATCACCGAGACGCTGACCGCGCTCGACCAGATCCCGGGCCTCAGCATCGACTGGTTCACCGTCGACTACGACGACCACATCGCCGGCCAGCAGCTGGGTGCACCCGGCGACCGCGGCTTCGTGGGGCTCACCGTCGTGGCGGTCGTGCGCGGCGACTCCGCCAACCCGGCCCCCGCTCCCGACTTCAAGGTCTTCCCCGGCGACACGCTCGTCGTCGCCGGGACGCCGGAGAAGGTCGCGAAGGCCTTCGCGTTCTTCCGCACGGGCGAGATCGCCGCCCGTGCCACCGCCGACGCTCCGCCCGGAGGCTGATCGATGCACCTCGGCGAAGACCTCATCGTCCTCGGACTCCTCCTGCTCGTCGCGTACGTGCTGGGGCGGCTCGGCAAGCTGGTGGGCCTTCCCGCGATTCCGATCTACATGCTCGTCGGCCTGCTGGCGAGCCCGCACACCGGCTGGTTCCCGCTCAACTTCGAGAGCCACTACATCGAGCTGATCGCGGTCTTCGGGCTCATCCTGCTGCTGTTCAACCTGGGCCTGGAATTCGACCAGGACGAGTTCTTCGGCAACTTCGGCAAGCTGATCGTCTCCGGCGGCTCCTACATCCTCATCAACATGGGCGTGGGCCTGATCTTCGGCTTCATGGTCGGTTGGGGCACCCGGGAGGCGCTGATCATCGCCGGGATGACGGCGACCTCGTCGTCGGCGATCGTCACCAAACTCCTCATCGAGCTGCGCAGGCTGGCCAACACGGAGACGCCGATGATCCTGGGCGTCACCGTGGTCGAGGACATCTTCATCGCGATCTACCTCGCGATCGTGTCCGTCGTGCTGAGCGGCGAGACCGACTTCTGGCCGGTCGTCGGCAAGCTGGCGATCGCGTTCGCCTTCCTCGTCGTGATGTTCACGATCGCGCGCTGGGGCGGCCGCTTCGTGTCTCGGCTGTTCCGCACCAAGGACGACGAGCTGTTCACCATCCTGTTCTTCGGATTCGCAGTGCTCTTCGCGGGGATCGGCGAGATCCTGGGCGTCACGGATGCGATCGGCGCGTTCCTGATCGGCCTCGTGCTGGGGGCGACGAAGTACCGCAACAAGATCGAGCACATCGCCATCCCGCTGCGGGACGTCTTCGCCGCGTTCTTCTTCCTCAACTTCGGCCTGGCGCTCAACCCGGCGCAGTTCCCGTCGGTCATCGTCCCCGTGCTCGTCGCGGTGCTCCTGACGATCGTGCTCAACATCGCGGCGGGGCAGTTCGTCGCGTGGATCAACGGCTTCGGCGTGCAGGCCGGCATCAACACGACGGTCATCCTGCAGAACCGCGGCGAGTTCGCGTTGATCCTGGCGACGCTGTCGCTCGCCGCCGGGCTGGACGAACGCATCCAGCCGTTCGCGGGCCTCTACGTGCTGATCATGGCCGTGCTCGGGCCGATCCTTGCAGCGAACTCCGAGAAGATCGGTGCGATGATCCTCAGGTCCGGCCCCAAGCGGCGGCGCGAACGGAAGAAGAAGAAGCGCGATCCCATGCTCGACGAGCAGATCGCACTGGTAGAGGCGGCAACGGCCGACCTCGACCCCGACGCGCAGCGCGACACACGGAGCGCGGACGAGACGCAGCGCGCCGTCGACCGGATGGTCGAGGCGGCGATGCAGGAGCACGACATGAACACGGAGCGGGCCGGGGAGCCGGCCGGCGAACGGGAACGGGACTGACGATCGAGACCACGACGGGACGGCCGCCTCAGAGCGAGACGACCCTCTTCCAGATGATGCTGCGCCCGCGGTGGATCGGCGCGCTGATCTTCGCGCTGCTGCTCGCCGCCGGCTTCGCCTGGCTCGGCCAGTGGCAGCTGGAGCGCGCGGTCGAGTCCGGCAAGGCCGTCGAGGCGCCGACCGAGACCGTCCTCCCGCTCGCGCAGGTCGCGGGTCCGGGTGCGCCGTTGAAGGATGTGGCGGTCGGGCAGCTCGTCGAGTTCACTGGCACGTTCGTCCCCGGCGACGACCAGCTGCTCGAAGGCCGGCTCAACGACGGGAAGAGCGGCTGGTGGGTCGTCGGCCACGTCAACCTGGAGCGCGACGGGAAGCCGGTGGCGCTCGCCGTAGCGCGCGGCTGGGCGGCCGACGAGGCGACGGCGAAGGCCGCGATGGCCCGGCTCGCGGAGGAGCCGGCGTCCGAGCAGCGCATCGTGGGCCGCATCCTGCCGGACGAGCAGCCGGAGCTTCCGAACGACAAGAAGAACGACCCGACCGCGATGCGGAGCCTCGGCGTCGGCCAGCTCTACAACCTCTGGCACGGCGTCGACGGGATGGACGTCTACGCCGCGTACGTCGTCCAGCGCGGCGCCCCCGAGGGCCTGGTGCAGATCGACTCTCCGCCGCCGATCGCGCAGACCGAGCTCAACTGGCTGAACGTGTTCTACGCCGCCGAGTGGATCATCTTCGCGGGCTTCGCGGTGTTCCTCTGGTACCGCCTGGTGAAGGATGCGAAGGCGCGCGAGGACGAGGAGCGCGAGCAGGCCGAAGCCTCGGCCGAAGCGCAGGAATCCGCCACCGCGGGCACCGTAGAATAGACCCATGCCCCTCGCTCCCAAGCTCGAAGACTTCCCGAAGATCCGCGGGGCGCTCCGGTTCTACCAGGTGTTCGCGTACATCACGGGCATCATGCTGCTCCTGCTGTGCGCCGAGATGATCGTCAAGTACGGGATGGGCTACCAGCTCTTCGCGTTCAGCAACTACGGCGCGCTCACCTTCGTCCCGGTGCAGACCGCGGTGGCGCCGACGGGCGTCGACCTGAGCACCGGCATCCTCATCGCGCACGGCTGGCTCTACGTCGTGTACCTGATCTCGGACTTCCGCCTGTGGAGTCTGATGCGCTGGCCCTTCACGAAGTTCGTCATGATCGCCCTCGGCGGCGTCGTGCCGTTCCTCTCCTTCTTCGTGGAGGCGCGCATCACCAAGCAGGTGAAGTCCTACCTGGCCGGCCGCGAGGCCGAGGCCACGACCCTCGCGGAGGCGACACATTAGCGATTCAACGAACCCGGCCGACTCGGCGAACCCGACCGGTCCCGTCCTCGTCGTCGACTTCGGCGCGCAGTACGCCCAGCTGATCGCGCGCCGCGTGCGCGAGGCCAACGTGTACTCCGAGATCGTGCCGCACACCGTCACGGCCGCAGAGATCGCCGAGAAGCGGCCCGCGGGCATCGTCCTCTCCGGCGGTCCGTCGTCGGTGTACGAGGAGGGAGCCCCGCGTCTGGACGAGGCGATCCTCGACCTCGGCGTGCCCGTCCTGGGCATCTGCTACGGGTTCCAGGTGATGGCCACCGCGCTCGGCGGCGAGGTCGCGAAGACCGGCCAGCGCGAGTACGGCTCGACCGCGGTCCGCATCTCCGATTCGGGCGTCCTGCTCGACGGCCAGCCGGACGAGCAGACGGCGTGGATGAGCCACGGCGACTCCGTCTCCCGTGCCCCCGAGGGCTTCGAGGTGCTGGCCTCCACGGACGGCACCCCGGTCGCCGCGTTCGCGAACGACGAGCGCCGGCTCTACGGCGTGCAGTGGCACCCCGAGGTGAAGCACTCGACGTACGGCCAGGCCGTGCTGGAGAACTTCCTGCACCGCGCCGCGGGCATCCCGGCCGACTGGAACAGCGGCAACGTCATCGCCGACCAGGTGGCGGCGATCAAGGCGCAGGTCGGCTCCGGCCGCGTCATCTGCGGCCTGTCCGGCGGCGTCGACTCCGCTGTGGCCGCGGCGCTCGTGCACAAGGCCGTCGGCGATCAGCTCGTCTGCGTCTTCGTCGACCACGGCCTGCTCCGCAAGGACGAGGCCCGTCAGGTCGAGGAGGACTACGTCAAGGCCACCGGCATCCGGCTGGTGACCGTGAACGCGCAGGAGCAGTTCCTGAGCGCGCTCGCGGGCGTCAGCGACCCGGAGACCAAGCGCAAGATCATCGGCCGCGAGTTCATCCGCGTCTTCGAGCAGGCGCAGGCCGACCTCATCGCCGAGGCCGCGAGCGAGGGCGACCCGATCCGCTTCCTCGTCCAGGGCACGCTGTACCCGGACGTCGTGGAGTCGGGCGGCGGCGCCGGCACCGCGAACATCAAGAGCCACCACAACGTGGGCGGCCTGCCGGAAGACCTGCAGTTCGAGCTCGTCGAGCCGCTGCGGACGCTGTTCAAGGATGAGGTGCGCGCGATCGGCCGCGAGCTGGGTCTCCCGGAGGAGATCGTCGGCCGCCAGCCGTTCCCCGGTCCGGGTCTCGGCATCCGCATCGTCGGCGAGGTGACGCAGGATCGTCTCGACCTGCTGCGCGACGCGGACGCGATCGTCCGGGCCGAGCTGACCGCCGCCGGACTCGACCAGGAGATCTGGCAGTGCCCGGTCGTGCTGCTCGCGGACGTCCGCTCGGTGGGCGTGCAGGGCGACGGCCGCACCTACGGCCACCCCATCGTGCTGCGCCCGGTCTCGAGCGAGGACGCGATGACCGCGGACTGGACGCGACTGCCCTACGACCTCCTGGCGAAGATCTCGAACCGCATCACCAACGAGGTGGACGGCGTCAACCGCGTCGTGCTCGACGTCACGTCGAAGCCGCCGGGGACCATCGAGTGGGAGTGACGTGGGGTGCTCAGGTTCGGCCGGAGGGGCTGCGCTAGAGTGCCAAGCGTGACTGTTGGCAAGGGGAGCGCGCGTATGCCGTCCGGCATGCCCGCAAGAAGAAACGACCGGTCCGGTTGATCACGACGCTGTCGATCATCGGCGGCGTCGTTCTCGTGTTGGCGGTCGTCGGTGGCTGGATCGGCTTCCGTGCTCTCAGTGCCAAGAGCTCCCTCGAACAGGCCCAGGCGCTCGTCGGCCAGATCAAGACGCAGGCCATGGCGATGAACCTGGACGGCATCCAGGACTCCGCCAAGAAGCTGTCGAAGGCCACGGCGGACGCGGCCGCGGACACCAACGACCCGCTCTGGCGGGCGGCCGAGTACGTCCCCGTCCTGGGCAAGAACCTCACCGCTGTCCGCGAGATGGCGGAGGCCGTCGACCGTGTGGCCACGAAGACGATCACCCCGGTCGCGCGCGCGGCGGACGGCATCAGCATCGCGTCGCTGAAGCCGGCGGGCGGCCGCATCGACCCGACCCCGATCCGGAAGCTCGCTGCCGCTCTCAAGCCGGCGTCGGAGGAACTGCATCGCACCACCGTTTCGGCTCGCGAGATCGACCTCGGCGGCACGATCGGCGCGGTGAAGACGGCGGGCACCAAGCTGACGTCGATGCTCACGTCGGCAGACGGCGCGCTGGCGACAGCCAGCTCCACACTCGACGTGCTGCCCGGGATGCTCGGCGCCGACGGTCCGCGCCATTACGTCCTCGTCTTCCAGAACCTCGCTGAGAGCACGGCGCTCGGCGGCTCCTCGGCCTCGCTCACCGAGGTGGTCATCGACAACGGCTCCATCGGTGTCGGCAGGCAGGCATCGAGTTCCACCATCCCCTGGCAGGACGGGAGCCCGATCATCCCGCCGGTCGCCAGTGCGGAGGCGTTGTACAACCCCCTGATGTACACGAGGCTCAACCTGGCCACCAGCCGTCCGGACTTCCCGACGGCCGCGCAGATCATCCAGGGGTGGTGGAGCAAGGACGTCGGCGGTCCAGTCGACGGCGTCATCTCCATCGATCCGGTCGCTCTCGCTCACATCCTGGGTGCGACAGGTCCTGTCGATCTCGCCACCGGCGATCAACTCACCAACAAGAACGTCGTCGAACTCCTCCTGAATCAGGTCTACTTCCGTTATCAGGGAAAGAACGACGCCCAGACCAACGCGATGACGGATCCCTTCTTCGCCGAGGCCGCCCTCAAGATCTTCAACGCGCTCACCACGACCAAGGCTCAGCCGACGAGCCTCCTGCGTGCGGTGGCTCAGGGGGTGGACGAGAACCGCATCATGTTCTGGAGCAGCCACCCGGACGAGCAGAAGTTCCTGGCCACGACGCCGCTTTCCGGCGTGCTCCCCACGGACAACAAGGCGTCGACGACCACGGGCGTCTTCTTCCGTGACATCTCCGCATCGAAGATGGACTACTACCTCCAGACGGCGGCCCACCTCACCACCGACACCTGCCAGGCCCGAGCGCCGAAGTACACGGTCGGGGTAACGCTCACCTCGTTGATCTCGGCCGAAGCGGCCGCTCGACTTCCCAAGTACGTGGCCAGCGCGCGTTTGGACAAGGGGGACTTCCAGACCGAGGTGTTCGTCTACGGGCCGCCCGGGACCAAGGCGATCGCGTCGTCCATCGTGAAGCCCGCGGCATACACCGTCCAGGGGATCACCACCGACGATCTGGGCCGGCCCGTCGTCGCGTTCTCGACCATCATGGCGCCCGGCCAGCAGACCGAGCTCTCGGTCTCGTTCCAGGGTGCGCAGGGCGAGTACGCGGCACCCGCGCTTCGCACGACTCCCATGCTGCACCCGACAGAGGTCACGGTGGACGCTCCGCGTTGCACGAGCCGGTAGGGATCCGGGCGGTTGATACTATGACAGATGTTTCGCTCGCGCCGTCACGGCGTCCAGAGGGGAACCTGCCGTCGGTGAGCCAGCTCGGATGATCGGCACCGACCCCAGCCACGAATGCGGAGTGTGAATGCGAGCCAGACCCGAAACGGGAGCGCGACGCGTTGATGCTCCGAACGAGGACGCCGGCGTGAAGCGCACCGGTGACTCCGTGGAGCTGATGGTCAACGGCCGTTGGATGTCCAAGCCGATAACCGGAACGGAACGATATGCGGCCGAGGTCACTCGGGAACTGCTGAAGCGCGACGACGTTCGGGCGACGCTCCTCGTGCCGAAGGATGCGGTGATTCCGCCGTGGGCCGCAGGAACTCCTGTGGTCCGATCCCGCCTCTCCGGGGTGCTGTTCGAACAGCTCGCCCTGCCGGTGCTCTCCTTCGGGAGGCATCTGATCAACCTGAGCGGGCCGGCGCCGCTGCTGAAGCTGAACCAGTCGGTCGTGCTGTTCGACGCGAGCACCTTCCGCTATCGCGACACCTTCAGCCGAGCCTTCGCCCTCTGGTACACCATCCTCTACTGGACGCTGACACGCACGGCGAGGCGGGTGTTCACCATCTCGCAGTTCAGCGCTCAAGAGATCGCTGAGGTGGTTCACGTTCCCGAGTCGCGCCTGACCGTTGCCCTGTGCGGTGCGGACCACGCCTCTGCGCCGCCTTCGAGGAAGCCGGATCTGGAGGTTCCCGAGCGTTTCGCCCTCTTCGTCGGCACGCTCGCCGAGCGCAAGAATCTGGCGCCGGTGCTGCGCTCCTTCGCCCGGCGCGGCATCCCGGCGGTCGTGGTCGGTGCCGCAGGAAGTTCCCGCGTCTTCTCCCGGACCAGCGGTCTGGGTGAAAGCAACTCCATGGTCACCTTCGCCCGTCGCCTCGACGACGAAGAGATCTACTGGCTGATGGAGCACGCCACGGCTCTCGTTTTTCCCTCGCTGTATGAGGGGTTCGGACTGCCGGTCGTCGAAGCGCAGACGCGGGGGTGCCCGGTGATCTGCGCCGACACCTCGTCGCTCCCCGAGGTGACCGGAGAATCGGCCCTGCGATTCGACCCGACGCGGCCTGAGGAAGCGGTCGCGCTCTTCGAGCGCCTGGAGACCGAGGACGGGTTGCGTTCGCGGCTCGTCGACCTCGGCCGGCGCAACGTGGAGCGGTTCACCTGGGCGGCGGCCGCGGCGACGATGGTGGATGCGATCAGGGTGAAAGCGCGACGACCGTGAGGATCGCGCTCGTCAACACGTCCTATCCGCCGTACACCGTCGGCGGAGCCGAGCGCTCGGTCTCCGAGCTCGCGCACGCCCTCGCCCATGAGGGCCACACGGTGATGGTCGCAGCGCTCGGACCGGAGGACGGGACGGCCTCGAGGGAGCTGGACGACGACGTCACGGTGGTTCGCATCGCCTCGCGAGCGTTCCGGCCCTTCGCTTCCGGCGGCAAGAACGAGTCGCGGCTCGGCAAGCTCTTCTGGCACGCGGGTGAGCTGGCCCGCGTGGCCGAGTACCGGTCGCTGCGGCGCGTGCTCGGCGACTTCGCTCCGGACGTGGTCCACACCAACAACCTCGCGGGTTTCGGCTGGCTCGGATGGAGAGCGGCGCGCAACTGGCCGATCGTGCACACGATGCGTGACTACTACCTGTCGTGCATGGCCAGCAACCACTGGAGGAACGGTCGACCCTGTCCGCCGACTGCGCTCGCCTGCCGCGTCAGCAAGGCGCCGCTGCGTCACGCGACCGTCCGTCCGGACCTGTTCGTCGGCGTGAGTGACGACATCGTCGAGCGTCATCGCGAATACGGCACCATCAGGCCGAGTGAGCGAGCGGAGACCATCCACAACCAGCCTGTCCTCTCCGAGCCGAACGTCGCGCGCGTTGCCTCGGGGGAGAAGTTCGTGTTCGGCATCCTCGGGCGGATCGGCTCGGACAAGGGAACCTGGCTCGCCATCGAGGCCTTCCTTCTCCTGGCGCAGCGTTCTCAGCGGCCCGTGGAGCTTCGGCTCGCCGGTTCAGGGACCCCGTCCGACGTGCGCTGGATCGTCGACCTCGCGAGCAGGCGTGATGACATCGTGTACGTCGGCCCGGCGGATCCGTCGGAGTTCTACGCGACGGTCGACTGTGCTCTCGTCCCGACCCAGTGGCCCGAGCCGTTCGGGCGCACGGCCGCGGAAGCGCTGGCGGTCGGGACGCCGCTCATCGCCTCCAGGACCGGTGGGCTGCCCGAGGTGACCGAGCGCTACGGCGGCTCCTTCCAGCTGGTGGGGGAGTTCCACAGCGCGGAGGCCTGGGCGGATGCGATGGCCTCGGCGGTCTCTCCCCTCCCCGAACGGGAAGCAGCGGGGTTCGTCGACGTCCCTCGCGCGCACCTCGTCCCCGACGAGCCGATCCACCGCCGCTACCTCGCCAGCTACCGCAGTGCGATGGTCCGGGCAGGACATGCGCGGTCGGAGCGGCGCTCGTGATGCACGATGTGGTCGGCATCGTCCTCGCGGCCGTGATCCTCGTCCCCGCTCTCGTGCTGATCGTGCGGCGTGACGTGAGCCGGTCGCTGGAATTCGCCGTCGTGGCGAGCCTGGCGTGCGCCGTGCTCATTCCGTCCTTCGCGACGTCGGCTGTGGTGGCGGTCATCGCCGTGCTCGGGCCGGCCGCGCTCCTGGCGATCGCGATCATCCGTGATCGCGCTCACCTGCGGACTCTCCAGTACCCGTGGGTTCTCGCCGCGTTCCTCGCGTGGTCCGGTATTGCGGGCTCGTTCGGTTCGCCGGTCAAGCTCGTGCTGCTCAACGTGGCGACCGTCGTGCTGCTCATGCTGTTCGCCGTGGCGGTGGTGGGAGCCGGGAGCAGGAGCCGGAACGTCTTCCTGCCGTTGTTCCCGATCGTCATCGTGGTCGAGCTCGCCATCGGTATCTGGGAGGAAGTCCTCCGCGCGCCCGCGCCGTGGCCCCGCGCGAACGGCACGGACGTCATCAGCCACCGGGTCAACGAGGTGCTTCCGCTCCTTCCCGGCCGGGCAATGGGAACGACGGCTCAGCCCATCCCCTATGGCGTCCTCGTGGGCTTCGCCGTCGTCGTGTGCCTCTGGTTCGCCGTGCGGACGAAGTCGGCCGCGCTCTACACCGCTGCCGGGCTGGGGCTCGTGACCATGGTGTTCGCGGGTACCCGGAGTGCCTTTGTGACGCTGGCCGGCGTGCTCGTCCTCTGGGCGTTGATGCGGATCCGGTGGCGGAAGTCGGCGCTGATCTGGGTCGTGGCCGCGGTCGTCGGTGTCGCTGCGGTGATGGCGATCCTCGTCGTCTTCATGAATTCCGCCGTCCTGGCCACCGCGTCCTTCCAGCACCGGGCGGGCATCCTGTCGACAGCCGGGAACCTCTTGGGACGCGAGCCTCTTCAGGTCGTCTTCGGGACCGGCTATGCGTCGATCCCCGATCTGCTCGCTCACGGGATCGTGAGCGGGGTCAAGGGCATCACCGTGTTCGACGAGGAATTCGTGCGCACAGCGGCTGCGATGGGTCTGGTCGGACTGGGCCTGTTGGTGGCCGTCATCGTGCGGGGGATCGTCAAGGGGACGGAGCTCACGCGTCTGCTGATCCTCTTCGTAGCGGGAACGTTCCTGTTCTTCGACGGGTTCAGCTGGCGGCTCATCGCCATGCTGTTCGTGCTCGCGATCGCATACGGGTACGGCAAGCCCGGCCCGAGTGCATGGGATGTGCCCCGGTATCTCCATCGTCCGCTTCGGCGACCGGTGACGGAGGCCCGAAGATGACGCGCACGACTCACACACCTGATGACGTCGGGCGTCACATGGCGATGTCGGCGATCGCGAACATCGCGATCCCGTTGGCATCGTTCGCTACCGCGCCGATCCTTGCGCGAGTCCTCGGCACCGAAGGCCGAGGAGAGCTCGCCGCGATCACGGCGCCGTTCCTGTTGGTGACCACCATCGCGATGCTGGGGCTTCCCGAGGCGGTCACCTACGTGGTCTCACGGGGGAGGCTTCCCACGCGTCCGGTGTGGCGAGGGCGTCGGCGCTTCTGCTCGCATCCGGTGTCGTCTCGACCGGGGTGCTCATCCTGCTCGCGCCGTGGCTATCCGGCGGCGACCCGCACATCCAGCAGCTCATGGTTCTGGCGGCTCTCGCCGTCATACCCACCCTGCTCGTCGGCGCGCTGCGCGGAGGTGCCAGCGGTCTGCAGGAGTGGAACCGGGTCAATTTCGAGAAGTATGCGACGGCGCTGTCGCGTGCGTGCGCCATCTTCGGCTTCGCGATCTTCGGCGTGCTGTCGGTGGAGTCGGCCACTCTCGCCACGATCGTCGCGCCGATTCTCGGTGTGGTCGCCTACTTCGGGCTCCGCGCGAAGGAACGGACGCCCGAGAAGCGGGCGCGGTTCAGCAGCCTCCTCGGGTTCGGCGGCCGCGTGTGGCTCGGATCCGTCTCCGGCATCCTGCTCAACAAGCTGGATCAGGCGATCATGGTGCCGCTCGCGGGACCGGTGCAGCTGGGCATCTATGCTGCCGCTTCCGCGGTCGCGGACGCCGCACTGCTCGCCAACAACGCCGTGCGTGATGTCGCCTTCTCCACCGAGGCCAAGGAAGCGGCCGTCGAGCGGTTGACGGCAGCAGCCCGCCGCTCCTTCGCGGTCTCCCTCGCCGTCGCTGTGATCATCTGCTCGACGGCGTGGCTCTGGTTCCCGTTCCTGTTCGGACAGGACTTCGCCCCGGGCGTGCCCGTGGTCGTCGTCCTCACGCTGGCGTCGGCCCTCGGCGTTCCCGGCTCGATCGCCGGCGCCGGTCTCAGCGCGCGAGGGCGGCCGGGGATCCGGAGCGCCGCTCTCATCGTCGCCGCGGTGGCGAACGTGGTCATGCTTCTGTTCCTCGTCCCCGTGACGGGAGCGATGGGAGCCGCGTGGGCGACGTTGGTCGGCAACGTGCTCGCGGCGAATATCAACATCATCGCGTGCCGCAGGCTGTACGGCATACCGATGAGGCGCTTCTACCTCATCAACCTCGCCGACATCAGAGCCCTCTTCGCGCTCGCGCGCCGGCTCATCCGACGGCGGGCACGATGAGAGGATCGACGATTGTGAGGAGTTCGAGGTGAGCCAGGCGCGCGTCGTCATGTGGAAGAGTGTCTGGCTGCCATCGACCGAGACCTTCGTCGCCGGGCAGCTCGCGTCGCTGAGGCGCTGGGACGCCACGGCCGTCGGTATCGAGCGGAGAAAGTCCTCTCTCCTCACCGGTGACGAGGTCATGCTCTACGGCGCCGGACGCGTGGAGGCCCTGCGGCGGCGCTTGTTCGTCCTCACCGGTCGCAGCCGTCGACTGGAGCGGGTGATCCGCGAGTCCGGAGCGTCCCTCATCCACGCCCATTTCGCGCACGAGGGATTCTTCGTCGCCCGTGCTGCCCGCCGGCTCCGGCTGCCGCTGGTCGTGTCGACCTACGGCAGCGACGTGACGTCGTTGCCTGCGAGAGGCGGCCCTCGGGGGGCGCGCTTCCGCCGTAAACTCCGCCGGACGTTCTCGACGGCCTCCCTCGTCCTCGCGGTCTCCGAGTCCATCGCAGCGAAGGCCATCGAGTACGGCGCAGACCCGGGCGAGGTCGTCGTCCTCCGCACGGGTATTCCCATCCCGGATCGTCAGGAGCTGGAAGGGGAGCGCTCCGGCATCCTCTTCGTCGGGCGGTTGGTGCCCAAGAAGGGGCTCGAGGATCTGATCGACGCAGTCGCTGCTCTGCCGGATGCTCTCCGCGGTGTGCCGGTCACGGTGATCGGCGACGGACCGCTGCGACCGCAGCTGGAGGCAGCGGCCGCCGCGGCCGGCATCGACATGACTTTTCGCGGCGCTGCGACGCAGACGGAAGTGCTGTCTGCCATGGCGTCCCACCGCCTCCTCTGTGTGCCCTCCAAGACACCCGCTGACGGTGACACCGAGGGGCTTCCGACCGTCATCGTGCAGGCTGGTGCGTCGCTGCTCCCCGTGGTCGCCTACGCGCATGGGGGAATTCCCGAGATCGTCGTCGACGGGGTCACGGGCGTGCTGGTTCCCGAGGGGGATCGCCCTGGTCTCACGGCGGGGATCGCGCGATTGCTCGACAACCCGGCGGTGGCGTCCGACCTGGCGGAGGGCGCGCGCCGATTGGTCGAGCGGGAGTACAGCGTGACGAGCCAGGGCCAGAAGCTCGAGGACCTATACGATATGGCTCTGGTCCGGTTCGTGCAGGGGAGATAGAGGCGACGTGGCGCGTTGTGTCATCATCGGGGCTAACGGCTTCATCGGGTCGCATCTCGTCGACGCGCTCGTGGCGTCGGGTCATGAGGTCACGGCGTTCGACCGTTTCAGTGCCGGTGCAGCGACGTTCCAGTCGGACGACGTCCGGGTGCTCGTCGGAGACTTCGCGAACCGCGCGGATCTGGCGTACGCGGTACGGGGCCAGGAGGTGGTCTTCCATCTGCTTTCCGCGACGACGCCGATCACCTCTGAGGGCGATCCCTCCCTGGACCTCCGGTCCAATGTCGGGCAGACCGTCGATCTTCTGGAGCTCTGCGTCGAGGCGGGCGTGTCTCGATTCTTCTTCGCGTCGACGGGAGGAGCCATGTACAGCGCCCCCTCGGATCGGCCCATCCTCGAGACCGACCTGCCCACGCCGGTTTCCCCCTACGCGATCGGGAAGCTGGCCATCGAGAACTACCTGCGCTACTTCCACGTGACGCATGGACTGCAGTCGGTGGCCTTCCGGATCTCCAACCCGTACGGTACGCGCCAGCACCCGCTGAGAAGGCAGGGTCTGATCCCCATCGCCGCGCGGCAGATCGCCGGCTCTGAACCGGTGGTCCGCTACGGCGACGGTCGGATGGTGCGCGACTACATCTATGTCGACGACCTCGTCGCCATGATGCTCAAGGTCCTCAACGGGTCGCCCAAGTGGGGCCTTTATCACCTGGGGAGCGGCACGGGCCTGACGGTGAACGAAGTTCTCCACTGCCTTTCCACCGTCGCGGGCGCGCGATTCGAGATCGAAGAGCGGCCCGTGCCGCCGACCTTCGTGGACCACGTGGTGCTCGATACCGGGCGCTTCACCTCGGAGTTCGGACAGGTCCCCATGACCCCGCTCGAAGTGGGAGTGCAGGCTGTCCTCGACGAGGCGTTCGCCGCCTCCCGGACCCTACTGGACCCGACTGCTCGTGCGCTCTGACCAGCCTGCCGAGTTGAGCCCGGCGTCTGCTATCGGCCGAATCCCCTCCCTGGACGGCTTGCGCGGAACGGCGGCCGTCGTCGTCCTCCTGCATCACGCCGCTCTGGCTGTTCCGGGCTTGGCCGCGACGTACTATCCCGGCAGGCCGCCGAGCGTCGCGGCGTCCTGGCTCGCGTACTCTCCTCTGCACCTGGCGTGGGCGGGAACCGAGGCGGTCTACCTGTTCTTCGTGCTGTCCGGGTTCGTACTCACCCGGTTGGTCTCGTCCCGCGGCTTCTCCTGGGAGGCCTATTACCCGAGCCGAATGGTGAGGTTGTACCTGCCGGTGATCGGGGCGGTCGTCTTCGCCGCGGTGACGTTTCTGCTGGTGCACAGGACCGGCGATGCAGCCAGTCCGTGGGTGGCGGCACGGGCCGTGAACTACTCGGTGGGGCGGGCTCTCACCGACATGGCGCTCGTGGGCGGGACATCCGGGGCGATCACTCCGTTGTGGTCCTTGACGTGGGAGGTGATCTTCAGTCTCCTCCTGCCGGTCTACGTCTTCGTCGCTCGGGCGGTGCCGGCGTGGGTGCAACTGGTCGTCGCCTTCGCGTGCATCGAGATCGGGGCCGTCCTCGCCATAGCACCGCTCACCTTCCTCCCGATCTTCGCGGTCGGGGTTCTCCTGGCCTCGCGGTGGGACTCCGTGCGGGCGATCGGGGAGTCGGTCGAACGTCTTCGCTGGTCGTGGCTCGTGTGGCTGATCACGTTCCTGGTGAGCGCCGGGCTGGCGCTCTCGTATTGGTGGACGGCTCCGTTCTCCACCGCCTATTACACCTGGCTGCGTGGCCCGATCGTGCTCGGCGCGGCCGGCCTTCTGGTTCTGTCGCTGCTCTCTCCGTGGGCCCGCAGGGTGCTGTCCTCGAAGCCCTTCCGGTGGCTCGGCAGCATTTCGTTCAGTCTCTACCTGACGCACGAGCCCATCGTCATCGCGTTCGCGTATCTGTTCCCCGGCCGCGAGGTGCTGGGCAGCCTGATCGCGATCGTCGTCAGCATCCTCGTGGGCTGGCTGTTCTTCCTCGTCGTCGAGCGTCCCAGCCATCGGTTCTCGCGCTGGGTCGGCAAGCGCGCTCGGCTGCTCCTGTCGCCGTCAGCCGAGGTGGCGCGGGAACCGAGCCCGTAGCCTGTCAGGCATCACCGCGTGCGATCAGCTCGAGATCGTGGTGCACCATGCGTTCGACCATCTGCTCGAACGTGACCGTCGGCGACCATCCGAGGACGCGTCGAGCGTGGCCGGCATCGCCGCGCAGGACAGGAGCATCGACGGGCCTCAGCTGGCTGGGATCCGTCGTGACATGGCGTTCCCAATCGGCGATGCCGACGGTCGCGAACGCGGTGCGTACGAAGTCGCGGACGCTCCTCGACACCCCGGTCGCGATGACGTAGTCGTCAGGGCGGTCCGCCTCCGCCATACGCAGAAGAGCGTCGACATAGTCCGGTGCCCATCCCCAGTCGCGCTCGGCCTCGAGGTTGCCGAGGGAAAGCGTGAAGTCTTCTCCCGAGGCGATACGAGCCACACCGTTCGTGATCTTCCGGGTGACGAACTTGAGCGGGCGGCGGGGTGACTCGTGGTTGAAGAGGATGGCAGAGCTCGCGTGGAGACCGCGCGAGCGGGACACTCCGACGGACGAGTGCGCGAACGCCTTCGACGCCCCGTAAGGCGAGGTGGGGCGGATGGCGGTCGTCTCAGCCTGCGGGACACGTTCGGCCGCGCCGAAGATCTCGGCACTCGACGCCTGTACGAAACGGACGCGCCGTGCCGTGCTCTCCTGCTGACGCAGCGCCGCGTGCAAGAGCGCGACGACAGCGACGCCGTTGATGCGGGCCGCCGCGACGGGGTCGGCCCACGAGTCCGCCACCGAGCTCATCCCCGCCAGGTTGAAGATGCAGTCGGGGTCCGCCGCGGCAACGACTCGGTCGACGGTCTCGACATCGTCCACGGACCCGACATGATGGCGCGCAATGGTCGCGACGTCGGAGCCCGCGGTCCGGTCCAGAGCGTGGACCTCCCACCCGCGGGAATGCAGCAGCTCGGCCAGGTAGGACCCGTCCTGTCCGTTCGACCCGGTGATCAGCGCGCGCATGGCGTGATCAGCGGACGAGAGCCGACTGCTCGGCCAGATCGTTCTCCACCATCATGCCCACAAGGCTCTCGAAATCGACCCGCGGCTTCCAGCCAAGGCGTTCGCGCGCCTTGGAGGCGTCTCCGACCAGCAGGTCCACCTCGGCCGGCCGCATGAACCGCTCGTCCTGGCGCACGTAGCGCTCCCAGTCGTCGATCTCCGCAGCGGCGAACGCAGCAGCGAGGAGGTCGCGGATGGAGTGGGTCTTGCCGGTCGCGATCACATAGTCGTCCGCTTCCGGCTGCTGGAGCATGAGCCACATCGCCTCGACGTAGTCGCCGGCGAACCCCCAGTCTCGCTTGGCGTCGAGGTTGCCGAGGACGATCTCATCCTTCAGCCCCAGCTTGATCCGGGCTACCGCCTGCGAGACCTTGCGCGTCACGAACTCCGGCCCGCGTCGAGGGGACTCGTGATTGAAGAGGATCCCGCTGGAGGCGTGCATTCCGTAAGACTCGCGGTAGTTGATGGTCATGTAGTGACCGAAGACCTTGGCGACGCCGTATGGCGAGCGGGGCCAGAGCAGAGTCGCTTCCGTCTGCGGCACCTGCTGCACCTTGCCGAACATCTCGGAGGAGGAGGCCTGATAGAACCGGACCTCCGAGGTCGTCGTGGCCGCGTAGAGGCGCGTCGCCTCCAGCACGTTGAGGACGCCCTTGCCCGTGACGTCGGAGGTGAGGGACGCGTTCTCCCACGAGTACGCGACGAAGGAGATCGCCCCGAGGTTGTAGACCTCATCCGGCTGGGCCGCAGCCAGCACCCGCACCAGGCTGGAGACATCGGTCAGATCGCCGGTCAGCAGGGTCACTCCGGGGACGGTCTGGCGGACCAGATCGTACTTCGGGTTGTTCTGGCCTCGGATCAAGCCGAAGACCTCGTAGCCCTTGCTGACCAGGAGCTCGGCGAGATAGAGGCCGTCCTGACCGGTGATGCCGGTGATGAGTGCGCGTGTCATGTGTACCTAACGGTGGATGTCTGAGTGGTTTTCGCTTCAGGAAGCGGAGGATTTCGCCATGGAGCTCTTCGTGCCGGACACCGAACGGTCCAGCCAGTCCCGGAACTCCGTGTCGAATCGCTCGCGCGAGAACTTCATGCTGGCCGCGATGCTCGAGGCGCTGCTGACCTTACGGGCAAGAGCGATGGCCTGGGCGACACTGCGGGCCGTCGGCTCGGTGAAGTGCGCACCGGAGACTCCTTCGGTGATCGTCTCCGCGGATCCTCCGATCGCGGAGCCGACCGCCGGCGTGCCGAGCGCCATCGCTTCGATGGGCATGATTCCGAAGTCCTCCACCGGCGGGAAGACGAAGACCGATGCGCGCTGGTAGAGAGCGTGAAGGAGTGCGCTCGAGGGCTCGTCGATCATGCGGACAGGGACGCGAGCGTCGGCCGCCAGGGCCGAAAGCCTCGCGCGCTCCGGACCACCTCCAGCGATCACGGCAGGGAGCCAGGCCTCCTCGGCGGCCGCGATGACCAGGTCCAGCCGCTTGTACGGGATGAACCGCGAGGCGCCGAGGACGAATTCCTCCGGCAGGGACTCCAACAGCTCGCGTTCTCTCGGATCGAGGGCGGTGCTCCAGTCGGCGACCGCTCTGAGCCGGGTGACCTCCACAGGCGGGTAGATCACGGTCGAATCGACCTGCCACGCGCGACGGACACGCTGGCGGACGAACTCGCTGATGCTGGCGACGGCATGCGCTTCTTTCGCCCGATGGCGGTCGATCGGACGCAGCACGGCGGAGGCGATGCGGGCGACGATGTGCGAACCGCGCTGGTCCATGTCCGGAGTCCAGATGTAGCGCGCGGGCGTGTAGACGTAGACGAGCTTGGGAACGTGCTTGTTGACCCCATGCGGCTTGATGTGGTGTGCGAAGAGGTGCGAACTCGCCAGCACCCAGTCGAGTGGCCGCTCGCGCGGAACGGCCGACCGCCATGCCGCCGCGAGCGCCGGCACGGAGGCTGCTTTGCGGCCACGCAACGGACTGTTCGCGAGCCACAGCTCTCGAACGTGTCGCTCGGCGAAGCGGTGCGGAGCGTTGTTCCAGGGGGTCACCAGCTCGGCGTCCGGGTACAGCTCGGCGATCGCTTCGAGTACGTTCTCCGACCCCCCGCGACGTTCGATCCACTCGTGCGCGATCAACCCAGCCATGCGTGCCTTTCCATGGTGCGAAACTACCTCAGTGGGCGCCGTCGGCTTGCGTCACAGCCCGGACGGTCCGCCAGAGAATGATGAAGTCCCCCGTTATCGACCAGTTCTCCACATAGTAGAGGTCGAGGCGGATGGCGTCCTCCCAGGAGAGGCGGGAGCGGCCGCTGACCTGCCAGAGGCCGCTCATCCCCGGCTTCATGAAGAGGCGCCGGTGGGCGGCGTCGTCGTAGAGGGCGACCTCGGCGGCGCGCTGCGGCCGGGGGCCCACCAGGCTCATGCTGCCGAAGAGGACGTTGAAGAGCTGTGGGAACTCATCCAGCGAGTATTTCCGGATGAAACGGCCGACCGGCGTGATCCGGGGGTCGTTGAGCACCTTGAAGAGCGGCGTGTCCGACGTTCCCTGCGCGTCCAGCAGGCTCGCCAGCTGGTCGTCCGCCCCTTGGGTCATCGAGCGGAACTTGATCATCCTGAACGTCTTCCCGCGCAGGCCGATGCGCTCCTGCGTGTAGAAGACGGGGCCCGGGCTGGTCGCCTTGACGGCGATCGCGACGCCGATCATGACGGGCGAGAACAGCAGGATGAGGAGTGCCGAGCCGACGATGTCGAAAGCGCGCTTGGCCACCTGCCTGCTGCCCTCGAAGACCGGGAAGTCGATGTGCACGAGGGGGAGACCGGCGACGGGGCGCGAGTGGATGCGGGGACCGGCGATGTCGGTGAGGGCGGGAGCCACGACCAGTTCGACGCCCATGCCTTCGAGCTCCCAGCCCAGGCGCTGCATGTCGCGCGGGTCGAGGTCGTCTGCTCCGGTGACCACGAGGATTTCGCCCTGCACCTCGGTGAGGATCCGCTTCACCTCACCGAAGGTCCCGAGCACCGGGACGCCCTCGATGAGGGGACGGTCGGGATCGCCGCCGCGGGTGACCGCGCCGACGACGTACATGCCGCTCGCGCTGTCGCGCTGGATCGCCGCGGCGATCATCGCCGCTCGGCGCCGCTCGCCCAGGAGGAGCGCGCGGGAGACATAGCGGCCCTGCTTCTGCTGGCGACGCAGCCACTGCCGCCAGGCCCAACGGCCGGCCAGCAGCAGCAGGAGCCCGAGCGGAAGCGCAGTGAGGAAGTAACCGCGGCCGAGATCCAGCCGGAACAGGAACGCGATGATCGCCAGCGCACCGAAGTACAACAGGGTCGCATCGGCGAGCCGCTTGTACTCGAGAGTGCCGCTGCCGAGATTGCGGTGGTCGCGGGTGGCGAACACATCGAGCACGATCATCCAGCCGACCCAGATGCCCAGCGACAGCAGAAGGAACAGCCCGTCCCTGGTGAACCATTCGCTCGGCAGCAGGTCGTCGGCGTCGACTCCCGGCTGCGACCAGATGATGGCCGCGACGGTCACGGCGAAGAGCGTGATGAGGGCATCGGTGACGAACAGCCGGGCCGCGTACGACTTCTGCCAGGATGCTGGTGCTGGGCGTGCTCTCAACGTGTGTCCGGCGCGACCTTCGGGTCAGGTGCGCCAGCACCCCTTCTCGGTGCAGCTCTGTAAAGTCACAGGTCGGCCTGTGAACCTTAGAATTCTCGCATCCGGATACACGGGCCCGAACCAAACCGGCCTTCCGGTTTACTCCAAAACGGGGGCCACGCTAGCAGAAACCACAGGGAGAAGCATGCGCGCAGCGATCGGCACGGTCGGCCTTGCGATCTACGCAGCCTTCGTCCTGCTGGTCACTCTGACTCCGACTCCCGTCGATTCCGGACTGCAAGGGAGCATCGACAAGGTGCTCGGCAAGCTGCACGCGCACGGCCTTCCGGCGTGGTTCCAGTATCCGCAGCTCGAATTCACCGCGAACATCGCTTTTTTCGTTCCGATCGGCTTCTTCCTCGCGCTCCTCGTTCCGTGGCGCGCCTGGTGGCTCTGCATCCTGATCGGCCCGGTCTTCTCCGGCGCCCTCGAATTCGCGCAGGGCGCGTTCCTTCCTGACCGCTTCTCGTCCGTTGGCGACGTCATCGCGAACTCCACCGGCTCCCTCATCGGAAGCATCGCCGCCTTCGCCCTTCGGAGCGTCGTCGAAGCCCGGGACAGGCGCGTCATCGCGGCTGCGGTGGTGGCAGCGGCGAGGTAGGCGCCGAGCGCCGGCCCGCCAGGCCTGGCAGACTCGGAGCACCGACACGACGACACCCGACAGCCGGGGCACTCGTCACCAGCCCTCTTCTGCGCCGACTCTGGAGACCGATGACGGACCTTCCGCCCGCCGATTCCGCCCGCCCGACACAGCCGAGCGCTCCGCGCCGACGGCACCGAGGTCGCATCATCGTCGTCGGTTCGGCCGTCCTGGTGCTCGTGCTGGCCATCGTCGGCACGGTGATGTTCGTCAATCTGTCCACGTCGCGGGCCGCCGTGGCGCCGACCGCGTCGGCCACCGCCGCCGGCGCGACGGCCAAGCCGGCATCGCGTCCCTTCGTCCCCGCAGCGAGCGTGGCCTCCTCCTTCACCGGCTGGGGTGTCGATGCCCGCGGCGACACGGGCACGCGATTCGCCGCGGAGACAGGCGACGCCGAGAAGGGCAAGATCGCCCTCGTCGTGTCGAGCACCACGGCGTCATCGTCACCGCACGCGGCGCTCCGGCAGACCATCCCGGTGGCGCCTTCCACCAGCTACCAGCTCGGGATCTGGCTGCGCGCGTCCGGGGAGGGCGCGAGCGGCCTCACGGTTCAGACCGACGACACCCGCACGACCGACCATCCGCTTGATGGCTCGAACGGACGCTGGGTGCAGCGGACGTGGAGTGTGCGCACAGGCGCCGCGCAGACCGCGCTGAACCTGGCCATCGTTCCGAACCGGCCGGTCGAGTCCGTGGGAATCGACGAGGTGACCGTGACCGCGAAAGGCTCGCCTGCGGTCGTCGCCAACGGGGGATTCGAGCAGTTCGAGGCCGGCCGCTCCGGTCTGACGAACCAGTCCCTGATCTTCACGACCGGACAGGCCGCTCTCGGAGTGTCGCTTCCGACGGAAAGCGTCGAATGGTCGGTCGCCGACACCGACTCGAAGCCGGTCGCGTCGGGCACCGCGGCGCTCGCGTCCCACCTCGGGGTCATTCCGCTCACGTCGCTGAAACAGGGCTTCTACTCGGTCGCGATCCGGGAGAAGGGGGCGGCGACGCCGACCCTCTCGACGACGCTCATGGTCCTGGACCCCACGCCGGGCGGAAAGCCCTTGCTGGATCAGCGGCTCGGCGTCACCGTGCATCCCACCATTGAGCCGTACCAGGGGTACGAACCGCTCGTGTCAGCGCTCGGGTACGGCGAGGTGCGAATGGACGCCCTCTGGTCCACCATCGAGAAGACGAAGGGCGTCTACACGTTCTCTCCGGAATCCGACGCCACGTACGCGCGCCTCGCCGCGGACGGTGTCTCCGTCCTGCCCATCGTCGACTACCGGAACAAGTTGTACGAGGGAGGCAGGACACCGTCGACCGACGCGGGGATCGCGGCCTTCGCCGCCTTCGCCGCGGCCGTGCAGGCGCACTACCACCAGCCGGCGATCGAGATCTACAACGAGTTCAACAATCCGCCGATGAACAACAGCCGCTGCGGGCTGACCGCGGCCTGCTACATGCCGCTCCTCGAAAAGGCGGCCGCGGCAGTGCGGTCGGTGGACCCGTCCACGACGATCGTCGGACCCGCCATCGCCCACAAGGACGACGCATGGCTGACCGAGTTCTACCGCCTCGGCGGCCTGAAGACGGTGGACGCGGTGAGCTTCCATCCCTATGACTCGCTGGGCGCGCCGGAGTACCTGGACGGGTCCTTGAAGCAGGCGCAGTCCCGGATCGCCGAATACAGCGCCGGTGCGTCGCCCCGCCCGATCTGGCTCACCGAGCTGGGGTGGACGAACTTCGTCACCCCGCGACCGGACCAGGCCCACTTCCTGGTGCGCGCGGAGGTGCTGGGCCTGGCCCACGGCGTCACGAAGTTCTACTGGTACGACCTCGTGGACCATACGACGGCGAAGGACATCCAGGGGAACTTCGGTCTCTTTAGCGCCCCCACGGCGCAGAACCCGGCGTTCGCACCGAAGCAGGCGGCGATGGCGCAGGCGGTGCTGGCGCGCGAACTGGCGGCGAAGCGGTACATCGGGCGGGACGCGCTCGGTGACACGACCTACTCGTACCAGTTCGGCCGGGGGGCCGGCACGACGCGCATCCTGTGGGCCACGAAGCCCACGACGGTGCAGGTGAGCGCCAAGGTGCCGGTGACCGTGACGAACGCCTACGGCGTGCGCACCGTGCTGAAGCCCAGCAAGGGGGTGGTGAGCATTTCGCTCGACGGTCTGCCGGTCTACCTGAACGGCGACCTGCCCGCCCCGAAGCCTGCGCCCAAGGGCTGACGCAGCAGGGGTGCTGACGCGAAGAGGGCCGGGAGCGTTGCGCTCCCGGCCCTCTGTGTTCGTCTTGGTCGTGCGTCAGTCGCGCGAGATGGCGAGCATCCGCAGGATCTCGAGGTAGAGCCAGATGACGGTGACCATGATGCCGAAGGCGCCGGTCCAGCCGTAGATGCGGGGGCGCGGTTGGCGACGCCCTGCTTGATGAAGTCGAAGTCGAGCACCAGCGAGTAGGCGCCGAGCAGGACCACGAGGATGCCGATGATCAGGCCGAGCTTGATGCCGGTGTTGCCGAGCTCGACGCTGTCGAGGCCGAAGGTGCCCTTCGTGACACCGGTCCACATCAGGACGAGGTTCACGAGCGAGTAGAGCAGGTAGCCGAAGATCGCGACCAGGAAGACCTTGGTGGCCCGGGCCGACGCGCGGACCTTGCCGAACGCGAACAGCGCCAGCGTCACGCCGACGACCGCGAAGGTCGCGATGACCGCCTGCACGACGATGCCCGACCACTGCGACTCGAAGAACATCGAGATCGCGCCGAGGAAGATGCCCTGCGCGGCCGAGTAGCCGAGGATGAGGGCCGGGACCGGCTTGCGCTTGAAGATGTTGACGAGCGCCAGCACGAAGCCGACGATCGCCGCCGGGATGGCGAGGACCGGGACGAACCAGCCCACGCCGGCTCCGGCGAGCAGCAGGACGAAGCAGATCGCCGTCTTGACGATCGAGTCCTCGACCGTCATGCGGTCGGTGTCCGCGGCGGTCGCGGACGGTGCCTGGTACATCTGCTCCAGGTTCTCCGCCGACACGGTCGCGGCCTGGCCGTTGCTGGAGAAAGCCGGGTTCGTGGAGAACGCCGGGTTGCTGAGTGCCATGAGCTCCTCGTTCGTAGTGGGACCCGTTCGGGTCGTCTTCAGCTAAATCTACGGGGTTCTTTTCTGAGAGTTCTGACAGATTGCCATGAATCGAATCGGATGGCGATCCATCTGGCCGCCCAGGCGGCGACGACGATGACCACGGTGCTGGTCAGGATGGTGATCCACCCCTCCTGATAGTCCTTCACCAGGAGCGGGATCACCAGACTCCAACCGATCGGGAGCGCCAGGACCGCGAAGGCGGGCAGCGGGCGCAGACGCACGAGCAGCCAGGCCGCAAGGGTCACGGCGTAGCACCAGGCGAAGCCGGGGCCGCCCAGCATCAGCCAGGTGAAACCGAGCACGGGCAGCGCCACGGCGACGCGCCGGCCGATCGTCGACGGCATGACCGCCCACGCGGACGGCTGCATCAGCGAGCCGATCAGCAGCAGGGTCAGGCTGTAGGTCGTCGTGCCGAGGACGCACGCCGTCCCGACGACGAGCATCGCGAGTCCGGTCGCCAGCCGGACCCGGTAGGAGCCCCAGCGGAGTGGCAGGCGCGAGGCGGGCTCCGTCCAGCGGGCGTCGGGTTCGGCGGGCACGGCTCGATTCTGGCACTGCCGGACCGGTGGCGCCGCGGCTTCCCCGGTGCTTGGCGCGTCGCCGCTAGGATCGGGCCATGCGCCCGCGGAACGCTCCCGTCATCATCGGGCACCGCGGCGCGCCGGGCTATCGTCCGGAGCACACTCGGGGGTCGTACGAGCTGGCCTTCCAGCTCGGCGCCGACGCGGTCGAGCCGGATCTGGTGGCGACGAAGGACGGCGTCCTCGTCATCCGCCACGAGAACGAGATCTCGGGCACCACCGACGTCGCCGACCGGCCGGAGTTCGCAGACCGGCGCACCACCAAGGAGGTGGACGGCGCCGCGCTCACCGGCTGGTTCACCGAGGACTTCACGTGGGACGAGCTCGCCACCCTCCGAGCGCGGGAGCGCATCCCGGCCCTGCGGCAGGCGAGCTCGACGTTCGACGGTCACTACCCGCTGCTCCGGCTGCGCGACCTGCTCGAGCTCATCGACGGTGTCACCGACGGCAGCCGGGCCCCAGGGCTGGTGGCGGAGCTGAAGCACGCGACGTACTTCGAGGCGGCCGGACTGCCGCTGGACGAGTTGTTCACGGCCGAGCTGGCCGACGCGGGCTGGACCGACCGCGCCGGTGTCGTCGTCGAGAGCTTCGAGCGGACGGTCCTCGCCCAGGTGTACGAGCGCGGGTTCCGGGGGAGGCGGGTGTACCTGCTCGAGGACACCGGCGCGCCCGCCGACCGTGTCGCGGCCCTCGGGTCGTCCGCGCCGGGCTACGACACCGACCTGACCTTGCGCGGGCTGTACGCCCTGGGCTCGGCCGCCTCTCCGGCCGACCGCGTCGACGGCATCAGCGTCGAGACGACGCAGGTGCTGTCGTCCGGGTCCGTCTCGGTCGCGCTTTTCGGCGAGGAGGACGCGGCGGACGTCGGAGCCGTCACCTCCGACCTGGTCGACCTGGCGCACTCCGCCGGTCTCGCCGTGTTCTGCTGGACGCTGCGGCCCGAGAACGGGATGCTGCCGGAGGAGTTCCGCTCGGGCGGCGCCGCGTCCGACTGGGGCGACTGGCGGCGGTACTTCTCGATCCTGCTGCACTCCGGCGTGGACGGGGTCTTCGCCGACCATCCGGACCTGGCCGTCGCCGTGCGGGACGGCCACTGAGCGTGCAGGCCAAGGCGGGCTGTCCGACGAAGGCGGGCTCCCGGACGAATGACGGTGGCAGCGACTAAAATCGTCTGAGACATGACGAGCCTCCCCGACGCCCCGCAGACCACCCCCTCCTCCGTCCCGATCATCCTGGACGGGTGGCAGGGCGACGGCGCAGCTCCCGTCGGCGACGGCGCAGGTTCGGGCGGGTCCGGATCGGGCCGGTCGGGGTCGGGTCACTGGGGGCCGAGCGAGCGGTTGTTCGCCGGTCTGAACCCGCAGCAGCGCGAGGCGGCCGAGTACCGCGGGCAGGCCCTGCTCATCGTGGCAGGAGCGGGCTCCGGCAAGACGAGCGTGCTCACCCGCCGCATCGCCGGCCTGATCGAGAGCCGCGAGGCCTGGCCCAGCGAGATCCTGGCGATCACGTTCACCAACAAGGCGGCGAACGAGATGCGCGAGCGCGTCGAGCAGCTGCTCGGCGGCAAGGCGCAGGGCATGTGGATCTCGACGTTCCACTCGGCGTGCGTGCGCATCCTCCGGCGCGAGGCCGAGACGATCGGCAAGACCCCGAGCTTCACCATCTACGACTCCGGCGACAGCCGCGCCCTGCTCAAGCGCATCATCAAGGAGCTCGACGCCGACACCCTCGGCTTCACCGTCGGTGCCGCGGCGAACCGCATCTCCAAGCTGAAGAACGAGCTGACCGACCTCGAGACGCACGCGCGCACGGCCAACCTCAGCGACCCGCAGGAGGTGATGTTCCTCGAGATCTTCCGCCAGTACACGCGCGAGCTCCGCCGCGCCAACGCGTTCGACTTCGACGACCTCATCGCCGAGACGGTGTTCCTGTTCCGCGCGTTTCCGCGCGTCGCGGCGCTGTACCAGAGCCGCTTCCGCCACATCCTCGTCGACGAGTACCAGGACACCAACCACGCGCAGTACTCCCTCATCCGCGAGCTCACGATGCCGGTCGCTCCGGACATCGTCGACGACCTGGAGTCGCACGGCCGCAACGTCCGTCCCCTGCGCGACGACGCCGGCGTCATCCCGCCCGCGTCTCTGACCGTGGTCGGCGACTCCGACCAGTCCATCTACGCCTTCCGTGGTGCCGACATCCGGAACATCGTCGAGTTCGAGCGCGACTTCCCGGGAGCCAAGGTGGTGCTGCTGGAGCAGAACTATCGCTCGACGCAGAACATCCTGAGCGCCGCCAACGCCGTGATCTCCAACAACTTCGACCGCAAGGACAAGAAGCTGTGGACCGCCGTGGGCGATGGCGAGAAGATCGTCGGCTACACGGGCTACTCGGGCCACGACGAGGCGCAGTTCGTCGCCGACGAGATCGAGAAACTGCACAGCGCGGGCATGGCGTACAAGGACATCGCCGTGTTCTACCGCACCAACGCCCAGACCCGAGCGCTGGAGGAGATCTTCATCCGCTCCGCCCTGCCCTACAAGGTGATGGGCGGCACCAAGTTCTACGAGCGCGCCGAGATTAAGGACGCGATGGCGTACCTGATCACCGTCGCGAACCCGAGTGACATGCTGGCGCTCCGGCGCATCCTGAACACCCCGAAGCGCGGGATCGGTCCGGCGACGGAGACGCAGCTGGCGAGCTACGCGGAGGACAACGGGCTCACGTTCCGCGCCGCGATGCGAGACGCGGCGTCGCTCGGCCTCGGCCCGAAGGTGACGAACGCCATCCTGCAGTTGTCGAACCTGCTCGACGAGGCGGCGAGCAAGATCGACCCGTCGAATCCGGCCGGCGTCTCGCCCGTGGCCGACGTGCTGACCTTCCTGCTCGACGGGAGTGGCTACCTCGAGGTGCTGCGCAACAGCCGCGACCCTCAGGACGAGGCGCGCGCCGAGAACGTCGACGAACTCGTCGCAGTCACCCGGGAGTTCGCCCGCAATAACCCGGATGGCACGCTGGTCGACTTCCTCACCGAGGTGTCGCTGGTCGCCGCGGCCGACGAGATCGACGACTCGAGCGGTGCCGTCTCGCTCATGACGCTCCACACCGCGAAGGGCCTGGAGTACGACGCCGTGTTCCTGACGGGCATCGAGGAAGACCTCCTTCCGCACCGCATGTCGGCCAACGAGCCGGGCGGTCCTGCCGAAGAGCGACGCTTGTTCTATGTGGGCATCACGCGTGCCAAGAAGCGGCTCTTCCTGTCGCTCGCCATGACGCGGGCGCAGTTCGGCGAGACCGCTGTGGCGATGCCGAGCCGTTACCTGCAAGAGATCCCCGCCGATCTGATCGACTGGCGCCAGTCGCCGGGATCTGCGAACGGGCGCGGGGGCACACAGTCCCGCGCGCTGAACGCGCGACGCCCGGGACTCGGCGCCGGTTCCGGCAGCGGCTCGGGCGGGTGGAACGACTCCCTCGCGGCTCCGGCGTTCCGCCAAGAGCGCCCGAAGGCCGAGTGGCCGAACCGCGTCACCGGCAAGGTCCGCGACAACGGCGACCTGGAGTTGGAACCCGGCGACCGCATCCGGCACGCCGACTTCGGCGACGGCCGCGTGACGGCCGTGACCGGCCAGGGCGCCAAGCGCGTCGCGCACGTGCAGTTCGAGAAGGTGGGCGCGAAGAAGCTCCTCATCAAGATCGCTCCGATCGACAAGCTGTGAGGGCGTTCGCCACGCCCCCGCAGAACCTCGAGGTCGGTCTGCGGGCGGCGTTCGCCGTGGCCGTCCCGCTGCTGGTGCTGTATGCCGTCGGTCGTCTCGATCTCACGGCGTACGCGACGTTCGGGGCCTTCACCGCTCTGTACGGCCGCAACGAGCCCTACCGTGTACGGGCCAGGACGCTGACCGTCGCCGCGCTCGCGCTGCTGGCGAGCATCGCCGCGGGGGTGGGGCTGGCGGTGGCGGGTGAACCGCTCCTGCTCACCGCGCTCGCGCTCGTCGTGGTCGTCGGGGGAGGGACCCTGTTCGTCACGGTGTTCCAGATCGTGCCGCCGCAGTCGCTGTTCTTCGTGTTCGCGCTCCTGGTCTGTGCGGCCGTGCCGACCCCCGCCAGCGACGCGCTGCCGCGCATCGGGCTGGCGGCGGCCACCGCGGTGTTCGCGTGGCTCCTGACCATGTCCGGCTGGGCGATCCGTCGCCTCCCCGGCCTGCCGCAGCGCGTCCTGGTGCGGACGGGTCTGGTGAACGAGCTCCGCCGGCGGCCCGGACTCGATCTGGCCGCCGTGCGCGACCCGCGCGTGTGGCTGACCGTCGTCCAGAACGTCGTCGGCGTGCTCCTCGCCGGGGCCATCGCCCTGGCCTTCGGATTCGGCCATGCGTACTGGGCGATCGTCAGCGTGGTCGCCGTGATCCCTCCGGCGCGTGCGGCGCATTCGATCTCGCGCTCGCTGCACCGGATCATCGGCACGGTGGTCGGCGTCGGTGTGACAGCTCTGATCCTGGTGTGGTCGCCTCCCGCTGCGGTAGTGATCGGGGTGATCGTGGTGTGCCAGTTCTTCACAGAGATCCTGGTCGGCCGGCACTACGGAGCGGCGCTCGTCTTCATCACGCCGCTGGCGCTGTCGGTCTCGCACCTGGCGAGCCCCACCCCGCTCGGCGTGCTCGTGGTCGATCGGGTGCTGGAGACCGTCCTCGGATCGGCGATCGGAATCGTCCTGGTGCTGCTGGCGCGCGGGATCGAGCGCGCCCGGGGAATCACGGCCTAGTCCGCCGTCCGGACGCCAGACGCCGGAGCGATGTCTGTCGAGCCGACAGCTCGGCGGAGCTTCGCCAGGTACCGATCGCGCGGAAGGTGACGGAGCCGGAGCGGCAGCCACGGGTAGAGGACGCGCGTCCACCGGAGGAGCCGGTCGAAGCGCCGCTGTCGACGCTCGTCCCAGGTAAGTCGGAATTGTGCGCGGACGCTCTCCGGCAGCAGGCCGGCCGTCACGAGCCGCAGCATCGGCGCGCTCGGCCGGAACCACCAGGGCACCGCTGACGGGTAGAGGATCTGCCGCGAGACCGCGAGCACGTCCGCGTCTACGGCGAGCGTGTTGACGAGGTGGTTCCAGTAGTCGTCGAACGCGGCACGCGTGGCGGGCCACCGGTCCGGAGAGAGCTGCAGGTTGGACAGCGCAGCCGTCATATCCCGGTAGACCGCGTCGGCCTGTCTGTCCGTCAGCGAGCCGAAGACGCGCCGATGCAGTTCCATCATGGTCTGGTAGAGGGTGGCGGCGACCCACAGCTGCAGGTCGGGGTCGTAGGCGTTGTAGGCCGCCCCGTTCGCGCCACCACCGCGCACCGGGGCGTGCGCGCGATTCACGATGCGGCGGATCGCCCGCAGCTCGTCCGGTGTGCCGAACATCGAGGCAGTGAGGTAGACCATGGTCCCGTCGAAGCGGTCCATCAGCCGCGTCGCGAAGTCGCTGTGCTCGACGACTCCGCGCCCGACGGCCGGGTGTGCGATCTGCAGCAGTAGCGCCCGGCCGCCGCCGGCGAGCGTCAGCGCCTCCGACGCGATGTCGCGCGCCGAGACGGGCCTGTTCCGCTGAATCCTCCGCACGAGGACATCCTGCCGTGACCGCCTGCGAAGCACCGGAATGGGTCGGCACGGTGTCGTTCACCGCCGCATCCAGGTCGAGCGGGCGCGACGCGGGCCGCGCCGTCCTCGCAGCCGTGAGCCGGTGAGCAGGCCCACCCCCGCCAGTGCGCTGCCGGCGCTCCAGAGCACGGGGGCGGAGACGTCGGAGCCGGTCGCAGCCAGCTCGCGCGTGGACTGCGGAGCCACCGATGGAGTCACGGCGTGGGGAGTCACGGACGGGGCCACGGACGGCGTCACACCGGCAGCCACCCGGCTGATCTCCTCGGCCGCCCCGAAGCGGGAGGTCCACGGCCTCATCCGCGTGCCGCCCTCCGACTCGGGCGTGCGCGAGGGATCGATTCGTTCCGTCCAGACGTAGTAGCCCTCGGCGGAAAGCGCGCAGGCCGGTGTCGTGTACTCACCGGGGCCATCTACCTCGGTCTCGACGGTGCACACCGTGGGGCCGTCGGCAGGAGCCGAATCCGCCTCCGCGATCGGTTCGGCGAACGGCCCGTGCAAGGTGCTCTCGACCACGGCGGTCACCGGCGCGAATCCATCGTCGGTCGCTCGCACGCCCCAGGTCGGCAGGAGCCCGTCGCCGTCGTCGACGCTCACGGTGAGCCGGTCCGCCACCTGGGCGCCGGGCTGCGCCTCGGGCGCGGTGGTCCGCGTCTCGACGCGCGGCTGGAACGGCAGGGGAGAGGGCCCGGTGACGTCGGCGTGGGCGACGGCCGACGCGGTGGATGACCGGGCGATCAGCACCGCCTGCGCGTCGACGGTCGGCAGGGCGACGGTGACACCGTGCCCATACGGAAGCTCCGCCGTCGCCGCCGTCGCCGAGACGGACACGCTCGCACCCGTCCCGCTCGGCACGATCGGGACATCGGTGCCCGAACGGATGGAGGCGGTGGTGCCGCCGTCGGCGAACGTGGCTCCATCGAGCGTCACCGACACCGGGTGGGCGCCCGGCGCCAGGGGTTCGACGCCGGAGAGGCGGTCGACGGTCAGCTCGACCCGGACGCGGCCCGGACCGGACGCCGCCAGCTCGACCACAGCGGCGGCGTGCACCGCGGTGGACCCACGGCTCTGCGCCTCCGCCAGCATCTCGTGGGCGCGGGCGTAGACGGCGTCGGTGTCCGCCCCTGCGCGTGCAGCGTGCCTCTGCGCGTCCGGCTCGGACATGCCCGCGGCGATCCACGTCGCGAGCTGGCCGGCGGCTGCAGTCAGGCGATCGCCGCTTCCGGCCCAGGTGCGTGCGATGTACGCGAACACGGCGGATTGCTCCGGCGTCCACCATCCCATGCCCTCAGGATCGGCATAGCTGTACTGCAGCCCGACCGGAGCCACCTTGCCGGGGTTGAGGCAGAAGCCCTGCGCGCCGTCGTCGAACCGGTAGGCGCCGAGCCACCAGCCGTCGGCGGACAGGTAGCCGGGCCCGTGCCCGCTGCCGGCGAGGGCACGAGCGGGCGGTGCGATCGCGAACAGGCTCTGCAGCACGCCGAGGAAGACGGCGAGGCCGACAAGGCTCACCGCGGTGATCAGGGAGAGAGGTCGTTGGGTCATGCATCCACCGTCGCGGCGGCGACGGCGGCACGGACCCCGGATCCGCGAATCGGTGGAGAACGTCCTCCCGACCCTTCCTGTGGACAGCTCGCCGGTTACGGGGCCCCCAGGCGGACGCGCTAAAGTTCTTCCTGGCGAATTTATCTCGGCGTCGAGCTATTCTCGCGTCGGACCGCCAGGAGCAACCAGCCGGCAGCCACGAGCTCACCGGACAATCAGCGGATTGGATAACCGTGGATCTATACGAGTACCAGGCCAGAGACCTGTTCGAGAAGTACGGGGTCCCGGTCCTTCCGGGCATCGTCGCGGACACCCCGGAGGAGGTGCGCGCGGCAGCCGAGAAGCTGGGCGGCGTGACCGTCGTCAAGGCGCAGGTGAAGGTCGGCGGCCGCGGCAAGGCCGGTGGCGTCAAGGTCGCTAAGACCCCCGATGAGGCGGAAGAGGCCGCGAAGGCGATCCTCGGCCTCGACATCAAGGGCCACGTCGTCCGCCGCGTCATGGTCGCCGGTGGCGCCCGCATCGCCCGCGAGTTCTATTTCTCGGTGCTCCTCGACCGCGCCAACCGCTCGTACCTGTCGCTGACCAGCGTCGAGGGCGGCATGGAGATCGAGCAGCTGGCCGTCGAGAAGCCCGAGGCGCTGGCCCGCATCGAGGTCGACCCGCGCGGCGGCGTCGACCACGCGAAGGCCGTCGAGATCGCGAAGGCCGCCGGTTTCCCGGACGACCTGGTCGAGAAGGTCGCCGACGTCTTCGTGAAGCTCTACGAGGTCTACACCGGCGAGGACGCGACCCTCGTCGAGGTGAACCCGCTCGTCCTCACCGAGGAGGGCGACATCATCGCCCTCGACGGCAAGGTGACCCTCGACGAGAACGCCGACTTCCGTCACCCCGACCACGAGGCGCTGGAGGACAAGGCCGCGGCCGACCCGCTGGAGGCGAAGGCCAAGGCGGCGAACCTCAACTACGTCAAGCTCGACGGCCAGGTCGGCATCATCGGCAACGGCGCGGGACTCGTCATGTCGACGCTCGACGTCGTCTCCTACGCGGGCGAGAAGCACGGCGGCGTCAAGCCGGCGAACTTCCTCGACATCGGCGGCGGCGCGTCCGCCGAGGTGATGGCGAACGGCCTGGACGTCATCCTGAACGACCCGCAGGTGAAGAGCGTGTTCGTGAACGTCTTCGGCGGCATCACCGCGTGCGATGCGGTCGCGAACGGCATCGTGAAGGCGCTCGAGATCCTGGGCGACGAGGCGAACAAGCCGCTCGTGGTCCGCCTGGACGGCAACAAGGTCGACGAGGGCCGCCGCATTCTGACCGACGCGAACCACCCGCTGGTGACCCTCGCGCTCACCATGGACGAAGGCGCCGACAAGGCCGCCGAGCTGGCCGCGAAGTAAGCGAAGGACGAAACAGAATGTCTATCTTCCTCAACAAGGACTCGAAGGTCATCGTCCAGGGCATCACCGGCGGCGAGGGCACGAAGCACACCGCGCTGATGCTCAAGGCGGGCACCCAGGTCGTCGGCGGCGTGAATGCGCGCAAGGCCGGCACCACCGTCACCCACGGTGACGTCGAGCTGCCCGTGTTCGGCACCGTGGTCGAGGCCATCGAGAAGACCGGCGCCGACGTGTCGATCATCTTCGTTCCGCCGGCGTTCGCGAAGGACGCGATGGTCGAGGCGATCGACGCCGAGATCCCGCTCCTCGTGGTCATCACCGAGGGCATCCCGGTGCAGGACTCCGCGGAGGCCTGGGCCTACGCCAAGGAGAAGGGCAACAAGACTCGGATCATCGGCCCGAACTGCCCCGGCATCATCACCCCGGGCGAGTCGCTGGTCGGCATCACCCCGGCGACGATCACGGGCAAGGGCCCGATCGGCCTCGTCTCGAAGTCGGGCACGCTGACCTACCAGATGATGTACGAGCTCCGCGACCTCGGCTTCTCGACCGCCATCGGCATCGGCGGCGACCCGATCATCGGCACCACGCACATCGACGCGCTCGCCGCGTTCGAGGCCGACCCGGAGACCAAGGCGATCGTCATGATCGGCGAGATCGGCGGCGACGCGGAGGAGCGCGCGGCCGACTTCATCAAGGCGAACGTCACGAAGCCGGTCGTCGGCTACGTGGCCGGTTTCACGGCCCCCGAGGGCAAGACCATGGGCCACGCCGGCGCCATCGTCTCCGGCTCCGCGGGCACGGCGCAGGCCAAGAAGGAGGCCCTGGAGGCCGCGGGCGTCAAGGTCGGCAAGACGCCGTCCGAGACCGCCCAGCTGCTCCGCGAGGTGTACGCCGCGCTCTGACGCGAACGCGCTACGACGCACGAGGCCGGGATCCGCGAGGGTCCCGGCCTCCGTCGTCCGCGGAGAGATCCTGTCTGCCCAGGCGCGGCCCTCCGGAGGTATTGTTCGCGCACCGGGAGGGGGCGCCATGGCTCGTCTGACGAACGCCGAACTGCTGCAGCGCATCGCGGCGCTGGAAGAGGAGAACGCGTCACTGCGCTTGCAGGCGGGGGCGGATGCCGACACGACTCCGATCCCGCCGGCGCCGGTCGTCAAGCACCACCGTGGATGGGGGTGGACGCTGCTCGCGACGGTCCTTATCGTCCTGGGCGCGATCCTGGCGCCGCTGGCTGTCGTCACGTCGTGGGCCAAGGTGCAGTTGACCGACACCGACACGTTCGTCGCCACCTACGCCCCGCTCGCACACGACCCCGCCGTGCAGGCGTTCGTGACCGACCAGGCCGTCAAGGCGGTCGAGGACAACGTCAACATCCCGCAGCTCACCGACCAGGTGATCGACGGCATCACCGGGCTCGGCACCGGTCCCGTCGCGACGAAGGCGCTGGATGCACTCAAGGCGCCTCTCTCGCAGGGCATCGTGTCCCTGCTGCAGTCGACCGTGCAGCGCTTCGTGGCCTCGGACGCCTTCGCCCAGGTCTGGCAGGAGGCGTTGCGGGCCAGCCACAACCAGCTCGAAGCCGTCATGACGAACAGCGGGAATTCGGCGGTCACCATCGGATCCAACGGCTCGATCGGCATCCAGCTCGCTCCGATCATGGACCGCGTGAAACAGCAGCTCGTCGCCCAAGGGATCACGTTCGCCTCGCGGATCCCGACCATCGACAAGACGATCACGGTCGCGCAGAGCTCGTCCATCCCGACGCTGCAGCTGTTCTACGGCCTCGCCGTCGCCGCGGGCGCGTGGTTGCCCTGGGTGGCGATCGGCCTGCTGGCACTCGGCGTCATCGTCGCCCGTCGGCGTGCGCTGGCGCTGGTGTGGGCGGCCGTCGGGCTGGGCCTCGCGATGGCCCTGACGCTCGCTGCGATCTCCGTCGGCCGGATCCTCTTCCAGGCCTCCGTGTCGCCGTCGCTGGTGCCGTCCGCGCTGGCGCAGAAGCTGTACTCGACCGTGACGGACGCGATGATCGCCACCGCCGTCGCGGTGCTGGTGCTTGCCATCGCCGTCGCCCTGGTCGGCTGGTACTCCGGACCGTTCGCGGTGCCGCGGCGCCTGCGCGGTTTCTTCGGGTCCGGTGTGACGTGGGTGCGCACGTCGGCCGAGTCCCACGGCATCACTACCGGTCGCGTGGGGGAGTGGCTGTACGCGCAGCGGACGCTGCTCCGGGCGGCGGTCGCCGTGATCGCGGCGGCCGTCGTGCTGTTCGTGCGGCCGCTGACGCCGTCGCTCATCATCTGGACGCTCGTGCTCGCGGCGCTGGCCGTCGCCATCCTGGAGCTGCTGCAGCGTCCGGTGATCACCGTCCCGGAGACGGCGGACGACGACACGCCGGTCCTGACGGTGCCCTGATCCCGGCGGTCTCCTGAGCGCCGAAGTGTCGCCGGTGCCGCACGCGCGCGCGCCGGTAGGCTCCATTCGGTCATGAGTCGCACATCCGTCGCCCTGCTCGCCGCGTTGGAGGCGCTGATCGTGGCCGCCATCGGCCTGGGGATCTGCCTGGTCCCGATCACGATCCTGTGGGCGGCGCAGTACCACCTGGGCGCGGACTTCGCCGTGGTGTGGCGGTCTGCGGCCGATATCTGGCTGGTCGGGCACGGTGTCAACCTGACCGTGGCGCTCGACCCGCAGACCGTGGCGCAGCTGGGGCTGCCGGCCGCCGGCGCGCCGTTCCAGGTGACGATCGCGCTGCTCGGCTTCGCGGCGCTCACGGCCGGGCTCGGGGTCCGGACCGGGATGCGAGCGGCGGAGACCGCGCAGCGGCTGGCGGGCGCGCTGAGCGCCCTGGCGACGTTCGCCGTGATCTCGACCGTCGTCGTGCTGTCGTCGGGTTCCGCGGTGGTGCAGCCCTCGGTGTGGCAGGGGATCGTGCTGCCGCCGTTCGTCTACGCGCTCGGCATTGCCGCGGGTTTCGGTTTCGCCGCGTTGCGCGGTGCGCCGGAGGAGGACGCGCGTCCCTCGGCGGTGGATGGCGGCGAGGCACCCTCGCCGGGCTCCGGCGGTGGCGGCACGGCGGTCCTGTCCGTCCTGCGGACCCGCACGGACGTCGTCCCCGAGCAGCTGCGCATCGGGGCGCTCGCCGCGCTGCGCGCGGGCACGGCGGCGACCGCGATCGTGATCGGCGTCGCCGCGCTCATCCTGGCGCTGCTGATCTTCGGGCACTACGGCACGATCATCAGTCTGTACGAGCAGGTGCAGTCCGGGGTCGTGGGCGGGGTGGCGCTCACCATCGGGCAGCTGGCCCTGCTGCCGAACGTCGTCGTGTGGATGGCGTCGTGGCTCGTGGGGCCGGGCTTCGCCATCGGGACGGGGTCGTCGGTGAGCCCGATCGGCACCGATCTCGGACCGCTGCCCGGCCTGCCGCTGTTCGGCGTCATCCCTCCCGGCGGCTTCGCGTTCGGGCTCGTCGGCGTCGTCGTGCCGCTGCTCGCGGGCTTCCTCGCCGGGGCGCTGCTGCGATCGCGGGTGGATGCGGTGGTCGGCCGCTTCGACGGGGTCCGGGACCGTGTCCTCGTCGCGCTCGGGATCGGCGTGGTCGCCGGCATCCAGCTCGGCCTGCTCGCGTGGTGGTCGTCGGGCGCGATCGGACCGGGGCGCCTGCACGATGTCGGACCCAACGCCTGGCTGGTCGCCGGGCTGGGCGCCGCGGAAGTGGCGGTGGGCGCCGTGATCGGGCTCGTTGCCGGCGCACGCGTGCGGCGCTGAGCCGGGTTATCCACAGCGGGCGGGACGCGCAACCCGGCCCCGCGGTCCGCCGCTAGGCTGGACGGGTGCTCTCGATTGTCGTCCTGATCTCCGGCGGTGGCTCCAATCTGCGCGCCCTGCTCGAGGCGGCGCAGGACGCCGAATTCCCCGCGCGGGTGGTCGCCGTCGGCGCCGACCGTGAGGCCGACGGCTTCGAACACGCCGAGCGCTTCGGCATCCCCACCTTCACGGTGCCGTACACCTCGTATCCGAGCCGGGAGGAGTGGGGCGACGCTCTGCTGGAGCAGATCCGGCTGTGGGAGCCCGACCTCACCATCCTGTCCGGCTTCATGCGCCTCGTGCCGCCGCGGGTCGTCGACGCGCTGTCGCCCGACCTCATCAACACGCACCCCGCGTACCTGCCCGAATTCCCCGGCGCTCACGCGGTGCGGGACGCGCTCGCCGCCGGGGTGACGCAGACCGGCGCCAGCCTCATCGTCGTCGACAACGGCGTGGACGCGGGCCCGATCATCAGCCAGGAGCGCGTGGAGGTGCGGCCCGGCGATACCGAGGCGGCGCTGCACGAGCGCATCAAACCCGTGGAGCGACGGCTGCTCATCGACGCCGTCCTCGACATCGCCAACGGACACATCGACCTCGAGGAGCTTGCCCGAGCATGAGCGGACCCCGTCACGACGCCAGCCTGTACCGCGAGCGGGACCTCGTCCCGATCCGCCGGGCGCTGATCTCGGTGAGCGACAAGTCGGGGCTGCTCGACCTGGCCGCCGCGCTCGCCGGAGCCGGCGTGGAGCTCGTCTCCACCGGCTCGACGGCGCAGACCATCCGCGACGCCGGCTTCGCGGTGACGGACGTGGCCAGCGTCACCGGGTTCCCCGAATCGCTCGACGGCCGGGTGAAGACGCTGCATCCGGCCATCCACTCGGGCCTGCTCGCAGACCTGCGACTCGCGTCGCACGAGGAGCAGCTGAACGACCTGGGCATCGAGCCGTTCGAGCTCGTCGTCGTCAACCTCTACCCGTTCGTCGAGACCGTCGCCTCGGGCGCGGTCGGCAACGACGTGGTCGAGCAGATCGACATCGGCGGACCGGCGATGGTGCGCGCGTCGGCGAAGAACCACGCGAACGTCGCCATCGTCGTCTCGCCTTCGGACTACGGGACGGTGATCGAGGCCGTCGGCGCCGGGGGAACGACCTTCGAGCAGCGTCAGGCGCTCGCCGCCAAGGCGTTCGCGCACACCGCCGCGTACGACGGCGCGGTCGCCGCGTGGTTCGCGGGTGAGGCTCCGTCGACGGATGACTTCCCGGAGCGCTGGGAGGCCCGCGCCGAACTGAAGCAGACGCTTCGCTACGGCGAGAACTCGCACCAGGCGGCGGCGCTGTACGCCGACCCGGCCGGCCACGGCATCGCGCAGGCGACGCAGCTCGGCGGCAAGGAGATGTCGTACAACAACTACGTGGATGCCGACGCCGCCCTGCGCAGCGCGTACGACTTCAACCACCCGGCGGTGGCGATCATCAAGCACGCCAACCCGTGCGGCATCGCGATCGCCGACGACATCGCCGAGGCGCACCGCAAGGCGCACGAGTGCGATCCGGTGTCGGCGTACGGCGGCGTGATCGCGGCCAACCGGACGGTCACGCTCGCCATGGCGGAGACGGTCAAGGGCATCTTCACCGAGGTGCTGATCGCGCCCGGCTACGAGCCCGAGGCGCTGGAGTTGCTGCAGACCAAGAAGAACCTGCGCATCCTGCAGCTGCCCGAGGACTACGCGCGGGCGCTGACCGAGTTCCGGCAGATCTCCGGCGGTGTTCTGGTGCAGGACACCGACCGCTTCACCGAGTTCTCCTCCGAGGGTTGGACGCTCGTCGCGGGCGAGGAGGCGGACGCCGCAACGCGCGCCGACCTCGAGTTCGCGTGGAAGGCGTGCCGCGCCGTCAAGTCGAACGCCATCCTGCTCGCCCATGACGGCGCCTCGGTCGGCGTCGGGATGGGCCAGGTCAACCGGGTCGACTCGTGCCACCTCGCCGTGACGCGCGCGGGGGACCGCGCGCGCGGCTCGGTCGCGGCGTCCGACGCGTTCTTCCCGTTCGCCGACGGCGCCCAGATCCTGATCGACGCGGGCGTGCGGGCGATCGTGCAGCCCGGCGGCAGCATCCGCGACGAGGAGGTCGTCGAGGCGGCGAAGGCGGCCGGCGTGACGATGTACTTCACCGGAGAGCGGCACTTCTTCCACTGATGCCCGCGCGCCGATTGCGGCGCCCTCGTGGGCAGGGGAGAATGGGCGGCGGTCCACAAGACCGCTGAACCTTTTTCACCGCGATCCCACGAGGAGACACCGATGTCCGTCCTGCCCGCAGACCTGCCGCACGAAACACTGCACGTCGTGAAGGGGAGGCGGAGCGGCCTCACCATCAGCATCGCGGTCCACTCCACCGTCCTCGGCCCCGCCCTCGGCGGCTGCCGCGTCTGGACGTACGACTCCTGGCAGGAGGCGGTGGCCGATTCGCTGCGCCTCGCCGAGGGCATGACGATGAAGAACTCCGCCGCCGGCCTCAACCGAGGCGGGGGCAAGGCGGTCGTCTACGTCCCGCGCGGGACCGTTCTCACGCCGACCGAGCGCTACGAGGCGATGCTCGACCTCGGCGACGCGGTCGAGACGCTGGGCGGCATGTACATGACGGCCGAGGACGTCGGCACGAGCGCCGAGGACATGTCCGTCGTCGCCTCCCGCACCGCGCACGTCTGCGGCCTTCCGCCGTCGGAGGGCGGCGTCGGCGAGCCGAGCGACGCGACCGCTGCGGGCGTCTACGCCGGCCTGCTGGCCACGCTGGAGCGCGCGTTCGGCAGCCGCTCCGTCGCCGGCCGCCGCGTCACCGTGCTCGGCCTCGGGCACGTCGGCTCGATCATCGCCATGCGCCTCGCGGGTGAGGGCGCCGTGCTGACCGTCACGGACGTCAACCCGGCCAAGCGCGCGCTGGCCGACGCGCTCGGCGCGACCTGGGTGGAGCCGGAGGAGGCGCACCGCGTCGAGGGCGATCTGTTCGTCCCGGCCGGCGTCGGCGGCGTGCTGACCGACCGCGTCATCGACGAGCTGCGCGTCGCCGCCGTCGTCGGGCCCGCGAACAACCAGCTCGCCGAGCGCTCGGGCGCCGAGCGGCTGGCGGCGCGCGGCATCCTCTGGGCGCCCGACTTCGTGGTCAACGCGGGCGGCGTGATCTTCCTCGACATGATGTCCGAGCCGGGCGTCACGGCCGAGGCGACGCAGGAGCGGGTGGAGCGGATCGGGGACACGATCGCCGAGATCTTCCGCGCCGCCGACGAGCAGGGCGTCACCACGCTGCAGGCGGCGGAGGAGCTGGCCCTCGGCCGGCTGCGGGAGCCAGCGAACGCATAGCAGCGCTCCGCTAGCCTGGATCCCATGACGTCTTCCTGGGGCCGCAGGCTCGCCGCATCCATCTCCGCCGCTGTCGCCGTCGCCGCGATCGCGTTCGTCGCCTCGACGTTCGTGATCCTGGTGGCCAGTCAGCTGAACTCGTCGGCGCTCGCCAACACGACGCCGTATGTGGGATGGAACGCGCTGGTCACCCTGGTCCTCGGCTTCGCCGCTGGGCTGCTCGGGGCGTTCGACCGGCGCTGGATCGCGGTGGTGTCGGGCATCGTGGTCGCCCTCGTGAGCACGGTGCTCGGCACCCTGATCCTGTTCACGGTCCTGAAGGTCACGCTCTCGGGCGACGCCTGGGGCCAGCTGTTCGGTTCGTTCATCGGCATCAACCTGCCGTTCTGGCTGTCCGTGGCCATCGCCTTCCCGACCGCCGGTTACGCGGTCTACCGCGCGATCGAGGGCGGGGAGCGCACCGAGCGCCGCATCGCGCTGGTCCGCATCCCGGCGTCCAACCTGGCCGACGGTCTGACCACCCACATCGACCGCGAGCCGGTGGACACGGAGCTCGCCGACAAGCAGTGGGACGCCTACGTCGCCGCGCTGTCCGAGGCCGGTTGGCAGACCGTCGAGGTCGCCAGCGCCGATCGTCTCGCCGACTCCGTCTTCGTCGAGGACACCGCCGTCGTCTTCGGCGACACCGCCGTCATCACCCTGCCGGGCGCCGAGTCGCGCCAGGCCGAGCCCGCGGGCACCGAGGCGGCACTCCGCGCGCAGGGTCTGCGGCTCGAGCGCATCGAGGCTCCCGGCACCCTCGAGGGCGGCGACGTCCTCAAGATCGGCTCGACGGTGTACGTCGGCCAGGGCGGCCGCACCAATCCCGAGGGCATCCGCCAGCTGCGCGCCATCGTCACGCCGCTCGGTTACACCGTCGTGGCGGTGCCGGTCACCAAGGCGCTGCACCTGAAGACCGCGGTCACGGCGCTGCCCGACGGCACGGTCATCGGCTACGAGCCGATCGTGGACGAGCCGCGCCTCTTCGAGCGCTTCCTGCCGGTCCCGGAGGCGCACGGCACCGCCGTCGTCGTCCTATCGGAGGACACCGTGCTCATGTCGTCGTCGGCTCCGCAGTCGGTGGCGCTGGTCGAAAGCCTCGGCTACACCGTGGTCCAGGTGGACATCTCGGAGTTCGAAAAGCTCGAGGGCTGCGTCACCTGCCTGTCGATCCGGATCCGCTGAGCTCCCGCTCCCGCGCCTGCAGTGGGAGCAGGCACCAGACGGCCGTCGCCGCCGCGATCACCGCGGCGGACAGCCAGCCTGCTCCCACTCCGGCGAGCGAGGCCACCAGGACGAGCGCCGAGGTTCCGAGCGCCGTGCCCAGCTGGGCGCCCGTGTTGAGGATGCCGCTGGCGCTGCCCGCGAGCTCGTCCGGCACGGTGGTCCCGATCGTGGTCGCGGCGACCGAGGAGAGGCCCAGCCCCGCACCCGCAAGCGTCACGCCGACCAGGACGCCCCACCAGGTCCCGACGGTGAGCGCGAGCAGGAGGCAGCCGAGCGCGATCAGGCCGATGCCGATCCCGCTCACGGCGTAGGCGCTGAGCCGGGCGAGCAGCCAGCGCGTCGTGGTCGAGGTCAGGATCACCGCGACGCTCAGCGCCATCAGCGTCAGCCCGGTCGCAACGGGCTCGAGACCCAGGCGTTCCTGCAGGAACAGAGTTGCGAGCACCGCGGTGGAGCTGGTCGTCGCCGTGTTGACGAAGGACAGCGCCGTTCCATGCCGGAGCGTGCGCGAGTGGATGGCGGCGGCCGGGATGAGCGGTGCGCGGGCCGTCCGCAACCGCACGACCAGGAGGGCGCCCAGCACCAAGCCGACGGCCATCGCCGCGAAACCCAGCAGCAGGGTTGCGGGCTGCTCCAGCCACGCCGCACCCGCGATCACCGCCATGACGGCGAGGATCAGCAACGCAGCACCTGGGAGATCCAGCGGGACCCGCTCGGTCGGCTCCGGCCGATGACGGACCGTGAGGGCGATCCCCGCCAGAAGCCCGGCCGCGAGCGGCAGATTGACCCAGAAGACCGCCGGCCAGCCGAACGCCTGCACCAGGAGGCCGCCGACGAGGAAGCCCGAGGCGCCTGCCGCAGCGCCGGTCGCGCTCCACGCGGCCAGGGCTCCGTGCCGCCTGGACTCGTCGGGCGTCGCCGCGAGCAGCAGCCGCAGCGCCGAGGGGACCGACAGCGCGGCCGCCGCACCCTGCAGTGCCCGCGCAACGAGCACGACCGCCAGCGCCGCGCCGCCCCAGAGCGCGGCCGTCGCGCCCAGCACGGACACCGCCCCGAACATCCCGATGCCGATCAACAGGATGCGCCGGTGCCCGAACAGGTCGCCCAGCCGCGCGCCCAGGATGAGGACCCCGCCGAAGAACATCGCGTACACCGTGGCGAGCGGCCCGGCGGCCGACGCCGGTGCCCCGACACCCTCCAGGATCGCCGGGATCGCCGTGGTCGCGCTCGTCACCCCGAGAACGTCGACGAACTGCACCAGGCACAGGACGGTCACGGCCCCTCTGCGCATGCCCCACACCGTACGCGGCGGGTCCGACATCGGGGTCCGACAAGAAAAGTGTTGCGTAATCCGCCAACCTGGCAATATCCTGTAGGGCTGCCTTGTCGCGGCACACAGGACGCATACATCGAGGCTGGGAGGACGCCATGACGACGATCGAGACCGCACGAAAGAACACCGTGCCCGGGTCCGTCGCCGCGCTCGCGGCCACAGCCCGACCGTCCGGGCGGTAGGTCCCGCCCACCACCCGCGCGCTCTTCGCGCGCCGCCGCACCTCACGCGAGGTCTGCCACCGTCGGCAGACCTTCGGCGACTCCTCGACGCGTGTCGCCGCCGACTCCACGTCGGACCACTCACAGAAAACGGAATACCCATGTCTGTCGCCACGGCACAGAAGAACACCGACACCCAGCGGAAGAGCACCCTGCGCACGCTGCTGCGCATCCTGCCGTTCGCCAAGTCCGCCGCACCCCGCATCCTGCTCGGAATGGTGGCCGCGCTGCTCGCCAGCCTGGTCGCGCTGAGCATCCCGCAGGTGCTGCGCTGGCTGGTCGACGGCCCGCTGTCGACCGGCGATCCGGCCGCCGTGTGGCCGGCCGCCCTGCTGGTGGTCGGGCTGGGCGCCGCCGAGGCCGTGTTCATCTCGCTCCGCCGCTGGTTCGTGCTCACCCCGGGCACCCACGTCGAGGCGCGGATGCGCAACGCGCTGTACGAGCAGCTGCAGGACCTGCCGGTCGCCTTCCACGACCGGTGGCCGAGCGGTCAGCTGCTGTCGCGCGCCGTCAGCGACCTGAGCATGATCCGGCGCTGGCTGTCGTTCGGCATCGTGCTGCTCGTCGTCAACGTGGTCACGATCATCGTCGGCTTCGCCATCCTGATCGGCTGGAACTGGCTGCTGGGCACGATCTTCCTGGTGCTCTCGGTGCCGCTGTGGATCTACGGTTTCGTCTTCGAGAAGAAGTACTCGATCGTGGCGCGCCGCAGCCAGGACCAGGCGGGCGACCTCGCCACGGCGGTGGAGGAGTCGGTGCACGGCATCCGCGTCCTGAAGGCGTTCGGACGCGGCAAGCACGCGCTGAAGAGCTTCGAGTCCCAGGCGGAGCAGCTGCGCGGTACCGAGATCGAGAAGGCCAAGGCGATCGCCGGCATCTGGCTCTGGCTGCTGCTGGTGCCGGACGTCGCGTTCGCCATCTGCCTGGTCGTCGGCGTGTGGCTGTCCGCTCAGGGACAGCTGTCGGTCGGCGAGCTGGTCGCGTTCTTCGCCACGGCGACCGTGCTGCGGTTCCCGATCGAGTCGATCGGCTTCCTGCTCTCGATGACGTTCGACACGCGCACTGCGGCCGACCGCTTCTTCGAGGTGATGGACGAGGTCAACACGATCACCGACCCCGCCGAGCCCCGGAAGATCACCGACCCGCGCGGCGAGCTCGTCTTCGACGACGTGCACTTCCGCTACCAGGACTCGCCCGAGCGCTTCCCTGACCTGCTGGACGGCATCCGGCTGACGGTGCGCCCCGGCGAGACCATGGCCCTGGTCGGCCTGACCGGCTCCGGCAAGTCGACGCTGACCGCACTCACCACCCGCCTGTACGACGTGACCGGCGGCGCGGTGAAGGTGGACGGTGTGGATGTGCGCGACCTGACCCGCTACGACCTGCGCAAGGCGATCGCCATGGCGTTCGAGGACGCGACGCTGTTCTCGGCCTCCGTGCGCGACAACGTCCTGCTCGGCCGCGACGACCTCGACCCCGCCTCGGCCGAGGCGGAGCGGGTGCTGACCGAAGCGCTCGAGGTGGCGCAGGCGGGCTTCGTCTACGACCTGCCCGAGGGCGTCGAGACGAAGGTCGGCGAAGAGGGGCTGAGCCTGTCCGGCGGACAGCGCCAGCGCCTGGCGCTCGCCCGCGCGGTCGCGGCCAATCCGAGCATCCTGGTGCTCGACGACCCGCTCTCCGCGCTGGACGTCGACACCGAGGCCCTGGTGGAGGCCGCCCTCCGCCGGGTGCTCGCATCCACCACCGCGCTGATCGTCGCGCACCGCCCGTCCACGGTGATGCTCGCCGACCGGGTGGCCCTGCTGGAGGACGGCAAGGTCACGGCGGTGGGGACCCACCACGACCTGCTCGCCACCAGCGAGCACTACCGGTTCGTCATCTCCAGCCTGGAGGACGACGAGAACGAAGAAATCCTCGAGGAGGTGAACCTGTGAGCACGACGACTGTGCTGGGTGTCGAAGGCGAAGAGCGCAACGACCTCAACAAGGAGGAGAGCCGCCAGGTGCGGCGCCGGTCGCTGCGCCTGCTGGGCTCGCTGCTGCACCCGCTGCGGATGCGGCTGGTGCTGACCGCGGTCGTGGTCGTGGTGAGCACCGCGGCCCAGGTCGCGGGCCCAGCGATCATCGCGTACGGCATCGACAACGGCCTGCCCGCGCTCCTCAAGCAGGACTGGTTCCCGCTGGCCGCCGCCGGCATCGTGTACCTGATCACCGGTGTCATGGGTGCCGTGCTGATCGCCTGGTACACGGTGCTCAGCGCGCGGATCAGCCAGGCCATCCTGATCGACCTGCGCAAGCGGGTGTTCCTGCACACGCAGAAGCTCTCGCTGGAGTTCCACGAGTCGTACACGTCCGGCCGGATCATCTCGCGCCAGACCAGCGACCTCGACTCCATCCGGGAGCTCCTGGACTCGGGCATCAACCAGCTCGTGCAGGGCGTGCTGTACATGCTGTTCATCGCGATCGCGCTGTTCTCGATCGACTGGGCGAGCGGCGTCGTGCTGGTGTGCTCGCTGGTGCCGCTGTACCTCCTCACCCGCTGGTTCCAGAAGCGCTCGCAGGTGCTGTTCCGCATCTCGCGGGTGGCGTCGGCGAAGCTCATCGTGCACTTCGTGGAGACCATGACCGGCATCCGCGCGGTCAAGGCCTTCCGCAAGGAGAAGCGCAACGAGAAGGAGTTCGGCGGCCTGGTCGAGGACTACCGGGATGTCAACGCGCGCGTCATCCAGCTGTTCGGGATCTTCGACCCCGGGCTCGTGATGATCGGCAACGTGGCGGTCGGCGTCGTGCTGCTCGTCGGCGGCTTCCGGGTCGCTGACGGCCAGCTCGCCATCGGCGTGCTGCTCGCGGTGCTGCTGTACACGCGCCGGTTCTTCGACCCGATCGAGGAGATGGCGATGTTCTACAACTCCTACCAGTCGGCCGCGGCCGCGCTCGAGAAGATCTCGGGCGTCCTGGAGGAGGAGCCGAGCGTCCCGGATCCCGTGAAGCCGGTCGACCTGTGGTCGTCGCAGGGCCACGTCCGGTTCGACGACGTCACCTTCGCCTACAAGAAGGACCGCGTCATCCTGCCGGAGTTCACGCTCGACATCCCGGCGGGGCAGACGGTCGCGCTGGTGGGCTCGACGGGCGCGGGCAAGTCGACGCTGGCGAAGCTGATCTCGCGGTTCTACGACCCGACGGACGGCTCCGTGACGCTCGACGACGTGGACCTCCGCGACCTGCACCCGAAGGACCTCCGCCGTGCGATCGTCATGGTCACCCAGGAGGCGTACCTGTTCAGCGGCTCGGTCGCCGACAACATCGCGCTCGGCAAGCCGGACGCGACGCGGGAGGAGATCGTGCACGCGGCCCAGGCGGTCGGCGCCCACGAGTTCATCGCGGGTCTACCGAACGGCTACGACACCGACGTGAACAAGCGCGGCGGCCGGGTGTCCGCGGGTCAGCGGCAGCTGATCTCGTTCGCCCGGGCCTTCCTCGCCGACCCGGCGGTCCTCATCCTGGATGAGGCCACCAGCTCGCTCGACATCCCGAGCGAGCGACTGGTGCAGGAGGCGCTGCAGACGCTGCTCGCGGACCGCACGGCCGTGATCATCGCGCACCGCCTGTCGACGGTCGCGATCGCCGACCGCGTGCTGGTGATGGAGCACGGACGCGTCGTCGAGGACGGAACGCCCGACGACCTGATCGCGGGCACCGGGCGCTTCGCCCAGCTGCACGCGGCCTGGCGCGACTCGCTCGTGTAGCGGGCGGCGGCGACGGTCCGGCGGGGACCACGGGAAGCCTTCTCGTGGTCCCCGCGGCCGTCTCCGGCCAGGAGCCGGCGGGGAGGGGTCGAGTCAGCCCGCCGGGGACCAGGTGGTTCGTGCGCGCGCAGGGCGCGGGATGCGGCGACGGCGGCGCAGCACCAGGACCTCCGCGCCGGCGTCGATGTACTCGCTCGCGGTGGCTGCGTCGGCGTAGCGCTCCGCGGTCCCCGCGACGATGGTGATGGCGTCGGCGGTGACCGAGCGGCCGGCGGAGGCGATCACGCCGATGCGCGACGTCGCCGGGGCGACGATCCCGCGGATGCTCCGGCCGAGCGCGGCGACGTGCGCGGATGGGCCGGCCATCGGCCCGGACAGCGCCTCGCCGAGGTCGAGCAGTTCGACGCGCTCGCCGAGGATGCCGGCGATGCGGCCACTCGCGACGACGGCGGACTGCACCGCGTCCAGGAGCTGGTCGTCGCCTGCGGCAAGCGGCAAGCGCAGCGACAGGCCCGCGATGCGGACGCCGAGCGCCCGCGCGTAGCGTGCCGCAGCGACGGCGTCGTCCGGGTGCAGGCGGAGGAGGACAGCGGTGCCCGCCGGGGCGGTCGCGAACTCGTCCAGGTCGCGGGCGTCGTCCACGACGAAACGGCGCACACTCGACTCCCACGCGGCACGCCGTCGCGGCCAGCGCGCTCCGGGCGTCGCGTACAGCACGCCGCGTGCATCCGGGACGCTGCGCTGCAGCACCGGAAGGCCGGAGTCGTGCGACACGACGAAGCCGGCCCCGTCCGCCGCCAGGGCGGCCAGCAGCGCGGGATGCGCGAGCGCGGAGACGTCGAAGCGCACGTCCATCCAGGGCAGCAGCGCGCGCAGCTCGCGGAAGCGGTCGGCGACGCGAGCGAGGTCGATCACGACCACCGGCGAGGGATGAGCGGGATGGTCCACCGCGTCCGCCCCGGCCGTCGCGCGCACTGCGTTCAGGCCGGTCGGGCCGGCGGTTCGGGTCGCGATGGACATCCCGCTCTCCTCGGGTGGTCTCGGCCCGTATCCCGGACCGGGGAGCCTCGCCGTTCGGGTCGGTGAGGTTGTCTCACATACTCGCCGTGGCTGCAGTGCCCCGCATCCGGGGGGTCACGACAATCCGATTGCGTGGAAGCACGGATGAACAACCGGGCTGGTGCGGTGAAGATGTCCCTATGTCCCTCCGTGTGGTGATCGTCGACGACCACGAACGGTTCCGAGCCCAGGCCGCCGAGCTGCTGCGCCTGGAGCGGTTCACCGTGGTCGGCGACAGCGACACCGCGGCCGGAGGGGTCGAATTGAGCAGGCGGCTCACGCCCGATGTCGTGCTCCTCGACATCGGCCTCCCGGACGCAAGCGGCTTCGACATTGTGCCCGTCATGCGGGCCTTCGGGGTGGCCGTGGTGCTCACCTCCAGCCGGTCCGCGACGGACTACGGCAGGCGGGTCGCGGACAGCGGTGCGAAGGGTTTCATCACCAAGGAGGAGCTGAGCGGTGAGGCGATCCGCAGCCTGCTAGTGTAAGCGGCGTGAGCGGGGGACAGACAGACAGTTCTCGCGCGCTCAGGGTGGCCGTCGCCGACGACGCAGTGCTGCTGCGCGAGGGGATCGGCCAGATCCTGCGCGCGGGTGGGATGGACGTGGTGGCGTCCGTCGACACGGCCGAAGAACTTCTCGACGCCGTCGCGGCGGAGGATGTCGACGCCATCGTGCTCGACATCAAGATGCCGCCGACGCACACCGACGAGGGCCTGCGGGCGCTGGAGCGGCTGCGCGCCGACGGCTCGCGCGCGGGCATCCTCCTGCTGTCCATGTACACGACGGCCGCGTACGCCATCCGGGCGATGAGCGCGGGAAGCGGCACCGGCTATCTGTTGAAGGATCGCGTGGCCGACGCGGACACCCTCGTGACCGCCGTGCGCACGGTCGCCCGCGGAGGCTCCGTCGTCGACCCGGAGGTCGTGCAGCTGCTGGTCAACGCGCGCTCCTCGGAGGCCGCGGTCGAGTCGCTGTCCTCCCGCGAGCGAGACGTGCTCCGGCTCATGGCCGAGGGCAAGTCGAACGTCGGTATCGCGAGCGAGCTGCACCTCAGCCTCCGCACGGTCGAGTCGCACATCGGCCACATCATGGCGAAGCTCGACGTTGAGGACTCGGCCGAGGGGCACCGTCGCGTGCTCGCCGTGCTGCGGTTCCTGGGCCGGGACGTCTGACCCCATGGTCGCCACGCGGCCGGGACCTTCGCGGACGGAGATCGCCGCTCCCGCCGCGCGCCCCCACTGGGCGCGGCTGACGCTGCGGGCGCTCGCCGTCACCGTCGCGATCGCGTCGAACGTGCTGGCCCAGGTGCTCAGCGCGATGCTGAACGATTACGGCCCGCGGCCGTCCGGCGCCGGGTGGGCGGTCGTCTTCATCGCGGTGGCGCTCGACTACATCATCTGCGGCGTCGTCGCGTGGCGGCTGGTCGCCAGCGCCATCCCCGGGTGGCTGATGATCGGCGCCGCGCTGTTCTGGTCGGCGGGCGCCTGGTACCCGCTCGTCCGGCAGTGGGGATGGGTCTGGCCGTGGGTCGCGGGCGTCACCGACCTCTGGGCGGTGCTGGTCGGAATCCTGGTGCTCTGCTATCCGACCGGACGGCTGACCGCGCGCTTCGATCGGGCGGTCGTCCTGGCGGTGACGATCGCCTTCGCGATCCGGCTCGGCGGCATCCTGCTGTTCTCGTCGCCCGAGCCGGCGGAGTGCGGGTGCGCGACGAACCCCTACGCGGTGCTCCCGAGCGACGAGGCGGACTACTGGCTCGGGATCGGGTGGCGCGTCATCGGCCTGGCGCTGATGCTGACCGTCGCGGTGCGGCTGATCACGCGCTGGTTCACGAGCTCGCTGCCCGCGCGTCGGGTCGCCTTCGTCATGCCGCTGGCCATCCTGCTCTGGTGCTACGGCACCATCCAGGACTCGCTGAGCTTCGCGCTCGGGTGGGACGGCGGCTGGCTGCAGTTCGTGCCCCCGGTCGCGATCGCGCTCATCCCGCCGGCGTTCGTCGGCGGCGTGCTGTACGCGCGCGGCCTGCGGTCGCGCGTCGCCGACCTCGTGATCGTCGCGCGCGACAAGGTGGACCGCGGCCTGTGGGAGTCGAGCCTCGCCCGGACGCTGCACGACTCGTCCCTGCGCGTGTTCTGGTGGGACGAGCCGTTGCAGGCCTACCAGACCAGCGACGGCCTCCCGGCGGAGGACGCCGTCACCGCCACCCGGCCGGGCCGCTCGACGCTCGCGATCGACTCCGACCAGGGCCCGATCGCGCTGATCGAGCACGATGTGGCGCTGAGCCAGGACGACCGTCTGCTCGACGCCGTGTCCTCCGCCCTGCTGCTCTCGGTCGACAACGACCGCCTGCGCGGGAGGCTGGAGCGCACCATCCAGGAGCTGCGGCAGTCGCGCCTCCGCCTCGTCGAGGAGGGCTACCTCGCCCGCCGGCGGCTGGAGCGCGACCTGCACGACGGCAGCCAGCAGCAGCTCGTCTCGCTGGCGATCAGTCTGCGGATCGCCACCGCGAAGGCGGAGGCCCACGGCGACGAAGAGCTCGCCGGCGAACTGCAGCGCGCGTCCGACCAGCTGGCGGACGCGCTCCGCGAACTCCGCGAGCTGGCCCGCGGCATCCACCCGACCGTCCTCACCGACGGCGACCTGCGCTCGGCGATCGAGGAGCTGGGGATGCGCAGCCACCTGCCCGTCGAGGTGCACGTGGATGTGGGGGAGCGGCTGCCGGAGGTCGTCGAGGAGACGATCTACTACTGCGTCTCGGAGGCGCTCGCGAACGCGGCGAAGCACTCCCGCGCCCGCAACTGCTCCGTCTCGGTGACGCGCGCGGACACGACGGTCACGGTCGTGGTCAAGGACGACGGCCAGGGCGGCGCCCGCATCGAGCCGGGCGGCGGCCTCGAGGGCATCCGCGACCGGGTCGAGACGGTGTCGGGACGTGCGGACGTGCGCTCGGTCGCAGGCCTCGGCACGATCATCGAGCTGACCATCCCGGTCGGCTGAACCCGCCTCGCGCCGGCGGCGGTCTACTTCGAGTGCGGCGCCTTCGCGGCGAAGACCTGGTCGCCGATGGCGAAGCCCGACCAGCCGCCTCCGCAGTCGCCGGCCTTGGCCGGGAGGCCGTCCACGGGCCACCAGCTGTCCTGGATGGTCGGCTTGGGCACGGGCACCTCTTTGCGCACGTGCCGGGGCCACATGCGTCTTCGACGTGTAGGTCATGATCGCCGAGCCGTCCTGCGTGTCGTAGTCGACGCGGATGATCGTGGCGTCGTCGGGGACGAACGTCGGCGAGCCGAAGACCGCGGTGTTCGCGGCCTTCATGTCCTTGGCCGTGTCGTAGATCTCCGACGAGACGTGGGGCTCGAACGCGGTGATCACCGAGCATCCGGACAGGGCCAGGGCGAGCGCAATCGTCGTCGCGATGACTCCAGCGGTACGCATGCGGGGCACGGCAGCTCCAGGGAACGGTGAATGGATGTGATGCAAGTCAACACGACGAAACTGAGGGGATCATCGGTCGGAGGGATGACTCCCGGCGCCATCGTAGCGGGCGGCCCGCAGGTCGACCCGGTACGCCGCGGTGCCCACCCCCAGAAGCGGGGTGCCCTCCGCGCGGTAGTGCTGCAGCGCGATGTGCTCGTGGTTCGCCGGCGGGTGGCCGCTCGCGCGCACCACGCGCCACCACGGCACCGAGCCGCCGTAGTACGCCATGATCTGGCCGACCATCCGCGCTGCCCGGGAGCCGAGCGTCGCGGCGACGTCGCCATAGGTCATGACCCGGCCGGGCGGGATGGCGTCCACGACCTCGAGGACGCGCTCGACGAACGGGACGTCGTCGGACGCGTCTCCGGAGGCGTCGTCAGAGCTCGAGGGCACCGATCGTCTCGCCGTACTGCGTCTCGCCGACCGGCTGGAAGCCGCTGCGCAGGAAGAACTGCTCGGGGCCGAGCTCGCCCGACTCCCAGATGACATAGAGCCGGTGCAGGCCGCGCTGACGGGCCTCCTCGGCGAGGGCGCGCACCGCGAAGGTGCCGATGCCGCGGCCCTGGTCGTCCGCGTCCACGTTGATGCGCCAGAGGATGGCCTTGAACTCCTCGTGCTCGGCGTTCGGGTCGAAGCTGCCCATGATGAACGCGACCACGTCGTCGCCGTCGAGGACGACGCGCTGCCACGAGGTGTTCGGGTCGGGGATGGCGGCCGCCGCCGAGTAGGAGACCGGAGCGACGAACTGCTCCTGGCCCGGCTTCAGTGTCAGCGCGTTGGCCGCCACGACGGTCCGCGCGCTCAACTCTTCCAGTCTCAACTCAGCCATGACGAAAGCGTAACGTGCGCGTACGACCGCGGCATAGCTCCCTCCCAGCCGACGATTCGCCGGGAGAAAGTGTCTCGATGTCAAGATAGTTCTCGCGCTCGGGTAAGCTGTCGTCGGCTCAAACGGCACAGACTCAGGAGAACCATGGACAAGATCAAGGTCGAAGGAACGGTCGTCGAACTCGACGGCGACGAGATGACGCGCATCATCTGGAAGGCGATCAAGGAATCCCTCATCCACCCGTACCTCGACGTGAACCTCGAGTACTACGACCTCGGCATCCAGAAGCGCGACGAGACCGACGACCAGATCACGATCGACGCGGCCCACGCCATCCAGAAGCACGGCGTCGGCGTCAAGTGCGCCACCATCACGCCTGACGAGGCGCGCGTGGAGGAGTTCGGCCTCAAGAAGATGTGGCGCAGCCCGAACGGCACGATCCGCAACATCCTCGGCGGCGTGGTCTTCCGCGAGCCGATCATCATCTCGAACATCCCGCGGCTCGTCCCCGGCTGGAACAAGCCGATCGTCATCGGCCGTCACGCCTTCGGCGACCAGTACCGCGCCACCGACTTCGTCTTCGACGGCCCGGGCACCCTCACCATGAGCTTCCAGCCCGCCGACGGCGGCGAGGCGCAGTCCTTCGAGATCTACCAGGCGCCGGGCGCCGGTGTCGCGATGGGCATGTACAACCAGGACGAGTCCATCCGCGACTTCGCCCGCGCTTCGTTCAACTACGGTCTCGACCGGCAGTACCCGGTCTACCTGTCGACCAAGAACACCATCCTGAAGGCGTACGACGGCCGCTTCAAGGACCTCTTCCAGGAGGTCTTCGACGCCGAGTACAAGGAGAAGTTCGACGCGGCCGGCCTCACCTACGAGCACCGCCTCATCGACGACATGGTCGCCTCCAGCCTCAAGTGGGAGGGCGGCTACGTCTGGGCCTGCAAGAACTACGACGGCGACGTCCAGTCCGACACGGTCGCGCAGGGCTTCGGCTCGCTGGGCCTGATGACCTCCGTGCTGACCACCCCGGACGGCTCGGTCGTCGAGGCGGAGGCCGCGCACGGCACGGTCACCCGCCACTACCGCCAGTACCAGCAGGGCAAGCCGACCTCGACGAACCCGATCGCCTCGATCTTCGCCTGGACGCGCGGCCTCGCGCACCGCGGAAAGCTCGACGGCAACCAGGAGCTCATCGACTTCACCCACACCCTCGAGGACGTCGTGGTGAAGACGGTCGAGGAGGGCAAGATGACGAAGGACCTCGCGCTCCTCGTGGGTCCGGACCAGAAGTACCTCACCACCGAGGAGTTCCTGGACGCGATCGCCGAGAACCTGAAGGCGCGCCTGGGCTGACCCCTCGCGACATTCGTGCCGAATGTGCGCTATCCCTTGCGAATAACGTGCATTCGGCACGAATCGTTTAAGGGGTCAGCGGGCGGTCCAGCCGCCGTCGATCGCGAGGGTCTGGCCGGTGACGAGGGAGGCCGACGGCGACGCCAGGAACGCGACGGCGCCGGACACCTCGCGCGGCTCGCCGATGCGATGCAGGGCGGCGATGCGCTCGACGGTGTCGGCGCGGAACGCGTCGTCCGAGAGCGCGGCGGCGGTCCCGTCGGTCTCGATGAACGTCGGCGCAACCGCGTTGACGCGGATGCCGTACTGGCCCCACTCGACCGCGAGGCAGCGGGTGAGGTGGACGACCGCGGCCTTCGCCGAGCAGTACGAGGCCTCGCCGGGAAGGGCGATGAGGCCCGCCTGCGAGGCGATGTTGACGATCGAGCCGCCGCCGTTCTCGCGCATGCTCTTCGCGAGGTGCTGCGACAGGAAGAAGGTCGAGCGGGTGTTCAGCGCCCAGACGTGCTCGAACTCCTCCTCGGTCACCTCGAGCGCCGGCGCGTCGATCCCGCCGCCGGCGTTGTTGACCAGGATGTCGATCGGGCCGAGCTCGGCGATGGCTGCGTCGATCGCGGCCCGGCAGCCGGGCAGATCGAGCACGTCCATCCGGATCGCGGTCGCCTGCACGCCGAACGCGCGGAGCTCGTCGACGAGGTCCGCCGAGCCATCGGGATCGCGTACGCCGAGCACGACGTCAGCGCCCTGCCCCGCGAGTTCCAGGGCGATCTCGCGGCCGAGACCGCGACTGGCGGCCGTCACGAACGCGCGTGAGCCGGCGAGCGAGAAGGGGGTGCGGGTAGAGGCGGTGGAGGCGTCGGTCATGCCTGGAGCGTAGTCCCGCGCCGACCATCGACTGTCACCGGCTCAGGTCAGAATGGAGGCATGACCGACGCCGATCTGCTCCTGGCCCGCTTTGTCCGCTCCATCGACCAGGAGGGGCTGGGCGCGTACGGCGCGGTCGCACTCGTCGGCGACGACGAGGCGGAGCACCGCTGGCGCAGCGACGACCGCGAGAACCTGTACTCCGTGTCCAAGGGCGTGAGCGCGCTCGCCGCAGGCATCGCCGTGGACGAGGGCATCCTGTCGCTCGACACCACGGTCGCCGAGGCGCTGCCCGGGCTCGAGCTCGGGGACGGCGTCGACCGGGTGACCCTGCGCGACCTGCTGACCATGTCGAGCGGCATCGACTTCGTCTGGTTCGGCGACCAGCCCGTGCCCGGACCCGACCTCGCGCAGGAGATGCTGCGGCGCCCGACCCGCGGGCCCGGCACCCGCTTCCAGTACTCCGACGCGAGCACGTACGTTGCCATGCGGATGCTGGCGGCGCGGGTCGGCGATGTGCGCGACTGGTTGCTGCCGCGCCTGTTCGACCCGCTCGAGATCCACAACCCGCAGTGGATGCGCTGCCCGCTCGGCCACATCGTCGGCGGGACCGGACTGCAGCTCCGCACCGGCGAGCTCGCCCGGATCAGCCGGGTGCTGCGCGACCGCGGCGAGTGGCGCGGACAACCGATCGTCAGCGCCGAGTGGATCGACGGGATGCACGCGCGCTGGGTCGACACGGGGGAGGACCCGGCCACGGACCGTTACGGCATCGCCGTCTGGGAGGGATCGTCGGGGCTGTGGCGCTTCGACGGACGCTACGGGCAGTACGTGGTCGTGAACGATGCGCGCGGGGCCGTCCTCACGATCACCGCCCACGAGGAGTTCCGCACCCGTCGGCTGCTCGACCTCGCACACGAGGCGCTGCTGGGGTGACAACCCGCATGTAACGAGTTCGTTTCGTTGCTTGCATTTCATTTGTTCGTAAGCTTTACTAACAAACATGACGACGACCGAGGTGCAGGGAAGCACCGGAGGACTGGGACCTGGGCGGATCCTCCGCCCGCGTGCCAAGGTGCTCCCGGAGCACGCCCGCAGCCACAACCGCTCGCTCGTCCTGCAGACGCTCTACCGCTCGGGGGAGCGCAGCCGCGCGGACCTCGCCCGCGAGACGGGCCTCACCCGCGTCACGGTCTCCGACCTCGTCGCCGAACTGCTGGCCGAAGGCCTCGTGATCGAGCTGGGACAGCGCGAGTCGGCCCGCCCCGGCAAGCCGGCGGTCCTGCTCGACATTAACCGGAGCGCGCACCAGATCGTCGGCGTCGACCTCAGCGACCACGACCGCTTCCGCGGCGCAGTGATGGATCTCGACGGCGCCATCATCGCGTCCGCCGAGGTCATGCTGGAGGATGACGGACGCTCGGCAACCGGCGACGACGCCCTCGCGAAGGTCGACTGGCTGGTGGAGCGGCTGGTCGCAGCGTCCACCGCCCCCATCCTCGGCATGGGGGTCGGCTCGCCCGGTGTCGTCGACCTGAGCGGCACCATCCTGACCGCCCCGAACCTCGGCTGGACCGACCTCGCGCTGCAGCGGCACCTGGCAGACCGCACCGGGCTCCCGGTCGTCGTCGCCAACGACGCGAACGCGGCAGCGCTCGCCGAGCACACGTACGGCGGAGCGGCGGGCGACATGATGCTCATCCGCGTCGGCCACGGCATCGGCGCGGGGCTGCTGGTCGCCGGAGCCCTCGTCTACGGCAGCCACTTCGCCGCCGGCGAGATCGGCCAGGTCATGGTCGGCACCGACCTCGGGCTCGAGACGACGTACAACCGGGACCAGGTGCTCGAGCACTGGCTCAGCGTCCCGCAACTGCAGCGCGGCATCCACGAGGCGCACGCGGCGGGGCAGGATGCGACCCCCGTGCTCCGAGAGGCCGGCCAGCGCCTCGGCATCGCCCTCGCGCCCGTCGTGGGCGCCCTCAACCTGTCGGAGATCGTGCTCGCGGGTCCGACCGAACTGCTCGACGGCCCGCTCGCCGAAGCGACCGTCCACACGCTCCGGAATCGGACCATGGCGGAGAACCACGCCGACCTGTCCGTCCGGATGACCACGCAAGGGCAGGACATCGTCCTGCGCGGCGCGGCCGTTCTCGTCCTCTCCGGACGACTCGGGGTCTCATGACACACACAGCACCGCCCGAAACCTGACCCCTGCACCCTCGGTGTGCTGCAGCCGCACACACTGACCACCACGAAAGGAACCAGCAATGAAGAGAAAGCTCGTCGGCCTCGCCGCTGTGGCTACGGCTTCCGCTCTCGTGCTCGCCGGATGCGCGTCGGGAGGCTCCTCCACCGGAGCCAGCACCGACGGCAAGGGCAAGACGGTCACGCTGTGGCTCGTCGGCTCGGACACTCCGGACAAGCTGCGGAACTACCTCACGACGGAGTTCAACAAGGAGACCGGGGCCACCCTCAAGATCGAGCAGCAGGACTGGGGCGACATCGTCACCAAGCTCACCACCGCGCTGCCCGACGCCAACAACACGCCGGACGTGACGGAGATGGGCAACACCCAGTCGCCGACCTTCACCAACGTCGGAGCGTTCCTCGACATCTCCGACATGTACAAGGAGCTCGGCGGCAGCGACCTGCTGCAGTCGTTCGTCGACGCGGGCAAGGTTGACGGCAAGAACTACACGCTGCCGTACTACTTCGGCTCGCGCTACATGTTCTACCGCAAGGACGTCTACCAGGCGGCCGGCGTGACCGTTCCGACCACGCTCGACCAGTTCAACACCACGGTGGCGGACATCACGGCGAAGAACCCGAAGAACATCTCCAACTTCTCCGGCTTCTTCCTCGGCGGTCAGGACTGGCGCGACGGCATCTCCTGGATCTTCGCCAACGGCGGGGACATCGCCCAGCAGAAGGGCGGCAAGTGGAAGGGCACTCTCGAGTCGGAGAACTCCCTCAAGGGCCTGCAGCAGCTCCAGGACCTGTACAAGAACGCATCCAAGGCGCCGAACGACGCCAAGGACTCGAACCAGTACATCTACCTGAACGACACCGACCAGACGCTGGACGCCGACGGCAACAAGACGGGTGACACCTCGCTCGCCGCCGCGACGATCATGGCTCCGGGCTGGGCGCACTGGTCCATCGGCGACCTGTCGCAGAAGGACGGCAAGCCGGTCCGCACCTGGAACGACGCCACCTTCGGCACCTACGTGCTCCCGGGCAACGACGGCAAGCCGGCCCCGGTCTTCGCCGGCGGCTCCAACATCGGCATCTCGGCGAAGACCAAGGAGCCGGGCCTGTCGAAGACCCTCCTGAAGATCATCTTCTCGAAGGAGTACCAGGAAATGCTCGGCCAGAACGGCCTGGGCCCGGCCAACTCGAAGTACACCTCCTCGCTGGGCGACGACCAGTTCGCGAAGGCGCTCATCGAGTCGGCGTCGAACTCCAAGCTGACCCCGGCCGCTCCCGGCTGGGCCTCGGTCGAGGCGGGCAACGTGATGGAGGAGTTCTTCTCCAAGATCCGTGACGCGTCCGACCTCAAGGCGCTCGCCCAGGAGTACGACAAGAAGCTCGACTCGCTGCTCAACGTCAAGAGCTAGAGCCGACCGAACAGGGGATGCGGTGCGCCGCGACCTGGCGCGACCGGCGCACCGCATCCCTGAACCATCCCCCTCGCCAAGGAGACGTCCGTGACCGCCACCGAGGACACCCGCCTCATCCTTCCCGCAGCGCCACCGCCTGCGGCCGACCAGCCCCGCCGTCGCCGCGGCCGCGTCACCCCGTACGGCCTCCTGCTGCCGGCCATCATCATCCTGCTCGTCGCCCTCGGCTACCCGATCGTGTGGCAGCTGATCACCTCGATGCAGCACTTCGGGCTGGCCCAGCAGTTCGGCAAGCCCGCCGACTTCGTCTGGTTCGAGAACTACATCACCCTGTTCTCCGACCCGTACACCTGGGTCGTCGTCGCCCGGTCCATCATCTTCTGCCTGGTGACGGCGTTCGTCACCGTGATCATCGGCGTCGGGATGGCGCTGCTCATGAACGCGGTGAACCGCGTCGTCCGCATCATCCTGCAGATCTCGCTCCTGCTCGCCTGGGCCATGCCGGTCGTCGCCGCGATGACCGTCTGGAACTGGCTGTTCGACTGGCGCCGCGGCGTCGTCAACTACACGCTCACCTCGTGGGGCCTCGACTTCCAGGACCACAACTGGCTGCAGAACCCGCTCTCCTTCTTCTTCGTCGCGATGGTCATCGTGACGTGGATGAGCGTGCCGTTCGTCGCCTTCTCGGTCTACGCCGGGCTGACGCAGGTCTCGACGGAGGTCGTCGAGGCCGCGCAGATGGACGGCGCGCGGGGCTGGCAGCGGCTGCGCTACATCATCCTGCCGATCATCCGCCCGGTGCTCGGGATCGTCCTGCTGCTGCAGATCATCTGGGACCTGCGCGTCTTCGCACAGATCAAGCTGCTGCAGGACAAGGGCTCGATCGCCAGCGAGACCAACCTGCTCGGCACCTACATCTACCAGCTCGGCGTCGGCTCGAGCGACTTCGCGATGGCCAGCGCCGTCAGCGTCTTCGTGCTCGTGCTCACCATCGCCCTCAGCTGGTTCTACGTGCGACACCTTCTCAAGGAGGACGAATCGTGACTCGCCGCATCCGCCCGTCCCGCGTCCTGCTCGGCGCCCTCGGCGTCGTGCTCGCCCTGATCTGGGTCTTCCCGGTCTACTGGATGGTGAACTCGTCGCTGCTGCCGAACGTCATCCTGCAGAACACCACGCCCACCTGGCTGCCGTTCGGCGGCTCGTTCGACAACTTCACCGCCGTCGTGCAGGGCGGGACGTTCTTCCCGGCGCTCGGGATGAGCGTCGCCGTCGCGCTGATCACGGTCGTCTGCTGCCTGGCGTTCGCGTTCCTCGCGGCGCTGGCGATCAGCCGGTTCCGTTTCCGCGGCCGCCGGTCGTTCGTGCTCGCCGTGCTGCTCATCCAGATGCTCCCCGCCGAGGGCCTGTTCATCGCGCAGTACAAGCTGATGGGCACGCTCGGCCTGCTCAACACGGTGATCGGCGTCAGCATCCTGTACATCGCCGCCGTCGTGCCGTTCACCATCTGGATGCTGCGCGGCTTCGTCGCCGGCATCCCCGCCGACCTCGAGGAGGCCGCGATGGTGGACGGGCTCAGCCGCACGCAGGCGTTCCTGCGGATCACGTTCCCGCTGCTCGCCCCGGGCCTCGTCGCCTCGGGCGTCTACGCCTTCCTGCAGGCGTGGAACGAGTTCACGGTGGCGCTGGTCATCCTGCCGCAGTCGAGCAGCGCGACGCTGCCGCTGTGGCTGCGCGGATTCGTGCAGCAGTCCGCCTCCCGCGCCACCGACTGGGGGCAGGTCATGGCCGCGTCGACGCTCGTCGCGGTGCCGGTCATCATCTTCTTCCTCATCGTGCAGGGCCGGATGACGAGCGGTCTCGTCAGCGGGGCGGTCAAGGGGTGAGCGGCGCGTCCGTCGCCGACACCGCCCTGACCGACCCGGACCTCCGCCGCAGCATCGCAGCGACGCTGCTGCCGGGGTTCGTCGGGACGACACTCCCTTCGTGGCTCGCTGCGCGGCTGCGTGCGGGGCTCGGCGGGGTGTGCCTGTTCGGGCAGAACATCTCCTCGGCGGCGCAGCTGCGCGAGCTCACCGACGCGATCTACGCCGCCAACCCGGAGGCGATCGTCGCGATCGACGAAGAGGGCGGGGACGTCACCCGGCTCTACTACGAGAGCGGGTCGCCGTATCCCGGCAACGCGATCCTCGGCCGGCTGGGCGACGCTGCCTACACCGAGGACGTCGCTCGGCGCGTGGGGAGGAGCTGCGCCGGGCCGGCGTGAACCTCGACTTCGCGCCCGACATCGACATCAACTCCAACCCGGACAACCCGGTGATCGGGGTGCGCAGCTTCGGCTCGTCGCCCGAGGTAGTGGCCGAGCACGGAGCTGCCTGGACGCGCGGGCTGCAGGCCGCGGGCGTCGCGGTCGCGGCGAAGCACTTCCCGGGGCACGGGGACACGGCCGCCGATTCCCACCTGGAGCTGCCGGTCGTCGACGTGTCGGCGGAGCAGCTGCGCTCGCGCGAGCTCCTGCCGTTCCGGGCCGTCGTCGCGGCCGGGGCGCGCGCGGTGATGACCTCGCACATCCTGCTCCCGCAGCTGGACGCGACCCTGCCTGCGACGCTCAGCCCGGCGATCATCGAGGGGATGCTGCGCGGCGAGCTCGGCTTCGACGGCGTCGTCGTCAGCGACGCCCTCGACATGCACGGGGCGAGCGGCACCCGCGGGATCCCGGAGGCGGCCGTGCTCGCGCTCGCCGCCGGCTGCGACCTGCTCTGCATCGGCACCGAGAACACGGACACGCAGCTCGCCGCGATCGAGGACGCCATCGCCGCCGCCGTCGCCGCCGGCCGCCTCACCCCCGCGCGCCTCGCCGCTGCCGCCGCCCGCGTCCGCTCCCTCGCCCAGGAAGCCGCCGAGCACAGGAAAAACGTCGTCGACACGCCGGCCGGGGCAGCGGAATTCCTGTACTCGACGGCTGCGGAGGACGTGGAGCGGGCGGAGCGCGCGTTCGATGTGAGCGCGGAGGCCCGGGAGTGGCTGGCGGCGAACGACGGGCGGTACTCCGTCGTGCGGATCGACACGGTCGCGAACATCGCTGTAGGGACGGCGCCCTGGGGGCCGTTCGCCGAGGTGAAGGCCGACCCGGGGACGCCGTGGGCGCGGGAGTTCGCCGCGAACCCGGAGGTGCTGTTCACCGAGGACGACCATCCCGACCTCGTGCTGGCCGCGCAGTCGCCGGTGCTCGTCGTCGGCAAGGACAACCACCGGCACGCCTTCGCGCGTGCCGCGATCGACCGGCTGCGCGCCGAGCGCGAGCGGGTGCTCGTCGTCGACATGGGCTGGCCGAGCGACGACCGGTCCTACGCCGACATCGCGACCTTCGGCGCCTCCCGCCTGGTCGGCCGTGCGTTGCTCCGCCTGCTCGGACACGGCTCGTGAGGCTCGGCATCGACATCGGCGGCACCAAGACCGACGCCGTCGCGGTCGACGAGCGCGGCGCGCTGACGCAGCGCATCCGCCTTGCGACTGGTTTCGGCCACGCGGCCGTCGTGGAGACGGCCGTCACCGCCGTCTCCCGCCTCGGCGAGCTCACCGGCCTCGCGCCCGCGGGCTTCCAGTCCATCGGGATCGGCGTGCCCGGGATGGTCGACACGGCCTCCGGAGACGTCGCCCACGCCGTCAACCTCGGGTTGGACAGGCTGGAACTCGGCGGGATGCTCGCCGGACGCCTGGGCGTCGGAGTCCGAGTCGAGAACGACGTCAAGGCGGCCGCCCTCGGCGCCTACCATCTGCTCGGCCTGTCCGGCACGATGGCGTTCCTCAACCTCGGCACCGGGATGGCCGCGGGCATCGTGGTCGACGGCCGCCTCTGGCGCGGCAGCACCGGGATCGCCGGCGAGATCGGGCACCTGCCCGTCGACCCGCAGGGCGCCCTGTGCGCGTGCGGTCAGCGCGGCTGCCTGGAGACCGTCGCGAGCGGTTCGGGCGTCGCCCGGCAGTGGCCGACCGACGACCCGCTCCCGGTCCGCGCCGTCTTCGCCGCTGCGGCCGACGGCGACCCCGCCGCCCGCGCCATCACGGCTAGGCTGGCAGCGGGCATCGCCTCCGCGGTGCGCGCCCTCGTGCTCACCGTCGATCCGGCCACCGTCGTGGTCGGGGGCGGCCTGAGCCACCTGGGGGAGCGCCTGCTCGGCGACGTCCACGAGGTGCTGCACGACTGGGAGCGCACGTCGCCGTTCCTGGCGTCGCTCGACCTGCCTGGGAGGGTGCGCCTCGTCCCCGAAGGAACCCCCGTCGCCGCGCTCGGAGCGGCCCTCGTAGGAGAGAACTGATGGCAGAGATCGTCGTCGTCCGCGACCAGGAGGCCGCGGGCGAGCTCGCGGCGCGCAGCATCCTCGACCTCATTGCGGCCAAGCCGGACACGGTGCTCGGGCTCGCGACCGGATCCACCCCGCTCGCGGTGTACCGGGCGCTGGAGCGCGGGATCCGGGAGCGCGGCGTCGACGTGTCGCATGTCCGCGGCTACGCCCTCGACGAGTACGTTGGCCTGCCCGAGGGCCACCCCGAGTCGTACCGCGCGGTCATCACCCGCGAGGTCGTGGAGCCGCTGGGCCTGACGCCGTCGCTCATCCACGTGCCCAACGGATCCCTCGACGGCATCGAGCGCGCCGGCCTCGCCTACGAGAAGGCGATCGCCGAGTCGGGCGGCGTGGATGTGCAGATCCTCGGCATCGGGACCGACGGGCACATCGGCTTCAACGAGCCGGGCTCGTCGTTCGCCTCGATCACCCGCGTCAAGACCCTCACCGAGCAGACCCGCCGCGACAACGCGCGGTTCTTCGACTCGGAGGACGACGTCCCGATGCACTGCATCACGCAGGGGCTGTCGACCATCCTGAAGGCCCGGCACCTGATGCTGCTCGCGTTCGGCGAGGGTAAGGCGGCGGCGCTGGCCGGGGCGGTCGAGGGGCCGGTGTCGGCCTCCAACCCGGGGTCGGCCGTCCAGCTGCACCCGCACGTCACCGTGCTCGTGGACGAGGCGGCGGCGTCGCAGCTGAAGAACATCGACTACTACCGGTACGCGTACGCGAACAAGCCGTCCTGGCAGACGCTCTAGGGGGCTGTCGCTAGAGGACGGAGCCGTCGGCCACCACGGTCTGCACGCGCCAGTCGTGGTCGAGCAGGACCGCGTCGGCCACGTAGCCGGTGTGCAGGCGGCCCAGCCGGTGGCCCTCGCCGAGCACGTGCGCGGGGGTTCGGGTGAGGGCGGTCACGGCGTCCACCGGGTCGACGCCCGCGCGCGTCACGGCGATCCGCAGCGCCGCATCCTGCGTCAGCGTGGAGCCAGCGATCGTGTCGGTGCCGGACAGCACCGCGAGCCCGTCGTGGACCGTCACGTTGAGCTCGCCGAGGCGGTAGTTCCCGTCTGAGGCGCCCGCGGCGGCCATCGCGTCGGTCACCAGTGCCACGCGTCCTGGCGCCTCGCGGAACAGCAGGGCGGCGACCGTGGGATGCACGTGCAGCCCGTCGAGGATGAGCTCCAGCGTCACCTCGGGGTTGTCGATCGCGGCCATGACCGGCCCCGGAGCGCGGTGGTGGATGCCCGGCATCGCGTTGAACGCATGGGTCAGCAGCCGCGCGCCCACCTCGAAGGCGCGCGCGGCCTGCGCGTAGTCGGCGGCGGTGTGGCCGACGCCGACCACGACGCCCGCCTCGGTCAGCACGCCGATCGCCTCGAGCGCGTTGGGCAGCTCAGGGGCGACGGTCGCCGTGCGGAGGGTGCCGCGCGCGGCCGCGATCAGCTGCTCGACCGCCTCGGGCTCCGGGTCGCGGAGGAAGCGCGCGTCGTGCGCTCCGCGACGCTCCGGTGCGAGGAATGGGCCCTCGAGGTGCGAGCCCAGCACGAGCGGGTCGGTGGCGGTCAGTTCGGCGACGATCGCCAGACTCTCGCGCAGGGAGGCGAGAGGATTGGCGACGTGCGAGATCAGGGCGCGCGTCGTCCCGTGCGCACGGTGGGTGAGGAGGGCAGCGCGCATCTCGTCGACACCGTCGTCGTACGGATGCCCGCCGCCGCCGTGGCAGTGCAGATCGATGAAGCCGGGCGTGAGCCAGTGGCCCTGCGCGTCGATGACCGTCTCGGCCTCGGCCGCGCTCGCGCCCCATCCCGCCCCGCTGCCGGTCGCGGAGATGTGCGCGCCGTCGACGACGAGCCAGAAGTCGTCCACCTGCCCGTCGGCGTCCACCTTGCGGGCGCTGTGGACGACGAGGCGGCTCATGCGAACTCGCGTCGGCCGTTGATGACCCCGCTGATCGTGGCGATCACCGCGAACACGATGGCGACGATCGGCTGGCCGAGGTCCCACCAGGCGAAGGCGGCGGACCCCATGACCACGACCTCCACGATCGCCTTCACGAACGGGTCGGTGCGGAGCACGGCGCGGGGCGAGCGGAACAGCGCCCACAGCAGGATTGCGATGACCGGCGCGCCGATCCCGACCACGATGTTCCACGGCAGCGGCCAGGCGAGGAAACCCCAGATGCCGAGGGAGACGATGGCGAACAGTTCGAGGACGAACCGGAGCACGTCGTTGGCGCCCACCTTGATGGGGGCGTGCTGGTCGGGCGCGGAAGTCACCAGGTCAGTTTATCCGTCGTGTGTCAGCGGAAAATGATCGTCCGTGCGCCGTCGAGGAGGACGCGGTCCTCGGCGAACCACTTCACCGCCTGGGTCAGCGTGCGGCTCTCCTCATCCTGACCGATCGCCACCAGCTCCTGGACGGTCTGCGTGTGGTCGACGCGCACCACGTTCTGCTCGATGATCGGACCCTCGTCGAGGTCGCTGGTGACGAAGTGGGCCGTCGCACCGATCAGCTTCACGCCACGCGCGTGCGCCTGCCGGTAGGGATTGGCGCCCTTGAACCCGGGGAGGAAGGAGTGGTGGATGTTGATCGCGCGCCCGGCAAGCCGCTCGCACAGCTCGGGGGAGAGGATCTGCATGTACCGGGCGAGGACGACCAGCTCGATGTCGTGCTCCTCCACCGCCTCCCGGATGCGCGCCTCGAACGCCGCCTTGTCCTCCGCTCCGACGACCGGCCGCGCCTCGAACGGGACGCCGTAGAAGCCGGCGAGGTCGCTCAGCGTCTCGTGGTTCGACAGCACCAGCGGGATCTCGACCGGCAGCTGCCCGGCGCGCTGCCGGAACAGCAGGTCGTTGAGGCAGTGGGCGGCCTTCGAGACGAGCACGAGCGTCCGCAGCGGGCGGCCGACGTTGTCGACGCGATGTGTCATCCCGAACCGCTCGACCACCGGCGCGAGCGCCTGCTCGAACTCCTCGCGCCCGGCCTCCGACTCCACCTGGAGGCGCATGAAGAAGCGGCCGGTGTCTGTGCTGGCGAACTGCTGGCTCTCGGTGATGTTGCCGCGGGCGGCGACGATCGCGCCGCTGACCGCGTGCACGATCCCTGGGCGGTCGGCGCAGCTGAACGTGAGCACCCAGTGGTTGGAGGGGAGGAGTCGGTCACCAGAACAGGGTAGCGGGCGGTGGATGCTATGCTGGATCGTATGTGAGATTTATATGCATATTGGAGCCAGCTATTATGAAACAAGTTACGGTCACGTTTGACGTCGATTGGGACATCTACGAGGCGATCGAGCGGTTGGCGAAAGGTTCGCTCAGGACAGTGGACGAGGAGCTTCACTACATCGTCGGCCAAGCGGCGGTGGGGCAACCCGTCGATCCTCGGCCTTCGATTCAGAAGCTCGGCATGGTCGCCTACATGCGCCACCGCTTCGGAGCGCTGGAAGAATGATCCTGCTCGACACCAATGTCGTCTCCGAGCTGACCAAACCACGGCCTGAGCCTCGAGTTGTCGCCTGGCTCGAGTCGTGGGAGCGGACGGAACTGTACATCTCCTCGGTGACCATCACGGAGATGCTCGCCGGAGCGAACCGGATGAGCGATGGTCGATACGCGGACGAGAAGGCGGAGCCGATGCGATCGCGACGCGCGACAAGGACTTCACCGACGTCGGCATGCCGGTGCTGAATCCCTGGGACGGGTAGCGCGCGCGGCGTGTTGACGCGCGCCCGCGGGTGCACCACGATCGGTGCATGACCAGCACCGGTGAGGATGCGCCCGACACCCGTACGGGAGCGGCATCCGCCTTCAACGTCGAGCTGAACGGGCTCAACACCATCCAGGAGCACGAGCGCAAGGGGCGCCCGCGCGACCTGTTCTGGCCGTGGTTCGGCGCCAACGTGTCCGTGTTCGGGCTGAGCTACGGGTCGTTCCTGCTGGGGTTCGGCATCTCGTTCTGGCAGGCGACCATCGTGGGTGTCGTCGGCATCGTGGCGTCGTTCCTGCTCTGCGGGATCATCTCGCTCGCGGGCAAGCGCGGATCCGCGCCGACCATGGTGCTCAGCCGCGCGGTCTTCGGGGTCGAGGGCAACCGGGTCCCCTCGTTCCTGTCCTGGCTGCTCACCGTCGGGTGGGAGACGGTGCTCGTCTCGCTCGCCGCCCTCGCGACCGCGACCGTGTTCGAACAGCTCGGCTGGGAGGGCGGCTGGGTCACCAAGCTCGTCGCGCTCATCGTCGTCGTCGCGCTGGTCATCATCGGCGGCGTGATCGGTTTCAACCTGATCATGCGCATGCAGATGGTGATCACGATCGTGACCGGCGTGCTGACCCTGGTCTACATCCTGCTGGTGCTGAACCACATCGACCTCGGTGCCGTGGCGGCGCTCCCCGCGGGCGACGCGCCGCACGTGATCGGCGGGTTCGTGTTCATGCTCACCGGGTTCGGGCTGGGCTGGGTGAATGCGGCCGCCGACTACTCGCGCTACCTGCCGCGGTCCGCGCGGAGCGGGTCGGTGGTGGGATGGACGACCTTCGGCTCATCGCTCGCGCCGGTCATCCTCCTCATCTTCGGCATCCTGCTCGCCGGCTCGTCGCCGAAGCTGAGCCAGGCGATCGGCGCCGACCCGATCGGGGCGCTCGCGTCCATCCTGCCGACGTGGTTCCTCGTGCCGTTCGTGATCGTCGCCGTGCTGGGCCTCGTCGGCGGCGCTGTGCTCGATATCTACTCATCCGGGCTCGCGCTGCTGAGCGTCGGCGTCCGCGTCCCGCGCTACGTCGCGGCGGGGATCGACGGCGTGATCATGACCGCCGGCGCGGTCTACGTCGTCTTCGTCGCGACCGACTTCATCGGGCCGTTCCAGGGCTTCCTCATCACTCTCGGCGTCCCGATCGCCGCGTGGTGCGGCATCTTCATCGGCGACATCCAACTCCGGCGCCGCGACTATGCGGAGGCGGAGCTGTACGACCGGCGCGGACGCTACGGCGCGATCAACTGGCTGCCGATCGCCCTCATCGTCATCGGCACGGTCATCGGCTGGGGACTCGTCACCAACACCTACGCCGACTGGCTGAGCTGGCAGGGCTACCTGCTGGGCCCGATCGGCGGCAAGGAGGGCGACTGGGCCTTCGCCAACCTGGGCGTGCTGGTCGCGCTGCTGATCGGCTACCTGGGCACCATCCTGTTCTCGCGGAACGCGGTGCGCCGCCAGGAGGAGCGGTGACCGGACCGACGCTCGTCGTCATCGACATGCAGCAGGTGTTCGGCGATCCGGCCAGCCCCTGGTTCACGCCGAAGTTCGCGGAGGCGGAGGCGGTGATCGCGGGGATGGTGCCCGCGTTCGGCGACAACGTGATCTTCACGCGCTTCATCGCCCCCGAGAAGCCTGAGGGCGCCTGGGTGCCGTACTACGAGCAGTGGCCGTTCGCGCTGGTCCCCGAGGACGATCCGATCTACGACCTGGTGCTGGCGTTCCGTGACACCGGGCATCCCGTGGTGACCGAGCCGACGTTCGGCAAGTGGGGCGCCGACCTCCGAGACGCGCTCGCCGGGTCGCAGGATGTGGTGCTCGCCGGCGTCTCGACCGACTGCTGCGTGCTCTCCACGGCGCTCCCCGCGGCGGATGCCGGGATCCGCATCCGGGTGGCCGCCGACGCCTGCGCGGGCCTCTCGGACGCGGACCACCAGCGTGCCCTCGACGCCATGGCCCTCTACGCCCCGCTCATCGAGATCACGGACAGCGCTGGCGTGCTGGACGGTCTCCGGTAGAATCGACGGTGGTCGGCGGTTCCCGCACGGCCCTGGGCGCGCACATGGGCGCGTAGTCGACCCGGCACTGAATTCCTCCCGATGCGGAGTGGCCGGGGAACGCCGTCCGTTGGACAGACTCTTCATGACTGCCACCTCGACGACTCCGGTGCCTGTCGCACCCAAGTTCCCGTGGACCGGGCTCATCGCACTCGCCACGGCCACCTTCCTCTCGGTCACGAGCGAGATGATCCCCACCGGCCTGCTGCCGGACATGAGCGCGTCTCTCGGCGTGAGCGAGGCGCAGATCGGCCTCCTGGTCACCGTGTTCGCGTTCACCGTGGTCCTGACCAGTGCGCCGCTGACCGCGTTGACCAAGCGCTGGTCACGGCACGGTCTGCTGATCGGCATCCTGGTCGTGCTCGGCCTCTCGAACGCCCTCACCGCGATCGCACCGAGCTACGAGTTCGTCGTCGGCTCGCGCATCCTGGGCGGGATCGCGCACGGCATGTTCTGGTCGATCGTCGGCGCCTACGCCGGGCACCTCGTCCCGAAGGAGCAGATCGGCCGCGCCGTCTCGATCACCCTGGCGGGCGGGACGCTCGCCTTCGTCCTCGGCGTGCCGCTGGGCACCTTCGCCGGGCACGTGTTCGGCTGGCGGCTGTCGTTCGGGACCATCGCGGCGCTGATGTTCGTCGGTGCGGTGGTCGTGTGGAGGTTCCTGCCCGCGGTCGAGCGGGATGAGGATGCTGTGGGGGTCCGCCGTCGCGACCGCACCACGCCGAAGCGGCGTGACCGCACCATCCCCGCCGTCATCATGGTCTGCCTCATCGCCGCCGTGACGATGGTCGGGCACTACGCCTTCTACACGTTCGTCGTGCCGTTCCTGACGGGCCCGATGGGCGTCCCCGCCGGCAACGTCGGCGCGCTGCTGTTCGTGTACGGGATCGCCGGGGCCGGCGGTCTGCTGCTCGCTGGATCGGTGCTCGGCCCGCGACCACAGCTCGGCCTGCTGCTCGCGCTCGGCGTGACGGGAGTCTCCGTCGCGGCGCTGGCGCTGGTCTACGCGCAGCCGGTCGCCGCGCTCATCGCCTTCTTGCTCTGGGGCCTCGCGTTCGGCGCCCTGCCGCCGCTGCTTCAGACGCGGCTGCTGCACACGTCGTCCGCCGCCTTCCGCGACACGGCAAGCGCGCTCTACACGACGTCGTTCAACATCGGCATCGGCGGTGGGGCCCTGCTCGGTTCGCTGATCTTCGACGCCGGCGGCCTCATGCTGCTGCCGTGGTGCTACGTCGCGCTGCTCGCCGTGTCGGTCGTGCTGGTCGGCATCGTCGGCCGCATGACCCGCGACCGCGACGCGGTCCCCGCCTGACGCCTCCCGCGCCGACACGAGCCGCCCGCGGCATCCATGGGTCGCAACGCGCCGTCATGACGCGCACGTAACGGCGTGTTGCGACCCATGGATGCCGACGGTTCGGCATGACGCAGCAGCCCGAGGCCGCCGCCCGACGGCTCGGCCATCCAGGGGACGCAACACGCCGTTATGGCCGGCGCGTAACGGCGTGTTGCGTCCCGTGGATGCGGGGCGGATGCGGAAAGGCAGGGCAGCGCGTCTCGCGCGATCTACTCGTCCCAACACGCCGTTATGGTGCGGGCCGTAACGGCGTGTTGGGACCAGTAGGTGAGGGCGTCGCGGTCAGGCGACGGGGGAGCCGTCGCGGAAGACGCGCTGGACCGCGAAGCGGTCGTCGAGCAGCACCGCGTCGCCGAGGTAGCGGGGCTGCAGCCTCCCGAGGTCGTGTCCGCGCCCGACGGCGGCGGCCGGCGTCTCAGTGACCGCACGCACGGCGTCGGTCACCGGCAGCCCCACCTCCTGCACCGCGCGCCGGAGGGCGTCGTCCAGCGTCAGCGTCGACCCCGCGATCGACCCGCCGCCCGCGAGTCGCGCGACGCCGTCGCGGACCTCCACCTCGAGCGAGCCGAGCAGGTAGTCGCCGTCGGCCGACCCGGCGGCGGCCATGGCGTCCGTCACGAGCGCCAGCCGTCCGGGAGCGGACGCGAACGCCATCCGCACCACCTCCGGGTGCACGTGGACGCCGTCGTTGACGATCTCGAGCGTCACGCCCGGCGTGCGCGCGGCCGCCGCGACCGGCCCGGGCGCCCGGTGGTGCACGCCGGGCATCGCGTTGAAGGCGTGCGTCAGGATGCTCGCCCCGGCGTCGAAGGCCGCCAGCGCCTGCTCGTAGGTGGCACCCGTGTGCCCGACCGCGACCGCGACGCCGGCGGACGAGAAGGCGCGAACCGCATCCATGCCGCCCGGCAGCTCGGGCGCGATCGTGATCTGTCGGAGGGTCCCGTCGGCCGCCGCGAGCAGCGTCTCCGCATCGGCCGGTGCGGAGGCCCGCAGCAGCGACGGCTCGTGCGCTCCCTTGTGCCCGACGTCGAGGAACGGCCCCTCCAGGTGAGAGCCGAGGACGCGCGAGTCCGACGCCATCAGCGAGGCCACGACCCGCACGCGGGACGCCAACGCCTCCACCGGCGCCGTGACCAGCGAGATCACCGCCCGCGTCGTCCCGTGCTGCTGGTGCAGGTCGAGGCCGCGCGCGATCCCTTCGGCGCCGTCGTCGAAGCTCCCACCCCCGCCGCCGTGCACATGGATGTCCACGAACCCGGGCGTCAGCCACCCGCCCCGCGCATCCGTCGTCTCGACATCCGCCGTCGACCGCCACGACGTGCTGCTCCCCACCTCCGCGACGACTCCGCCCGCGAACCGCACCCAGGCGTCCTCGACGACCGTCCCGCCGTCGACCAGCCGCGCCGAGTGGATGAGGTGGTCGCCGCTCACGCGACGATCACCTCGAAGCCCGCCTCCACGAACGCGGTCCGCTGCTCGGCGGTGATCCCGTCGTCCGTGATGAGCGTCGTCAGCACCTTCGGTCCGCCGAGCGTGGCGAACGCCTTCCGGCCGATCTTGGACGAGTCCGCCACCACCACGGCGCGGGTGGCCCGCCGCGCCATCAGGGAGTTGACGCTCGCCTCGCCCTCGTCGTGGACGGTCGCGCCGACCACCGGGTCGATGCCGTTCACGCCGATGAACGCGATGTCCATCGTGATCTTCTCGAGCACCACGTCGCTGTACGGGCCGACGAGCTCGTACGACCGTGCGTGCACGACGCCGCCGGTCACGACGGTCTTGATCTGCGGGCGCATGACGAGCTGCGCGGCGATGTTGATGGCGTTCGTCACCACGGTGAGGCTGGGATGCGGCGACGGCTCCATGAGGTCGGGCCGCGAGCCGAGCACGGTCGCGACGGCGGTGCTCGTCGTCCCGCCGCACAGCCCCACGACGGCCCCGCGCGGCACGAGCGCGCTGGCTGCCTGCGCGATCCGCAGCTTCTCGGGAGCGTGCTGCTCCCGCTTGTAGCGGATCGGCAGGTCGTACGCGACGGACTGCCCGATCGCGCCGCCGCGGGTGCGGGTCAGCAGCTGCTGCGAGGCGAGCGCGTCCAGGTCGCGGCGCGCGGTGGCGGCCGAGACGTCCAGCTTCGCGACGATGTCGTCGACCTCGACCTGACCGGCCTCGGCCAGCAGGTCGAGCACGGCGTTGAGCCGTTCCGCTCTGTTCATCGGTGTCCCGTCTCCACTCGGCCCGCGGCGTCGCGGCTCGCGACGTCGAACACGGTCATCAGGCGCGCCGCCTCCGCCGTCACCGCGGTGCGTCCCTCCCGGATGTACTTCCGCGGATCCACGGCCTCCGGATGCGCATCCAGGTAGCCGCGGATGGCGTCCGTGTAGAACCGGTTCAGGTGGGTGGAGACGTTGACCTTGGTGATCCCGGCGCGGATCGCCTGCTCGATGGTCTCATCCGCGACCCCGCTGGACCCGTGCAGGACCAGCGGAACGGGCACGGCGTGTCGCAAGCGTGCGATCAGGTCCAGGTCGAGCGCGGCGGTGCGCTCGGTCATGGCGTGCGAGCTGCCGACGGCCACGGCGAGGGCGTCGACGCCCGTCTCCGCCACGAAGCGGCGTGCCTCGTCGGGGTCGGTGCGGACCCCGGGGGCGTGTGCGCCATCCTTGCCGCCGATCTCGCCGAGCTCCGCCTCCACGAGCACGTCGTTGGCGTGGGCGTGCTCGACCACTCGGATGGTCGCGGCCACATTGCGGTCGTAGTCGAGGGTGGATCCGTCGAACATGACCGAGCCGAACCCGGCCTCCACCGCGCGCCGGGCCAGCTCCTCGTCCTCGGCATGGTCGAGGTGGACGGCGACGTGCGCGGTCGACTCGGCGGCGAGTGCGAGGGTGGCCGCAGCGATCGGCTCCAGCGCCCCGTGGTACGCGACGGCGTTCTGCGAGAGCTGCAGGATGACGGGCAGGCCGGTCTGCTCGGCGGCGTCCACCAGCGCTTCGGCCGTCTCCAGCTGGATGACGTTGAAGGCGGCGAGGCCGGTGCGGCGGCCGACGGCGGCGTGCAGCAGGTCGGCGGTGGGGACGAGGGGCATGGCGGCTCCGGCGGTGGGGCGGTCGGTGGATGGAGTCAGCCGGTCACGAGGCGCGCCTCGAGCTCCGGATAGGACGGGTGGAGCTCGCCGGCGAGCGGCGCGAGGACGGCGGCGGCCGACCACGCGACGGCGCGGCGGAGCAGGAGGGCGGGGTCGGAGACGCCCGCCGCGAGCAGGCTGGCGACTGCTGCGACGGCGGCGTCCCCAGCCCCGGTCGGGTTGCCCACCAGCGGCTGGGCCGTTCGCAGGTGCAGCGGTTCGGCCGAGTCGGTGACGGCGAGCATCCCCTCGGCCCCCAGCGAGACCAGCACGAGCCCGGCCCCGGCGTCGATCAGGGCGCGGGCGCCGGCGACGGGATCGTCGTTGCCGGTCGTCTCCGCGAGCTCGCGCCGATTGGGCTTCACGACGCTCGCGCCGGCTTCGGCCGCCAGCACGAGCGCGGTCCCGACGGCGTCGATCACGCTCGGGATGCCGCGCTCCGCCGCGATGGCGACCAGGCCGGCGTAGAGGTCGTCCGGCGCGTCCGGAGGGAGGCTGCCCGAGCCGACGACGCAGGTGGCCGGGACCGCCAGCCGTGCGGCCGCATCCCGCAGTGCCGTCCACTCGGCCTCCGTCAGCGACCCACCCGTCTCGTTGATCACGGTGGTCTCGCCCGCCGACTCGTCGACGATCGCGATGCTGCTGCGCGTCGGGGACGCCACCGCGACCAGCTCGTTCGGGAGCCGCGACGCCTCCAGGTCGTCCGCCAGCCGGAGGCCCGACGGCCCGCCGGCGGTGGTCAGCACGACGGCCGCGCCGCCGGTCTGGGCGACGACCCGGGCGACGTTGAGCCCTTTGCCTCCCGCGCGGACGGCCGGGGAGCGGCGCGGTGCGTCTCGCCCGGGTCCAGTGCGGAGACGCGGTAGGTGAGGTCGAGGGCCGGGTTCGGCGTGACGGTGAGGATCACGGCGCGGGCTCCGCGACGGGCCGCGCCCCGACAGCGAGCAGGTCGCGCGCCCGCAGGGCCGCGCCGATGAGTCCGGCGTTCTCGCCGATACTCGCGGGCAGCAGCACCGGGCGGCGGTGGAAGGTGAGGATCGCGTCCAGCTTCTCCGTGAGCGGCACGAACAGCGCGTCACCGGCCTGCGCCAGCCCGCCCCCGATGACGATCGCCTCCGGCGCGAGCAGCGCGACCGTGTGCGACAGGTCGAGCGCGAGCGCATCCAGCGCCGAGTCCCACACCTGGCGCGCGACGGCGTCGCCGGCCTCCGCGCGCTCCAGTACCTCGCGGGCGCCCGGCACCGCTGCGCCGGTGAGGGCGTTGTACCGCCGCGCGATCGCAGCTGCGGAGGCCACGGCCTCCAGGCAGCCCGTCCCGCCGCACGCGCACAGCGGCCCGTCGGCGACCCGGGAGTGGCCCATCTCGCCCGCCATGCCGCCGCCGGTGTGGAGGCGCCCATCGAGGAAGATCGCGCCGGCGATGCCGGTCCCGATCGCCATCACGACGACGTCCCGGTAGGGGGCCGCCGCTCCGAGTCGATGCTCCGCCTCGCCCGCGCCGCGCACGTCGTGGCTGAACGAGACCGGCAGGCCCAGCGCCTCCCCGGCCCGCGCACGGAAGGGGAAGTCCCGCCAGCCCAGGTTCTCGGCGAACACGCCCACCCCGGCGTCGTCGTCCACATGACCCGGCACGAGCAGGCCGGCGGCCTGGGGGACGACGGAGGGATGCTCGGCCGCGAACCGGGCGGCGAGCTCTGCGGCAGCCGCGACGACGGCCTCGCCGGTCGCGGTCCCGGCGTGCGGTGTCGGGATGCGGACGACCGACAGCAGCCTGCCGTCGCCGTCGACGAGCGCGGCCTTCATGTCGGTCCCGCCGACGTCGAACGCCAGCACCGGCGCGCCGCTCCCGAGCGGGGCGGCGGCCGGTGCCTGCGGGTCGAGAGCGGTAGTCACGAGGGGAGGATGACCGATCGGGTGAGGTTGCGCGGGCTGTCGGGGTCGAGGTCGAAGCGGCGGGCGCGGGCCAGGGCGACGCGCTGCGCACGGACGAGGTCGGCCATGCCGTCGATCGGCTGGTCTTCGAAGCGGGCGCCGGTGACGGCGAGGTCGCCGGAGAGTCCGACCGGGGCCTCACCCAGCATCCACGTCACGCGGCCGGGAGCCGCGATCGAGATCGGGCCGTGGCGGTACTCCTTCGCCGGGTACGACTCGGTCCACGACTGGGAGGCCTCGCGCATCTTGAGCGCCGCCTCGTGCGCAAGCCCGACCGTCCATCCGGCGCCAAGGAACGCGTACTGCTCGGCGTCGACCAGCTCGTCGTCCAACTCCTCGTCGATCGCAGCCGCGGCCTGGTCGATCGCGGGCGCGAGGTCGTGGCCGAGGGAGGCGCGGACCAGCGCGAGCGCGGTCGTCGCGAAGCGGGTCTGCACGACGGACTGCTCATCGGCGAAGGGGAGGCGGATGGCCGTGTCGACCAGGTCGACCAGGGGCGTCTCGGGGTCGCCGACGATGCCGACCGTGCGGGCGCGGACGCCGGCGGCGCGCACGGCGTCCAGCAGCTCCAGGACCTCGGTCGTCGTCCCGGAGCGGGTGATCGCGACGATCGCGTCGTAGTCCCGCGTGAGCACCGGCGCCTCGGACGCCGCGAACGCGTCGGTCACTCCGTGACCCGCGGCCTCGCGGAGGGAGGCGTACGCCTGCGCCATGAACCACGACGTCCCGCAGCCGACCACGGCGATGCGCTCGCCGGCCGCCGGCAGCAGCGCCTGCTCCTCGCGGAGCCCGGCGGCGGTCGCCCAGGTCTCGGGCTGCGAGCGCAGCTCGGCCTCCATGTGGGCCCCTCCGGGGATGCGTGCGTCACTGATCGCTCCTGTTCTGTCGATTGGGACTAATGATCGCTGATGATCGATCGCTCTGTCTAGTAATCATGTTCAATCGTTTCTCGGATCGAATGCGGGGATTCCGCGGGTCGGTGTAAACGCCATGTAACGATCTCCCGCTTGGTTCTTGACGCGAGCGTCCGTACGCGCCATGCTTTCGAGCATCCATTGAGTGCAAGTGCTTGTTTCAAGCAAAAACAAATCACTATGCATCACCAGCTACGCATCGTCGCGCAGGCACCATCGCAGTGACGGTTCGTGTAATTCCCTTCGAGAAGTGAGGAAGCAATGAAGAAGTCACTGCGGTGGGGAGCGGCGGTCGCGACAGCGGCGGTCGCCACCATGACGCTCGCCTCCTGCGGCTTCAGCGGCGGGTCCGGAGGCTCGTCCGGCGGCGCGCAGACGCTCGACCTGATGGTGGCGAGCTATTCGGACAACACCAAGGCCGAATGGCAGCAGATCATCAAGGACTTCGAGGCCAAGAACTCCGACATCAAGGTCAACCTCGACGTCGAGTCCTGGACCGACATCAACAACGTCATCAAGACGCGCATCCAGGCCCAGAAGCAGCCCGACATCCTGAACATCGACGCGTTCGCGGGCTTCGCGGCCGACGACCTGCTCTACCCGGCCAAGGACATCGTCTCGTCGTCCACGCTGAACGACTTCCAGGACGCCTTCAAGAAGAACGCGAGCATCGACGGCACCCAGTACGGCCTGCCGTTCATCGCCTCCGCCCGTGCCCTCTTCTACAACAAGGACGACTTCTCCAAGGCCGGCATCTCGGCCCCGCCGAAGACCTGGGCCGAGTTCGAGGAGGACGCGGGCAAGCTCAAGGCCGCCGGCGTCACCCCTACGGCATGCCGCTCGGCAGCGAGGAGGCGCAGGCCGAGACCGCGCTCTGGTTCTACGGAGCCGGCGGCGGCTACGGCGACGCCAAGAAGCTGACCATCGACAGCCCCGAGAACGTCGAGGGCGCCACCGAGATGCAGAAGATCATCAACCAGGGCTACACGGAGCCGAACCCCGGTTCGACCAACCGCACGCCGCTGCTGAACGTCTTCATCCAGGGTCAGCTCGGCATGCAGGTCGGCCTCCCGCCGACAGTCGGCCAGATCAAGGACAAGAACCCGTCGCTGCAGTACGGCATCGCGCCGATCCCGACCAAGGACGGCTCGCCGTTCACGCTCGGCGTCGCGGACCACCTGATGGCGTTCAAGAACAAGACCGACAAGACCGCGTCGATCAAGAAGTTCCTCGACTACTTCTACTCGAAGGACGTCTACTCGACCTGGGTCAAGGCGGAGGGCTTCCTGCCCACCACCAAGTCCGGCGCGGACGTGATGGGCTCGGACGAGACCATCAAGCCGTTCCTCGACCTGCTGCCGAACGCCAAGTTCTACCCGTCCACCAACCCGAACTGGTCGGCCGCGCAGGGCGCGATCCAGGCCCAGATCGGCCAGCTCGGTCAGGGCGCCAAGCCCGAGGACCTGCTGAAGTCGATCCAGGCGAAGGCCGACGGCCAGTAAGCCGGAGACCGGCATCCAGGTATGACCAGCACTGCTGAAGCAACCCGCGCGGGGGCGGCCACCGGCCGTCCCCGCCGCGGGGCGTCCCCAAGCCCCGGACCGGCGCGTCCGACCTGTGGCACGCCGTGCCGTGGACGCTGCCCGCCCTCATCCTGATCTTCGGCGTGGTCCTGTTCCCCGCCGGCTACATGATCTACAACTCCACCCGGAAGATCTCGCTCGCCGGCGTGGACCACGGATCGGTCGGCTTCCAGAACTACGCGACCGTGCTCTCCCGCCCGGAGCTCCCGGGCATCCTGCTCAACACCCTGGTCTGGGTCGTCTCGGTCGTCGTGATCACCGTCGTGATCTCGCTCGCCCTCGCCCAGTTCCTCGACAAGAACTTCCCCGGCCGGCGCTGGGTGCGGATGGCGATCATCGTCCCGTGGGCGGCGAGCGTGGTGATGACCACGACCGTGTTCGTCTACGGCCTCGACCCCTTCTACGGGATCATCAACAAGTTCCTGGTCGACATCCACCTGCTCGCGGAGCCGTTCGGCTTCACGAAGGAGCCGGTGCCCGCGTTCATCTCGTCGATCGGCATCGCGGTGTTCGTCTCGCTGCCGTTCACGACGTACACGATCCTGGCCGGGCTGGCCGGCATCCCCGGCGACATGCTCGAGGCGGCGAAAGTGGACGGCGCCAGCGCGTTCCGCTCCTACTTCAGCGTCACCCTGCCGAACCTGCGCAACGCGATCGCCCTGGCCACGCTGATCAACATCATCAACGTGTTCAACTCGCTGCCCATCCTGAAGCTGATGACCGGGTCCATCCCCGGCTACAAGGCGGACACGACCACCACCTACGTGTTCAAGCTGCTGCAGAACGAGCAGCGGATCGACCTGTCGAGCGCGCTCAGCGTGATCAACTTCCTGATCGTGCTCGTCGTCGTCGGCCTGTACCTGTGGATCGTGAAGCCGATGAAGGAGGTCTCGTGACCGCCCCCGCACCCGTCGCGCTCGCCGGAGCCGGAGCCCCGGCCGCTCGCCGGCGCCGTCCGCGCGGCGCGAGCTCGCCGTGGCGCACCGTCGTCAAGGTGATCGCCGGCATCGTCATCGCCCTGGTCTTCATCGCGCCGTACCTGATCATGCTGGTCGGCTCGTTCAAGAGCAGGAACAACATCCTCGCCGTCCCGCCGACCTACCTGCCCGAGCAATGGCATCCCGAGAACTACATCACGATGTGGTCGACGCCCGAGACGCCGCTGCCGTACAACCTGATCTCGACCATCGTGATCGCCGTGTTCGCGACGGCGCTCGTGCTGCTCGTCTGCGTCCCGGCGGCGTACTACACGGCGCGGTTCCGGTTCCCGGGGCGAGGGATCTTCCTGTTTCTCGTGATCGTGACCCAGATGCTGCAGCCGACGGTGCTCGCCACGGGCCTCTTCAAGGAGATGGTGGCGCTCGGGATCAACGACACCTGGCTCGCGATGATCCTGGTGAACGCCGCGTTCAACCTGGCGTTCGCCATCTGGATCATGCACAGCTTCTTCTCCGGCGTCCCGAAGGAGGTCGACGAGGCCGCCCAGCTCGACGGCGCCGGCAAGTGGACGGTGCTCTTCCGGGTGCAGCTGCCCCTGGTCTGGCCCGGGATCGTGACGGCGATCATCTACACGTTCGTGGCGTCCTGGAACGAGTTCGCGGCGAGCCTGGTGATCCTGTCGACGGACGCGAACCAGCCGCTGTCCGTGGCGCTCACCAAGTTCGTCGGGCAGTACGACGCGGCCTGGCAGTACGTGTTCGCGGTGTCGGTCGTGGCGGTCATCCCCGTGGTGATCCTGTTCATGCTGATCGAGAAGCGGCTCGTGGGCGGGTTGACGGCGGGCAGCGTGAAGTAGGGCCCCAAGTCAACCGGTCCCCGCGCACATCCCGCGCGGGTACCATCCAAGAGGCGAAATCAGCGGGGCGGCCTCACGGATGGGACGATGACAGCGGAAACCACGAGCACCCGGCGACCGGTTCTCACGGCCGCACCGCTCGCCGTACCCCGGCGGCTGCGGTTCGCCGGCCGCGAGGTGCCCTGGTGGGCGGCGGTCCTCGTGATGTACGCCGTCTCACGGCTGCTGACGACGGCGCTCATGCTGGCGCTGTTCATCGCCGCGAACGTGGGGCACTGGGAGTACGCCAGCCCGCGGATGGATCCCACGTTCTTCACGTTCTCCGGCGCCTGGGACGGCGCCTACTACAGCCAGATCGTGGAGCAGGGCTATCCGACGTCGCTGCCGCTCGACGCCGACGGCTCGGTGCAGCAGAACCCCTGGGCGTTCCTGCCGCTGTACCCGATCATCGTGCGGGCGCTGACCTTCGTGACCGGGATGGACTTCTACCCGGCCGGGGTGGCGGTCGCCATGGTGTTCGGCGCGGCGGCGAGCATCGTGCTGTTCCGCCTGGTCGCGGCGCGCGCGGGCGTGTCCAGCGCGTTCTGGGCCACCGCGTTCTTCTGCTTCGGGCCGCTCTCGTTCGTGCTGCAGATCGCGTACGCCGAGAGCCTGTTCTTCTTCCTGATGTTCGGGGCGCTGCTGATGATGATCCAGCGGCGCTACTGGCTCATGCTGCCGTTCGGGGTGGCTGCGGCGTTCACGCGCCCCGGCGCGCTCGCGTTGCCCCTGGCGCTCGCCATCGTGCTGCTGATCCGGATGCTGCAGGTGCGGCGCGGCGGCGAGCCGTTCCGTCCGCGCGAACGGCTGAGCATGATCGTGGCGGGCGCCGCGATGGCTGTCGCGGGGATGGCGTGGCCGATCATCGCCGCGGCGGTGACGGGGACGGGCGACGCCTACGTCGCGACCGAGCTGTCGTGGTGGACCGGCTTCATCGGCAAAGTGGCGTTCATCCCGCTGACGCCGTGGTTCCTGCTCAGCTGGCGGTACCTCAGCATCCTGGGCGCCCTGATCGTGATCGGGATCGTGGCGGGCTTCGTCTGGATCGTGACCCGGCCGTCGGTGCGCGCGCTCGGGACGGACGTGGTCGCGTACGCCGTCAGCTACGGGCTCTACCTGTTCGCGGTGTTCCTGCCGCAGCAGAGCACGTTCCGGCTGCTGCTGCCGCTGTCGCCGCTCGCGGGGGCGCGGGGGCTGACGCGCAACCGCCGGGCGCGGAGGGCGACGCTGATCGCGTGCATCGCGCTCCAGCCGGTGGCGCTGGCGCTGCTGTGGTTCATCGGGTACCCGTGATCTATCGGGCAGCCTCCGTTACCTCGGTCGCAGGCTCCCTCGGCGCTGGGGTCGCGGCACCGCTCCGCGCTGCCCCTGAGCTCCACCGCGCGGGCCACGCCACTTCCGGCACGCGCCGATAGTTCGTCCCCGCCGCATCCCAGTGCTCGGCGAGGGACGCGAGCCGGTCGGAGAAGTCCGCCAGGTCGCGCGCCGCGACCACGGGCTCGGTGTCGGCCGGCGCGGTCGACCAGCCGACCTCGGCCACCGCGGCGAGCCGCGGGAAGACCATCTGCTCCACCTCTTCGATCGTCGCGACCGTCTCGGTCCAGAGCGGCGCCTCCACGCCCAGGATGTGTGCATCCCCGAGGCCGGGGACGATGCGCGCCGGGTCCCAGAAGAAGGAGTCGCGGAGCGTGGTGGGGGAGCCTGTCCAGTCCTGCCCGATCGGGTCGCCCTCGGCGTACACGATGTCGAGGTAGGCGACGTCGGACGGCGACATGATCACCGATCCGCCGTCGCGGACGAAGGAGAGCGCCAGTTCGGCGGCGCGGCCGCGCGGGGCGGTGAAGTCCCAGTACTGCCCGATCGTGCCGGCGGGGAGGCCGCCGGCCTTGCCGACCTCGTGCCAGCCGACGGGCGTCTTGCCGTTCTCCGCGACGACGCGGAACGCATCCTGCACGAACGCGGCGAAGTCGGCGTCGGTCGTGCTCAGGCACTCGTCGCCGCCCAGGTGGAGGTAGGGGCCGGGGGTGAGCGCCGCGACCTCGCGGATCACGTCGCGAACGAACCGCTGCGTGACCGGGTCGCCGGTGCGCAGCGTGCTGAAGCCGACCTCCGAACCGGTGTAGAGCGCCGGCGCGACCCCGCCGGGGTTGAGCTCGGGATAGGACGCGAGCGCCGCGTTCGTGTGACCGGGCATGTCGATCTCGGGGACGACGGTGATGTGCCGCTCGGCCGCGTACGACACGAGGTCGCGGAACTGGGCCTGCGTGTAGAAGCCGCCACGGCTGCCGTCGCTGCCGGTCGAGCCGCCGATGCGGGTCAGCTCGGGCCACGACTCGATCTGGATGCGCCAGCCCTGGTCGTCGGTCAGGTGCAGGTGCAGATGGTTCAGCTTGAGCAGGACGATCGCGTCGATGAAGCGCTTCACCTCGGCCGGCGTGAAGAAGTGGCGCGCCACATCCAGCATCGCGCCGCGGTACGCGTACCGGGGGTTGTCGTGGATGCGGACGGCATCGATGGACAATGGCTCCCCGTCGCAGGCGGCGGGCAGCAGCTGGCGCAGAGTCTGCACGCCCCAGAAGGCGCCTGCGGTCGTCGCAGCCCCGATCCGGACGGCCTCGGCCGAGACCTCGAGCGTGTAGCCCTCGGCGCTGTCCGACCCGTCCTCATGTGGTCCCTCGCCGGGTGCGATGACGATCGCGATGTCGCCGTAGGCGGGCGGTTCCGCCACGATCGCGGGCTCGCGGCCGCAGTCCGACGCCAGTTCTGCGGACAGCAGACGGGCCACTCCGTCGGCGCCGATTCCCGCGACGCTGATGCGCGCGGCGTCGGTCAGCACGAACGGTGAGGCCGCGGAATTCTCGGTGCGGACGGGGCGGGGCACGACCACGGTGGGCTCCTGGAGGCTCGGGGGAGTGCGGACCGGCCGGCACCGCCACCCCCGCTGGTCGACCAGAAGCGAGTATTGCAGGGCTCCTAACTAATGGGCAAGGGTTCCGGCGGGTGCCTGCTTTGCTATGCTGTCCCACGTCGCAACTGGCGCTCAGATGGTCACCATCGGGGAGCGACACGCAACCTCCTTGAACACGGGTGGATTCGGCCGCGCGCCTGGGTCGATACGCAGATGATCCATCCCTGTACGAAGGAGCCGGTTTTGACCGACACGTTGCCCTCCACGTTCACAGCGCCTCTCTCCGAGGTCGACCCCGAGATCGCCGAAGTGCTCCAGCTGGAGCTCGGCCGCCAGCGCGACTACCTCGAGATGATCGCGTCCGAGAACTTCGTGCCGCGCGCCGTGCTCGAAGCGGTCGGATCGGTGCTCACCAACAAGTACGCGGAGGGCTACCCGGGCCGCCGCTACTACGGCGGCTGCGAGTACGTCGACATCGCCGAGCAGCTGGCGATCGACCGCGCGAAGGCCCTCTTCGGCGCCGAGTACGCCAACGTCCAGCCGCACTCGGGCGCTTCGGCCAACGCCGCCGTGCTGTCCGCCATCGCGACGCCGGGCGACACCATCCTGGGTCTGGAGCTGTCGCACGGCGGCCACCTGACGCACGGGATGAAGCTCAACTTCTCGGGCAAGCTCTACAACGCCGTCTCGTACGGCGTCGACCCCGAGTCGTTCCTCGTCGACATGAACGTCGTGCGCGACAAGGCGCTCGAGCACAAGCCGCAGGTCATCATCGCCGGCTGGTCGGCCTACCCGCGCCAGCTCGACTTCGCCGCGTTCCGCGAGATCGCGGACGAGGTGGGCGCCAAGCTGTGGGTCGACATGGCGCACTTCGCCGGCCTCGTCGCCGCTGGGCTCCACCCGTCGCCCGTGCCGCACGCCGACGTCGTCTCGTCCACGGTGCACAAGACCATCGGCGGCCCGCGCTCCGGCTTCATCGTCAGCCGCGACACCGAGCTCGCCAAGAAGCTCAACTCCAACGTCTTCCCGGGCCAGCAAGGCGGCCCGCTGATGCACGTGATCGCCGCCAAGGCGACCGCGTTCAAGCTCGCCGCGACGGAGGAGTTCAAGGACCGCCAGGAGCGCACCATCCGCGGCGCGCAGATCCTGGCCGAGCGCCTGACCGCCGACGACTCCCGCGCCGCCGGCGTGGACGTGCTCACCGGCGGTACCGACGTTCACCTGGTGCTCGCCGACCTCCGCACCTCGGAGCTGGACGGCCAGCAGGCCGAGGACGTGCTGCACGAGGTCGGCATCACGGTCAACCGCAACGCGGTGCCGTTCGACCCGCGCCCGCCGATGGTGACCTCGGGTCTCCGCATCGGCACGCCCGCGCTCGCGACCCGCGGCTTCGGCGACACCGAGTTCACCGAGGTGGCCGACATCATCGCGCTCGCGCTGCGTCCTGTCGCCGACACGAAGGCGCTGCGCGCCCGCGTCGACGCGCTCACCTCGGCCTTCCCGCTCTACCCCGGCCTGACCGCGTCCGGCCAGGAGGGCTTCCCCGTCGAGCTCCCGTCCTCCATCTGATTCCCACCCCTCCGTCGAGTACACGAAGAGTGCACGCCGCCACGGCGTGTCCCGTGCATTCTTCGTGTACTCGATGGCGGAAACGCAAGGAGTGAGTGTGACTGCGCAGATACTGGACGGCAAGGCGACCGCGAGCGAGATCAAGGCGGAGCTGCGGGCCCGGGTGGGAGCGCTGCGCGAGAAGGGGTCGTGCCGGGGCTCGGCACCATCCTCGTCGGCGACGACCCCGGCTCGCAGTGGTACGTCGCGGGCAAGCACCGCGACTGCGCGGAGGTGGGCATCGCCTCCATCCGGCGCGATCTGCCCGCGGACATCTCGCAGGCGGAGCTGGAGGCCGTGGTCGAAGACCTCAACGCCGACCCCGACTGCACCGGCTTCATCGTCCAGCTGCCGCTGCCCGCGCACCTCGACACCCACGCGATCCTCGAGCTGGTCGACCCGGCGAAGGATGCGGACGGCCTGCACCCCACGAACCTCGGCCGCCTCGTCCTCAACGCCAACGACCCGATCACCTCCCCGCTGCCGTGCACGCCGCGCGGCGTGATCGAGCTGATGGTGCGCCACGGCGTCGACCTGCGCGGCGCGGATGTGGTGGTCGTCGGGCGCGGCGTCACCGTCGGCCGCTCCATCGGCGCGCTGCTCACCCGGCGCGAGTTCAACGCGACGGTCACCCTGACGCACACAGGGACGCGGTCCCTCACCGAGCACCTGCGCCGGGCCGACGTGATCATCTCCGCGGCGGGCGTCGCTGGACTGATCACCGCCGACGACGTGAAGCCCGGCGCGGTCGTGCTCGACGTGGGCGTGAGCCGGGTCGAGGACCCGGTGACCGGCAAGAGCGTGGTCGCCGGAGACGTCGCGCCCGAGGTGGCCGAGGTCGCCTCCTGGATCTCGCCCAACCCCGGCGGGGTGGGGCCGATGACGCGCGCTCTGCTGCTGCAGAACATCGTCGAGGCGGCGGAGAGGGAGCTCGCATGACCGAGGAATCAGCCGAGCGGACGCATCCGGCCGTCGAGCGCGTCGAGGCGGCCCTGCTCGCGGCCGGGGTGGAGCCGCGCGTGCGCTGGTTCCACACGGCGACGCCGACCGCCGTCGCGGCGGCCGCGGAACTCGGCGTCGAGGTCGGCGCAATCGCCAACTCCCTCGTCTTCACGCTCGACGGGGAGCCGCTGCTCGTCATGACCTCGGGCGCGCACCGCGTCGACACCGCCTTCCTGGGCGAGCGGCTGGGCGGCCGCATCCGCCGCGCCGATCCGGACACGGTCAAGGCGGCGACCGGCCAGACCATCGGCGGGGTCGCTCCCGTCGGCCATCCCGCGCCGCTCCTCACGGTCGTCGATGAAGCGCTGGCCGGTTACCCCCAGGTCTGGGCGGCGGCCGGCCACGCCCACACCGTCTTCCCGACCACCTTCGACGAGCTGGTCCGCCTCACCCACGGCACCCCGTCCCCGTCACCCCCTGACCCCTCCCTCGAGTACACGAAGAGTGCACGCCCGCACGGCGTGTCGCGTGCACTCTGTGCGGACTCGATGGCGGGTGCAGCGGGGCGGGGTCAGCGGTCGATGACGACGATGAAGCGGCGGCGGACGACGCGCTCCCCGGTGGCGCCGGTCAGCTCGTCGAGAGCGGTCAGCACGCGATCCAGGATGCGCGGACGCAGCGGCAACTCGGCTTCGTCGGGCTGATCCACTGTCCCGGGCGGGTAGGCGACGCCCGGCGTCGCGGACATTTCGACGTGCGCGCCGCGAAGCTCGTTCACCGGCGCGGTGGGATCGTCGCGGAAGCGGATCAGCCGCTCGATCGTCGCCCGATACTGCGGCAGATCGCGCACGTAGAGGTGCGCGGGCAGCACCGTGTCGCCCGTGAACAGGATGCCCGTCTGACGGTCGAAGAAGACCACCGCCGAGGGTTCGTGGCCCGGGCCGCCGATGACGTCGATCACGCGCCGTCCCAGATCGAACGGCACCGTCTCGTCCGGCCACGACCGGAAGCCGAAGAAGCCGATCACCTCCGCCGGGCTCGTGCCGACGACCGTCGTTCCCGGCCGGTCCCGCAGCAGCGCGTCCCCGGCGATGTGGTCGCCGTGCGCGTGCGAGTGCGCCACGACCAGCGGATACGGGCGCGTGAAGACCGCGGGGTTGCGGCGCAGCCAGTCGGCGGTCAGCCGCTCCACGGTCGACCGCAGCGGGAACACGCGCTCGTCGGACGTGGCGCCCGTGTCGATGAGCAGCGACCGATCCCGCCCGAACAGCAGGTAGAGGAACGGCGCCTCCCAGTGGGATGCCTTCGGCTGTCGCACCTGCGCCGTGTCCGGGTCGAGCCAGGTCACCTGCGGCTCGGTCGAGTGCGTCTCCATCACCTACCCCATCCAACCCCTGCCGGGTAAAGCGCAGGTGAACAGCGGCGCGCCGCGAAGTCAGTCCTCGCGGCGGGCGCCCTCCGACGCGCGCACGGTGAAAAGGTCCGGCTGTCCGAAGCCGTGCTCCGCGAATGCGCCGTCGAGCGCGACCAGCACGCGGCTCACGGCGTCCGACGGCACGAGCGCGATCGCCGAGCCGCCGAAGCCGCCGCCCGTCATGCGAGCGCCGATGGCGCCGTTCGCCTGGGCCGTCTCGACGGCGAGGTCGAGCTCCGGCACCGAGATCTCGAAGTCGTCACGCATGGACACGTGGGAGGCGTCGAGCAGCGGGCCGATCGCGGCCGGGCCCTCCTCGCGCAGGGTCTCCACGGTGTCGAGCACGCGCTGGTCCTCGGTCACGATGTGGCGGACGCGGCGGAACGTCACGTCGTCGAGCAGTTCGCGCGCCCGGTCGAGGTCGGCGACCGACACGTCCCGCAGCGCCTCGACGCCCAGGATGCGCGCACCCTCCTCGCAGGAGCGGCGGCGGTCGGCGTACCCGCCGGTCGCGTGGGCATGGGTCACGCCGGTGTCGATGATGAGGAGTTCGAGCCCCGCGTCCTCGAGCCCGAGCGGCACGATCTGCGACTCGAGGGACCGGCAGTCGAGGAAGACGGCGGCGTCGCGCTCGCCGAGCAGGGACGCCGACTGGTCCATGATTCCGGTCGGCGCGCCGACGGCGACGTTCTCGGCCCGCTGCCCGACGCGCGCGAGGGTGCGGCGGTCGAGTCCTAGCCGCCAGATCTCGTTGAGGGCGACGGAGACGGCGCTCTCGATCGCGGCCGAGGACGACAGTCCGGCGCCGACCGGCACGTTCGAGTCGATGAGGATGTCGACGCCCGGCACCGCGGCCAGGTCGGCACCGAACTCGCCCAGCGACCAGGCGACCCCCAGCGGGTACGCGGCCCAGCCGCTCAGCGCCTCCGGCGTCAGCTCGTCGAGGGATACCTCCACCAGCTCGTCCGCGAAGGTGCTGCCGACCCGCAGGACCCGGTCGTCGCGCACGCCGACAGCGGCGACCGTGCGGCGGTTGATCGCGAACGGCAGCACGAAGCCGAGGTTGTAGTCGGTGTGCTCGCCGATCAGGTTGACCCGGCCGGGCGCCGACCAGACGCCGTCGGGTTCGCGGCCGAACACCTGGGCGAAGTCGTCGCGGACGCCGGTGCGCAGGTCGGTCATCGGTCAGCCTCTCGATCGGAGTCGGTGGTGTCGGGGGTGGTGGCGGCCACGGTCACGAGCTCGGTCACCTCGACCGGCAGCGGGCCGACAGGGTTGGCCGCATCCGCCCGCGCGATGGCCTCGCGGACCGCCGCGGCGGCCTGCTCCGGCGGGACGTCGCCGATCCAGGCGCCCATCGCCGCCTCGGAGCCGGCCAGGAACTTCAGCTTATCCGCCCCGCGCCGCGGCGACGTCAACTGCAGCATGAGCCTGATCTCGTCGCGCCGGACGCCCACGGGTGCCTGGTGCCAAGCGGCGATGTACGGGGTGGGGGAGTCGTAGAGCGCGTCGACGCCGCGCAGCACCCGTAGGTAGAGCGTGGCAAGCTCGTCGCGCTCGGCCGCGTTCGTCTCGGCCAGGTCGGCGACGTGGCGGTGCGGCAGCACGTGGATCTCGATCGGCCAACGCGCGGCGAAGGGCACGAACGCCGTCCAGTGCTCGCCCGCCAGCACCACGCGCTCGGACGCCCGCTCGCGCTCGAGGATGTCCGCGAACAGCGTCGGCCCGTACGCGTCGAGCGACCGGATCAGCGCCGTCGTGCGCGGGGTGATGTACGGGTACGCGTAGATCTGCCCGTGCGGGTGATGCAGCGTGACGCCGATCGCCTCGCCGCGGTTCTCGAAGGGGAACACCTGCTGCACGCCGGGCAGCGCCGAGAGCGCGGCGGTGCGGTCCGCCCACGCCTCGATCACCGTGCGCGCGCGCGACGGCGTCAGGCTGCCGAACGCGCCGGTCGTCGCCGGGCTGAAGCAGACGACCTCGCAGCGGCCGACGGAGGTGCGGGTGCGCCCGAGGCCGACCTGGGCCAGGTCGTCGACGCCCTGCGGTGCGTTCTCGTCCTCCGGAAGCGGGCCGAACGACGGCGACTTGTTCTCGAACACCGCGACATCGTAGAGATCGGGGATCTCGGAGGGATTCGTCGGGCTCGCCGGCGCCAGCGGATCGAGTTCCGCGGGCGGGAGCATCACGCGGTTCTGGCGTGCGGCGGCGATGGACACCCACTCGCCGGTGAGCGGGTCCTGCCGCATGGTCGCCGTCGCGGGACGCGGTGCCGGCTCCCGGAGGTCGGGCTTGCGCTCGGGGCGAAGGGTCGTGTCGGCGTCGTCGTAGTAGATGAGCTCCCGGCCGTCGGAGAGACGGGTGGGGCGCTTCGTGATCGCGGCCATGCCATCCTTTCGATTTCGAAAGCAAGGATACGTGGACGCTTTCGTATTGACAAGATATCGCAAGCGTTCCAGCATGGACGCATGAGCGAACCGCTGCCCGCCGCGCTCCGCCGCGAACGGATGCTCGAGTTGATCGGGCGCGCCGGTTTCGCCCGTGTCTCCGACCTCAGCGAGGCGTTCCAGGTCTCCGACGTCACCGTGCGGAGCGATCTGGATGCGCTCGACCGCGAGCAGAGCATCCGCCGGGTCCACGGCGGCGCCGTCCTCCGCGCCGCGGGCGCCAGGGAGCCGAGCTTCGAGGAGGCGCTGGAGTCGTCCGCCGACGAGAAGCGGCGGATCGGCCACGCGGCGGCCGCGATGGTCGTCCCCGGCAGCAGTGTGCTGCTCGACGTCGGCACGACGACCGCCGCGATCGCCCGCGCGCTGGTCGAGCGCGACGACCTCGACGACGTCACGGTGATCACGAACGGCCTGACCATCGCGCTGGAGCTCGAGCGCGCCATCCCGCGCTTCGAGGTCGTCGTGACGGGCGGCACCTTGCGGCCGCTGCAGCACTCGCTGGTCGAACCCCTCGCCGCCGTGCTGCTGGAGCGGGTGCACGCCGACGTGGCGTTCATCGGCTGCACGGGCGTGCATCCCACCGGCGGCATCACCAATGTCAACCTGCCGGAGGCCGACCTCAAGCGGGTGATGGTCGGCTCGGCCGAGCGGGCCGTGGTTGTCGCCGACGGCAGCAAGCTCGGCCGCACCCACCTGGGCCGCATCGCGGGGCTCGCCGACGTCTCGCAGCTCATCACCGGCTCGTCGGCCGACGACGCAGAGGTGCGGGCGCTGCGGGAAGCGGGGCTCCCTGTGGTCGTGGCCTGAGGCCTACCCTGGTCCCATGCGACCCGCGACCGGTGAACAGTACGAACTCGACTTCGGCGACCTGAGCGCCACCATCGTCCAGGTGGGCGCGGGCATCCGGTCGCTCCGTTTCGCGGAATCCGACCTGACCGAACCGTATCCCGCCGAGGACCAGACCCCCTCGGCGTGCGGCATCGTCCTGGTGCCCTGGCCGAACCGCGTGAAGGACGGGCGCTGGGAGTACGAGGGCAGGACGCTGCAGCTCGACCTCACCGAGCCGGCCAAGGGCAACGCCAGCCACGGCCTGCTGCGGCGCCGCCCCTACGAGCTGGTGGATCGGACCGACTCGACGGTCACTCAAGCCGCCGCGATCTACCCCGAGCCCGGCTACCCGTTCGCGCTGGAGACCGCCGTCACCCACGAGCTGCACACCGAGGGGATGTCCGTCACGCACGCGATCACCAACGTCGGCGAGACGGCCGCGCCCGTGGCGGTCGGCGCGCACCCCTACCTCCGCATCGCCGACGTCCCGCCGGAGGAGCTGACGGTGCGCGTCGCCGCGCGCACCCGCTTCGAGACGGACGATCGCAGCAACGTGACGGGGAGGCTCCGGTCGAGGGCACGCCGTACGACCTGTCCGCGGGCCGCCGCGTCAGCGACCTCGACCTCGACACCGGCTACGCCGACCTGCCCGACGGCCCGGTGGAGCACTCGCTCGCCGCCGACGACGGCCGCCGGGTGGTGCTCTGGGGCGACGAGGCGTTCCGCTACGTGCAGGTGTTCACCCACCGGTCGTTCGCGACGAAGCCCGGCGGCGTCGCTCTCGCGATCGAGCCGATGACCGCCCCGGCGAACGCCCTCAACTCCGGTCGTGGCCTCCGCTGGCTGGAGCCGGGAGAGACCTGGGCCGTGAGCTGGGGCATTCGTCCGGAGGGCTTCGGCGGCGAGGCCTACCTGGCCAGCTGGGGGTAGAGCACGCGGACGTCCTCGTGGAGGCGCGACTTCACGCCCCGCGCGACGTCGCCCACGATCGCCTCCGCCTCGTCCGCGGCGACGGCGTCCAGCGCCTCGTCCACGACCTGGCGCGGCGGCACCTTGATGCCCTCCGCGCCCGCGGCCATCTCCGTGTCGACGTACCCGACGTGGACGCCAACCACCTGGATGCCCGCCGGCGCGAGCTCGACACGGGCCGAGTTGCTGGCGGACCAGAGCGCGGCCTTGGTCGCGCTGTACGAACCGGTGGCGTACCAGCTGAGCGCAGAGTGCATGTTCACGATGGCGCCGCCCCCGTTCGCCTCGATGACCGGCGCGAAGGCGCGGGTGACGAGCACCGGACCCCAGTAATTGGTGTCGAGCTCGCGGCGGATCTCGTCGAGGTCGCCGGTCACGAGCGACTGGTTGGATGCGATGCCCGCGTTGTTGACGAGCACGGTCACATCGCCCGCGACCTCGGCCGCGCGGCGGATGCTCTCCGGGTCGGTGACGTCGAGGGGCAGCGGGACGACGCGCGGGTCGTCGATGCCGACGCTCTCCGGCCGACGGGCCGCGGCGTAGACCTTGGTGGCGCCCCGCTCGAGGAGCGCGGCGACGTACGCGGCGCCGAGGCCGCGGTTGGCGCCGGTGACGAGGGCGACGCGTCCGGTGATGTCGGTCATGGGGGAGTCCTTCCGGGAAAAGTAAACCGATCTGTGTATCGGCGTGCTGCCAATGTACACAGATCGGTTTACTTTTCGCAACCGCGCCCGTAGAATCCATTCGTGACCACGACGACCCCCGCCAAGCCGAAGCCCCGCGACCGCGTCCTCGCCGCCGCCGCCCGGCTGTTCGTGCGCGAAGGCGTGAACGCGGTCGGCATCGACCGGATCGCGCAGGAGGCCGAGGTCTCCAAGCGCTCGATCTACCAGCACTTCGACGGCAAGGATGCGGTCGTCGCCACGATGCTCGAGGAATACGGCCCGCAGGTCGTCGCCGGCTACTTCGCGCCCGACAGCGAGGGCACCCCGCGCGAGCGGGCCCTCCATGTCTTCGAGGCGCTGCACGAGGCGGCGCGGGTGAGCGATTTCTACGGCTGCCCGTTCGTCAACGTGGCCACCGAGCTGCGCGACCGCGAGCATCCCGCCGCCGTGGTCGCCCGGCACTTCAAGGGGGAGCTGACCGCGTACTTCGAGCGGCAGGCCGCCGCTGCCGGCGCACGCGACCCGCATCTGCTCGCCGTGCAGCTGACCCTGCTGTTCGACGGCGCATCCGCCAGCGCGGCCATGCGCGGCGGCACTCCCGACGCCGCGCTCCAGGCGGCCGCGCAGCTGTTCGACGCCGCGACCGCTTGAGGCCGGCTATGGCGCGATCGACAGGAAGATGAAGGCCGCGAACAGCACCAGGTGGATGCCGCCCTGCAGCCGTACCGCCCGCCCCTGCACGATCGTGAGGATGCTGACCAGGACCGTGAGGACCAGCAGCACGATCTGACTGGCGCCGAGCCCCAGGTGCAGCGCGCCGGGCAGCCAGATCGACGCCACCGCGATCGCCGGGATGGTGAGCCCGATGCTGGCCATGGCCGAGCCGAGCGCCAGGTTGAGGCTGGTCTGAGTGCGGTTGCGGTTCGCCGCCTTCGCGGCCGCGATGCCCTCCGGCAGCAGCACGAGCAGTGCGATGACGACGCCGACGAACGACTGCGGAAGCCCGATCCCGGTGACCGCCCGCTCGATCGGCGTCGACTCCAGCTTGGCCAGTCCGACCACCGCGACGAGCGAAACGAGCAGGAGACCGAGGCTGATCCACGCCGTCCGGTTGGAGGGGGCGGCGGCGTGGTCGTCCTCGGTCAGCGGCTGTCCCTTGCGTCCGACCGGGAGGAAGAAGTCCCGGTGCGCGACGGTCTGCGTGAAGACGAACATCCCGTACAGCGCCAGTGACGCTATCGCCGCGAAGACCAGCTGCGGTGTCGAGAAGACCGGGCCGGGCGCCGAGGTGAAGCTCGGCAGCACCATGGTCAGCGTCGCGAGCGCTGTCACGGTGGCGAGCGCGGCGCCGCTGCCCTGCGCGTTGAACGCGGTCGACTGCCGGCGGGAGGCGGCGAGCAGCAGCGAGAGCCCGACGATCCCGTTCATCGTGATCATCACGGCGGAGAAGACGGTGTCGCGGGCGAGCTCGGGCGAGTCCTTGCCGGTCGTCATCAGGGTGACGATGAGCGCCACCTCGATGATCGTCACCGCGACCGCGAGCACGAGCGATCCGAACGGCTCCCCGACGCGGTGCGCCACCACCTCCGCGTGCTGCACCGCGGCGAGGACCGTGCCCGCCAGCACCACCGCGATGACGGCGACGGCGACCGAGTTCAGCTCGACCGTCCAGAACGCCACCAGGACCACGACGCCGATGACAGGCACCCCGATCGTCCACCACCGTGCGAGCCAGGAGCCGAGCGCCGTCATGCGTTCCATCCTGCCAGGCGGCCCTGGACGCGGGGAGTGGCGGAGCGGTTGCGGGCCGGCCCCGGCGGGTCCCGTGCCCTCGCCGCCCTTCTCATGGTGGGATGAACCCATGACCGCGAACTGGACCCTCCGCATCGCCGGCACCGCGGGTGTCGCGCTCGCCGTCGCGCTCGCCGTCGCGGGATGCGCGACCCCGAGCTCCGCGCCGACCACGGGCTCGGCATCCGCCTCCGCCTCCGGCACCCCGTCATCCTCGCCGCGGCCGACCGGGACCGCCACCGCGACCGCCACGCCGATCGAGGGCCAGTGCGAGACCTCGAACCTCACCGGGACCATCGGCAAGGGAGGCGGCGGTGCGGCGGGCAGCGTCGAGGTCACCCTCGTCCTGACGAACAACGGCTCCGCGAAGTGCTCGCTGCAGGGCTGGCCGGGCGTGTCGTTCGTCGGCGACGGCAACGGCACCCAGCTCGGCAAGCCGGCGGACTTCGACCGCAGCACCCCGCATCCCACCGTCGTGCTGCAGCCGGGCGGGACCGCGCAGGCACCGCTCCGGATCACCCAGGCGCTCAACTACCCGGAGGCCGACTGCGGACCCAAGCCGGCCGACGGCTTCCGCGTCTACCCGCCCGGGTCGACCGAGTCGCTGTTCGTCAAGGACTCCGACTTCACGGCCTGCACCTCCGACTCCATCGGGCTGCTGCAGGTCGGCGCGCTCGTCGGGAGCTGACGCCCTCGGTCAGGAGCAGACGCGCGCGATCGCGCCCTGCCACGACTCGCTGACCCCGCTGAGGGCGTCCTCGACGGTGCCTCGGGCCGCGCCGGCGTATGCCCCCGCGGGAGCAGCGGCGTAGGCCTGGATGCTGTCGGACAACCGGTCGAGCGCGCCACGAACCGGACTCAGCGCCGACTCCACCGCGGGCGTCGCGATGTCCTGGGTGCGCGCGTCGAAGGCGGTGACCGCCGAGCGGATGGCGCGGGCCGACTCCACATCCGGGGCGGCCATCGGCAGACGCTCCTGCAGGGTCGCCTCGAGGGCGTGCCGTGCGCTCCGGATGGTGGTGCAGTCCCTCCCGCGCTCGGCCGACGCCTCGGAGAACAACGGGAACTCCGTCCGCAGCGACGCCGACAGCAGCAGCCCGGCCACCACGCAGCCGGCGACGAGGGCGGCGGCGGCAGGCCACACGGTGGCGAGCAGTGATCGACGAGTGGACATCCCACCCGTATGGACGCGGGCGGTCTCCGTTCGTGACGCGGTCGCGCGCGACGCCGGCGTCGACGTCGCGTCCTGCTCGAGCTCCAGCGGCTCGGGGGAGGTGGCGGCCACGCCTTCACCGTAGTGGGGGTGGGTGAACAGTTCGTTGCACGATTGCGAGGTCCTTCCTTGTGGGGCCTCTGCCGATACCCTGAGCACGTGCGCACCGCCCCTCGCCCCGCCGGCCCGGCCACGCCCGGCTGGCTGGTCCGTCTGGTCGTGGTGACGGCGCTGGTCGGCGTCGGCGCGGGGATCGGCGGAGGCCTGGTCTACCTAGGACTCCACGCCCTGCAGCATCTGGCGTTCGGCTACTCGGAGGGCGACTTCTACGAGGGCCTGCTGGACGCCCCTCCCGTCAACCGCGTCGTCGCGCTCGCCGTGGCGGGGGTCGTCGGCGCCGTCGGGTGGTTCCTGCTGCGCCGCTGGGGCCGGCGGGTGCCGCAGCACGCGGTCGTGTCGGTCGAGCAGTCCGTGAACGGGCGCAGGATGCCGCCCTTCGTCACGATCGCCAACGCGGCGCTGCAGGTGATCATCGTCGGCCTCGGCGCCTCGATCGGCCGCGAGGTTGCTCCGCGGGAGCTCGGCGCGCTGTGGGCCGGCTGGCTGGCGGAGCGTGCCGGTGTCTCGGCGCGGGAGCGGCGCATCCTCGTCGCCTGCGGTGCGGGAGCCGGCCTCGCCGCGGTCTACAACGTCCCGTTCGGCGGCGCGGTGTTCGCCGTCGAGATCCTGCTGGCCGAGGTCAGCTTCGCGACCGTACTGCCCGCCTTCGCGACCTCGGCGGTCGCCGCGCTGGTGGCCCGGATCGTCGTCCCGGCCAACCCGCTGTACGCGGTCCCGGCGCTCCACGTCACGCCGTCGGTCGTTGTCTGGTCGGTGCTCGCCGGCCCGCTGATCGGCCTCGCCGCGGTCGGCTTCGTCCGCTCCGCCCGCTTCGCGCAGGACCACCGCCCACGCTCCTGGGGCATCCTCGTCGCCATGCCGCTGACGTTCGTCGCGGTCGGCGTCGTCGCGCTGTGGCTGCCCGCCATCCTCGGCAACGGCCGGGCGCTCGGGCAGCTGGCGTTCGCCGCGTCCCTCCCGGTGCTCCTGATCCTGCTGATGAGCGTCGTCAAGGCGGCGGCGACCGTCGGCACGATCGGCGCGGGCGCGGCCGGCGGCACGCTGACCCCGTCGCTGGCGATCGGCGCGGGCCTGGGGCTCGCGGGAGGCGCGGCCTGGAACCTCCTGTGGCCGGGCGCCGAGCTGCCGGCGTTCGCCGTGATCGGCGCGGCGGCGTTCCTCGCCGTGACCATGCGCGCGCCGATCACGGCGCTGCTGCTGACGCTGGAGTTCACGAACCAGGGGCCGGACCTGCTGGCGCCGGTGATGCTGTGCATAGCGGGCGCGGTCGCGGTCGGCTACGTGCTGGAGCGGTCGCGGGTCACGGGCGTCGCCTGACCGGCTCGTGGTCCTAGTAGTGGTAGCGCGCCTGCAGGACGATCACGTACGAGTCGTCCACGAGGTACACGAGCCGATTCGCTTCATCGATGCGACGTGACCACGCTCCGGCAAGCGCATGCTTCAGCGGCTCGGGCTTGCCCACGCCCTCGAACGGGTCGTCCCGAAGAATGTCCTCGATCAGCAGATTGATCCGCTTCAGCGTTCGCCGGTCCTGGCCCTGCCAGTAGACGTAGTCCTCCCAGGCGCCGGCAGTCCAGGCCAGCCTCCGGTCACTCACCGGTGAGGCCGTGCTCGGTCACATCACCGGCGCGGGCGCTTTCGATGGCATCGACCAGGCGGCGTGCGTTCTTGGGGGAGCGCAGAAGGTATGTGGTCTCGACGAGCGAGTCGTACTCGTCTTTCGACATGAGAACCGCCGACCCTCGCTTCGAGGTGATCTCGATCTCGGTCTGGTCGAGGTTGACCTGCTCGATCAGTCCGAACAGATCGCTGCGCGCCTCGCTGGCGGTGATAGCCATGTGATCCTCCAAAGTGGTACAAGATATCGTACCACTCTGGAAACGACGCGAAGGGGAGGGTGGGCCCGGTGGGGCTCGAACCCACGACCCGCGGATTAAAAGTCCGATGCTCTGCCAACTGAGCTACAGGCCCTCGTCTCCAATCTAGCGTGGATTCGCCCGGCCGTCCGACGGGGGAGAATGGGTGGATGTCCGATCGCTTCCACAAGCCGGCGCTGTTCACCAGTGGCATGTTCGAGGCTTTCATGGGCGGGGAGGACCCCGCCCAGATCAGCCGCGTCGCCCACGAGACCGCACGGGCGCTGCTCGCGCGCGTGCGCGAGAATCCCGATCCGGAGGTCGTCGCCCGGCTCGTCGCCTTCACGGACGAGCACGGGATCGACGCCCTCGCCGAGCTGTGGTCGCGGTCCAACCCCAAGAGCCTGCCGGGGGCGCTGTGGCGGATCTACCTGCTGCGGCTGCTGATCCGGCAGGACGCAGAGGGCACCGCGTACCTGTACCAGCGCGGCACCGAAGTCCTCACCTCCATCGACCCGGTCATCGCCGGAGCGCCGACGCCGGCGGGACCGGCCGAGATCACCGAGCTGGCCGATCGCATCCTGCGGGGGCTGTTCGAGGGGGACTTCGCCGTCGCCCTCGACCGCGCCGCCGCGTTCTGCCGGGTCGCCGCCGCCGGGGCCGCGTCGGTCGCGGACGATCGCGACGTCCTCGATCCGGAGCGGGCGAGCGAGCTCACCACCCGCGCGCTGCGGTTCACGCGCACTGCGGAGGAGCTGGGCGCCTGCGCGCGGCTGTGGCGGTCAGACTCCCTGGACTGAGCACCGGCTCCCGCGAGGTCAACCCCCGAGCGCGCATCGGCGTTCTCCCGCTGCGAACGCCACGCCCGGCGGTGGGCGCCGACCCTCCTGTACTATGGATGTCGCCGGGCCGCAGTAACCCCGGGCTCCAAAACTAGCCGCTTCGAGCGGCCTCGCGCCGAGAGGCGTTCTGCGGCCCGGCACTTCTCATGAGAGCGGAGACGACGTGGACGACGCCCCTGCCGGCGATCTCGACGATCTCCTGCTGCGTACGGCCACCGGCGACCAGGAGGCGTTCTCTCGCTTCTATGACGCGACCGCCCCACGGGTCCTCGGCCTCATCCGCCGCCTGCTGATCGACGCGGCGCAGTCCGAGGAGGTCGCGCAGGAGGTCTTCCTCGAGGCGTGGCAATCCGCTCCGCGGTTCGATCCGAATAAGGGTCGAGCGCAGACGTGGATCATGACCATGGCCCACCGGCGCGCCGTCGACCGGATCCGGGCGTCGCAGGCGTCCCGGGACCGCGACACGGCCGTCGGCATCCGCGATCTCCCCACCGCGTACGACCAGGTGGCCGAGACCGTGGAGGTTCGCGTGGAGCACGAGAGGGTGGAGGTGGCCATGCGAGCGCTGAGCGAGCCGCAACGCCGGGCCGTCGCCCTCGCCTACTACGGCGGCCTCAGCCAATCCGAGGTCGCCGCCGAGCTCGGCATCCCCTTGGGCACAGCCAAGACTCGGCTGCGCGATGCGATGATACGGCTGCGACAAGAACTGGGGGTGACGACATGAACGACGAGCACGACCGCGAGGACGCGCGCCTGGGCTATCGCCTCGGGGCCGCGGACGAACAGGAGGCCGCCGTGTTCGAGGATGTCGCCGCCCAGCTGGCCCTCACCGTGGAGCCCGTGCAACCGCGTCCGGAGCTGAAGGCCGCGCTGTTCGCGAAGCTCGCCCAGACCCCGCAGCAGGCGCCGACTCCGCAACTGCCTGCTCAGGATGCGCCTGCGCTGGACGCGCCGGTTCAGGATGCGCCGCCCACGCCGGCCCCAGCGGCTCCCGGCCCCGCCGAGCGCGCCGCCCAGCGCCGCTGGTTCCAGCGTCCCAGCCTCATCCTCGGGGCAGCTGCCGCGGCCGTCCTGCTCTTCATCGGGGGCGCCTTCGTCGGCTCGGCCCTGTCGGGGACGAACTCCTACACCTCCCAGCAGGCGTCGGCTCTCGCCCAGATCAACGCCGCCTCCGATGTGCAGCACGCCACCGCGGACGTCGCAGGCGGCGGAACCGCCACCCTGGTCTGGTCAGGCGAGCTCGGCAAGTCCGCGCTCGTCGCCAACGACCTCCCCGCCCTCCCCGGCGACAAGACCTATGAGCTCTGGTACATCCGCGACGGCCAGGCCACCCCCGCCGGCACCATGGAATCCGAGGGCACCGGCTCCACCTGGCGCGTGCTGAGCGGCAAGATGTCCGCGGGCGACACGGTCGGCGTCACCGTCGAGCCGCGCGGAGGCTCCAAGAAGCCCACCACCGACCCCATCGTGGCCATCTCCTCCTGACCCGGCCCCCGAGTACAGGAAAAACGTCGCCCCGCGAATGCGGAGGCGACGTTTTTGCTGTGCTCGGCGGCTAGCGGATCATCCGAAGCGGCCGGAGACGTAGTCCTCGGTGGCCTGCACGGACGGGTTCGAGAAGATCTGGTTCGTGTCGTTGTACTCGATGAGCTTGCCCGGCTTGCCGGTGCCCGCGATGTTGAAGAACGCGGTGCGGTCGGAGACCCGGCTCGCCTGCTGCATGTTGTGGGTCACGATCACGATCGTGTAGTCGTTCTTCAGCTCCTCGATCAGGTCCTCGATCGCGAGAGTCGAGATCGGGTCGAGGGCCGAGCACGGCTCGTCCATCAGCAGCACGTCGGGGGAGACCGCGATCGCGCGGGCGATGCACAGACGCTGCTGCTGGCCGCCGGAGAGGCCGGAGCCCGGGAGGTTCAGGCGGTCCTTGACCTCGTTCCACAGGTTGGCGCCCTGGAGCGACTTCTCGACCAGGTCGTCGGACTCGCTCTTGGACATCCGGCGGTTGTTGAGCTTCACTCCGGCGAGGACGTTGTCCCGGATGCTCATGGTCGGGAACGGGTTGGGACGCTGGAACACCATCCCGACCTGGCGGCGGACGAGCACCGGGTCGACGCCCGCGCCGTACAGGTTGTTGCCGTCGATCAGCACCTCGCCCTCGACGTACGCGCCGGGGATGACCTCGTGCATGCGGTTGAGCGTGCGGAGGAAGGTCGACTTGCCGCAGCCGGACGGGCCGATGAAAGCGGTGACGGTGCGGGGCTCGATGGTGAGCGACACGCCTTCGACGGCGCGGAAGTTGCCGTAGTAGACGTTGAGGTCGTTGACTTCGATGCGCTTGGACATTTCTTCCTTAGCTTCGGGTGGTTGACGGCTCAGCGGCCGTACTTGGGGGCGAAGGCCTTGGCGATGATGCGACCGATGAGGTTGAGCAGCATCACGATGATGATGAGGGCGAGCGCGCCGGTCCAGGCGCGGTCGATGGAGGCCTGCGCGTGCAGACCGGCCGCCTGCGTGTACTGCGTGTACACGAACACCGGGAGGCTCATCATCCGGTCGTTGAACAGGTCGTAGTTCATGCTCGTGGTGAAGCCGGCGACGATGAGCAGCGGAGCCGTCTCGCCGATGACGCGGGCGATCGCGAGCATGACGCCGGTGACGAGCCCGGCGACGGACGTCGGCAGCACGACCTTCAGAACGGTCAGCCACTTCGGCACGCCGAGGGCGAGCGACGCCTCGCGCAGCTCGTTCGGCACGATCCGCAGGATCTCCTCGCTCGACCGCACCACCACCGGGATCATCAGCACCGACAGGGCGATCGAGCCCATGAAGCCGTTGCGGATGCCGGGGCCGAAGAACAGCGCGAAGAGCGCGTACGCGAACAGACCGGCCACGATCGAGGGGATGCCGGTCATGACGTCGACGAAGAACGTGATGCCGCGGGCGAGCATCCCGCGGCCGTACTCCACCAGGTAGATCGAGGTGAGCAGGCCGATCGGGACCGAGATGAGCGCGGCCATGAGGGTGATCTCGAGCGTTCCGACGATGGCGTGCAGCGCGCCGCCGCCCTCGCCGATGACGTTGCGCATCGACTGCGTGAAGAACGCGACGTCGAAGCGGGCGAGGCCCTGGGCCACGACGGTCCAGGCCAGGGAGATCAGGGGGAGCAGCGCGATGATGAAGGCGGTCGCGACGAGCGAGGTGACCAGCCGGTCCATCGCCTTGCGCGGTCCCTCGACCAGCAGCGAGGTCGTGTAGATCGCGACGTCGAAGAGCACGGTGCCGAAGAAGATCGCCCCGACGATGTTGAAGTCCTTCGTCGCGCCGCTGGCGGCCAGGATGGCGAAGATCGCGCCGAAGACCAGCCACGAGACGACGAGCATCGTCCACGGGGTCCAGCGGGGCAGCTTGCCCGCGGTGTACGAGTTGGCGAGCGGACGGGGGGCGGTGGCGGTGGTGGTGGCCATCAGTTCGCTCCAGAGAAGGCCTTGCGGCGGCTGACGATGTAGCGGGCGAGCATGTTGATGAGCAGGGTCACCACGAACAGCACCAGACCGGATGCGATGAGCGCGTTCACGCCGATGCCGGTCGCTTCGGGGAACTGCAGGGCGATGTTCGCCGCGATCGTGTTCGGGCTCTGCGCCTGCAGCACCGCGAACTTCACGATCAGGGCGGGCGAGAGCACCATCGCGATCGCCAGCGTCTCGCCGAGGGCGCGGCCGAGGCCGAGCATCATCGCGGACACGATGCCGCTGCGGGCGAAGGGCAGCACGGCCATCTTCACCATCTCCCAGCGGGTCGCGCCGAGCGCGAGCGCGGCCTCCTCGTGGAGGCGCGGGGTCTGCAGGAAGATCTCGCGGCAGATCGCGGTCATGATCGGGATGACCATGACGGCGAGCACGAGGGCGGCGGTGAGGATGGTGCGGCCGGTGCCGGAGACGGGCGGCGCGAAGAAGGGGATCCAGCCGAGGTTGTCCCCGAGCCAGACGTAGAACGGCTGGACGAACGACGACAGCGTCGCGATGCCCCAGAGGCCGAAGACCACGGACGGAACCGCGGCGAGCAGGTCGATGATGTAACCGAGCACCGACGCGACCCGGCGGGGCGCGTAGTGCGAGATGAAGAGGGCGATGCCGAGGGAGAGCGGCGTCGCGATCAGCAGGGCGATGACGGCGGCCCAGATGGTGCCGAAGACGAGCGGCCAGACCCACGACCAGAAGTTGGTGGCGTTGTTGGGCAGCTCGCCGGCGCCGGCGAAGAGGGCCGGGATGCTCTGCACGACGAGGAAGATGGCGACCGCGGCGAGCGTCGCGAGGATCAGGGATCCCGCGACGATGGTGCTGGTCGAGAAGACACGATCCCCGAGGCGGATCTTCGCCTTGGGTCTGATCGCTCCTACGGTTCCGGCGGTCATTCCTTGCTTTCTCTCATCGGGTGCGCCGCCTGTCCGGCGGCTGAGGGTGGGAGCGCCGCTCGGCCCGGGCTGACGAGCAGCCCAGGCCGAGCGGGTGGTGCCTTACTTGATGCTGGCAGCGGCCTTCGAGACCTTGTCGGCCAGGTCGCTCGCGAGCGGGGCGGAGCCGGCCTGCTCGGCGGCGGCCTTCTGCGCGTCGCCCGAGATGACGTAGTCCACGTAGCCCTTCACCAGGTCGGCCTTGGTGGAGTCCTTGTACTCCTGGCAGGCGATGATGTAGGAGACGAGGACCAGCGGCCAGGCGCCCTTGCTGGTGTCCTTGCGGTCGATCTGGATGGCCAGGTCGTTGGCCTCACGGCCGTCGGCGATCGGCGAGGCGGCGACCACGGCGGCAGCACCGTCGGCGCTGATCTTCTCGTAGTTGTCGCCGACCTTGAGCTGGGCGATGCTGAGGCCCGCGGAGCCCGACTCGTCGATGTAGGTGATCGAGTTCTTCGCGTTCTTGGTGGCGTCCGCGACACCCGAGGTGCCCTTCGCGGCGTCGCCGACCTGGAACGGGAAGGTCTGGGAGGCCGGAGCGGTCCAGACGTCGGCAGCGTTGGCCGCCAGGTACTCGGTGAAGTTCTGCGTGGTGCCCGAGTCGTCGGAGCGGTGCACGACCGTGATCGGGGCCGACGGGAGGGTGGCGTCCTTGTTCTGGTCCTTGATCTTCGCGTCGTCCCAGGTGGTGATCTTGCCCGAGAAGATGCCGGCGATGGTCGCGGCGTCGAGCTTGAGGTCCTTCACGCCGTCGACGTTGTACGCGATGGCGATCGGGGAGATGTAGACGGGGAGGTCGATGCCCTTGCTGTTCGCGGCGCAGCCGGCGAAGGTCGAGGACAGCTCCTCGGGCTTGAGCGCGGCGTCCGAGCCGGCGAAGTCCGCGGCACCGGAGATGAAGCTCTTGCGGCCGGCGCCCGAACCCTGCGGGTCGTAGTTGATGGTGGCCTTGGGGTTGGCCTGCTGGAAGCCGGCGGCCCAGACGGTCTGCGCGGCGCCCTGAGCGGACGAACCGATGCCGTTCAGCGTGCCGGAGTAGTTGGTGGCCTTGGCCGTCGTGGTCGACGGGGTGCTGCCCTCGTTCGACGCACACGCGGTGAGGGAGATGGCGGCGGCGGCGAGCAGTGCCACGGGAGCGCCGATGCGCTTGAGATTCACAGTTGTCCCTTTCGGGGTCAGTAACAACAGGACTGGGGTCGGTGCGACCCGCCAGACAAGCTATTCGCGGTGTCTGTCCAGCGTCCCCCGCAGCGGTAAACGGAAGGTTAACGCGGGGTGTTGTCTTGTGCTCGCGGCCCTGTGAATCCGCGGTCAGTCGGTGATCGTGACCCCCGTGCCGAGTGGGAGTGCATCGACCGCCGCGATGGCGTCGGCGGAGAGCCGGATGCAGCCGTGCGACACGGCGCCGCGTGCGGTGGACTGGAAGTGGATGCCGATCAGGCCGCCGTCCGTACCACCGTACGGCTCATCCGCGGCGGTGGCGTGCAGGGAGGTCAGCTGGATGCGGTGCTCGTCCTGACCCTGCGCCGGGTCGAGGTAGCGGGCCTGAAGATAGCCGGTTCCCGTCGGGGTCGGGGTATCGGCTGTCCCGACGCCGACGGGGAAGGTCTTCGTGGCCGTGCCGTGCTCGTCCACGATGCTCAGGGTCTGCTTCGACGTGGAGATGCGGATGCTGCGGGTCAGTTCGGCGACGGGCAGGAGCGACGCGGTGGGCACCCAGGCCGCGGTCTGGGCGGGAGCCGGCTTCGCGGTGGTCGCGGCGGAGGGGAGCTGCTGCCGTGACGGGGTGAGCACGAGCGACCATTTACCCTTCGTCTGGATCGGGACGACGACAGTCGAACCGCCGAGGAAGTCGCGGGCGGGGATGTGAGCCACCGGGGTCGCGAAGTCCGCTCCATAGACGGCGGTGTCGAAGGCGACGCGCGCGGTCGTCCGCACCTCGGGAGTCGTGGGGGCGGCGAGCAGGCCCGGGATCACGGCGTCGTAGGTGGCGGCGGGGAGAGTGGCGACCTGCGAGGCGGAGATGGCCGGCGGCAGTGCGGGGCCGTTGTCCGCGTGCGCGCTCGAGGTCTGCGACGGGGTCGACGTCGCCATCGGAGTGGGGGCTGCGCAGGCGGTCAGTGCCGCGGCAAGGGTTGCGGCGACGAGAAGGAAGGGGAGGGGGCGGCGGTGGTTCATGGGCTCGCAGGAGGTCGTGGCGGGTGGAGAGGGGAGGGCGGCGCGGACGCAGGCGTCCGCGCCGCCCGGATCGTGAGCGGGATCAGCCGCTGACGACGGGGAGGTTCTTCGCGCCCTGGGTCGCGGCCGGGGCCGGGGCCGGCACCTCGTTGCCGCCGACGGCCGGCGCGACATCGTCGCCCTCGTCGCCGTTGTCGGTGGTGTCGCCGTCGTCGCCGTTGTCGGTGGTGTCGCCGGTCACCTGGACGGTGACGCTCTGGGCGACGCCGGAGGTGGCACCCGTGACGGTGATCACGAACGGACCGGGGACGGCGGTGCCGATCAGCCAGAGCTTGAAGCTGACCGCGCCTTCGGCCGACGCCGTGTAGGTGCCGCCCTTCAGCGTCCTGCCCTGGTAGTCGACCGAAACGGTCACCCTCTCGCCCGGCGTGTAGCCGGCGGCGGCGACCGAGACGCCCTTGTTGCTGTCCGCGAGGTCAGCGGTGCTGATCGTGGGCGAGTCGGTGGCGATGCCCTTCGGCAGCAGCACGGTGAGCGCGACGGTGTTGGAGTCATCGCCCTGGTCGCTCGTCGCGGACACGCTGTACATCGTGCCCAGCGTGGTGAGCACCAGAGGGTTGTCGGGCTCGTAGATCTCGTGGAACGCGCCCGTGGCGTCGGCCGTCACCGTGTGGGTGTCGATGGTCGCCGGCGTGGAGTCGTCCACCGTAATCGTGACGACCGAATCGGCGGTGAAGCCGGAACCGGTGACGTCGAGGCCGTCCCCCCAGGAGCCGGAGGTGTAGGTCGTGTTGGCCAGCGTGATGGTGCCGGTCGTCGCCGCGTTGGCGGGGACGGCCGTCAGCACGCCGGCCGCGACGACCGCGGCCGCTGCGGCGAGGACGCCAAAGCGGAGTCGTGTGGAGTTGGTCATTACTCTCCTCGGTATTTCAGATACGTGCCGAACGGCACGACCCCGAGGCTAGCAAGAAGAATGTTACGTATGCATCGCAGGCATAATTGAGGTCAGGCGCGCGACTCCACCGGGGCGTACGTCTCGATCGAGACGATGCCGGAGGCGGGGTTCGTCGCCGAAAGGTGCACCACCGAGAAGCCGCCCGTGTCGAGGTCGGCCGCGTCGTTGAGGTAGCCGCCCGGCATCGTGCCGGTCGCGAGAGCGATCTCGCGCATGATCTCGGGGAGGACGGGGCCGTGGCTGCAGAGGACCGCGGTCTTGCGCGACCGGATGCGCTTGCCGATGACGCGGCGCACCTCCGGCTGCCCCTCCTCGTAGGCGTCCTGGCTGATGCCGTGATCGCGGACCGGCTTGATCCCGGTGGCTGCAGCGAGTGGCGCGACTGTGGTCACGCAGCGGACAGCGTCGGAGGTCACGATGCGCTTCGGCTTCCAGGCCTGGAGGGTCGCGACGTCGCCGGCGGCCTGCTTCACACCGCGCTCCGTGAGCGGGCGTGCGGCGTCGGAGCCGTCCCAGTGCTCGCGCGGTGCCGCCTTGCCGTGGCGCAGCGCGATGAGGGCGAAGGTGGAGGTGATGCCCTGGTGGACGAGCGCGTCGAACGCCTCCAGGATCTCGACGTCGCGCTCGTAGGTCAGGTATCCGCGCGCCTTCTTGATGGTCACCCACTCGATGGCGGCGATCTCGCCGTTCGGGACGAAGCTCGACCGCGCGATCGCCTTGTCGCTCACCTCGGCCGCCCAGTAGTGGACGATCTTCTCGCGACCGCTGCTGAGCGGATAGGTGGAGACGCCGAGGGGGACGCCGAGCCCGATCCGCAGGCCGGTCTCCTCGTGGATCTCGCGCACGGCGGTCTGGGGCAGCGTCTCGCCGGGGTCGACCTTGCCCTTGGGGATGGTGACGTCGCCGTACTTCGTGCGATGCACGACGAGCACCACGATGCGGTCGTCCACGACCCGCCAGCAGAGGGCGCCCGCGGCGTAGATGGCCGGGCTCACCGCCTGGTTCCCGTACGGGTGCTGCGGGGCCGGTGGCTGTACTGCTGGATCAGCTTGTTCTGCAGGTCGACCAGCGGCTTGCCCTTCTCGTCGAGGTGGTGGCGCGTCCACACGCCGTCCTGATCGAGCCGCCACGTCGCCGTGCGCTCGTCGAACGCGAGATCGAACAGGGCCTCCAGCTCGCGGACGTGCTCCGGATCGGACAGGCGGACCAGCGCCTCCACGCGGCGGTCGAGGTTGCGGTGCATCATGTCGGCGCTGCCGATGTAGACCTGCGGGTCGCCGCCGTTCACGAACGAGAAGACGCGCGAGTGCTCCAGGTAGCGGCCGAGCACCGAGCGCACCCGGATGTTCTCGGACAGCCCCTCGCGCCCCGGGACCACGCCGCAGATGCCGCGGACCCAGAGCTCGATCGGCACCCCGGCCTGGCTCGCCCGATAGAGCGCGTCGATGATCGCCTCGTCCACGATGGAGTTGAGCTTGATCCGGATGCCCGACGGCCGGCCGGCCTCCGCATTGGCGCGCTCGGTGTCGATCCGCTTCAGCAGCCCCTTGCGGAGGTGGAGCGGGGCGACGAGCAGCCGCTTGAACTTCTTCTCGATCGCGTAGCCGGAGAGCTCGTTGAACAGGCGCGTGAGGTCTTTGCCGACCTGGTCGTCGTCGGTGAACAGCCCGAGGTCTTCGTAGATGCGCGAGGTCTTCGGGTTGTAGTTTCCCGTGCCGATGTGGCTGTAGCTCTTGAGCACGCCCTTCTCCTCGCGGATGACGAGGGCGAGCTTGCAGTGTGTCTTGAGCCCCACCAGGCCGTAGACGACGTGCACACCGGCCTTCTCGAGCTTGCGGGCCCAGGAGATGTTGTTCTGCTCGTCGAACCGCGCCTTGATCTCGACCAGCGCGAGCACCTGCTTGCCCGCCTCCGCGGCGTCGATCAGTGCCTCGACGATCGGGCTGTCTCCCGAGGTGCGGTACAGCGTCTGCTTGATGGCGAGGACGTGCGGGTCGGCCGCCGCCTGCTCCAGGAAGGCCTGCACACTGGTCGCGAACGACTCGTACGGGTGGTGGACGAGCACATCCTGCCGCGCGATCGCCGCGAAGATGTCGGGCTTGGCGTTCGGCTCGCTCGGCATCAGCTGCGCGGGCGTCACCGGCACATGGTTGGGGTAGTGCAGATCGGGGCGGTCGATCTTGGCGAGGTCGAACAGCCCACCGAGGTCGAGCGGCGCGGGGAGGCGGTAGACCTCCTGCTCGGTCACGTCGAGCTCGCGCACGAGCAGGCCGAGCGTCACCGGGTCCATGTCGTCCGTGACCTCGAGGCGGATCGGCGGCCCGAAGCGGCGGCGCAGCAGCTCGCGCTCGAGCGCCTGGATCAGGTTCTCGGTCTCGTCCTCGTCGATCTCGACGTCTTCGTTGCGGGTGACCCGGAAGACGTGGTGGTCCAGGATCTCCATACCGGGGAAGAGGTCGCCCAGGTGGTTGGCGATGAGGTCTTCCAGCATGATGAACCGCACCTGCCCCAGTCCCTCGCGCTGGTCGATGCGGACGAACCGCGGCAGCATCTGCGGCACCTTGAGGCGGGCGAACTGCTCCTTGCCGGTGCGGGAGTTGCGCACGCGGACGGAGAGGTTGAGCGACAGCCCCGAGATGTAGGGGAAGGGGTGCGCCGGGTCGACCGCCAGCGGCATCAGTACCGGGAAGATCTGCTGCGAGAACACCTCGCGCATCTGCGCCTTGTCGGCCTCGTCGAGGTCGCCCCACGTCGCCATGGTGATCCCGGCCTCGGCCAGGGCCGGCTGCACGAGGTCGTGATAGGCACGAGCGTGCCGCAGCTGCAGTTCGTGCGCCTTATCGGAGATGTCGGCCAGCACGTCCTGCGGCGCGCGCCCCACGTTCGTCGGCACCGCCAGCCCGGTCGCGATGCGCCGCTTGAGGCCGGCGACTCGGACCATGAAGAACTCGTCGAGGTTGCTCGCGAAGATGGCCAGGAAGTTGGCCCGCTCGAGCACCGGGAGCAACGGGTCCTCCGCCAGCTCCAGCACCCGCTGATTGAACGCGAGCCAGCTCAGCTCGCGGTCGAGGTAGCGGTCGTCCGGCAGGTTGGGGTCGGGCTCGTAGATGAAAGGAGCGAAGTCGTCGTCGAAGTCGCTGCCCAGGCTCCCGCCCAGCCCTGTGTCGAAAAGGCCGTTCTCCAGAGTGGTCCGCTCGTCCATGCCCCCATCATGTCACCGCGGACGGGCACCAGGGGCGGCCTGGCGTAAACGGTGGATAAACGGCGTAAAGCCGAGCCTGTGGACGAGTTCAGGGACGGACGGACGTCGGGAGGCGGTCGTTGTCCTCTTCATAGACGTTGAAGCGGTACCCGACGTTGCGCACGGTGCCGATGAGCGATTCCAGATCGCCGAGCTTCGCCCGCAGGCGCCGCACATGGACGTCGACCGTGCGGGTGCCGCCGAAGTAGTCGTAGCCCCACACCTCGCTGAGCAGCTGCTCGCGCGTGAACACCCGCGAAGGATGCGTGGCGAAGAAGCGGAGGAGTTCGAACTCCTTGAAGGTGAGATCGAGCTGGCGGCCGTGCGCTTTCGCCGAGTAGCTGGCCTCGTCGATCGTGACGCCGGACGCCTGGATCTTGGTCTGCGAGTGCTCCTGCGTCTGCCGGCCGATCGCGAGCCGGATGCGCGCGTCGACCTCGGCGGGGCCCGCGGAGTCGAGCACGACGTCGCTGACGCCCCAGTCGGCGCTCACCGCGGTGAGGCCGCCCTCGGTCAGCACGAGCACGAGGGGCACCGTCACGCCCGTGGTGGTGAGGATCTTGCACAGGGACTTCGCGCTCGCCAGGTCGCGCCGCGCGTCCACGAAGATCAGGTCGCAGCTCGGCGCGTTGACCAGGGAGGCCGGCTCGGCCGGGATCTGACGCACCCGGTGGCTGAGCAGGGCCAGGGCGGGAAGGACCTCGGACCCCGGTCCCGCGGAGTCGGCGGCGGAGGAGCTGATCGCACCGGCGGAGCCGGGCGCCGACGGACTGGGCGCAGACGTGAGGATCAGAAGTTGCGCCACCCATACCTCCTCATCCGTCTGTGCCGCAATGCTACCGGAAATGCCGCGTCCCCTTTCCGGCCAGGCGCGCGAGCCCGCTGCGGGGCACAATGGGAGGGTGACCGACGAGATCCCCGACGCCTCCGCGCCGCACGTGCTCGGCCCCGCCGCAGCCGCGGGCCCGGTGCAGCCGCCGCTCCCGCGCTGGGCCTCGGTGCTCAGCATCGGCTCGGTGTGGGTGCTCGCGCTCGTTCTCGGCATCCTGATCGGCGTGCTGGCGCGGCCCGCGGCGTACGCGTCCTGGCTGTCGCTGGCGCTCGCCGTGTGCGCCCTGCTGTCGTTCGTCGCCCAGCTGGCGACGCAGCAGAAGGACGGCTTCATCACCCGGCTCGCGGCGACGGTCGCCGGCAGCTTCGTCGTGTTGGGCCTGGTCGGCGGAATCCTCGCGATCCTCGCTTAGACTGGACGCATGCTGGTCGCTCTCGAACTCTTCTTCGTCGGCCTTCTGGGCCTGGCAACGCTCGCGATCCTCGGCGTCTCGGGGCTGGTGGTCTACAACCTGTTCCGCGGTCAGCGCTGAGCGCGCAGGCGCGTCTCATGATCGAGATCCCCACCGACCTCCCGGCCGAGCTCGTCCCGCTCTCGTGGCTCATCGGCGTCTGGGAGGGCACCGGCGTTCTCGATTACGCCGTCGAGGAGGAGCACACGCAGCTGGAGTTCGGCCAGCGCATCAGCTTCAGCCACGACGGCCTGGGTTACCTCAACTACTCGTCCACGTCGTGGGTGCTCGACGAGGAGCGCACCCCGCTCGCGGCCGAGACCGGCTACTGGCGTCTGCACCGCAAGCTCGTGGAGGGTGACGCCGGACCCGCGATGCTCCCCGGCACGGGCACGCGCCCCTTCAACACGGCGCAGTCGGTGGAGGCGCTGCGCACCTCGAACGGCGCCTTCGAGATCGACGTGTCGATCATCCACCCGGACGGCGTGAGCGAGCTCTACATCGGCCAGGTCGCCGGTCCGCGCATCGACCTGGCGACCGACGCGGTTCTGCGCACGGCCGGCGCCAAGGAGTACACCGCGGCGACGCGCCTCTACGGGCTGGTGGAGAACCACCTGCTGTGGGCGTGGGACATCGCCGCACTCGGCCAGGAGCTGCGCACGCACGCCAGCGCCCGGCTCGCCAAGGTCGACTGAGGCCGCGTCATGGATGCGCGTTCGCCCTTCCTCGACCTGCCCGGAGCCGTCGACCTCACCGACAGCGGGGTGCCGTCGCACTACGGCAACCCGCTGCCCGAGCAGCGCGCGCTGGCCGACGGCGACGCGATCGTCGACCTCTCCGACCGGGCGGTGCTCACCATCCAGGGGCCGGACCGGCTCAGCTGGCTCAACTCCCTGACCAGCCAGGCGGTGTCGGCGCTCAAGCCGGGGGAGTCGTCCGAGACGCTGCTGCTGGATGTGACGGGCCGCGTGGAGCACGCCGTCCGTCTGGTCGACGACGGCGACACCCTGTGGATGCTCGTCGACCGCCCGGAGGCGGAGGGCCTGCTCGCCTGGCTGAACTCGATGCGGTTCATGCTGCGCGTGGAGCTGGCCGACCGCACGGCCGACTTCGCGACCATCGGCACGCTGGGCGACCCGCCGCTGCCGATCGCGGCGCCCAACGGAGTCCCCCTCATCTGGCACGATCCGTGGCACGCGGTCACGCCGGGCGGGCATCAGTACGCCCGCGGCGAGCATCCCGGCGCCGACTGGTCGTGGAGCGAGCGCCTGGTCCCGCGCGACGCCCTGCCGTCGCTGGTGGCGCGTGTCCGCAGCGGCGAGCTGACGGTCGCCGGCACCCTCGCGGCGGACGCTCTGCGCATCGCCGCCTGGCGGCCCCGGTTCTCCACCGAGGTCGACGAGCGCACCATCCCGCACGAACTCGACTGGCTGCGCACCGCCGTGCATCTGAGCAAGGGCTGCTACCGCGGTCAGGAGACAGTGGCGAAGGTGCACAACCTCGGTCATCCGCCGCGCCGGCTCGTCATGCTGCACCTCGACGGCTCGGAGGGCGTGCATCCCGAACGCGGGGCCGTCGTGTCGCTCGACGGCCAGGAGGTCGGTGCGGTGACCTCGGTCGCGCTGCACTACGAGCTCGGGCCGATCGCGCTCGCGGTCGTGAAGCGCTCGACGGACGCCGTAGCGACGCTGACGGTGGAGGCCGATGGCACCGCGGTGGCTGCCTCGCAGGAGGTCGTCGTGCCGCCCGAGGCGGGGGCCGAGGCCCACGTCCCGCGCCTGCCGCGCCTCGGCGCGGTGACGCGCACGCCCCGGGCCTAGTCCGCATCCGTCAGGCGGGCGCTACGGCCTCCCACGCCACGGTCAGCTCGCCCAGCCGCCAGCGCGTCCGGCCGCCGATGATGGGCCAACCCGCGTCGCGCATCCCCTGCGCCACCGCGATCCATCGCTGGCTCGGCCCGTAGGCGGCGAGCGGCGAGTGGATGCGCCACTCGCGGTCGAGGTCGGCGAGGAACCGGTGCACGCGCTCGCCGGGAACATTGCGGTGGATCAGCGCCTTCGGCAGCCGTTCGGCGACCACGGACGGCGCCTCCAGGTCGCGGAGCCGGAGGGAGATCGACAGCGACCTCGGACCGTCCGGATCGAGCGCCACCCAGCTCGAGATGCGGCCGATCTCGTCGCACGTGCCCTCGACGAGGACGCCGCCGGGCTGCAGCCGGGCGCACATCCGCTCCCACGCCGCAGCGACCTCCACCTCGCGGTACTGCCGCAGCACGTTGAACGCGCGGACCACCGCCGCGCGCCGGCCGTCCGGCAGCGGGATCTCGAACCCGCCTAAGGCGAACCGGATGCGCGCCTCCGGGTCGAACCCGGTGCGCCCGGCGCGGACCGCCTCCAGTTGCTCGTCCGCCGTGCGCACGCGGCCCGGCTCGATCTCGAGCCCGACCACCTCGACATCCCGGCGGACGCGGGCCAGGCGTTGGTGGAGCTCCAGCGACGTGACCCCGCTCGCGCCGTAGCCGAGGTCGACCACCAGCGGGTCGCGGGTGCGGCGCAGCTCCGGCAGCGCCGCGATCCACCGGTCGACGCGGCGCAGCCGGTTGGTGTTCGTCGTGCCACGGGTCACCGTGCCGACCGCGCCGGAAGCCATGGCTCCAGTCTGCCAGCGGCGGCGACGGACCCGTGCGCGCGATAGATTGGGGGCATGGCCGCTCCCTACACTTTGATCCTCCTGCGCCACGGCAGCAGCGAGTGGAACGAGAAGAACCTGTTCACCGGCTGGGTCGACGTGCGTCTCAGCGAGACCGGCGTCGCCGAGGCCAAGCGGGCGGGCGAACTGCTCCGCGACTCCGGCCTCGAGCCCGACGTGCTGCACACCTCGGTGCTGACGCGCGCCATCCAGACCGCGAACTACGCGCTCGACGTCGCCGACCGCCTGTGGATCCCGGTGCAGCGCTCGTGGCGTCTCAACGAGCGCCACTACGGCGCCCTGCAGGGTCTCGACAAGGCCGAGACGCTGGAGAAGTACGGCCCGGAGCAGTTCCAGCTGTGGCGCCGCTCGTTCGACGTGCCGCCGCCGCCGCTCGCCGACGACAGCGAGTTCTCGCAGGTGGGCGACCCGCGCTACGCCGGCCTCGGCGACGAGCTGCCGCGCACGGAGTGCCTGAAGGACGTCATCGCCCGGATGCTGCCCTACTGGGAGTCCGACATCACGCGCGACCTCGCCGAGGGCAAGACGGTGCTCGTGACCGCGCACGGCAACTCGCTGCGCGCCCTCGTGAAGCACCTCGACGGCATCTCGGACGATGACATCGCCGGCCTCAACATCCCCACCGGCATCCCGCTCGTCTACAAGCTCGACGAGGACTTCGCGCCCGTAGAGCCGTCGTACTACCTCGACCCGGAGGCGGCCGCCGCAGGCGCCGCCGCGGTCGCCGCGCAGGGCAAGAAGTAGCCACGACCAGCACGTTCGTCGTCGTCGCGTTCCTCCGGGGACGCGGCGACGACGTGTCTGTGCCATCGAGCAGCGGGGATGAGTTCCCGGCGGGCGACTGGCCGCTTCATGTCACCATCGTGCCGCCGTTCGAGACCGAACTGACGGCGGAGCAGGTGGCCGCGCTGATTCCGCGCGTCCCGCCCATCCCCGTGACCGGTGGAGCCCACGAGCGCTTCGGCGCACGCCGCACCGTCCCGGTCACCGTACTGCACGATTCGGCCCCGCTGACCGCGCTGCACATCTCCCTGGTGGATGCGCTCGAGGCCGCCGGTGTCGCCCTGCGCGACCAGCACCACCTCCGCGACGGCTACCGTCCGCACGCCACCGACCAGCGCACCGCGCGCCTCCACCCCGGCGAGCACGCCCTCCTGACCGAACTCTCGATCGTCGCCCGCGCCCCCGGCTCCCGCCGCCGCGTCGCCGCCCGAGTCCCCCTCCGCCCCTAGCCCCACCGTCGAGTACGCAAAGAGTGCACGCGACCCGCCGGGGACGCGTGCACTCTTTGCGTACTCGATGGAGGGGATCAGCCCGCGAGTTCGGGGGCCCAGTCGCCCGTGGCGAGGTACTGGACCTTCTTGGCGATCGAGACGGCGTGGTCGGCGAAGCGCTCGTGGTAGCGGGACGCGAGGGTCGCATCCACCGTGTCCACGGCCTGGCCCTTCCACGTCTCGCCGAGCACCTTGTCGAAGACGCTGATGTGCAGCTCGTCGATGTCGTCGTCGTCGTTGCGGATCTCGTCGGCGAGGCGGATGTCCTGCGTGCGCAGCAGCTCGGCCAGCTTCTCCGCGATCTGCACATCGAGGCGGCCCATCTCGGCGAACGTCGAGCGCAGGCTCTTCGGGACGACCTTGTCCGGGAAGCGATAGCGCGCCAGCTGCGCGATGTGCTCGGCCATGTCGCCCATCCGCTCGAGCGAGGCGCTGATCCGCAGCGCGCTCACGACGATGCGGAGGTCGCGCGCGACCGGCTGCTGCCGGGCGAGGATCTGGATGGACAGCTCGTCGAGCAGCACGGTGAGCTCGTCGATGCGGTGGTCGTTCGCGATCACGTCCTCGGCGAGGCTCACGTCGGACTCGTTGAACGCCTGCGTCGCGTGCTTGATCGAGCGGACGACCAGCTCGGCGATCTCGACGAGGCGGTCCTGAACCTCCGCCAGCTCCTGCTGGAAGACTTCGCGCATGGGATGTGGTCCTTCCTGGCGTGCGCGGGCACGCGGGATGTCGGGGCCTTCTGACCCCGAATAGATGTTCGCGACGGCAGGTTAACAAACGGTGCCGTCCGGCTGAACACTGTCTAACGTACCCGCGAAAACACGCGGGTGGGCTGATGGATGCGTCCATGCGCGTGTATCGGGATCACTACGCTTGGCAGCATGGACTCCACCTGGTTGGTGCTGCTGTCGCTGGGCCTGGGGCTCGCCGTCGGCGCCGGTTTCGTGTGGATCCTGCACATCGCCGAGCGCCGGGGCAGTCATGCAGCGCAGGTGGCCAGCCCCGCCGTCCCGGACGGCGTCGACCAGGTGCTCGACGCGATGGAGTCGGCCGGGGTCGTGCTCGACCCGTCCAACAACGTCATCAAGGCGTCGCCCGGTGCGCACGCGATCGGCCTGGTCTGGAACGGCGCGCTGGTCCACCAGCATCTGATCGACCTGGTCGACCGGGTCCGCCGGACGGGCGAGTCGGTCACCGAGGAGTGCGAGCTGTCGCGCGGGCCGTTCGGCGACGCGAACATCCACCTCAGCGTCCGCGTCGCGCGCCTCGGCTCCCGCTACATCCTGCTGCTCGCGGAGGACCGCACCGAGTCGTTCCGGCTCGAGGCGGTCCGCCGCGACTTCGTCGCCAACATCAGCCACGAGCTCAAGACCCCGATCGGCGCGGTCGGCCTGCTCGCCGAGGCCCTGGACGACGCGTCCGACGACCCGGACCAGGTGCGGCGCTTCGCCCTGCGCCTGTCGGAGGAGGCGCAGCGCCTCGCCCGCATCACGCAGGACATCATCGAGCTGAGCCGGCTCCAGGCGACGGATGCGCTGGGGGACGCCGCGGAGCTGTCCGCGCACAAGGTGGTCAAGGCCGCGATCGACCAGAACCGCGTGGCCGCCGAGACGCGCAACATCGAGCTGGCGATGCGCGGCGACAAGCAGGCGTTCGTCATCGGCAACGAGAAGCTGCTGGTCACCGCCGTGGACAACCTCATCTCGAACGCGATCCAGTACTCGCCCGACGACTCCCGCATCGGCATCGGCGTCCGCAACGCCGGCGGCGTGGTCGAGATCGCCGTGACCGACCAGGGCGAGGGCATCCCCGAGGAAGACCTCGACCGCGTGTTCGAGCGCTTCTTCCGCGTCGACCAGGCCCGCTCCCGCAACACCGGCGGCACCGGCCTCGGCCTCTCGATCGTCAAGCACGCCGTGCAGAACCACGGCGGCGAGGTGCGCGTCTGGTCGCAGCCGGGACGCGGCTCCACGTTCACGATCCGGCTGCCGGAAGCCTCCACGACCCGACCCCCGATAGGAGACACCCAGTGACATCCATCCTGCTCGTCGAGGATGAAGCGGCGCTCAGCGAACCACTCGCGTATCTGCTCAAGCGTGAGGGGTACGAGGTGGAGGTCGCCGAGGACGGTCCGGCCGCGCTGGCCGCGTTCGACCGCAGCGGCGCCGACCTGATCCTGCTCGACCTGATGCTCCCGGGCATCCCGGGCACCGAGGTGTGCCGCGAGATCCGGAACCGGTCGAACGTCCCGATCATCATGCTCACCGCGAAGGACTCCGAGGTGGACATCGTGGTCGGGCTCGAGCTCGGCGCCGACGACTACGTCACCAAGCCGTACTCGTCCCGCGAACTGCTCGCCCGCATCCGGGCCGTGCTGCGCCGCCGGGTCGAGGAGGAGGAGCAGCAGGACGACGGCGTGCTCGAGGCCGGGACGGTGCGCATGGATGTGGACCGCCACACGGTCTCGGTCAACGGCACGGAGATCTCCATGCCGTTGAAGGAATTCGAGCTGCTGGAGCTGCTGCTGCGCAATGCCGGTCGCGTGCTCACCCGCGGTCAGCTGATCGACCGGGTGTGGGGGAGCGACTACTTCGGCGACACCAAGACGCTCGACGTGCACATCAAGCGAATCCGGTCGCGCATCGAGGAGAGCCCGTCGGAGCCGCGGATGCTCGTCACGGTGCGCGGGCTGGGGTACCGCTTCAACGCCTGAGCCGCGGACGCGGAGACGACGAAGCCGCCCGGTGCGATGCGCCGGGCGGCTTCTGCGTTCGTGGGGTGCCTACTGCGCGGCAGGCAGGATGGTCGGCGGCACCAGGCTGGAGTACTCCGGCAGCTGGCCGTCGAGCACCGGCACCTTGAGGTTGACGCCGGTCTCGTCGCCGTACTGGAAGTAGACCGAGTAGAGCTGACCAGGCTTCGCGGTGAACTCGGGGATCAGCACGTTGCTCGGGCTCGCGGTCTCGGGGTTCTGGCCGAGCTGCTTCACCTGGCCGGCCTGCACGGTCACGTGCGCGGCCGAGCCGCGGTCGCCGGCGGTGATCGCGACGCGGTGGCTCTTGTCGCCCGTGTTGACGAGGGTCACCACGAGGTTGCCGACCGTGCCGTCCTTCGCATCGGCGACGATGATCGCGTTGCGGACGTCGACCGTGCCGACCGAGCCGCTGACGCCGTCGCTCGCGTCGTAGTGCTTCGTGGTGGCCTGCGGAGCGACCAGACCGCAGCCTGCGGTCCCGAACGCGACGGCCAGGGCGAGGGCGACCGACGTCGCGACTCGAGCTTTCACAGATGACCCTCCAGGTGCGTTTTCCGATGCAACTCTATCCCATGTAGAACAGCGCTCCGGAGGCTGTGGAAGGCGTGAGGGCGAACCTTAGCATGTGCCTCATGTGGTATCCTATTCATTGCTGAAGGGACAACAAATCTATGCTTTTCGAGGTTGGCGAGACCGTCGTCTATCCGCACCACGGTGCCGCAACGATCACCGAAGTCAAGAAGAGAATCATCAAGGGTGAAGAGAAGCTGTACCTCAAGCTCAACGTGACTCAGGGCGACCTCACCATCGAGGTTCCGGCCGAGAACGTCGACCTCGTCGGTGTACGCGACGTCATCGGCAAGGAAGGCCTCGACCGCGTGTTCGAGGTGCTGCGAGCCCCCTTCACCGAGGAGCCGACCAACTGGTCCCGCCGCTACAAGGCCAATCTCGAGAAGCTGGCCTCGGGCGACGTCATCAAGGTCTCCGAGGTCGTCCGCGACCTCTGGCGCCGCGACCAGGACCGCGGCCTCTCCGCCGGCGAGAAGCGCATGCTCGCCAAGGCCCGGCAGATCCTGATCTCCGAGCTGGCGCTGGCCGAGAAGACCGACGACGAGAAGGCCTCCAGCCTGCTCGACGAGGTGCTGGCCTCCTAGGGATTCTCTCCCCGCTTTCACGAAGCCCCGCTGCCCGATGCAGCGGGGCTTCGTCGTGCTCGGGGGCGGCGCCTCCCGGTACGGTGGTCGGGTGGAGAGCATGCGGGAGCCGCGGGTCGCGGTCGTCGTCGTCGCGGCGGGATCGGGGACGCGCTTGGGCGCGGGCCGGCCGAAGGCGTTCGTGACACTGCAGGGGCGGACGCTGCTGGAGCACTCCCTCCATGCCGTGCGGGGCATGCGCTACGCGGCCGAGGCGATCGTCGTGGCACCGGCCGACCTCGCGGAGGACGCCGCCTTTCTCGCCGAGCAGGCGCTCGGGGCACCCACCACCGTCGTCGCCGGCGGTGACACCCGCCAGCGGTCCGTCGCAGAGGGGCTTGCGGTCGTCGACCCCTCCGTCGATGTCGTCCTCGTGCACGACGCCGCGCGGGCGCTCGCGCCGGCCGCCCTCTTCGACGCGGTGGTGGAGGCCGTGCTCGAACGCGGGTACGGCGTCATCCCGGGTCTGCCCGTCAGCGACACCGTCAAGCGCGTCGGCGACGGCGGCCAGGTGCACGAGACCGTCGACCGCTCCGCGCTGTCGGCCGTGCAGACGCCGCAGGGTTTCCCGCGCGAGCAGCTGCTCACCGCGTACGCCCTCGCCGAGTCCGACGAGACCGACGACGCGGGCCTGGTCGCGGCCGCCGGCTTCCGGGTGGATGTGGTGCCCGGCGACGCGCACGCCTTCAAGGTGACGACGCCCTGGGACCTGCGGAGGGCGGAGGAGCTGCTGTCCGGCGTCGCGGTCCCGCGGATCGGCACCGGCAGCGACACCCACGCCTTCGACCCGGACGCCGAGCTCTGGCTGGCCGGGCTGCACTGGCCGGGCGAGCCCGGCCTCGCCGGGCACAGCGACGGCGACGCGGTCGCGCACGCGATCGTCGACGCGCTGCTCTCCGCCGCGGGCCTCGGCGACATCGGCGGCGTGTTCGGGACGGGCGACCCGCGCCTCGAGGGCGCCCACGGCGACGTCTTCCTCCGGGAGGCCCGACGCCGGGTCGAGGAGGCCGGGTTCCGCATCGGCAACGTCGCGGTGCAGGTCATCGGCAACCGCCCCAAGCTCTCCCCGCGACGCGAGGAGGCGGAGGAGCTGCTGTCGACCATCCTCGGCGCCCCGGTGTCGCTCGGCGCGACGACCACCGACGGCCTCGGCTTCGCCGGCCGCGGCGAGGGCGTGACGGCCCAGGCGACGGCGCTGCTGCTGTCCTGAACCGGTCCGCCGGGTCTACGGTGGCCGGTGGAGCGCCGCCGGTCGCGGCGCGGGAAGGACCGGAGATGGCATCCACCGACACGGAGACGATCGCGCGGCGCTACATCCAGGCGGTGGGCGCGCATGACGAGGAGCCGCTGGCCGACCTGCTCGACGTCGCCCTCGTGGCCGAATTCGCGGGGACGACGAGCGACAAGGACGGCTGGCTGAAGGCCATCCATCGGCTGCTGCCCGCCCTCGTGCGCAACGAGATCCGCGAGGTGTTCGCCGACGGCGACCGCGCCTGCGTCGTCTACGACTTCGTCACCGACACGTCGGCGGGAGCCGTGCGCTGCGTCGAGCTGCTGACCGTCCGGGACGGCCGCATCGCCCACATCGAACTGCTGCTCGACCGCGCCGCCTTCGCCCCGGTCAACGAGGAGCTGGCGCAACGCGCAGCCTCCTGACGGCCGCTCCCTCTAGGCTTGGTGCGTGACTCTGCGACTCTTCGACACGAAGGCGGCCGCCCTCCGCGATTTCGTCCCGCTGCGCGAGGGCGAGGTCGGCATCTACCTGTGCGGCCCGACCGTCCAGTCGTCGCCGCACATCGGCCACCTCCGCTCGGCCCTGGTGTATGACCAGCTGCGTCGGTGGATGACGTACCGCGGACTCGACGTCACGCTGGTCCGCAACGTCACCGACATCGACGACAAGATCCTCGTCAACGCCGCCGCCTCTCAGGCCGAGGGCGGCAGCGAGGAATGGTGGGCGCTGGCGTACCGGTTCGAGCTGGAGTTCACCGACGCCTACCGCGCGCTCGGCGTGCTGCCGCCGACCTACGAGCCGCGCGCGACCGCGAGCATCCCGCAGATGCAGGAGATCATCCAGCGTCTGATCGACGCCGGCCACGCCTACGCGGCGACCGACGGCTCGGGCGACGTCTACTTCGACGTGAAGAGCTGGCCGTCGTACGGCGAACTGACCCGCCAGAGCATCGACAACATGGAGGCGGCCGCCGACGCCGACCCCGCGCCAAGCGCGACCCGCGCGACTTCGCCCTGTGGAAGGGCCGCAAGGACGACGAGCCGGAGTCCGCCGCGTTCCCGTCGCCCTGGGGCGACGGTCGGCCCGGCTGGCACATCGAGTGCTCCGCGATGTCGCGGCGCTACCTCGGTCCGCAGTTCGACATCCACGGCGGCGGGCTCGACCTGCGCTTCCCGCACCACGAGAACGAGATCGCGCAGTCGACGGCCGCGGGTTTCCCGTTCGCGAACTTCTGGGTGCACAACGGGCTCGTGCACGTGAACGGCCAGAAGATGAGCAAGTCGCTCGGCAACTCGATCTACGCCGCCGACCTGCTCGGCGCCGCCCGGCCGCTGGTCGTCCGGTACTACCTCGGCTCGGCGCACTACCGGTCCACGATCGACTACCACGACGGCTCGCTGAGCGAGGCGGAGGCCGCGCTCGACCGCATCGCCGGGTTCTTCGAACGCGTGGAGCGGAGGCTCGCCGGAACCCGCTTCGCCGGCCACGGCGTCGAGATCGTCCCCGACGCGTTCGCGGAGGCCATGGACGACGACCTCGCGGTGCCGCAGGCCCTCGCCGTGCTGCACGACACCGTGCGTTCAGGGAACGCGGCGCTGGATGCGGAAGACTTGGAAGCGGCCGCCGCCGCCCGCGGGCACGTGCTCGCCATGACGGAGGTGCTGGGCATCAACCCGCTGTCGCCGCAATGGCGCTCCGGCGGATCGTCGGCGGCCGAGTCGGCGCTCGACGAGCTGATCGGGCGACTGCTGGCCGACCGTCAGGAGGCCCGAGCGGCGCGCGACTTCGCCGCGGCCGACCGCATCCGCGACGAGCTGAGCGCGGCAGGAATCACCATCGAAGACACCCCGACGGGGTCGCATTGGAGCATCGGATCATGAAGAACTCGGGTGGCAAGCCCCGCGCCGGGGCCGTTCGCAAGAGCAAGAAGGGCGCCCAGGTCGGCACCGGGGGCCACGGGCGCAAGGCGCTCGAGGGCCGCGGCCCGACGCCCAAGGCGGAGGACCGCGAGTACCACGCCGCGCACAAGGCCAAGGTGCTGCGCGAGCGCGCCGCCGAGAAGGCCGCACGCGGCGGCCGGGACGCCGCGGCACCGCGCGGAGCGTCCGGAGCCTCGCGCCGGGCGAAGACCGGCGACGAGTCGGAGATCGTGACCGGCCGCAACTCGGTGCTCGAGGCCCTGCGCGCCGACATCCCCGCCTCGACCCTGTACGTCGCCGCCCGGGTGGAGTTCGACGACCGGATGAAGGAGATCCTGTCGATCGCGACCAGCCGCGCCATCCCGATCCTCGAGGTCATGCGGCCGGAGCTCGACCGCCTCGCCGGCCGCGACGCCGTCCACCAGGGCGTCGCGCTCAAGGTGCCGCCGTACGAGTACCGGCACCCGGGCGAGCTGCTGGATTACACGATCCGCAAGGGCGACACCCCGCTGTTCGTCGCGCTCGACGGCATCACCGATCCGCGCAACCTCGGCGCCATCATCCGCTCGACCGCCGCATTCGGCGGCCAGGGCGTGATCGTGCCGCAGCGCCGCTCGGTCGGCATGACGGCCGCCGCATGGAAGACGTCGGCCGGCGCCGCCGCCCGCACGCCCGTCGCGATGGCGGCGAACCTCACCCAGACGCTGAAGGACTTCAAGAAGGCCGGCGTCTTCGTGCTCGGACTCGACGGGGGCGGCGACACGTCCCTCCCGGGCCTGTCGTTCGCCGACCGCCCGGTGGTCATCGTCGTCGGCAGCGAGGGCAAGGGCCTCTCGCGACTGGTGACCGAGACCTGCGACGCGATCGTGTCCATCCCGATCAGCGCCTCCACGGAGTCTCTGAACGCGGGCATCGCGGCGAGCGTGACACTCTACGAGATCTCGAAGCTGCGTGCGGAGGCGAAGGCCGCCAAGCGCTCCTGAGGCTCAGCTGGCCTGACGCTCAGCTGGACAGGGAGCCGGTCGCGTAGCCGTTCGTCACGACGGCGATGAACATCACCAGCCAGATCGCGAAGAACAGCACGAAGAACCCGATCCCGGCGTAGCCGAGCACCAGGCCGGCGATCGCGAAACCGCGGCCGCCCTCGCCGGTGCGCTTGATCTGCGCGAGGGCGATGTGGCCGCAGATGACCGCCGCGAGGCTCATCACGAACGCGGCGACGAACGAGAGGATCGCGAGCACGTTCGTGCGCGGCGCGGGCGGCCCATAGGCGTACGGGTTCGGCGCGTACGGGTTCGGGGCGTACGGATACGGCTGTCCGTAGCCGGTCTGCCCGGACGGCCGCGGCGCGACGGGCTGCCCGCTGTAGGGTCGCCCGGTGGACGGGTCGGTGTTCGACATCAGGCTCCTCGATCGCGTGACTCTCCGAGCGTAGCGGCCCGGGCGGCGGACGCGCGGCCATCCGAGCTGGGGCGAGAGGCCCGACCTACTTGGTTGCGCAACTCCCGGGTTTTCGCGAAAACCCGTCCCACTGACCCGGTGTAACAAGAGTCCGACTTGCATCGGTCAGGTAGGCCGCGGGGCTCTCAGAGATCACAAATACGGTCATCTCGTTCTTGCCCTGCGCCAAGCACGTCGGCCCGATCCACGGGGTGGGGGCGAGAGCGATGAAAAGCACCGCGCCCACCACCAAAAGTGGCAACACAGAATCCAACCATTTCCGAAGTCGGAACATGCGTTCGTCTCGTCGCGCCCATCGCCTGAAGTCGGCCGCGCTGGTGGAGGTAGCTCGTCTTATCGCCCGAAGTTCCCGCCGCAATAGGCTCGCGGCGAGCCGAGCCTCGAAGAACGCCTGTTCGACCTTGGGTTTTCGGAGCGCGCGCTCTCGCGATTTCCAGATTGCCCTTTGCGCTCTCGTTGCGTTCGCGTTCACATGGTGAGCGAGATCGTGAAGCGTCGCATAGTGGCCCATTTCAAGAGAAGCGACGCTGAGAGCGTTCCGCGCAAACTGCGCTTCCCGAGAGAGAACTAGCCAGCGCCGCAATTGCCAGTCGATGGTCCACCCGTAGCAGGCGGTCCACAACTGGGCCGCGAACAAGCCGCTGAGGGCAATATTCCAGGGAAATGGGGCAGTAGTTACCGCCCCACATACGCCCATCCCCAATACCGCTAGCATGCCGACGCCTCGCCAATGCACGGTATCGATGCTTAGAGAGAGCCAGGGCATAGAGATCTGCATGAACATCAGCGTCGTCAGCGCTATCAACGTAAATCCGAGCGCGGGTTGATTCACGAGCGTCCCAAGAACGACCCGTGGCAGGTCCGTTGGGAGAATGAAATTGGTGAGCTGCTGAGCGGTCTCGAACATCCTCCCGCCGTCATTCACTCGGGTGTTCTGACGAGAAGGCTCCCAAAAAGAGGGCGGGATCGAGATTGCAATCACTCGAATCGACACAAAGACAGCGAACAACAGCGTCCAGCCGAACACGCGCGAAACCAACTTGCCCTTGGGTCGGATCGATGCTGCCTTCGGCTTTGGTGCCGCCTCTGTTACAAAGTCGATCACGAGGCGTGTGGGCTTATCTCGTGGATAGCGCCCCTCACTGTGCGAGACGCGCCCACTTCGTTCGCTTTCCAGAAGCCAGTCGACGTGATTTGCGCCCTGCTCTTCAAACCAGCTGAGGACGAGTGAATCTCCCTTAGGTCCACTTAACTTGAGCCGGAGCTCTGGGTCACCGATTCCCTCGAGGGAGTACTCGAGTCCGTGCTCGACGTGTGCCGTATAGACGAGCCTTTCGATCAAATTGGAAAAGGCAGTCACGGGGACACCTTTGCGTGGCAATGGTAAAGCCGACTCAGACCTTCGACCTCCAGTCGTCCTCGTCCTCGTCCTCATCGGCGTCGGCACCGCTCAGCACCGGGATGCTGATCGTCTCGGTCGGTGGGGCGATCACCGTCGCCTCGTCGCGGCGGTGGCGCAGGATGTCGTTGATGTACGAGGTCAGGGCCTCGGCGAGGGGCACATCCCGCCCTTCCTTCTGCGACATGAACCAGCGGTGCTCCAGCAGCTGGTGGAATACCTCCGCCGGCTCGAGCTTGCCCTTGAGGTCGGCCGGGATCGAGCGGATGACCGGCTCGAACACGCGCATCAGCCACTCGTGTGCCATCGCCTCTTCGTCCAGCCCCTCCTTGCCGAGCGTGGCCGCGTAGGAGTCTAGGTCGTTGAGGAGGCGGCGTGCCTGGTTCTCGCCGGTGTCGAGGCCCGTGAGGCGCAGCAGGCGGCGCTGGTGGTGTCCGGCATCCACGACCTTCGGCTGGATGCGCACCTTGGTGCCCTCCTCCGACGTCTTGATCGCCAGCTCCTCGATGTCGAAGCCCAGTTCGTTGAGTCGTTCGACGCGCTCGCTGATGCGCCAGCGCTCGGACGACGAGAACGACTCGCTGCCGGTCAGCTCCTTCCAGAGCGAGCGGTAGGCGGCGACGATGCCGTCCGAGACGCGGATCGGGTCCAGCTCCTCATCGGCGCGGCCGCCGGCCTCCAGGTCCATCAGCTCGCCGGCGATGTTGACCCGGGCGATCTCGAGGTCGTTCTCGCGCTGACCGTTCGAGAGGCCCCCTCGTAGAGCTGGCCGGTCTCCGCGTCCACCAGGTAGGCGGCGAACGCACCCGCGTCGCGGCGGAACAGCGTGTTGGACAGCGACACGTCGCCCCAGAAGAAGCCGACGATGTGGAGGCGGACCAGCAGCACCGCGAGCGCGTCCACCAGGCGGGTGGCCGTGTCCGGCCGAAGCGTCTGCGAGAACAGCGCGCGGTAGGGGAGTGAGAACTTGAGGTGCCGGGTGACCAGCGCGGCGTTCAGCGGGGTGCCGTCGTCGTCGGTGCGGTTCTTGATCACCGCCACCGGGTCGACGCAGGGCACATCGAGCCGCTGCAGCGTGCGCAGCATGTCGTACTCGCGCTGCGCCATCTCGGCCGTCGTCTCCTTGATGGCGATGACGTAGCCGGACATGTTCGCGAAGCGAACGAGGTGCCGGCTGATGCCCTTGGGCAGCAGCGCGATGTGCTGATTCGACCAGTCCTCGAGCGGGACGCTCCAGGGCAGATCGAGGAGCGCCGGGTCGACGGTCGCTGCGGTGATGTTGACGGATCCGGCCACGGTGGTTCCTCCGGTCGGTTTAAGCACTCTGCCGCAGCCCGAACCGGACTGCGGCAGAGTGAGGATTCGCTCCTGGAACTTTAGTCGACGACCGCGCCGCCCAGGCGCTCGCCCGTCTCCGAGTTGAAGACATGGACGTGGCCCGGCTTCGGCGTGATGTAGACGGTGTCGCCCGCGTTCGGGTGAACGCGGCCGTCCACGCGGCCGACGATGTCGGTGCGCTTGCCCTCGACCTCGGAGTGGCCGTACAGGTAGCCGTCGGCGCCCAGCTCCTCGACGAGGTCGACGGTCACCTTCAGGCCGCTGCCCTCGGTGCTGGAGACGACGACGTCCTCCGGGCGGACACCGATGGTGACCGTCTGGCCGGCGCCGGCGAGGGTGTCGCGCTCGACCGGGACCACCGCGTTGCCGAACTTGATGCCGCCGTCCGTGACGTCGGCGGTGAACAGGTTCATGGCCGGGCTGCCGATGAAGCCGGCGACGAACACGTTGTTCGGCTGCGCGTACAGGTCGCGCGGGGTGCCGACCTGCTGCAGCACGCCGTCCTTGAGGACCGCGATGCGGTCGCCCATGGTCAGCGCCTCCGTCTGGTCGTGCGTGACGTAGACGGTGGTGACGCCGAGGCGGCGGGTCAGCGAGGCGATCTGGGTACGGGTCTGGACGCGGAGCTTGGCGTCGAGGTTCGACAGCGGCTCGTCCATGAGGAACACCTGGGGGGAGCGGACGATCGCGCGGCCCATGGCGACGCGCTGACGCTGACCGCCGGAGAGCGCCTTCGGCTTGCGGCCGAGGTACGGCTCGAGGTCGAGCAGCTTGGCGGCCTCGAGGACGCGCTGCGCGCGCTCCTCCTTGCCGACGCCCGCGATCTTCAGGGCGAAGCCCATGTTCTCGGCGACGGTCATGTGAGGGTACAGCGCGTAGTTCTGGAACACCATCGCGATGTCGCGGTCCTTCGGCGGCACGTCGGTGACGTTGCGCTCACCGATGAAGATGTTGCCGTCGTTGACCTCTTCGAGGCCCGCGAGCATGCGGAGGGAGGTGGACTTTCCACAGCCCGAGGGGCCGACGAGGACGAGGAATTCGCCGTCTGCGATCTCGAGGTCGAGGGCGTCCACTGCGGGGCGGTTGGAACCCGGGTAGAGCCGGGTCGCCTTGTCATAGGTGACTGTCGCCATTTTCTTTCTGTCTCCTTCACCGGCAGGTACGTGCCGGACGATCCGTTGTGAATGGATGAACGCGTGGCGTGACGTCCGATGGCGTCGATGCCACGTGGCCATAATATGACATCGGAAGGGGTGCTTCGGACCGCGGGCGTCCAGGGACCGTCTGGTCGATTCCCAGACAGCCGGAATACGCTGTCCCGGTTGTGTGCGCCGGAGTGCGCCACCCGCCGCGTCCCCCCGCGCGGCCGTCCGACCCCCGAGAGCAGCATCCGGAAGATATGAGTCCTGAGACGAACCCCGACGACAGCCGTTCCGGCGACGTCCGCGCCGCCGCGCGCGAGAAGGCGCGACAGCTGCGCACCTCCCACCAGCGTAAGGAGCGCCGCCGTCGCCTGCTGATCGGCGGAGGCATCACCGTCGGCGTCATCGCCGTGCTCGCCATCGTCGCCGTCGTGCTCGTGTCCGCCATCCGCCCGCCCGTGCCCGGCCCCAAGAACATGGCCAGCGACGGCGTGGTCGTGGGCTCCGGGCTCAAGGTCAAGACCACGACCGCCCTGGCGCCCGACGCCCAGCCGGTCGCGAACACCCCCGACCCGAAGGCCAGCACGGTCGACATCCGCATCTACGCGGACTACCTGTGCAAGCTGTGCGGCGACTTCCAGCGCACCAACCTGGAGCAGCTGGAGCCGCTGGTGAAGGACGGCGCGGTCACGGTCGAGATGCACCCGGTCGCGATCTACACCAGCCACTCGGCGGGCACGAAGTACTCGCTGCGCGCCGCCAACGCCGCGGCCTGCGTGGCCAACTACTCCCCGAACGCGTTCTGGAAGTTCAACGCTTCCCTGTTCGAGAAGCAGCCCGCCGAGGGCGGCCCCGGCCTCACCGACGACACGCTGAAGCAGCGCGCCGCCGCGTCCGGCGCAGGCAAGACGAGCGAGATCGACTCCTGCATCGACGACGGCCGGTTCAAGAGCTGGGTGACCACGGCGAGCGACCGCGCTCTCAGCGGCCCCATCCCGAACTCCGACGTGTCCAAGATGACCAACGCGCTGCTGGTGCTCGTCAACGGCAAGCCCTACACGGGCTCCCTGACGAACGCGGACGACTTCAAGGCGTTCGTGCTCCAGGCGCAGGGCGACCAGTATACGTCGACCGCGACCCCCACCCCGACGCCGACGGCCACGCCCACCAAGTAGGGCGACCTTCGACCCCGTAGGATTGGGGGCGGCGGGCGACCGCCGTGCCGGCTTAGCTCAGTTGGTAGAGCACTCGCCTTGTAAGCGAGCGGTCGCGGGTTCGAGTCCCGCAGCCGGCTCCGTGCGGAGCCCGCGCCTGCGGACCCCGCACGTCGGACGGGTCAGGACGAGACCCGCGTGACCGCGGATGCCAGCCACGGGCCCAGCTCGGCGAGACCCGCCCGGGTGAAGTGGACGCCGTCGAGGTACCGCTCGGCGCCGCCGGCGGTCGTGCTCCGGCATTCGCCCTTCGGGCACATGCGCGCGTTCAGCTCGAGCAGGGTCACGGTGTCGTGCTTCTGGGCGAACTCGGCCACCAGACGCGAGTGAACGGCCGAGGATCCGGGATTCGTGACGCCGGTCTCGGCGCGGGAGTCGGCGATGAGGACCTGCGCCGGGCTCGCCTCGAGAACGGTGCCCAGGGTGTCCAGCTGGGTGCGGTAGCGGTCCTGCATAGCGGGCGACGTGAGGTCGGCCCACTTCCCGTCGATCCGCTGCTCGACCCCGTCCCAGGCGAGGTCGATCACGACCACATCGGGCTTGTGCTGCTGCAGGAGCTGCGCGTAGCGGTTCTCCCAGGGCAGGCAGCCGACGGGCACATCCAGCTTCTCGTCGGCGTGGGTCCGCGTCGCCTCCGGGGACATGATCCCGCAGCCGCCGAGGCCTCCGTCGATGACCGAGAAGTCCGACGATGTCATCTCGAGAGCCGAGGCGAAGTCGTTGGCGAGGGAGTCGCCCAGGGTGACGACCCGCGGCGAACCCGCAGTGCCTGTGGGCAGCACGGCGACGATGGCCACGACGGCGGCGGTGACAGCCGTCATCAGCCCGGCGACGACCCGGCCGCTGGCGCGCCAGCTCCGCGTCCGCAACGGCTCGGAGAACGTGTAGTGCACGACCGCCGCGATGATCAGGGTGACCGGAAGGGAGACCGCGAGCACCAGGAGGTCGGAGGTCGTGTAGAGCAGCGTCCGCGTGAGCCAGATCACCGGCATGTGCACCACGAAGATCGCGTAGGACATGCGGCCGATCGCGGCGAGCGGAGCGACCGAGAGCGCCGCCGACAGCGGGCTCGGCTTCGTGAGCAGTACGGCCAGGGCGGCGACCAGCGCGGCGGCGGCGGCGAAGCCGCCGTAGTACAGCCACTCCGCGCGGTACGAGTCGGCGCACACCGAGAGCGTCACCAGCGAGACGAGCGCGACGGCTCCCAGCGCCGCCGTGACCGCCGGCGACAGCCTGCGGCCGGAGCGCTGACGTCCGCGGGCCTCGGCGAGCAGCACGACGATCCCGGCGACGGAACCCGCCGCGAGGGCCAGGCCGTGGGTGTCCGTGCCCATGTACGCCCGGTCCGCGCCCTCGGCGGCGAACACCAGCCCGTTCCAGACGCTGAGCTCGAGGAACACGGCGAGGGAGATCACGCCGATGGCCACGAGCGCGGTGGTCCGCCGGATGGCTCCCGCCTTGCGCGCGATGAACACGATGAGGGCGATCAGTGGCGGCCAGATCAGGTAGAACTGCTCGGTGAGCGACAGCGACCAGAGGTGCGAGAGCGGGCCGGGCTGGCCCATCGTGCTCCAGTAGGCGTCTCCCTGGGCGATGGCCTGCCAGTTGGCGACGTTGAGGATGGCCGACAGGCCGCGCGGCAGCAGCTCACCGCGTTCCCGCGGGGTGCCCCAGATCCAGACCGCCACTGCCGTCAGCCCGAGGACCAGCAGCAGGGCGGGGAGCAGGCGCTTGATCCGGCGGCCGTAGAACCCTCGAAGGCCGAGCGTCCCACGCCGGAGATAACCGCGACCGAGCGTCAGCGTGACGAAGAACCCGGAGAGGACCAGGAAGGCGTCCACGCCGAGGATCCCGTTCTCGTAGAGTCCGGTGTGGAAGACCGCGATGGACAGGATGGCGATGCCTCGCAGACCGTCGACCGCGGGGTAGTGCGCGGAGGCACCCTTCTCACGGGGGCGCCGGGCGACCGTGCGGGTCGCGTTCCGAGCCGGTGCGGCCGCGGACTGCGAGGCGATCGCACCCATCAGACGACCGACGCCTTCTGTGCCTCGAGCGAGTTCGTGCTCTCAACCGGCGACTCCGGGGCCTCGGAGGACTCCGTCGACTCGGGGGACTGCGCGCGGCGGTTGCGGGCGACGAGGATGCTCGCTGCGGCGACCAGCAGCAGCACGATTCCGCCGCCTGCGGCGAAGACCCACAGCGGGACGGCCGGCTTGTCGGTGTGCTTCATGGTGAAGCTGACGGTCGCGGACGTCTTCGCCGCCCATGCGTCCTGGGTGGCGACGGCGGAGACATAGCCGTCGCCCATGGGGACCACGCTGTCGCAGGACCAGCCGTCGCCCGTGACCCGGGCGGCGCAGAGCACGGTGCCCCGCACGTCCGTCACGAGGACCGAGGCGCCGGCCTTGCCTGTGCCGGTGAAGTGGGGGAACCGGTTGTCGACGGTCGACTCCGGTGCGGGGGAGGTGAACGTCACGGCGTCCTTGTCGGCGGCCGCGGCGGGGAGGCGTCCGACGGTTCCGCAGCGTTGGCGGCGACGGCCGATCCTCCGGTGATGACCAGCGCCAGGGCGACGCCGATGAGTCCTCTTCTGAGCTTCATGGTTCCTCGTTCGGGTGGGTCGGCCCGCGGGCCGAGGGGACGGGTTGGTTTCTCCGCCGGGCGGATTCCCCGGCTACTGAGAAGGACTCCCTCCACCCGCCTGCTATGACGCCGGAACTGCGAAACCCAGCCAAATGCCTTTATTCGATGACCGCGTCAGGATTCGCCCCTCGATCGGTCTCTACATATGAGGGCATTCCGCCGGATGCCCGGCCTCTCCGCGGCCCCGAACCGCGCAGGAGGTCACCCCACCCGAAAGGCCCGAACCATGACGATCACGATCGCCATCATCAACGCCATCGCCGGGGTGGTGGTCTGCCTCTCCCTCGCCTACTTCCTGGTGTCGATGATCGCGGGGCTGCACGAGAGCCGGAAGCTGGGCGCCAAGCTCGGCGAGCAGGGCGAGACCTCGTACCTCGATCCGTACATCGACGACCCGGAGACGCACGACGTCTACGTCCTGATCCCGTGCCTCAACGAAGAGGCGGTGATCGGACCGACGGTTGCCGCCCTCCGCGGCGGGCGACGGGTCACGACCATCGTGATCGACGACGCCTCCGACGACGCGACCGCCGAGCTCGCCGCCCGCGAGGGCGGGGACTCGACCATCGTCCTGAGCCGCGAGCTCCCGAACGCGCGCCAGGGCAAGGGCGAGGCGCTGAACGACGCCTACCGGCTCGTCCGCGAGCTGGTCGCCGAGCGCGGTCAGGACACCTCGAACGTCATCATCCTGGTCATGGACGCGGACGGCCGCCTGTCCGACGGCGCGTTCAGCCACGTGCTCCCGCTGTTCGACGACGAGAAGGTCGGCGGTGTGCAGCTCGCCGTGCGCATCCGCAACCGCGGGAAGAACTTCCTCACCCGCTTCCAGGACTTCCAGTTCTGGTCGATGTCGGCGGTCACCCAGTTCGGTCGGCGCAAGACCGGCACGGTCTCCCTCGGCGGCAACGGGCAGTTCACGCGGATGTCTGCTCTCGAAGGGCTCAACGCGATGCCGTGGTCCTCGTCGCTCACAGAAGACCTCGACCTGGCCGTCAGCCTGTCCAACAACGGCTGGGAGCTGACCACGACTCCGAAGGCGTCGGTCGACCAGCAGGGCGTGGAAGACCTCAAGCGGCTCATCGTGCAGCGTCGCCGCTGGTACCAGGGCCACATGATGGCGGGCAAGCGCCTGCCGGAGATCTGGTCGAACCCGAAGCTGAGCGCCCCCAAGGCGCTCGAGCTCTCCGGCTACCTGGTGGTGCCGTGGCTCTTCGACCTGCCCTGGTCGATCCTGTCGCACTGGACGCTCTTCATGTTCATCACGCGCATCCAGTCGTCCTTCGCCTTCGTCGACGGCCCGGTCACCCTCGTGATCGGACTCGTCGCCTGGTACCTCCTGACCTTCGCACCGGCGCTCTTCACCTCGATCGTCTACCTGCGACGCGACCGGGGGATCGGACTCGGGCGGGCGTTCCTCATGGGGCACTCGTTCGTGGTCATGAACTACCTCTCCTACATCTGCGCCTGGGGCGCGCTGGTCCGGATCCTCCAGAGGAAGACCGGATGGGACAAGACCAAGCGCACCGTGGAGACCCCTGTCGCCGCCTGAGTGCGGCCTCGACACGAAAGGAGCGCACATGCGCACCCGCATCCTCTTCGCGGCCGCCGCCCTCGTGGCGGTGGGGACCGTGCTCGGGACGGCGTCGGCCGCGTCGGCCGTGTCCGAGGTCACTATCACGTCGCCGTCCCCCGGCGCCATCGAACGCACGTCGACCCCGGTCTTCCGGGGCACAGGCCAGTCCGACGCGACGATCACGGTCTACGACCGAGAGGGGACCGTGCTCTGCTCGGCCCGCGCCAGCGCGGGTTCCTGGAGCTGCCGCTCCGCACAGCCCATGGGGGACGGCAGCACCATCGTCACGGTCGAACAACAGGTGTGGGGCGCCGTCGATCGCGCCACCGTGCCGATCGTGATCGACACACGTGAGGTGCCCGACGGCTTTCCCCTGGCGGAGATCGCAGCGGGCGGATTCCTGGTGCTGCTCGGTGCCGGCGTCGCCGTGACGACGGCACTGCACACGCGACGCCGAGGCCGCCGACCGGCTGCTGAAGTATCAGAAGCCGCGTCATGACCCGGCCGCTGGACGGTCTCTTGAAGTAAGGGTGCGCGTTGCGCGCCATGCCCGCCCCAACCTGCCCGACCCGAATCGAGGAACCCATGTCCACCGCCGCCGTACCGCCCGTCGTCTCCCGTCGAGAGGCCCGTACTGCCCAGCCGGCCCAGCGAGGTCCGCATTGGCTGCTCCGCCTCCCCCTCGCGCTTGCGCTCGCCGCTGTTGCGATCGCGCTGTTCATCACGGAGCGCACCATGCGCGGCTACGAGATCGCGATGTCGGGCAAGCTCCTGCCCTTCCTCTTCGCCTCGGACGCGCTGACCGCCGAATCCAACGGCAGCCCCATCGTGCTCTTCAAGCAGGGCGACACCTGGCTGGGGCTCCGGATGACCGCCGAGTGCTCCATCGCCTTCTACGTCGGCGCCATCCTGCTGTTCGCCGCGCTGATGATGCTGATCCCGCGCTTCGCGATCCTGCGTGTCCTGCTCGCCAGCGCGATCGCCGTGACCACCATGGTGCTGCTCAACCAGGTGCGCCTCGCGGCGCTCGCCTGGGTCTTCGGCGCTCACGGTCGGGAGACGTTCGAGTGGGCGCACTCGATCGGCGGCAGCGTGCTGATGATCGGAGGCCTCGCCGTCACGCTGACCCTGTTCTTCTTCGTCGTGGTCCGCGGCGGCCGTCGGGCGCGGCAGGCCAGGAAGGACGAGGGATGACCGCCCGGAGGAGGTACGGGCGCGACGGTCTGTACCTCCTCCTGCGCATCGCGGGGTCGGTCGTCGCGCTCGGTTCGGTGCTGCTTCTCCCGCTCTTCGCCGGCGAGCACGCACTCCAGTCGCTGTCCCGCTACGCGGCCGCCGCTGGATGGGAGGGCATCGCCGCAGCGCTCGTCGTGACCGATGCTCGGCTCGTCGAAGCCGGCGCGGTCCTCGCCCCGTGGATCTCCGCCTCACTGCTGCTCTGCGTGCTGCTGGTCGTCGCGGTCGAGGGCCGGCTCAAGCACGGCCTGGCGTCGACGGCGGCGCTGCTGTTCGGCGCGATGGCGTACTGCCCTCCGATCCAGCCGCTCGCGTGGCTGCTGCTCATCGCCGTCTTCCTCGTGCCCACGGTGTTCGTCATCCGGGCGAGAGGGTTCTCCAACCTGCTCGGCACCATCCGGTCGGCGGCGGCCGCGCTGGCGCTCGCCGTGGTGTGGGCCGTGGCGTGGCCGGCGCTGGTGCGCCGGGGGTGGGCGACCCGCCCCGCCGCGCGCCTCACGTCCTGAATCAGTCGCCGAAGAGCAGCCGGTCGAGCGCTTCGCGCGGGGAGATCCCGGCCTGCACCGCCTCCTCCCAGACTCGCTCGTAGGCGGCCGTGCTCACCTCGAGCGTCCGAGCGGGTCGTGGGCTGCCCTTCGGCGCGGGCCCAGGATCGGAGGCGAGCCGCAGCAAGCGCTCACCGATCAGGTAGGTGACGTTGTCCGCCGGCGCGATCCCGTAGCCGCCGTCGCGGAGCGACACGATGAGCTCGCCGGTCATCGTGGCGCGGCGGACCTCGGCGGTCGGCATGCCGGTCAACCGGGCGAAGTCGTCGAGGGACAGCAGGTCGGGCAGCTTGGCGATGTACTCGGCGGCGACGGCATGGCGGAGCCTCATCCATGCGGCGTTGTGCTGAACAGGCACGCGGGCATGCGCCGCGGCGGTCTGCGGTGTGTTGCGGTCTGGCATCTCGTTCCCCGGATTCGACGGTCTCACCTGTGGAGACGAGGGTTGCCGTCCAGCGTGACGCGATATGGAGCGCACTGTCAGGCGCGGGACTCCCACTGCTGCAGCAGGCGGACGAAATCGCCCGGGTCGACGGAGATGGTGCCGGCGTACGGATGGTCCATGTCGGCGGTCACGAACATCACCAGGCCGATGAAGACGGCCAGGAGACCGGCCATGAGCAGGTGCAGCCGCACGTTCGCGACGTCGATGCACGCGATGAAGACGGCGTTGATGATCGCGCCCACCCAGATCACCGCCCAGAACAGCGGGGGCAGCTGCAGCGTGGTGGCGTCGATCCTGGCTCGCCGCGCCTCCACGAAGCTGTCGAACGTCGCGAGGAGCTGGGTCAGCTGGGCCTGCTCACGTCCGTCGGTGGGGGAGAAGGAGGAGATGCGCTTCTCCAGCTGATCGACGCCGGGCGTGCTCGCTTTCGGGAGTTCGCCACGCTGCTGCTGCGGCCAGTCTCCGTCGATGACAGTGCGGACGTACCCCTTCAGCTCGCTCTGCAGCTCGCGGCTCAAAGGCTCCGGTAGAGAAGCGACGCCCCGGTAGAGCGCGCTGAGCTGCGACGACTCCTCCAGGGCAGCGGAATGCGTGTCCGAGTAGTCGGTGTAGACGGACACGGCCACGAGTCCGAGCAGGATGCCGAAGAAGACGCCGAAGGTGCCCACGACGTAGCCGAGCACCCGATCCCATTCCGCGGCCTTCGCCGCCTGCCGCCGGACGAAGGGACGGAGCAGCAGCACGATCCCGCACGAACCGGCGACGAACAACAGCACGAACGCGGGCAGTGCGATGACGTCGGGCGTCTCGTAGAACCAGTTCACGCCTCGCTCCTCCCCGGCGCAGTGCGGACGACGTCATCCTAGGGGCAGGAGGGCCGGGGTGGACCTGGCGGTCCAGCGGGGGCTGAATGGAGCCATGGCGTCCGATCCTGTCCTGCTGTTCCTCCACGGCCGCTACGGCGTGCGCGACGACCTCGCCTGGATCGCGGAGCGCGCGCCGTCCCGCTGGCGGACGGTGCTCCTCCAAGGGGCGGTACCGCTCGGCGACCGGTGGGAGTGGTTCCCCGTCGCCGACGACGGAGCCCGGGGCGCGAGCTCCCGCGATGCGGCGCCCGCCGCCGACGACCTCCTCGCGTGGATCGACGAGAACGCCGGCGACGCGGTGGTCGGCGCGATCGGCTGGTCGCAGGGCGGAGCGACGGCGCTGCAGGCGATGCGGCGCGCGCCGGAGCGATTGGCGTTCGTGGTGACGCTGGGCGGCTTCACGACGATCGACGGCGAACGCGGGGATGCGGCGCTCGCCGAACGCCGGCCGCCGGTGTTCTGGGGCCACGGGGCGAAGGATGACGCGATCACGCTGGACGACATCGCCCGGATGCGCGAGTTCCTGCCCGGCCACACGACGCTCACCGAGCGGGTCTACCCGGACGCCGGGCACGACTTGACGCCCGGGATGGCGGAGGACGCGCTGCGCTTCGTCGCCGCGCAGACGCCTGCGGCCGACGGCTAGGCCGGCTCGTCCGCGTCGTTCCGGCGGCGCAGCTCCCGCTCGAGTTCCCGGATGCGCTGGTCGCGCTCGGCCTGTTCGATCTCGCGCTGCAGCGCGGCGAGCTGCGCCTCCGTGCTGAGCGGATCCGTGTCCCGGCGCGCGCTGTACTCGACCGGCGACGCGGCGGCGGAGGGCCGGCCGACGGTCGGCATCCGCAGCGTGCGCCGCTGCGTCGACGGCTCATACTCACGCCCGACGGCGAACCACAGGATGCTCCCGACGAGCGGCAGCAGGATCACGATGAACACCCACGCGACCTTGGGCAGGTGCTTCACCTGGTCCTGGCGGCGCAGGATGATGTCGACGAGCGCGAACACGAACAGCGCGAACACGATCATCGGCAGCAGCACCATACCGGTCAGTCTAGGGGCGGCTCAGCTGAAGGACAGGATCTGTTCTCCCCAGCCGGCGCGGAGCGCGGCGTCGAGGTCGGGGACGACCCGGTCCTCGCGGTCGATCACGAGCGTCGAGCGGGCCGAGGCGTCGTAGGGAGGCCAGTCCGGCCCCGGGGTGCCGCCGTGCGCGAAGGCGGCCCAGCGCGCGCGGAGGCGTACCGAGAGGTCGTCCGCCGCGCGCCGCCCGCCCAGCAGGAACGACGGGTCGTGCGGGAGTCCGCCGAACTCGCCCCAGACGTACGGCAGGTCGGTGGCGTGGGCGGCGCCGATACCGGACAGCCGGAGCAGTCGGGGCGCGAAGTCGAAGCGGTACAGGTAGGTCGGGGCGACGGTGCTGTGACCGGCGGCCAGCCAGAGCGCGGGCATCCGGAAGGCGATGTCGGTCGCCACTCGCACGCCGCGCGACAGCGAGCTGCCCGGGTATGCGGCCCGCACGCGGCCGGGGGAGGGAGTCGCACGCCATCCGGGCCGCCGCGCGCCTGCTCCTCCTGCATGGCGGCGAACATCCGCTCGAGAGCCGGGCGCCGGATCGGCAGGAGCGGCGACCGCATGAGCCGGAACAGCGTCGCCTCGTCGCGGTTGGTGCCGACGATGAGCGGAACCGGCAGACCGCGGCCCTCGCTGAGGACCCGCAGCGGCGACTCCGGGAGCACGTCGTCGCCGATCCCCGGGGCGAAGGCGAGGGTGCCGGGATGCTCGCGCGGGATCTCGGTGTACACGGCGGCCGCCGCATCCACGATCGCGTCGACCGGTGTCTCGCGGAGCGCAGCCACGTCGCCCGCGTCGGTGCCGAGGTGTTCGACGAAGCGGCGGGTGACCACCGCCGACCGCTCCGGGCCGTACATAGACCCGGCCGGAGGGCTCTGCGCGATCGCACGGTGGAACAGCCCGGTGGCCAAAGGTGAGGCGAGCAGCGCGATCACGAGGCCGGCGCCCGCGCTCTGGCCGAAGAGGGTCACGGCGCCGGGGTCGCCTCCGAAGGCCGCGATGTTGTGCTGCACCCAGCGAAGGGCGAGCAGTACGTCGCGAAGCGCACGATTGGTCTCGGTGTCCGGCACCCCGGCGGCCGCGAGATCGAGGAAACCGAGCGCGCCGAGCCGGTAGTTGAGGGTCACGATCACCACGTCGCCGTCGACCGCGAGCGTTTCGCCGTGGTACACCAGCTGGCTGGAGGAGCCCATCGCGTACGCGCCGCCGTGCAGCCAGACCATCACCGGCCGCGAACGCCCGTCGGTTCGGTCCGCGGACGGGCGGACGACGTTGAGGAACAGGCAGTCCTCGTCCATCCTCGGACCCCCGGGCTCGCCCGGCGCGAGGGGGACGGACGGGTTCGGACGCTGCGGCGCGGCCGGTCCGAACCGCTCGGCGTCGGCCACGCCCGTCCACGGCTGCGCCGGCACCGGCGCCCGCCACCGCCGCGCACCGGTCGGCGGCTCGGCGTACCGGATGCCGCGCCAGGCGGCGACGCGGCCGTCGTCGCGGCCGCGGACAGCGCCCGCGGCCGTGACGACGACCGGCCGATCGTTCACGCCGAAGCTGCCTCGTCCCACTCCATGAACGGGCGCAGCTCGAGCTGCCCGTTGCGGGCCATCGGGTGCCGCGAGGCGATCTCCACCGCCTCGTCCAGGTTCTCGACCTCGAGGATGTCGAAGCCGCAGATCCACTCCTTGGTCTCGGCGAACGGCCCGTCGGTGACATAGCGCTTGCCGTCTCGGACGCGCACGACACGCGACTCGGTCGGCGCCTGCAGCACCTCCCCGATGATGCGCTTGCCGCCGGCATCCAGCTCGTCCACCCAGACGTCCACGTCGGACTCGTCCCGCTCGGCGTCCGGCTGGCTGTCGGTGATCACGAACATCATGTACTTCATCGTCTCTTCCTCTCGATCGTGAGCGATTCATCGGGGCGTCGAACGGGATGTCCGCATCTCGACATTCTGGCCCGGGACACTTTTCACCGCGAGACTCAGCGGATCGTCAGGAGAGCTCCGAGCCGCTTAGGGTAGCCTTACCTTCGTGACGATCCTCGCCCCGACCCGTACCGAGCGGCCCCGGCCCGCGTACCGGCCGTATCGCGCGACGGTCGCCGAGGTCCGCCGGCTGAGCCCGCACTTCACCCGCGTGAGCTTCCACTGCGGCGACTTCGAGCACTTCGGCACTGAGTGCCTGGACCAGCGCATCAAACTGGTCTTCCCGCTGGCGGACGGCAGCTTCTCCGATCTCGGGTTCGGCGACGCGGAATCCCCGTACGCGGGCGACTGGTACGAGCGCTGGCGCGGGCTGCCCGAGCACCGGCGCAACCCGTTCCGCACCTACACGGTGCGCGCGATCGACACCGACGGCTGCCGCCTCGACATCGACTTCGTCACCCACGGCGACGGCGGACCGGCCGCGCGCTGGCTGCTGGGCGCGCGTCCCGGTTCCGAGCTGGTCGTCATTGGTCCGGATGCGCGCAGCCCGCACCGGGGCGTCGGCATCGATTGGCGTCCGGGGGATGCGCGCGAGCTTCTGCTCGTCGGGGACGAGACCGCGGCGCCCGCCATCGCGTCCATCCTCGAGTCGCTGCCCGCCGGACGCCGCGCCCGCGCGTTCATCGAGGTGCCGTCGGCGGAGGATGCGCTCACGCTTGACCTGCCGTCTCACGCCGAGGTCACCTGGCTCGCCCGTGGCGGTCAGGCCATCACGGGAACGGCGCTCCTCCCGGCCGTGCGGGGCTGGCTCGCCGCGAACCCCGCGATCGTCTCGCGCGCCGCGGCCCGCACCGCGCAGACCCTCGACGAGGTGGATGTGGACCTCGACATCCTGTGGGAGAGCCCGGAGGACGCGCATCCCGGCTTCTACGCCTGGATCGCGGGCGAGTCCGCGGCCGTCAAGACGCTCCGGCGGCTGCTCGTGCGCGAGCACGGCATCGACCGCTCCCGCGTCGCTTTCATGGGCTACTGGCGGCAGGGGCGCTCGGAGAACTGAGGACTACTGGTCCTCGCGCTCGACGCCGCGGAACGTGTCCGGGTAGTTGTCGAGCCACGACCAGTGGCTGACCGGCCAGCTGATCACGAATGCCTTGCCGACGACGTCCGACAGCGGCACGAAGCCCTTGCCCGGGTCGTCCATGTGGTACCGGGAGTCGGCCGAGTTGTAGCGGTTGTCGCCCATCACCCAGACCATGTCCTTCGGCACGGTGACGTCGAACGACTTCTCGGAGACCGCCTGCACCCCGGCCGGGAGCAGCACGTAGGGCTCCTTCAGCGGCACGCCGTTGACGCTCATCTGACCGAGGGCGTTGCAGCAGGTGACGTGGTCGCCGGGCAGGCCGATCAGCCGCTTCACCAGGTGCTGGTCGGAGTCGGAGGCCCCCAGGCCGACGAAGTCGAGCACGGCGCCGACACCCTGCTGGAACGCGTTGCCCGTGGGCGGCGGGGCCGGGGGCAGCCAGCCGCCCGGATCCTTGAAGACGATCACATCGCCGTGCTGCAGCGGGAACACCTTCGGCTGCAGCTCGTTGACGATGATCCGGTCGTTGATCTGCAGCGTGTTCTCCATCGACCCGGAGGGGATGTAGAAGGAGCGCGCGACGAACGTCTTGATCAGGAAAGAGACCAGGACCGCGACGACGAAGATGACCACCACATCCCGCAGCAGGATCTTCCAGCTGGACGCGCGCTTGGCGGTGCGGCGCGGGCGCGTGGTGGCGGTACTGTCGGTCACAATCTCTCACCGTAACGTGCCGACCCTGTGAGCCGCATCACACCTCGTTCGGGTGTCTTGCTCCCCGTAGGGGAGGTGAGAACATCTCACTACGGGTCGCGGCGCGTGCCGCCGGCCCGCTTCCATCATGCGGAGTCCGTTCGAGGTGCCCAGGGGGACGACGCGGTCGGGGAGGCCGCGCCTCCTTCACGCGTGCGCCGTTCTCACCCTGGTGGCCGGAGGACTCCTGGCGGTGCCGACGGGGGCGTCCGCGGAGGAGTGCACGACGGATTGCGCGCCGGGGGCGACGAGTACGGTCACGCCGACGCCGGATCCGACGCCGACGCCGGATGGGACGCCCAGTCCGAGTCCGAAGCCGACGCCGGATCCGACGCCCACGCCCGATCCAACGCCCACTCCCGATCCAACGCCCACTCCGGATCCCACGCCGACGCCGGACCCGACGCCGACACCCGATCCGACTCCGACGCCCACCCCGACCCCCACTCCTACTCCCTCGCCGACCACGCCCGCACCCACTCCGCCGACCGCTCCACCACCGGCCGACACGCCGCCGCCGACCGACGACATCACGCTCAGCGCGCCCGACCTCCCGGAGTTCCAGCAGCCCGATCCCGCCGCCCTCCAGCAGGCCGTCGAGCTGGCCAGTGACCTGGCTGCGGCGCAGCAGCAACTGGCCGACGCGACGCAGGAGTCGGACAGCGCCCAGCGCCAGCGCGACCAGGCGCAGGCGGTCGCCGACGCCGTCAAGCAGCGGGCGGATGCGGCCAAGAAGCGGGCCACCGAGGCCGCGGCGTACGCGACGGCGCTGATCCGGGCCTCCGGAACCCACCTGCTGACCCAGGACCCCGTGAGCGCGGCGCTCGAGGGTCCGGGTGACCTCCTGACGAAACTGGGCGCGGCCGATCGTCTCAAGGTGCTGAGCGCGAACCGGGATGCGGCCATCGCAACGGCCACCAAGGAGAAGAAGGCCGCCGACGCACTGGCGCGGCAGGCGCAGGGCGCCGCGGATGCTGTGACCGCGGTCGACCTCCAGAGCAGCCAGCAGGCCGTCGCCGACGCACAGGCTCGCGTGGACGCCGCCTCCGCCGCCCTCGCTGCTGCGCCGACCGTGATCGAAGCCGGCTCGAGTTTCCAGGTGCTGACCTCCGACCCGACGCTCATCGCCGCCGGCTGGGCGCTCCCGGTGCACGGCACCATCACGGACGTCTTCGGTCCGCGACCGTCGCGTCCGCTCGGCACCGCGCTCTTCCACCCGGGAGACGACCTCGGCGCCCCGTGCGGCACGACGATCTACGCCGCGGCCGCCGGAACCGTCGAGAAGGCGGGGCCGTACAGCGGGTACGGCAACTACATCCTCATCGACCACGGCGGCGGCGTCGAGACCGCCTACGGGCACATCCGGGACGGCGGCATCGGCGTGACCGTCGGGCAGCAGGTCGCCGCCGGCCAGCCCATCGCCCAGGTCGGGTCCACGGGACTGTCCACCGGCTGCCACCTGCACTTCGAGGTGCACGTCGGCGGGCTGCAGATCGACCCGCAGCCGTTCATGGCGGCGCGTGGGATCGTGCTCGGCACCCGCTGAGCATTCGGTGGCAACCCCTGCTCCCAACCGCCCCGGCGGGCGTACGGTTCAGGCATGACCGAACTCACCGAGCTGGTCGGAACGTGGATGCAGCGCCAGCGCTGGTACTCGACCAAGAACGTCCAGCCGCGCCTGCGCCTCCTCGCCTCGTTCGACGCCGAACCCGCGGGCGACGCCCGCATCGTCACCCACTTCTTCGCGGACGACGCGCCGCGCACGCCGCGCGTCTACCAGGTGCCGGTCGTCGCGCGGGTGAGCCGCGACGGCGACGAGACCGCCTTCATCGGTGAGGCCGGCGGCCGCTACCTGTACGACGGGCCGACGGAAGAGGTGTACGTCGCCGCGCTCGTGGACCTGATGACCGGCGCCGAGCGCTCGGAGGGCCGGGACGCGCACGCACACGGCCACACGCTCGGCGAGCGGCTGGCGGTGCGGTCGTCCCGCCGGCTGACGGGGAGCAGTCCAACACCTCCATCGTCGGCGAACTGGACGACGGCCGCCCGGCGCTGATCAAGGTCTTCCGCGTGGTCCAGGACGGCGAGAACCCCGACGTCTCCACGCTCGCCGCGCTCACCGCCGGCGGCTCGCGCCGTACCCCGGCGCTGCTGGGCTGGCTGACCGGCTCGTGGCCGACCGCCGACGGCGGCACCGCCTCCGGCGAGCTGGCGCTGATGCAGGACTTCGTCCCCGGTGCGGAGGACGGCTGGGAGCTTGCCGTCAGCGCGGCGGAGCGCGCGGAGGACTTCACCGAGCGGGCCCACTCGCTGGGTGCAGGGACGGCCGAGCTGCACCGGCTGATGGCGCAGGAGCTGCCGACCAAGCCGGCGTCGTCGGAGGATGTCGCCCAGGCGCTCGACGGGATGTTCCGCCGCCTGACGGTCACGACGACCGAGGTGCCGGAGGTGGAGGAGCTGCGCGCCGGGATCGCGGCCGTGTACGAGGAGGCCGCCGCCGCACCGCTCCCGCTGCTGCAGCGCATCCACGGCGACCTGCACCTCGGCCAGGTGCTGTACGCGCCGGAACGCGGCTGGCAGTTCATCGACTTCGAGGGCGAGCCGCTGCGTCCGCTCGCCGAGCGCGCCCTGCCCGATGCGACGATGCGGGATGTGGCCGGGATGCTCCGTTCGTTCGACTACGTCGCCGGCTCGCTCGCGCGCCGCGAGACGCCGGTGGACGCGACGGGTTGGGCGGCGGACGCCCGCCAGGCGTACCTCGACGGCTATGCGTCGGTCGCCCCGGGCGAGATGGACCACTTCCGCCAGCTGCTCGACGCGTTCGAGCTGGACAAGGCGGTGTACGAGATCGCGTACGAGGCGCGGCATCGTCCGTCGTGGATCCCGATCCCGTACGCGGCGGTGCAGCGGCTGCTGGCGACCCGCGTCGGCTGACGCCCGCCGGAGATTCGTGCCGAATGTGCGTTATGGCCGCCCCACAACGCACATTCGGCACGAATCGCGCTGAGGTTCGCCCTGGTGATCCGGCACACGTGCCTCGACTCGCGCGCAGGCGCGAGCCGGGGATTCGGCACGAATGGTCAGGGGCGGCCGGTGAACCGCGGGGGCGCTTCTCCTGGAAGGCGCGGAAGCCCTCGCGGTAGTCCGCGGTGTCGCGGAGGGCCGCCTGGGCGGCGTTCTCGGCGGCGATCGACGACCAGAGGTCGAGGGAGCCGTCGCGCAGTCCCGCGACGATGCGCTTGCTCGCGAGGAACGCCTGAGTGGCGCCGGAGTAGGCGGCGGCAGCGGCCGCATCCACCTCGTCCCGCAGCGACGCGGCCGGGAGCGCCCGCGAGAACAGGCCGCCCGCCACCGCCTCCGCGCCCGAGAGGAGGCGGCCGGAGTAGATCAGGTCGAGCGCGCGGTGCGGGCCGAGGCGCGCGACCAGCAGCCAGTGGCCGCCCGAGTCGAGGGACGCGCCCAGCGCGGCGAACGGGGAGCCGATCTTGGCGTCCTCCGCGACGTAGACGACGTCGCTCGCGACGAGCAGGCCGAGGCCGACGCCGAGGGCCGCGCCCTGGGCGGCGGCGAACGTCGGCGCGGGGAAGGCGGCGATGCGCTGCAGCAGCGGAGTGACGAGTCCGTCCAGGTAGCCGCTCACGTCGTCGGTCGCGGGGTCGACGCCCGCGATGTCACGGCCGGCGCAGAACGCGCGGCCCTCGCCGCGCAGCACCAGCGCGCGCACTCCTGCGGCCTCCGCGTCGGCATATGCGGCGGTCAGCGATCGCAGGTCCTCGGGGCCGAGCGCGTTGAGGCGCTGCGGCGCGTTCAGGGTGATGCGGGCGATCCCGTCGGCGATGTCGAGCTCGATCATGGGGCTCCTCAGACGTCGTAGTCGACCACGACGCGGTCGGTCAGCGGATGCGACTGGCAGGTGAGCACGTAACCGCGCTCCAGCTCCTCCGGTTCGAGGGCGTAGTTCTCGGTCATCCGCACGTCGCCCGTGACGAGCCGCGCGCGGCAGGTGCCGCAGACGCCGCCGGTGCAGGCGAACGGCACGTCCGGCCGCACCCGCAGCGCCGCGTTCAGGACGGACTCGTTCGCGTCCACCGGCGTGGTCACGGTCGACGTGAGGCCGTCGAGAGTGAACTCGATCTCGGCGGTCTTCTCGCCGTCATGGACCACGACCGGGCGGCCGGCGTCGCCGCGCGGTTCGCCGGGCTCTCCGGTGGTGAAGAGCTCGAAGTGGATTCGGTCCCGCTCCACGCCGGAGGTCTCGAGCACGTCGCGGCACAACTGCACCAGCTCGAACGGTCCGCACAGGAACCACTCGTCGACGGAGTCCGGAGGAATGAGCGTGTCCAGCATCCGACGGAACCGCTCCTCGTCGATGCGCCCCGATAGCAGCGGCGCCGACCGCTGCTCGCGCGACAGGACGTGGTGCAGTGCCAGGCGGGCGGGGAAGCGGTCCTTGAGGTCGGCCAGCTCCTCCAGGAACATGACGTCGATCGCCGTCCGGTTCGTGTAGACGAGCGTGAACCGGGCCGTCGGCGACCCGGTGAGGATGCTGCCCGCGAGCGCCATGAGCGGTGTGATCCCGGAGCCGGCGGCCACGCCGACGATGTGCCTGCCGTCGAGGCGGGCGGTGTCGACGGTGAAGGTCCCCTGCGGGCTCATCACGTCGATCCGGTCGCCGGGGCGCAGCTCGCTGGTCGCCCAGGTGGAGAACGCGCCGCCGAGGTCGCGCTTGATCGCGACGCTGATCCGGCCGGGGCGTCCCTCCATCGGCGGCAGCGGCGGACGGCAGATCGAGTAGCTGCGGCGCAGCTCCCGGCCGCCGACGTGCGCACGCAGGGCGACGTGCTGGCCGGGCAGGTAGTCGTACTCGCCGCGCAGCTCGTCGGGCACGGCGAAGGTGACCTCGACGCTGGCGGCGGTGAGCGGCCGTACCTCGGCGACGGCGAGCTCGTGGAACCGCGCGCGCGCCATCCTCAGAGCGCCTTGAAGTGGTCGAACGGCTCCCCGCAGCCGCGGCACACGAACAGCGCCTTGCACGAGGTGGAGCCGAAGTGCGCGACTTCGCGGGTGTCCAGCGAGCCGCAGTGCGGGCACTTCACCGACAGGCGCAGGCTGACCGGCCCCGTCGCGGGCGCGGGAGGCGTGATGCCGTACTCCTTCAGCTTCGAGCGACCGACAGCGCTGATCCAGTCGGTGGTCCACGCGGGGGAGAGCACGAGGCGGACGCGCACGTCGCCGAACCCCGCGGCGGACAGGGCGCGCACGACGTCCTCGCGGATCGCATCCATCGCCGGGCAGCCGGAGTAGGTGGGCGTGATCACGACGTCGACGCCGTCGTCGGTGACGGTCACCTCGCGCAGGACACCGAGGTCGTCGATGCTGAGGACGGGCACCTCCGGGTCGACGACGGAGGCCGCGGCCGACCAGGCGCGCGCGGCGTCGGCATGGTGCGTGCGCGTCACCACGACGCCCCCGGATGCTGACGGGCGAGCACCTGCATCTCCGCGAGCAGCGGCGCCAGGTACTCCGAGTGCCGTCCGCGTCGGCCCCCGCCGGATGCGTGGAACGCCTGCGGGAGCTCGAACTCCGCTTCGGCGAGCACGGGCGCGATGTCCGCGTCGAACGTCTCGCGCAGCGACGACGGCCGCACGGCGACGCCGTCCAGCTCGTCCAGCACCGGCTCGTCCGCGAACAGCTCGTCGACGTACGGCCAGACGTCCTCCAGCGCGCGGAGCGTGCGGCGACGGGACTCGTCGGTGCCGAGGGCGAGGCGCAGCATCCACTGGTCGGCGTGGTCGCGGTGGTAGTCGACTTCCTTGACCGCCTTGGCGGCGACCCCGGCGAGCACCGGATCGGTGGATGCGCGCAGCCGGTCGTACAGCGCGTAGAGGTAGTGCGCGGCGGCGAACTGGCGCACGATGGTGTGCGCGAAGTCGCCGTTCGGCTGCTCGAACAGGTGCGCGGAGCGGAAGTCGCCCTCGTCGCGCCAGTACGCGAGGTCGTCTTCGGTGCGACCCGTCGCGGACGCCGCGTAGCGCAGCAGCGACCGGGCGTGGCCGAGCAGGTCGAGGGCGATGTTCGCCAGGGCGACGTCCTCCTCCAGCTCCGGGGCGCGGGTGATCCACATCCCGAGCCGTTGGGCCAGCACCAGGGAGTCGTCGCCGAGCCAGAGCGCGTACTCGGCGACCTCCGGGGAGGGCGGGGTGTCGGAGGCGACGAACTCGTCGGAGAGCGTCACCGCGGACAGCTCGACATGGCCGTGATCGAGGTCGGTCACAGGTGCTTCACCCCCTCGGCGGCGGTGTAGTAGGTCGCGTGCCGGTAGTTCTTGCCGGCGGGCGACGTGAAGAAGGCGCCCTTCGCATCCGGGTCGCTCGCGGTGATGGCGTCGGACGGGACGACCCAGATCGACACGCCCTCGCCGCGACGCGTGTAGAGGTCGCGGGCGTTCCGGACCGCAAGCTCCTCGTCGGGCGCATGGAGCGAGCCGACGTGCACATGGGACAGGCCGCGGGAGGCGCGGACGAAGACCTCCCAGAGCGGCCACTGCTCGGCGGTCATGCGACGGCTCCGGCGGTCATGCCTTCACGCTTGGCGGCCTGCTTCGCGGCATACGCGGCAGCGGCCTCCCGCACCCAGCGTCCCTCCTCGTGCGCCTCGCGGCGGCGCTGCAGCCGCTGCGCGTTGCAGGGGCCGTGGCCGGCGATGACCTCCTTCAGCTCGCTCCAGTCGATGGGGCCGAGGTCGTACGCTTGGGCGTCTTCGTTCCAGCGCAGGTCCGGGTCGGGGAGGGAGACGCCGAGGGCTTCGGCCTGCGGCACCAGCATGGCGACGAAGCGCTGACGGAGCTCGTCGTTGGAGAAGCGCTTGATGTTCCACGCCATCGAGCGCGCGGAGTTGGGGGAGTCGCCGTCCGGCGGGCCGAACATCATCAGCGACGGCCAGTACCAGCGGTCGACCGCATCCTGCGCCATCCGCTGCTGCTCGGGGGTGCCGCGCATCAGCTCGAGCAGGATCTCGAAGCCCTGCCGCTGGTGGAACGACTCCTCCTTGCAGATGCGGACCATCGCGCGGCCGTACGGAGCGTACGAGCAGCGGCACAACGGCACCTGGTTGCAGATGGCGGCGCCGTCCACCAGCCAGCCGATCGCGCCGATGTCGGCCCAGCTGAGAGTGGGGTAGTTGAAGATCGACGAGTACTTCGCCTGCCCCGAGATGAGCTGGTCCATCAGCTCGTCGCGGGTGACGCCCAGCGTCTCGGTGGCGGAGTAGAGGTACAGCCCGTGGCCGGCCTCGTCCTGCACCTTCGCCATCAGGATGGACTTGCGCTTGAGGCTCGGCGCTCGCGTGATCCAGTTGGCCTCCGGCTGCATGCCGATGATCTCGGAGTGCGCGTGCTGGGACATCTGCCGGATGAGGCTGCGCCGGTAGTCGTCGGGCATCCAGTCGCGCGGCTCGATGCGCGAGTCGCCGGCGATGAGCTCGTCGAAGCGCGCGTGCTCGGAGGTCGGCTCCGCGGTGGTGGTCTCCATCGACCTCCCCTTTGCTGATCTTTACTTACTGATCGTTCGTTCAGTATATGCCTCGCCGGGTGCCGCGTGCCAGACTGAACGGGTGACGGACACGGTGGAGTCGGACACGCTGCGCCGGGGACGCCCCGGATACGACCAGCGCGGCATCCTCGAGGTCGCCGTGGCCGCGTTCAACGAGCACGGCTACGACGCGACCTCGATCGGGATGCTGGCGGAGCGGCTGGGGCTGTCGAAGTCGGCGATCTACCACCACGTCGCGTCCAAGGAGGAGCTTCTGCGGCTCGCGTTGGATGAAGCGCTCGACGGGTTGGAGGGCGTGCTGCGTGCGCCCGAGGCGACCGAGGGCCCCGCCGCCGACCGCCTGGCGTACGTGCTGCGCGGCGCGGTGCGGGTGCTCGCCGACCGGCTGCCGTACGTGACGCTGCTGCTGCGCGTCCGCGGCAACACCGAGGTGGAGCGTGCCGCGCTGGAGCGCCGCCGCGCGTTCGACCACGCCGTCGCCGCCCTCGTCGCCGAGGCCCGGGATGAGGGGAGCCTCCGCACCGACGCCGACCCCGCCGTCGTCGCCCGCCTCCTCTTCGGCATGATCAACTCGCTGACCGAGTGGTACACGCCCGAGGGCCCGCTCACCCCCGACGACCTCGCCGACACCATCCTCGCCCTCGCCCTCCGCTGACCCCGCCCCGCTCGGCGGCTAGGGACGCGGGCTACTTGGCGACGAGGGTGAGGACGTCGTAGGTGGCGACGAGCTCGTCGCGCTGGTTCAGGATGCGGGCGTCCCAGCGCACCTCGCCGTAGTCGTCGGTCTCGCGCGGGGTGATCTGCTTCGCGGTGAGGGCCACCCGGATGCTGTCGCCGGGGACGACCGGGGTGAGGAACCGCAGGTCCTCCAGGCCGTAGTTCGCGAGCACGGGACCGGGCTCGGGGTCGACGAACAGGCCCGCGGCCCACGACACCAGCAGGTAGCCGTGCGCCACCCGGCCGGGGAAGAACGGATTCGCGGCCGCCGCCTCCTCGTCCATGTGCGCGTAGAACGTGTCGCCGGTGGACGTCGCGAACTCCTCGATGTCGTCGAGCGTCACCCGGCGCGGCCCGGCCTGCACCTGGTCGCCGATCCGGAGTGTCGCGAGCGACTTGCGGAACGGGTGCGGCCCGTCCGCGCTCGCCGCGGCCCCTGGATGCCACACCCCGGTGATCGCGGTGAGCAGGTCGGGTGAGCCCTGCAGCGCGGTCCGCTGCATGTGGTGCAGCACGGCGCGGATCCCGCCCAGCTCCTCGCCGCCGCCGGCGCGGCCGGGACCGCCGTGGACGAGGTGCGGCATCGGCGACCCGTGCCCGGTGGAGGTGCGCGCGTCGTCCCGGTCGAGCACCAGGATGCGGCCGTTGTACGCCCCGGAGCCGAGCACGAAGGCGCGCGCGAACGCCGAGTCGTGCGTGGCGACGCTGGTGACCAGCGACCCGCCCCCACGCGCGACGAGCGACACCGCCTCGTCCGCGGTCTCGTACGGCAGGATGCTCGCGACCGGCCCGAACGCCTCGACCGTGTGCGCCTCGGGCGTCCACGCGTCCGCGAACCGCAGCAGTACGGGCGCGACGAACGCGCCCTCCGGGGCGGCCCCGACCGTCCCGTCGGCGCGCGTCACCGTCGGCTGGTCGAGCCCGCCGAGCACCAGCTCGCCGCCGGCCGCCACCAGCCGCGAGACCTGCCGCAGCACCTCCTCGCGCTGCCCGCGCGACGCGAGCGGCCCCATGGTCACGCCCTCCCCCGCGGGTCGCCCACGACGACGCGCGACGCGATCCGCTCCCGCACGGCGCCGATCACGTCGTCCACGAGCGTCGCCGGCACGATCGCGCGCCGGATCGCCGTGCACTTCTGCCCCGACTTGGCGGTCAGTTCGACGACCAGCCCCTTCACGTAGGCGTCGAACTCGGGCGTGCCGGTCACCGCGTCCGCTCCGAGCACGGACGCGTTGATGGAGTCGGTCTCGCTGGTGAACCGCACCCCGCCGGTCTGCACCGAGTCGTGCGCGCGCAGCTTCTCGGCGGTGGAGGCGGATCCGGTGAAGGCGACGAGGTCACCGAGCCGCAGGTGCTCGAACAGGTCGGGGACGCCGCCGCTGACCAGCTGCAGCGACCCGGCCGGGAGCAGCCCCGATTCCACCATGATCCGCACAGCCGCCTCGGCGATGAACGCGGTCGGCGTCGCCGGCTTCACCAGGGTCGGCATGCCGGCGAGGAACGACGGCCCCAGCTTCTCGAGCATCCCCCACACCGGGAAGTTGAACGCGTTGATCTGCACCGCGACGCCCGGGAGGCGCGTGTAGACGTGGCGGCCGAGGAAGCTGCCGTCCTTCGACAGCTGCTCCGCCGGTCCGTCGAGCACGACCTGTGCGTTGGGCAGCTCGCGGCGACCCTTCGAGCCATACGTGAACAGGGCGCCGATGCCGCCGTCCACGTCGATCCACGCGTCGGAGCGGGTGGCGCCGGACTGCAGCGACAGGTCGTACAGCTCGTCCTTCCGCTCGGTCAGCGCCTGCGCGAGCTGCTTGAGCAGCAGCGCCCGCTGATGGAACGTCAGCTCGCCGAGCGACGCCTGCCCGACCGTCCGGGCGTGCTCGAGCGCACCTGCGAGGTCGAGGCCCGCCGCGCTCACCTGCACGACGGGCGCGCCGGTGGACGCGTCCAGCACCTCGGCCGCGCCGCTCGCGTCGTCGGGCGTCCACCATCCATCGCGGACATAGCTGGGCAGCACCGTGCTGGGCAGGATCATGAGAGGCCTCCGGGAATCGAGGGGAGAGTGGATGCGTAAGCTGGCCGCATGGCCGACGGCGACTGGACGATCGAACTGGGCGAGCTCGATGTGAAGATGGGGGTGCGCATCCTGGAGCAGTCCGCGGAGCGCGTCGTGGCGACCATGCCGGTGGAGGGCAACCGCCAGTCGTTCGGGCTGCTGCACGGCGGCGCGTCCGTCGCCTTCGCCGAGGCGCTGGGGTCGTGGGCGGCGGTCATCCACGCCGGGCCGGGGCGCAGCGCGGTCGGGGTGGACATCAACGCGACGCACCACCGGTCGGCCCGCTCGGGCCTGGTGACCGGGGTCGCGACGGCCATCCGGCTGGGGCGCACGATCGCGTCCCACGAGATCGTCGTCAGCGACGAGGAGGGCAACCGGCTCTGCACGGCGCGCATCACAAACCTGATCATCGACGCCCCGGATCGGTAGGGGAGTCGCGCGTCCAGTCGTAGAACCCGTGCCCGGTCTTCTGCCCGAGCATCCCCTCGGCCACCATCCGGCGCAGCAGCTCCGGCGGCTCGAACCTCGGACCGAGCTCGCGCGCCAGGTACTCGGCGATGTCGAGCCGCACATCCAGGCCGACGATGTCGGTGAGCCGCAGTGGCCCGACCGGGTGCTTGTAGCCGAGGGTCATCGCCGTGTCGATGGCCTCCGGGGTGGCGACGCCCTCCTCGACCATCCGGATCGCCTCCAGCCCCAGCAGCACGCCGAGGCGCGAGGATGCGAAGCCGGGCGAGTCGCGGACCGTGATCGCCGTCTTGCCGAGCGCCGCGATCCAGCGGGCGGCGTCCTCCGCGGCGGATGGCGCGGTGGCCGATCCGGTCACCAGCTCGACCAGGGTGGAGGCGGGGACCGGGTTGAAGAAGTGCATCCCGAGAAACGCCCCCGGCCGCTCCAGCCCCTCCGCCAGCACGTCGATCGACAGCGACGACGTGTTGGTGGCGAGCACGGCATCCGCCGGGAGCAGGTCCTCCGCGCGGCGCAGCGCCTCGCGTTTGAGCCCGACGAGCTCGGGCACCGCCTCGATCGCGAACCCGGCACCGTTCAGTGCCTCCCAGGTGACCGTCACGAGCAGCCGCTCCGGGTCCGGAGCCGCCGCGCCCCGGCGGACGCTGCCCTCGACGTTCGCGAGGATGCGGTCGCGTGCCTCGGCGGCAGCGGGGTGGTCCCGCTCCACCACGACCACCTCGGCGCCGGCCATCAGGAACGCATGGGCGATTCCGGCACCCATACGCCCGCCGCCGATCACCGCGACCCTGTCCGGCAACGCGCTCATCGCGTCCTCCTCCGCTCCAGGAACTCCGTCATCCTCCGCCGCTTCTCCGGCGACTCGAACGCCTGCGCCTGCGCCTCCCGCTCGGCGGTGGGATGGTCGTCGAGCGGCGCGCGCAGCACCCGCTTGGTGAGGCGGGTGGCGAGCGGGTCGTTGGCGGCGATCCGGTCGGCGAGCGCCTGCGCGGCGGGAAGCAGGTCGTCGGGCTCGTGGAGGCTGCTGACGAGCCGGGCGGCCAGCGCTTCCTCTCCGGTCAGGATGCGCCCGGTGAGCACCAGCTCGGTCGCGAGCGGCAGGCCGACCAGCTGGGGGAGCCGCCAGAGCGCGCCGGCGGCGGCGATGATGCCGAGGCCGGTCTCGGGGTTGCCGATGCGAAGGCGCGGGGTGCCGATGCGCAGGTCCGCTGCGTACGCCAGCTCGGCGCCGCCGCCGAGCGCGTAGCCGTCGAGCGCGGCGATGACCGGCATCGGGAGGGCGGCCACCCGGGAGAAGATCGTGTCGTTGATGCCGCGTGCGGCGTCCTCCGCGGTCCGCTCGCGCAGCTGGGCGATGTCGGCCCCGGATGCGAACACGCCGTCCGCCCCGGTCAGGATGAGGATGCGCGGTTCGCGCTCGAGCTCCGCGCAGACCTCGTGCAGCTCGTCCACCATCCGCTGGTCGATCGCGTTGCGGCGGTCGGGCCGGTCGAGAGTGACGACGACCCGGTCGGGCGCCTCCTCGATGCGCAGCGCCTCGGTCATACCGCCTCCACGATCAGCGAGGTTCCCTGGCCGACGCCGACGCACATGGTGGCGAGTCCGCGCCGGGCGCCCTCCCGCTCCATCCGGCCGAGCAGGGTGACGAGGATGCGCGCCCCGCTCGACCCGAGTGCGTGGCCCAGCGCGATCGCGCCGCCGTCGGCGTTGACCGTGGCGGGTTCGAGACCCAGCCGCCGGATGCACGCGAGCGCCTGGCTGGCGAAGGCCTCGTTGAGCTCGACCGCGTCGAGGTCGGAGACGTCGAGTCCGGCGCGGGCGAGCGCCTTGCGCGTGGCGGGCACCGGCCCGAGGCCCATGACCTCCGGCGCGACGCCCGCGCTCGCCGCCGCGACGATCCGAGCCCGCGGGCTCAGCCCGTACCGCTCGACCGCTTCGCCGCTCGCGACCAGGATCGCCGACGCGCCGTCGTTGAGGGGGAGGCGTTGCCGGCGGTGACCACGCTGCCGCCCGCGACGACCGGCTTCAGTCGCGCCAGCGCCTCCATACTGCTGTCGCGCCGGATGCCCTCGTCGGCGGTGACCGCGCCGGCTGGAGTCTCGACCGCGAGCAGTTCGTCGTCGAAGCGTCCCGCATCCGCGGCGGCCGCTGCGCGCCGGTGGCTCTCGAGCGCGAACGCGTCGGCCTCCTCGCGCCCGATGCCGTCGATCCGTGCGACCTCCTCGGCCGTCTCGGGCATCGTGTAGGTCGCCTTGTCGCGGGCGAGCAGCCGGGGGTTGGTGAAGCGCCAGCCGATCGACGTGTCGTACTGCGGCCCGGGCTTCGCGAACGCGCGCTCGGGCTTGGCCTGCACCCATGGCGCACGCGTCATCGACTCGACGCCGCCGGCGACGACGAGGTCGGCATCCCCGGCCCGGATGGCCTGGGCCGCCTGGATCACCGCGGTGAGCCCGGAGGCGCACAGCCGGTTGACGGTCATGGCGGGCACCTCGTCGGGCAGCCCGGCGAGCAGCACGGCCATCCGCGCGACGTTGCGGTTGTCTTCGCCCGCCTGGTTCGCGGCCCCGAGGATGACCTCGTCGAGCGCGTCCGCGGGCGCTCCTCCGCGCCGGACGGCCTCCGCGACGACGAGAGCCGCGAGGTCGTCCGGGCGCACGGCCGCCAGCGCGCCGCCGTAGCGGCCGACCGGCGTGCGCACGCCGCCGACGAGGTAGGCCTCCGCCATCGCGCTCTCCCTCGAACCCGAATTACCGAACGATCGTTCAGTTGCTCCCATCGTTGCAGACGCCGCCCCCGCGGGCAACATCCCCGCGCCCCCACCGTCGAGTCCGCAGAGAGTGCACGCGACACGCCGCCGAGCCGTGCACTCTTCGCGGACTCGATGGAGCGCGGGGGAGCGGTGGGGTCAGGTCGGCGTCGGCAGGCGGCGGCGGGTCGCGACCTCGGCGTGGGCGACGATGTACGCGAGCACCGCGACCGTGCACACCACCGCCGCCAGCGCGGGGAGCAGCGCGCCGACCGGGATGAGCAGCAGGGGCAGCACGACGTTCGGCACCGCCCAGCGCAGCACCACCGGCAGCGGGTCGCCATAGCGCCGCGAGATGATCGCGTTCGTCAGGTAGAACAGCGCGATCCCGCCGCCCACGCAGACCGCGAGCGCGACCGGCAGCGGCTCGAACGGATGCGCGATTGCCTCCGCGAGCGCGGCCGACACGGCGGTCACCCCGGCCAGCAGCAGGAACGGCAGGAACGCCACCGTGTCCCGGATCCCGCGGACGTCCCTCCGCTCGCGCAGCCGATCGAGGCCCGTGCGCATCGCATCCACCCCGAACAGGAAGAACGACCACGCGAGGCCGCTCGCGACCAGCAGCGCGAGGAAGCCGACCACGCCGGCCGGCACGGTCCACGCGGACGACACGGCGGCGACCACGCTGAGCACGGTCTCCCCGAGCACGATGATGACGAGCAGCCCGAACCGCTCCGCCAGGTGCTCGACGTTCAGCGACTCGAACCGGCCCGACGCCCAGTGCGACGCCGTCGTCACCAGCAGGATGACCTCCACCGCGATCGCGACCGCCCACAGCACGTAGCCGGCGGGCTCCGGCAGGCCGATCGACACCACCCACAGCACCGCGGTGACCCCGTTGTATGCGGCGATCCGGAGGCGCGCCGACGGCCCGTCCCGCCAGGACAGCCGTACCCAGACGACGAGCAGCACGATCCGGATCGCCGCGTTGCCCGCCGCGAACAGCCACGCCCGCTCGCCGATCGCGTCCGGCGCCGCGACCGCCATCGCCCCGACCGCGAACATCGCCGCCAGCATGACGACCGAGAGGCCGCGCCGGGTGAGCTGCGTCGAGACGTTCACGACGAACGTCAGGTTGCCCCACGACCACCACACCGCGGCGAACAGCACGAGGAAGACCCCGATGGACGCGAACCCGGGATGGACGTGCAGCCCGTGCGCGAGCTGCCCGACGAGGGCGACGAAGATCAGGTCGAAGAACAGCTCCATCCAGTCGGCCCGCGAGGGGTCGCGGTCACCGCGCCGGAGGGGGAGCCGCGGCGTCATCGCAGGTCGTGGTCCTCGAACACGAGCGACGTCTTCGTGTCGCGCACCGACGGGATGCTGGTCAGCTCCTCGAGCACCACGCGCCGCAGGTCCTCGTTGTCGCGGGCCCGCACCAGCAGGATGACGTCGAAGTCGCCGCCGACCAGTGCGAAGTGCTCCACCTCGGGGATGCCCTGCAGCCGGTCGCGCAGGTCGTGCCAGTCCGCCTGCTCGACGCGCAGCGTGACGTACGCGGAGGAGGCGCGGCCGGAGAGGCGCGGGTCCACCTTCGCCGTGAAGCCCGTGATGACGCCCTCCGAGACGAGCCGCGACACCCGCGCGTAGGCGTTGGCGCGCGAGACGTGCGCCGACTCGGCGACCGCCGTGATGGAGGCGCGGCCGTCCGCGCGCAGAGCGTCCAGGATCCGTACGTCGATGTCGTCCATGGTGGTGGACAGTCTGGCACCGAACGCGCGCGGGCGCATCCATTCGTCTCATTTCTGCGCAGTCCGTAGCGCGGAGCGTCCGGCGAAGTCATCCTGGGGAGGAGCGACGTCTTTCGAAGGAGAACAGATGCACGCGGACGATCTGCTGCCCGGCGACACCCCGCTGCGGCTCATCGACCAGGATGGCCGTCACCACCCCGACGACCGCTACCCGATCCCGTCCACCGCCGCCCTGCTCGACGGGTACCGGCGGCTGGTGCTCGCGCGCCGGATCAACGACCAGGCGGACGCGCTGGTGCGCCAGGGCAAGCTCGCCGTCTATCCGTCGTCGCACGGGCAGGAGGCCTGCGAGGTCGCCGCCGCCATGGTGCTGGACGACCAGGACTGGCTGTTCCCGACCTACCGCGACACCGTGGCCGTCATCGAGCGCGGGGTCGACCCGTTCGAGGCGTTCGTTCTGCTGCGCGGCGACTGGCACTCCGGATACGACCCGGGCGTCCACCACGTCGCCCCGCAGTCCACGCCGCTCGCGACGCAGCTGCTGCACGCGGTCGGCTTCGCCCACGCCGCCCGGATGCGCGGCGAGGACACCGTCGTCCTCGCGCTGTGCGGCGACGGTGCCACCAGCGAGGGCGACTTCCACGAAGCGCTCAACTTCGCCGCGGTGTTCCACCTCCCGGTGGTCTTCCTCGTGCAGAACAACGGCTACGCGATCTCGGTGCCGCTCAGCCGTCAGACCGCCGCGCCCAGCATCGCCCACAAGGGCATCGGCTACGGGATGCGCGGCCGCCTCGTCGACGGCAACGACCTGGCCGCTCTCCTGGCCGTTCTGGGAGAGGCCGTGACCGAGGCGCGCGAGGGCGGCGGCCCCACCCTGGTGGAGGCGCTGACCTACCGGATGAAGTCGCACACCAACGCGGATGACGCGACCCGCTACCGCACCGCCGACGAGGTGGAGCCGTGGGTCGCCCGCGATCCGCTCCTCCGGTTGCGCACGTGGCTGACCGCCGAGGGTGCGCTGGACGAGGGCGACGACGCCGAGGCGCACGCTCACGCGGAGCGGATCGCGGCCGAGCTGCGCACGGCCGTCATGGCCGACGCCGAGCCGCACCCCGAGGACCTGTTCACGCACGTCTACGCGACACCCACCCCGCAGCTGCGGGAGCAAGCGGCTCAGCTCGCGGACGAGCTCGCGGCGGGCGCCGCATCCACCCGCGCATCCACCGAGGAGGTCGCCCGATGACGCTCATGCACGACGCCCCCGCCTCGCCCGGCGCCGCCGACGCGCCGGTCACGATGACCATGGCGCAGGCGCTCAACCGCGCACTCGCGGACGCACTCGCCGCCGACCCGTCCGTCCTCGTCTTCGGCGAGGACGTCGGCACGCTTGGCGGCGTGTTCCGCATCACGGACGGCCTCACCGCCCGCTTCGGCGAGGACCGCTGCTTCGACACCCCGCTCGCCGAGTCCGGCATCGTGGGCACGGCGGTCGGCATGGCGATGAACGGGATGCGCCCGGTCGTCGAGATGCAGTTCGACGCCTTCGCCTACCCCGCGTTCGAGCAGGTGGTCGACCACGTCGCCAAGATGGGGAACCGCACTCGCGGTGCCATCCGCCTGCCGATGGTCATCCGCATCCCCTACGCGGGCGGGATCGGCGGGGTGGAGCACCACTCCGACTCCTCCGAGGGGTACTACGTGCACACGCCCGGACTCACCGTGGTGTCGACGGCGACCCCGCAGGACGCGTACGGGCTGCTGCGCGCGGCGATCGAATATCCCGACCCGGTCGTGTTCCTCGAGCCGAAGAAGCTGTACTGGTCGACCGGCGAGGTCGACACGCAGGCGCCGCTGCCCGAGCTCGGCCGCGCGCGCGTCGCCCGAGAGGGGACCGACGCGACCCTCATCGCCTACGGCCCGTCGGTGCCGATCGCGCTCGCCGCGGCCGAGGCCGCCACCGAGGACGGCCGCAGCCTCGGCGTGATCGACCTCCGCTCGCTCGTGCCCTTCGACGACGAGACGGTGTGCGATGCCGTCCGCGCGACCGGCCGCGCGGTCGTCATCGCCGAGGCGCCCGGCTTCGCCAGCATGGCCGCCGAGATCGCGGCCCGCGTCTCGGAGCGCTGCTTCCACCACCTCCTCGCGCCGGTCCGACGGGTCACCGGCTTCGACACACCGTTCGCGCCGCCGAAGCTCGAGAAGTTCTACCTGCCCGACGTGGACCGGGTGCTGGACGCGGTGGATGCGCTGCAGTGGGAGGACGAATGAGCGCGCGTGTGTTCACCCTCCCGGACCTCGGGGAGGGCCTGACCGACGCCGAGTTGGTGCGCTGGCTGGTCGCCGTCGGCGACACGGTCGCGACCGAGCAGCCGATCGCCGAGGTCGAGACAGCCAAGTCGGTCGTCGAGGTGCCGTCGCCGTACGCCGGGACGGTCGCGGCGCTCCACGGGGAGGAGGGGGAGACCATCCTCGTCGGGGCGCCGCTGATCGAGGTGGAGGAGGCGGCGGCCGCTGAAGCCGCGCCGGCCGCCGCGTCCGGCTCCGGGCAGGTGCTGGTCGGCTACGGGACCGTGGAGCACGGCGCTCGCCGCCGCCGCGCCGCCAGCGGGTCGACGCTCACCGCGTCCCGCCCGGCCGTCGCATCGGCGGCCGCGCCGCCCTCGCGAAGCGTCGTGCCGGTGATCTCGCCGGTCATCCGCGCGCTGGCCCGCAGCCACGGCATCGACCTGACCACCCTTCGACCGAGCCGACCCGACGGGGTGATCACGCGCCACGACGTGGAGGCCGCCTTCGCGACGGCGCCAACCGCACCTGCGGCGCCGACCGCGCCCGCGGTGCCGACCGAACCGGCCGCCGCCCCTCCCGCCGCCGGCGCGCCCGACTCCCGCACCGGCCTCACCATCGCGGCCACCACCCCGTTCTCGCGCCTCCGCCGCACGGTCGCCGAGACGATGACCCGCAGCCGCTCCGAGATCCCCGAGGCGACCGTCTGGGTCGACGTGGACGCGACCGACCTCTGGGAGGGACGCCGCCGCCTCGCGCGCGACGGCCGCGCTCCGTCCTTCCTCGCCTTCGTGTCGCGCTTCGCCCTCGCGGCGCTCGCCCGGCATCCCGAACTCGCCGGCCGGGTGACCCCGGACGGCCAGGGCATCACCACCTTCGACGGCGTGAACCTCGGCTTCGCCGCCGACACCGACCGCGGCCTGCTCGTGCCGGTCGTCCGCCGGGCCGACCGGCTGTCGGTCCGCGAGCTCGACGCCGAGCTCGACCGGCTCGCCCGCGCCGCGCGCGACGGGACGCTGCCCCCGGCCGACCTCACCGGCTCCACCTTCACGATCAACAACTACGGCAGCTTGGGCGTGGACGGCAGCGCCGCGATCATCAACCACCCCGAGGTCGCGATCCTCGGCCTCGGCCGCGCGATCGAGCGCCCCTGGGTGGTCGACGGCGCGATCGTGCCGCGGCGCACCCTGCAGCTCTCGCTGGTCTTCGATCACCGGGTCACCGACGGCGGGGTCGCGGCGGGCTTCCTGCGCGAGGTCGCGGACGCGATCGAGTCGCCGCTCGGGATCCTCGCCGACACGCCCGGACCGTTGGGCGCCCGGGCGTAGGGTGACGACATGAGCGACAAGAAGAACGACGACGACTACGACCTCAGCGAGGAGAAGGAAGTCGCGCCCGAGGAGAACATCGACTGGCTGCCCCATCCGGAGCCTACCGACGGCGACGCACCCGCCCCCTGATGAGGCCAGGAAGCGGTCAGTCGCGGGCATAGGGTGAGGGGAGTGACCCCTCGCTCCCTCCCGCTCTGGCTCGCCCTCGTCTTCGCACTGCTCTGCGGTGCGCTGGTCGCCATCCAGTCCCGGATCAACGGCGAGCTCGGCAGTCGGCTGGGCGACGGCTTCACCGCGGCCGCGATCTCGTTCGGGTCGGGCCTCATCATCCTCACCGTCGGGCTGGCCATCGCGCCAGCCGGCCGCCGGGGCCTCGCGAAGGTGCGCGAAGCGCTGGTGACGCGCCGCATCCGCTGGTGGTACGTCTGCGGCGGCGCAGCGGGTTCCTTCCTCGTGCTCTCGCAGGGGATCGCCGCCGCCGCCCTCGGCGTCGCCCTGTTCACCGTCGCCGTCGTCGCGGGCCAGACGATCAGCGGCCTCGTGCTCGACCGTGTCGGCATCGGCCCGGGCGGACGCCGTCCGCTGACCGCCGCGCGCCTCGTGGGCGCCGTGCTCGCGCTCGGCGCCGTGACCTGGGCCGTCTCGGCGCAGTTCGGCGGCAGCGCCCCGGTGTGGCTGATGATCCTGCCGTTCATCGCCGGACTCGGCACCGGCTGGCAGCAGGCGGTCAACGGCCAGGTCCGCGCGATCGCCGAGAGCGCCCTGAGCGCCACCTTCATCAACTTCGCGACCGGCACGACCGTCCTCGTCGTCCTGATGCTCGTCCGATGGGGGATCGGCGGCCTGCCGAAGTCGCTCCCGGCCGAGCCGTGGCTCTACATCGGCGGCGCGCTCGGCTGCGTCTTCATCGGGGTGACGTCACTGCTGGTGCGCATCACGGGCGTCCTGCTGCTGGGACTCGCGACCGTCGCCGGTCAGCTCGCCTCCGCGCTGCTCCTCGACCTGCTGATTCCGACCTCTGGACACGCCCTCGCGTTCTCCACGATCGGCGGCACCCTGCTCGCCATCGTCGCCGTGGCCATCGCGAGCATGCGGTGGCGCTGGAGCAGCCGGGCCGCCTGACGCTCAGCCCTGGTAGTTGGCGCCGACGACGACCGTGATGTCGGCCCCGGTGTCCGAGAACGCCGTGCTCTGCTGGACGGTCGCCCCCGGCAGCGACTGGGCCACGCCGAGCGCCGCCGCCTGATTCTTCGGGTCGCCGTAGTAGACGATGGTGCTCGCGAGGTCCGACTTGTCGGCGTTCGCGGTCGCCCCGACCTTCCAGCCCGCGGCGGTCAGCTTGTCGCCGACCTGGCCCGCCAGACCCTCCCGGGTGGTGCCGTTGAGGACGTTCACGCTGAGCGACGGGTCCACTGTCGGCACGATGGTCGGCGTCGGAGTGGGCGTGGGGGTCGAGGACGCCGACGTCTTCGAGGGGACGACGTCGCGCCGTGGAAGCTGATGCTCCCGTTCACCAGCGACAGCCCGAAGATGCCGGCGCCGACGAGCACGAGCGTCGCGAGGACCGCCCAGCCGACCGCGATCCAGCCGCGGCCCTTCGGACGCGGTGCACGGTGGGCGCCGACACGGGTCAGGTCTTCCGGGATCTCGTCGAAGCGGTCGCGGGGGAACTTCTCTGTCATCGGGTGATGCGGTCCTTGAGGTCAGTCGGCGGACGGGAGTGTCCGCGCGTGTCGTGCGGCCAGCCTCGCCTCGCGGAGCCGCAGCAGCCTCTTGACGAGCATGGGGTCGTGGCGCAGAGCCGCCGGACGGTCGATCAGCGCACCGAGCAACTGATAATACCGAGCCGCCGAGAGACCGAACTCTTCGCGTATGGCCTGCTCCTTGGCTCCGGCGTGCCGCCACCACTGGCGTTCGAACGCGAGGATCGCGGCATCCCGATCGCTCAGCTGCTCCGTGTCCGAGGGCTCGCGTTCGGCCGCAGGCCGTCCGTCGGCTGACCGGGTCACGCGCACCGCCTTCCCTCGTCACGGACGCCGGGCGGGACCGGCATCCCGGACGCCCCGCGTTCGACGTCATCCTAGGGTGCCCGTCCTGTGTGTTGTCGTCATGTCGCGGCACGTCGCTGTTCTCTTCCCGTTCCGGGAACAGACGTCCAGGCAGGCCGTCTACCCTTGTGAACGACGAAAGGAACGGCATGGTCCAGAACGACGGCACGGCTCAGGAGGACTACGTGGTCGAGAAGACCGACGATCAGTGGCGTGAGGAGCTGAGCCCCGAACAGTACGCGGTGCTCCGCCAGGCCGGCACCGAGCGTCCCTGGACCGGGGAGCTCCTGGACGAGAGCCGCGCCGGCCTCTACACCTGCGCCGCCTGCGGTGCGGAGCTGTTCCAGTCCGGCACCAAGTTCGACTCCGGATGCGGCTGGCCGAGCTTCTACGAGTCCGTCCGCCCCGAGGCGGTGCAGCTGCTCGAGGACGACAGCCTTGGCATGGTCCGCACCGAGGTGCGGTGCGCCACCTGCGGCTCGCACCTGGGGCATGTCTTCCCCGACGGCTTCGGCACGCCGACCGGCGACCGCTACTGCATGAACTCGATCTCGCTGAACTTCACGCCGGAGGCCTGAGTGGGCGACCTCGCCGGGCGCGTGGCCGCGCGCCGGTCCTACTCGCGCGTCACGCCGGATGCCCCGACCCACGACGAGCTGCTGCCGCTGGTGGCCGCGGCCGGGCGGGTCGCCGACCACAGCGCCCTGCACCCGTGGCGGATCATCGAGCTGCGCGGCGAGGCGCGGAAGCGGCTCGGCGAGGCGTTCGTGAAGGATGCGCATGCCTCGGGCTCCGACGCCGAGAAGCTGGCGGCCAAGCCGCTCCGCTCCTCCCTTCTGCTCGCCATCGTCTCGGTGCGCACGAAGAGTGAGAAGGTGCCCGGCTGGGAGCAGGACGCGGTCGCCTCGGGCGTCGCGCACATCCTGAGCCTGCTGCTGCACGACGCCGGCTGGGGGTCATGTGGCGCACCGGTCACCACACCCGCTCGAAGGCGGTGCACCGGATGCACGGACTCGCCAAGAACGAGCGGCTGCTGGGGTGGCTGTACGTGGGCGGTATCCCCGCCGACAGCAAGGAGGGTCACCGCACCTCGATCGACCCCGAACGGTTCCTCTCGAACCTCGGCTGACCCCTCTCCTTCCCTTCTGTTACGCGGGTGTTTCCGTTTCGAATCATTTCTGTACGGATTCGTTAAAACACTGGCGCTGCCCGGTATTGCACGCATTAGGATCGGGATTCAACGTGCGGCGTCGGATCGCGCGAGCGACACAGCAATGGGAGTAATGAATGGCGAACGGGACCGTGAAGTGGTTCAACGCTGAGAAGGGCTACGGCTTCATCACCGTGGACGGTGGGGGACAGGACGTTTTCGTCCATTACTCCGCGATCGACATGAACGGGTACAAGGTTCTCGAAGAGGGCCAGCAGGTCGTGTTCGAGGTCGGCTCCGGGCAAAGGGCCCGCAGGCCGAGTCGGTGCGCCTGGCCTGAGCCTCTTCAGCTAGGAAAGTACGAACGCCGCCCCCGACGGGGGCGGCGTTTCGTCGTCTTGCACTCCACCGTCCCGAGTGCCAGAATCGGTTTAGCACTCCATCTGTCTGAGTGCTAATCACACGGAATCTTTCGCAGACGTCCGGGAGGGACGAGAAACACATGGCAAAGATCATTGCTTTCGACGAGGACGCCCGCCGCGGCCTCGAGCGCGGCCTGAACACCCTGGCCGACACGGTCAAGGTGACGCTGGGCCCGCGTGGTCGCAACGTCGTCCTCGAGAAGAAGTGGGGCGCCCCGACCATCACGAACGACGGCGTCTCCATCGCGAAGGAGATCGAGCTCGACGACCCGTACGAGAAGATCGGCGCGGAGCTCGTCAAGGAGGTCGCGAAGAAGACCGACGACGTCGCCGGTGACGGCACCACCACGGCGACCGTGCTCGCCCAGGCCCTGGTCAAGGAGGGCCTGCGCAACGTCGCGGCCGGCGCGGACCCCATCACGCTGAAGCGCGGCATCGAGAAGGCCGTCGCGGCGGTCACCGACGAGCTCATCGCCTCCGCCAAGGAGGTCGAGACCAAGGAGGAGATCGCGGCCACCGCGTCCATCTCCGCCGGCGACACCACCATCGGCGAGATCATCGCCGAGGCGATCGACAAGGTCGGCAAGGAGGGCGTCGTCACCGTCGAGGAGTCGAACACCTTCGGCACCGAGCTCGAGCTGACCGAGGGCATGCGCTTCGACAAGGGCTTCCTGTCGCAGTACTTCGTCACCGACCAGGACCGCCAGGAGGCGGTGTTCGAGGACCCGTACATCCTCATCGCGAACCAGAAGATCAGCAACATCAAGGACCTTCTGCCGATCGTCGACAAGGTGATCCAGGCCAACAAGCCGCTCCTCATCATCGCTGAGGACGTCGACGGCGAGGCGCTGGCGACCCTGATCGTCAACAAGATCCGCGGCATCTTCAAGTCCGTCGCCGTCAAGGCTCCGGGCTTCGGCGACCGCCGCAAGGCCATGCTGCAGGACATCGCGATCCTCACCGGCGGCCAGGTCATCTCCGAGGAGGTCGGCCTCAAGCTCGAGAACGTCACCCTCGACCTGCTCGGCCAGGCCCGCAAGGTCGTCATCACCAAGGACGAGACCACCATCGTCGAGGGCGCGGGCGACCCCGAGGCCATCGCCGGCCGCGTGCAGCAGATCCGCAACGAGATCGAGTCGACCGACTCGGACTACGACCGCGAGAAGCTGCAGGAGCGTCTTGCCAAGCTCGCGGGCGGCGTCGCCGTCATCAAGGCGGGCGCGGCCACCGAGGTCGAGCTCAAGGAGCGCAAGCACCGCATCGAGGACGCCGTCCGCAACGCGAAGGCCGCCGTCGAGGAGGGCATCGTCGCCGGTGGTGGCGTGGCCCTCATCCAGGCCGGCAAGACCGCGTTCGAGAAGCTGGAGCTCTCGGGTGACGAGGCCACCGGCGCGAACATCGTCAAGGTCGCCATCGAGGCTCCGCTGAAGCAGATCGCCATCAACGCGGGCCTCGAGGCCGGCGTCGTCGTCGAGAAGGTCCGCAACCTCCCGGTCGGCCACGGCCTCAACGCCGCGACCGGCGAGTACGTCGACATGCTCGCCTCCGGCATCAACGACCCGGTGAAGGTCACCCGCTCGGCGCTGCAGAACGCCGCGTCCATCGCGGGCCTGTTCCTCACCACCGAGGCCGTCGTCGCCGACAAGCCCGAGAAGAACCCGGCTCCGGTCGGCGACCCGGGCGCGGGCATGGACTTCTAAGTCCTTAGCTACACGCAGAGGGCGTCTCCCCATCGGGGAGGCGCCCTCTTCGCGTGCACGCCGTGAATCTAGTGGTCCCAACACGCCGTTATCCGGTGCCCTATAACGGCGTGTTGGGACCACTCGTTGTCGGCCGGCTCCTACGTGACCGCCCCCGCGAGCGTGGCTACGTTGCCACCCTCACCATCGTCCTCGCGCGTCCTCGACGATCGCCGAAGAGCGGACCTCTGAACGAGGCCGGTCAACCGTGAGGAGGGCTGATAGGTCCGAGTCGCCTCCGCGCGCATCGCCACGGGCGATCAGATCGTCGAGGAGGGCACCCGTGCGGTCGTCAGACATCTCGCGGTGGTTGATCGAACTCATCGGCGGAGCGTAGCACGCCCGGCGCACCGAACCTCAGCGGCAGTTGGCCGCGGCCGTCTCCCGGTCGAAGACGTAGAAGCTCACGTCGTTCAGCATCACCCGGTGCAGGTGCGCGGCGTGTTCCCGCAGGTACGCCGTCACCTCGGGCGCGATGGGAGAGCGGGGCGACACCTTCGTGGCGACCGCGACGAGGCACGACGCCTTCGTGTCGACCGTCCACCGGTCGTGGAGGAACTGCTCCGGCTCCCACGGGGCGACGCCGCTGACGAGCACATCGCCGTGGTCGATCCCGGCGGCGCGGAGCGTCTGGTCCGCGCGGCCGAACCCGGTCGGCCCGTCGTTCCACACCAGCGCCGACGTGCCGACGGCGGCGATCAGCGCGAGCGCCAGGAGCACGCCGCCGACCGCGCGCAGCGACGCGGTGAGGATGCGGGAGCCGTGCGCCTTCAGGAGCCACGCGCAGCCGATCCCGGCCAGGATGCACAGCGCCCACGACCAGGCGTAGTAGTAGGACGCCAGCGCGTTCTGGGCGACGAACAGGTAGAACACGACGAGCGGCGCCAGCGCGAGGAGCAGGTAGACCACGAGGAAGCGGTTCGCCCGGTCGAACAGCGCCGCCAGGCAGCCGCCCGCGAGCACGACGACCGTGATGACCCCGAAGCCCTTCCACGCGAAGTACAGGTTGGCCCACCAGGGCGGATGACCCGTGGCCATCGACCCGAGGTCGATCAGGTGCCCGTTCTGGTTGTGGACGACCTGGAATTCGATCAGATCGCGCATGCCGGTCACGAAACCGATCGGCCAGTAGACCAGGAGCACGGTCGCGAGCAGAACGACGGCGGCGACGCCCAACGCGATCAGTACATCCTTGAGCCGGCGGCGCATGAGGATGAGGACCAGGAACGCCGGGATCATCACCGCGGTCGTCGGCTTGCTGGTGGCCGACAGCCCCAGGCTGAACGCGGCGATCCCGATCCAGACGACGGATCGGCCGTGATGCCACTGCCACGCCGCCGCCATCGCCGCGATGGCGAAGAACACCATGACGGGGTCGAGAACGGCGAACCGGTCCAGCCGGAACTCGAACGTGGTGTCGACGCCGCGCGGCAGCAGCAGCCAGAACGCGGTCGGGATCAACGCCGGCATCCAACCCAGCTCGGGCTTCAGCCAGAGGAAGATGATGACGCCGCCCAGGAGCGTCAGCGTCCCCACGAGCAGGCGCGGTGCGAGCGGCCCCTCGCCGAAGAGGAACTGGATGGCGCCGAACAGGTACTTCGCCGTCGGCGGCTGCTCGTGGTTGGCCCGGAGGTCGCCCTGGAGATACCAGCGTCCGACGATGATGTACTCGGGCTCGTCGGCGTTGGGATTCGCGGCGAGGATGTTCCAGAGGCACTGGTACGCGCCCCAGGCGAAGACCAGCACGAGCGCGATCCAGCGGACGGCGGGGCGCTGCCAGAAACCCGCCTGCGAGGGTGCGCGCGCGGGAGCAGTGGCGGCGGTGGTGCCGGCGCTCACCGCGACCCGCTTCCCGCCGTGGACCGCGCGGCCGACCCCGTACGCGTGCGCACGATCCGGCGAGGCAGCCCCGTGATGCCCCAGAGCGTCACCCGGGCGATCGCCTCCGCGACGATCGCGCCGCTCATCTTCGACGTTCCGTACGTACGCTCCTGGAAGGTGATGGGCACCTCCGTCACCCGCAGCCCCGCGTTATAGGAGCGTCGCAGCATGTCGATCTGGAAGCAGTAGCCGCGGCTGACCACATCCTCGTAGTGGATGCGGCGGAGCGCGTCGGCGCGGAACGCGCGGTAACCGCCGGTCACATCCCGCGCCGGCACCCCGAGCGCGACCCGTGCGTACAGGCTGCCGCCCTGCGAGAGGATGCGGCGGCGCAGCGGCCAATCGACGGTGCCGCCGCCTGCCACCCAGCGCGAGCCGAGCACGACGTCGGCGTCGTCGGTCGCGTCCAGGAGGCGGTGGAGCTCTTCCGGACGGTGCGAGCCGTCCGCGTCCATCTCCACGATGACGTCGTAGCCGCGGTCGAGGCCCCAGCGCATCCCGGCGCGGTAGGCGGCGCCGAGCCCGTCCTTGGTCTCGCGGTGCAGTACGTGGATGGCCGGATCGGCGGCGGCGAGGGCATCCGCCAGCTCGCCCGTGCCGTCCGGCGACGAGTCGTCGACCACGAGCAGATCCGCTTCGGGGGAGGCGGTGCGGAGGCGCTGCGCCAGGGGTTCGAGGTTCTGCCGCTCGTTGAAGGTCGGCATGACGACGAGCGTGCGCACTGTCCTCCCCGGGTCCGTCGATCACAGCCGCCGACGAATCCGGCGCCCGCAGTATTCTGTCATGCCCTTAGCGGGCGAGGACCCGGCAGTCGGCCCTTACGACGTGGCGGACTTCGGCGCGGCAGGCGAGCCGGCCAGCGGCAGCGAGACGCGGAACGTCGCTCCGCCGCCCTCCGTGTCGACCACGTCGACCGTGCCGTTGTGCGCGGCGACGATCGACGACACGATCGCCAGTCCCAGGCCGCTGCCGCCGGTCTCGCGGGCGCGGGAGGTGTCCGCGCGCCAGAAGCGCTGGAAGATCTTGTCCCGGATCTGCGGCGGGATGCCCTCGCCGTGGTCGCGCACCTCGAGCGTCGCGCGGTCGGCGCGGTGGTCGATGCGCACGGCGATCTCGATCGGACTGCCGTCCGGGGTGTACCGCAGGGCGTTGCCCATGAGGTTGGTGACGACCTGGCGGAGCTTGTTCTCCTCCGCCAGGACGATCGCGGGTTCGGAGGCGGGCCGCGTCAGCACGACCTTCTCCGCCGTCGTGATGGGCAGCGTCTCCGTCGTACCGCGGCGCGTACGGCCGCGGCGCAGGCGCGCGAGCGCGGAACCGGCGAAGGCGATCGGCCCGGTCGCGTTCGACGGCCGGGCGCTGGCGTCGGCGAGGGACATGGGAACCGTGTCCACGCCGAGGTCCACCTCCTCGTCCTCCTCGGGCGCGACCGGCTCGGGCGTCAGCACGGTGACGGTGCGGCCGGGGGAGCCGGCCATCGCGTCCATCGCCGCGTCCTGCGCGATCTTGACCAGGTCGACGCGGTGGAGGTCGAGCGGCTTCGTCTCGTCCAGGCGGGCGAGTTCGAGCAGGTCCTCGACCAGCGCGCCCATCCGGATCGCCTCCTTCTCGATGCGATCCATCGCCTGGGCCACGTCTTCCGGAGTCTGCAGCGCGCCCATCCGGTACAGCTCGGCGTACCCGCGCACCGACACCAGCGGCGTCCGCAGCTCGTGGGAGGCGTCGCCGACGAACCGGCGCATCTGGTCGATGGTGCGCGCGCGATCGCTGAACGCGCGGTCGATGCGGTTCAGCATGGTGTTGAGGGAGCGGTTCAGCCGCCCGACCTCGGTGTTGGGCGTCGCGCCGCCGAGGCGCTGACTGAAGTCGCCGTCCGCGATGGCCGCGGCCGTCTGCTCCACCTCGCGCAGGGGCGCGAACGTGGTGGTGACGAGCATGCGCGTCAGTCCGGCGCCGACGACGATCACGATGACGCCGAACCCGAGGAAGATCGCGAGGAAGCTCGCCATCACCGTGTCGATCTGCGAGGTCGTCGTCGCGACGATCGCCGTCGCGAGCTCGCCCGAACCGGCGAACGTCTGCGTCGTCGCCATCGCCCGGTACGTCGTGCGCCCGTCGTGGCTGTGCAGGAAGAACCCGCCGGGCATCGCCTTGGCCTCGGACAGCGTGAGGTTGTTCGGGATGTCCGGCCGGTGCGCGTACGGGATGTTCTTCCAGTTGGTCTTCAGCAGATCGCCGTCGGAGTTGTACAGCGCGGCGAAGTAGTCCGAGGGACTGGCGTCGGTGGCGATCTGGTCGGAGTCCGCCGACTGGGAGTAGAGGTACGTGTTGATGTACGTGGCGCCCGAGGCGGCGGAGAGCTGCGCATCCAGCTGGTCGAGCAGGACCGGCTTGAGCATCGACATCGTGCCGATGCCGGTCACGAGCAGCCCGAGCGTCAGCATGAGCACGGTCACGCCCGTGATCTTCGTGCGCAGGGAGATCGCGTTCCAGCGGTCGAGCAGGCGTGAGTGCATCAGGCCGTCAGTCTATGCAGCGGATGCTGTGCCGGGCATGTGCGCGATCTGTACGGCCGCCCAGCCCGGCAGCGCATCTCAGGCCTTGGCGGCCTTGAGCATGTAGCCGAACCCGCGCTTGGTCTGGATGAGCGGTTCGCTGGAGTGCGCATCCACCTTGCGGCGCAGGTACGAGATGTACGACTCGACGATGCCCGCGTCGCCGTTGAAGTCGTACTCCCACACGTGGTCGAGGATCTGAGCCTTCGACAGCACGCGGTTGGGGTTGAGCATGAGATAGCGCAGCAGCTTGAACTCGGTCGGGCTGAGCTCGATCGGGGTGTCGCCGACGAAGACCTCGTGCGTGTCCTGGTCCATGGTCAGCTCGCCGGCGCGGATGACCGCATCCTCGTCGGCCTGCATCGTACGGCGCAGGATGGCCTTGATGCGGGCGACGATCTCGTCGAGGCTGAACGGCTTGGTGACGTAGTCGTCGCCGCCGACGGTGAGTCCGGTGATCTTGTCCTCGGTGTCGTCCTTGGCGGTGAGGAACAGGATGGGCGCGGTGTAGCCGGCCCCGCGCAGCCGCTTGGTGACGCCGAAGCCGTTCATGTCCGGCAGCATGACGTCGAGGATGATGAGGTCTGGCTCCTCTTCGAGGACCGCGGAGATCGCCTGGGCGCCGTTGCCGACCGCCCGCACGGCGAACCCGGCGAATCGGAGGCTGGTGGTGAGGAGATCGCGGATGTTCGGCTCGTCGTCGACGATGAGAATGCGGGGTCCTGCGTTCATGGAAAACATTATCTGCGCGTGAGCTGATTCTTACCTGTGAGGCGTCGGTGCGCGGTCGGTGCTCCGCTCTGGTTTTCCCCGTGCGAACAGTGGATGCTGAGAGCATGTCGAACCCCACCGTCGTCATCGCGGGCGCCGGCCTCGCCGGGGCCACCGTCGCCGAGGAGCTGCGAGGGAGCGGCTTCGGCGGCCGCATCCTGCTCCTCGGGATGGAGGAGCACCATCCGTACATCCGCCCGCCGCTGTCCAAGGAGTTCCTGAAGGGCGACGCCGGCATCGAGGAGGCGGACGTGCATCCCGCCGCCTGGTACGCCGAGAACCACGTCGAGTTCGTCCCGAACGTCGAGGCGGGGTCGTTCGAGCCGTCCGCGCACGAGCTGTTCGTCTCGGACGGTGCCCGCATCACCTACGACAGCCTCGTGATCGCGACCGGCGCGAGCGCGCGTCCCCTCGGCGTCCCCGGCAGCGGCCACGGCGCGGTCTTCCCGCTGCGGACGCGCGAGGACTCGGCCTGGCTGCGCTCGGCGCTGGAGGTCGGCGGCCGCCGTGTGGTCGTGGTCGGCTCGGGCTGGATCGGGATGGAGGTCGCCGCCGCCGCGCGCGGGTACGGCAACGACGTGACCGTGATCGGCCGCTCCGCCGTGCCCCTGAGCGGCGCCCTCGGGCGCGAGCTCGGCGGCATTTTCGAACGGCTGCACCGGGCCAACGGCGTCGCCTTCCGCAATGACGCCAAGGTGGTCGGGGTCGACGGCGGCGAGGAGCAGGTGGTGGTGCTCGCGAGCGGGGAGCGCATCCCGGCGGACGTGGTCGTCGCAGGGGTCGGCGCCGCGCCGAACATCCAGGTCGCCGAGCGCTCGGGCCTCCGGATCGCGGACGGCGTCCTCACCGACAGGGGGATGCGCACCAGCATCGAGGACGTCTACGCCGTCGGCGACGTCGCGAACCCTTTCCTCCCGGCGCTCGGCCGCCACCTCCGCAGCGAGCACTGGGCGAATGCCATCACGACCGGGAAGGTGGCCGCGCACGCCATCCTGGGCGAGCGGGCGTCGTACGACGACATCCCGTACTTCTACTCCGACCAATACGATCTGGGCATGGAGTACTCCGGCTACGTGCCCCTCACGAAGGACGCGCGGGTCGTCTACCGCGGCGACGTCGAGGCGCCCGAGTTCATCGCCTTCTGGCTGCGCGGCGATCGCGTGGTCGCGGGCATGAACGTCAACGTCTGGGACGTGCAGGACGACATCCAGCGCCTCATCCGCTCGGGCGAGCGCGTGGATGCGGACCGGCTCGCCGACCGGGATGTCGACCTTGCAGCGGTCTGAGCCGTACCTGCCGCCGTTGCGCATCCCGGTGCGCACGATCGGCGCCCGCACCTTCGACTTCTCGCAGCAGGTCGCCGTCATGGCGGTGGTCAACCGCACCCCCGACTCCTTCTTCGACCAGGGCCGCACGTACGCCTTCGACCGCGCCGTCGACGCGTGCTTCGAGGCCGTCGCGCTCGGTGCCGACTGGGTCGACATCGGCGGCGCCCCCTTCGCGCCCGGGGAGCCCATCCCGGTCGAGGAGGAGGTGGAGCGCGTCGTGCCGGTCGTCGCCGCGCTGAGAGCCGGCTCCGACGTGGTCATCTCGGTGGACACGTTCCACTCGACCGTCGCACGGCACGCGATCGAGGCGGGCGCGACGGTGATCAACGACACCACGGGCCTCAGCGACCCGGAGCTCCCGCGCGTGGTCGCGGACAGCGACGCGACGCTGGTCATCACCCACAGCCTGGCGGAGCCGCGGCGGCCGTTCCCGCGGCCGCAGTACGGCGACGTGGTGGCGGATGTGTCGGCCTTCCTGCGCGATCGGGTCGACCGGGCGGTCGCGGCGGGCGTGCCCGAGGAGCGCATCATCCTCGACCCCGGTCACGACCTCAACAAGAACACGCTCCACTCGCTGGAGCTGACCCGTCGGCTCAGCGAGATCGCCGACCTGGGCTTCCCCACGCTCGCGGCGGTGTCGAACAAGGACTTCATCGGCGAGACGCTGGACGCCCCGCGCAGCGAGCGGCTGGAGGGGTCGCTCGCCGCCGCCGTGATCAGCGTGATGAATGGGGCGCGTATCGTGCGGATGCACGACGTGCGCGCCTCCGTCGCCGCCGTGCGCATGACGGAGGCGGTGCTCGGGTTGCGCGAGCCCGCCTACCTCAAGCACAACATGGGAGACGCGAATGAGTGACACCGCCCCGGCGGACGTGCCGGCCATCCACCGCCTGTCGCCGCTGCCCTCGCAGACCGCGCTGACCGACGACGAGATCACGGCGCTGTATGTGGAGGGCGCGGGGGACCCGTGGCTGCGCGTCAACTTCGTGTCGAGCGTGGACGGCGCGGCGACGCACCAGGGGCTGTCGGGCGCGCTGTCGAACGAGGTGGACGGGCGCGTGTTCGGCATCCTGCGCCGGCTGTGCGACGTCGTGCTCGTCGGCGCGGGCACCGTGCGCGCTGAGGGCTACGGCGCGATGCGGGTGGATGTGGCGTCTCAGTATGCGCGTCGCGGCGCCGGGATGACCCCGCATCCCGTCTTCGCCATCGTCTCGGCCGGGTTGGACCTCGACCCCCGCAGCTCGATCTTCCAGGACGCGCCGGAGCGGCCGATCATCCTCACCACGGAGCTGTCCCGGCCGGAGGCGCGCGACGCGCTCTCCGAGGTCGCCGACGTCGTCGTGTGCGGGCGGGAGCGGGTGCAGGCCGAGCGGGGACTCGCCGTGCTGCACGAGCGCGGGCTGACGCGCATCCACTGCGAAGGCGGACCGCGACTGTTCGCCGACCTCATCGCCGCTCGCGCGGTCGACGAGTTGTGCCTGACGATGAGCCCGCTGCTGGAGGCCGGGACGTCGTCCCGCATCGCGACCGGCGCCGCGCCCCTCGTGCCGCTCGGCCTGCGGCTCGCACACACCCTCCAGGGAGACGACACGCTGCTGCTGCGGTATGTCCGCGCCTGAACTGCGGCCGCACATCGACGCCGCGTTGGTGCGCCGGCTGGTCGACGAGCAGTTCCCCGAGTGGCGGGAGCTGCCCATCCGGCCGGTGGAGCACGACGGCTGGGACAACCGCACCTTCCGGCTGGGCGACCAGCTGAGCGTCCGGCTGCCCAGCGCCGAGGGGTACGTGGAGCAGGTGGCCAAGGAGCAGCGCTGGCTGCCGGTGCTGCGGGACCTGCTGCCGGTGTCCATCCCCTCGCCGGTGGCGGTCGGGGCGCCGGGGGAGGCGTACCCGTTCCCGTGGTCGGTCTACCGCTGGCTGCCCGGTACGCCGGTCGTGCTGCGCGGGGACGTATCGGAGGATGTGGGGCTCGCGACGGCGATCGGGCGGTTCCTCGTCGCGCTGCGGGGCGCACGGACCGAGGGCGCGCCGGGGCCGGGGACCCACAACTTCTTCCGGGGCGCGCCGCCGGAGGTGTACGAGGAGGAGGCGCTGGCTGCCTTCGCGCTGTTGGGGCCGGAGGCGTCGCGGGCGCGCTCGCTGTGGGCCTCGGCGACCTCATCGCGCTGGGACCGGGCGCCGGTGTGGTTCCACGGGGATGTGGCGCCGGGCAACCTGCTCGTGGATGAGGGCGGCGCGCTGTCCGCGGTGATCGACTTCGGCACGTCGGGGGTCGGGGATCCGGCGTGCGACCTCGTCCCGGCGTGGACCATGTTCGACGACGCGGCCCGCGACGCCTTCGTCGCGACGGTCGGACTCGACGAGGCGACGTGGGCGCGCGCCCGCGGCTGGGCGTTGTGGAAGGCCGCGATCACCGTGCGCGACCGCCCCGCCGACGCGGAGTCGCGAGCGACGCTCGCGCGCATCCTGCGCTGACGCGCGCGCCCGCCTTCGCCGTCCCTGGCCTCCGGGCATTCGTGACGAATGGTCGCTACGGAACGCTCATAACGACCATTCGTCACGAATCCTCGGCGTCTGATCCGCACAGCGGCGGCGCGGCTCCTACGCCGCCTGCAGCGCGTGCGCGTCCAGGATCGTGTATGAGTACCCCTGCTCCGCCAAGAAACGCTGGCGGTTCTGCGCGAAGTCCTGGTCCACTGTGTCGCGCGCGACCAGCGTGTAGAAGTTGGCCGACAGTCCCGACTCCTTCGGGCGGAGCAGGCGGCCGAGGCGCTGCGCCTCCTCCTGTCGGCTGCCGTATGAGCCGGACACCTGGATGGCGACCGTCGCCTCGGGCAGGTCGACCGAGAAGTTCGCGACCTTGCTCACCACGAGCACCTTCGTCCGGCCGTCGCGGAACTCCTGGAACAGCCGCTCCCGCTCATCCACCGGGGTCGCGCCGGTCAGCTGCGGCGCGTCCAGAGCCTGGGCGAGCTCGTCGATCTGGTCGAGGTACTGCCCGATGATCAGGATGCGCTCGCCCTCGTGCCGGTCGACGAGCTGACGCACGATGTCCAGCTTCGCCGGCGCCGTCGCCGCGAGACGGTAGCGCTCGTCGTCGGGGGCGGCGGCGTAGCTGAGCCGGTCGGACGCGGGCAGGTCGACGCGCACCTCGTAGCAGGCGGCGGGGGAGATGAAGCCCTGCGCCTCGATCTCCTTCCACGGGGCGTCGAAGCGCTTGGGGCCGATCAGGCTGAACACGTCGCCCTCGCGGCCGTCCTCGCGCACCAGCGTCGCCGTCAGGCCGAGCCGGCGGCGCGCCTGCAGCTCCGCGGTCAGCTTGAACACGGGCGCGGGAAGCAGGTGGACCTCGTCGTAGACCACGAGACCCCAGTCGAGCGCGTCGAGCAGCGCCAGGTGCGCGTACTCGCCCTTCCGCTTCGCCGTGAGGATCTGGTAGGTCGCGATCGTGACCGGCTTGACCTCCTTGACCTGCCCCGAGTACTCGCCGATCTCCTCCGCGGTCAGCGTCGTCCGCTTCAGCAGTTCGTCCCTCCACTGCCGCGCCGACACCGTGTTGGTGACCAGGATGAGCGTGGTCGTCTTCGCGGTCGCCATCGCCCCGGCGCCGACGAGCGTCTTGCCCGCGCCGCAGGGAAGGACGACGACGCCGGAGCCGCCGTCGAAGAAGTTGCCGACGGCCTTGCGCTGGTAGTCGCGCAGCGCCCAGCCGTCCTCCTTCAGCCCGATCTCGTGCGGGGTTCCCGGGGTGTAACCGGCGAGGTCTTCGGCCGGCCAGCCGAGCTTGACCAGCTCCTGCTTCAGCTGCCCGCGCGCCCACGCCTCGACGACGAACGTCTCGTCGTCGCGGCGCTCCAGCAGCAGCGGGGAGATGCGCTTGGCGCTCGCCACCTCGGTCAGCACCGCCAGATCTGCGGAGCGCAGCAGCAGCAGCGTCCCCTCGTCGTCCCGCTCGATGACCAGGCGGCCGTAGCGCGCGACGGTCTCCGTCACATCCACCGACACCGTCTGCGGGATGGGGAACTTCGAGTACCGCTCCAGCGTCCCGAGCATGTCCTCGGCGGTGTGGCCGGCGGCGCGCGCGTTCCACAGGCCGAGACGCGTGATGCGGTAGGTGTGGATGTGCTCGGGCGCCCGCTCCAACTCGGCGAAGACCGCGAGATCGTGCCGCGCGTCCTCCGCCTCGGCGTGCGCCACTTCGAGCAGCACGGTGCGGTCGCTCTGAACGATCAGGGGGCCATCCGACATAACTGCCAACCCTACGCCCTGCCGGTGTGGATCCTTCCCGAAGTGCAGCTTCTCGCGATCGACATGGCGCCCGACGCCGCAACAACCTGCACCTCGGCGGAGAAGACGACCACGCGGTGAAGTGCAGCTAGTTGCGGTCGACACGCCGCCTGACTGCGCAACTAGCTGCACTTCGGCGGGATGGATAGGGGAGGCGGGTCGCAGCGCCGCGGGTCAGGAGGCGGACTCGGGAGCGGGGCGCACCCCGCGGACGCTCGAGAGCGGGAGGGTGCGCTCGATGTCCGCCGCCCGGTCGCGCCCGCGCAGGCGGCCGCCGCCGACGCCGGTCGGCTCGAGGAGGTAGTCCACGACCCGGCCGTCGGGCATCGCGACCTCGATCACGATCGGCTGCCGCGCCCGCACGGCGAGGTCGAGCTGCCGGGCGAGCCAGCGCTCGCCGGTGTCGTCCCCGGCCTCCGCCTCCGCCTGCCGCAGTCGCTCGACCAGCTCGGCATCGCGATCATGCTCAGAAGCCGCCGAGGGATGCGCGATGCGCTGGCGCCGGAGGGTCACCTCGTTGCCGTCCGCATCCTCGGCCACGACCGGATACCGTGCGTCGCTGAGCGCCCAGAACACCACGTCGCGCGGGTACCGGCTGACCAGCTCCCCGTCCGCTCCCGGCGCCAGGCGCAGCGAGCCAAGCGCCTGATCCACCTGGATGGTCCGCAGCAGCGTCGCGTCCTCCGATCGCACCGCCGAACGCACGCCCTCCGCGCCCGCCACCTCGTGCACGCGCACGCGTCCGTGCCGCTCGGCCGCATCCTGGATGAGATAGTGGACCGGCTGCGGCAGCCCGGTCAGCGAGATGGTGGCCAGGAAGTCGCGGATGCCGTCCGCCGTCTCGCCCGCCGTGAGGGCGCGGTCGACCGACGCGGCCGAGATGCGGAACGTCGACGCCAGCGCCCGCGACTCCACCTCGGCCATCCCGCGCAGCCGGGACTCGATCTCGGGCGCGAGCGGCCCGGGCGACACGATGGTGAGGTCGTGCTGCAGATACACCTTGTCGACCTCGGCCGGGAACTGCGCCGCAATCGCCTCCGTCGCCGCGTCCGGGCCCTTCTCGACGAGGGCCGTCCCCGCCGAGCTCGGGGCCTGGTGCGCGGTGACGCCCAGCCACTCCGCGAGCCGGGTGTGGGCGTCGACACGCTCCTGCGCCTCCTCGACGGCGGCGGGATACAGCCACGCGACGTGCTCCCGCAGGCTGTCGCCCCAGGCGGCTCGGCTGCGCAGGGCGAGCAGCGCGCGGACGTCGCCGGGCAGCGCATCCAGCCAGGCCGCCGCGAGCGCGCGCCAGCGTGCGGGAGTGGGGAGTGACCCCACGCGGACGCGGCCTCAGTGGGAAGCCACATCCCATCCTCGACGGCGACGAGCCCGGCGCGCTCGGCGGCGGACAGCGCGACCGGGACGAGGTCGGCCTCCAGCGACAGGGCCTCGGCCAGGCGCTTCACGGCCGGGAGCGCCAGTCCGCCCTTCTGCAGCCGGCGGGCGCCCTCGCGGCCGAGCTCGGCCAGCAACTCCGAGACCGCGGTGACGGACTCGAACGCGCGCTCGGCCGCGAGCCGGTCGGTGAAGCGGCGCTCGGTGTCCGGCACCGGCGCGAGCGCGGGCGGCGGGGGAGTGCCGAGCAGGTCGGCCGGCGACGGCAGCCCCTGCGACGGCCACGCGTCGAGCTGCGCGGCCACCGCGTCGTAGACGCCGTACGCGTCATCCTCCGCGGGCTCCACCAGGAGCAGGTCGGCGAGCTCCCGGAGTGCGACGCGCACATCCTCCGGAGCCGTCTGCGCGGTTGCGGGCTCGGCGGCGAGCAGCGCGGCCGTCTCGGCGGCGGTCAGCGGCGTCGCGGCGCGTCCGAGCACGAGCAGCGCACCGAGGTGGACGCGGTCCAGCGGCGCGAGGGCGCGCTGCAGCGAGTCGGCGTCGAGGAGCGCGTCGGCCAGATCGAAGAAGTCGGCGATCCCCGTGCGACGGTAGGAGCGGCGGCGCAGCGTCTCGGTGAGGACGGCGTCGTCCAGCCCCCGCAGCCGGGCTGCGAGAGCGAGCGTGGTGGTCATCCGCCGAACCGCCGGGCGTTCCGCCTAGCGCCGGCCCTTCGGGTCGACGGCGTTGGCCCGGTTCGCCGCGCGGTTGCGCCGGGCGCTCACGATGAGCAGCACGATGATCAGAACGAACGCGATCGGCAGTGCCACGAGCGGGAAGAAGAAGACCGTCGGCCAGAGGCCCTGACCCGATCCCTGCTGCGCGAACTGGCCCGTCGCGGTGCCGATCAGGATGGCCGCGATGCAGACCAGGGAGACGATGACGAACGCGGCGATGATGTACGCGAGGATGCGCTGGAGCCGCGATGCCGGCGGCGGGGTCTGCTGGGTCACGAAATCAAGGATAATTGAGGCTGGTCATTCGATCCCCCAAGGAGTGAGGTTCCCATGCCAACCGGCAAGGTCAAGTTCTACGACGAGGAGAAGGGCTTCGGCTTCATCAGCTCCGATGACGGCCAGGAGGTCTTCCTTCACGCCTCGGCGCTGCCCGCCGGCGCCGTCGTCAAGGCCGGAACCCGCCTCGAGTTCGGCATCGCCGACGGCAAGCGCGGTGCGCAGGCGCTGTCCGTGCGCGTGCTGGAGGCTCCGCCGAGCCTGGTGAAGATGAAGCGCAAGTCAGCCGACGACATGGCGATCATCGTCGAAGACCTGGTGAAGCTCCTCGACGGCATCGGCGCCAACCTGCGCCGGGGCAAGTACCCGGACAAGGCGCACGGCGCGAAGATCGCGGCCGTGCTGCGCAAGGTCGCGGACGATCTGGATGCCTGAGCAGGACGAGCACACGGAGCAGCCGGAGGGCGAGCAGCCGGAGGGCGCCGACCAGACGGTCGAGCCCCAGGGCGCGGACGCGCCTGTCGCGTCGGAGGGGTCTGACGCGTTCGTCGAGTCCGAGGCGGTCGAGGCGGCCGTCGAGGTCGAGCCGGAGTCCCAGCCCGTGCCCGTGCTCGTGGCCGACGAGGAACTGCTCGCCGCCGTCCCGCTCGCGCTCAGCGGCCTGAAGGAGATCACCCCCGAGGCGACCATCGGCGCGCCGCTCGGTCACGTCGTGGAGGGCCCCGGCGTCCTGTCGCTGCTCTTCGAGACGCGCCTCGCCGGTTACCCCGGCTGGCACTGGACCGTGACCATCGGCCGGGCCGACGACTCCGACGAGCCGACCGTGCTCGAGGCCGAGCTCATGCCCGGCGACGGCGCCCTGCTCGCGCCCGACTGGGTGCCGTGGTCCGAACGCCTCGCCGAGTACCAGGCCGCCCAGGAGGCGATCGCTGCGCAGGAGGCGGAGTCCGGCGACGACGACGATGAGGACGACGAGTCCGACGTCGACGAGTCCGAGGATGACGACGACGAGGACGAGGACGACGACGCCTTCGACGAGTCGGAGGACGACGCGGACGTGCACGACCTCCACGCTGACGACGACCTCGACGGCGTGGACATTGACAGCGTCGACGTCGACTTCGACGAGGTGACCGACGTCGACCCCGACCTCGACCTGGAGGCCGAGGAGGCCGCCGCGCTCGCCGATCCGGAGGACGACTCGGACGACGAGGAAGACTCCGAAGAAGACGACGAAGAGTCCGACGACTCAGCGCCGGCGGCTGATGGTGAGGTAGCCCATCCCGAGCACGCCGAGGACCAGTCCGACGATGACCGTCCAGAGCCAGGTGCCGCTGGGGACGCCGACGATGAGCAGGACGACGAGGGCGACCACCCACAGGCCTAGCCCGACCAGCACGGCCCGCCGGTCGTCCGTCTTCGCGGGGACCGGATCGGGCCGACGCTCGTCGTCGCGCAGCCAGAGGCGCATGGGCCGGCTCAGCCCAGCCGCTCGACCACGTACTCGATGCAGCCGATCAGCGCGCGGACGTCTGACGGCTCGATGGCCGTGAACGTCGCGACCCGCAGCTGGTTGCGTCCGAGCTTGCGGTAGGGCTCGGTGTCGACCACGCCGTTGGCGCGCAGCGTCTTGGCGACCGCCGCCGCGTCGATGGCGTCGTCGAAGTCGATCGTGACGACGACCTGCGACCGGTGGTCCGGGTTCGCGACGAACGGCGTCGCGTAGTCGACCGACTCGGCCCACTCGTACAGCGCGCCCGACGACTCGCGGGTCCGCGCGTCGGCCCAGGCGAGACCGCCGTTGCCGTTCATCCACTCGACCTGGTTCTCGAGCAGCACCAGCGTCGAGATCGCCGGGGTGTTCAGCGTTTGGTTGAGCCGCGAGTTGTCGACAGCGTTCTTCAGGCTCAGGAACTCGGGGATGTAGCGGCCGCTCGCCGCGATCTGCTCGACACGCTCCAGCGCGGCGGGGGAGAAGAGGGCCAGCCACAGGCCGCCGTCCGAGGCGAAGTTCTTCTGCGGGGCGAAGTAGTAGACGTCCGCCTCGCTCGCGTCCAGGTCCACGCCGCCGGCCGCGCTCGTCGCGTCGATCACCGTCAGCGCGCCCGCGTCGCCGTGGACGCGGCGCACCGGGGCCATCACGCCGGTCGAGGTCTCGTTGTGCGGCCAGGCGTACACATCCACGCCCTCCACGACCTCGACCTCGCTGCGCGACCCGCCCGGCGCCTCGAGGACGTGCGGAGCCTCTAGCCACGGCGTCTTCGCGGCCTTGGCGAACTTGCCGCCGAACTCGCCGAACACCAGGTTCTCGCTGCGCTTCTCGATCAGGCCGAAGGCGGCCGCATCCCAGAACGCCGTCGAGCCGCCGTTGCCGATGACCACCTCGTAGCCCTCCGGCAGGCGGAACAGCTCGCCCAGGCCCTCGCGCACGCGGCCGACCAGGTTCTTGACCGGCGCCTGGCGGTGGGACGTCCCAAGCAGCGCGGAGCCGGGACCGGCGAGGTACGCGACCTGCTCCGGGCGGACCTTGGAGGGTCCGCATCCGAATCGACCGTCGGCGGGCAGCAGCTCAGAGGGGATCGTGACGTCCGGCATAAAGGAAGTGTATTGGCTGTTGAAGACCCAGGACGGCGCGCGGGGTGGTCCTGCGGCCGCCTGTGCCTGCCTGTCATCCGTAGCAAGTAGGCTGATATCCGGCATTCGCACGCCGTCACGTGGAGGGGTTCATGACCGATCTGATCGATACGACCGAGATGTACCTCCGCACGATCCTGGAGCTGGAGGAGGACAACATCGTCCCCCTGCGTGCGCGCATCTCGGAACGTCTCGGCCACTCGGGTCCCACCGTCTCCCAGACCGTCGGCCGGATGGAGCGCGACGGCCTCGTCGTCGTCTCCGGCGACCGCCACCTCGAGCTCACCGACGAGGGCCGCCGCAAGGCCGTGCACGTCATGCGCAAGCACCGCCTGGCCGAGCGCCTGCTCAGCGACGTCATCGAGCTGGAGTGGGAGTACGTCCATGAAGAGGCGTGCCGCTGGGAGCACGTGATGAGCGAGCAGGTCGAGCGCAAGCTGCTGACGATGCTGGGCCACCCGACGGAGTCGCCGTACGGCAACCCGATCCCGGGTCTCGGCGAACTCGGAGCGCCCGACACCTCCGCATCCACTGAGAGTCTGATCAACCTCGTCGACGTCGTCCGCGGCAACGACGCGGCCGTCACCGCGAAGATCCGCCGCCTCGGCGAGCCGGCCCAGGTCGACCCCGAGCTGCTGCTGCAGCTCAAGCAGGCCGGCGTGATTCCCGGCTCGACCGGCACTTTCTCTCCTGCTGGCTCGTACGTCGCCGTCCAGATCGACGGCTTCGAGCCCGGCCTGGAGCTGCCGAACGAGCTCGCGGCCCACATCTTCGTCGACGCCTGACTCCGTTACCGATTCGTTAAAAAGTCCGCCAAACGTGTGACAAACGCGAGGCGGTCCCGTAGTCTCTTACGAGTCCGAACGGGCCAGAAGCCGGCCCATCAGGACCCCGGGTCGTGACGCTCCACCCCCTTTGAACCCGTCTCACGATCCGTGAAGCCGAAGCCACCCAGCTTGGGACGGGGGCAGCAACCCTAGTGCTGCCGGAGCGCTGGAGGTCACACCTTGGCAGTTTCGAGCACGCCCGGTCCCGACCAGGACCGCACGAACCCGGACCAGAGCCCCACTTCCCCCGCCAACCGTCGCGCCCTGCGCACGAGCGCGCCCGCGTCCACCCCGGCGACGTCGCCGGCCCGTGGCGCCGTCGCGACGCGCACCGGTTCGACGCCTGCGCAGCAGCCGAAGAAGAAGCGCAAGGGCGGCTGGATCCTGAACGCCGCGGTCATCACCGTCGCCGCGGGTCTCGTTGGTACGATGGCGCTCCCCGCCTTCGCGTTCAACCCGAACGGTGCCGACCGCGCGGGCTTCGGCCCCAGCGCCGCCGACTCCATGAAGAAGGCGCAGTCGCAGACCGTCGAGGTCGGCGGGGTCGCCTCCGCCGCCGTCAACCGCGATGCCGCCTCCGCGACCACGCAGGAGCAGCTGGACGCGCAGAAGGCCGCCCAAGCCGCTGCGGCAGCCGCCGAGGCCGCCCGCCGCCAGGCCGCCGTGCAGCTCGCGAACTACAGCAGCGCCTCCGCGACCGGTCCGTCGGTCTCCGACTTCCTGGCCAACCCGCCATACCCGAACTTCAGCCTCTCGCAGGTCTTCTCGGTCGCCCAGCAGTACATCGGCACCCCGTACGTCTACGGCGGCGCCAGCCCCGCGGGCTTCGACTGCTCCGGCTACGTCATGTACGTGTACGCCCAGTTCGGCATCAACCTCCCGCACTCGGTGTCGGGCCAGGCCGCCATGGGCAAGCGCATCTCGATCGCGGACGCACAGCCCGGCGACCTGGTGATCATGCCCGGCCATGACGGCTTCTACGCCGGCAACGGCAACATCATGGATGCGCCCGACACGGGCCGTTCGATCTCGATCCGCCCGATCTGGACGAGCAACTACTACATCGTCCGTCTCGGTATCTGACCGGTTTCCGTCCGGTAAACACTTCGCACCACAGCCAGGAACGGCGCGCCTCGATTAAGAGGCGCGCCGTTTCTGGGTTATTCTTGCGTTCTGAGCTGCCTCGTCGCAGCTAAGAATTCGGAGGATCCGATGGCCGGAAGTCGTTCCGCCGGGTCGCTGAGGGCGACCGGATGGGACGAGCGCGGCCAAGATTTCCTCGCCTGCCGCCACCATGTCGAGGCCTGCCACCGCCACCATGTGGCCTGCCACCACCATGCCGCCGCCACCTTGGGCGCTGTCCGCACGGACAGTGCCCTTTTTGTTTGCCGTTTTTCCAGCTCTCACCTTTTCCCGGAAGGTCGCAGATGAAGACTCTGGTTCTGAACGCCAGCTACGAACCGCTCGGCGTGATCTCGACGCGGCGGGCGGTCATGCTCGTCCTCGCCGGCAAAGCCTCGACCGTCGCGGGGACCGGCGCGCAACTGCACAGCCGATCCCTGGTCCTGGATGCCCCGAGCGTCGTCCTCCTGAACCAGTACATCCGCGTCCCGCACCGCCGCATCCCGCTCACGCGCAAGAGCGCCCTGGAGCGTTACGGCCACGTGTGCGCGTACTGCGGCAAGTTCGGCGACACCCTCGACCACGTCATCCCGCGGGCGCGCGGCGGGACGCACACGTGGGACAACGTGGTGATCGCGTGCTTCCGCTGCAACAACATCAAGTCGGACCGGCTGCTGGCGGACCTGGGCTGGAAGCTGCCGTTCGAGCTGAAGGAGCCCCACCTCAACATGGCGGCCCTGATCTCGATGCGCTGGAGCGACCCCAACTGGGACGAGTACACGGAGCCGTGGAGGCGGCACGAGCTGCAGTTGGCGGGGTGAGGGGCGACCGGCCGGTCACGCGCGGGTAATCGCGATCATCTGGTCTGGTATCGACATTCGCTCAGCGACATTCTGACCCACCTAGGGGGAAGCGGGCATGCGATCGCGGGCGTTCTGATCTGTCATCGTGGACCAGGTCGCCCGAATGCCTCGGGCTGCTTTCGATCATCTGCAGGAGACATCCGTGACCGATTCCACGTTGGTAGTAGATTCCCCCGTGACGAATCCCGCGGAGGAATCCGTCCCGTCACGCTCACGGACGCGAGTGTGGGTCCTCTGCCTCGGCAGTCTCAGTGTGGTTCTCTTGGCGGCTGTCATCGCGTTGAGCATTGGCCTGAACAGCGCAACCCAAACTGCGGCGGATCTTCATCGGCAGGTCAAGAACGCCACCTCGCATGCGACCGAGTCTGCGGCGCAGCTGCAGGACGCGCAGGCGCAGCTTGCTGCTGCCAACCGTTCGCTGACTCTCTGCCAGGCGGATTCCGCGCACTACAAGACCGCTGACGGCTATATGCGCCAAGCCGAAAAGAGCCTCGCCTCTGCTAGCCAGCTATACCTCGCTCAGTCCGTGAATGCAGGGACCACGTTCGTAACGGATGCCTCTTCAATGACCGAGAAGGCGAACGCCGAAATTGCACTCGTCGGGGGTTGCTAGCGGGCGGACCGGGTTGCGGGGAGTCGCGATCGCAACACGGTGCGGCCACGAAACGCGGATGGCTCCACAGGTGGCGTCGTACCAGGCGAGTACGCGGAAGCGCGGCGTAAGAACGAACTGCTCGCCGCAGGGTTAGGCGCGGGCCCTTCGGGCGCCCGCCCTTCGGTAGACTTGCCGGGCCAGCCTCTGTAGCTCAATGGAAGAGCAGTTCCGTCCTAAGGAAACGGTTGGGGGTTCGAGTCCCTCCAGGGGCACCTTAGAGGCGATGCGGAACGCCCGGGCGGAACCAATCTTGGCTGTGATCCCCGGCTTGACCGACATCGCTTGTCTAGATTGCGCAAATCTGGCGGGCCATCTGAACGCTTTGACGGCTGTGTTTACAGGGCGGGGGCGGCGGGAAGCACTGGCATCGTAATTCAGCCTCTGAGTGACCACTCCACTCGTCAACGAGTAATGCATGCTTAACCCGTGGAAGTGCAGCAGCGGATTGTCTACGAGTTGGGGCGGCGCAGAGACTTGTGGGAACAAGTGCTCGCTTTGCCGGAGGTGGATTCCAGCGCGGTTCGACGTCTCGGGCTTTACGCGGGCCAGGCAGGGATCTACAGGGATGCAGCGAACTCCAAGGCGCAGCTTGGGGGAGATGGGCTCGCCTTGTCATTGCGACACAACGGCGCTAGCTACAACGACGACTTATCTGACGACGGCCTCATCTACCACTACCCATTGACAAAGCGCATCGGCCGGCATGACGAAGCCGAGGTCGCTTCGGCCAAGGCAGCATATGAACACAGCATGCCTCTGTTCGTGATCCTCGGTAGCAAGGATTCTCGATCCCGTACGTTGCGGCTTGCATACATTCAAGACTTTGATGACGAAGCGCGCATCTTCCTCGTGGTTTTTATTGATGAGGTTGCTAGCTCAGAACCCGTTGATGAGGTAAATTTCAGTCTCTTCGAGTCTAGGGATGACCGAGGGCTGGCCATTATCCGCAAACGTCCGAATCAACAGCGCTTCAAGTTTGAGGTACTGCGCATGTACGGTGCAGGGTGTGCCGTCTGCGGCGTTCGAGAGCCGGCGCTGATCACAGCGGCCCATATTGTCCCGAAGAAGGCAAAGGGTGCAGACGATCCAAGAAACGGCTTGCCGCTGTGCGCGAATCACCATCTCGCATTTGACGCAGGCCTATGGAGAATTGCGCCCGGAAACTACCGGGTGGTTACGCCAGAGCGCACAACCCTTGAGGACCTTCAGATCACGCGAGCCGACTTGAGCCACCTACCCCAGCTTCCTCATGAGGAGGGTCTCGCTTGGTCGTGGAAGCGAGGCTTCAAGAAGGTCTAGCGGTTCTGACCGGATGCCCGGGTGGCATGCGTGGTCAGCTGGAGAGCATTCCTTCATCGTTCGGTCTCCGGGTCGAGCGTCAGGTCCGGAACCGATGGCCGCCCATACCTGTACGGTGTGCGAAGCGAGGAACCAGCTTCTGTGATGTTCGACGCTCTCGGCTCATTCGATCAGCTGGAAATCTTCGTGGGTCGCGTCTTCGCCGCCGGCCCGGCACGCTTCACCGCCCGCTTCCACGAAACCCAGGAAGGTTGCCTCCATGGGCAACGAACAGCTCCCTACCGTCGAATCTTTCGTACACGCGGTCGCGCACGCTTTGGACACGGCCCCACCGACGGGTCCACGTGGTATCCGCATCGGGATGAACACCGGCGCAAGGTTGTCGCCAGTAACAGGGACAAGCGACTTACACCACGCGCGTCAGCGGGGTGGTGGGAGGGGGTGCGCCTGGACTGGGGAAGAAGTCGACGTGAGCGCTTGCGAGCCGGACACCAGGCGCCCCGCTAGCTCCTGCAGCGCAGCAGTCCTTTCCCTACGCGGCTGGTCGAGTTCGAGCGAGGCCAGCTCCACACTGATGTCGTTGACCTCCACGCGGTCGTACGGCGGCCGCTCGGGGTAGATGAGCGTGCATTCCGACACGTGGTACCGGGCTGCGTATGCGAGCGCTTGATACACGTTGTCCGGCGACGGGCCTTGTGCGGAGACACGCTTGTACTTCGCATCGGCGACCGCGACCACACGAGGCCCTCGGCGAATCGTGATGTCGGGACGAATCTGCACGTGACCGGAAGTGTCGAGGTCGTCCCAGCGTTGCAGGTCGACGGTCAGGTCGCTGTCCTTGAACGCCTGTCGCAAACCGTGGCCCACCACGTCCTCGAAGACTCGGTTCATATCCACCATGAAGCCCGACGCAGCCGTCGATCCATCCTCTTCGAACATCAGGGAGCCCGATCGAAGGATGATCCGTGCCAGGGCGACCGCCGGCCGATAGCGCAGGTTGAGGCGGGTCCAGTGGACAGCGGGCGGCGATGGGGATGGTCGGGTCGGCACCACGTCGATCAGCTGGTATTCGAGTCGACGCAGGCGGGCGAGCAGCGCGGCCGGCACACCCGGCAGTCGGAGGAGCAGCCGCCCGGCTCCCGCGAGGAGCTGATTCTCGATGACGTTCGTCGAGTACTCGTCGTAGCTGACTGCGATAGGAAGTGGCAGGCCTGGGTTTCGGGCCAGCTGCCGGCTGAGGTCGATGCGTCCGCGGACCGCATAGAGGTCCGCTTCCTCGGTGAAGTAGCCCTGAAGGATGCCGGCGTGCAGGGCGCGTTCCGCGGCGGCGAGGAACGCTCCGGCAATGGTCGGCACGAGATCCTCGGACGTGGCCCACTCGACGTCCCTCTGATCCCAGGCGATCTGATCGATCGACGAGACCAGCAACTCGATCAGCCGGTGTGGCCGGATCTTCGGCCTCACGCGGACGCTCAGATCATCGAAGCGCGTCGTGCCGACGAACTGACTGGCCGTGATGGACCAGCGACCAGGGCGAGCCACGTCCGGGCGGACGCTGAACATGCGCGTGCGGGCGATGAGTTGTAGTGCTTCCGGCGACAGTTCGACGCCGTGGGCCGTTTCCCATTCGGCGAGGTCAATCCTCATGAGCGTTGCGGATCCCCGCGCGCACGGCGTTGAGCGAGAACCTGTCCAGGTCCTCCCCGGTGCCGTAGAAGCGTTCCTCGAGGAGAGGCAGGATCGCGTGAGCCCAGATGCGCTCCAGGCGACCGGAATCCATGACGGTTGGAGTCATCAGATAACTGGGGCCGATCGCAACATCCGGATCGCCAAGCCGTCTGTTCAGTTCGGCTAGGAGGTGCGCGGGCTCGTCGGGCATTCCGTTTTGAGCGAGCCACTTGGCCAGGACATCGCTGACCGGGGCAGCCGCAGGCGCCATTTCAACGAAGTAGAAGCGTCGTCGCATGGCGGCGTCGACCAACGCGATCGACCTGTCGGCGGTGTTCATGGTGCCGATGATGTAGAGGTTCGCCGGCAGCGTGAACTCCATCTCGGAGTACTGGAGGCTGATCGGCCGCTCACGGTATTCAAGCAAGAAGTACAGCTCGCCGAAGACCTTGGCGAGATTGGCGCGGTTGATCTCGTCGATGATGAGAACATGCGGTGTGTCGGGCGCGGCGGCAGCTGCCTCGGCGATGCGGCGCAGCGGGCCCGGCTTGATCTGGAAGTCGACTCGGCCCGACGTTCCGGGCACAGGACGATATCCCTCGAAGAAGTCCTCATAGGTGTAGGAGGGGTGGAACTGCACGAGCTCCGAGGCCCCACCGCCGTTCGCGAAGTGATCGGCGAGCGCCTGAGCGAGGAATGTCTTTCCTGTGCCGGGCGGCCCATAGAGCACGATCTGCTTCTTCTCCTCGAGCAGTTCGATGACGTCGGTCAGCCACGACTGAGGGAGCAGGAGATCGTGCTCGAGGGCGCGGGTCGCGCGCGGCAACGTGAGTTCTCGGGCCTGCGGCGCTGAAGCGGGCTCGTCCCAGGTGCGCCCGTTGACCCAGCGTTCCAGCTCCTCGATCTCCGAGGTGATCAGGCTAACCGTGAGCAGTGTTTTCATCCGGGACTGGAGGCTCGGGGCGATGGTTCGCCGCTGGATCGGCTGCTCAGCGTTCAACCACTCTACCGACCGAATGGTCTCGATTCGCGTGCGTGCCGCGCGGTCCACCGGTGGTGAGTTGACGACACCGAGGTAGACGTCCTGACCGTTCACGGTGATCACGTAGTCCCCGATCTCGACCTTGTTGACGAATCGCCAGACCTGGCCGAGTTCGGCGCTGTAGGTGCCGGTCGTCGTGTCGACTCCGGCCTCCTCTGAAAGACTGCGCAGCTCGTCCCGGCTCATACCTGGTTTCACTGGGAACGGGAATGAGTCGGCGAATCCGATCGCGCAGATGCCTTGGCTCAGCCATGCGGGCACCTTTTCGCCGCCCGCGCCGCGAATGAGCCATGCCCCGCGCGACACCGGCTCAAGCTCGCTGGTTGTGGCCGACTCCGGCGAGCCGCCATCGCCCTGTGGAGCATCGCCTTCGGCAGCCTCGTTCTGCGGTTGCCAGAGTGGGCGTACCTCCGGGGTGTAGAACGAGAAGTCGGTGCCGTAGGTGGGCGAAAGACGCTTCCTGACATTCGCGATCGTCTCGTCGTCGTTGAGGCCACGTTCACCCTCTTCGGCAAGGTCGGCCAGTTCTCGCTTGTGATACTGACTGACCATGTCCTCGAAATAGTTTGGATGAACGAGATGAAGGAGGGCGTGGCGTTGGGTCTGGTCCGCAATCCCGTCGAGCTCAAACACCATCGCACGGAACGCGAGCGGGTCGCGCAGCCAAATGCCACGATCTTCTGCGGACGCGGACGTCCATCGGGCGGCGAAGCGCACAAGCAGCCAGAGCTGATTCGGCCGACGGGTGAAGAAGGAGGTTCCGGGCGCGGCGAGGCCCGCGTGGAGCGCCTGATCGAAGATGCCGCTCGGACCGACCGCGCTTCCCAGTTCGGCCATCTGGTCCAGAAGTTCTCGTTTGGACCCGTAGCCCTGCTTCGTCGGGGACGCGATGACGAGGTGGAGCCAGGCCAGCTCCTCGAAGAGCTGCCCCGCCGGCCGGGATACGCCCCTCAGCTGGTCACCGAGCTTCGCGATGAAGGAACGTTTGCTCTCATCCGGGCTCTCGACGAAATCGCGAGTGAGCTCTGCCGCGGAATCGGCCGTCCATACCCGGGAAGCATCGGGATCGTTGGCGGGAAGAAAACTCGACCTCAGGTCGCGAAGCGAGGTTTCCCGAAAGGCGTCCAGGGCCTCATAGACCTTTATGGCGCTCTCGCCATGCAGTCGCGTCTTCATCGATCGCTCCTTCTCGCGCGGGACCGCCCACGTCCGTTTCGGCTCGGGGCGGGGTTTGTCGTAGGGGACCGCTGCGGATGTAAATAAACCGGTCGGTTGGGTCGCGGGTGCGCCCTTGGTGATGATTTCATATTCGGCGGACTTGAGTCGCCCACGCCGCTTTGAGGTCGACAGGCCGGATGAGGGAGCGATCCGTAGGTGCCGCACATCGAGTCGCTGCAGCGTCCCGTGCCGTTGGACAGTTGTGTCACGCACCCGTATTGGGGAGTTCAGCAATGCTGCGATGACCGACAGACTGCAATTGGACCTTGATACGTAGAGCCGAAAGTAGACGAACGCTTGTTTGTTGGACATCCGGCGCCGTACGCGCTTTCCGACGCGATCGGCGACCCCTCCGCAAGTGGTGTAGCGCCCTTCGTCCCTATTGCGGTTCTCGTAGTCGGTGTCGTCCTCGTCGGTGCTATCGTCTGGGCGCTGCTCGTCATTCGAAGAAGGAGCATCGTCCGCTTCGCGAGCTCGGCGCTCAAGGCGCTCGACGGGCTGAACGCCGGCTATCGGCCGCACTTTCAAAAACAACCAGCGATCCGACACGACTTCACCGCAAGAGTCGAGTCGAAAGCGAAATACGACCGGTTCGACCTTGGGAGCTATTTGAGCCGGTGCGTGCTCGACAATGAGCAGTGGTTTGAGCAAGAAATCGGCCTGCGGGCAGCTCCACTTCAGCATTACAAGTCGTATCAGCACGACTTCGATCTGATCGAACATCTCGAGCTCGGCAGGAGCGGCGACCCCCGGCTCCGACCCGAGCAATTCGCAGCGATCGAGCGACGGTTGCTGAATCGGCAAAAGCTCGCGTGTCCGACGCCCAAGGCTCGGATCACCTCTACCGTGCGGTACACGAGCCCGAAAGGTAAGAACTCGTACGCGAGCACCATCACCTGGGATTTCGAACAGTTGCAGTACGGCCTCGCGGCCGCTCAAGCCGAGCGAGCGCGACAGTCAACTGTGCAGTTCCTTCGCAAGCGGGAGCGAGACGCGATGACGGCCGGACTCCGAACCAAGGTGATGAGGCGCGATAGCTTCCGGTGCCAGATGTGCGGTGCGTCCCGGCCGGACGGAGTCACCCTTCATGTGGATCACATTCTTCCGGTCAGCCACGGTGGCCGCACCGTTCTCGAAAATCTGCAGACACTGTGTGCAGACTGCAACCTCGGCAAGGGCAACTCGTTCGTCGGCTAGACGCCTGCTCGACCGGGCATTAGCCCTGCCAGCTGATTCAAATTGCTGCTCCTTCAGCTCCCGGACATCACAACCGGCGATGCCGCGATCTCCGTCGCATGGGTGCGATCAGCGAAACGTTCGGCCAAGGTCGATCGGGCGACAGCCGGTGTGAGCGCAGCCGAAAACTTTAGACCGTCGACTGCCGCTTGGGTGACGTGGGGTACCGACGTCACTGGGGCAACCGTGCGCAACGCGGCGACGTTGAACTGATCCGAAAATCGGATGTATTCGTTAGTGGAGCGTGGTTCGAACGCCACCGGCAGGGCGGCGGCAAGCGTTTCGTGGGCCCGAAGTCCGGCCATGCTCCAGAGCGTTACTTCGTTCGTGTCTCGCTCAATGACGACACCGTCGGTGCTTACCCGCGATGCCCACCCTGCTCTAACTTCGGCCAGTATCTTGGTGGCGCGGCTGGTAAGGGAGATGGGCGGATCAGCACCGAGCAGGACCTCGCGTCGGGCGCGAACCATCTCAAAGGATTCCGGCAGCGGATCGGAAGACCATCGGGCGCGTCCTGGAGACTCGTCTGGCTCCACTCGAACTCTATGACGTTGCCAGTCAACGTCCCGGAGCTTCCACGACCGCCCGGCAAGCAGGAGCGACATCGACCCGGTCAGCACGTCCTTGCTAAGCGACATCGGTGACACCCACCCGATCTCCCTCTGACCATGAACCACCGCGAGCTCAAGCCCACTGAGGAAGGTGCTGAGGAGATCGAGGAAGTTTCGTCCGCCGAATTCTCGCTCAGCTGCAGGGCCGATAAACAACCATCCGCCATCCTCGGCGAGGAACTCCGACTCGACGAGGTAGTCGAGCACGAGTTCACCGTCCGTCATGACCGGGCTGCCAGCCCACCATTCGCGCCACGAACCCCGCGCGAACCGGCCTTCCTGCAGGGCGAGAGCGAGGAACTGCTGAGCCGCAATATGGCGTGGAGCGGGTGGCGCGACGACGGGCTCCACGAACCCGGTGCCCCACAAATGAAGAAGGCCAGCAGCGCGAAGGAGCGCTGCCTGATCGGTTGCCAAAAACAGAGCATTGCGCGCCGAACCGGCACGGCGTCCGGTGCGACCCAGTCGTTGCATGAACGAGCCGACGCTTCGCGGTGCGTCCAATTGGATCATGCGGTCAAGGTCACCGATATCGATGCCGAGCTCCAGTGTCGACGTCGAGACGATTACGCAGTCACGCGCCTCGGCGAACGCACGTTCGCTCTGACGACGTTCGTCGAGCGACAAAGATGAATGCGAGATAAATGTCGTGACTCCGCGCAGGCGCAGCTGAAAGGCGAGTTGCTCAGCTTGAGCGCGAGATTCGCAGAACGCGAGTCGCTTTTCACCCGGGTGAAGCGCAGCAATGACAATGGCCGCGTTCTCGACCGATCCGACGTAGTCGAGCGCAATGTCCGGCTTAGCAGGACGGCCGCCCGCCGAAACAACTTTCGCGGCGATGTCGATCAATTTGTTCGAGCCTTGGTACCAGGCGAGCACTTCTTCGGGATTGCCCAGCGTCGCTGAAAGACCTATTCGCTGGATGCGCTCCTCGGCGATCCGCTGAAGGCGCTCCAGAACCGCCACGAGATGCCATCCGCGGTCGCCGGACGCGAAGGAGTGGATCTCATCGGCTACCACTGCTCGAAGCCCGCGAAAGAGGAGACGGTGGTCGATTCGACGCGAGACGAGCATCGCCTCGAGAGACTCGGGTGTTGTGAGCAGGATGTCTGGGGGATCGCTGAGGATGGAGCGGCGCGCGCTGTCGCCAATGTCGCCGTGCCAGAGCTCGACTCGACGGCCGAGCCACGATGTGTACTGGTCAAGGCGCGGGAGCAGGTTGTTCAAGAGAGCTTTGAGCGGTGCCACGTAGATTACGCTGAGCCCATTCCAGCCTTCGTCGACCATCCGAGATAGAACGGGAAATGACGCCGCTTCCGTCTTTCCGCCCGCAGTTGGAGCAATGAGGAGGCAGTCCGCACCCGATCGAATTGGTGCGATAGCGGCGTACTGCAGAGGCCGCAAGTCGCGCCAGCCCAGAGTGCTTGCCACGTGGTATTCCAACGCGGGCGTCAGGCCGCCGGGCTCAGACATCGATATCGATGCTGTCAAGGTCGCCGAGTGCTGCTCGCTCGTCCGCGTTGAGCTCGACGCTGTTTACTTGGGCCGTAGCCGCATCCGGCGGCACGTAATCAGGGAACTGTTCGATCTTGTCGAGGGTGTCAACGAGTTTGCGAAGGAAAATTCGCGGCGCGATGCCAACCCGCCCTCCGAGTCGCCCGGCCACCGCTGTTGCAAACGCAGCGATGTAATCGTCGGAGGCAAGCGTAAGGACGCGATCGGAGGCGGAGCTTCCGCTCGCGTAAATGTCTCGCGTGCGAAGGCCAAGCTCGACCAGTCCCGCGTGCTGGAATCCGAGCAATCGGATCTGTGGGGCGCGCGGGTTGTCCCATCTGGGATCACCTGAGAAGTCGACGCCAATGCGGGCGGCTAGAGGCGCCAGACGCTGAACGCCCTGCGTTCCGTCGTAGAACGCTGGCGTTCCGGTGATAAGCACATACAGCCCCGGGAAGCGCCCCGCGTCAACCTCGTCGATCAGCTGTCGCAGTGCATTGAGAGACTTCTCCCGCACGTCGCTGCGCACGCGCTGAAGCGTTTCCACTTCATCAAGCACGAGAACCAACCCCGCGTAGTCCGAGTCTCGAAGCACCGTCAATAGGCCTTGGAGGAATCCGAACGCGGCAAAGTGGTCGATGTCCCCTCGGATTCCAGCCGATCGGCGCACACTGGACGCGACCGATGGCTGGCCACCGAGCCACGCTGCAAGTCCATCGGCGGTGGGGATGTCACCGGCACGCAGGGCTGAATGGTATCCACGCAAGGCGGCCGCGAAAGCCGGGGCCGTCCTCGTGACGGCGGCAAGTCTCTGTTCGAGCAGGACGGCGGCGCGATCGGCGAGATGTTCTAGGTTGGACGGATCCGCCCCGGCGGCCACCGCGTCCTCATCGAGAATGCGGAACCAGCCGTCAAGAACGTCACGAAACGCGCTCGCCGGAATCGCTTCCGTCGTCAGGTTTTCGGTCACGCGACGGTAGATGGTCTCCAACCGGTGCACTGGCGTTTCGGTTTCAGAGATCTGCACCTCCGCGGTCGCGAAACCGCGCTGCTTTGCGGTCTCTGTGATCCAGCGAGCGAAGAACGTTTTACCAGCGCCGTACTCGCCGCGCACAGCTTTGAACGCTGCTCCGCCGTCTGCCACCAACGAGAGTTCCTCGTCGATCGCCGACTGGAATCGGTCCAGTCCAACGGCCATGACGTCCAGCCCGCGCTGAGGAACCGTGCCACGACGCAGCGCGTCGATGATCTCCCTCCGTCGTCGCGGACTGACGTCGATCATGCGGAGGTTCCCAACTTGAACTGCTGTCGAAGGAGCTCAACGTCAAGAGTCACTGTCACCTGGTCTGCGTCCAGGTCGATGACGGGATATCCATCGACATTCAGGACGCGGCGCAACGTCGTCAGGACACCATTGAAGCTGTACGCCGCCACTCCAACGCGCGAAGCGAGCGTGTCGCGGTGGGCGCGACCACCGCCCTCCAACAGCGAAGAGATGACAGTGCCGGCAACCCTGTCTTCGACGGGATGTCGTCCGGCCAACCGCCGCCGGTCAGCATAGACGGTGCTGGAGACGAGCTGGATGGCCAGAGGCAAAGGCTTCGCCGAAGTCTCGTCGTTCGGTTCGGCATCAAAAGGGTTGCCGCATCCGGCGCGATCTGTTTGGGGCCTCGCGCCTTCTTCGTTGCGGGAGTTGCCGGAACGGGTGCGGAGAACCCGAGCGGCGCGCTCGGCTCATTCCACCAGGTGGGCTCCTGCGGCGGTGCTTCCACCCATCGAGGCGGATCTGCGGCACCACGCGGTTTCGCAACGATGACCGGGATCGCCAGCTCGGCGAGAGAACCACCGCCGTGATAACCGGCCTTCTTGGCCGCGTATCGGACAGCGTCCGAGATCGCGAGAATAGCTCGCGCGCCCGGCGCGAGTACGCGCGGCCCCTCAACGAGGACTTCATCGTCGTTCGCCGCCGCGCCGGTCGCGTCTCGCCAGCGCGCGGACGATTGCGGCACGCTCCGCAGTTCACTGCCACGTTCGACCACGTGCCCGTGATCCGACGTGAGTACGACGACTCGACCCGCCTCCTGCGCGGCGGAAAGCAGAGCGTCCAGGTGAGCGACGGTGTGGGTGCTCCAACGCAGAGAGTCGACATCGGCGCTGGCAAGGGCGTCGTCGATCGTGTTGAGAACCGCGGCTACGATCCTCTGCCGGGGATCAGCAATCGCTTCGGCGACAGCCGAAGGAAGAGAGTGACCGGCGGTAGAGCGGAGGTCATCCTTGTGAAAGACGATGCCATTCACCGTGGAGCGGAATCGAGCCTTTTCGATCTGCTGATTGCCGGCAATGAGCTCGCCGGCGAAGAGAGACGTACGCGAGTACTGGGTGACAGTCGGCAGCGCGGGGAGGCCGACCTGCCGACGAAGAGCGCCTTCCGGAACCAGTTCAACCCATCCGAGCTCTCCCACACCCGGCAGGAGTTCTGCGGCTGTCGGAACGCTCATGCCGTCGAGCACGATAAGCAGAACGCGTTCATGCGAAGCGAGGGGCACAACCACATCGGCGAGCATGCGCTCCACGGGCACGACGCCGTCGATCGCCGGGTCTCCGTTGAGCCACACTGACGCGGCACTGTCTTCTTCGCGGCGCCGAGACTGTACAGCCAGTGCGAGCGCGTGGTAGGCCGCCGCGAGATCGCGGTTCATGTCGCCATCCCAGATGTCGCCAAGCGCCAGGTCTGCCCAAGCCCCATCAGCGGCGTACGACCTCATGGCGCTGGCCAGCCCGTCGATGGGCTCGACCGGCGTCTGCAGCCACCTCACCAAGCGACAGGCCATGTCGGCGGTAGGTCGAGACCGGATGAACGAGATCTTCGCCGCGTGCTCGTCGATTCGAGCAAGCGCTGCGTCGACGGAGCGCGACGCCTCTGCACTCGGGTGGTCCACAGCAGCTTGAATGGTCGCCGCGAACGCCGCGACCCGCGCTCGCAGACCGCCGGGCAGGAGGCTCGAGCGCGCGACGCCGTTCGCCCATCCGAGATCGGAACAGAGCGCCTCAGCTTGTTCGAGTACGTCCCGACCGTGCCTGTCATCTCCGGCTAGCCATCGCAGAGTAATCGTTCGAGCAGCCGCGCCAAAGCGTTGCGCAGCTGCGGCGCTAGGGGAGGAGCCGATGTATTGCTCGGCGCGGACGCGTGCGGCGGCTGTGTCAGCGTCCTCTGGTAGGGCACCCGCGGCCCACAGCTCGCCGGCGGCCAGCCCGACGGCGATGGCTGAGACGTACCCGGGAGCGCTCGCCGCATGCAACGCCATGCCGACGTACTGATCGACGTGCGCCGCGGCAGCGCTGATGACGCTCAGGCGCGTCGGCTCGTCTAGTTCCGAAAGGCGCGCGCGGGCACCTGGATCGTCGAGAGGTGGAAGAGTGGCGGAGGAGTCAAGGTCTTCTGGTCGGTCGAGCTCTAGGAGCGCTACCAGGAGCGAGCGCATTACATGACCGGGTGACAGCAGACCGCCTGGTGCCGGTGGGTAGCCCCGATCTCGCCTCCACGATGAGAGGAGGCGCGGCACCCACGGCCCGAGGTCCCGTACTGAGCGCGGGATGACCATCGAGCGGGTCCCGAACAACTCCGGGACCGTGCTCCACTCGTCGAGCGCCGTGATCTTCCCGTACTCAGCGTCCAGTAAGACCGCGGTGCCGAGGGCAGGCTCGTTCAACTCGGTTAATACCGCCACGAATTCGTCGTGGGGTGTCGAGCGCATCGCGTCCAATGCGGCCAGCCCTGACACACCTTCGACGATATGAACCCGTTTGTTGACGACCTCAATGACGGGTTCACCGGCCCAGCTCGGCTGTGCCCGCACGAGCAAGGTCCGCGAGCGCCGTCGAGGCGTGTTGATCCACGCGGCGAGGTGATCGCGGAGTGTCGACTCGCTGACGAGGGGAGCAGCCACAATCAGTCAACCTGCCACGTGATGGTGACGTTCGCGTCGGCACCGGCCTCGCGTGCGATCGCGTCACGCAGTTCGTCCAGAACCGAGTCCAGGTCCGAGATCGAGGCCCGACGCGTATGCTCCGCTGGTGGTTTCGGTGGCACCGGCCGAATCGGCGGCTGCTGTACCACCAAGGCGCGAGCCAACACGGCGACGTCGCGCAACCGTGGTTCGAGTGGAACGACCGACTCGTCAACGGCTGCTGCCTGTCGAAGGCTCGTCAACGCGACGCCGAAATCTGCATCGGCGCGCGTTTGGGCGGCTGACACCATGCCCCAATCGAGCCCAGCCAGCTCACGGCTCAGTCTCTCTGCGCTGCCGTACGCGCTTCCTAACGCTGTGAGCTGGTCGGGCAGATCGAAGGTAGCAAGCGTCGCGATGAGGCCGGCGTCTCCAGTCGCGGATGCGAGCGCGCGCGTCAGCTCTGCAAGCCGCCTAGCGGTGGCGAGACGCCCGGTCTCTTCAGCATCATCGAGCCCGAGGACCGTGGAGTGCGTTTGCAAAGCTGTAACGAGTTCGCCGACCCCGCTGGCATCGATCTTGGTCCGAACGGCGCTCGCGAAGCGGCCAACCGCGCGCGCTGTGAGATTGGCTTCGGGTGCGACGCCGAAGATACCGCCAGCGCGGCTCTTCGCCAGTTCCCAGTCGGCGGGGTCAGGAAGGTCCGCGTCTCGAATCGCAGCGGCGTCCGACAGCACGCCGATCATGGGCGTCGGGAGACCGACGAACTGGAGATTCGCCAATTGGGCCCAGGTCACGAGCACGGCGTCTTCCATCGACCTGGTCATCCCCCACGGCGCGAGGCGGGTTCGGAGTCCGCCCACCGTGGTCTCGTTTCCTAATTCGCCTCGCCATCGGGCAAGGTGCTGCCACCAGCCGAAGTGGGCAGCATCGACGACCACGACGTTTTCGTTCAGCTCACCGAGCCGCAGCGGCACCACGATGTCACGGGCGGTGCGCTGCTCGGCGGCGCTTAGCCCTTGCCGGCGACCGCCGGCCTCGACCGTTGCCGAGATGAGGTCCAAAGCGTCCGTCAAACGCCGCGTAGTGACTTCTTCCACACCGAGATCCGGGTGTTCGGGAAATTCGTCATTCCACGCCGTTTCCAGCGCATAGCGCAACCCGTTCAGGAGCGAGCCGGTGGGCGGCGGCGGAATGATCAGGCCGCGCAACAGCGGCGAGAACACCTGGTTGCCCGAAAGGTCGCTTCCGACATTGCTGTCCTCGGGCGCGTTGACACCATAGGCCTGCCGCAGCGCCGTTACAAGAACGTCACGAAGGCTCCGGCGTTGGGAGTCCAGCGTCTGTCGGGCGGGCCCGCGATCGGCCGGTGCGAGATGGTCCGCGTTCGCCTCGAAGCGGCTCCCAGTGAGCACGTAGTCAAGGAGGACGAGCTTGCCGAGATCGGCCTGTCGTGCATCCGACAAAAAGTTAGGGATCCACGCGATCGTATTGGCCGTCTGACCGTTCTCTTGCAACTTCTGCAAGCGAGCGACGTCGTCCGCGGGGCTGTAGTTTCCGCTGTCGTAGGGAAAATCGATGACGACGCGCCAATCAGGATCGCTGTGGATCAGGTCGCTCGCCAGCACGTCGCTGTCGTCGCGCACGTTGCCGAACTTGACGGTGACCGAGCGTTTCTGGCCCCGCCACACGTGACTGATCTGGCGACCGACGAGATTGTCCGGCGGGAGCTCTAGTTCCTCCGCGATGAGCTTGCGGATGAGCTCGCGTCGCGTTTGCTGGTTGTCTTCGGTGCGCACGCGGTCGAGGATCGAGTCGTAGTCGACGCCGCTCAGAGTCGCGGTGACGATCGGATCCGGGCCATCGCCCACGCTGATCTCACCGAACTCTGCGGTCCACCCCCTGACCAGCTCAAGCACCTGCTGCGTTTCAGTGCCAGGGATAAAAGCGTCAATGGTTCCCCAGTTGAGTGCTGCGAGCTTCGCGGCCGTCAAGTTGGAGAGGGATTTAGCTTCGGGAGCAAGAGCCGCAATGAGAACCGTCTTGGCTAAGCGGTCTTCGGTGCTGAAGGCGTGATCCCGCGGAAGTGCTGTGGCCGCTTCTTCCGTCAGTCCGTGCTTACGCAGGAGGTACGGCCGCATCTTCAGCGTGTAGAAGCGTGCGGAGATCGCGAAGTGTCGCTTCATGTCCTCGGTGAGAGGTTGTGAACCACCGAGGACCACAGGCTCATATAGGTCGCCCACCGGGATGACATCGCGGACGCGGAGGTCGTCCCGCCCTTCCGCGAGGAGCTCTGCCATGAGCTTGAGCGCCGTGCGCTCGCGCTGCATAAGGCTGGAAAGCGCGACCATCGTGTCTACGAGTGCAGGAGAGAAGGGGTAAACGTTGGCGAAGGCGCGCTCGTCAGAGTTCGCGTCGTCCGACAGGAGATAGCCCCATGCGGCATAGTCACGCTTGACTTCCGCGAGAGCAGTCGTCAGCGTTGCGGCCGCGTCCTGCGACTTGGGCTGGAGGAGCCGCTGTTTGACGATCTTCGGCAGGTCGGCCGCTTGGAGCCGAATGGTCGCGAAGCGGCCTTCCCAGTACTCGAACAACTGTCCCTGGGCGACTCGCTGAGCGCCGGAGATGTGGCTGCCGAGGAAGTCTCTCAGGTCTCGCTGCCGCGCGAGGAACGAGGTGATGGGGATTTGCAGCCCTGTCGCCGCGTTCTCACCCAACTGGACGACCTTTTCGACCTCGTTCTGCACCCACGCGCTGTCGGCGAGATGCTGGCCCAGCCACAACACGACCTCGTCGACGAGGAAGATGAGTCCCTGATAGCCCAGTGATTTCGCGTGGGCCGAGAGCGCCTTGAGACCGTCCGCCATCGGCAGCCACTCGCCGGCGCGAGCGTAGCCCGTGAAGTACGACTCGAGGAGGTCACCGACGAGTCGGTCTCGATCGGGCTCGCCCGGCTTCTGAGACGCTGCGACTTCGAAGCTCTCAGCATCCCATGCGCCACCGAGGTCGCCCCAGTCGCTGTCACCTCCGCCAAGACCGTCGAAGAAGCTGCCGTCTCCCATCCTGGAGCGCAGGCTTCGAGCATCCTCCAGGAGCTTGTCGCTCGCGTGCAGAACCGGGGATGGCGCGTCGGGGTGCCGCGCAGCCACCGTCTGCAGGTAGCCGCCGAAGATCGCCTCTTCGAACGACCGTGCCCCGAGGAGGTTGTAGTCGAGCACGAGAAGCTTCTGCTCCAGCGTGCCCTGGTGGGTTGCGACCACCCGCTCCAGCCCCGGGATCTGGCGGGCGGCCAGATTGCCGGTGAGGAGCAAGTGCATCACCGCCATGTAGTGCGATTTACCGGAACCAAAGGAGCCGTCGAGGAAGGCGCCACGAGGCGAGTTCTGACTCAGAGAGCTGGCCACCTTGTCGAGGCCGTCGCTGATCGCCTCTGCGATCGCGTCGGTGACGACGTAGTCCCGAATTGTCTGCTCGTGGCGGCTCACGCTTTCGTTGAGCTTGATGACGAAATCGGCCGCCTCGACCCGCTCAGGCAGCTCGATGAGGTCGCGCAGCGGCGAATTGAGCGTGTACTCCGTCATACCTTCTTCTTCCTGCCGCGGATCGCCGGCGTCGGCCGCCATTCCGAGATCGCGTCGCGACCGAGGCCCAGACGATCGAGCAGCGAGTTGGTGACGGCGGCCACGGCAACCGCCGGGCTGACGCCCGAGCGGGCGTCGATCTTATCGTGCCATTGCTTCAGCCATGGCTCGATTTCGACCAGTGCTCCGACCAGCGGAACGACCTGGTCGTCCGGCGCTCCGGCGCGGTTGAGTTCGGTTGCAAAGCGGGCGATCGCCTGGGCGCGTTCGCCGTGATCCCAACCTGCCCAGCCGTAGCTCGCGGTCGTGTCCTCGGGATAGGTGCTGCCGGGGAAGGCGATGAATCGTTCCTTCGGCACGTCGAGCTTTCCGCGTGCGGACCAGTAGCTCTGCTTGAGGAAATCGACCTGCGTGTACTTCGGGGGATGTCCGCCGCGATGTGCTCGCCGCGGTCTTCAGCTCGCTGCTGCTCCCATGTGCGTTGCCACGCGCGGAACTTCTGGAGGCCCGCGGGCTTGTAGCGGAGGGCGGCGAAAGCGGGCACAGCCTGCGCGTCGATCAGATTGGTCAGCTCGGACGCGAGATCGTAGTCCTGCGAGCCGGTGTGGATGACCAGCAGTTCACGCAGCCTCTCGTCGCGTCTCAGCGCATCGGCCAGTTGCGCGATCGAGCGCACTACCGGTCGACCGGACCCGTCCTGCCACAGCTCTGGCGCCTCAAGCCGGTCAAGGATGGTATCGCGCACTGCTGTCGTGAGGAGCTGATCCCACGTCGGACCGTTCCAGCGACGCTTGTATTCGGGCCGCTCCAGAAGGCGGAGGGACGGGTTGCTTTCGATCGCCTTGAGCCGTCGCTCGACGAGATCGCGGTACCAGCCGGGCCAACTGCCGGGGAGTTCAGTCAACGGTGTCCGGCCGTGGCGCTCAAACCAGGCCGTCTCCGCCTCGCCGGCCGCCACCTCGCGAGCGAGCCGGATCTCCATCGCGCGCTCATTCGGGTCGATGGGCAGGATCTCCGGCGACTCTGGAGCTAGGTCGGCGTCCGCGAGACCGTAGGAGACGTACATCCGCCAATCAAGCTCCTCCTGCAGGGCTACCATGAGGCGCTCCAGGCCAAGCCACTCGCGCTCTCCAGCCACCAGGCTCTTGTCCTCGGAAGCGAGAAGGGCTGCTGGGGATAGCGCTGCCCGCGAGATGGACGATTCGTCGATTCGGCGGGCAAGGTCGCGAGCTCGATCTTGTGGGAGGGGGAAGTCCTGAAGCTTCGTCCCGGTGAACTCGAAGAACCGTTCCCATTCCTGGTCGGCAATACCGCCGCCATAACCGCCGTTGCCTTTGTCATGGCTGACCTGCTTCAGCCAGAAGCACGCGGTGGAAGAGTTGAGCACGCCGAGAAGGTCGTAGTGATCGTCCTCGGTCGCTCCCTCCGGCAACTTGATCACCGGCGCCGATTGTTTGAACACCTTCCCACCGCGATCCAGCACGAAGTGGTTATGCGTAGCCACAAACGCGAACGTGATCGACATTTTCGCACGTACGGACCACCGGGTGAACTGCATGTATTCGGTCCAACGGAGGCCTGCGTCGGCCATGCTCCCCTGGAACGTCGATCTATTCGCGAGCGTTGTTTTCCACGGCCAAAGCACTCTGTCGAGCGCACCAACTGGTCGAAGCTCGTCGGAATAGGGGAAGAGAATTCTCGTTGTTCCAGAGTTGGCCCAGTCTCGCACCGCATCGCCAACCACGAACGGTTTCGAGAGCGGGGCCACTTGTGATTCTGAGGCTAGCTTTCTCGGTCTCATGAAGGCGTCGTCTGCTCCAGCGCGAATCGAGCCTCCAACCGGGACACCAAGGGTACTTCCTAACTTCATTACAGATGAAGCCTCGATCAATTCGCGGAGGGTACCTGCCCCGCCGCCTGAGAGCGACCAGGGATGATTAGCGAAGATCGCCCGAGGCATATCCGAGGCGGAGACGAAGCGTCCGTCGTACCTAGGACCGTCGACGTGCGTGACGATATCGCGCCACACGAGTCCTTCACTGGGGTGTTGCGGCTGCCCGGGCTCGCCGCGCACACCGAGAATCGCGCGAATCGTGTCCGATTGGGGTTTTCTGGGTCTGCCAACCAGAATCACGGTGGGCGTTCCATGCCCGGGAATGTACGCGCCGGAGGTGTCTGCGATAAGTCCGAGTTCCACGGGCTGAGAGGGCATTTGGCCGGAGAGAAATTGTTCTGTCACTCGCTTACCAAATTCTCGTTTCATGAACGAGTTGGCCGTGATCTGCCCGACGTAGCCGGCGCCACTCCCGACCTCTTGGCGTTTTGCAAGCCTGAACAACAGCTCCATAAACGGCACTGACATCGCGTAGGTGCCAGAGCATGTCGGGTACAGCTCGCGGTAGCGGCGATTCAGGGCGCGATCCTTGACCGTAATGTAGGGCGGGTTGGCGACTACTACGTGGTACTGGCCTCCGGTCAGGATTCCGGCATAGTCGCGCATGTCCTCCGCGTCGTACTCGAAGTCGTCAGGGTCGCCCAGATCCAGTGTGACTGGCGTGTCTCTCAGACCGCCCGCGAGGTTTGAGCCGCCGAGGAGCGAGTCGCCGATCGCGAGGTGGTATTTGAATGCGGGCGCCGCCACGAGCGTACGAATACCCGCGGCTTTGATGGCGGAGACCGTGAGGCGGAAGCGGGCGATGGCCACGGCGAAGGGGTTCAGGTCCACGCCGTGGATCGAGTCGAGTGCCCGCTGCACGCGCTCGCCTCGCTCCACGCCAGGCGCATTAATGGCCCACGCATCCACGAGCCGGTCGAACGCGCCAAGGAGGAAGTGCCCAGAGCCGCACGCAGGGTCGATCAGTTTGAGGCCGGTCAGGCCGAATTCTGCGATCGCGGGCGTCAGGGTCTGGTCGAGGATAAACTCCTCCACGAAGACCGGGGTCTGCAGCAGCGCGTACGTCTTCTTCGCGTAGTCGGACAGGTCCTGGTAGAGGTCTCCGAGAAAGCGCGTTCCCAGGTCGGGGTCGCTGAAGTCGTGAACAAGCTCGCCGTCGGGAGTGGTCCGGCGGAAGAACTTGAGTAGCGCATCAGCCGCATCGGCAGAGATTGGTGCGTGCCACACTGCAGAGTGGTCTGGATCGACGAGAGGCCGTCCGGCCGGCAGGTCCGCGAGGGTTCGGAACGCCTGCTCCATCCAGTCGCGGCCAGTCATCGTCGGCGCAGCCGCGTAGAAGGCGGACTCGTTCTCAATGGCCCGCTCAAGCCCGTCACCGGGGGCGGCGATCCATGGCAGGGAAACGAGCGAACCGTCACGAGTAGCGCCTTGGAGCAGCCCGTTGTCTTCGGCAAAGCGAACAAACACGGCAGCGATGATCCATGCGACCGCGGCCTGGGATACCTCGCCGTCGCGCCAGTCGATCCACGGCAGGCCGGTGCGTTCGCGCGCCTGCGCCCGACGATGCTCCTCGCGCAGGCGGGCGCTCCACGCGTTGTGTTCGTCGTCCGCACGGACGCGGAGGTCGTCTTCGAGGGTGCGCAGTTCGCGTTTGAGGTCGGCGAGAAGAGCGGCCGAGTTGATCACGGAGCGGAGGCCTTTCGATGGGTGAGGGAAGAAGGTCCGAGGGGTGCGTCCGGCGCCCTGCCGGGATCCGCTCCGGTCAGCGGGTCAAGGGAGAGTTCCAGCCACCGATCGGCGCCGAACGGGAACGGCACGCCGTCGAGGTCCGGGGTGCTGGCCGCGGTCGGCCGCGGCAGCAGGAACCACCGCGCAGCTGCGCGGGGCGTGCCGAGATCTGTGACGTTGGCGATGAGGTCGACGAGGCCGAGTCGGGCGAGCACGGACGCGTTGAGGAAGAGGAGGGGCTCGTCGGAGGCCAGCAGCTGCGCCCATACCGGGGCGACGGCGAGGCGCGCAAGTTGCAGGAGATTTCGTCGGCCGCGCGACTGCTCGGGCTCTCCGTCCGCACGAAGCACCACGGGCCAACTGGCCTTACGTTCTCGCGCGGCGGCTTTCAAGGCATTGAGAGCGAAGTCCGCAAGATCCACCACGGTGAGACCGTGCTGGCGTGCCAGGATGTCCGCCGTCGTGCTGAGGCGGAGTCGACGTGAAACCACCAACACCAGTGCCGTGTGATCGCGGAGTGATGCAGCTAGACGCGCCTCGACCAAAGGGTCGCTGGGGGAGCGGCCCCAGGTGGTCGAGGATGCAGTAAACGTCAGCGAACTCGCGTCTGCGGATCGCATCGTGTACCGATCGAGCTCCGGGTGCCACTCCAGATACGGCATCGCGGCTCGCACCGGGACGTCAAGCGCAGGCCTGCTCGGAATCTCCACGACTTCGGGGAATCGCGCCCGCACGCGCTGACCGATAGTGACCACCGCAAGTTCGCGCGTCGCTGCGCTCCGCAGAGCGAGCTCGACAGCACGAGCTCCACTGAGATCAGCGCGGTAGGCCTCACCCATGGACGAGATCTTGCCGTTCCGGGACAGCCCGATCGCCAACTGGAGCACCCGTGTCTCTGAGATCCGGAGAGTGGGCGCTCCGCTGGTTTGCAGCGCCTCGCGAAGCCGGGCGGCGGCCACGACGTCGATCTGCTCGAGCAAACCGTCAACGAGGTCGCCGAACCTCATCAACGTTTCGAGGTGCATCTCGGCTTCGTCGAAGCTCAAGCCGTCGTCGCCGTCGGGAGCGTAGGCCGCAGCCATCCGGCCATCGCTCTCTGTTCTGACAACAAAAAGCGGGTCGCGTGCACGAATGTCCAGCTCAAGAATCGCGCGAGTGACTGCCGTCGCCATCTCTACCCGAGTGCGATCGCTCAGCGTGGATCCGTACTCGCGCAGCATTCGAGTCGCCAGCTCGTCGAGGGTGGCCACACCTCCAAATTCCTGCAGCCATCGAGCGGCGTCGTCGGTCGGGCCCTTCAGCACAGCTTGCTTTCGCAGGCGGCGATAACGTTCCTCGGACGACTCGCCCGGCTTCAACGAGATGACGCCGATGTAGTTCTCGACCGCGCGCCGACCGGGTGGTGCTTCTCCTACAACCGTCTCTGCCGAAGCCAGTCGCTGACGCCATTCGCGAATGCGTGCGCTGATTTCTCGGCGCACCTGCTCGCCGAGGCCTCGGATCTGGTTGATTGCCATCGGCGGAACGCCCAGGAGCTCACCAACCGTCGTCGCCTTAACCCGCGAGAGGGCAGACAGGGCTCGAGCGCTGAGCCCCGCGTCCTCCAGTCGTGTAGAGAGCTCGGCAGAAGCCGCCCTTACGTCGTTCGCCTCCACGTCCACCGCTTCGGTCGCCGCACCTTTGAGAGCCGCTGCCCAGGCTAAGCGCATGGCGTCGAGCGAGGGGTGCCGAGACTCGCTATCCGGAGCGAGTGCGGTCCGGAAGAACCCGACCAATCCGTCAGCGACGCTGGTATCGAACATGCTCGCTTGCACGACCGCAGCGTCGTGAGGGTTCGATGGTGCATCACCCTGTTCCCACCAGATGGGGTCTGAGGTGGCCAACTCGAACAGCGTCGCCGCAACGGCGAAGCGTTCAGCGGCTCTGTCATATTGACCGCGAGTACGCGACCCAAGGTATGGATCGAGATATGGCCGCGATCCCGAACGGACATTGACCAGCGGCTCCTCGGCCAACGAGAAGTCGAAGAGCGTCAAGCGAGGCTTTCTCGTGCCCGGATCGGGCTTGACAGCGAGGTTCGATGGCTTGATGTCCCGGTGGAAGACTCCGCGAGACTCAAGGTGCGCGACTGCGTCGAAGAGGTCCGAACCGTAACGCTCCAGCTGCTCGATCGTCGCGCGACCTTCGAGGCGGATTCTGTCGGCCAGCGTCTCCCTGCCAGCGTCGGTCATCAGCAATCCCTGGCGATTGCCGACTCCAAGCGGTCCGTCGAGGCGCTTCACTACCCGTGGATGATCGAGAAGGTCGAGCACCTCTGCTTCGACGGCGAGGCGTGCCGCGGCCGCATCGTCCTTAGCGAGTTTGAGAATAACTCCCTCGAGGTCCTTGAGGTAGTCCGTCACTTCGAGCGCAACGCCGGTTGAACCAGCTCCGCGTCGGCTGCGTATTTCGAACCGCTCGTCTAGGAAGTCTCCAATGCGTGCCTCGAGCGGATCTTCCGGGGTCGGGGCGGCCTGGCTCCCGTCGTCCTCTCGGCCCTCGCGGTCACCCGACAGCGCGTCTTGATAGGAGGCCTGTAGGGAGGAGATGTCAAGCGGGCGGAACGCTTCGTCGAACGCCGTCGCGTCCAAGATCACCAGCGCGAGCTTGTCGGAGATCTCTGGCATGACGGACCGTGGGTCGAGGCCCGTCGCACCCGACTCGACGAGTGACTCGAGAGCGGCCACATTTGCAGCGGGGGCTTTCCCGTGAGGATGAAGTGGGCGAGTGACCCGGCGCCGTAGATGTCGAGCGTTTGTGCCGAAGCGGGAGTCGCGCCCCGGAGGGTTTCCGGAGCAAGGTACACCAACGCGGCGTCGTCAATGACACCGACGATGTCAGTGAGGCCTCGGGAGACCAGAGTGGTCGTCGTAGTTCCACTGTCGGGACGACGCGCCAGGTCCCAGTCGCGGATTCGAAGGCTGGGTGAATCGTCTTTTGTCGCGCGAATCCGAACGCTGACGGGTGACAGCGCGCGGTGAGTCAGCCGCTGGCCGTGTGCAAAACGAATGAGCTCAAGAAGGTCTTGGACGATGAGCTCGCGATCCTCGAAAGAGAGGTCATTGGCGTGCGTGATCAGGTAGTCGCCGAGGCTGATCTCCTCGGGGTCGTAACCGAAGACAAGCGCAGGGCCCTCTTCGGTGGTAAGCAGCTCCGCCGGCCCGACAATGCTGGGGTGGACGATCCCGTCGGTGAGCCGAAACTCACGTGCCGCTCGGAGGTCAACGCCCGACCGCACCTCTCTCGAGGCGCCTTTTGGATAGGGAAAAGTCGGATCCGCCGTTTCGTCTTCGCCTGCGGATGCGTTACCAGGAAGTCCTGCCAGCCAGGGCCCTCCTCGAGAGGCGCGCCGGAGTCGAGGGCGTACTGGCCAATCATGCGTTGCTTGACACGCGGCATCAGACCGGCCAATTCCATCAAGTGGTCGATCGCCTTCGCGCGAGCGCGATCGATCGGGTCTCTCAGATTGTTCTGCGCAAGAAGTTCAGAGAATGCGCGCCCAGCCCCGAGCCCCTTAACTCTGAAGCCGTCGAGGGACCATACGGCCTCGGCGCCGAAACCATCAAGCTTCACGACTGAATCGCGACCGTGCAGAACGACCGCCTCATCAACGAACGGAACGACCGACGCTGGCGCCTTTGCAGACCGGGCGACGTCCTTCAACACGCTCGCAAGCCGTTTTGCCTTCAGATTTGCGAGCTTGCGAGGATTTGCCTCGACGCGCCCCGCGTGTAGCCAGGTTTGCTGGTCACCGGTAATCTCGCCGTGCCAACCCTTGAGCTCAATAAGTGTGAGGCCGGCTCGCGTAAGCGCGAGCACATCGACTTCATTCAGGCGACCATCGTTGTCGGTGAAGGTGACATTCGCCCACGCGCGAGCGATCCCATCGTCCGGCAACAACTCGCGCACCCTGTCGAGGGCCTCGGCTTCCTGCGCCTGCGCAGGGTCGCCCATCACTCGCCAAAGCGGTGAGTCCGCCCTCATGTGCCCGTCCTTGTGATCTGTTTCTCTCAACGATATCGATGAGAAAGATGGAAGATAGCGAGGACGGACGCCGCCGCATACATCTGTGGGCACCAGTTTGGGGGCCAGAGCAAGACGACGCAGCGCGCTTGAATGACGCCATGCCCAGTCTGAAAACCGAGCCGGCAGCAACAGGAGAGCCACTTTGGGATGGTCCCGCATCCGTTTACGGCCCGTGGGAGGTCGAAATCGCCAGCTGGCAGGGCCTCCTTGAGGAGGTGCAGCGGCTCGCGACCCGGTACTCAGCACGACCCCTGGTCTGGCGAGGGGCAAGGTCCGCTGACTGGCCGCTACAGAGTTCGCTTCATCGAAGGCTCGCGCAGTTATTCGGGCGAATGCCCTCGGAATCCGAGATGGTTCGGGCGGAGAACCAAATACTCAGGCGGGCGCGGTACGACTGGCGCTTCGACAATCTCAGTGCGATGGAGATTTCGCTAGCTTGCAGCATTACGGCGGCCCGACGCGGCTCCACGATGTCACGGCCAACCCGCTCATTGCGGCCTGGTTTGCGGTCGAGTCCGCGGACGCCGATGAGTCGGTTGGAGCACGCATTTTCGCATTCGCCTCGAAACGGTCGCCAGTTCATCTCCGTGGCAGATGGGCAGAGCGCTACCCGTGGTGGTTTCAACTCCGAAATGACGTCGAACGGATCGCCGCTGATTGGGGGACCGGCAAACGAGTTCGATCAACCGCCGGCTCGGGCAGATCGAACGACGGTCAAGTACCAGCGGCTCCGGCCCGATGTACACGTTGAGGATTGCGCCCGATGCAATCCCCGAAATCGCCGATCAGCTGCAGCGGATTTATGGCTATCGCGCATCGTCGATCTACGCAGACATGAGTGGGCTGTCGACATTTCTTACCGAGTCGCCGCACTCGCTCGTTGATGATTGGGGACCGCATGATCACCCTCACGACTAATGCGGGGAGTCACGCCCCGATTGGCGTCAGGACCGAATAGCCCCCACCGGTCGAAGCGAGTTCAAGGACGGTCTCGTCTGACTCCGTCAAGAGGGGAAGGCTCTCGGGAGCCGCATGAAGTGAGCGCGCGAGACGGCCGAAGCTGGAGCGTGCCGCAAGTGTCGTCTTGCCTGCGATCGCGATCGGCACCTTGCTTGCATCGATCTGCAGCACGTTCAGGTCATCGAGGAGCGAAACAAGTTGTGTTTGGCGGTTGGCAAGGTTGGACAGCTCTTTGCGAAGAACGCCCTCGATTTCGGGGAGCGATCGGTCGCCATTCGTATATTCGGCAGCCACCTTCTCGAGGACGACAACCCGTGCGCGGAGGGCGAGCGCCTCGTACGTCTGAATGACCATCTGCTCGAACTCTTGAGCTTGATTCTCCCGCTTACCGACTAGCGCTCTCATCAGTTCTGGGCCGTAAACGCGGTCGTGGTTCTCGTACTTTTCGGCAATGCCTGACCAGCGATCGAGGCGATCGATATAGGTGTTCGTGAGCGAGTCCAACTCGCCAAAAGCGTGGGAAGCCGAGGAGATTGAAGGAATGTGGGCACGATCGAGCAGGTACCCGGCCACCTTCTCTGCCTGCTGGGATGCTGTCGTGAGAACGGAACGCTCCTGGTCGTCCATACGCACCCTCAGATCGATGACAGCGGACTTGATCGCGTCAAGCTTCTTGTTCATCTGGTGTTGAGCGAGCATTTCTCCCGCAACTGCGAGCCCAACCGTCGCGATCAATGGGCCGGCCGCGAGAGTCGCGCCAGCACCAACTGCGGCTGGTACCAGTCGCGCATGCCCTGCAATTTTGGTGGAGCCGGCCGCCCGCACGATGCCCCGGAAGCCGCCACCGACGGCCGGCACGAGGTCACGAGCGACGGACCCTGTCGGCATGACGATCCGGTACAACCCGCTTTGCGAGGCTACTTCGCCGGTCCTGCCGACGGCCTGGCTGATTGCTTTGGCGAAAACTCCCGACGTTTGAGCAACCATTCCCGCGGCTGAGCTCGTCACATCTGAAGGCGCCCGATTGATCATGAGCGCCTCTCTATTGAGGAGCATCCGCAGCATCGTCTCAGTGCTGGGCTGCGGGTCGCTCATGGGGATGAGCGGAACGACAACGGCGTCTGCAGGTTCCACGGTGCCTCCGGATGATCGTGTGCAGTACATATTGCCAGTACAAGAAAGAACGACTGGCATCCGATACGGCGAACCGGGAAGTGTCGCTCGAAACGGCGAACAGGAACGCACGTATTCATAACATGAGGGCATGGAGGACATTGACATCGACTTCGACATGCGATCCGACGCCAACGGCCGCGACCCGGACGCTGCAAGCCCCACGCTAAGGCGTTACCACCAACTGCTGTGGAGCAAGCCGCTGCCGAACGGGCACCGCCTCCAGCTGCGCCCTGGAACTCGCGGTGTATACCTCCGACATCAATCTGAAGAGATCGGCGTCCACACCGTCGCGAGTGACACGATCGTGACATCTCACCGGGGAACACTCCGTGCTCTCTATCAGCAGATGTCGCCGGAGGAAAACGCTGACTTCCATCGGCGCGGATACTCGATTGGCGGCTCCATCGTCTTCCCGGTTGGAGGCGGAACGGGAGGATGGAGCATCAACCAGCACCGTGGAATGAGTCCACGCATTCGCGATCGATTCGACCTGACGCTCGAGTGCATTCGGCGCTTTTACCGGGGAGATTCGAGTCCGCTGGAAGCTACTCTCGACCGCTACGCACGTTTCTTCGACCTCTTCGTGGACTTCTCCGGATATGTGACGTTCTTCCACCTGCAGGATCTTGTCAGCGAGACAGGCAAAATCGCATTTCTCTCGCCTTTCGACGGCTTCGACGGCGACGTGCTTCCGCGGTCACTCGCGCAATACGCGGCGTATCGTGAGGCCACGCTCCGGTTCGTCGCTGCACGCAACCAGCGCATCAGGGCGTGGCAGACCGGGACGCGGTAGAGGCGACTGACCGCACGTCGGCAGTGTGGCTCGAAGAGGGGCCGGACACCGAACAGGCGTATTCATAACATGGGAGCATGGCTTCGAGGGCGCCCCAACAGCGTTGTCCCCGTTGTGGCGCACTGGTACGGGTCTCGCGCCGCGGCGTTCTTCGAGATCATCTCTTCCAGCGGTCGACGTGTGCACCATCTTCCGCCCTCACGTTTGCGCCGAAGGGCACAGTCGCCCCGATAGCGCTCGGTGTGCAGGAAGTCCCCGACCCCGTGCGGGAGGACCCGAACCCAGACGAGTGGACCTCCGCACCCGCGCCCTCGACGCTCGACGGCACGTACGCCGGCCCAGCGCTGAGATCGTGGCAGGCGACCGCTCTTGACCGCTGGCGCGCCGCGGGGCATCGGGGCATCGTCGAGGCGATCACGGGTACTGGAAAGTCGCTGGTGGGCGTCGCCGCGATCCACGAAACAGTTGTCGTAGGCGGGGGAAGGGCGCTGGTTCTGGTCCCCACCAGGGCGCTGCTGAAGCAGTGGGCGTTGACGCTGAGAAGGTACCTTCCGGGCACCTCCATTGGATTGCTCACCGGCGGGCAAGCGGACACTTTTCGCGACCACGATGTCTTGGTCGCGACGATTCAGTCGGCGTATCGGGCGCAGCCCATTCCTATCAGCCTCGGGCTTGTCGTCGCCGACGAGGTGCACCGCTACGGCTCACAAGCCTTCTCGAAAGCGCTACACAAGCGCTACGAACGCAGGCTCGGCTTGACGGGGACGCTTGAGCGCCAACTTGACGAAGGCGTCGAACAGTACCTTCTGCCGTACTTCGGCAAGGTCACATCCTCCTACGGCTACGCGTCCGCACTCGAAGACGAAGTCGTCGCGCCGTTCCACCTAGCGCTGATCGGGGTCGAATTCGCCAGCGCGGAAGCACACGAGTACAAGCAAGCCCGCGAGCGGTGTAGCGATGCAATGACGGACTTGGTCGAGCATTTCGACTATCCCACCGAGTGGAGCGCCTTCTTCGCAGCGGTTAACGCGCGCCTGACCCGCGACTCGTACTGGGACGAAGAGCGACAACTCTGTTCCTCTTACATGAGCGCCTTCGCCGAACGGCGGCGACTAACGGCGGAAGCAGAAGGGAAGGAATCATTCGTCGGCACCGTGGCGCCGGAGTTGGCGGATATGTCGGGGAGCCTGATCTTCACGGAGACTAAAGAGAGCGCGCGACGGCTCGCATATATCGTCGACCGCCACACCTCCGCTTTTCCGTTGACGAGTGATTCCTCGGCGATAGAGCGTGACGAGACCATACGCGCGTTCGAGCATGGGCGACTCAAGGCGTTGTGCGCGCCGCGCATCCTCGACGAAGGGATCGACGTTCCCGAGGCGGAGTTTGCGATGGTCGTCGCCGCAAGCCAGACGCCGCGACAGATGATTCAGCGAATGGGACGCGTCATCCGGTTGAAGAAGGATGGGCGGCCCGCCCGAATTGCGATTCTCTACGTTCGAGAGACCGGCGAGGACCCAGCTCGTGAAGGGCACTTTGGTTTCCTGGAACAGGTCCGCCCTTTGCTGCATCGGAGTGGATGGGCGATGCGGCGGATGTCGCCGGTTTCCGGCGGTGGTTGCATACGGACGGGTTTGCCTGAAGGGCAAGCGCTCACGCCGCAGAAGATCCACCTTCGGGGCGGTTCGCTCGGAAATAGTCTAGATCGCGTGCGGTGTGGGCGACCAAGCGGCGGGTTCATCAAGGACGGGGGACGGGAGAACTGCCGCTACGACGATGCGCTTGCGCGTCGCGGTCTCTCGAATTCGGCAGGTCGCCCGTGAAACTCCGTTTCGCCGCCGTCCCGTGGCACGTCCCTCGGTCGTACGCACCGCGCCAAGGATAGGTGGCCCAGCGCCTGGGCTACGCTTTTGGCGTGGATTTCTGGCAGATTCTCTCGAGCCTCGCAACCGCGGTTACAGCCCTGGCGGTCGTCTTCGCGGCTGGGCAGCTGCGAGTGGCGCGCGAGCAGTCCCATCGCGACTTTGAGAATCTCTACGTCCAGCGCTACTGGAGTTTGCTCGACAAGTTCAGTGTCGATGCCACCCTTGAGGAAGCTCGGACTGCTGCCACTCCTTCCGATCGTGCGATAGCGCTCAACTACATGCGCCTTTGCGAAGACCAACTAGATATGAGGCGGCTCGGTCGGATTACCCATCAGACTTGGGGATTTTGGTCCGGGGCCATTCGGGAATCAATGTCTGAACCCTCATACGTGAAGCTCCGCGACGAATACCCGTCCAGCTTCGGGCAGATTCGCGCCTTCATGGTGAGCGGAGATGACCCTTTCAAGGGCAATCGATTTGTCGCGTGGCTAGGCGGTCTCTGAACTTCACATGCGTCACTGGCGCCTCGTCGGCGGTAGCACTCACCGGCCGGCTCGGCTGATTTCCTCCCTGATGCCGCCACGTCCGGAGCACGGGAGATGTCGGCGGCTGCCAATACGGTCTTCTCTAGACGCGTACGACCCAAAACGAGCTGCTCAGTTTCCATACTGATAGATTTCTGAGCAGCTCGTTTTTGATTGGAGATCGGTGAAGCCCGAAGAAACTGTGCGGCAAAAGGTGATCGCGAACCTCGAAGCGATTGGCTGGGCGCGCGACCGCCTGCGGTGGAAGCCCGAGTGGGCGATTCCGGCCACGCCTCACGACCTCTCCAAGCGCGAAAAGGGGCAGAAGTACGTCATCGCCGGGAGCGCCGATCTCGTCGCGTTCGCCGATGACAGCGCTCAGTCGTACGCACTTCAGGTGATCTTCGAGTTCAAGGCGCCCGACATCGACGCGGGGCGCGAGCAGCTGATGCGGTATCTGTCGATGGAGCCCGTGGCCAAGCTGGGCTATTGGACGAATGGCACGTCCAGCCTTGCGATCTACAAGCAGCACGCCAACGACTGGCTCTACGTCGAGAACGCACCGCTGCCTCATCCTGACGACGATCTGACACGGCCTCCCAAGCACCCGCTGACCTGGGGGAGGCTCACGGTGCCCAGCGAAGCCGAGCTCAGCGCAGCGCTGAAGCGCCTCGTCGCGACGGTCGTCGTTCAAGACTCGCGTGCGACGCGACGCGAGGACCAGTTGCGCGAACTCCTCCACGTGATGCTCGTGAAGCTCGACAACGATGCTCACTTCTCAGCTCCCCGTCGCGCCGACGAGCAGGTCCGCTTCCGTGTCTACGGTGACGAGCACACGCGGGTTGCGAAGACTGCTGGAGCCATCCGGAAGCAGTTCAAGGACTACTACGCGAAGCATCAGAACGACGTGTTCACCCAGGATGATCGTGACGACATCCAGCTCACCGATGAGACGCTGTATCGCGTCGTCGCCGAGCTCGCGGGGTACCGGATCCTCGGCGACGACATGGAAGTCCTGTCCAAGGCGTTCCAGGTGTTTCGTGCGAGCGCGCTGAAGTCGGGTGAAGGGCAGTTCCTGACACCCCAGCGGGTCATCCGGCCGTGCGTGATGGCGCTCGAGATCACCTCGGACGACACCGTCATCGATCCCGCCTGCGGGACGGGCGGCTTCATCCATGAGGCGCTTCGCCAGGTGAAGGAGAACGAATTCCCCGACGAGAGCGACACGCACCGGCTCGTCACGTATGCCAACGGCAACCTGTACGGCGCGGACATGGACAGCATCGGAGTCAAGCTCACCAAGGCACTGATGATCGCGTTCGGGGCGGGAGCGACCCATGTGCTGCAGGGCGACTCGGTTCGAACCCGCAATTGGGCATCCCACTTCCCGCACATGCAGCAGGAGCTCGGGAGCGGAAAGACGCTCGACAAGGTCGCCCGCAAGTTCACCGTCGTGGTCACCAACCCGCCGTTCGGGGAGAACCTGAAGGTATCCGCCGCCGACGCGCGCGCGAGCAAGTACACCATCTCCCAAGCGGCGGCGGCCGGGAAGAAGGCGGACTACGTCGACCTCGAGATCGGCCTGATCTTCCTAGAGCAGGCCTTCCGGCTGCTACAGGTCGGGGGACGCGTGGGCATCGTGCTTCCGGAGACCTACTTCTTCTCGTTCAGCTACCGCTGGCTGCCGAACTGGCTCGAGGGCCGGCTGAAGCTCCGGGGGATGGTCAACATCGCGATGGAGGCATTCGAGGAGTTCTGCCGCGCGAAGACGAACTTCTACATATTCGAGAAGGTCGGCGAGCCGGCCATCGTCGACGCCGAGGCCGAAGGAGTGGCAGCGTGATCCACCGACCATCCTGGTTCCGAGACGACGAGGTCATGGTTTCGACGGCACCGACCTGCGGGCTGACGAAGGGCGGCCGCCTGCTCCCGAAGGTCGACCGGACGACGGGACTGCGGGTCCAGGAGGTGGACCCGGAGACGGGCGAAATGGTGGACGCCGTCGATGACGAGCTGAAGGCGGACATGGAAGCGCTCCGCGACGGTGAATCGACTCCGACGCTGCGTTTCGTGGATGCGGCCGAGGTCTCCATGCGTGCCGCTGTGCCGACCTACTACGACCGTCGCTACGACGTGGCCTTCGACAAGGCCATGATGTCCGACGAGTTCGACGGCTTCACGTTCATGACCATCGGGGAGATGGTCGAGGCGGGGCTCCTCACCATCCGGAACGGCCATGGCTCGCCGACGCAGAGCGTGCGTGTGGGCACTGTTCCGTACATCAAGGTGAGCGACCTGCGGGCCGGCCTGATGAACATCAACCCCACCAACCGCGTCCCGCTCGCCGTGGCCGAACGGTTCTGGAAAGGCAAGACGTCCGGCCTGGCCGCGTGGGATCTGATCTGCCCCGAACGCACGTCCAAGAACATCGGTGACTTCTGCATGATCATGCCGGGCCAGGAGCAGGTGGTGACCACCAAGGAGGTCATCGTCGTGCGACCCGGTGCGAAGGCGGTGTTCGATCCCTTCTACCTCATGTGGGCGCTGACACTGAACATCGTGCGGGACCAGTGGCGTCGGGTGATCTTCATGCAGACGAACCGCGAAGACGTCGGCGAGCGGTATCGCGAGATCCGGGTACCGGTGCCGCGCGATCAGGAGCACGCGAACGAGGTCGCGAGGCCGTTCCGCGAGTATTACGAGGGCATCGCGAAGTCCCGGGACAACCTGCGCAAATACTTCGACACGCACGCTGATCACCACTTCTTCCTCGGCACCGCGACGGAGCCGGGGGAGGACGAGGTGGAGGAGATTGAGGAGGATATCGCGTACGCGGAGGAGTTGACGGCTTAGCGGCGGCGAGGTGCTGCTGCGCCGATCGGACGTCTGCGGGCCCGGGTTGAGTAGAGTGCGTCCCGTGGACGATCACGTCGGGGAGTGGTTCCTCTCTCGCGCAGAACGGGGCAACCCCGCAAGTGACATCCAATCGGGCGATGGCGGCTCCGCATCCTGGTCCGAAGGCAACCACGTGCGTCCCCTCATCCACGGCGCCACCTACTTCGCCCGCCTGCACGCCGAGCTCACCGCCCTCCGCCGCGGTGACCGCGTCTTCTTCACCGACTGGCGCGGGGATGCCGACGAACGTCTCCTTCCCGACGGCCCGACCATCGGCGAGTTGCTTGCAGGTCTGGCCAAGGATGGCGTCGAGGTGCGCGGACTCGTCTGGCGGTCGCATGGGGAGCGCGTGAAGGCGCCGATCAGCGGCGCCTCGAACGAACTCCTGGGGCGGGAGGTCAACGAAGCCGGTGGGGAGGTGCTGCTGGACCAGCGGGTGCGGGCGTTCGGGTCGCACCATCAGAAGTTCTTCGTGATTCGGCATCGCGATGACCCCACGCGGGATGTCGCGTTCGTCGGCGGCATCGATCTGAGCCACAGCCGGCGCGACGATGCCGAGCACCTGGGGGACCCGCAGGCGGTGGAGATGGATCCGCGCTACGGCGAACGGCCGCCGTGGCACGATGCCGCCCTCGAGTTGCGTGGGCCGGTGGTCGCGGACGTGCTGGAGGTGTTCGCCGAGCGGTGGAACGATCCGCATCCTTTGGATCACCGCAATCCGTACCGGATGCTGCTGCAGGCGTTCGCGCGCATGCCGCGGCATCCGAAACCGCTGCCTGAGACCGCCGCGCCGCCTCCGCCGGCCGGGTCGCACGCGGTGCAGCTGCTGCGGACGTACAGTCCGAAGCGGCCGCCCTTCCCGTTCGCGCCCAAGGGGAGCGCAGCGTCGCGCGCGCATACGCCAAGGCGTTCGAGCGGGCTCGCTCGCTCATCTACATCGAGGACCAGTACCTGTGGTCGCCCGAGGTCGCCTCGAGCATCGCGAAGGCGCTCGTGCGCAACCGAGAGCTCCAGGTCATCGTGGTGGTTCCGCGGTATCCCGACCAGGACGACACACTCGCCGGGCCGCCCAGCCGACTCGGGCAGCAGCGCGCGATCGCGAAGCTGCGGCGCGCGGGCGCGGATCGGGTGGGCGTCTTCGACCTGGAGAACCGCGATGGGACGCCGATCTACGTCCACGCCAAGATCTGCGTCGTCGACGACACCTGGGCGACGTGCGGGTCCGACAACTTCAACCGGCGCTCGTGGACCACAGACAGCGAGCTCACGTGCGCCGTGTTCGACACCAGCCGGGACGAGGCGGATGCGAGCGCCGGGGGATTCGCGCGCGGCCTTCGCCGTCAGCTGTGGGCGGAGCACCTTGGTCTCGCGCCAGACGACCCTCGCTTGGAAGACAGCCGCGACGCGCTCGCCCTCTGGAAGGACACAGCGCACGCTCTCGATCGCTGGCACGCGAACGGAGGCGACACGCCGCGGCCTCCGGGCCAGATCCGCCCGCACCGCGTCGAACGCATCACCCGCCTCCAGAGCCTCTGGTCGGATCCGTTGTACCGCGTCCTTCTCGACCCCGACTCGCGCCCCCGCCGGCTGCGCGGCACCTCGATCTTCTGAGCGACGCAGTCACCGGCGCGGCGACGACCCTCGCTGCGCCTCCAGCTCGATCCACCGAGTGATCACATCCACGACGTACTCCCGCTCGCGCGGCGTCAGCTCGTGCCCCTTCGGGATGCCGTGGTTGATCTGCAGACACGTCCGGCAGCACGTCGCGGTCGCGTGCTGTGCACGGAACACGGGATGCCCGCCCCACGGCGTCTGCTTTCCGTCCTTTTCAGGGAACGCCGGCGCGAGCCGAGTGTCGATGAAGTCCCGCGCATGCTGCCGCATCACCGCCATCCCGCGCGACGCCAGGTACTCGCGCTCGACAGGACGCAGGTGGAACTTCGCGCGGAACGGGATGCGCCCGATCCGCTCGATCCTCGCGTCCAACTGGTCCTGATCCACGATCGTCGACCCTACCGACCGCCACCGACAGCGACACCAACCGGCTCGGCGCCGAGAGCCGAGGCAAGGTACGGGGCCGACGCACTGTCGCGCGCGCGAGCCACCTCCGAGGGCGTCCCCGCGGCGACGACGGTCCCGCCCTCCTCACCCGCACCCGGGCCGAGGTCGACGACATAATCCGCCGTGGCGACCACGCGCATGTCCAGCTCCACCACGACAACCGTGTTGCCCGCGTCCACCAGGCTCTGCAGGTGGTCGATGAGGCGGTCGGCGTCGGCGCAGTGGAGGCCGGAGGTCGGCTCGTCGAGCACGTAGAGGGTGTCGGCGCGTCGGGCGCGCTGCAGTTCGGAGGCCAGCTTCACCCGCTGGGCCTCGCCGCCGGACAACTCCGTCGCGGGCTGGCCCAGCCTCAGGTAGCCGAGTCCGACATCCACGAGGGCGGTCAACGAGCGCATGATCTCGTCCTCGCCGCCGAAGAAGGCGTGGGCCTCCTCGACGGACATCGCCAGGATCTCGGCGATGTTGCGATCCCGCCAGGTGATCTCGAGCGTTTCGGGGTTGTACCGGGCGCCGCGGCACTCGGGGCAGACGGTGTAGACGGACGGGAGGAACAGCAGTTCGACCATGACGGCGCCTTCGCCCTCGCAGGTGGGGCAGCGGCCGCCCGCGACGTTGAAGGAGAAGCGGCCCGGCCGGTAGCGGCGCGACCGAGCCGCCGGGGTTTCGGCGAACCGACGTCGGACGTGGTCGAACAGGCCCGTGTAGGTGGCGACGTTGGATCGCGGGGTGCGGCCGATGGGCTTCTGGTCGATGTTGACGACCCGGCGGACGCCGCCGAGGTCTCCGGAGATGGTGCCCTCCAGCACTTCCGGGGCATCCGCGAGGAGCAGGTCGTCGGTCTCCGGAGCGTCGTCGCTCACTGCGACGGGGCGGCCCAGGTGCTCGCCGAGCAGGGCGGGGAGCACCTGGCTGACGAGGCTGGACTTCCCCGACCCGGAGACGCCGGTCACGGCGGTGAACGCCCCGAGCGGGAAGGAGACGGATGCGCCGCGCAGGTTGTTGCGCGTGACGTCCTCGAGCGAGATCCATCCCGTCGGCGACCGCGGAGTCCGGGGAGCGAGCCCGCGCTCGCCGAGGAGGTAGTCCCGCGTCACCGACTCGTCCACGTCGGCGAGGCCGTCGGGCGGTCCGCTGTAGAGGACGCGGCCGCCGCGTTCGCCGGCTCCGGGTCCGATGTCCACCAGCCAGTCCGCGTGCCGCATCACCTCGACCGAGTGCTCCACCACGAACAGGCTGTTGCCACGCCTCTTGAGTCCGTCGAGGATGCCGAGGAGCGCGTTCACATCCTGGGGGTGGAGGCCGGCCGAGGGCTCGTCGAGCACATAGACGACGCCGAACAGCTCCGAGCTCAGCTGCGTGGCGAGCCGCAGCCGCTGCAACTCGCCTCCCGACAGGGTCGGTGTGGTCCGGTGCAGGGACAGGTACCCCAGCCCGAGGTCGATGATCGGACGCAGCCGCTCCAGCAGCTCGGCGGCCAGCCGTTCGGCCGCTGCGCGCTTCTCCGCCGACTGGTTCGCGGTGCGCCGGACGTCGGGGGCGGCGGCGTGCGAGGCCCCGCCCGCGGCGATCCTCTCATGTACTGCCGACCGTCGCGCCTCCTCGCCCAGCGCCGCGCCGGAGGTGGCCGACGGCTCCCGGGACGCCGCGACCAGCGCCGCGAGCCGGCCGGACAGCTCGTGCAGCGGGAGCCGCGAGAGCTCCGCGATGTCCAGCCCCTCGAAGGTCACGGAGAGCGCTTCCGGCTTGAGGCGCTTGCCGTGGCAGACGGGGCACACGGCGGAGGTCAGGAACTCCGCGACGCGCCGCTTCATGGATGCGCTCTTGGTCGTCGCGAAGGTGTCGAGCACATAGCGGCGGGCGCCGACGAACGTCCCCTGATAGCTGGGCTCCATCCGGGCGCGGATGGCCTTCCGCGTCTGCGCCGGTGTGAGGCCCGCGTACACGGGGGCCGTGGGGCGCTCCTCGGTGAACAGGATCCAGTCGCGGTCCTTCCGCGGCAGGTCGCGCCACGGGGTGTCGACGTCGTAGCCGAGGGACACCAGGATGTCGCGCTGGTTCTGCCCGTGCCAGGCGGTCGGCCAGGAGGCGATGGCCCGGTCCCGGATGGTGAGCGACGGATCCGGGACCATCTGCTTCTCGGTGACCTCGTACACGCGGCCGATGCCGTGGCATTCCGGGCATGCGCCCTGCACGGTGTTGGGGGAGAAGTCCTCGGCGTAGAGCATCGGCTGGCCGTCGGGGTAGTCGCCGGCCCGCGAGTACATCATCCGCACGAGACTGGACAGCGTCGTGATGCTGCCGACAGTCGACCGCGCGTTGCGGCCGCCGCGCTGCTGCTGCAGGGCCACCGCCGGCGGCATCCCGGTGATCGAGTCGACGTCGGGGACGCCGGCCTGGTCGATCAGGCGGCGGGCGTAGGGAGCGACGGACTCCAGATACCGGCGCTGCGACTCCGCGAACAGCGTTCCGAACGCGAGGGACGACTTGCCCGACCCGGAGACGCCGGTGAAGACGACCATGGAATCGCGCGGGACGGTCAGGTCGATGTTCCGCAGGTTGTGCTCACGGGCGCCCCGCACCCGGACATCCGGCTGGATCGCGGACGAGCTCTCGTTCGTCATGGTCCGACGGTCCGCGCATTCCGGATGGTGTGCAACCCGTTCGGGGCATTCCCTCTCAGGCGTACTGCGGCCGGCCGCCGACGCGGTAGGTGAGCGCGACGATCCCGCTCGGGAAAACCCGCGAGTCCTCCAACTTCAGGGCGAAGTCGCGTCCGGTGCGGGGGAGGAACGCCTCGCCCTGGCCGACGATGACCGGGAACTGGACCAGGTTCAGTTCGTCCACCAGCTCGTTCTCGAGCAGCCAGCGCGCGAGCGCGACGCTGCCGACGAGGAGGAGTTCGCCGTCGCCCTCGGCCTTGAGCTCACGGATGCGAGCCACCAGGTCTCCGGAAAGCACGGTCGTCTGCTCCCAGGCCGGGTCGCTCACCGTGTCCGACACGACGTACTTGGGCTTCGAACTGATCGCCTCGCCGAACCCGCCGTCGTCGCTGCGTGCGCCCCAGTAGGTCTCGAAGAGGTCGAACGTCTTGCGGCCGAGCAGGAACGCGTCCGGCCGCCGCCAGGTCTCGAGGATGTAGTCCGCCGCCTCCGCGTCACCGACGCCGATGGCCCAGCCGCCGCGGCTGAAGCCGGGATCAAGCTCCTCGCTGTTGCCGCCGTTCGCTTGGGCGACCCCGTCCACGGTGACCTGCAGGCTGACGGTGAGCTTCATGATCGTTCCCTTTCTCTCGTTCGTTCGTTCAGTGAGCCGACTCGACGGGAGCCACGGGCTTCCGGACGAACAGCGCCAGGACGACCACCCCCAGCGACAGGGTGCCACCGGCTAGGAACGCGAGGTGAGCCCCCGCTGCCGCTGCGGCGGCCGACGGGAGGTCGGGGTCGGCGGCACCGGTCGAGGCGACACCGGTCGCGTACAGGGCGATGAAGATGGCGGTGCCCGCGGCGCCCGCGACCTGCTGCAGGGTGGCGATCGTCGCGCTGCCGTGCGAGTACAGGTGCTGGGGGAGCGACCCGAGGGACGCGCTGAACGCCGGGGTGAAGAGGAACGCGAGGGACAGCATCAGCAGGATGTGCGCAGCGAGCAGCACCACCCAGGACGAGCCCTCGCCGAGGCCGAGCGCCATGGTCCACAGGGCGACCGTCAGACCGATGGAGCCCGGGATGACCAGCGGGCGCGGGCCGAAACGGTCGAACAGCCGGCCGACGGTCGGTCCCGCCAGGCCCATCAGCAGACCGCCAGGGAGGAGGATCGCGCCGACCCACAGCGGGTCGAGTCCGAGCGTGTAGCGGGCGAACTGGGGCAGCACGATGAACGCACCGAACAGGGCAACCATCGCCATCGTCATCATCGCGACCGAGACCGCGAAGTGCCGGGACAGGAACGTCCGAAGGTCGAGCAGCGCCGAATCCGTGCGCTGCAGGACGAGCTGCCGCCAGATGAAGAAGCCGAGCGTCACGAGACCGGCGGCGACGGGGATCCACGGCTGGACGGCCGCCTCGCCGACCGCGGCCGCGCCGATCTGGCTCAGCCCGAAGACGAGCGCGGAGAATGCGAGAGCGGAGAGGATGACGGACAGCGTGTCCAGCGGGACGTTGCGGGTCTCCGACACGTTCGGCACCCGGCGCACCCCGATCAGGAGCATGGTGAGGCCGATCGGCAGCATCACCCAGAACAGCCCCTGCCAGGGCAGCACCTGGATCAGCGTACCGGAGACGATGGGCCCGACCGCCGGGGCGACCGACATGACGATGGAGACGCGCCCCATCGTCCGCCCGCGCTCGTCGACGGGGACGATCGTCATCACCGTGGTCATCATCAGCGGCATCATGATCGCGGTGCCGACCGCCTGGACGACGCGACCGGCGACCAGCACCTCGAACACCGGCGACAGTGCAGCGATGAGCGTCCCCGCGACGAAGCTCGACATCGCGATCGTGAAGACGGTCCGCGTGCGCAGGCGCTGCATCAGCCATCCGGTGATGGGGATGACAACCGCCATCGTGAGCGCGAACGCCGTGGTCAGCCACTGCCCCTTGGTCGCGTCGATGTGCAGGGACTCCTGGATGCGCGGCAGCGCGACGGCCATCATCGTCTCGTTGAGGAACACGACGAAGACGGCGGCGAGCAGGAGCCGGAGGGCGGTGCGGTTACGGCGCTCCAGCCCGGGTGCGATCGGGACCGTGGTCTCGGTGGGAGCTGCGATGGTGTCGGTCTTGTCCTTCTCCTTCTCCGTCGTCGGAGTCGCTGCAAAAAATGAAGTGGAGCTACTTCACAAAATAAAGCACACTGCAATTAATGAAGTCAAGTGCTAATCTAGGACGCATGACGAACCAGCACTACGGCCAGTTCTGCGGCCTGGCGCGCGCGGCCGAGATCGTCGGCCAGCGGTGGACGCTGCTGATCCTCCGCGATCTGAGCGTCGGACCCCGGCGCTACTCGGAGCTGGTCGGGGGCCTCCCCGGCATCCCGACGAACACGCTGGCCTCCCGGCTCAAGGAGCTGGAGGACGAGGGCATCGTCGAGCGGATGGCTCCCTCCGGTGCCGAGCGCTCCGTCGTCTACGCGCTGACACCGCGCGGCGAGGAGATCGGCCCGGCGCTCGACGCTCTCTCCCGGTGGGGTGCGGGCGGGATGCGCGCGCCGCGCGAGGGGGAGATCGTGACCACCGCGTCCATCACCGCTGCGCTGAAGGTGGCTGCGGGCGATGGCGTGGTGCCGGCGGACTGGAACACGACATACGAGGTCCGCGTCGCCGATGTGACCGCCCACGTCATCATGCGAGACGGGGTCATCGTCGCGGGACCGGGGCCGATCGACAGTCCGGACCTGATCATCACCGCCGGCCCTCAGATCCGCGACGTCATGGCGGGCGAGCTGGATGCGGCCACCGCGGTGGCGACGGGAGCGGTCCAGCTCGAGGGCGACCCGGCGCTGTTCGAGCGATTCGCCGAGACGCTGCGGGTGCCGTTCAGCGTCAACGTGCCTGCCCTCGGCTGACCGGCCTCAGCTGATGCCGCCGCGCGTGAACGCGTAGGCCTCCTCCGCAAGCGACTCCCAGAGCCCGGGCGCCTCATCCGTCACGACGAGCCACTGCCGCATCGGGGTCTTCTTGCCCGCCTGGAACGGCTCACCGACGGCCGAGGCGATCAGCTCCTGCACCCGCGCAGCCGGCAGCTTCACCACGAAGCGCTCGCCGCTGGAGACCATGCAGAACACGGAGCCGTCGACGCGAAGGGCGTCGGAGCCGAATCGCCGCGGGCCACCGGTCGGGGGAGTCACGCCGGGGCGGCCGACGAAGGCAGTGACGATGTCGTCGAATCTCTCGCGGATGGTCATGGGGGGCCTAGGCGCGCTGGGCGACATAGAGGACCCCCGTTCGATTCGGGAGCGTCGGGCCGACCGTCTCCGCTTCCTCCCTCATCGCGTTCGCGGCCTCCTCGCCGAGCGTCTGTCGCACCTCGTCGAGATTCGCCAGCCACACGTCGTACATCCGCCCGAGCTGTTCGGCCCAGCGGGGGACCTCGATCCGCGCCACCACCTCCAGGCCGCCGGCCTCGATGATGGGACGCCAATCCGGTACGGCGTGGGGGCGCCCGTCGTCAGATTCGTCCGCGGTGAAGGCGTACCGACCGCCGGGGCGGAGGATGCGCGCCGCCTCGCGCACGGCGGCGACACGATCCGTCGCGAAGAAGATCGCGTCCGCGCACAGGACGGCGTCCGCGCACTGGTCGGGCAGCCCGGTGGCGACGAGGTCGCCGACCTGGAAGCGCGCGCGTCCGTCGCCCACCCAGGCGCTCGCCCGCTTGGCGGCCTCCGCGACGGCGACCGGGGACCAGTCGACGCCGATGAGGTCGGCTCCCGTCTCGCGCGCCACCCACAGGCTCACCCCGGCACGCCCGCACGCGATGTCGACGAGCGTGCCGCCCTGAGGGATGCGCAGCTGATCGACGAAGGTCTGCAGTGTCCACCGGGTGGACATCCCGTACGGGTCCACGCCGTCGGGATAGTCGTCGCCGTAGGCCTCGCGCGCCAGGCGCGCCATGATGGTGTCGGCCGCCGCGTCACCGTGGGCGGCGTCGAACTCCTCGGCGCTGACTCCTGGACGCGGGGGCACGACGGCCCCGGGGATGTCGATCGACTCCGTCACGCGGACATTCTGGCGCGCTCCGTCGTCGCCGGGAAGTAGGGCAGGCGATTCAGCGGCCGGCGCCCACCCACCGCTCGATCCGGTGGTGATCGGGTGTGAACCCGTGCTCCACTCCCCAGAGCACCGCCTGCGTGCGGCTCTCCGCGCCGATTTTCCGGTACACGCTCCGGATGTGCGACTTGACCGTATTGGGACTCAGATAGGTGAGCTCGGCGACCGCCGCATTGCTCTTGCCCTGCGTGATCAGCGCCAGGATCTCGGACTCCCGATCGGTGATCCCCTCCTTGCGGCCCGGCCAGTCGAGCTCGTCAGCGCTGCGGGCGCGTTCGGGGGAATCGCTGACGACGATCTCGCCGGCGTTGACCGCTTCGAGGGCGTCGACCAGCTCCTGTGCGGCCAGCGTCTTCGAGAGGTAGCCGTGGACACCCTGCTTGCGAGCGCTGTCCACCAGCTCGGGATGGAAGTTCCAGGTGTAGACGACGACGTGCCGCGCCCGCGGATTCTTCACGAGCTCGCCGATCTGCGCGTGACCGGACTCCGGCTGGGCGAACGCGTCGTACAGGACCACGTCGATCGGCTCGGACAAGGGCTCGTTGGCGTCGATCTCGACGACCTGCAGCCGGTCGCGGAAGTCGTCGAACATCCGCGCCAGGCCGAGCAGCACGACGTCGTAGTCGTCCACGAGTGCGATCGTGAACGGCCTGGCCGGTGCCGCCGGGGCGTCTGACATGGCGGCACATTACACCCCTAGGGGTGAAGTCGGGCGGCCCCTCCGGTGGTTGCGTGGAGGCGTCAACATCTCCACCGGAAAGGGTCGTGTCATGAACATCCTGCTGATCGTCATCGCCGTGATCGCCATCATCCTGCTGCTCACCGGAGGCTTCGTGTCGTCGCTGAACTTCCTGCTCTGGGTGGGGATCGTCTTGCTCGTCATCGCCGCGATCATCTGGCTGGTGCGGATGCTCACGGGTAGCCGACGCGTGTGAGAAGGGGCTGGGGGAAGCCCTCGGGGACAGTCGGCCGACGGCGGCGGGCGGACATGCGTCCACCCGCCGCCGTCGCACTCTAGCCTCGCCCCCGCTCGCGGTGCTAGGTTCGCGCGTGTTGTGGGGGAGACGTGGCCTATCTATCGATGAGGATAGGGAGTCAGGTCGATGAGGACATCGAACATCGCCATCCGTGTGGGCGCGCCCGCACTGCTCGTCGCGGCCTTGATCGCCGCCGGCGCCACTTCTGCCCAGGCGACCACGCAGGCCGCCCCGAAACCGCCGGGCGGCACGGTGCAGGTCGTCGTGTCGGGGCTGGACAACCCGCGCGGACTGACGTTCGGGACGGGCGGGCAGCTGCTGATCGCCGAAGCCGGGCACGGCGGAACGCTGCCGCTGGGCGGCGGACCCGAAGGCGACCAGTACGGCGGCCTCACCGGCAAGCTCGGGGTGTGGGCGAACGGCGTGCTGACGCATCCCATCACGGGGCTGTTCTCGGCGGCCGACCAGTCGGGGACAGCGGCCGAAGGGCTGGTGTCCGTCGACGCGCAAGGACGATGGGTGACGGGCCAGATCGCGCTCAACACGTCTCCCATCCCCGCGGTTCCGCCGGGGAACCCGATCGTGGATGCGGCACGGGCGCAGCTCGGGCGCACCATCGTGATCGACTCCAAGACGGGAACGTGGTCGCCCATCGCGGCGACCGGTGACGCCGACTACGCGTGGACGGCGGCGCACAAGGACCTCGTTCCCGACCAGTTCCCGGACGCCAACCCGAACTCGGTGATCACGGTGGGCAACACGCGCTACGTCGCCGACGCCGGGGCCAACATCCTGGCGAAGGTGGACAAGTACGGCTCCGTTTCGACGGTGGCGTTCATGGGCGTCCCGGCCGGTTCGGTGACGGACAGCGTGAGCACGTGCGTCGCGAAAGCGCCCGACGGATCCTTCTACGTGACCGAGCTGCTGGGCGGAACGTACGCGCCGGGCGGCGCCCGCGTCTGGCAGGTCTGGCCGAACGGGACGGCGCGGGTCAAGTGGACCGGCTTCAGCACGATCCAGGGCTGCGGGTTCGATGGCTCCGGCAACTTCTACGTGACGGAGTTCGAGGTCCACGGCCTCGGCACGGACCCGAGCGGCGCGCTGGTCAAGATCAGCCCGACCGGTCAGCGGACCACGTACGGGACCGGGCAGCTGTTCTTCCCGTCCGGCTTCGCCTTCCGGGGCGGCAGCGCGTACGTATCGAACTGGTCGATCATGCCTGCGACGGGTGGACCGAACGGGGTGAGCGGGCAGGTGGTGCGGATCAACGTGGGGGAGTGAGCGCTGCTGGGGCGCATCGTCTGAGAGGGCGATGCGCCCCTCTGCTGCCATCGACAACCGACCAGCGGCCCGCTATCGTCGCGGGTGACCGTGCGCGGAGGCCGGAGGGGCCGGCCGAAGGAGGGGGCACCGAATGTCGAAGTTCATGATCTCGTTCCCGAGTGGGGAGATGCATTTCCGGCCGGAGGAGTTCGACACCGTCGCGGCGGAGGCGCATGCGGTGATCGAGGAGATCAAGCAGGCGGGGGCGTACGTGTTCGGCGGCGGGATCGACGAGACGGTTCCACCGGTGCTCGTGTCGGCCGAGGGCGGGGTGCGCGAGGGGACATACCCGCAGACCGCGCGCCTCGAGGGCGGCTACACGATCATCGAGGTGCCGACCCGCGATGACGCGCTGCTCTGGGCGTCGAAGATCGCGAAGGCGTGCCGCTGCGATCAGGAGCTTCGCGCGTTCGCCTACGACCCGGCGTCGTAGGACAGCTCGGCGATCAGGAGTTCGTCGGCTCCGTCGGTCCACGTCTCGGTGCGGGCCACGCGGAAGCCGGCCGGCGCGACCGTCTGCGCCAGGTGCTCGACGGAGTCGAACGGCGAGTGGTCGGACCCGGGCGGCGGCGCCGCGCGGTGGCGGGTCGGGTCGACGGCGAGGAACGTCGCGGTGACGGCCCGGCCGCCGGGGCGGAGGACGCGCGCCCACTCGGCGATGGCGGCGCCGGGATGCGGGAACAGTTGCAGTCCGGTGACGCAGGTGACGAGGTCGAACGAGGCGTCGGGCAGGCGGAGGCTGTTCGCGTCGGTCACCAGCAGTGTGGCGTCGGGAAGGTGACGGCGCGCCTCGTCGATCATGCCAGGGGAGAGGTCGACGCCGGTGACCGAGCCGGTGAAGCCGCGGTCGCGGAGGGCGCGGAGGACGAGACCGGTGCCGGTCGCGACGTCCAGGACAGCGTCCACACCGTCGAGGTCGACGAACGCGGCGACCGCGGTGGCCAGCGCGCGGTGCATCGCTGAGTCGTCGTAGGTGGGGGCGCGGTCGTCGAAGCGCTCGCGGACCATCCGCAGGTGGTCGTCGACGGTTGCGGGCGCTGGGGAGTCGTGCGCGTCGGTCACGGGGGCAGCCTAACGGGGTGTGCGTGAAGGCGGCAGGGCGCGGTGGCCGCGGATGGGCTCCTCGCCGCAGACGGGCGGGCTGGCGTTGGCGCGCGTGCCGCCGACCGTGTGCTGGGCGCCGATCGGCGTGCTGACGCCGTCGAGCTGGCTGCCGACCGGTGTGATGGTTGCCGGCCGGCGCTTCCGCCGTCGACCGGCCCAGGCGCCGTGGACCGACGGGCTGGTCGCCGACCGGCCCACCCGCACCTCAGCCCGCGGCCCCCTGCAGCTTCGCGATCTCGGCTCGCGCCGCCTGCACCAGCTCCTCGTTGGTGTGGGCGTGGCCCCACAGCCCCCAGCCGCCGGGAGCGGCCTCGGTGAGGAGCACCCAGGTGCGGTCGGCGAGGCCTGCGTCGCCGGCCGCGTCGGCGACCAGCGCTGTCAGGCGCTCGACGACGGCGAGCTGCTTGTCGCGGTCGAGGGCGCCGGCGTTGGTCAGGACCTGGACGCGCACGTGGTCGCCTGCGCCGTCCACGTCGGCCAGGTAGTGGCCGGGAAGCTCGTGGACGAAGGCGGCGGTGTTGGAGCGGAACATCGGGATGTCGGGGACGGCCTCCACATCTTTCACCGTCGCCGCGGCAGCGGTGGCCAGCGCGTGCGGGTCGGCGAAGGTTCCGGCGGGAGCGTAGATGTCGATCATGGGCATGGGGGCCTCCTGGGGTCGAGGGGAGAAGTGGATGGTTCGAGCCTGGCAAGGAGCGGCATTATGATCAACGTCATAATCGCGACCGAGGAGGCTGCCGATGGATGACACCCGCGACCGGATGCTCGACGGGGCGATCCGGCTCCTGGCATCGAAGGGTGTGCACGGGGCGTCGCTCGGCAAGATGCTCAGCGAGACGGGCGCGCCGCGGGGGTCGATCTACCATCACTTCCCGGGCGGGCGGAACCAGCTGTTCAGCGAAGCGCTCGACCGCACGACCGCCTCCCACGACCGCTGGGTCGCCGCGCACGCGGGCGGGACGGCCGAGAGCGTCACGGCGGCCTTCCTCGCGTTCTGGCGCGCGGTGCTCGAAGGGTCGGAGTTCGAGTCGGGGTGCCCGGTGCTGGCGGTCACGGTGTCGGCGCCCGACGGCGAGTTGTTCGACAAGGCGGCTTCCGTGTTCGCGTCGTCGATGGAGCACCTGACCGGCCTGCTCGTGCATGCAGGCGTGGCGCGCAGCGACGCCTCCGAGTTCGCGACGGTGCTGGTGTCGTCGGCCGAAGGGGCGGTGGTGATCGCCCGCGTGCAGCACAGCGTCCGGCCCCTGGAGGCTGTCGGTGCACTGCTGCTGCAGCGGGCCCGCGAACTCGATGCGGCCGCGGCCACCGCTGCTTAAAGTTTGCGGCGGCCGACTCACCCGAACGTCGACCGCCGCGCACCGGGAATGCAGTACAGCTGCCCGCCCCCTGCGGTTCAGCCTGCCATCCGGTTGCTTAGTGCACACAGTAATCGACCGGTCGTCGAAGTCAACCCCGTGGCCCGGCGGATGTTCGGATGTTCACCTCGAGTTCACGCACCGCTGTCGCGACCGCGTCCGGAGCTTCCCACGCGGTGAAGTGACCGCCGCGCAGCAGTCGCGCGAACGAGCGGATGTCGGTGTAACTCTTCTCGGCCAGCGACCGCGGGTAGGCGGCCTCATGGCGCTGGATGAGGATGGACGCCGGCACCGTGATGAGCGGGTGCAACTCGTCGTCGTCGGTCGATTCGCGGTACGGCCGGAAGCTCGTCCCGATGGAGCGGCTGAACCAGTAGACCGAGACGTTGGTGAGGATGTCGTCGACGTCGAAGCGTTCGAGCCCGGCGCCGTCGCTCCAGGCGGCCACCTTCTCGGCGATCCAGGCGAGCAGGCCGCTGGGCGAGTCGATGAGAGCCGCAGCGAGCGTGTCAGGGCGGGTGCCCTGCTCGTGCGCGTAGCCGGACTCGGCCGGGTTGGCGACCGAGGCCAGGAAGGCGTGCTCCTCGTCCGTCAGTTCGACCCCCGGTCGCGAGCGGCCGGAGAAGGAGGCGTGCGAGGCGACGATACCGGCGACCGAATCGGGGTAGGCGGCGGCGAGCCAGTCGCTGACGCCCGCGCCGACATCCTCGCCGTAGGTCAGGTAGCGGTCGTACCCGAGCGAGGTCGTCATCAGAGCGTTCCAACGGGCCGCGACGGCCGCCGAGGAGTACGGCTCGGGCAGCGGGGCCGACCATCCATAGCCGGGCAGGGACGGGATGATGACATCCCGCTCCTCGCTCAGCACGTCGGCGAGGTCGAGCATCGAGGCGAAGGAGTAGGGCCAGCCGTGGGTGAGGACGATCGGCAGGGCGTCGCCGGGATGCCGGGCCGGCGCGACGAGGACGTGGATCGCGCAGCCGTCGAGGTCGACTATCCGCTGTTCGTAGCGGTCGAGTCGGCGTTCCACCGCGCGCCAGTCGTAGCCGTCGCGCCATCGGTCGACGAGGCCGCGCAGCACCCGCGGCGGGATGCCGTTCGACCATTCCGGGCCGGGAGTCGGCTCGGGCAGGATGGCGGACTCGAGGCGGCGGTGCAGGTCGGCGAGATCGGCGTCGGAGACGTGGATGCGGTCGTTCATGGGTCGAATCTAGGAGGGACCTCCGACCGGTGGGCAGGACGTTCCGGAATCTGTGGAGAGGTCGTCGGCGCGGCGTACTGTGGAGAACATGGCCCGCAACCGTGACGAGAACCGTCGCGCGGCTCGCGAGTCCGACCCGCTCGTCGAGGCCGCGCGGTACCGGCTGCAACGCGACGCCGAGGCGCGCGGCGAAGAAGTCGAGGAGGCCAACGCGGGCCAGCCGTCGATGGACCAGCGGGCGCAGATCGTCGAGACGGCCATCCAGCAGGCGATCCGGCGCGGCGACTTCGACAACCTCCCGGGCGCGGGCAAGCCTCTCCCCGGGCTGACCGGGACGCACGACCCCGACTGGTGGATCCGCCGCAAGATCGAGCGGGAGCAGCTGACGGGTCTCGGGCCGCCGGCGTTGATGCTGCGCACGGAGGACAAGGAGCTGGACGATCGGCTCGACCGGCTGGCGTCCGAGGCGGCGGTGCGCGAGCACCTGGACGGCTTCAACCGCCGGATCGTCGAGGCGCGCCGGCAACTGCAGGGCGGCCCGCCAGTGGTCACCCCGACACGCGACGTGGACGAGGAGGTCGCCCGGTGGCGGCAGCGGCGCGAGGAGCGCATCCGGCAGGCCGAGGAGAACCGTCGCGCGCAGCAGGAGGCCTGGTCGGCGCTGTCCCGGCGCGAGCGGCGACGCCTCCGGCGCGAGAACGGCCGCTGACGCCCGTCAACCCGCCTCCATGGGTCGCAACACGCCGTCATCGCCGCCGCAGAACGGCGTGTTGCGACCCATGGAGGCGCGCTACTCCGACAGGTGCTGGTGTGGCGCGGTGAAGTGGATGCTGTCCGCGGTCACGCCGACGAGGCCGAGCGTCACGCGCAGCAGCTGCGGAGGCAGTCCGTCGGCGGGTGGCGGCGTCGCGGCGCCGAGGGTGATGCTCTTGCCGTCAGAGCCGGTCGCCGTCACCGAGTCCAGGTAGACCTGCACGTTGCCGCTCAGCGCCATCTGGTCGGCGGTGGTCGCCAGCTTCGGGCCGGTCTCCTTCCGAACGGTGAGGCTGAAGCCGTCGATCGTGATGGCGTCGGCCGAGATCTTCAGCACCGGGATGCGACGGCCGTCGGCGAGCGGGACGGTCACCACGGTGATGCCCTTGAGGCCGGAGAAGGAGAGGGACCGGCTGCCGAGCTGCGCGGGCGGCTGTGTGAAGACTGGGGCACCGGCGTCCGGGCCCGCGGGCGCGGGGGAGCGGTCGGCGTCGGAGTCGCGCCCGGTACGCCGGGCGCGACAGGCGCGCCGGTGGACCCGGGGACCGGCAGCGATGGGACGCCGGGGAGGCCGGATCCGGACGACGGAGTGGGCGTCGGCGTCGGCGTAGGACTCGGCGAGCCGCACGACATGAACAGCGGGATGCACAGCTCCGCCGGAGCAGCCGTCGGCACGCGGGCGGCGCCGATCCCAGCGGCCGCGGCCGCGATACACGCGATCAGCGCACCCGCCACGACCCCCGAACGCGCGCGCCTCATGCGGTCGTGCCTTCCCGCGGGGCGGGCGCGGGCTCGGGCTCCGCGAGATCAACGGGGAGGCCGTCAGCATCGTTCTGGGCGGGGTCGGCGTCGGCATCACCCGCCACCCCCGCATCCTTCTTCGGCATCCACGCCACCGTCAGGATCCCGCCCACCGTCGCCAGTAGCATCCCGACGAAGAACCCGCCCAGGTTCACACCCACCAGCGAGTACACCGCAACCGCCAGCGCGATCATGCCATAGAAGATGCGGTGCGCCGGCATCGCGATCGCGAGCACGCCGAGCACCACGAGCAGGATCGGGATGATCGTCGCCTGCAGCCCCTCGATTCCGAGCTGCACGTGGATCTTGCCGATGTCGAGCTGGCCCGAGAAGAACATCTCGATGCCGCCGAGGGCGGTCAGCACGCCGCCGACGAACGGTCGGCGGCGTCGCCAGCCGCGGAAGCGGGCCCAGGCGCCCGCCGTGGCCGGCGCACCCGCGTGGTGGGCGGCCACGATCAGAAGCATCCCTTCGAACCGTCGGTCAGCTGCACGTGCATCCCGGTGAGGGTGAAGACCGACGCCTGGGTGCTCCACGCGGTCTGCTGGAGGTTCGTGATCGTGACGGTGTCCGAGTCCTGCGCGAAGTCGCCGGCGGTGCCCTTGGCGGCGGTGTTGACCGTCGACGCGTCGACGCCGATGCGGATGTTGTGGAACTCCGAGTCGCCCTTGAGGTCGGTCATCCCGATCTGCAGGTCGGACGCGCTCGCCGGCTTGCCGTCGCCGCCCGCGGTGATGAGGATGCCGGCCTTGCCGAGCGGCGTGTCCGTGACGACCGACTGGCACAGGTCGGCGAGCGTGGCCGACTTGATGTTGGCGATCGCGACCTGATGCTCCTTGCCCGCGGTGTCGGGCGCGACGCCGGCGTACTGCGAGAAGCCGCTGCCGTCGAGCTTCGACGCGCTGATCTGGAACTGGCTGCCGGAGACGGCGAACGAGACGGGCACGGCACCCTGCGCGACACCGGCCATCAGCACGGTGGACACGACGGCCACGGGGACGGCTGCGAGAACGATCCGTCCGGCGTGAGACCCGGCGAGCTTTCGGAACTTCATCGATCCTCCTGTTCGGGGGACTTGACAGCGTCGGCGCAGTCAGGTCCAGGAGCGAGCCTAAACGTTATTGACCGTGTGTCAATAGTTGATGGATGCATCCATTCGTGTATCCGCACAGTCTCGGCGACCGGGGTGACGGTTAGGCTCGACCCATGGAATCCGACCGGCGCACCAGGCTGACGCCGGACGAGCGCCGGACACAGCTCGTCGCGCTGGGGGTCGCCTTCCTCGCCGACAACCCGCTGGACCAGCTGTCCATCGAGGAGTTGTCGGCTCGGGCGGGCGTCTCGCGAGGGCTGCTGTTCCATTACTTCGGGTCGAAGCAGGGGCTGCACCGGGATGTGGTGCGGACCGCGCGCGACAGCATGCTGCACGCCACGGAGCCGATCGCCGGGCTGCCGCCGCTGGACCGCCTCCACGACACGCTGGCACGGATCGTCGCGTTCGTGCGCGAGCACAGTGGGACGTTCTACTCGCTGGTGCGCGGCGTCGCTTCGGGGGACACGGAGGTGCGCGCCGTCGTCGAGGAGGCGCGCGGCGAGCAGGCGAAGCGGGTCATCGCGGTGTTCCTGGAGCTGGGCGTACCGGACACGCCGATGCTGCGCATCGCTCTGCGCTCGTGGATCGCGTTCGCCGAGGAGGCGCTGGTCGAGAGCGCGATCGGCACCGACCTTCCGTCCGAGCAGATCGTCGGCTTCCTCGAGCGCAGCGCCCGCGGGGTGGTGGAGGCGCTGGGCTAGATGCCCTCCTCCTCCACGTCCTCCTCGGTCAGTACGCCGTCGTCGACGTCCTCCTCGTCGTGCTCGTCGAGGACGGGCTCGGCCTCGCGGGGCTGCCCGCCGGTCGGTCCATCGTTGCCGTCGCCCGGGCCGGGCCAGATGGTCTCGCCGGCCACCGCGTCGTTCGTGACGAGCTCGTCGGCGAAGTCGGCCTCCGCTTCCGGGTCGTTGAGGGCGTAGTCCACGTCGCCGTCGGCCGGGTCGGCCCAGCCGGGCGTCTCGCCGGCGTCCGTCTCGCCGACCTCGACGTCGTCGACGCCGTCCTCCGGGATGCGGTCCATGGTCGTCCCCTCTCGCTCGTTCCTGCTGGGAACGTACACCCACGCGAAAGCCCCCACTATCGAGTCCGCAGAGAGTGCACGGGACACGCCGGAGCGGTGTGCAGTCTGTGCGGACTCGACGGTGGGGGCCGTCGGGGAGCGAGGGGTCAGCTCGCGGTCGGGAAGGTGATGGTCTTGCCCGAGCCGGCGTCCTTCACGGCCGCGTCCTTGAACGCGGCGAACTGCTCCGCGTTGGTGAAGCCGCCCTGGTAGCGCTCGCCGTTCACGAACACGGTCGGGGTGCCGAAGCCGCCCGAGGTCGGGTTCTTCAGCTGCGAGTTGGTGGTCGCATCCTGGGTCATGTTGGTGATGAAGTCGGCGTAGGTCTGATTGTTCACGCAGTCGGTGATCGACTTCGAGTCGACGCCGTTGTCCTTGAAGATCTTGAGGATTTCGGCGTTCGTGAGCCCGGTACCGGTCTGCTCGTCCGGCTGGTTGGCGAACAGCGCGGCGTTCAGGTCGAAGAACTTCGAAGGCTGCGAGTTCGCGACGCACGCCATGGCGGCGCCGGCGCGCGTCGAGTACTGCTTGTTCTGCGAGCTGTCGAGGATGGCGACCGGGTGGATCTCGAGCGTCGCCGATCCCTCGTCCAGCCACTGCTTGATCTGGCTGTTGTTGGTGGTCTCGAACTGGTCGCAGTAGGGGCACTGGTAGTCGAGCCAGATCTGGATGTGCGCGGTCTTGCCGTCGAGCTCCATCTTGGTGGGCGTCGGCTGCGCGCCGCTCTTGATGGCCGGCGTCTCGGTCGCCGTCGTCGGCGACGTGAGCAGGAGCCCGCCGCTCGCCATGTTCTTCGGGTTGGCGGCGCTGGAGCCGGCACCACCGACGCTGGTGAAGATGACCACGCCGATGATGGCGAGCACGGCGACGATGCCCACGATGACCGAGCTCTGCACGATCACCTTGCGGCGCTTGGCCTTCTTGGCGGCCTCCTCGCGCATCTTCCTGGCGGTCTCGCGCGCCTCCTCGCGGCGGTCGCGTTTCGTCGGACCCGAGGTCCCCCTGCCAGTTGCCATTCAGCTCATCCCATCGAACGGTGGTCGGTTTCCTTCTGAATGCTATTGGGATTTTGCTTTGAACCGGCTGTACCGGGTGGCCTACCGTGGAGGGATGGATCCGATGGAACGAGCCAGTTGATGTCCGACGACGCCGCCGGACGCGCGGGCGACGGTCCGAACGAGGGACGCGACACCGCCGGCGCCGACTACGCCGAACGCCTGCGTCGCCTCGACGGCTCGTGGTGGCGCCGGACGCTGAACGTCCAGGCTCCCTACCGCTGGAACATCCGGCGGCTGCACCTGGGCCGCGTGCTGGATGTGGGAAGCGGGCTCGGCCGCAATCTGGCCCACCTGGGCAACAACGGGGTGGGGGTCGACCACAACCCGGAGTCGGTGGCCATCGCCCGGGCGCGCGGGCTGACCTCGTTCACGAGCGACGAGTTCCCGTCGACGGAGTACGCGAAGCCTGGGGCGTTCGATTCCATGTTGATGGCGCACGTCGTGGAGCATGTCGACCCGGACTTCGCGGTCGAACTGGTGCGCATGTACCTGCCGTACATCAAGCCCGGGGGCGGGTGGTGTTCATCACGCCTCAGGAGCGCGGCTACGCCAGCGACTCGACGCACGTGACGTTCACGGACTTCGAGGGGCTGCACCGGCTGGCGGAGCGCGTCGGGCTGACGGTCGAGCGCGAGTATTCGTTCCCGCTGCCGCGGGCGGCGGGCAAGGCGTTCACGTACAACGAGTTCGTGGTCTTGACGCGCATCCCGGGCTGACCCTCGCGGTGAAGTGCAGGTAGTTGCGGTCGACACGCCGTGGCGGACCGCAACTAGCTGCACTTCACGAGGGGGAGCGACGGGTTAGTCGGCGGGGGCGGGGGCGCGGCTGAACTCGACGTCCTCGACGCGCGAGCGCGGCATCGCGAGGCCGGCCACGATCGTGAGGACCGCCGCCACTGCGACCGCGACGAACACCGCCGTGGACGCGGCCTGGATGGTCGCGGGGTCCTTCGCGCCGCCGGCGGAGCCTGCGATGATCGCGTTGGCGATCGCGCCGAACACGGCGACGCCGACCGCGCTGCCGATCGAGCGGGCGAACATGTTGCTGCCCGTGACCACGCCGCGCTCGTTCCACGGGACGCTGGACTGCGCGGCGATCAGCGTCGGGGTCGCGATCAGGCCCATCCCGAGCCCGACGACGAAGCAGCTGAGCGCGACGAACAGGACCGACGGGGTGACGGAGGTCGCCGCGAGCGAGACGGCGCCGACGATCGCGATGCCGGTGCCGAGCAGCGCGGTGTTGCGGAAGCCGATGCGCAGGTAGAAGCGTCCCGAGAGGGAGGCGGCGATCGGCCAGCCGAGCGTCAGCGCGGCGACGGCCAGGCCCGAGACGATGGGCGCGACGCCGATCGTGCCCTCCAGATACGTGGGCACGTACGAGGTGAGACCGATCAGGATGCCGCCGACGCCGAGCGAGATGAGGGTCGTCGTGACGAGCAGCCGCCGCGAGAACACCCACAGGGGCAGCACGGGCTCGGCGGCGCGGCGCTCGACGAGCACGAACGCGACGAGCAGGATGCCGCCCAAGGCGAAGGCGCCGATGCTCCACACGGAGTTCCATGCCCAGGCCTGGCCGCCCTCCAGCACCGCGAGGATGAGGAGCGTCGTGCCGCCGGTGAGGAGGGCAGCGCCCGCGTAGTCGATGCGGTGCTTGCGGCGTTCGATGGACTCGTGGAAGGTGCGGATCAGCATGAACGCCGCCAGGATGCACAGCGGCACGTTGACGAAGAAGATCCACCGCCACGACAGGAACTGCGAGAACACGCCGCCGAGGGTCGGACCGACGACGGAGGAGATCGCCCACACCGAGGCGAGGTAGCCCTGCGTCTTTGCACGCTCGGCGATCGTGTAGATGTCGCCGGCGATCGTGATCGACATCGGCTGGATGGCGCCGGCGCCGAGACCCTGCAGGGCGCGGAAGGCGATCAGCGCGGGCATGCTCCAGGCGAACCCGCAGAGCACGGACCCGACAAGGAACAGCGCGATGCCGATGAGGACGATCGGTTTGCGGCCGACGGTGTCCGACAGCTTCGCGTACACCGGCACGGACACGGCCTGCGCGAGCAGGTAGACGGAGAACAGCCACGGGAACTGGGCGAAGCCGCCGAGGTCCTGCACGATCGAGGGGACCGCCGTCGCGAGGATCGTCGAGTCGATCGCGACCAGTCCCGTCGTCAGCATCAGGGCGATGAGGATGGGGCCGCGATCGGATCGGAAGCCGACGCTCGCTCGGGTGGGTTCGTTCATATCTGTGAACAAGTCTCGCACCGGGCGCCGCATTCCTTGACGTGAAAGAAATCGTGCGGCAAACTCTGAAACATGTCTTTCACATCGGGTGAGCAACGCGCCGAGCAGCACGCCGAGCGCCGCGAGGAGCACCGCGCAACGGTCACCGACCCGCGCGCGCTGCGGGCGCTCGCGCATCCGCTCCGCCTCGCCCTGCTCGACCACCTCATGTCCTTCGGCCCGCGCACCGCCAGCGAGTGCGCCGCGGTCGTCGGCTCCACACCTTCCAACTGCAGTTACCACCTGCGCGCGCTCGCCAAGGTCGGCCTGGTGGAGGCGGTGGATGCGGAGGACGGCCGCGAGCGTCCGTGGCGCTCGTCGGCGACCGGGCTCAGTTTCGGCCGCTCGGAGGACCCGGAGTTCGCCATCGGCTCCGACACGGTCGAGCGCGCGCTCGCCGACCGGCAGGTCGACGACGAGGGGCGCTGGTGCACCGCGCGATCGCCCAGCGCGACGAGCAGCCGGTGGAGTGGCGCGAAGCCAGCATGCTGAACGGCTACGCCCTGAAGCTGACGCCGGCCGAGCTGCGCGAACTGGGGGAGCGGTTGGATGCGCTCATCCGCCCGTACATCGCCCTCACCCGCGGCGACGCGCCCGAGGGCAGCGACGTCGTGGCCCTGCACCTCAACGCGTTCCGTCACCCGGACGCGATCGCCGCCGCCCGCGCGCTCGAGCAGGGGCGGGAGGACGCGCGATGACCGGGACCGAAACGGGGACCGAGTCCCCGAAGCGCACGCGCTCGCCGCTGTTCCGCCGCGACTTCGCGCTGGTGTGGACCGCCGGACTCGTCTCCGACACGGGCGACTGGCTGCTGATGATCGCGCTGCCCCTCTTCGCCCTGTCGGCGACCGGCTCGGCGCTGGGCGCGTCCACCGTCTTCCTCGTCGAGCTCGTGCCGATGCTGCTCGTCGGCAGCTTCCTCGGGGTGCTCGTCGACCGTTGGGACCACCGCCGCACGATCGTCGTCGTCGCGCTGCTGCAGGGGTGCTGCTGCTCCCGCTCCTGTTCGCGAGCGCCGACCGCATGGGCATCGTCTACGCGGTCGCGGCGGTCGAGGCTGTGCTCGGCGCGGTCATCAACCCGGCCCGGCAGGCGATGATCCCGCAACTGGTGGGCGCCGACCAGCTGGCCCGCGGCAACGCCCTGATCGCGGTGAGCGACAACCTCGCCCGACTGGTCGGGTCCCCGCTCGGCGGTCTCGCGTTCGCGCTGTGGGGACTGCCCGGCATCGTGATCGCCGACGCCGCGACCTACCTGATCACGGCGGCGCTCGTGGCGCTCAGCCGTCCGCATCCCGTCGCGCCGCCCGCGGACGGGGAGGCTGCCGCCACCGCCGAGAAGCGGATCCTGCGCGAATGGGGAGAAGGACTCGCGCTGATCGCCCGGTCGGCGACGCTCCGCACGCTGGCGCTGATCGCCGGGCTGGGCGGTGTCGCGCAGGGCCTCTTCCTCGTGCTGTTCCTCGTCTACGTCACCCAGAACCTCGGCGCCGGCGACACCGGCGCCGGCATCATCCGCGGCGTGCAGGCGATCGGCGGGGTGCTGGGCGGCCTGGTCGCCGGGCTCATCGCGCGCCGGCTGGGGCCGCGCTCGATGATCGGCGGCGGCTACCTGGTGTTCGGGATGCTGTCCCTCCTCACGTGGAACCTCGCCCCGTACACCACCGCCCTCTGGGTCTACTGTGGGCTCTTCATCGCGATGGGCCTCCCGGGGGTCACCACGGCCACCGGCGAGATCACGCTGGTGCAGACGACCGTGCCGCCGCGCGCGCTGGGCCGCGTGATCGCGGCGATGACCACGGTCGACGGCGCGGCGCAGGCGGTGGGCCTGCTGCTCGGCGGGCTGCTGGCCGACTCGCACGACATCGTGCCGATCCTGGATGTGCAGGCATCGCTCTACCTGCTCTGCGGGGTGATCGGGATCATCGCACTGCGCCCCACGCCACGTCTTCCATAACCGCGGCGCGGGGGAATAGCCTGGCGCCACCGTGTCCCTCGGAGGTGTCTGATGCCGTTCCGCCACTCACGCGTCCGTCGTATCGCGGCCGCTGCAGCCATCGCCGCCGCGACCCTCGGAGGCCTCACCGCCTGCGACCTGTTCGCGCCGCAGGACACGCTCTACATCGAGGAGGCGAGCGTCGGCGTGAGCGCGACCGTCGGGAACGTCTTCGTCGGCAACGCGGTGCTCGTGCAGGGAGAAGGGGACACGGCCAACCTGGTCACGACCCTCGTCAACACCGGCAGGGAGAGCGAGAAGGTGACGATCAACCCGTCCGGCGGCACCTCGATCGACGTCACGCTGAAACCCCGCGAGACCAAGCACATCGGCAACCCGCCCAGCGAGGAGTCCCTGGTGACCGGCGTGGAGGGCAAGCCCGGCGGCCTGACCACGGTGTCGGTGACGAGCGGCGGCAACTCGGTCGGGCTCCAGGTGCCGATCATCACGGCGGCGCTGCAGCCGTACGGCACGTTGACGCCGGTGCCGCAGCCGAGCTCCACCGGCTCGCCGACGCCCACGCCGACCTCCACGCCCTGACGCGCCCGAGCATCCGATCGGCACTGGCCCTCGACGCTCAGCGCATGATATTGGCGCGAAACCCGCCCGGGTTCCCGCTGATTCCCTGGATGTGAACGTAGGGTGTCCGTGTGTGGCGACTGGACAGGAAGACCGAGGATGACGACGCGAGGTCGGTCATCGCAGACGACGACGCCCTGAACCCGCGCACCACGACGGCTCCGCACACCCTCAGCCTGGGCGACCCCGGATTGGTCGCCGGCAACATCGCCGAGCCGGTCTGGACGCGGTGGCGTGACGAGATCGCGTCCATCGGCGGCGCATCCCCGCTGCTCCACTTCGAGGACAGCCCGCGGGCGCGCATCGAACTGAGCACCACGCATCCAGGCGGCCTGCCCCAGTTCATCACCGGGCAGAGCACGCTGCTCTCGAGCCTCATCCGCGACGAGCTCGCGCTGCGCACGGCGCGCGCCGCGGCGAACGCGATCACCCAGAAGGGCATCGAGCTGCGGTCGGTCCGCGGCATCGAGTCCGTGCACCTCGCGATCGGTCTGGCGCAGTGGCGGCACGGGTCGGAGGAGTACTTCGCGCCCATCCTGCTGCGTCCGCTCGCCATCCGCCGCTACGGCCGCGACTTCGAGCTGAAGCTGAAGGGCCAGACCTACCTCAACCCGGAGCTGGCCCGCGCCCTCTCGGAGCAGTTCCAGATCACACTCGACGCGGACGCCTTCGTCGCGCTCGCCGTCTCGAACGGCGTGTTCAAGCCGCAGCCGGTGATCGACCGCCTGCGCGGCCTCACCTCGCACCTGCCGTGGTTCAACGTGCAGCCGCGCCTGGTCGCCTCGTCGTTCGCCGACGTCGCCCCCGCGCTCAGCGAGGAGGCCCGCGACCTCGACACCGTCCTGCTGGACGCGCTGGCCGGCAACCCGACCGCGCGCTCGACGGTCGAGAGCGCCTTCAACCCGGTCGACCCGATCCGCCAGGACGAGCGCCCGCCCGCCACCGACACCCTCCTGCTGGATGCCGACGAGGAGCAGGAGAACGTGGTCGCGCAGATCGCGGCCGGCAACTCGATCGTCGTCAAGACGCTGCCGGGAACCGGCGGAACGCAGACCATCGTCAACGCGATCGGCGCGCTCGTCGCCCAGCACAAGCGCGTGCTGGTGGTGAGCCCGCGGCGGTCCAGCCTCGACGACATCGCCCAGCGCCTCACGCAGGCCGGGCTCCCCGGGCTCGCCGTCACGCCGCGCACGCTGCGCCGCGACCTCGTGCAGTCGATCGCACGCAACGAGAAGGCCACGCAGCCGAAGGTCACCGATGTCGACGAGGCGCTGGTGCGCCTCCGCAAGGTGCTCGTCGACTACCGCGCGGCGCTGACCCGCCGCGACCCCGTGCTCCGCGTGTCGGTGCTGGATGCGCTGCGCGAGCTGTCCCGCCTCTCGCTGCTGCCCGCGCCGCCGTCGACCACCGCCCGCCTCGGCCGACGGGCGATCGAGGCGCTGGCGCGCGACCGCGACGCCTCGGCCGACGCGCTGATCCGCGCCGCCCGGCTGGGGGAGTTCCGTTACGGCCCCAACGACTCGCCCTGGTACGGCGCCTCCTTCACCACGACGGAGGAGGGCAAGAGCGCCCACGAGCTCGCCAAGAAGCTGAACCGCGCCGAGCTGCCGCGTCTGCTCGACCGCGCCAACGCGCTCATCGGCCAGACCCGGATGCGGCCCTTCGCATCCATCGCCGAGCTCGGCGTCTACCTGCGCCTGCTCCTCGACATCCGCGAGACGCTGGACAAGTTCACGCCGTCGGTGTTCGACCGGTCGCTCACCGAGCTGATCGCCGCCACCGCATCCCGTCGCGAGTCGCCGTCGATGTCGGGCGCGAACCGTCGCCGCCTGCGCAAGCACGCGCTGGAGTACGTGCGCCCCGGCGTGCACGTCACCGACCTCAACGAGAGCCTGCGCCGCATCCAGCAGCAGCGCATCCTGTGGAACCGCTTCGCCGTCGCCGGCGTCGTGCCCGAGGTGCCGGTCGGCATCGCCGACGTCCAGGTCGCCTACCAGCGCGTGGCCGAAGACCTGGCGCGCCTCGACATCCCGCTGCGCCGCACCGGCACGCCGCAGTCGCTCGCCGCACTGCCGGTCGAGGAGCTGACCCGCCAGATCGCCGGCCTCGCCGCCGAATCCGAAGTGCTGGCCAACCTGCAGGAGCGCACCGCGCTGCTCACCCAGCTGCGCGACCTGGAGCTGGACCCGCTGATCTCCGACCTCTCCATCCGCCACGTTCCCGAGACCCAGGTGAGCGCCGAGCTGGAGCTCGCCTGGTGGCAGTCGGTGCTGGAGTCGCTGCTCGCGAACGACCGCGCCCTGCTCAATGCCAACACCGGCGTGCTCGACCGCCTCGAGGCGGACTTCCGGCTGGTAGACGAGGCGCACGCCTCCGCGACCGGCAAGCAGCTGGCGTGGATGCTGTCCGAGACCTGGAAGATCGGGATCGTCGACTGGCCGGACGAGGCCGCCGCGCTCAAGCGCCTGTTGAAGAGCAGCGTCCCCACGGCGACCTCGCTCAACGAGGCCGCGCCGCACCTCGCCCGTCCGCTCGCGCCGGTGTGGCTGGTGTCGCCGTACGAGATCCCGTCGATCGGCCGCGAGGTCGGCTTCGACGCCGTGCTGCTGGTGGACGCGGGCGCCTCGAGCCTCGCCGAGAACGTGCCCGTCATCCGCCGTGCCCGCCAGGTCGTCGCGTTCGGCGACCCCGTGACCCAGACGCCGTCGCGCTTCGACATCGGCGTGCACGAGTACGGCACCACCGTCGAGGACGTCGACGTGGACGCGCTGCACGCCGAGTCCGCGCTGGCCCGGCTCTCCGAGCTGCTGCCGGTGTACACGCTGAGTCGCAGCTACCGCGCCGGCGGCGAAGACCTGGCCGAGCTCGTCAACCGCCGCTTCTACGGCGGGATGATCGACTCCCTCCCGTGGGCCGGCACCTACCTCGGCCACGGCAGCCTCGCGCTGCACTACGTGACCGGCGGTCAGGGGATGCCCGACAGCGACACGGGAGCCGTCGAGTCGACGGACGCCGAGGTCGCGAAGGTCGTGGAGCTGGTGCTCGCGCACGCGACCGAGCGTCCGCGCGAATCCCTCATGGTCATCACCGCGAGCGAGCGCCACGCGGTGCGGGTCAACCAGGCGGTGCTGGCGGCGTTCGCCAAGCGCTCGGAGCTGGCCGACTTCATCCTGGGCGACCGCGCCGAGCCGTTCACCGTGGTGACGCTCGACCAGTCGGTGGGACAGAGCCGCGACCGGGTCATCTTCTCCATCGGCTACGGCCGCACCCCGCACGGCCGCCTGCTGTCGAACTTCGGCGCGCTGGCCGAGCCGGGCGGCGACCGCCTGCTCGCCGTCGGCATGACCCGCGGACGCCGCGGCATGGACATCGTCTCCTGCTTCAAGCCGGACGACATCGACGAGTCGCGGATGCGCCACGGCATCGCCGCGCTGGCACAGGTGCTGGGGGAGGCCGACCAGCTCCAGACGGCGGCGCCCGAATACCTCAGCCAGGATGCGGACCCGATGGTCGTCGACCTCGCCAAGCGCCTGGCGCGTCGCGGGCTGGACGTGCACCTCGGCTACCGCGGCAAGCTCACGCTGGTCGCCTCGCACGAGGGCCGCGCGGTGGTCGTGGAGACGGACGACGACGTGTCGAAGGGCAGCCTCCGCGAGTCGCTGCGCCTGCGTCCCGACGTGCTCCGCCGCCTCGGCTGGCACTACCTGCGGGTGCACAGCTTCGAGCTGTTCGCCGACCCGGACGCTGTGGCGGCGCGCGTGGCGAAGCTGATCGGCAAGGGCGAGCCCGACGCGGTGACGGCGCCGATCGAGCTGCCGCAGCTCTAGCTCTTTGTCTTACCCTGGTAGTATCGGGGTATGACCAAGCTGAGCGTGAGCCTATCCGCGGAGGACGTCGCCTATCTCGATGCGGTTGCGGCCGACTTCGACGGCAACCGCTCGGCCGCGATCCATCGCCTGATCCGTTTGAAGCGCGAACTCGACGCCGAGGGCGCCTATGCCCAGGCGTTCGAGGAATGGGAGGCGTCCGGAGAGCAGGCGCTGTGGGACCAGACCGCCGCTGACGGACTGGACGCATGAGGCGGGGCGAGGTCTACGACGTCCAGCTCGATCCCGTCGTCGAGGGTGAGGCGGCACGACTGAGACCGTGCATCGTCGTGAGTAACGAAGGGGTGAACGCGGCGGTCACCCGGCGTGCTCGAGGGGTACTGACTTTCGTACCGTTGACATCCAATGTCTCGATCGTCCATGAGTTCCAGGTGGCAGTGGATGATCCTGAGGACCTGGCGCTGATGGGCCTCGATCGGGCATCGAAGATCCAGTCCGAGCAGGTCCGCGCTCTCGGACATGCCCGCATCGGTCGCTATCGAGGTGTCGCTCCTGCCTGGATCATGCACCAGGTGGATGAGGCCCTGCGCTTCCATCTCTCGCTCTAGGCTGGAGGGGTGAGCGAGTCACCCGGAAGACGGCGGCACCGGCGCGTGCAGCGTCCCGGCGCGCCCGGAACGGATCCGGAGCCGCGCGTCGATCCGCGGGACGACGAGCCGCGTCCGGACTCGGACAACGCGCCCAGCTGGTCCTCGAACGACGAGCAGCTGCGTCGGGACGTCCCGCCCCACTGGTGAGCGGGCGCGGCCTTACGGCAGCGGGTCGGCGTGCTTGCCGGCGGGCTGCGGCGGGGACTGCTGTGCGGCCAGGAGGTCGCGGATCTCGGTGAGGAGGTCGAGGTCGGTGACGGGCTTGTCCGGCTCGACCACGCCCTTCTTGCGCAAGCGCTCGGCGCGCTTCTTCACCTGATTCAGCGGGTACACGAAGACGAAGTAGACGACCACCGCCACTATCAGGAAGTTGATGATCGAGCCGAGGACGGCGCCGAACTTGATGTCGGACCCGTTGATTGTCACCACCATCGCGCTGTCGAGAGTGCTGGCCTTGAAGAAGGCGCCGATCACGGGATTGATCAGATTGTTCACGATAGACGTCACGACCGCCGTGAACGCCGCGCCGATGACGACGGCGACGGCCAGGTCGATGACGTTCCCGCGGAGGATGAACTCCTTGAAGCCTTTGATCATGGATCCGTCCTTCACTATGCGGCGGAACCCGACGACGGCGTCGACGAGGGAGAGCTGGTGGAGCTGCTGGACGACGACGAAGTCGAAGAAGACGACGACGTCGAGGACGACGACGAATCCGACGACTTCGTCCCGCTGCGCGAGTCGGTCCGGTAGAAGCCGGAGCCGTTGAACGTCACGCCGACGGTGCCGAACACCTTGCGGAGCGAGCCGCCGCAGTTCGGGCACACCGTGAGGGCGTCGTCGGTGAAGGCCTGCTGGATGTCGAAGGCGTGGCCGCAGTCGCGGCACGAGTAGGAGTAGGTGGGCATTCTTCTTCCGCTGCGCTTCGGTGAAAAGGGTGTCAGGTGAACTGGACGATCCGGGTCGGGGTGACCGCGCCGTCCACCGGCTGGTCGTGGCGCTCGCGCGGCACCTCGTCCACGAGTTCGCCGTCGAACAGGACGGCGTACACCGGGGGACATTTTTCCATGCTCCCGAGCGTCTTGTCGAAGTACCCGCGGCCCCAGCCCATCCGCATCCCCGTCGCGTCGACCGCTGCGGCCGGGACCAGGATGAGGTCGACGTCGTTGATCGCGATCGGGCCGAGCAGTTCGCCGACCGCCTCCGGCAGCCCGAACAGGCCCTCGGTCTCGGATTCGCCGTCGCCCGTGGTCCAGTCGAGCAGGCCGTCTTCGCGCGAGATCGGGAGGAGCACCCGCAGACCCTGGGCGTGCGCCCAGTTGAGGAACGGACGCGTGTCGGGCTCGATCGTGGTGGAGAGGTAGGCGGCGACGGACCGGGCCGAGAGGTCGGTCGCCAGGTCGACGAGGTTGCGGGTGATGCCCGCCGTCGCGCCCTGGCGCTCGGTCGTGGTGAGGTTCTGCCGGCGCTCGCGCAGCTCCGCCCGCAGGGCGCGCTTGCGATGAGCGGCAGTGTCCGGATCCATGAGGCAATCCTAGGAGATGCCATCCTGTGCACCCTGAAAATGCGGATACTGTAGGCGGCATGGCTAACCATGACCGCGTTACGAAAGCAGTGATCCCCGCCGCCGGACTCGGAACCCGCTTCCTCCCTGCGACGAAAGCGATGCCCAAGGAGATGCTTCCGGTCGTGGACAAGCCCGCCATCCAGTACGTGGTCGAGGAGGCCGTGGATGCGGGCCTGCACGACGTCCTGATGGTCACCGGCCGCAACAAGAACGCCCTCGAGAACCACTTCGACCGCAACGCCGAGCTGGAGGAGACCCTGGTCAAGAAGGGCGACACCGACCGGCTCGAGAAGGTCAACTACTCCACCGTGCTCGCGGACATGCACTACGTGCGTCAGGGCGACCCGAAGGGTCTCGGACACGCGGTGCTCCGCGCCAAGATGCACGTCGGCCGCGAGCCGTTCGCGGTCCTCCTCGGCGACGACATCATCGACGCGCGCGACGACCTCCTCAAGCGGATGCTGACCGTGCAGCAGCAGCGCCACGCGAGCGTGGTGGCCCTGCTCGAAGTCGACCCCGACTCCATCCACCTCTACGGCGCCGCCGCCGTCGAGGCGACCGACGAGGACGACGTCGTCCGCATCACCGGCCTGGTCGAGAAGCCGGACAAGGAGCATGCGCCCTCGAACTACGCCGTCATCGGCCGCTACGTGCTGCGCCCGGAGGTCTTCGACGTCCTGGAGCGCACCGAGCCCGGCCGCGGCGGCGAGATCCAGCTGACGGACGCGCTGCAGTCGATGGCCGAGGCGCCCGACTGGACCGGCGGCGTCTACGGCGTCGTGTTCCGCGGCCGCCGCTACGACACCGGTGACCGGCTCGACTACATCAAGGCCATCGTGCGGCTCGCGAGCGACCGGGAAGATCTCGGGCCGGAGCTCCGTCCGTGGCTGCGCGAGTTCGCCAGCGAGCTGGAGGACGAGCCCACGGAGTTCGTGGCCGAGATGCCGGCCGACCCGACCGGGCCCATCCAGACGCTCTCCGCCCGCGACCGCTGATCGGCTGAAGGAGGAGTCTGTGGCGATCGTGGTCCCCACCCTCACCGAGGGCCGCGTGGCGTTGCGCCCGATCCGCCTGCGGGATGCGCGCGCGCTCGAGCGTTCGCTGCTCGACAACCGCGGATGGCTGCGGCAGTGGGAGGCGACGAGCCCGTACTCGCCGGGGTCGTTCGACACGCGGGCGAGCATCCGGTCGCTGCTCGCGAACGCGCGCGCCGGCCACGGGCTGCCGTTCATCGTGGAGTGGGACGGGCAGCTCGCCGGCCAGCTCAACGTGTCGTCGATCACCTACGGGTCGCTGTCGAGCGCGACGATCGGGTACTGGATCGCCGAGGAGTTCGCCGGCCGCAACATCACGCCGACAGCGGTGGCGCTCGCCACGGACTACTGCTTCTACCAGCTGGGCCTGCACCGGATGGAGATCTGCATCCGCCCGGAGAACGGCCCCAGCCTGCGCGTGGTCGAGAAGCTGGGGTTCCGTTACGAGGGTCTGCGGCGCCGCTACATCCACATCAACGGGGACTGGCGCGACCACTTCTGTTTCGGCCTGGTGTCCGAGGAGCTGACCCAGGGCGTGCTGCGCCGGTGGCTCGATCACAACGTGCCGGCCGACGCCGCGCTCATCCCGGCGGAGGACCGTGCGGCCGCCGCCGTGCCGCTGCCGGTCTCGCGCCACCGCTGAGCCGGTCCGCTGAGCCGGTCCGCCACGTTCGCTGAAAGAACTCTGGATCACATGACACACCCCTGCACCTGACGGGGGCCCGGGTACTCGCGCCCCTACCGTAGAGGTCATGAACGGGGATGTGATGGGCGGCGGGGTGATCGTCGCGATCGCGGCCGCCCTGTGGCTGGCCTATCTCGTCCCGGTGTGGCTGCGCCGCCGCGAGTACCTGGCGACGGAGCGCAACGCCGTGCGACTGCAGCAGACGCTCCGCATCCTCGCCGAGACCAGCGAGCTGCCGGACGAGGTGCGCATGGAGGCGACCGCGCGCACGGTCGCTGAGCAGCAGCGCATCCTGCGCAGGGCCGAGCAGAAGACGCTCGCCCACGCGCGCGCCGAAGCAGCGGCCCACGCGCGCCGCGAGCAGGCACTCGCGGAGGAGCGTCGTCGCGCCGCCGAGGAGGCCGAACGCGCCGCCGCCGAGGCCATCGCCCTCGAGCGCGCCGCTCGTGCGGCCGCGGCCCAGCGGGCGCGCGCACTGGCGACGGCCGCGGCGGTCGCACCCTCTCGCCCCAGCGCCGCCGGCGTCTGCGCCGGACCCGCGCACTCTCGACCCTCGTCCTCGTCGCCGGCCTCGCCGGGTTCGTCGCCGGAGCGGTGGAGCTGATCGCCACCGGCGTCTGGCTGACGGCGGCCCTCTCCGCCGGCGTCGTGGCGCTGTCGGGCTGGATGCTGGCCCGTCTGGCGCGCCCCCAGCGCGCCGCCGTCGCCGCCCAGCCGATGGTGCGCACCTCGCAGGTGTCGCCGGAGCTCTACGACGACGCCCAGCACGATGTGCCTGTGCAGGAACGCCTCAAGCAGAGCTGGACGCCGCGCCCGCTGCCCAAGCCGCTCCACCTCTCGCCCGGGACGGTCGCGGCCGCCGCGATGGCGTCGGTGGATGCGGCTGCCGAGCTGCGTCGGGCCGCCGCCCGGGCCGAGTTCGAGCGGAAGGCGGCGGAGGTGGCGGCGCCCGTGGCGGCGCCGGTGCCGCTGCGCCCGGTCGCGGTGGCGCCGACGGTCGCTGCGCCTGCGGAGGCTGTTTCCGTGGCTCCCGCGCCCGCCGCTCCGAGCCTCTACGCCAGCATGGGCGTGCTCGACGAGGCTGACACCGGCAGCATGGATCTGGACGCCGTCCTGCGCCGCCGCCGGGCCGCCAGCTGAGCCCGGCTCGATTTCGACTCGGCCGGTCCGGAGTGCTATTGTTTCTAAGCAGTTCCCCGGGGCTATGGCGCAGTTGGTAGCGCGCTTCGTTCGCATCGAAGAGGTCAGGAGTTCGAATCTCCTTAGCTCCACCATTACCGGAAAGGCCGCCCGAATCGGGCGGCCTTTTCGTTTGTCCGGAGCTTGCTCGTCGGCGCGCCGTCAGACGACGAGCAGCACCGCGAGCACGAGCATCAGCACCGCGATCGCGCCGTCCAGGATGCGCCACGCGACCGGCTTCGCGAACACCGGGGCGGCGAAGCGGGCGCCGAAGCCGAGCATCCCGAACCAGAGCAGGCTGGCCGTCGCCGCACCCGCGCCGAACACCCAGCGCCCGGGGTCGCCGTGCGAGGCCGAGAGCGAGCCGAGCAGGAGCACCGTGTCGAGATACACGTGCGGGTTCAGCCAGGTGATGGCGAGGCACGTGCCGATGGCGGCCGCGAGCGATCCTGCGACCGCCCCGGACGTGCTGAGCGATTCCGGCTTGAGGGCGCGGCGCGCGGCGAAGATCGCGTAGCCGACCAGGAAGACGAAACCGGCCAAGCGGACGATGTCGAGTGCGACCGGAGCGTTCTTCACGATGACTCCGATCCCGGCGACGCCCGCCGCGATCAGGATGGCGTCGCTGACGACGCAGATGATCACGATGGGAAGCACGTGCTGGCGGCGGAGCCCCTGCCGGAGGACGAACGCGTTCTGCGCGCCGATGGCGATGATGAGGGAGGCGGCAGACCCGAGGCCGGTGAAGAACGTTGCGAGCACTCTTCGACGCTACGGTTCCGTCTCGGATAAGTACAGCTCATGATTCTGAAGGCGCATTAGCATTGCTTCATGGTCACGAATCGCGAGCACCTGCGGACCCTCGCCGCGGTGGTCGACGGCGGGTCCTTCGAAAATGCGGCGGCCGCGCTGCACGTGACTCCTTCGGCGGTCAGCCAGCGGATCAAGGCGCTGGAGGAGCAGAGCGGCCGTGTCCTGGTCCGCCGCAGCAAGCCGGCGGCGGTGACCGAGGCGGGCAGCGTCCTCCTGCGCCTTGCGCGTCAGCTGGCGCTGCTGGAGGCGGAGGCGGATGCGGCTCTTGCCGGTGGGCCGGGTCGGACCGCTATCGCTCTCGTGGTGAACGCCGACTCGCTCGCGACCTGGGTGCTGCCCGCGCTGGCCGGGGTGGACGCGATCGCCTTCGAGCTCGTGCTCGACGACCAGGAGCACACGCCCGACCGTCTGCGCGACGGCACGGCCATGGCCGCGATCGGCTCCGACCCCGAGCCGGTGCAGGGCTGTATCGCGCGGCCCCTGGGGTCGATGACCTACCGTGCGGTCGCGAGTCCGGCGTTCGCTGCGCGCTGGTGTTCCGACGGCTGGACGCCGGAGGCCGCGGCCGTCGCACCCGTGCTGGTGTTCGACCGCAAGGACGCCCTCCAGGACCGTTACCTCACCGCGTTCGCGCCGGGCGCCCGGCCGCCGCGGCACTTCGTCCCGGCCTCCACCCAGTTCGTGGAGGCGGCCGTGCTCGGCCTGGGCTGGGGCATGCTGCCGGACCTCCAGGCTGCCCACCTCGTGGCCGACGGCTCGCTGGTGGTGCTGGACGGCGAACGCGTTGAGGAGGTGCCGTTGTACTGGCACCAGTGGTCGCTGCGGTCGGCGGCGCTGGATGCGGTCGCCGCCGCGATCGAGGCGGAGGCGGTCCGGGTGCTCGACGGCGCTACAGCGTCGCCAGCACCAGGTCGAGCGCGTCGACGAACCGGTCCGCGCTCTCACGCGTGATGCAGAGCGGCGGCTTGATCTTCAGCACGTTCTTGAAGTCGCCCGTCGGCTGCACGATGCACCCCTCGGCCAGCATCCGATCGCAGACCAGCTTCGCCTCGGCGGTCGCCGGAGCCAGCGTCTCTCGATCGAGCACGAGCTCCATCCCCAGGTAGAGGCCCATGCCGTGCACGGCGCCGACCAGCGGATGCCGGTCGCCGAGCGCCCGCAACCGGCCGGCGAGATGGTCGCCCACCTCGGCGGCGTTCTGCTGCAGCCGCTCGTCGCGCATGACGTCGAGCACGGTCAGCCCGACGACGGCCGACACGGGACTGCCGCCCGCGGACGAGAAGAAGCTGCCCTCTGCGGCGAACGACTCCGCGATCTCCCGCCGGGTGATCACCGCGCCGAGCGGCTGGCCGTTCCCCATGGCCTTGGCGACCGTGATGACGTCCGGCACGACGCCCTGCTGCTCGGATCCCCAGAAGTAGTGCCCGAGCCGCCCGTACCCGACCTGCACCTCGTCCGCGATGCAGACGCCGCCGCGGGCGCGGATGCGCTCGTAGACGCCGGCCAGGTAGCCGTCGGGCAGCATGAGCCCGCCCGCGTTGCCGAACACCGGCTCCGCGATGTAGCCGGCCACCTCGATGCCTGCGGCGTCGAGCTCGGCGAGGTCGGCATCCAGATCGGCCAGGTAGGCCGGGCCGGAGTCGGCGCCGAGGTGCTTCCCTCGCAGGGAGTTGGGCGCCGCGACGAGCTTGACCCAGTCGGGCCGCGTCTCGAGCGCCCGCGGGTTGTCGCCGAGGGACGAGGAGACGGCGTCCGAGGCCATCGTCCAGCCGTGGTACGCCTCGGTCACGGCCAGGATGGTCTTCCGGTTCGTGTGGATCTGCGCCAGCCGCAGCGCCAGGTCGACCGCCTCGCTGCCGCTGTTGACGAGGAAGACTGTGTCGAGGCCGTCGGGCGCGATCTCGGCCAGACGCTCGGTGAACCGGGACAGCTCGTCGTAGTGGAACCGCGAGTTCGTGTTGAGTCGCGCCCACTGGTCGCGTACCGCGTCGACCAACCGAGGGTGGCCGTGGCCGATCTGGGTCACGTTGTTGACCATGTCGAGGTAGCTCTGTGCACGAGTGTCGACGAGGTAGTGACGCCAGCCCCGCTCGATCAGCGGGGGATGCGCGAAGTAGTGCTCCTGCACTTCGGCGAAGGTGGCGTCACGCCGCGCCAGCGAGGCCTCGGCGTCGGGCGTCGGCGCCGAGACGTCGAGACCGAACAGCGCCGACGGGTCGGGCGACACCGCCGTCCATGGGGCGAACGGCAGCGACGGCGTCACGAAGGCCGGGGGCCGGTGACCCGGGACCGTGCTGAGCTGCGCCGTCAGGCGGATCGCGGTTCCGATGCGATCTCCGGCCTGGACCGTGGCTGTGGTGAGCGGGCGGGTCAGGCCGTCGAGCCAGAGCTCCAGGCCGTCGGTGCGGAGCAGCCAGGAACCGTCCGCGAGCAGGAGTTCCCCGGTGAAGGGAGCGACGACGTCGAGCGCGTCCGGGGCTCCGACGGTCACCGCAAGAGCGATGGTGGCGGACGGCGTGGAGCGGTCGGGCTGCGCGCGCGTGAGTCGCGCCTCGCCGTACCGCGTGACCGCGCGCCCGTGCTCGCGCTCGACGCGGTCGAGTACCGCCTCCTCCGCGTCGGGGCGGAGCCACACGCCGGCGTCGAGATCGCGGGCGGTCACGGAGAGGTCGACCAGCTGCTCGGAGGTCGAGTCCACGGCGAGCAGACGGCCGATGGCGGTGCCTTCGGCGGCGCTGCCGAACAGGCGGGCGCGGATCAGCGTCTCGACCTCGGCGGACTCCAGGCGCCGGGCCACGTCGAACGCCACCCACTCGTGCGCCCGGTTCTCGGCGGCGTAGATGTTGTCGGCCTCCAGCGCCACCTGCTGCTCGCCGCTGACGACGAGCACGGCCCCGCGGAGCACCACGAGCGGCCACAGCGCGGCGAGGTCGGCGTCGTCGAGCGGCGCCTCGGCGTGGAAGGCCTCCACCACGTCCAGCACGGCCAGCGGCTCGTCGGGCACGTGGTGCAGGGCGCTCGCGACCGTCGCCGCCAGCTCGGCCACGAGCCAGCCGTCGGACACGTCGCCGAAGTCGATGACGCCCGGACCGCCCTCGCCGAGGACGATGTTGTCGTCCGTCACGTCGCCGTGCACCGCCTGCACGCGCAGACGCGAGCGCAGCGGCTCGAGGCGGGCGAGCGCCGCATCCGTCGCCTCGCGGACGACCGCGCGCTTCGCGGGCTGCTCGACGTGTTCGAGCAGGAGGTCGACGACTTCGCCGCTGATGCGCGCATCCCACTGCGTGGTGCGGTCGAGCCCCGGGTGCCGCAGCTCGGCGAGTCCGCCGGCGACGCGGCCGGCGAGCGTGCCGAGCGTGCGGAGCTGATCGGGTGTCGGACGCCCCACGTCGGTGAGCGGTTCGCCGTCGAGGTAGCGCAGGACACGCGCGAGCAGCGTCACGCCCTGTACGTCGACCTCGACCAGCTCGTCGCCGTCCACGGATTCGACGACGGACGGAATGCGGACGCCCGAGCCGTCGAGCACGGCCAGCGCGGCGTTCTGCGCCCGCAGCTCGTCGGCCGAGAACACCGGATTGGCCAGCTTAAGCACGAAGCGCTCGGCGCCGGTGTCGATGCGGAAGTTGCGGTCCTGGTTGCTCCCGAGCTCGACGATGCGGCCCTCCAACCGGAAGTGCTCTGCGGCGATCCGCGCGGCATCGTCGATGGTCGCGTCCGGGCGCGGAAGGGCGGGCTGGGTGAGGAAGTCGAAGTTCGGCAACGGGGCTCCAGGGCTCGGGTGGCTGCTGGTCGTCAGTCTATTGAGGGGGCATGGACACGGTGTCGACCGGATCCGGAATCTGTGGACGACGTGCCGGTTGTGGACAACGCTCTGAATTTCGTTCGTTCTCGATAACGGTCAGTATCGACACGGGTTCCGCCCAGCCAATGCTCGGGAGGCCCTGCGTACTCTGATGGGGTGAAGCCCTGGAGGACCGCGCTCGTCGCATTCGTCATCGACGCGGCCTTCGTGACCCTGTTCGTCCTGATCGGGCGTCGCAGCCACGGCGAGGCGAACTCCGCCGCCGGTATCCTCGACACCCTGTGGCCCTTTCTCGTCGGACTGGTCGCCGGCTGGCTGGTCACGTGGGCGTGGCGCCGACCGCTGGCGATCGTCTGGCCCGGCGTCCCGATCTGGCTGATGACGGTGGCGGTGGGGATGCTGATCCGCACGTCGGCCGGCCAGGGCGTACAGCCGTCGTTCATCGCGGTGGCCGCCGTGGTGCTCGGGGTGTTCCTCGTCGGCTGGCGCCTCGTGGCGCTGCCCTTCGCGCGCCGCCGTTCCCGGCTGGCCCGCGAGGACCGCCGGGCTCAGCAGGCTCAGCTGCGCGCATAGTCCCTCACCCCACGAGGTGCAGCTCGCGGCTGGAGTTGTTCAGCCGGTGCGGTCCGTCCTCCGCGGCGACCACGATGTCCTCGATCCGGACCCCGAACCGCCCCGGCAGGTAGATGCCCGGCTCGATGGAGAAGCACATCCCCGCCTCGATCGGCTGTTCTTCTCCTTCCACCATGTAGGGCGGCTCGTGCGTCGTGACGCCGATGCCGTGCCCGACCCGGTGGATGAAGAACTCGCCGTAGCCCGCGTCCCGGATGACCGCGCGCGCGGCCCGGTCGACCTCCTGGCACGGGACGCCTACGCCGACCGCCTCGAAGGCGGCCTGCTGCGCATGGCGCACCACCTCGAAGACCTCGTGCTCCTCGTCGGTGGGTTCGCCGACGTGCACCGCGCGGGTCGTGTCGGACCCGTAGCCGTCTTGCAGACCGCCGAAGTCGAGCACCACCATGTCGCCCTCGGTGATCAGGCGTTCGCCCGGTTCGTGATGCGGGTCGGCGCCGTTCGGGCCGGACGCCACGATCGTGAAATCGACCTGCGAGTGTCCGTGCTCGCGGAGCAGCCGATCGAGGTCCGCGGCGACCTGCAACTCGGTGCGACCGGCGAACGGCAGCTGGAGGACGTCCTCGAACGTCGCGTCGGCCGCCGCACCGGCGGCCGCAAGCCGGTCGATCTCGTCGGCCGTCTTGACCGCTCGGAGCAGCGGAAGCGCGTGCGAGATCGCCTGGAAGCGCGCTCCGGGCAGCTTCTCCTGCAGGCCGAGCAGGTGCATCGCCCAGGTCGCGTCCGAGATGGCGTAGCGCCCGTCGGGCTTCAGCAGCGCCGCGGCCGGGACGTACTCGTCCTCGCCGTCCGCCCAGTCGATCAGCCTCAGCGCGCCCGCAGCACGGGTCTGCGCGGCGCCGCCGTGCTCGAGCGCGGGAACGAGCATCGACGGCTCGCCCTCGGCCGGGATCACCAGCAGCGTGATCCGCTCGGTCGTCGCGACCGGAAGGTAGTCGGCGAAGTAGGCCAGGTCGGGACCGGGCGCCACGATCAGCCCGTCGAAGCCCGCTCGGGCCGCCTGCCGTGCGCCGCGCTCCAGCCGCTCGGCGAAGTGCTTCGCCGTGATCTGCTGCATCTCTTCTCCCGCTCTACTGTTCGACCGGCCCGAGCCAGGCCGTCGCGACGGTGTTGTGCGCCGACTCCGCGTCGGACGGATGGAAGATGCCGGCGAGCACGTCGCGGTACAGCCGGCCGAGCTCGTTCCCGGCGAAGAACGTGGAGCCGCCCGACACCCGGATCGCCTGGTCGACGACCCGCCGCGCCGTTTCGGTCGCCCGGATCTTGAGCCCGACGAGCTTCGGGAACCACAGCCTGCCGTGGTCGGCGAGCGTGTCGACGTCGCGGGCGAGCGCATCCAGTTGGGGCAGGAGCGCATCCTGCTCGATCGCCGCCTCGGCCACGCGCCAGCGGATGTCTGGATCGTTCGCGTAACTGCGTCCGTCGTTCTTGAGACTCGTCCGCCGGTGGGCCGCCGCGACCGCCAGGTCGAGCGCTCGCGCGCCCAGCCCGGTGTAGACCGACGCGAGCAGGATCTCGAAGTTCGCGAAGATGGCGAACACGAGCGGGTCCGGATTCGGGCCGGGATCGAGCCGTCGGACGATCCGGTCGGCGGGGAGCGGGCGCCGTCGAGCAGGGTCGTATTGCTCTGCGTGGCGCGCATCCCGAGGGTGTCCCAGTCCTCGCGGATCTCGAACCCGCCCCCGGTGCGCTCCACGAACCCGTAGACGATCTTCGGTGCGTCGGCGCTGGTCGTATCGAGGCCCATCGTGCCGAGACGCGTCCACGCCGGGGAGAGGGACGTGAAGATCTTGCGCCCATGGAAGGTGTACGACCCGTCGGGCTGGGGCCGCGCTTCCGTGGTCGACCCGAAGAGGACGAGATCATTGCCGGCCTCGCTCAGCCCGAACGCGAACACCTCTCCGGCGCCCGCCTCGCGGAGCACGAACTCCAGCGAGTCGTCGCCGCGGTCGCGCAAGGTCTTGGCGATGCCTGTCCAGACCAGGTGCATGTTGACGGCCAGCGCCGTGGCCGGGGCGGCGCCGGCGAGCCGCACCTGCAGGCGCGCGGTCTGCTCGAGGCTCAGGCCGAGCCCGCCGAACTCCGCCGGCACGAGCGCGCGCAGGTATCCCGCCTCCGCCAGCTCGGCGAAGTCTTCGGTGAAGAAGCGGTTCTCGCGGTCGTACGCGTCGGCGCGCCCGCGGATGCGCTCTAGCAGCTCGTCGGACAGGGGGTCGGTGGTGTCGTGCTCGGTCACGCTCCTCACACTAGAGCGAGCGTGACCGGGCGCGGCAGACGTCCCGGAATCTGTGGAGAGCACGACAGAACGGGACCCTGTGGATCACTGCGCGGTGTAGCCGCCGTCGACCAGGTGGTAGCTGCCGGTGATGAAGGAGGCGGCGTCGGACGCGAGGAACGCGACCAGGGAGGCGACCTCCTCCGGCTCGCCCAGGCGGCCGAGGGCGTGCTTGCCCTCGAGGAACGCCAGCGCGTCCGCATCCAGGTTCGACGCGACCAGCGGGGTCCGGATGAAGCCGGGGCCGACGGCGACGACGCGCACGTTCTGGCCCGCGTACTCCAGCGCCGCGTTCTGCGTCAGGCCGAGCAGGGCGTGCTTGGCGGTGACGTACGCGGACGAGTTGGCGAACCCGACGCTGCCGAGGATGGACGCCATGTTCACGATCGCTCCGCCGCCGTTCGCGCCGATCGCGTCGAGCTGTGCCTGCATCCCGTAGAAGACGGCGTTGAGGTTGACCTCGATGACCTTGCGCCACGAGTCGAGCGGGTAGTCGCCGACCGGGGCCGCTGCTCCGCCGATGCCCGCGTTGTTGACGGCGATGCGGAGCGGGGCCAGCTCATTGGCGGCCGCGACGCTGGCGTCGGCGAAGGCCGGGTCGGTGACGTCGCCCGCGAGCGCCCGTGCGGTGCCGCCGGCGGCCTGGATCTCGGCCACGACGGCCGTGGCGTGCTCCTCGTTCAGGTCGGTGACGAGGACGGCCGCCCCGCTCGCCGCGAGAGTCAGGGCGATGGCGCGCCCGATGCCCGAGCCGCCTCCGGTCACGATCGCGGACCGTCCGGCGACGTCGTACTGAGCCATGAGAAATCTCCTTTCGTTATCCGACATCTGTCGGATAACTCCATTGTACGATCGTCCGGTGGACGCTCGCCAGCAGAAGACCTACGCCCGCCTCCGCGAGGCGGTGCTCGACCTGGCGACCCGCGGACCCGTGGGCGATGTGACGGTGTCGGCGCTCGCCGCCGCCGCCGACGTCCACCGGTCGACCGTGTACGAGTACGCGGCGTCTCCTGCCGATCTGCTGCAGCGCGTCCTCCGGTCGGAGCTGGACGAGCTGCGCGCGCAGTACCTCGTCGATGTGGAGCCGTCGGACGCAGCGGCAGCGGTCGTCGGCGTGACGCGGGCGGTGCTGAGCCACGTCGATCAGCACGACGCGATCTACCGGCGCGGGCTCGGTGCCGAGAGCGGTTCGGCCAGCCTCCACGCGATGCTGAGCGAGCACTTCCAGGGGTCGGTCGATCTGCTCCTGGAGCAGCACTCGCTGGTCGTCCCCGCCGAGGACGACACCGACCGGCGCGCCATCGCGCGCTGGCTCGCCGACGGGACGATCGGCGCCATCGACGTCTGGCTGACGCGCCCGCGCCCACGGGATGTGGACGCCTTCCTGGCGCTGGTCGGCCGGCTCACGCCGGCGTGGTGGCCGGGAGCCTGAGCGCCGTCAAGCCGTTCGGGCTGCCGCTGCGCGGGGATCCATCCGCGCCACCGACGCGAGGTAGCCGTCGCCGTCGAAGTCGGTGAAGAGCACGGTCTGAACGACATAACCCTGGACGAGGCCGACATAGAGGGACGCGTCCTCCTCGCCCGCGAGCCGGGCGGACGCCTCGTCCATCCCGCGATGCCGGTGGTACCACTCCGCCAGATAGTCGGCGAACATCGTCCGGATGCGTCCGCCGACGGCCGTGGTGACGCGCGAGAGGGCCGGGTTGATCGGCACCTGTCCCCAGACCTGGACGAGCAGCTGCAGGTCGCCGATCTGCGCCCGAAGGCCCCGAACCAAGATCGCGACGAGCTCAGCCGGTGAGGGCTGCGGATCGCTGGTGCGAGCGTGCGCGAGGTCCAGGAAGCGCGCGTCCAGCACCTCCGTGACAGCCAGCTCGACCAGCTCCTCCTTGCTCTTGTAGTGCCCGTAGATCGCGCCGGCGGACAGCCCGGACTCGGCGATGATGTCCGCCATCGAGGTCTGCTGGAAGCCCGAGCGCGCGAAGCAGCGGAGGGCCGCCTCGGCGATCTGCCGCCGGCGGGCGGTGCGGTGCTCCTCCGTGACCTTGGGCATTCGGCCTCCTCGTCCAAAAAGAATGAACGTTCTTGACAATACCGGATGAAGCCATCACTATAAAGAACGAGCATTCGTTTTTGGAGGAGATCATGAGCGACACCCTGACCCGCCCGCCGCAGGACGACACGTCCGCGGTCACGCCGACGCAGCCGCCGCACACTCCGTGGCTGCGTTCGGTGCTCCTCGCGATCGGCGCGGCAGCCGCGGTCGTCGTCGTGCTGCTCGCGTTCCTCTGGCCGACGATCACCTCCTCCGTGAAGGACCTGCCGATCGCCATCGCGGGTGACAGCACCGCGGTCTCCGCCGTCGAGAAGCAGCTCGACACCGCAGCGCACGGCGCCTTCGACACGACCACGGTCGCGACCCGCGACGAGGCGGTCGACCTCATCCGCAGCCGCGACGTCTACGGGGCCATCGTGCTCGGGGATCAGCCGGAGGTGCTGACGGCCTCGGCGAACGGCGCCGCCGTCAGCCAGATCCTCGGCCAGGTCGCGACGCGCATCCAGGCCTCGGCGCAGCAGCAGGCGGACGCCGCTGTACAGCAGGCCATCGCCGCGGGCCGCGCACCCGCCGGCACGCAGGCGCCGACCATCACGGTGAAGGTGACGGACGTCGTCCCACTCGCCTCCACCGACTCCCGCGGGCTCGGCCTGACGTCGTCCGCGTTCCCGCTGGTCCTGGGTGGAATGCTCGGCGGCGTGCTCATTTCGATCCTCGTCGCCGGGAGCTGGCGGCGGTTGACCGCCGTGGCGGTGTACGCGGTCACCGTCGGACTCGCCGTCGCCGGTATCCTGCAGGGCTGGTTCGGCATCCTGCAGGGCGGCTTCTGGGTGAACGCGCTCGCGGTCTCCCTCTCGATGTTCGCCACGGCGTCGTTCATCGTCGGGATGAACGCGCTGCTCGGCCGCGTGGGCATCGCCGTCGGGGCGGTGCTGACCGTGCTTGTCGGCAACCCGCTGTCGTCCGCGGCGCAGCCGCTGCAGTTCCTGGTCGGGCCGTGGGGCGAGATCGGGCAGTGGTTCGTGCCCGGCGCCTCCGTCACCCTGCTGCGGGACCTCTCCTACTTCCCGGACGCGGACGCGACCTTCCCGTGGCTGGTGCTGCTGGGCTGGGCCGCCGCGGGCGTCGCGGCGATGCTCGCGGGTCACTTCCGCAACCAGGAGGTGACCGAGGCCGCCGCCTGACGTGCGCGGGACGATGACGGACCGGCGGGCCACGTGCCCGCCGGTTCTGCGGTCTCCGCGCAACGCCTACGCTGGCGGTATGGAACAGCGCATCCTCGGCGGAACCGGACGGGAGGTGTCGGTCGTCGGACTCGGCACGTGGCAGCTCGGAGCGGACTGGGGTGACGTCTCCGAAGACGACGCGCTCGCCGTGCTCGAGGCGGCGGCGGAATCGGGCGTCACCTTCTTCGACACCGCCGACGTCTACGGGGACGGGCGCAGCGAGCAGATCATCGGGCGGTTCGTCACCGAGCATCCCGAGCTGCCGTTGACGGTCGCCACGAAGATGGGCCGCCGCGAAGCGCAGGACCCGGCCAACTTCACGCTCGCGAAGTTCCGGGAGTGGACGGACCGCTCCCGCCGCAACCTCGGTGTCGACCGGCTCGACCTCGTCCAGCTGCACTGCCCGCCCACCCCCGTGTTCTCGACGGAGGCCGTGTACGACGCGCTCGACACGCTCGTCGAAGAGGGTGCGATCGAGAACTACGGCGTGAGCGTCGAGACCGTGGACGAAGCGCTTGCCGCGATCGCGCACCCCGGCACGGCGACGGTGCAGATCATCCTGAACGCCTTCCGCCTCAAGCCGCTCGACCGGGTGCTCCCCGCCGCGCGCGAGGCCGGCGTCGGCATCATCGCCCGCGTGCCGCTCGCGTCCGGCCTGCTGAGCGGCCGGTACACCGAGCGGACGACGTTCTCGGCGGACGACCACCGCACCTACAACCGCGACGGCTCGGCGTTCGACGTGGGCGAGACCTTCTCGGGCGTGGACTACGAGGAGGGAGTGCAGGCGGCGCGCGAGTTCGCGTCCCTCGCCCCGGAGGGCGTGACGCCGGCGCAGGCCGCGATCGCGTGGATCGTCGCGCAGGACGGCGTGACCACGGTCATCCCGGGCGCGCGCTCGCCGGAGCAGGCGCGTGCGAACGCGGCCGCGGGCTCGGTCTCCCTGCCCGCCGGCTTCGACGCCGCCGTCCACCGCATCTACGACGACCACTTCCGCGCCGCCATCCACCCCCGCTGGTAGCCCGGCTTCTACCGTGAATTGCTCGTAGTTGCGGTCCGGCACGGCGTGTCGACAGCAACTACGAGCAATTCACGGGTGGGTGAGCCGGGAACGGAGCAGGCGGCGCAGGCGGATGAGCAGGCGTGCGGGGTTGCGGAGGTCGGCAGCGGTTACGCGGATCTGGCGCCAGCCGAGGTCTTCGACGTGTTCACGCCGTGAGATGTCCTTCATCCATATGCTCCGATCGACCCGGTGGATGTCGCCCTCGTACTCGAGCGCGATACGCGCCTCGACGTAGGCGAGGTCGACGCGAGCGACCAACCTTCCGGCGGAGTCGAGGATGCGGTGATTGAGGGCGGGTTCAGGCAGGCCGGCATCGGTGAGCAGCAGGCGGAGTCGTGTCTCGCCCGGTGACTCGGATCCGACTCTGGCGCGGTCGAGCGCCAGCCGTGCTCGCCCAGCGCCGCGTCGCCCTGCCGATGCGGCGAGCATTGAACGAAGCCGGTCGATCGTGGTGAGCGAAGGGTTGCCGCTGAGCAGGTAGTCGGCAGCGATGACAACATCCTCGTGGCGCAGCATCGTCGCCAGATCGAGCCACGTCTGCTCGGGCGGCGTGACCGGGAAACACCCGGCTTCGATCACCGACCATCGCTTCAGTGCGTGACCGACGTACCCGCTGATCACCGGGGCGCGGGCGCCTGCAGGCACACTCACGTGGATCTCCGGTCCGCAGTCGAGCGGCAGCGGGAAGCCGAGGAGCCGAGCAGCTGTGGTGTGGCTGAAGGCGAAGTCCGTGGGACGGTGCGCCGCGAAAGCCTCCAGGCGCGCATGGAATCCGTCCGACTCGACCGATATGCGGATTCCGCGGATCGGTCGAACCAGTCGGGGCGACCGCAGCTGCGCCGGGGTGAGGCCATGGCGACCCGCGTCGAGAGTCGAGAAGACGTGCTGATCTGGCATCCGCCCACACTGGCACCCGCCTTCCTCCGCCCGGCCCTCATCCACAGACCCCTGCGTGAATTGCTCGTAGTTGTTGTCGCCGACGGCGTGTCGACAGCAACTCCGAGCAATTCACGAAAGGGCTAGGAGGGAGGGTGTCAGGAGGGCTGGACGGGGACGGGCTCGGTGTCGGGGATGGGGGAGGCGTCGCGGCCGCGGAGGTCGGGGTGGATGCGGTGCGCCAGCGCCGGGACGACGAAGCCGACGAGCGCGAAGGCGCCGGCCACCCAGAACGCGCCGACGGCGCCCGTACCGTCGATGAGGAAGCCGGCGAGGGCGGACCCGAGCGCGGCGCCGATGAGCTGGCCGGTGCCGACCCAGCCGTACGCCTCGGCGGTGTCGGAGAACTTGACGCTCGCGGACACGATCGCGAACAGCACGGCCAGGGCGGGGGCGATGCCGAGGCCGGCGATCAGCAGCGTGATCGAGAGGCCCCACCACGACCAGAGCATGAAGGTCGACAGCACGACGCCGACGAAGACGATCAGCATGCGACGTGCGGTGGCCCACGGCCCGATCGGCACGTGCCCGAAGGCGAGGCCGCCGACAAGCGAGCCGAGCGACCAGATCGCGAGGACGATGCCGGCGAGCGGCGACCCCTCACCGAAGGTGGCGACGACGCCGGCCTCGACGGCCGAGCACGAGCCGATGAGCAGGAAGCCGACGACCGTGGCGAGCAGCACCGGAGGACGCGCCAACACGGTCCCGAACCGCCGCTTGCTGCGCGGGATGCGCACCCGCCCCACCTCGGGCGACGCGATGAACCAGAAGCCGCCCGCGAGCATGATGGCGACGGACATCAGGATGCCCTCCACCGTGCCGATCTGGGTCGAGACGAACGTGATGGCGACGGGGCCGGCGATCCAGATGATCTCCCTGCGCGGACGCGTCGAGTGAGAACAGCGGGGTGAGCTGCCGGGAGTTGACCATCTTCGGATAGATCGTGCGGACCGCGGGCTGGATGGGCGGCATGCAGAGACCGGCGAAGAACGCGACGGCCATAGTCAGCGGGATCGGCATGACGAACAGGCCGATCGCGGCGACCGCGGCGGAGCAGAGGAGGAGGGTCGTCCAGAGCACGACGCGCATCCCGAGCACACCCATCAGGCGGCTCGTCATCGGACCGGCGATCGCCTGCCCGATGCTCATCGCGCCGAGGACCAGACCCGCGGCGCCGTACGAGTCGTGGATGCGCTCGATATGGAGCAGGAAGGCCAGCGACAGCATGCCGAACGGGAAGCGGGCGGTGAGCTGAGCCGCGATGATGCGGGCGACGCCCGGCGTCTTCAGAAGGCTGGAATAGCTGCTCACAACGGTCAACACTATCGGTCCGGAAAGCCGCGTCCAGAGGTTCCCACAGCACGGGTGACCCCCTTAGCGGGGTGTGGAAACTGTGCATAAGTTGTCCCCATCTGTGGACGACACGCCCACTAGATGTGGGGGATGGAAATGTCGGACCCCCGCTATATAGTGGTCGAGCCGCAGGGTGATGCGGCACAGCGAAGAGGGAGAGACAGTGGCAATCACAGTCGTGAAGCGCAACGGCGAACGGGAGCCGTACGACGCCAACAAGATCAACCTGGCCATCGAGAATGCGGCCCAGGGACTGGACGAGAACATCACGTGGGTGACGCAGATCGCGAGCGAGCTCGAACTCACGCTGTTCGACGGCATCACGACGCAGCAGCTCGACGAGGCGGTCATCCAGGTCGCCCTCCAGAACGTCAAGGACGACCCGGCGTTCGACACCGTCGCCGCTCGCCTCCTGCTCAAGACGATCTACAAGCGCGTCCTCGGCGACTACGAGGGCCACGACGAGCTCGTGCAGCTCCACGCCGAGCGCTTCCGCGGCTACATCGAGCGCGGCGTCGCCGAGACGCTGCTCGACGGCCGCTTCACCACCGCGTTCGACCTCGACCGACTCGCCGGCTACCTCGACCCGTCGCGCGACGAGCTGCTGAAGTACATCGGCGTCGTCACCCTCAACAACCGCTACGGCATCAAGGCCCGCAACGGCGACTCCCTCGAGGTGCCGCAGTTCTTCTGGATGCGCATCGCGATGGGCCTCTCGCTCAACGAGGCCGACCCGACCAGCCACGCCATCGCCTTCTACGAGAAGATGTCGAAGCTCGAGTACCTGGCGGCCGGCTCCACCCTCGTCAACGCGGGCACCGCGTACCCGCAGCTCTCCAACTGCTTCGTCATGGAGATGCAGGACGACATCGAGCACATCGCCAAGAGCGTCCGCGACGTCATGTGGCTCACCAAGGGCACCGGTGGCATCGGCCTCTCGGTCACCAAGCTGCGCGCCCAGGGCTCGCCCATCCGCTCGAACAACACCACCTCGACCGGCCCGATCCCGTTCATGCACACGATCGACTCGGTGCTGCGCGCGGTCAGCCGCGGCGGCAAGAAGTTCGGCGCCCTCTGCTTCTACATGGAGAACTGGCACATGGACTTCCCGGAGTTCCTGGACCTGCGCCAGAACTCGGGCGACCCGTACCGCCGCACCCGCACCGCGAACACAGCGGTGTGGATCAGCGATGAGTTCATGAAGCGCGTCCAGAACGACGAGGACTGGTACCTCTTCGACCCGCTGGAGGTCGCCGACCTCAACGAGCTGTACGGCAAGGCGTTCTCGGAGCGCTACGCCCACTATGTCGCCGAGGCCGAGGCCGGCAACCTCAAGATGTTCAAGAAGATCAGCGCCCGCGCGCAGTTCAAGGACATCCTGATGAGCCTCCAGACCACCAGCCACCCGTGGCTGACCTGGAAGGACACGATCAACAACCGTGCCCTCAACAACAACACGGGCACGATCCACCTCTCCAACCTCTGCACCGAGATCACGCTGCCGCAGGACCGCGACAACGTCTCCGTCTGCAACCTGGCCTCCATCAACCTGACCCGTCACCTGGTCGACGGCAAGATGGACTGGGAGCGCATCGAGGCGAGCGCCCGTCAGGCGGTGCGTCAGCTCGACAACCTCATCGACATCACGGTGTCGAGCGTGCCGGAGGCGGACTACTCCAACCAGCAGAACCGCGCCATCGGCCTGGGCGTCATGGGCTTCACCGACGTCGTCGAGAAGCTGGGCCTCAGCTACGAGAGCGAGGAGGCGTACGCCCTGATCGACGAGATCATGGAGCACGTCTCGTACGCGGCCATCGACGAGAGCGCCGACCTGGCGCAGGAGCGCGGTGCGTATCCGAACTTCGAGGGCTCGCGCTGGTCGAAGGGCCTCGTGCCCTACGACTCGATCGCGCTCACCGAGGCCGACCGCGGCGTGCCGATCACGGTCGACCGCAGCATCCGCCTCGACTGGGACCGCCTGCGCGAGAAGGTCAAGGGCGGCATGCGCAACGCGACGCTCATGGCCATCGCGCCGACCGCGTCCATCGGTCTCGTCGCCGGGACCACGCCCGGCTTCGACCCGCAGTTCTCGCAGATCTTCAGCCGGTCGACCTCGTCGGGCAAGTTCCTCGAGGTCAACCGCAACCTGGTCGAGACGCTGCAGGAGCGCGGCATCTGGCAGGACGTCCGCGAGGCGATCCTGCGGTCGCAGGGCGACATCCAGAACATCGCGGAGATCCCGGACGACATCAAGGCGACGTTCAAGACGAGCTTCCAGCTCTCGCCGTACGCCTTCATCGAGGTCGCGGCGCGTGCGCAGAAGTGGATCGACCAGGCGATCAGCCGCAACATGTACCTCGAGACCCGCGACCTCGGCGACATGATGGACATCTACTACGCGGCCTGGGAGAAGGGCGTCAAGACGACGTACTACCTCCACATGAAGCCGCGTCACCAGGCCGAGCAGTCGACGGTCAAGGTCAACAAGGCCGAGGAGATCTCGGGCGGCCGCAAGGGCTTCGCCTCCGTCGGCGCCGGTGCGCCGGCCCCGGCCGCGGGTCCCGCCGTCACCGAGACGGCTCCGGCCGCCGCCCCTGCTCGTCGTGGCTTCGGCTTCGGAGGTCTGACCGGGGGTGACAACAAGTGAACAGCACCAAGATCGAGGAGTACTACGTGCCGGTCGACCCGATGGACGACCTGCAGTGCGAGTCCTGCCAGTAAGCCGCGCCGGACGCGCACCGAAGTAACGAGGAGAACGAGACCATGGGGATTCTGGGCACCGGAATCGAAGAGGGGCTGCTGCTGAAGCCCGTGAAGTACCAGTGGGCGATGGACCTGTACGACCAGGCCGTGGCGAACACCTGGTTCCCGAACGAGATCCAGCTCGGCGAGGACATCGCCGACTTCAAGCGGATGACCGACGAGGAGCGCCACGCGGTCACCTTCCTGATGAGCTACTTCAACCCGAACGAGCTGCTGGTCAACAAGGCGCTGGCGTTCGGCGTCTACCCCTACATCAACGCGGCCGAGGCGCACCTCTACCTCGCGAAGCAGATGTGGGAAGAGGCCAACCACTGCATGTCGTTCGAGTACGTCCTGGAGACGTTCCCGATCGACCGCGAGCAGGCGTACAACTCCCACGTCGACGTGCCGTCGATGGCGAAGAAGGAGGAGTTCGAGGTCAGCTTCATCAAGCGGATGACCGAGCAGACCCTCGACATCTCGACGACCGAGGGCAAGCAGGACTTCATCCGCAACCTGGTGGCGTACAACGTCATCCTCGAGGGGATCTGGTTCTACTCGGGCTTCATGGTGGCGTTGTCGTTCCGTCAGCGGAACCTGCTGCGCAACTTCGGCTCGCTGATCGACTGGGTGGTGCGCGACGAGTCGCTGCACCTCAAGTTCGGCATCAACCTCATCCTGACGGTGCTGGAGGAGAACCCCGACCTGCAGACGCCGGAGTTCGCCGCCGAGATCCGCCAGATGATCCTCGACGCCGTCGAGATGGAGGAGCAGTACAACCGCGACCTCCTGCCGGGCGGCATCCTGGGCCTCAATGCCAACTACATCAACCAGTACGTCCGCTACCTGGCGGACCGTCGCCTGGAGGAGCTGGGCTTCGAGGCCGAGTACAAGGTCTCCAACCCGGCCAAGTGGATGGCGACCGCCAACGACACGCTGGAGCTCGTGAACTTCTTCGAGTCCACGAACACCTCCTACGAGTCGAACGCGAAGGCGTCCAGCGGACGCTGACACCGACGCCACGATATGACGACGGAACTCCCGCCGCTGATCACCGCCGCCGCGCTGGACGTCGCTCTCGGGGCTGAATCCCTGTGGAGCGGCGCCGGCCGGCGGCGTTCGTCGTGGCGCGTGCTCGATGTCCGCTGGAAGCTCGGCGGTCCGCCCGGGCGTGAGGAGTACGAGCGCGGCCACATCCCCGGGGCGATCTATGTCGACCTCGACACCGAGCTCGCCGGTCACGGCGCGCCCACCGACGGGCGGCACCCGCTGCCGTCCGAGGCCGACTTCCAGGGCGCCGCGCGCCGCTGGGGGCTGAACGACGGCGACTCGGTCGTCGTGTACGACGACGTCTCCGGAACCTCCGCCGCGCGCGCCTGGTGGCTGCTGCGTCACGCGGGCGTCCGCGATGTGCGCGTGCTCGACGGCGGACTCGCCGCCTGGCGCGCCGCCGGGTATCCCCTCCAGACCGGACAGGTGCTGACGGCCCCCGGATCCATCGAGCTTCGGTTCGGCGCGCTTCCCCTCCTCGACGGCGACGACGCCGCCGTGCTCGCGGCCGACGGCGACGGCGTCCTGCTCGACGCCCGTGCCGCCGAGCGGTACCGCGGCGAGGTCGAGCCCGTCGACCCGCGCCCCGGGCACATCCCCGGCGCGGTGAGTGCACCGACGACCGACAACCTCGGCGCCGACGGCCGGATGCTGCCTTCCGATGAGCTGGCCACCCGATTCACCGCCCTCGGCGTCACCGCTGACGCGCGGGTCGGCGTCTACTGCGGATCCGGCGTCACAGCCGCCCACGAAGCCCTGGCGCTCGTGGTCGCGGGCTTCCCGATGCCGTCCCTCTACGCCGGCTCCTACTCGGCGTGGTCCAACGACCCGGCCCGGCCCGTCGCGCTCGAGAACCGATAGCCGATCGAGACCCAGCGGCGCATCTCCGCCGCGACGACCGCGATCTATAGCGCAAAGCGCCCCGAAACGCGGATTTCGCGCTCGATCGACGCGAAACCTGATGGAAACGTCCGTGAAAAACGCTGTTCCCTGCGCGAATTAGTGTTGAGGGGCGGCCTCGCCGCTGGGGTATCCTCCCCTTACCCGTGCAATACGCATAGACACATTCCTGCACCAGGAAGAAGGACAACGACAACATGCGCATCCGATCCGCGGCCCCCATCGCCGCCATCGCCGCCGTTGCAGCCCTCGCGCTCACCGGTTGCGTCGACAACTCCACCCCGTCCTCCGGCTCAACGTCGAGCGCCGCGGCGGGCGTGAAGAAGGACGACTCCCTCGCCGGCCAGCTGCCCCAGAAGATCAAGGACGCCGGCAAGCTCGTCGTCGGCATGGACAACACGTACCCGCCGAACGAGTTCAAGGACGACAGCGGTCAGCCCGTCGGCTGGGAGGTTGACCTGGCCAACGCGATCGGCGCGAAGCTGGGCGTGAAGACCGACTTCGCGATCGCGAAGTTCGACAACATCATCCCGAGCATCGCCGGCGGCAAGGACGACTACGGTATGTCGTCGTTCACCGACACCACCGAGCGTGAGCAGCAGGTCGACTTCGTCAACTACTACTCGGCCGGCATCCTCTGGGCCTCGGCCAAGGGCAAGACGGTCGACCCGGACAACGCCTGCGGCCTGAAGGTCGCCGTCCAGTCGACCACCTACGAGGACACCGACGAGGTGCCCGCGAAGTCGAAGAAGTGCACGGATGAGGGCAAGCCCGCCATCCAGGCCCTCCGCTACGACACCCAGGACGACGCGACCAACGCGGTCATCCTCGGCAAGGCCGACGCCCTCAGCGCCGACTCGCCCGTCACCCTGTACGCGATCTCGAAGTCGGACGGCAAGCTCCAGGAGGCCGGCAAGACCTTCGACGAGGCGCCGTACGGTCTCCCGGTCCAGAAGGACTCGAAGCTCGGCCCGGTGCTGCAGAAGGCGGTCCAGGCACTGATCGATGACGGCACCTACAAGAAGATCCTGGACAAGTGGGGCGTCGCCGACGGCGCCGTCGAGAAGGCCGACTTCAACGCGGCCTCGAAGGGCTGACCTTTCATGTCCCAGAGCAACACCGCTCGGCCGGCGACGGGATCCGTCCCGTCGCCGGCGGGCTCCCGCTCCGAGCCGATCAAGGCGATCAAGCTCAAGCACCCGTGGCGGATCGTCTTCGCCGTCATCCTCATCCTGCTGGTCGTCTGGTTCATCATCGACGCATCCCAGCGCTCCGCGTACGGCTGGCAGTACGTCGGCAAGTACGTCTTCGACAAGCGCATCAGTGCTGCTGCGCTCGTGACCCTCGAACTCACCGTCTTCTCGATGATCATCGGCGTCATCCTGGGCCTCATCCTCGCGGTGATGCGCCAGTCGCCGAACCCGGTCGTGAAGTCGGTCGCGTGGGTGTACCTGTGGATCTTCCGCGGGACCCCGGTCTACGTGCAGCTCGTCTTCTGGGGCCTGTTCTCGCTGATCTACCCGCAGATCTTCCTCGGCGTGCCGTGGACGGACGTCGGCTTCACCTTCGACCTCGGCTTCATGCAGAACGCGTTCATCATCGCGATCATCGGCCTCGCGCTCAACGAAGCGGCGTACATGGCGGAGATCGTGCGCGCCGGCCTGCTCTCGGTCGACAAAGGCCAGGAGGAGGCGGCGACCGCGCTCGGTATGTCGTGGGGCCAGACGATGGGACGCATCGTCATCCCTCAGGCCATGCGCGTCATCATCCCGCCGACGGGCAACGAGGTCATCTCGATGCTGAAGACGACCTCGTTGGTGGCGGCCATCCCGCTCACCACCGACCTGTACGGCGTCGCCCGTGACATCTCGGCGGTGACGTACACGCCTATCCCGCTGCTCATCGTCGCGTCGCTGTGGTACCTGCTGTTCACGTCGCTCCTGATGATCGGGCAGTACTTCCTCGAGAAGCGGTTCTCGCGCGGTGTCAACGCACGTCGCCCGGACCGCAACGAACCCGCCCTCGCGACCGGCGCGCTGCCGGCGGCGGGCGCACCCGACGGAAACGACCTCGGAGGCAAGGGATGACCGACACGACCCCCATGGTGCTCGCGGAGGGCGTCTCGAAGAGCTTCGGCTCCAACGAGGTGCTGAAGAGCATCGACCTGAAGGTGAACCCGGGCGAGGTGCTGTGCATCATCGGCCCGTCGGGCTCCGGCAAGTCCACCTTCCTGCGCTGCATCAACCACCTCGAGCGCGTCGACGCCGGCCGGCTCTCGGTCGACGGCGAGGTCGTCGGCTACCGCCAGCACGGCGACAAGCTGTACGAGCTCAAGCCGAAGGAGGCCGCCCGCCAGCGCCGCGAGATCGGGATGGTGTTCCAGCGGTTCAACCTGTTCCCGCACATGACCGCGCTCGAGAACGTCATCGAGGCGCCCATCCGCGTGAAGGGCATCTCGAAGGCCAAGGCGGTCGAGCGCGCGAACGAACTGCTCACTCGCGTCGGCCTCGCCGACAAGGGCGACCATTACCCGTCGCAGCTGTCCGGCGGCCAGCAGCAGCGCGTCGCGATCGCGCGCGCGCTGGCCATGGACCCGAAGCTCATGCTGTTCGACGAGCCCACTTCTGCGCTCGACCCGGAGCTGGTCGGCGAGGTGCTGGATGTCATGAAGGGCCTGGCCGCCAGCGGCATGACCATGGTCGTCGTGACGCACGAGATGGGCTTCGCCCGCGAGGTGGCGGACGAGCTGGTCTTCATGGACGGCGGCGTCGTGGTGGAGTCCGGCGACCCGCGTGAGGTGCTGGGTAACCCGCAGCACCAGCGGACGCAGGCGTTCCTGTCCAAGGTGCTCTAGCTGACAGGATGGGGGGATGACCGAACAGCGTCGTCCCCTCGTCCTGGTCACCGGCGTCGGCCGGCCCAACGCGATCGGCACCGGGATCGTGCGCCGGCTGGGCGCGGACGGCTTCGACGTCGCATTCGCCGACCTCGCGCCGGACGCCGGCTTCCATGAGGAGTTGGCCGCCGAGGTGTCCGCCGAGGGCGGACGCGCCCTCGGCTTCGTCGCCGACGTCTCGGATCCGGCCGGACCGGCCGACCTCGTCGCGCGTGTGAACGACGAGTTGGGACCCATCCAGGCGCTGGTCGCCAGCCACGCCTACTCGGTGGACAGCGGCCTGCTCGACACCAGCGTCGAGGCCTTCGACCGCCACTTCGCGGTCAACACGCGCGGCTCCTGGCTGCTCATTAAGGCCTTCGCCGAGCAGTATGCCGCAAACGGCATACCGTCGGGCGCGGGGCGGATCGTCGCGCTCACCAGCGACCACACGGCGTACAACCTGCCGTACGGCGCGAGCAAGGGCGCGCTCGACCGCATCGTCAAGGCGGCGGCGGTCGAGCTCGCCCACCTCGGCATCACGGCGAACCTCATCAACCCCGGCCCCATCGACACCGGCTGGATGACGCCCGACCTCGCCGATGCCCTGGCCGCCGAGACCGCCCTCGGCCGCCTCGGCACGCCGCGCGACACCGCCGACCTGGTCTCGTTCCTCCTCTCCGCGAACGGAGGCTGGATCAACGGCCAGCTCCTCCACTCCAACGGAGGCTTCCACCTCGGCGTCTGACCGGGCTCCGGGCTAGGAGCCGAGGACTTTGCGGATGCGGGGAGGGAGACGGTCTCGGCCGTGCCGAGCGACTGGGCGAAGAGCGAGACGCGGAACTCCTCGAGCATCCAGCGCGCGTGCACGATGGCGGGCGGGGAGCCGGGCGCGAGCGGGATGCGGCCGCCGGCGTCCGTGTAGAGCGCCACGGCGGTCTCGACCTGCGTCTGCCAGGCGCGGTCGCGGCCCGGGTTGGTCGGCAGCGCCTGCATCCGCTGGGTGATGCCGGCGAGGTAGCGGGGGAGGTGCCGCAGCTGCTCCAAGCCGGTCGCCGAGACGAACCCCGGATAGACCAGGCCCGCGAGCTGTCTCTTCGCGTCGTTCAGCGCCGCCAGATATGTGAGCGCCGTCACACTCGAGATCGCCTTCTCGGCGGTGCGGGCGGCGGTGAGGATGCGCGTGACGAGCGCGACCGTCTCGAACATCGAGTCCATGACGATCCCGGAGACGCGGTCGCGCACGGCCTCGAACTCGGCGCGCATGAAGATCTGGCCGTCGGGCTTCATCCGGTACAGCACCGAGTCCACGACGGCGAGCAGGCAGTCGTCGAACAGCGCCTTGGTGTTCGGGTACGGGCTGGCGGCGAGGGTCAGCTTCTCGTTCGACGTGAGGTGCTGCTGCACGTAGGCGACGGGGGACGGTACGCTCGCGAGCAGCAGGCGGCGCACGCCGCCCGGCATCGCGCGCGCCTGCTCGGCCGGGGTGCCCATCAGCCGGATGCTGACCGACGTACCGTCGTCGACGAGCGCCGGGTAGGCGCGGATCACATTGCGCGTGCCGCCCGGACCGGTGTGCTCCGAGTCGACGAACCGCGGCAGCTCGTCGAAGTCCCACGTGGTTATGCCCGACCGTTCGAGCGCGTTCGGCGTGCGCGCCTCAGCCACGCGAGCCACCGAGTCGCGGGCGCGCGACCGCAGGCGGTCCTGCAGCGCGCCGAGGTCCTTGCCGCTCGCCATCGGCCGCCCGCGCTCGCCGATCACCTGGAACGTCGGCCGCAGGTGCGGCGGGAGCCGGTCGAGGTCGAAGTCGGTCCCGCTCACCCGCGAGCCGGTGAGCCGCGAGATGGTCGCCGCGAGGGTGTCGGCCAGCGTCCCCGCGGGGCGCTCGCCCTCGTGCGCGCGCATCCCGGCCGTGCCGGCGAGCTCGCCGAGCAGCCGCTGCGCCCAGTCGGCGGCGGGGACGACCTGCCGGCGGATCGCCTTCGGCAGCGACTTGATCATCGCGGTCACGAGCTCGTGGCGGAGACCGGGCACCTGCCAGTCGAAGCCGTCCGGCAGCAGGCCGGCGAGCAGCGGCAGCGGCACCTGGACGGTCACGCCGTCGTCCGCGGCTCCGGGCTCGAACCGGTAGCGCAACGTGAGCCGCTGGTCGCCCTGCCGCCACACCGGCGGGAACGCCTCCTCGTCGACGTCGGCCGCATCCTCGTCCAGCAGCGCCTCGGGCGTCATCGTCAGGAGGTCCGGCGTCTCCTGCCGCGCCTTCTTCCACCAGCCCTCGAACGACCGGGTGGACACGACATCCGCCGGGATGCGCTTCTCGTAGAACTCGAAGACGGCCTCGTCGTCGTTCAGGATGTCGCGGCGGCGGGTCCGCTCCTCCAACTCGCGCAGCTCGGCGCGCAGCTTCCGGTTGGCGCGATCGAACGCCTGGTGTGAGTCCCATTCGCCGTCGACCAGAGCATGCCGGATGAACAGCTCGCGGGAGAGCTCCGCGTCGATCCGGGCGTACTGCACGCGGCGGCGCGGGATGATCGGGACGCCGAACAGCGTGACGCGCTCGTAGGCGACGACCGCACCCTGGTTCTTCTCCCAGTGCGGCTCGCTGTACTGCCGCTTGCAGAGGTCGCCGGCGATCGGCTCGGCCCAGGCGGGGTCGATCGCGGCGTTCATCCGGGCGAAGAGGCGCGAGGTCTCGACGAGCTCGGCGCTCATAACGGCGTTGGGCTGCTTCTTCGCCAGCGTGGAGCCGGGGAAGATCACGAACCGCGTCTGCCGGGCGCCGAGGTATTCCGCCTGCCGTGACCGCGGGCCGCCCTTCGCCGCGCCGCCGCGCGTGTTGGTGCCGGCGTCGCGCGCATCCTTCAGCCCGATGTGCGACAGCAACCCGGCGAGCAGCGAGCGGTGGATGCCGTCCGGGTTGACCGACGGCTCGCCGATGGTGAGCCCGAGCGGCTTGGCGAGCTGCCGCAGCTGGCGGTAGACGTCCTGCCACTCGCGCACGCGCAGGAAGTTGAGGTATTCGGCCTTGCAGAGGCGCCGGAAGGCGCTCGACGACAGCTCCTTCTGCTGCTCCTCCAGGTAGTTCCAGAGGTTGAGCAGGGTGAGGAAGTCGCTGGTCGGGTCGGCGAAGCGGGCGTGCTTCTCGTCGGCGCTGCCGCGCTTCTCGACGGGACGCTCACGCGGGTCCTGGATGGTGAGCCCCGCGACGATCGCCATGACCTCGCGCGACGTGTTGTGCCGCTTCGACTCCACGACCATGCGGGCGAACCGCGGGTCGATGGGGAGCTGGGCGAGCTGGCGGCCGACGCCGGTGAGTTTGGTGTCCCCGCCGCCGGCGGTGATCGCGCCGAGCTCGATCAGCAGGTCGAGGCCGTCCTTGATGCCGCGCGAGTCGGGCGGGGTGAGGAACGGGAACGCCGCGATGTCGCCGAGCCCGAGCGATATCATCTGCAGGATGACGGCCGCGAGGTTGGTGCGCAGGATCTCCGGCTCGGTGAACTCCGGCCGCTTCTCGAAGTCCTCCTCCGAGTAGAGGCGGATCGCGATGCCGTCGCTCGTGCGCCCGGAGCGGCCGGACCGCTGGTTCGCGCTCGCCTGCGAGATCGCCTCGATCGGGAGGCGCTGCACCTTGGCGCGCACGCTGTAGCGGCTGATGCGCGCGGTCCCCGCATCCACGACGTACTTGATGCCCGGGACGGTGAGGCTGGTCTCGGCGACGTTGGTCGCGAGCACGACGCGGCGGCGAACACCGGCGACGGTCGACGGCTGGAAGACCTTGTGCTGCTCGGCCGCGGAGAGCCGGCCGTACAGCGGCAGCACTTCTGTTCCGGGGAGATTGCGGCCACGAATGGCGTCCGCCGCATCCCGGATCTCGTTCTCACCGGAGAGAAACACGAGGACGTCGCCGCGATCCTCGCGCGCGAGCTCGTCGAGCGCGTCGTTGATGCCCTGCAGGTAGTCGCGGTCGGCGGACGGTACGGGATCCGGATCCTCGTCGTCCTCCTCCATCGCTTCCGCGACGAGCGGCCGGTAGCGGATCTCGACGGGGTACGTCCGTCCGGACACCTCGACGATCGGCGCCGGCGTGCCGTCCGCCGAGGCGAAGTGCGCGGCGAAGCTCTCCGGGTCGATGGTCGCCGACGTGATGATGAGCTTGAGGTCGGGACGCTGCGGCAGCAGCTGCTTGAGGTAGCCGAGCAGGAAGTCGATGTTGAGGCTGCGCTCGTGCGCCTCGTCGATGATGATCGTGTCGTAGGCGCGCAGCATCCGGTCGCGGCGCAGCTCGTTGAGCAGGATGCCGTCGGTCATCAGCTTGATGCGCGTCTGCTTGGAGACGCGGTCCGTGAACCGCACCTGGTAGCCGACCAGCTCGCCGACCTGTTGGCCCAGCTCCTCCGCGACGCGCTCGGCGATCGTCCGGGCCGCGATGCGCCGCGGCTGGGTGTGACCGATGGAGGTGCGGCCGAGCTCCAGCGCGATCTTCGGCAGCTGCGTCGTCTTGCCCGAGCCGGTGGCCCCGGCCACGATCACGACCTGGTTGTCGCGGATGGCGCGCGCGATCTCCTCCCGCTTCCGGCTGACGGGCAGCTCGGGCGGGAAGACGATGCGGGGAAGGGTCTCGGTGGAAGACATGAGCCTTCTATTCTAGCCGCGCATGGTCCCCACCCGGGGGCGTTGCCCCGCGCCCCCGCGTGACGTAGGTTCACATCAACCCGGATCGGTTCCGGCGTCGATGGAGACGAGGAGAACCCATGAGTCACGGTTATGCCACCATGTCGGTCGCCAGCATCCTGGCGGAGACGGCGCACCGGATGCCCGACAACGTCGCGCTGGTCTTCGCAGGCCACGAGATCCGTTACCGCGAGCTGTGGGATGAGACCCGCGCCTATGCGGGCGCGCTGCGCGATCTGGGCGTCGGGCCGGGTGACCGGGTGGCGTTGATGCTGCCGAACGTTCCGGACTTCCCGCGCGCCTACTACGCGGTGCTCGCGCTCGGCGCGGTGGTGGTGCCCATCCACGCTCTGCTGAAAGCGGAGGAGATCGCGTACGTCCTCCGCGACTCCGGGGCCGCCCTGCTGATCTGCGCCGCGCCGCTTCTGGGCGAGGGCGCGCGCGGGGCCGGGCTCGCCGGCATCCCGACGCTGTCCGTGCTCGTGCCGGACGAGATGTGGGAGCAGGCGCCGTTCCCGCGCCTGGAGGAGCTGGCGGTGGCGGCCGAGCCGATCGACACCTACGTGCCGCGCGACCCGCTGGACACCGCGACCATCCTGTACACGAGCGGCACGACCGGCAAGCCGAAGGGCGCAGAGGGATGCCACTTCTCGCTGATCGAGCAGGTCAACGTGCTGCTGGCGGGGACGCTGGACATCGACCCGGAGGACCGCATCCTCGGCTGCCTGCCGCTGTTCCACACGTTCGGCCAGACCTGCGTGATGAACATGGGCTTCCGGGCGGGCGCCGCCGTGGTGCTGGTGCCGAAGTTCGACGGCGCGACCGCGCTGCAGCTGCTCAACGCGCACGGCTGCACGATCATGACCGGCGTCCCGACCATGTACATCGCGCTACTGGAGGCGGCCAAGACCAACCCGGACCGCCCGCCGCTGCGCTACGGCATGAGCGGCGGCGCGGCCATCCCGGTCGCCGTCATCGAGCGGATGAAGGAGGTGTACGGCATCGACGTCCACGAAGGATACGGCCTCACCGAGACCTCGCCGGTCGCCTCCTTCAACCACCGCGGCCGGCCGACGCGCGTCGGCACCGTCGGCACGCCGATCTGGGGCGTGGATGTGGAGATCGCCGACCCCGAGCTCGACGACCGCATCGAGCTGCTGCCACGCGGCGAGCTCGGCGAGATCGTGGTGCGCGGCCACAACCTGATGAAGGGCTACCTCAACCTCCCCGAGGCGAACGCGGAGGCGGTCCTGGACGGCTGGTTCCGGACCGGCGACCTCGGCACCAAGAGCGACGACGACTACATCACGATCGTCGACCGCAAGAAGGACATGATCGTCCGCAACGGCTACAACGTGTACCCGCGCGAGGTCGAGGAGGTGCTGTCCACACATCCCGCTGTCGCGATGGTGGCCGTGTTCGGCGTCGCACACGACACGCACGGGCAGGAGATCATGGCCGCCGTCACGCTCATGCCCGGCAGCGCGGCCGAGGGGGACGAGCTGGTCGCCTTCGCGCAGGAGAAGGTCGCGGCCTACAAGTACCCGCGGCGGGTGGAGATCCTGGAGGTGCTGCCGCTGGGGCCCAGCGGCAAGGTGCTGAAGCGGGAGCTGGTGGCCCGGTTCGAGGCGGAGGCGGCGACCACGTCCTGACGCTGGTACCGTGGCGGATATGGTTGCAAACGCAAATACTCCGCTCCTGACCCTGAACAACGGGACCACCATCCCGCAGCTCGGTTTCGGCGTCTTCAAGGTCGACCCGGCCGAGACGACCCGCATCGTCGCCGACGCGCTCGAGGTGGGCTACCGCCACATCGACACCGCCGCCATCTACGGCAACGAGGAGGGCGTCGGCCGTGCGATCGCCGACTCCGGCATCCCGCGCGACGAGCTGTTCGTCACCACCAAGCTGTGGAACGACCGCCAGACCGACGCCGAGAACGCGTTGGAGGAGTCGCTGACCAAGCTGGGCCTCGACTACGTCGACCTGTACCTCATCCACTGGCCGACCCCGCAGAAGGACACGTTCGTCGAGGCGTGGAAGTCGCTCGAGAAGATCTACGCGTCCGGCCGCGCCAAGGCGATCGGCGTCTCGAACTTCCTCGTGCCGCACCTGACCAAGCTCCTCGCCGAGACCGACATCGTGCCCGCGGTCAACCAGATCGAGCTGCACCCGGCGCACCAGCAGCCGGAGGTGACCGCGTTCTCCCGCGAGCACGGCATCGAGATCGAGGCGTGGGGACCGCTCGGCCAGGGCAAGTACCCGCTGTTCGAGCTCCCGGAGGTGGCGGACGCCGCCGCCGCGCACGGCAAGACTCCGGCGCAGGTCGTCATCCGCTGGCACCTGCAGACCGGCAACATCGTGTTCCCGAAGTCGAACCGCCGCGAGCGCATGGCCGAGAACTTCGACGTCTTCGACTTCGAGCTGACGGCCGACGAGGTCCAGGCGATCAGCTCGCTGGAGCGCGAGGGCCGCGTCAGCGCCCACCCCGACGAGGTCAACTGACGACACCCTGCCGGGCCCGGGGATGCGGTGTCGTACCCCCGGGCTAGGCTCGGTGGGGTGAGGATCACGTCGGTCACCGGGAAGATCATCTACATCGTCGGCGTCTTCGCGCTGATCTTCATCCTCAACATCTTCGTCTTCGCCCGCCTGCTCAATCCCACCTTCGACGTGCTGATCATCGCGGTGCTGAACCTCGCGTACGTCATCGTCGGCGTGCGCATCTTCCGCGGCCAGGGCGAGAACCGCACCGACCCGCGGCCATGGTGGCGGGCCACCGCACGACCCGCGGCGGGCTTCTGGATCGGCGGCCTGCTCGGCGTGCTCGCCTTCATCTCCGGGGTGGGCGCCTTCGCCAGCAACCCGGAGGACGCGTTCATCCCCGCGGTCGCGTGCCTCACCTACGCCGCGCTGGCGATCTACTACGTGCACTCCTCGATCCGGCTGCAGGGGATGGACACCGCCGGCTGACGGGTTCCCTTCCCGCGCCCCCGTCGTAGGGTGTGCCCATGGCGAATCGGCTCGCGGACGCGATCAGTCCCTACCTGCGCGCGCACGCGGACAACCCCGTCGACTGGTTCCCCTGGGGTGCGGACGCCTTCGCCGAGGCCCGACGCCGGGATGTCCCGGTCATGGTGTCCATCGGCTACGCGACCTGCCACTGGTGCCACGTCATGGCGCGGGAGAGCTTCAGCGACCCGGCCACGGCGGAGGAGCTGAACGCGCGCTTCGTCGCGATCAAGGTCGACCGGGAGGAGCATCCCGACGTCGACGCCGCCTACCTCTCGGCCGCCAGCGCCTTCACGGGCAACCTGGGCTGGCCGCTCACGGTGTTCGCGACGCCGGACGGCACGGCGTTCTTCGCCGGCACCTACTTCCCGCCGCAGCCGGTCGCCGGGCGCGCGTCCTTCCGCCAGGTGCTCGACGCCGTGTGGGACGCGTGGACCGCGCGTCGCCACGAGGTCGAGTCCGACGCCGGCCGGGTGCGGGAGGCGCTGGCCGCGGCCGCGGACGCGGCGACCTCGGTGTCGGACCTGCCCGACGAACGGACCCTGGATGCGGCGGTCGCGCAGCTCGCAGAGGCGGAGGACCCCGAGTTCGGCGGATTCGGCACGGCACCGAAATTCCCGGTAGCGCCCATCCTCGACTTCCTGCTGTCGCGCCCGGCCGGGCACGCCCTTGCCGCGCGCACGCTGCGGGCGATGGCGGAGTCGCCGCTGCGCGACCCGGTCGACGGCGGCTTCTTCCGCTACGCGACCCGGCGCGACTGGAGCGAGCCGCACTACGAGCGGATGCTGTACGACAACGCGCTCCTGCTCGACGCCTACGCACGCGCCTGGCAGCAGACAGGCGAGGAGTGGGCCGAGCGCACTGCGGACGGTATCGCCGGGTTCCTGCTCGGCGTGCTGCGGCAGCCGTCGGGCGGCTTCGCGTCGGCCCAGGACTCGGAGAGCACGATCGACGGCGCCCGGGTCGAGGGCACGTACTACACAGTCCCGCCGGCGGAACGGGCGCAGCTGGACCCGCCGCCGATCGACGCTAAGGTGCTCACCGGGTGGAACGGCTTCGCGATCGGCGCGCTGGCCCGCGCGGGGCGCATCCTGGACCGTCCGGCGTGGGTGTCCGCCGCGGCGAAGGCCGCCGACACGGTGCTCAGCCGGCACCGGCGCGAGGACGGGACGCTGCTGCGCGCGTCCCTCGGCGACCGCCGCTCGGAGGCGGGCGCGACGCTCGAGGACTACGGCGGGCTGGCGTCCGGGCTCTTGGAGCTGGCGCTCGCGTCCGGCGAGGTCGGCCCGGCGGTGGCGGCGCGCGACCTGGTCGACCTCTGCCTGGACGCCGCAGGAGAGGGGACGTGCCCGTTCGAGACGCCCGGCGGCGTCGATCCCGTGCTCGCGGCCACCGGGCTCGCGGTGCAGGTCGATCCCTCGGAGGGCGCGTATCCGTCCGGCCTGTCGTCGCTGGCAGAGGCCGCGCACACGCTGTACCTGCTGACCGGCGAGCGCCGCTACGAGCGGGCCGCGCGCGAGGGGATGCGGATGGTAGCCGCCCAGGCGGTACGCGTCCCGAGCGCGTTCGGGACCTCGCTCGCGCTGATGTCGCAGCTCGCGGGCGAGGCCGAGCAGCTGGTGGTCGTGCTACCGGCGGCGGGGGAGACGTCCGGCGTCGTCGCTGCCGCCCGACGGCATCCCGCACCGCTGGTCGCCTTCGCCACCAAGTCGCAGGTGCAGGAGTTGACGGCCGCGGGGTTCGAGCTGTTCGAGGCGCGCACCACCCGGGACGGCCTCCCGACCGCGTACCTGTGCCGGGACTTCGTCTGCAGGCTGCCCGCGACGAGCGTCGAAGAGCTCAGCGCCGCACGCGGTAGGTGAGGTGCGCCACCTCGGGCGTCACCCGCTCCCGGACCAGTTCCAGGTCGAGCGGAGGCACGCGGTCGAACACGCGCTCGCCCGCGCCCAGGGTCAGCGGCACGACATGGAGCCGCAGCTCGTCGACCACCCCCGCCCAGAGCGCCTGGTTCAGGGTCTCGGCCCCGCCCGCGACCGACACGTCGGCGTCGCCCGCGACCTCCCGCGCCTGCTCCATCGCCGAGTGGATGCCGTCGGTCACGAAGTAGAACGTCGTCCCGGTCATCTCCAGAGGCTCCCGCGCGAAGTGCGTGAGCACGAAGACGGGCGCGTGGTACGGCGGCTCCTCGCCCCACCAGCCGCGCCAGTCGGCGAACGGCTCGCCCTCCCCGGGCCACTCGTTGCGCACCGGCCCGAACATCTTGCGGCCCATCACGTAGGCGCCGGCCCGCACGATCGCTTCGATCTCCTCGCGGTGGTTCGCGGAGCGCTCGTCGAACATCCAGGCGTGCAGGCGCTCCTCGGCGCCCTCGCCCAGCGGGTGCTCGAGCGACTGGTTCGGACCGGCGGCGAAGCCGTCCAACGAGATGGCGATGTCAGCGGTGACGATTCCCATGCGGGAAGCGTAGTCAGGCGCGTTCGACCTTGTCGAGCATCCCCCAGACCGCCTCGCTGAGCTCGGGATGCTCCAGCGCGATGCGGCGCAGCACGCCGTACTCGAACCGGGTGAACACGTCGCGGCCGGCGGCGGGATGGTGCGCCCGGGACTGCTCCTCGGCGAGGTCGAAGGCCTCGATCGCCGTGGCGCGGAGCGAGATGACGACCTGCTCGTCGACGCTCGGGAGCTCGGGGATGAACTGCCACGGGTCCTCCCCGGCGCGACAGCGGTGCTCGATGATCGCGGACAGCTCGTCACGCGCCTGCTGGCGCAGGAGTTCGATGCTGCGGGGCACCTGTTCGGTCATCTCGCACCCTCCCTTCCCCTGGGGTCGTGGACGTCGTTCGCGCCGCCGCGGGCCCCGTCGCCCGCGCAGTGGGTTCAGCCTAGGCGCTCCCGCCGGGCCTCGCGAATCGCGCCGTCATCGACTCACTCGGTGCGGGCGAGGAGGTAGGCGTTGAGGTCGGCGGTGAGGTCCGCGTCCACGGGGTAGGCGCGGTCGTCGAGGTGCGTGACCGGGGCGGCCTGGCGGACGCTGGAGACCAGCCAGATGGCGTCGGCGGCACGCACCTCCTCGATCGTGAGCGGCGCGAACTCGGTGCGCAGGCCGCGCGCGGTGAAGAAGTCGAACACGGCCGCCTGAGTGGTGCCGGCGAGGATGCCCTGGTCGGTGTTCGGCGTGCGGACGACGCCGTCGGTGAGCGTCACGACGTTCGAGGTGGGACCCTCGAGCGCGTAGCCGTCGCTGCTGACGAACAGCACGTCATCGAACCCGCGGCGCACCGCCTCCCGCTGGGCCGCGCGGTTCACCGCGTACGAGAGGGTCTTCGCTCCTGCGAGCAGCCACGGCGAGGTCTCGGCGACGTCGTGCCGCACGCCGCGGTCGAGGGAGACGACCCGGATGCCGAGGCGGGCCTGCGTGAAGTCCTCGCCGAGGTCGACGAACAGCCACCCGCTCGGGAAGGCCGCGCCCTCGACGCCGCGGGTGTAGACGAGCTTGGCGTACAGCTCGGCGCCCGCATCGCCGTTGCGGGTGAGGAAGTCGGCCACGCCCGCGCGCACCGCCTCCCGCCAGACGTCGAGCGCCGGGACCGGCAGGTCGAGCAGTTCGGCGGAGTGCGCGAGGCGGGCGAGGTGCGGCTCCAGGGCCTGCGGGTGCCCGTTGATGACCGCAACGGTCTCGAACACGCCGTCGCCGCGGGTCACCGCGAGGTCGGTGATCCGCACCTGCGGAGCGTCGAAGTCGGCCACCACGTAGCCGGGGTCGCCCTCCAGCGGCTCTCCGGTGGGCGTGGTGATGGTCAGCAGGGTCGCGCGCGTCATGCGTCCCATTGTGCCCCCGTCGTCGAGTCCGCACAGAGTGCACGCGACACGCCGTGCGGGCGTGCAGTCTTCGCTCTCGATGGAGGGGTCAGGCCGTCTCGCGGATGCGAAACGCGTCGTCGTCCTGCGGCTCGGCGTCGGTCACGTCGACGGACTCGACGGAGGCGCCGGGCGGCCCTGTGCGCAGCCAGGCGAGCATCCGCTCCACCTGCTCCGGCTCGCCCTGGATCTCGGCTTCCACGGTGCCGTCGTGGCGGTTGCGGGCCCAGCCGGTCACCCCGAGGCGCTGCGCTGCCTCGCGCGCGCTCCAGCGGAAGCCGACGCCCTGGACGCCCCCGGTCACGATCGCTCGTCTGCGGATCACAGCCCCATTGTGCCCCTGCTTCAATGGAGGGATGAGCGAACCCGCCGACCGCATCCCCGATCTCCGCGCCGACCTGATCGCCGCAGGGCTGACCGTCGACGCGCTCACAGAGCTGTGGGGGGCGGAGGCGGCGGACGCGCTGCACCGCGGACAGCGCGTCCCGGCCGAGAGGGCGCTGGCCCGGCGGGAGCCGTCGGCGCTCGCGACGCTCGCGCGGCTGTTCGTGCTCGGGCGGCCGGTCGCGCGTGTCGACGCCGAGGCGGCGCTGCCGTCGCTCGGTGTCGAGGGCGCGGCATCTCTCGGGCTGGTCGCGCTCGACGGCGACACCGTGCGCGCAGCCGTCGACCTGCGTCCCTACGGATTCGTGGACGCCGCGGGCCCTGCCGAGTGGTGGATCGTCTCCGACCTCGGCGAGCTGGCGCTCGGCCACGCGCTCCCCGAGGACCACGTGCTCGGCGTCGGAGGCGCGTCGCTCACCCTCAGCGGACTGATGCTGCAGCAGCCGGTCGAGAGCGCGCTCGACCTCGGCACGGGATGCGGCATCCAGGCCATGCACGCCGCCCGCCATGCCCGCCGGGTCGTCGCGACCGACATCTCCGAGCGCGCGCTGCGGCTGGCCGCGCTGAACCTCGCGCTCAACGAGATCGACGGGGTGGAGCTGCGGCTCGGCAGCATGTTCGAGCCCGTCGCGGGGGAGCGGTTCGACCACATCGTGTCCAACCCGCCGTTCGTCATCACCCCACGGACGGAGGGCGTCCCGGCCTACGAGTACCGCGACGGCGGCATGGTCGGCGATGGGCTCGTCGCATCCTTCGTCAGCGGCTGCGGCGATCACCTGACCCCCGGCGGCGTCGCGCAACTGCTCGGCAACTGGGAGTACCGCGGCACCGGCGACGGCCTGTTGCGGGTGCGGGACTGGGTGGACGCCTCCACGGCGCCGCTCGACGCCTGGGTGATCGAGCGCGACGTCGAGGACGCGGTGCGCTACGCCGAGACGTGGATCCGCGACGGCGGCACCCGGCCGGGCACACCGGAGTTCGAGCGGCTGCTCGACGCCTGGCTCGCGGACTTCGAGACGCGCGACGTGCGCTCCGTCGGCTTCGGCTACCTGCTGCTGCGCCGCACGGAGGACGTGCCGACGCTGCGCCGGTTCGAACGGCTCCACGGGTCGCTGGGCGCGAACGAGGCCGGGCTCGGCGTCCATCTGGGGGAGGCGCTGGCCGCCCACGATCTGCAGGCGGCGCTGACCGACGACGAGCTCGGGCGGCTGCGTCCCGTCGTCTCCGGCGACGTCACCGAGGAGCGGCACCTGTGGCCGGGAGCGGACGCGCCGACCGCGATCCTGCTGCGGCAGGGCGGCGGGTTCGGGCGCGTCGTGTCGGCCGACACCGGGCTCGCCGCGCTGGTCGGCGCGAGCGACGGCGAACTGAGCGTCGCCGCGATCGTGGCCGCGCTGGCGCACCTCCTCGAGGTGGATGAGGACGCCCTGCGCGCCGACCTGCTCCCCGCCGTCCGCGCCCTGCTCGTCGACGGCTTCCTGCGCGCCTGACGCCGACCACCTCCACCTACTCGTCCTGACACGCCGTTATCGCACCGGTCATAACGGCGTGTTGGGACGAGTAGGTGGGGTCAGGGCGGGGGAGCGGGACGAGGGTAACGGTGCCGAGGCGGCCGTCGGCCGCCTCCGCCGTCATGTAGGTGCAGACCGGCTGGCGGCGGCGGTCGGTGGGCGAGCCCGGGTTCAGCAGGCGCAGGCCGCCCGGCGAGACCGTGTCCCACGGGATGTGCGAGTGGCCGAACACGAGGACGTCGGCGTCCGGATAGGCGGCGTCGGCCCGCGCCTCGCGGCCGGTCGCCGGCCCGGTCTCGTGCACGACCGCGAACCGGACGCCGCCCAGCTCCACCCGCGCCACCTCCGGGAGCCGCCGGCGCAGCTCCGGGCCGTCGTTGTTGCCGTACACGCCGATCAGGCGCCGCGACCGCTCCTCCAGCACGTCGAGCGTCGCCGCATCCACCCAGTCCCCGGCATGGATGACGACATCCGCCGCATCCACCGCCTCCAGCACCGCGGGCGGGAGCGCCCTGGCGCGCTTCGGGACGTGCGTGTCGGAGATCAGGAGCAGCTTCACGAACGCACACAGTAGGCGAACCCGGGAGACGGGGCTAGGTTCGCGCTATGCAGCTACGCAATCTCGGAAACAGCGGAACGATCGTGTCGGAGTTCGCCCTCGGCACCATGACCTTCGGCGCGGAGGCCGACGAGCAGGCCTCGCACGCCATCCTGGAGCGGTACCTTGACGCGGGAGGCAACTTCCTCGACACCGCCGACGTCTACACGGCGGGCGCGTCGGAGTCCATCATCGGGCGCTGGCTGGCCCGCAACCCGGGCAGCCGCGACAGCGTCGTCATCGCGACCAAGGGGCGCTTCCCGATGGGCGGCGGACCGAACGACCTCGGACTGTCGCGCGCCCACCTGCGGACCGCGCTCGACGCCTCCCTCCGCCGCCTCGGCGTCGAGCACATCGACCTCTACCAGATGCACGCCTGGGACGCTCTGACGCCGATCGAGGAGACCCTGCGGTTCCTCGACGACGCGATCAGCGCGGGCAAGATCTCGTACTACGGCTTCTCGAACTACCTCGGCTGGCAGCTCACCAAGGCCGTGCACGTCGCCCGGGCGCACGGGTTCGCGCCGCCGGTGACGCTGCAGCCTCAGTACAGCCTCATCGTGCGCGGCATCGAGCACGAGGTGGTCCCGGCGGCCCTGGATGCGGGCATCGGCCTGCTGCCGTGGTCGCCGCTCGCGGGCGGCTGGCTGAGCGGCAAGTACCAGCGCGATCAGGCACCGACCGGCGCGACCCGGCTCGGCGAGAACCCGACCCGCGGGATGGAGGCGTGGGAGGCCCGCAACGCCGACCCGCGCACGTGGGAGATCATCGACGCGGTGGACGCGGTCGCGAAGGAGACCGGCGCCTCCGCATCCCAGGTGTCGCTGCGGTGGTTGAGCGACCGGCCGGCGGTGACGTCCGTCATCCTCGGCGCCCGCACGACCGAGCAGCTGGAGGACAACCTCGGGGCGGCCGACCTGGTCCTCACCGACGAGCAGCGCCGCCGCCTGGACGACGCCAGCACTCCCCGCACCGACATCTACCCCTATGGCGAGCAGGCCGTCCAGCAGCGCCACCGCAAGATCGAGGGCGGCCGCTAGCCCGCCCGCGAGCACAGGAAAAACGTCGCGCATCCGGCCGGATCGCGACGTTTTCCCTGTGCTCGGCGGCTAGGCGGGGAGGGCGTCCAGCTCTGTGAGGAGGGTGCGGGCGGCGGAGGTGACAGCGGGCTGCGGGGCGCGGAGGCCGACCACCACATCCGTCGTGCCGGTGCCCGCCGTGTGCATCCGGAGCAGCGCGAGGCGCAGCTCGACGGTGCCGCCGGGGATGCGGTGGCCGCTGAGGGAGAGCGCGTTCGAGGCGAAGGTGAGCGACGTCCACTCGTCGGCGGCCGCGGTCGTGTCCTCGGCGAGGCCGGCCAGCCAGGCGGCCAGGTCGCGCGCTTCCGTCGTGGTCAGACACGCCTCGGACAGCTCCCAGCGGCGGCCGCCGTCGTCCACGATCGCATCGATGACGACCCGGTCGCCCTCCTCGCGCGCCGCCGGCCGCAGCTCGACGCTGCGGTCGGCGTCCTGATCCACGATCCTCACGATGGGCTCGGCACCACCGTCAGCACGCGTTCGATGTACTCGAAGAACGACGCCATGTAGCCGCGCAGGAACTCCTCGGTCCCGGGATCGGTCACCGTGCCGTCCTCCTCGATCAGCCCCGGCCGCATCCAGATGTAGGCCTCCGGCGCGTTCATCTGCGGCGCCTGCAGGAAGCTCAGGATGCTGCGCAGGTGCTGCTGGCCGACGGCCGTGCCGATCTGTCCGGGAGAGGCGCCGATCACCGCGGTCGCCTTGCGGGCGATGACGTTCTCGCCGTAGGGCCGGCTCGCCCAGTCGATCGCGTTCTTCAGCGCGCCCGGGATGGAGCGGTTGTACTCCGGCGTGATGAACAGCAGCGCATCCTGGTCGGCGATCAGCCGTTTGTACTCGATCGCCTCGGGCGGGAAGCGGCCGTCCAGATCGCGGTTGTAGAGGGGGAGACCGCCGATCGGGATCTCGGTGAAGACGAGCTCGGAGGGCGCGAGTCGCAGCAGCGCTTTCGAGAGGGTCCGGTTGACCGACTGCGTGGACAGACTGCCCACGAAATAGCCGACGTTGTACGGGGGATCGAGTTCGTTGATCGTGGCCATGACGCCATGCTGCCCCGGCGGCGGGGGCGAGTGAAGCCCCCTTCTCCGGATGCCTTATCCGCACCCGACGGACCGGAATAGGGCATCCTCCCGATGTCCCGGGGGTGCCTTAGCGAGAAGTCTGGTGTCATCGCCGGAGCGAGGTGCCCGGCGAGAGCATAAGGGGAGTGGATCATGCTGCTGGACGAGTTCGTGGACTTCCGGGTACGGGCCGGCGAGAGCGGACGTCAGGAGGTGGAGCGCGAGCGGGTGCGGCGCGCCGACGAGCACGGGCGGTGGCTGCGCGGGATGCGCGAGGCGCTGCACCGGGCGGAGGCCCGGGTCGGGGGCGGCGCGCGGGTCGCGGAAGCGGCGGCGCGGAGCGAGGCGCCCCTGCCTGTCGCAGTCGCCGAGGCGCCCGAGCGGGAGCTGGCTCACGCCGGGCGGTGAGGCCGCGACGGGGACGGCGGGGGCGCTGGGGGCGCGTCCGTCCGCCCTGCGCGAAGCCGTCACGGGTGGTGGCCCGGATGTCGGTGGTCCGTGGCACGATGAGGCCATGCGAGCACCGGCGTCGAGCCTCACGGTGGTCGGGCGGGAGCCCGACCTGGCGGCGCTGCGCGACGAGTTCCGGGTCGCCTCCGAAGGCGAGCCGCGCGCGGTCGTGATCGGCGGCGAAGCGGGTATCGGCAAGACCCGCCTGCTCGAGGAGTTCCTGGTCCAGCAGGAGGCGCAGGCCACGATCTTGCTCGGCCGATGCGTCGATCTGGGCGACGACGGTGCGCCGTATGCGCCCTTCGCCGCGGTGCTGCGCAGGCTCATCCAGGTGGTCGGGCTGGAGCGGATCCTCCAGGCGGCCGGGTCGGGGGCGGGGGTACTCCCGGCGTTGCTGCCCGAACTGGCGGACGAGTCGGCCGTGCCGCCGCGGACGGGCGCGGAGCGGCTGTACGAGCTTGTCACCGACCTGCTCGAGACGGTGTCGGCCGAGCGCCCCGTCATCCTGGCGATCGAAGACCTGCAGTGGGCCGACCGCTCGACGCTCGAGCTGTTGCGGTTCCTGGTCCGCATGTCCGAGCGCGGACGGCTGCTCATCGTGCTCACGTACCGCAGCGACGAGGTGCCGCGGGGTCACATCCTGCGCTCCTGGCTGCCCGAACTCGAGCGCACGCGCCGGGTGACGCGGTGGGAGCTTGCCCGCCTCGGCCGCGAGCAGGTGGCCGAGCTGGTCGAGCAACTGCTCGGGCGCATGCCCGACGAGGGCTCGCTGGAGCGCGTGACCGAGTTGAGCGAGGGCGTCCCGTTCTTCGTCGAAGAGCTCGTGGGCATCGACGGCCTGCGCTCGGGCGACGACCTGCCCGAGACGCTGCGGGAGCTGGTGCTGACTCGCTTCGAGCGGCTGAGCGACCCGGCTCAGCGGCTGCTGCGGGTGCTCGCCGCCGGCGGCGTGTGCGTCCCGCACGAGCTGCTGGCCGCGGTGTACGAAGGCACGCCCGACGAACTGGACGCGGCAGCCCGCGAAGCCCTGGCGGCGAACCTGCTGCGGGCCGACTCCACGGAGTACGCGTTCCGGCACACGCTCGTGCGCGAGGCCGTGCACGCCGATCTGCTGCCAGGGGAGCGCTCGCGGTTCCACGCCCGCTACGCCGAGGCGCTGGAGGCCGACCCGCAGCGGTCGGCGGTGCAGCTTTCGGCGCACTGGCTGGCCGCGCACGACGTCCGCCGGGCATTCGTGGCGTCGGTCGAGGCGATGGACGAGGCCAAGCGCTCGTACGCCTACTCCACCGCCGCCGCGATGGGCGACCGCATGCTCGAGCTGTGGGACCGCGTCCCGGACGCCGAGGAACTGGCCGGCCGCGACCGCGTCGCCGTGATCGCCATCACGGCGTCTGCGCTGCGGAACGCGGGCAACAACGAGCGGGCGCTGGCACTGGTCGAAGTGGCGCTCGCCGACTCCGACGACCTGCCGCCCGCGCGCCGCGCGCGGCTGCTCCGCGACAAGGGGCAGTACCTCGCCAATCTCAACCGCCCGGGCTTCGCCGACCTGCTCGAAGAGGCGCTGGCGCTCGTCCCGCCCGGCACGGCTCCCGCCGGCGATCCCCTGCGGCCGCATCTGCTGACCGAGCTCGCCGCCCAGCGGATGCTCGCCGGCACCTTCGACACCGCCATCCCGACCGCGCGCGAGGCGATCGAGGAGGCCGCGGCTGCCCCGCCACCCCTGCGCTCGGTCGCGCACAACATCCTCGCGTCGTCGCTGGTCGCCTCCGGCCGCATCCGCGAGGGCTTCGACGAGTTCGAGACCGCCGACGCTCTGTCGCAGGGCGACGCCTCTGCCACCCTGCGGTACGCGGTGAACGCCTCCGATGCATTGAACTCCGTCGGCCGCTACGCCGAGGCGGTGCTGCTGGCAGAGTCCGGCGTCGCCCGCGCCCGTGAGCGCGGGGTCGAACGCACCTCCGGCATCTGGCTGGCGGCCAACACGGCCGAACCGCTCATCGCCCTCGGCGAGTTCGATCGCGCGGAAGACCTGCTGCGGATCGCCCTCGGGCTCGACGACCGCACGGGCTTGTGTGCGGCTTTGCAGCGCGCCCGGCTGTGGGTGTGGCACGGCGAGCCGGAGCGGGCGGACGCGCTCCTTCGTCGCCTGCGCACGCCGCTGCGCACCCTCTCCGAATTGGAGCAGCAGACCCGGCTCATGGTCGCCCGGGTCGTCGGCGAGACCGCGATCGCCCTCGGCGACCACGAGCGGGCGTGGGCGGAGACGCGGGGAATCGGCGCGCTGCCGTTCCGTCCGATGCCCGGCTACGACCTCCCGGTGCTGGCCGCCGCGTCGCGGGCGCTGGCGGAGCTGGCTGAGCGCGGTGCGTCCCTGGACGTAGTGGGGGAGGCGGCGCGGCTGGAGGCTGTGCTCGGCACCCTGCGCGAGTGGCCGACTGCGGCGGCGTGGGGCCCGCTGGTGGCCGCCGAGCTGGCGACCGCCCGGGCCGCCGTCTCGGACGCGCCCGATCGCGCCGACCGGGTCTCGGCCCCCTAGACGCCTGGGAGGCTGCCGCTTCCGCGGGCGAGCTTTCCGTCGCGCCCGTCCACCTGCGCCCGTACGCCCTCCTGCGCGGCGCGCGTGTCGCCTTCGCCGCGGGCGAGCGCTCACGCGCCGACGCCCTCGTGGCGGAGGGCCGCGCGCTCGCCGCCGAGCACGGCATCCGCCTGCTCGTCGAAGCCGCCGACGCGCTCGCCGGGCAGCCCGGCCGCGCCGCGCCCGCAGCGACGGCCCAGGGCGCACCGCTGACCGAGCGCGAGGAGCAGGTCCTCGCCCTCATCGAGCAGGGCCTGAGCAACAAGCAGATCGGCGAACGCCTCTACATCAGCGCCAAGACCGCGAGCGTGCACGTGTCGAGCATCCTGCGCAAGGTCGGCGCGTCGACGCGCACGGAGGCCGTGTACCTCGCCCGCACGCCGTCTTGACGCGGACCGGGACGGCTGCCACCGCGGCTGCGCGCCGCGACCACAAGCCGCACCCGGCGTGTCACCGCGCGCGCGGCTCGCTCACGCCGGCACTCCGCAGCGGGCGGGCGGCGCCCCTACGACTCCACCGCGATCGCGCACCGGATGCACAGCTCGGCGGTGGGCCGGGCACGGAGCCGGTCGACGCCGATGGATCGCCCGCAGCGGGCGCAGACGCCGTAGGTCCCGCGTTGGATCCGTTCGAGCGCGGCGTCTACGGCCACGATGTCGTGGGCGGCGTCCGACCGCAGCGCTTGCAGGCGGCTCCACTCCGACGACAGCGTCGGACCCTCCGGATCGTGCTCGTCGTCCGCCGTCGACTCCGACCGCGACGACAGCAGCACCCCGAGCGATTCGGCCATCCGCTGCGACTCGGCGACATCACCGTGGCGCCGCTCGATCAGCAGGTTCTCCAGTTCGGCGAGCTCCGCGGCGTCCAGGTCGTCGTCCGGCCGCGTCTGCTCGATCTCTTCCGTGTTCGTGTCGTGCACCAGCGCACTCCTTCCGATCCCCCGATCGTGCTTCTCTGGTCGGGTCAGCGTACGCCCGACCGGTCCGATCCGCGTCATCGACGCGCGTAGGCTCAGCGGGTGCCCTCCTTCCGCGTGATCCTCGCCGTCGGGCGGCTGCGTCCGGGCGTCGACCCGCGCTCCGTCGAACCCGCCGCCGCCGACGCCGCCCGCGAACTGGCCGTCGTGGAGGCGAGCAGCGTGGACGTCGTGGCCGGCGAGGCCCGCATCACCGTGCGGTTCATGGAGGACAACGTCCGCCTCGCACTCCGCGTCGCGGAGCACACCGTGGCGCACGTGCAGACCCTCGCCGACACCGGCGCGTGGAGGCTCACCGAGCGTGTCGGCGGCCGCTGGTTCCGGCGCGCCTGACGAGCCCGGCCGGTCACGCAGCCTCGGCCAGCGACTCCTCGATCAGCTCGACGATGGCCGGGTCATCCGGCTCGGTCTGCGGGCGGAAGCGGTGGATCGCGCCGTCGGGCGTGATGACGAACTTCTCGAAGTTCCACTTGACGCGGCCGGCCTTGCCCTCCGCGTCGGGGTGCTTCGTCAGCTCCTGGTACAGCGGGTGCGCGTTGCGGCCGTTCAGCTTCACCTTCTCGGCCATCGGGAAGGTGACGCCCCACGTCGTGGAGCAGTACTCCTTGATGGCGTCGGTCGTGCTCAGCTCCTGCAGGAACTGGTTGCTCGGGAAGCCGATCACGGTGAACCCGCGGTCGCCGTAGGTCTCCTGCAACTTCTCGAGCTTCTCGTACTGCGGCGCGAGCCCGCAGCGGGAGGCGACGTTGACGACGAGGATGACCTTGCCCGCGTACGCGGAGAGAGCGGTCTGCTCGCCGTCGATGGTCTCGAAGGGGATGTCCATCACGGTCATGATCGCAGCCTAGGGTGCGACGCTCGGAGCGAGCTAGGAAAGGTGCGCGACCGCTCAGGCCGCGGAGGCCAGAGGTGCGGCCGGGTCGGCGGCCCACTCGGAGAGCGAGCCGTCGTACAGCAGCACATCGTGCCGCCCGAGGAGTCCGAGCGCCAAGGCGTCCGACGCGGCCGCGATGCCGGCACCGCAGTAGACGACGATGGGGCCGGGAGCGTCGAGCACGTCGGCGAACAGCGCCCGCAACTCACGCTCCGGCAGCAGCGTGTTCGTCTCGCGGTCGACCAGGCGCACGGCGGGTGCGCTCAGGCTTCCCGGGATGTGACCTGCGGCGAAGTCGCGCGGAGGCGTGCCGCAGACGAGCGCCCCGGGTCGCGTGCCCGCGACGATCTCGGCCACCTCTTCCGTCGAGACCCAGAAGCCCGTGCGGGGCCGCGCGACCAGCGGCGAGGCTGCACCCGCGGACGGGACGGTCACGGGGCGCTGCTCTACCGGGCGCCCCTCGGCGCGCCAGGCGTTCACTCCGCCGTCGAGCACGGCGACCCGGTCGTGCCCGAACGACCGGAACAGGTACCACAGCCGGGCGGCCCACTGCCCGACGGCGGTGTCCGCGATCACGACGGTGGTGTCCGCGCCGATGCCGAGCTCGGCGACCGCCGCCTCGAACGGCGCCGCCTCGGGCCGCGTGAACGGGAAGCGCCCGGCCGGGTCGCTGAACGCCTCCAGCAGGTCGGCGAAGACGGACCCGGGGACGTGACCATCGCGGAGGAAGCGGTCGCGCCCGCTGAGGTACGACGGCCGTCCGTCTGCGCCCTGCGACGGCACGACTGAGGCGTCGACCACGACGAGCCCGTCGGCGCCGAGGTGGTCCGCGAGCCACTGCGTCGAGACGAGCGGCCCGTCGAGGGCGGCGGCGAGCGCGGCGGCCGGGCCGTCGAGCGTGGCTGGCCCAGCGGGCGCGGCCGTAGAGGCGGCTGGCCCAGCGGGCGCGTCCACCGGCTCAGAGGTCGGGGTGCTGGTGCGGTCGGTGATGGTCACCCGATCACGCTAGCCACGACCTCCGACGCTGGATACGACGCCCGCAACGCGCCGTAACCCGTCGCGCCGCACCGGGACGTGACGCGGCCCGTCAGCACTCGATGACGTTGACCGCGAGGCCGCCCTCGCTCGTCTCCTTGTACTTGGTGGACATGTCCAGCCCGGTCTGCCGCATGGTCTCGATGACGGTGTCGAGCGAGACGAGGTGGCGGCCGTCGCCGTGCAGCGCCAGCCGGGCCGCGGAGACGGCCGTCGACGACGCGATCGCGTTCCGCTCGATGCACGGTATCTGCACGAGGCCGCCGACCGGGTCGCAGGTGAGTCCGAGGTGGTGCTCCATCGCGATCTCCGCCGCGTTCTCGACCTGACGCGGCGTGCCGCCGAGCACGGCGCACAGCGCGCCCGCGGCCATGGCACACGCGGAGCCGACCTCGGCCTGGCAGCCGCCCTCGGCGCCGGAGATGGAGGCGTTGGCCTTGAACAGCGAGCCGATCGCCGTCGCCGTCAGCAGATACTGGCGGATGCCCTCGGCGGACGAGCCCGGAACGAACCGCAGGTAGTAGTGGGCGACGGCGGGCACGATGCCGGCGGCGCCGTTCGTCGGGGCGGTGACGACGCGGCCGCCGGACGCGTTCTCCTCGTTGACGGCGAGCGCGAAGGCGTGCAGCCACTCCAGCGCGGTCGCGCGTCCCGGGTCGTCCTGCACCGACTCCAGGTGCTCACGCATCGCTGCGGCGCGGCGACGGACGCCGAGCCCTCCCGGCAGGGTGCCGTCGCCGGCCAGCCCGCGGGACACGCACTCGGCCATGGCCTCCCAGATGAGGTCGAGGCGTTCGCGCACGGCGTCCTCGCCATGCAGGGCGACCTCGTTGCGGCGGGCGACCTCGCAGATCGGGATCCCGTCGCGCTCGCAGATCGCCAGCAGTTCCTCCGCGCTGGCATAGGGGAGGGGATGACGCTGCTGCGCGGCGAGCTGCGCCTCTTCGCCGTCGCGGCGGATGAAACCGCCGCCGATGGAGTAGTACGTCTCCTCCAGCAGGGGGAGCGGCGAGCGCTGCCCGGCCTCGTCGCGGCCCCAGGCGCGGAGGGTGAGTGCGTTGGGGTGTCCGGGGAGGCGGGTGCGCGGCTCGAAGTCGATGTCGTCCTTCGAGAGCGGGATGGCGCGGCGCCCGGCGAGCAGGAGGGTCGCGCCGGCCTGGAGGTCGGACCACGCGCCCCGGACGTCCTCCGGGCGGCAGGTCTCGGGCTGCAGGCCGCGCAGGCCGGCGATCACCGCGTCCGGCGTCCCATGTCCGATGCCCGTGGAGCCGAGCGAACCGTAGAGCGTGCAGGTCACCTGGTCGACCCGGTCGAGCATGCCCTCGGCGTCGAGGCGGGCGGCGAAGGCGGCAGCGGCCCGGAGCGGTCCGACGGTGTGAGAGCTCGAGGGGCCGATGCCGATCGAGAACAGGTCGAAGGCCGAGACGTACGCTGTCACATCCTCCAGTGTATGTCGCCTGACGCGCGGGATTCGGGCGTCGGCCCGCGCATTCGCGCACCGATCGTGCGTAGAGGGAGGTGTCGGTGGTGCCCGGTGGGGGAAGTCGGAACTCGTGTGCCGAATCTCCGACGATCAGCAGTCCTGCAGGAGAATCGGCCGCGACCGCACCGAAGATCCGACGCAAGCGCAAGCGCGGCCGCACGCGGAAGCGGCCGCCGCATCCCTCCGCAGGACGCGACGGCCGCCGCCTGGTGACCGGGGACCCGGTCAGGCCTTCCGCATGTACGCCCGCACGGTGAGCGGTGCGAACACCGCGACGATCACGGCCGCCCCGAGGAGGGCGATCCAGCCGTCGGCGCCGAAGGTGCCGTTGTTGGCCAGGTCGCGCACCGCGGTCACGAGGTGCGACACCGGGTTGATGTTCACGAACCACTCCAGCCACGCCGGGAGGGTGCTCGGCGAGACGAAGGCGTTCGAGAAGAACGTGAGCGGGAACAGGATGAGGAACGAGATGCCCTGCACCGATCCAGCGGTCCGTGCGATCACCCCGAAGAAGGCGAAGATCCAGCTGATGGCCCACGCGCAGACCACCACGAGCAGGCCGCCGAGCGCGGCGAAGCCGTAACCGGCGCCCGGCCGGTAACCCATCGCGAAGCCCACCAGGAAGGTGATGGTGGTCGCGATCGCGTAGCGCAGCGTGTCGGCGAGCAGGGCGCCGGACAGCGGGGCGATCCGGGCGATCGGCAGCGACTTGAAGCGGTCGAACACGCCCTTGTCCATGTCCTCGCGGAGCTGGACGCCGGTGACGACGGACGCCGTGATCACGGTCTGGACGAGGATGCCGGGGATCAGCTGCGGGAGGTACGCATCCACACTCCCCGCGATCGCGCCGCCGAACAGCCAGGCGAACATGACGGTGAAGATGACCGGCTGCAGGGTCACGTCGAACAGTTGCTCGGGCGTGCGTCGCACCTTGAGCAGGCCGCGACGCGCCATGGTCAGGGTGTTCGCGAGGGTCTGGCGGACGCTGACGTGGTTCTTGAGGTTCCGCTCCGAGGGCGGGGTGATCGTGGTGATGGCGGTCATGCGTCGACCTTCTCTTCTTCTTCGGCGGACGAGTCGGCGTCTTCGTCGGTGACGCCGTGCCCGGTGAGGGTGAGGAACACCTCGTCGAGCGTGGGCTTCTGCACGGACATCTCCTGCAGGTGGATGCCGGCCTCGCGGAACGTCACGAAGAGGTCGGTGACGGCGTCCGCATCCCGCATGGGAGCGGTGATGCGGGAGCCTTCGGGGAGACGACCGCATCCACACCGAGCACGGTCTGGATGGCGCGGCGCGCGTCCTCGATGTCGGCGGGGTCGGCCAGCCGCAGCTGCAGCGACGACTCGCCGACCGACGCCTTGAGCTCGTCGGCGGTGCCTTCGGCCACCACGCGGCCGCGGTCGATGACTGCGATCCGGTCGGCCAGCTGGTCCGCCTCGTCGAGGTACTGCGTGGTGAGCAGCACCGTGGACCCGGTGGAGACCAGGCGTCGGATGGTGTCCCACATCTGCGCGCGGGTGCGCGGGTCGAGGCCGGTGGTGGGCTCGTCGAGGAAGATCAGCGGTGGCTGCGCGATGAGGCTGGCCGCGAGGTCGAGCCGGCGGCGCATGCCGCCGGAGAACTTCTTCAGCGGGCGCTTGGCGGCGTCCGTCAGCCCGAACTCTTCGAGCAGTTCCGCGGTCTTGGCGCGGGCTTCCCGGCCGGACAGGCCGAGGAGGCGCGAGAAGATCATCAGGTTCTCGTTCGCCGACAGGGTCTCGTCGACGGAGGCGAACTGGGCGGTCACGCCGATGAGCTGGCGGACGACCTGCTGCTCGCGGCGGATGTCGTGGCCGAAGATGAAGGCCTCGCCCGCGTCCGGCTTCAGCAGGGTGGCGAGCATGGAGATGGTGGTGGTCTTGCCGGCCCCGTTCGGGCCGAGGACGCCGTAGACGGCGCCGGCGCGCACGGTGAGGTCGACGCCGTCGACCGCGCGGTTGTCGCCGAAGGTCTTGACGAGCCCGTGGGCTTCGACGGCCCACTCCGAGCTTCGAGTCATGGTGTTCCTTTCCTGGTGGGAATGGTGATGCTCCGATGATGTGCGGGCGCGCTTACATCGCCCTTACGTGCCGCTTACACGGCGGAGGGGTGGATGTAAGGGCGTGTGAGAGGAGCGCTCAGGCGGCGCGGCGGGCGGAGTCGAGCAGGCTCTGGCGGTCGATGCCGGCGAGCGTGAGCGCACGCGGGACCGTGCCGAGTTCGAGTCCGAGGAGGGCGGCGAGCAGGTCCAGTTCCGCCATCCTCTGGCGGTGGTGGGCGGAGGAGACGCGGTGGGCGCGGACGAGCGCTTCCCGGGCGGACGCTCCCCAGCGCGGGCGGGACACCCGGGGTGCGGCGGCGAGGCGTTCCGCCGCGGGTGCGGTGACGCCGGCGACCGCCAGGCTCGCGGTGCGCTCGGCGGTGAGGGCGGCCTCGACGCCGTCGGGGCTCAGCCCGGCGTCGGCGAGAGCGCCGCGGACGGCGGGGCTGCCGTCGCGGGACAGGGCGAGCAGCAGGTGCTCGGCCTCGACGGCCGGGGCGTTGCGCTGCTGCGCCTCGACGACCGACCGGATGATGACGGGTCGCAGCGCACGCGACAGCGGCTGGCCCGGGAGGTTCTGGCTGCTTCCAGCGGGGATGTCAGACATTGCGTCTCCTCAGTTCGACGCCGGCGGCGGCCACACGGCGGAGGTGCTTCTTGTGGACGGCCTGCCGGGTCACACCGAGGGCGTCGGCGATCTGCGTCCAGGTCCAGCCCTCGCGGAGGGCGCGTTCGACCTCGGCGTCTTCGAGGCGGTCGGCGAGCTCGCGGAGGGCGACGACGGCGGCGAGGCCGTCGGCGACGCCGCCGACGGGGTCGGGGAACGGCGTGGTGGGGTTCATGTAAGCAACAATAGTTGCTTAATCTGGTTTGTCAACAGAAGTTGCTAAAGACGCAGCGCGGACAGCAGCTCGAGCCCGCGGCGGACGGCATCCGCGGGGGAGGCGTCGCCCACTCCGGCGCGTGCCGCCGCGAGAGCCGCCTCGCCGTGGTCGGCCACGAAGCGCGCCTCCAGCTGGTCGCGGTGCAGGCTGGCGACGTCCTGCCGCGAGTTGGCCCGCTCGGCCAGGGCGAACAGCGTGAACCCCGCCGTGAGCCAGCGCTCCCGGTCCTCGCCGGTGCGCCGCTCCGCGATGGCCGGGTCGAGCATCCACGCAGCCAGCCCGACGAAGCCCGAACCCATCACCGGCTGGTCGAGCGACGGCGGGTTGAGTCTCGCCGTGACCAGGATGCGCGTGCGCAGCGCCACCGCCGCCGCATCCGTCTCCGCCGGTTCGGTCACGCCGGGCTCCTCCGCCTGCACGCGCAGCCGGGTGATCAGCCCAGCAGCCCCGAGCATGATCAACCACGGGCTCAGCGCGCTCGCCCGGGTGTCCGGCGTGTCCGACGCCGCGTTCAGCGCTTCCCCGTACAGCCGGACCGCCTCGGCAGCGTCACCCTCGGCACGCGCGATCTCGGCCATCCCGGCGAACCCGATCGCGTAGTAGTCGGAGTAGTCGAAGCCGGTGCGGTCCACCTCCGCCGCCAGGTAGCGCTCCAGCAGCCTCCGCCCGCGCTCGGTGTCGCCGATGGCGATCGCGTTGATGGCGATGAGCCAGTCGAGCTGCCGGAGGTCGCCGTCGGCGCGCAGCAGCTCCATCTGGTCGTAGGCGCGCTGTCCCCACTCCAGCGCTTCCGCCGGATGCGCGAGCTCGCTGTGCGACTGCGCGATCGACTGCGCCGCCGAGGCGAGCGACCACGCGTCGCCGACGAGCTGCGCCGCCTCCCACGCCCGCTGGGCCGACGCGAGCGCGGCGTCCAGCTCGCCCGCGTTCTCGCGCAGCTGCGCCAGCAGGAGGTTGCCCATCGCGGCGCTCGCCGGGTCGTCGGACTCCGCGTACTCGGTGAGCAGCGCCATGCCCGTCTCCACCTTGCCGGCCGCGAGGAGCAGTGCGGCCATCGCATCCAGCCGCCCGTCGCCGAACGGGCGCTCGCGCCGCAGCCGGCGCAGGCGGGAGATGGCGCGCGCGGAGGTGCGGAGGTCGACGAAGAGGAACGTTCCGCCGATCAGAGTGAAGCATGCGGCGAACGCGTCGCGCACCTCGTCCGGCGTCTCCCCGTCGCCCAGGACCGCGAGGGCGGCCCTGCCGAACCCCAGCACCTCCGAGTGGGCGCTGCGCAGCGACCAGTAGTACGCGAGCGTGGCGAAGACGAAGGCCACGGTGTCGCGACGCTCGCCCTCGAGGGCCGACCGCAGGACCGCGACCAGGTTGTCCTGCTCGGCCGTGACGCGCTGGAACGTGCGCACCTGATCCCGGCCCGACATCCTGCCCATCGCGTCGGTGCAGAAGGCCACCGCCCAGGCGTCCATCCCGGCGACGACGGCATCGCCCTCGCCGGCCGCTTCGAGCTCGCGGTCGCCGAACTCCCGCACGGTCTCGAGCATCCGGTAGCGCAGGATGCCCGTGGCGCGGTCCTCCGTCACGGTCACGAGCGACTGCGCGACCAGCGCGTCGAGGTTGTCGAGCACGGTCGGCGCACCCGAGCCGGCGACCGCCTCGGCGGCCTGCGTGCTGAAGCCGTCCGGGAACCGCGACAGCCGCCGCAGCAGCGCCTGCTCGGAGCCGGTGAGGAGGTTCCAGCTCCACTCGATCACCGCGAGCAGCGTGCGGTGGCGTTCGGGCGCGGTGCGCTCGCCGCCGGTCAGCAGCGCGAAGCGGTTGCCGAGGCGTCGTTCGATCTCGTCCACGGACAGCGACCGCGTGCGAGCGGCGGCCAGCTCGATCGCGAGCGGGAGGCCGTCCAGGCGGTCGCAGAGCCGGGCGACGACGTCGAGGGGGAGCACGGCGCCGGGGCGCGCGGCGCGGGCGCGCTCGACGAACAGCGCGACGGCCGGGCCGTAGTCGGGGTCGCCGTCGCCCTGTCCGTCGGTGCTCTTCAGCGAGTCGAGAGGGTAGACGCGCTCGGCGCCGATCGAAAGCGGCGCGCGGCTCGTCGCCAGCACCCGCACGGTCGTCGTCGAGTCCAGGATGTCCTGCACGTACGCGGCCGCCGCATCCACGATGTGCTCGCAGTTGTCGACGATCAGCAGGGTCTCGCGCTCGCTGAGCAGGCCCAGGATGCGCGAGCGCAGGTCGAGTGCCGCACCGGGATCGGCAGGCCGGGTCGCGCGGGCCTCCCGGATGCCGAGCGTGGACGCGAACGCGAGCTCGACGTCCTCGCCCGACCGGACACTCGCCAGCTCCACCACGATCACCGCGGGGGTGTGCACGGCGCGGTTGCCGACCTCCTGCGCCAGCCGGGTCTTGCCCAGGCCGCCGGCGCCGAGGATGGTCGTGAGCCGGGAGGTCGCCACCAGATCCTCGACCGCCTCCAGGTCGTACTCGCGGCCGACCAGGGCGTTGGGCGCCGTGCGCAGGCCGATGCGGATGCGGCGCGGCGCGACGGGGCGCTCCTCCTCGTCGTCGGCGAGGAGCTGGGCGTTGAGGGCGACCAGCTCGGGGCCGGGACGCGTCCCCAGCCGGTCGAGCAGAGCCTCCTTCAGGTCGGCGAAGGCGAGCAGTGCCTCGCTGCGGCGGCCGGCCGCAGCGAGGGTGCGCAACTGCTCCAGCCGCAGCGTCTCGTCGAGCGGGCGCTGCTCGATCAGCGGCAGCAGGTCGGCCAGCGCGCCGGCGTGGTCTCCGGTCGCGCGTCGCGCGCGGGCACGGGTGAGGAGCAAATCGTCGCGCAGGGACGCCGCCGTGCGGCCGAGCTCGTCGCCGAGGGGCGATCCGCCGAGCTCGGCGCCGGGCTCACCCCGCCACAGTGCCAGTGCGGCCGTCGCCTGTCCCTCCGCCGACGCGGCCTCGCCGGCCTCGAGCGCGGCCGTCGCCCGCGCGAGCGCCTGGCGTGCCCGGCCGAGGTCGGTCTCCTCGTGCGGAACGGCGAGGGCGTAACCGCTCGGGGTCGACTCGAGCAGGCCGTCGGCGCTCGTCGTCCGCACCCGCGACACGAGTGTCTGCAGGGCGGCGCGCTCCTGCCGCGGCGGGGCGTCGTCCCACAGATCCTCGATCAGAGAGGGCACGCTCGCAGCCCCGCGGGCCAGCACCAGCGCGACGATCAGGCTCTTGCCCAGGGCGCCCGCAGGCTCGGTCAGGGCGCCGGTCCGGTCCTCCACGAGCACCGGGCCGAGCACCGCGACACGGGGAGGCGGAGGCGCGGTCTGCACCCGCCCGATCTTAGCCAGTGCGGGTATCCGGAGCGTGTGTAGGCTCGGCCCCATGGCGTTCGACTGGTCGCAGTTCTACGAGGAGCAGGGCGGACGCGGCGTGCGGCCCACGTTCCAGAGCGCGCTCGCCGCGTGGGACGGCGACCCGGGCGAGGCGATCGACCTCGGCTGCGGCGACGGAGTCGAGACCCGGCACCTCGCCGAACACGGCTGGCGGGTGCTGGCGATCGACTCCGACCCGGGGGTGGAGGAGCGCGTCCGGGCCGGGATGTCGCCCGACCCGTCCGAGCGCGTCACCGTGCGCCGGGCGCCGTTCGAGCAGCTGGGCGAGCTGCCCGCGGCCGACCTCGTCTACGCGGGATACGCGCTGCCCTTCTGCGACGAGAGCCACTTCCCCTACCTGTGGGCGGACCTGCGAGAGGCGCTGCGCCCCGGAGGCCTCTTCGCCGGGGAGCTGTTCGGGCCGCACGACGAGTGGGCGGGGCGAGCGCACATGAGCTTCCACGACCGCGCCCAGGTCGAAGGGATGCTCGCCGGGATGGACGTGCTCCAGCTGGTCGAGGACGACCGCCGAGGGATGTCGTTCGAGGGACCGAAGCACTGGCACGTCTTCCACATCGTGGCGCGTGCCTGACCCCGCTACCGGATGGTCTTGCGCGCCGTGATCTGCCCGGTGTCGAAGCCGAGCAGGTGGAGCCCGCCGTGGAACCGCGCGTGCTCGATCTTGATGCACCGGTCCATGACCACGTTCAGGCCCTTCGACTCGCCGTACTCGGCGGCCTCCTGGTTCCAGATCCCGAGCTGCACCCACACGGTCGGAGCGCCGATCGCGACGACCTCGTCGATCACCGCGGGGATGTCGCTCGCCTTGCGGAACACATCCACGATGTCCGGCACCTCGGGCAGGGATGCGAGGTCGGGGTAGGCGGGCTGCCCGAGGATCGTGTCGGCGTTCGGGTTGACGAAGTACACGCGGTAGTCGCTCGACTGCTGCAGGTACGTGCCGACGAAGTACGACGACCGCGCCGGGTTCGGCGAGGCTCCGACGATCGCGACCGACTTCGCTCCACGCAGAAGGCGCAGCCGCTCTTTCGCGTCGGGGCCGACCCAGGTGCGCTGCGACTTCAGCAGCTTGGCGAGCGGGGAGTCCGCCGGGAGGGCGCAGCTCAGGCCGTTCGCGAGCTGGACCTCGGTGGTCGCGGTGTCGCTCATGCTGCCTCCTCGACGGCGATGCTGAGTGCCTGGTCGAGATCGTAGATGATGTCGTCCACATCCTCGATGCCGACGCTGATCCGCACGACGCCCGGCAGCACGCCGGCGTCGAGCAGCTGCTGCTCGGTGAGCTGCGCGTGCGTGGTGGAGGCGGGATGGATCACCAGCGTCTTCGCGTCGCCGATGTTGGCCAGGTGGCTGGCGAGATTCACGGATTCGATCAGCTTCTGCCCGACCGCCCGGCCGCCCTTCACCTCGAAGCTGAACACGCTGCCCGGCCCGACCGGCAGGTACTTCTGCGCGCGCTCGTGGTGCGGGTGCTCCGGCAGCCCGGCCCAGTAGACCTTCTCGATGCGCGGGTCGGCATCCAGCCATTCGGCGACCGCGCGGGCATTGTCGACGTGGGCCTGGATGCGGTACGGCAGCGTCTCGACGCCCTGCGCCAGCAGGAACGCGGAATGCGGTGCGAGCACCGGCCCGATGTCGCGCAGCTGCTCGGCCCGCAGCCGGGTGAGGAACGCGTACTCGCCGAAGTTGCCCGACCACTGCAGCCCGCCGTACGACGGCACCGGCTGGCCGAACAGCGGGAACTTCTCCGAGTGCCAGTCGAACCGGCCGCTCTCGACGACCACGCCGCCGAGGGTCGTGCCATGGCCGCCGAGGAACTTCGTCGCCGAGTGGATGACGATGTCGGCGCCCCACTCGATCGGCCGGTTGAGGTACGGGGTCGCGATGGTGGAGTCGATCGCCAGGGGGATGCCCGCCGCATGCGCGACCTCCGCCAGCCCTTCGATGTCGGCGATCTCTCCCGAGGGGTTCGCGATGGTCTCGGCGAACAGGATCTTGGTGCGGTCGGTGATGGCCGCGGCGTAGTCGGCCGGGTCGGAGCTCTGCACGAACGTCGTGTCGACGCCGAAGCGCCGCAGTGTCACATCCAGCTGGGTGATCGACCCGCCGTAGAGGTTGGCCGACGCGACGATGTGGTCGCCGGCGCCGACGAGCGACGCGAAGGTGATGTACTGCGCGGAGAGCCCGGAGGCGGTCGCCACCGCGCCGAGCCCGCCCTCGAGGCTGGCGATGCGCTCCTCGAATGACGCGACGGTCGGATTGGCGAGTCGCGAGTAGATGTTGCCGTACTTCTGCAGCGCGAAGCGGGCGGCCGCATCCGCAGTGTCGTCGAACACGAACGCGCTGGTCTGATAGATCGGGAGCGCGCGGGCGCCCGTCACAGGGTCGGGGATGTTGCCCGCGTGGATCGCCCGCGTGCGGAAGCCGTATTCGCGATCAGCCATGCGGCAACGCTACCCGAGGCCGCCGACGCGCTTCCCGCGGTTCGTAACATCGGGTCAGACGGCGTTGTTCTGCGCGGCGTACGTCACCTCGACGCTCTTGCGCGTGCCCCAGCTCCGGAGCGCAGCGTGCACAGCGCGTAGATCCGCAGCCACATCAGCAGCAGGATGTGGACGACGCCGTAGAGCGGTGAGATGGCGAAGCCGATGAGCTTGTCGCGCCGCGTCTGGCGCACACCGGTCAGGTCGAGGTAGCGCACCGACCGCGCGTACGCGACCAGGACGATGTAGATCAGGTACGGGCCGAGCAGCAGCACCCCGGTCATCAGGGGAGCGACGACGAGCGCCCACAGCACGGCGACGCTGAACACGGCCCAGGTCAGCACCTCGGACAGTGTCAGCCAGAAGCCCCACCTGTTCATCGGCAGGTTGCCGAGGGCCCACAGCGACTCCCGGAAGAAGGACTTGTTCCACCGCACCTGCTGCCGCAGGTAGTGTCCCCAGCGCTCGGGCACGGCCGTGTAGGCGATCGCCGTCTGCTGGAACAGCACCCGCCCCTCGAGCAGCCCGTAGTTGGTGAGGCGGCGGTCGTCGCCGAACACCGCGGGGGCGCCGAGGAAGGTCTGCGTGAGGAAGTCGTGCTTGTACTTCTGCATGAGCGACGTGCGGTAGATGGCCAGCGAGCCGCACGCGCAGAGCACCGACCCGAGCGCGGAGTACGCGGCGCGCTCGAACAGGAAGGCGTTGGCGTACCGGATGTCGATCAGACGGGTGAGGAGGTTGGTCCGGTAATTCAGTGCGAGGACGAGCCCCGTCACGACGCTCACGCCGGCGTCGTGGAACGGGATGAGGGCCTGCTCGAGCGCACGCTCGTCCAGAACCGTGTCGGAGTCGACGCAGAGCATCACGTCCGCCTCCGGTTGCGCTTCGAGGCACGCGATGAGTCCTTCCCGCTTGCCGCGGTTCTCCTCGAAGCGGATCACGGTGACCGGGATGCCCTTCTCGGCGAACGCCGGGGTCCACCGTTCCGCCTCGGCGAGGGCGCGGGTGTCGCCCGAGCAGTCGTCGACGATCGCGACCGACTGGGGAAGACGCGTCTGTGCCAGCAGGGAGCGCAGTGAGGCGGCGATGATGTCCGGGTCCTCGTTGTACATCGGGATCGCCACCCCGACGACGAGGTTCGCCACCCGCTCGGCCTGGATCCTCGTCCGGGTCGTCCAGACCGGGGATCGCCAGGACAGCACCAGCTTGATCGAAAGCACGCTCATCACGGCCACGCCGTACCAGCTCGGGCCGCCGCGCAGGGACCACAGGACGGCGAACGTGGTGATGACGAGCGCGAAGACGACGAAGCCGAGCGCTTTCACTGGGCGCGCCGGCGCACGCGGACCCGCAGCAGCAGCACCCCGGACGCGACAAGGGCGCCGGCGGCTGCGCCGACCCACCAGTGGTCGAGTTGGATCGCGCCGATCGCAATAGCGCCGGCGCCCGTCAATGCAAGCATCTCGTCGTACATGGGTGACCTCGGATTCCGCGGCCGCTAGGGTTCGGCCGCACACCTTGTAGACGGTGCTCAGCGGGTTTTATGACGGCGTCTGTACCCTGGGTGACCAGGCCCGGATGCGGGCCCCGGACGACGGATCAGTACCCGGTGAGCGACAAGACTGGCCAAGGAGCCGGATCATGTCCTGGATCGTCCTCGTCCTCTCGGGCGTCCTCGAAGCCGTGTGGGCCACGGCCCTCGGTAAGTCGGAGGGCTTCAGTCGGCTGTGGCCGACCGTCGTCTTCGCCGGGGCGCTCGTCGCGTCCATGGGCGGCCTCGCCTTCGCCATGCGCGAGATCTCGACCGGCACCGCGTACGCCGTCTGGGTGGGCATCGGCGCCGCGCTCACCGTCCTCTACGCGATGCTGTTCGGCGGCGATGGGTTCTCGCTGGTGAAGGCGCTGCTGATCGTCGGCCTTTTCGGGTGCGTGGTCGGGCTGAAACTCGTCGAGTAGCCCGCTCAGCGCGCGGTCAGCCACACGGCGCCGAGCGCCAGGGCGGCGATGAGCGCCCAGGAGGCGAGGCCCGTGACGAGCGCGCGCCATCCGGTTCCGATCAGCGAACGGAGGCGGACCGCGGTCCCGAGACCGAACAACGCCATCGCGAGCAGCACGGTCTGCAGGGTGTCCGCGCCCTCGGTCACCGCCGGGGGAGCGGGACGAACGTGCGCACGAGAACCGCGAGAAGGAAGCCCGCGACGAACAGCGGCACGATCGGAGGGCGCTTCGCCGCCGGGTCGCCCTCGACGTGCCGGCGTCGCTCCACCACGGAGGCGATCGCGACCATCGGCGCGAGCATGAGCACCCGCGTGAGCTTGACGACGACGGCGACCGACAGTGCCGCGGCGCCCGCGAGCTGCGCGGTCGCGACCACCTGGCCCACGTCGTGCACCCCCGCGCCGACCCAGTGTCCGAACTGCACGGCGTCCAGGCCGAGCGGATGCCACAGCAGGGGAAGGACGAAGATCGCGAGCGTGCCGCAGAGGGTCACGAGGGCGACCGGCGTGGCCGCCTCCTCGTCCTTCGGTTTCACGACTCCGCTCATGGCGCCGATGGCGGAGGCGCCGCAGATCGAGAAGCCGGTCGCGATCAGCAGCGGCTGGTGCCCGGGGAGCCGCAGCAGCCGCCCGATGCCGAAGGTCCCCACGAAACTGAGCAGGACGACGGCGATGGTGGACAGGATGGCCGCCCATCCGAGGCCCGCGATGTCGCCCAGACTCAGCTTCAGGCCGAGCAGCACCACGCCGATCCGCATCAGGCGCTTCGCACTGAGCGAGAGGCCGGGCGCCAGCGCGCCGGTGACGGCGGGGCGGGCCGCGGGCAGCTGACCCACCACGATGCCCAGGACGACGGCGGCCGTCAGCAGCGGGACGGCGGGCGCCAGCCAGTGCACCGCCCACGCTGCGGCTGCTGCGAGCGCGCACACGAGGAGGCCGGGCAACCACGGCGCGGGGCGGCGGACGGACGGCGACAAGCTGCTCACTCCTCCCATTCTGTCGGGCGCCTCGCGTAACGAACGACGGAATCGTGCGTCTTGAAGGATGTGCGCACTCTGCGCACGCACATCACCAGAACTACGGAAGAATCAATGACCTCCACTCAGACCACGACGAAGTTCAACACGATGGCGATCCTCAGCTTCGTCTCCGTCTTCCTCGCCGGGCCGCTCGCGATCATCTTCGGGGCTGTCGCCCTCAACCAGATCGGCCGCACCGGCGAGCGCGGGCGCCTGCTCGCCATCTGGGCGATCGCCCTCGGCGCGATCAAGATTGTCGGCTCGATCGTCCGCATCTTCGTCCTCGGCTGGGCGGTCGGCGGATCCGGCATCCTCAACTGGGTCTGGTAGACCCGACGAGACGGACGGCCGTCGCGCATCGCAGGATCGAAGCGCGACGGCCGTCCTGCTTCTCAGAGCGACGACAGCAGCTTCGCGCCGTCCGGCACGCCGAGTCCGGTGCAGGCGTCCCACCCCGCCGTGGCCGTGTACGAACCGTTGTCGCCGTGCGTGATATCGCGGAAGCCGTCCGCCACCTGTCCGGCCCCGATGGAGTCGTACAGCGCCGGCTGCGCGAGTCCGAGCGGCTTGCCCGTCGACTGCGCCAGCCGGGCGACCAGGGCCGCCCACAGCGGGGCGACGGCGCTCGTACCGCCGATCACGGTGTCCTGACCGTCGACCCGGATGCGGTAGCCCGTCTGCGGGTCGGCCACGGCCGAGACGTCGGGTACCCCGCGTCCCCCAGGGCCGTTCGCCGCGCCGCCCGCATCCGTCCCGTCCGCGCCCGACGGCACGCCCACGCCCTTCTGCCAGGCCGGCAGGGGGAAGACCGCGCTGACGCCGCCTCCGGTCGCGCCGCCGCCGCTGCCGTTGTTCCACACCGTCTCGGAGTGCACGGCGCCGGTGGAGGTGTCCGCCTCGAGCCGCGTGCCCCCGCAGGCCAGAGCGTGCGGCGAGGACGCCGGGAAGTCGACGTGCGGACGCCCGTCGCCGACGCGGTCGCTGCTCCCGTCGTCCCCGGCGGCGGCCGTGGTGGTGACGCCGAGGGCCGCCGCATCCTGCAGCGCCTCGTCGAAGGCCGTGCGGGCCTGAGCGGTCCACTGGTCCTCGGACTGACCCCAGCTGATGCTGATCGCGGCGGGCGTCGGGTCGGCGTGCGCGGCCGTGGTCACCGCATCCAGGAACCCGGCGTCGGTGTTCGGCGCGAAGTAGACGACGATGGAGGCGCCCGGCGCCAGCGCGCCCGCCACCTCGATGTCGAGCATGACCTCGCCGTCCGCGCCGTTGGGATTGCCGTCAGGCGCGTTGGAGCCGCCGTCCACTCCCACCGCGGTCACCGAGGGCGTCGGGATGCCGAGGCCGGCGAAGTAGGTGTCGAGGTCGGACTGCACGTACCCGCCGCCGAGCTCGATGATGGCGATGGTCTGCCCGGAGCCGTCGGTGCCCTCCGGGAACGAATACACGGTGCCCAGCTGCGGCGGCGTGTAGCTGATGTTCACGGCTGCCGCCGGAACGTAGCGGAACTGCGCCCGCGCCTGCGGCCGGTCGTCCAGGCCGAGCACGGCGGTGACGACGCCCGCGAGCGCGGCCGGGATGCTCAACCCGCCGGAGCGCTGCCGGTAGGTCGGCGCATCGTCGCCGGCGTCCTCCCGGGTCGACTGGGCGAGGTCGGTCCCGAAGACGCGGGCGACCGTCTCCACCGGTCCGGAGACGCGGACGCGGCGCGCGGCCGCATCCACGTCCTCCACGGTCAGCCCGAGGCCTTCGAGCGTGCTGCGGACCAGTTCCACGTCATCGGGCGACGCGCCGTAGCGCTCGGCGAACTCCTCGCGGCCGATCGGCTGCGCGAAGGCGGTCGCGGGCAGTTCGGCGCGGCGGCGCAGCACGAGCGTCGCCTCGATGCGGGAGCCCGGTGCGAGTCCGCCGTGGGCGCGGAAGCCCGAGCGCTCAGGGCGCTCGCTGCCGGGAAGGGGGACCAGATCGAGGGGCTGTTCGGCATCCGTCATACCACTCGGTCTACCACCCGCCCCCGACACCGCGAAGGGCGACGGCCGAAGCCGCGGTTCAGACCCAGCTGGGCAGCCACATGTGGATCTGCCAGAACCAGAACGGCACCTGCTGGCCGGTCCAGATCGGGTAGAAGAACGCCGTCACGACCGTGCACGCGGCGAGGAACACGCCGGTCCAGAGGATGCCGCGGGTCCGCCGCCGCTCCGGGTCGGTCCGGGAGCCCAGCACCAGTGCGATCACCGCCGTCAGGGCCAGGATCAGGTAGGGCTCGAATGCGATCGAATAGAACGTGAAGATCGTGCGGCCCATGTAGAGCCACCAGGGCAGGTAGCCCGCCGCCAGACCGGTGAGGATGAGGCCGATGCGCCAGTCCCGCGTCCTGATCAGCCAGTACACCAGGAACAGGATGGCCGCGGTCGCCGCCCACCAGATCAGCGGGTTGCCGAGCGAGGTGATGGCCGCGGAGCACGAGCTGGAGGCGCAGCCGTCCTGTCCCTGCGTCGTGCCGACGTAGTACATGCTCGTCGGCCGCAGCATCAGCGTCCACGTCAGCGGGTTGGACTGGTAGGGGTGCGGCGTGTGCAGGTTGATGCTGTAGTTGTACATCTCCGTCTGGTAGTGCCAGAGGTTCTGGATCCACAGCGGGACCCAAGAGAGGCCGCCCGTCCACTGCATGTGGACGGATTCGGCCCAGTGCCGGTAGTAGCCGTCGCTGGTGAGGATCCAACCCGCCCAGCAGGCGACATAGGTGACGAACGCGATCGGGACCATCAGCACGAACGTCGCCGGGGCCTGCTTGAGGAGAGAGCCGCTGATGTAGAACGGCAGCTTCTCGCGGCGGCGGGCGACCGCATCCACCACCACCGTGTAGACGGCGAAGAACGCGAGGAAGTAGAACCCGGTCCACTTGACGCCCGCGCACAACCCGCAGAGGATGCCGGCGGCGATCAGCCACGGCCGCCACCACAGCACGGGGCCCCAGGCGGGATCGCGGCCCACCGAGCGCTCGGCCGCGACCCGCGCGGCGAGCCGGTCCGCCGCCCACCGTCGATCGAGCAGGATGCAGCCGAAGGCCAGCAGGGCGAAGAACATCACGAACCCGTCGAGCAGCGCGACCCGGCTCATCACGATGGCGTGACCGTCGATCGCGAACAGGAAGCCCGCGATCGTCGCGATCATCGTCGAGCGGAACAGCGCCCGCGCGATCAGGAAGACGAGGAGGACCGCGAGCGTGCCGACGACCGCGGTGGCGATCCGCCAGCCGAACGAGTTGCCCGCTCCCGTTGCGGCCATCCCGAGCCCGATCAGCCACTTGCCGAGCGGGGGATGCGCGACGAACGATGGATCGGACGAGAAGATCTGGGTCTCCCCGGCCGCGAACTTCGCATCCGCCTTATCGGGCCAGCTGCCCTCGTAGCCGAGGTTCCAGAGCGACCAGCTGTCCTTGACGTAGAACGTCTCATCGAACACCAGCGCATGCGGTTGCCCGAGGTTCCACATCCGGAGGATGGCGGCGAGCAGGGTCACGCCGATGGGCGCGCCCCAGTACCAGAGGCGCATCCGGGCCGGGGTGCGCAGGACGCGCGCCCACCAGTCGTCGAGGCGGCTGCCGACGGGTTCGGCGGCGCGGTGCGCGGCGACGACGTCGGTCGGGGGTGCGGAGGTCACCACGCCATGCTAGAGGCGGCGGCTCGGAGTCGCCTTTCGGTCGGCGCTCCGCAGGCTGTCAGACTGGGGGGATGATCATCCTCGCCGCCACGCCCATCGGCAACCTGGGCGACGCCTCCCGCCGCCTGGTGGAGGTGCTGGACGGCGCGACCGTGGTCGCGGCGGAGGACACGCGTGTCGCCCAGCGGCTGCTTGCCGGACTCGGGATCGAGAACCGCCCGCGCCTCATCGCCCTGCACGACCACAACGAGCGCGACCGCGCCGGCGAGCTGGTCGAGCTGGCGCGCGATCAGGATGTGGTGCTCCTCTCGGACGCCGGGATGCCGACGGTCAGCGACCCCGGCTTCCACCTCGTGGAGGCGGCGGCCGCGGCCGGCGTCGGCGTCACGGCGCTGCCCGGGCCGTCGGCGGTGCTCACGGCGCTCGCGGTGTCGGGGCTGCCGACCGACCGGTTCACCTTCGAGGGCTTCCTGCCGCGGAAGCAGGGGGAGCGGACCTCGACGCTGCGCGCGCTCGCCGCCGAGCCGCGCACGATGGTGTTCTTCGAGTCGCCCAACCGGCTCGCCGCCTCCCTCGCGGACATCGCCGCGGTGTTCGGCGACGACCGGCGGGCGGTGGTCTGCCGGGAGCTGACGAAGCTGTACGAAGAGGTCCGCCGGGGATCCGCCGCCGAGCTCGCGGCATGGGCGGCGGAGGGTGTGCGCGGCGAGATCGTGATCGTGGTGGCCGGCGCGCCCGCGCGGGCGGCCGATCCCGATGCGGCGGTGGAGCAGGTGCTCGTCCTGGTGGCGAGCGGGACGCGGCTCAAGGACGCGGCGGCCGAGGTCGCGGAGGCGACCGGACTCGGCAAGCGGGACCTCTACCAGGCGGCGCTGGCGAAGCGTTCTCCACAGGCGGAGTAACACACGATTTCACGCGCGCCCGCGCCCGTAGGATAGTCACCATGTCCGATGGCTCTTCCTTCTACATCACCACGCCGATCTTCTACGTGAATGATGTCCCGCACATCGGGCACGCGTACACGGAGGTCGCGGCCGACGTCCTGGCCCGCTGGCACCGCCAGGCCGGCGACGACACCTGGCTGCTGACCGGCACCGACGAGCACGGGCAGAAGATCCTGCGCACCGCCACCGCCAACGGCACCACCCCCAAGGAGTGGGCCGACAAGCTGGTGGGCGAGGAGTGGCTGCCGCTGCTGAAGACCATCGACATCTCCAACGACGACTTCATCCGCACCACCGACGAGCGGCACGAGGTCAACGTCCAGAAGTTCCTGCAGAAGCTCTACGACGACGGCTACATCTACGCCGGCGAGTACGAGGCGCTGTACTGCGTGGGCTGCGAGGAGTTCAAGCCGCAGAGCGAGATCGTCGACGGCACGGGGGAGTACGAGGGCCAGAAGGTCTGTGCGATCCACTCGAAGCCGCTCGAGCTCCTGCAGGAGAAGAACTACTTCTTCCGCATGAGTCAGTTCGCCGACCGGCTGCTGTCGCTCTACGAGGAGCGGCCGGACTTCGTGCAGCCCGAGTCGGCGCGCAACGAGGTCGTCAGCTTCGTGCGCCAGGGGCTGTCCGACCTGTCGATCTCGCGCTCGAGCTTCGACTGGGGCATCAAGGTGCCGTGGGACGAGTCGCACGTCGTCTACGTGTGGTTCGACGCGCTGCTCAACTACATCACCGCCGTCGGCTACGGGCAGGACGACGAGGAGTTCGCCCGCCGCTGGCCCGCGAACCACCTGGTCGGCAAAGACATCCTGCGCTTCCACGCCGTCATCTGGCCGGCCATGCTGATGGCCGCCGGCCTCGAGGTGCCGAAGCGCGTCTTCGGCCACGGCTGGCTGCTCGTCGGCGGCGAGAAGATGTCCAAGTCCAAGCTGACCGGCATCGCGCCGACGCAGATCACCGACACCTTCGGGTCCGACGCGTTCCGCTACTACTTCATGCGCGCCATCAACTTCGGGCAGGACGGCTCGTTCAGCTGGGAAGACCTCGCCGCGCGCTACCAGGCGGAGCTCGCGAACGGCTTCGGCAACCTCGCCTCGCGGGTGATCGCCATGGTCACGCGGTACTTCGAGGGAATCGTCCCGCCCGCGGGCGAGTACCAGGAGGTCGACCTGCACGTGCAGGAGGTCGTGCGCACGGCGGCGGCCGACGCCGATGCGGCGATCTCGCGGCTGGCGATCCACGACGCGCTGACCGCCATCTGGCGCATCGTCGACGAGCTCAACGGCTACATCACCGAGCAGGAGCCGTGGACGCTGGCGAAGGACGACGCTCAGCGCGAGCGCCTGGGCACGGTGCTGTACACCGCCGCCGAGGGCCTGCGTTCGCTCGCCGTGCTGCTGTCGCCGGTCATCCCGGGCGCCACCACCAAGCTGTGGGAGGCGCTGGGCGTCGAGGGCGAGCTGGGTGCGCTGACCGCGCAGCCGCTGCGCACCGCGGGCGACTGGGGCCAGCTTCCCGCCGGCACCGAGGTCAACGGGCTCGCGGCGCTGTTCCCGCGGATCGACGCAGAGGCGGTCGCCACGGTATGACGGACCCGTCGTTCGTCCGCCAGCGGCACGTCACCGACGGTCGCGACCTGGCGTACCCGCCGCTGCCCGAAGCGCTCACCGTCCCGGTGTACGACAACCACACGCACCTCGAGATGAGCGACGGCGACGAACCGCTCGACTACCGCGAACACCTCGACCGCGCCTCGAGTGTCGGCGTGCGCGGGGTCGTCCAGGTCGGAAACGATGTGGAGACCTCGCGCTGGTCGGCCGAGACGGCCGCGATCGAGCCGCGGATGCTCGCGGCCGTCGCCCTGCACCCCAACGACGCTCCGGACTACGCGGAGCGCGGGGAGCTGGACGACGCGCTCGCGGTGATCGCCGAGCTCGCCGGGCGGCCGCGCGTGCGCGCCGTCGGCGAGACCGGCCTCGACTTCTACCGCACCGAGGAGGGCCCGCGCCGCGAGGCGCAGTTCCGCTCGTTCGAAGCGCACATCGAGATCGCCAAGCAGAACGACATCGCCCTGCAGATCCACGACCGCGACGCGCACGCCGACGTCGTCGCCACGCTCAAGCGCGTCGGGGCGCCGGAGCGGACGGTGTTCCACTGCTTCTCCGGCGACGTCGAGCTGGCCCGCATCTGCGCCGACAACGGCTGGTACATGTCCTTCGCCGGCACCGTCACGTTCAAGAACGCGCCCAAGCTCCGCGAGGCGCTGGCCTCCGCCCCGCGTCACCTGATCATGGTCGAGACGGACGCACCCTTCCTCACGCCGACTCCGTACCGCGGCCGCCCGAACGCGCCCTACCTCATCCCGCACACCCTCCGGGCGATGGCCGAGATCATCGGCACGGACGCCTCCACCCTCGCTGCGCAGATCACCTCCAACACCGAGCTCGTCTACGGCCGCTGGGACAGCGAGCCGGTCGGTCCGCCACCCACGACGCCGATCGGGATCATCGCGTGAGCGAGCTGCGCCTGCTGGGCCCCGCCGAGATCCGCGACCTCGCCCAGCTGCTCGACGTCACCCCGACCAAGAAGCTCGGCCAGAACTTCGTGATCGACGCGAACACGGTCCGCCGCATCGTCCGCGTCGCCGAGGTGCAGCCCGGCGACCGCGTGGTCGAGATCGGCCCCGGCCTCGGCTCCCTGACCCTCGGCCTGCTCGAGGCCGGCGCCGACGTCATCGCCGTCGAGATCGACGGGCGCCTGGCCGCGCAGCTCCCGATCACGGTCGGCGAGCTCGCCCCCGACGCGGCGGACCGCCTGACGGTCGTCCATCGGGATGCGCTCGCCATCACCGAGCTCCCCGCCGATCCGGTTCGCCTGGTCGCCAACCTCCCGTACAACGTCTCCGTCCCGGTGCTGCTGCACTTCCTGGAGCGCTTCCCGAGCCTCCGCTCGGGCGTGGTCATGGTCCAGGCAGAGGTCGGCCACCGCATCGCGGCACAGCCCGGCTCGAAGGTCTACGGTGCGCCGAGCGTCAAGGCCGCCTGGTACGGCACCTGGCGGACCGCCGGCGCCGTGAGCCGCCAGATCTTCTGGCCGGTGCCGAACGTCGACTCCGTGCTCGTCGGCTTCGAGCGCCACGACCAGCAGCCCGGCGGCGAGGCCCTTCGCCTGCGCACGTTCGCGCTCGTCGACGCGGCCTTCCAGCAGCGCCGCAAGACGCTGCGGCAAGCGCTCGCCCCGGTGTTCGGCGACCCGACCTCCGCCGCCACCGCACTGGAGGCGGCCGGCCTCGAGCCGAGCCTCCGCGGCGAGCAGCTGGCGCTCGCGGACTTCGCCCGGCTCGCATCCGTTTCGGTTGCGTAAAGCTCACAGCAGCTGCACAGCGGCGGGTCCGCGGGGTGTGTAGGTTGGAGGCATGGTGGACGGGTGGGACGTTGACAGCGTGCACGTTCGCGCTCCCGGCAAGATCAACGTCTTCATGCGCGTCGGCGCCGTCATGGAGGACGGCTATCACGACGTCGCGACCGCCTACCAGGCCGTCTCGCTCTACGAGGACGTCCGCGCCTACCCGGACGACGAGTTCTCCCTCAGCTTCGGCGGTTCCATCGACACCAGCGGGCTCCCGCTCGACGACTCCAACCTGGCACTGAAGGCCGCCCGCCTGCTGGCCCGGCGCACCGGCTACACCGGCGGCGTGCGCCTCGAGATCGACAAGCACGTGCCGATCGCGGGCGGCATGGGCGGCGGCTCCGCCGATGCGGCCGCGACGCTCGTCGCCTGCGACGCCCTCTGGGGCACCGACGTCGGCCGCGACGAGCTGCACGCGCTGGCCGCGCGCCTGGGCGCGGACGTGCCCTTCGCGCTGGTCGGCGGCACGGCGATCGGGACGGGCCGCGGCGATCAGCTCAGTCCGGCGCTCGCGACCGGCCAGTTCCACTGGGTGCTCGCGCTCCCGGACGGCGAGCTCAGCACCCCGCGTGTCTACAGCGAGCTCGACCGGCACCGCGAGCGTCACGCCCGCGACATCGCGCCGGCGCAGCTGACGCCGAGCGTCGACTCGGCCGTGCTTCACGCCCTCCGCGCAGGCGACCCGGCCATGCTCGCCGAGGCGCTGACGAACGACCTGCAGGCGCCGGCCATCCATCTCGCTCCGGAGATCGCCGACGTCATCGAGCTGGGGGAGATGAACGGCGCTCTCGCCGGGATCGTCTCGGGCTCCGGGCCGACGGTGGCGTTTCTGACCGCCGACCTCGACTCGGCGCTCGACCTGCAGATCGCGCTGAGCGCGTCCCGGGTCAAGGCCGTGCGAGCCACCGGGCCGGTGCACGGCGCGCGCATCGTCGGAGACTGAGGGGCGGAGCTGCGAGGCGAAGCTGGTCATGAGAACAGCCTCGCCGCCCGCGAGCCCAGGCGCGCGACCGATCCGGAATCTGTGGAGAACTCCCCACGGACGCGATCTGTGGAACGTCGGACATCAACGGTCGAATCTCCGACGATAGGCAGTCCTGCAGGAATCTCGAACCCAGGAGGGCCAAATTTCCGACGTTGGGACGAGGGGAAAAAAGGCCAGAGCACGCACCCTGAGGATGCCCGGCCGGCGGCGCGCGTCGGGTTGAGACGATTCGTCCATGCGGGAAGCGTTTCCGCGAACCGGGCCGGGCATCCCGGGTCACTTCACACTAAGCGACCACCCCGCGACGCGCCCTGCTCGGGGGTCGAAACCGTCAAGATTTGACGGGTCTGCGCCGCGACAGCGTCCGCAGGTCGCGGCGCGAGCGCAGCCCGAGCTTCGACAGGATGTTCCGCACGTGGAAGTTCACCGTCGTCACCGAGACGTACAGCCGCTCCGCGATCTCCTTGTTCGTCATCCCGGCCGCGAGCGCGTGGGCCACCTGGCGCTCCCGCGTGGTGAGCGTGGCGAGCGGGTCCACGGGGGCGGCCGGCGCCGCGTCGGCCTGGTCCAGGATGCGCACGGCGCGGGCGAGGTACCCGGACGCCCCGAGCCGGCGGAAGGTCGCGGCGGCCGCCTCCAGCTGCGTCCGCGCGTCCGCGCCCCCTGCCGCGAGCCCGAGCCGTCCCGCGTCCGCCGCCGCCACCGCCTGCGGGAACGGGAACAGCGACCCCGCGGGATCCGTCGCAGCGTCCCCGTACGCCGAGAGCGCGTCGGCGTCCCGACCCTCGGCCTCCAGGACACGTCCCTCCAGCCAGCGCAGCGACCCGTAGTACGGACGCCACATCCCCGGCGCCGCGCACCGCTCGTAGGCCTCACGAGCCTCCGACGCCCGCCCGAGCGCTGCGAGCGCGTCCACCCGGTACGTCAGCCAGCCGAGCGTGGACCCGCGCGATGCGGCCGCCTCCGCCTCCGCGGTCGCGGCCAGCTGCTCCTCGGGCCGCCCGAGCGCCCGGGCCAGCTCGGCGCGCGCGAGGTACGGCAGGTCGCCGTCGTACGAGCCGGTGATCCGCGGATCCGCCTGCGCGGCCGCCCGCAGCCGCTCGTCGACCGCCTCGGCCTCGCCGCGTCCCGCGCGCACCAGCGCCGAGGTCCACAGGGCGATCGGCCAGCAGGAGAGGTCCGTCTCGTCGAGCGCCAGCGCGACCGCCGTGTCCGCCAGCGTGACCGACTCCTCCCATTCGCCGGTGAGGAACAGGATGTGCGCGTACATCGTCCGCGCGAATCCGGCGGTCCAGCTGGTCGGGAAGCGGCGCACCAGGTCCGCGGCGCGCGAGAGGTCGGCGCGCCACCGGTCGACGTCGCCCGTCAGGATGAACACCCGGGCGCGCCCGACCAGGGCATCCACCGTCGCCGGGGACTCGTGCCCGGCGGTCAGCTCGTCCAGTTCGGCGACCAGCGGCCCGAACAGCTCCGGCCGACGAGCGTGCGACGCCGAGATGACCGCCCACCCCAGGAGGCGCGTCAGGTCGTCCTGAGGCGCCGCCAGCCAGCGCAGGGCGGGGTCGGCGACCTCGTCGGGAGCGGGGCTGCCGGCGATGTGCCGGCGCGACGTCTCCAGATGGTCGAGCACGCCCGCGAAGTCGCCCATCGCCATGAGCACCTTCGGCAGCGCCTCCGCCGCGTGTGCCCGGATCGCCCGCTCGTCGGGTGTCGTCGCGGGCCGGCGCTCCAGTTCCAGCGCGAGCGCCAGGGCGCCGGGCAGGTCGCGGGAGAGCGTCCGCACCTCGAGCAGCACCGCGTCGCGGGTGGGAGAAGACGGCAGCGCCTCGTACGCGGGACGCAGCTCCAGGATGCGCTCGTGCATCCGGAACCGCATCGCGATGAGTCCGAGCTCGAGCAGCGCCCGCTCCGCCTCGGCGCCTGCGGCCAAGTCGACGGCCGACCGCGCATAGCTCAGAGCCTGCTCCGCCTGCCCGAGGTCGGACACCGCCAGCGCCGCACCCAGGAGCTCCCGGACGAGGCCGGGGTCGGCCTGGTCGGCCGCCTCCACCCGGTGCCGTAGCGCGCGGTGCCCGGAAAGCACCTCGGCGGCGACGCGGTGGATGGCGATCCGGCGATCGAGCGGCACCTCCGCGGCGAGCGCGTCGGCGAGCAGCGCGTGCGCCGGCTCGACCCGCACCACGCCGTCCCGCGTCTCGGCGAGCACCAGCCCGCGCGCTACGGCGGCGTGCACGTCCACGTCGGCGCCGAGCCGTGTCGCGATGGTGCCGACCACCGGCAGCGGCAGCGGGTCGCGCAGCACGGCGACGAGCTCGGCTGCGGCGCGCACCGAGGGGTCCGCGCCTTCCAGGGACGCGGAGATGGCGGTCGCGAGGGGCGTGATCGCGGTGCCCGGGAGGTCCCAGCCTGCGGGATGCACGGCCTGCGCGAACGTCTCCCGCAGCTGCCCCAGCAGCACGCTCAGGAGCAAGGGTGACCCTTGCGTCGCCTCGGTCAGGCGGGTCGCCGTGCGGCGGGAGATGGGGTGGCCCAGGAGGTGGCGGGCCAGCTCCTGCGTGTCCGCGACGGTCAGCGGCGTCAGATCGACGCGGGCGTGATTGGTCGTCGTCGAGGCGATGTCGTCGAACAGGGCGACCACGTTGTTCTGCTGCGGCCGCGTCGCCGCGGTGAAGAGGAATCCCTGGTCGGCGAGGCGGCGCACGACGAAGCGGAGCGCACGCGCAGACGGTTCGTCGACCCACTGCGCGTCGTCCACGATGAGGCACACCGGGCCGTCGATCGCGTCCACGGCGTCGAGCAGGAGACGGCCGACGGTCAGCGGGTCATCCCCGGGTGCCGGGGAGGGGATGCGCGCCGAGGAGCTGCGGCCGCGTCCGCGCAGCCCGTTCAGCCCGCGGATCAGCGTCTCCACGGTGGCGTAGGCGAGATCGGACTCGAACGAGTCGGCGTGGACGCGGAGCACCGTCCATCCTTCGAGCCGTTCGGCGACGTCGGCCAGCAGAGCGGTCTTGCCGAGGCCCGCCTCGCCGGTCACCAGCACGGCGCCACCGCGCTCGCGCGCCCGGTGGGCCACCAGGAGGATCGTCTCCCGGGCATGGTCCCGTCCGAACAGGGGCCGCGTCTCCACGGCCCCGATCTCCTCGCTCACGTGCCGCTCCCGTTCCCCCTCGGCCGCGTCGGGTCGGGTACGCGGACGATTCTCAGGATCATCGCACAGTGCGGACGGCGATTCGTTCCCCAGTCCGGGGGTGTGCGCAGGCGCAAGCGTTCTGTCCGTCCGCCGGCGTGATGCCGCTGGGCCGCTGGCGGGAGTCAGCCCTCCAGCTGTTCGGAGAGCTCCAGCCAACGGGTCTCGAGGTCGGCGATCTCGCCCTCCAGCGTCCGAAGCTCGTCGGTGAGGCGGCCCAGGCCGACGTAGTCGCTCTGGTCATGCCGTGCCAGTTCCTCATGCTTCGCCGCGACCTGATCGGTCACCTTGGCGAGGCGCCGGTCGAGCGCCGTGAGCTCCTTCTCGGCGGTGCGCAGCGCGGCGCCCGAGAGGGCGGGGGCGGAGGCCGTCGCCCCGGCCGCGGACGGCGCCGACGCCGTCCCGTCGCTCGCGCTCTGCGCCCGCCGCAGCCGCAGGTACTCGTCCACCCCGCCGGGCAGGTGCCGCAGGCGGCCGTCCAGCACCGCGTACTGCTGGTCGGTGACCCGCTCCAGCAGATAGCGGTCGTGCGAGACGACGAGCAGCGTCCCGGGCCACGAGTCGAGCAGGTCCTCCATCGCGGCGAGCATGTCGGTGTCGAGGTCATTGGTCGGCTCGTCCAGGATGAGGACGTTGGGCTCGTCGAGCAGGATGAGGAGCAGCTGGAGGCGGCGCTTCTGGCCGCCCGACAGGTCCTTCACCGGCGTGGAGAGCTGCGCGTTCGTGAAGCCGAGCCGTTCCAGCATCTGGCCGGGGCTCACCTCCTTGCCGCCCGCGAGATACGTCGTCTTCTTCCCCGCGACCACCGCGCTGACCCGCTCGTCGCGCACCTCGTCCAGCTCGTCGAGCTGCTGCGTCAGGGTCGCGATCTTGACGGTCTTGCCGCGCTTCACGCGACCGGAGTCCGGCTGCACGGTGCCGGCGACGAGGCCGAGCAGGGTCGACTTGCCCGCGCCGTTCACGCCCAGGATGCCGGTGCGCTCGCCCGGAGCGATGCGCCACTCGACGTCCCGCAGGACGGTCTTGGGCGGATACGAGACAGAGACGTCGAGCAGGTCGACCACGTCCTTGCCCAGGCGGGCGGTCGCCAGCGTGGTCAGGGCCACCGTGTCGCGCAGCGGCGGCTCGTCGGCGATCAGCTCGGCCGCGGCGTCCATCCGGAACTTCGGCTTGGACGTGCGCGCGGGCGCCCCGCGACGCAGCCACGCCAGCTCCTTGCGCATGAGGTTCTGACGCTTCGTCTCGGCCACGGCGGCCATCCGGTCGCGCTCGACGCGCTGCAGCACGTAGGCCGCGTAACCGCCCTCGAAGGGCTCGACGATGCCGTCGTGCACCTCCCACGTCGCTGTCGACACCTCGTCGAGGAACCAGCGGTCGTGCGTCACGACCACCAGCGCGCCCGAGCCGGAGGACCAGCGTCCCTTCAGGTGCTGCGCCAGCCAGGCGACGCCCTCGAGGTCGAGGTGGTTCGTCGGCTCGTCGAGGAACAGGATGTCGTGGTCGTGCACCAGCAGCGCGGCGAGTGCGACGCGCCGCCGCTGCCCGCCGGAGAGCTCCCCGATGGTCGCATCCCACCGGATGTCCGACACGAGCCCCGCGAGCACGTCCCGGACCCGCGGATCGCCGGCCCACAGGTGCTCCTCGCGGTCGCCGACGATCGCGTGCCCGACGGTCAGCTGCGCCGGCAGTTCGTCGCGCTGGTCGAGCATCCCGACCGTCACATCCCGCCGCCGTGTGACCCGGCCGGAGTCGGGTTCTAGGCGTCCGGCGAGCAGCTGCAGGAGCGTCGACTTGCCGTCGCCGTTGCGGCCGACGACGCCGATGCGGTCGCCCTCCGCGAGGCCGAGGGTGACGGAGTCGAACACGGTGCGCGTCGGGTACTCCAGGTGCAGCGCTTCCGCGCCGAGAAGGTGAGCCATGAGGCCATCCAGCCTACCGGGGATGCCGCACTAGACTCCCGCCATGGTCACCCACACCGTCGTGAACCAGCCTCCGCCGCGCGTCGACGTCGACGAGTTCGCCGCCAACGCGCCGCTGCGCGAGGGCGTGGAGCGGTACGACGCGGGCTGGGCGGCCGCTTCGCTCGGCGAGATCGGGCGACTCGTCGGGTCGGCGTCCTTCCAGCGGGATGCAGAGCTCGCGAACGTCCACGAGCCGCAGCTGCGCGCGTTCGACCGCTGGGGCAACCGGATCGACGAGGTCGAGTACGACGACGGGTACCACCGCGTGATCGCCCAGGCCGTGGCCGCCGGGGCGCACACCTCCGCGTGGGCCGAACCCCGGCCGGGCGCGAACGTCGCCCGCGCCGCCACCTTCATGCTGTTCGCGCAGGTCGAGCCCGGGCACGCCTGTCCCGTCTCCATGACGCACGCGGCCGTCCCTGCGCTCGCCGCCTCCGAGTCCCTGTCCGCCGAATGGATGCCGCGCCTGCTCAGCCGCGAGTACGACGCCCGGCTGCACGCGGACAAGACGTCGGCGCTGTTCGGGATGGCGATGACCGAGAAGCAGGGCGGCTCGGACGTCCGCGCCAACACCACGCGGGCGCTCGCCGACGGCGACGGACGCTGGCTGCTCACCGGGCACAAGTGGTTCTGCTCGGCGCCGATGTCGGATGCGTTCCTGGTCCTGGCGCAGACCGCGGCCGGGCTGTCGTGCTTCCTGGTTCCGCGGGTGCTGGACGACGGCGACCGCAACGTGTTCCTCCTCCAGCGGCTGAAGGACAAGCTCGGCAACCGCTCCAACGCGTCCAGCGAGGTCGAGTTCGACGGGACGGTCGGCTACCTGCTAGGGGAGGAGGGACGCGGCGTGCGCACCATCCTGGAGATGGTCAATCGCACGCGGCTCGACTGCGTCTACGGCAGCGCGGCGGGGATGCGTCAGGCGGTCGCGGAGGCGGCGTGGCACGTCCGGCACCGTTCGGCGTTCGGCGCTCGGCTGATCGACCAGCCGGCGATGGCCGCTGTGCTCGCCGACCTGGCGTTGGAGTCGGAGGCGGCGACCACGGTCGCGCTGCGGCTGGCGCGGGCGCACGACGCGGACGCGCCGTCGTCGGATGTCGCGTTCCGGCGGCTGGCCACGGCCGTGACGAAGTACTGGGTGTGCAAGCGCGGCCCGGGACACGCGTACGAGGCGCTGGAATGCCTCGGCGGGAACGGGTACACCGAGGCGTTCCCGCTGGCGCGACGGTACCGGGAGCAGCCGGTGATGGCGATCTGGGAGGGGTCGGGCAACGTCATCGCGCTGGATGTGCTGCGCGCCCTGCGCAGGGAGCCGGCGGCGTGGGAGGCGTTCGACGCGGAGTTGGCGGCTGCCCGCGGCGTGTACCGGACCTTCGACGCGCACCACGACCGGCTGCGGGCGCGGGTCGCATCGTGCGTCGCGGCCGCGGACGCCGATCCGGTCGCCGCTGAGGCGTCGGTGCGCTCGCTCGTGTCCGCGCTCGCCGTCGCGCTGCAGGCCTCGCTCCTCATCCGGGACGCGCCGGCCCCGGTCGCCGACGCGTTCGTCGCCGCCCGCCTCGGGCCCGAGCGCGGCTCCCTCTACGGCGAGCTCCCGACCGGCCTCGATCTTCCGGCCCTGCTCGCGCGCGCCTGACGACGCCCCCATCGAGTCCGCAAAGAGTGCACGCCCCACCGGCGTGTCGCGTGCAGTCTTTGCGGACTCGGGGGTGGGGGCTAGTCGGCGGGGGCGGGGGCGGGGGCCGGGACGGGGACGGCGCCGATCGCGGCGTAGAACTCGGCGACGGCCTTGCGGTTATAGGCGACGTAGTCGAAGTGGCTGTCGGGCACGTCGCCGCGCAGGTACGCGCGCATCCCGTCGGCCACGCCCTCGACCGTCTGCGGCACGACCATGCCGCTCCCGACGGGCAGGGCGTTCTTCGCCGACGCGAACTCGACCGTGACGATCGGCAGCTGCAGGACCAGCGCCTCCAGCAGCACCATCGGCTGCCCCTCGTAGTCGCTCGACAGCACGAAGCAGTCGGCCTTCGCCATGATCGCGTGCGGGTTCCGCTGCATGCCGGTGAGGAACACCGACCCCTGCAGCCCGAGCTCCGCGACCAGCGCCTCCAGATCACCCGCGAGCGGACCGGACCCCACCACGACGAGCCGGGTGCGCGGGTTCTCGGCGTGCACCGCGGCGAACGCGCGGATGAGGCGCGTCTGGTTCTTCTCCGGGGAGAGTCGACCCACGTTCACGAAGGTCGTCACGTCCTCGTCGTCGGCGAGCAGCAGCTCAGCCCAGTCCGGGATGCTGCCCGTCTCCTCGTCGAACGTCAGCTCGTGCAGGTCGCCGGCGGCGTTCTCGAGGATGTGCTCGGCGTCCACCGTGTTCAGTGCCGACACGAACTTCTCGGGCGCCGCGTATTCGTTCAGCGCGTCGCGGTTGATCTGCGACAGCGTCGGCGACACGGAGACGAGGTGGTCGTACTGCCCGTAGAGGGTGAAGATCTGCGTGAGGCTGTGCAGCATCCGCTTCTCGCCGTTCACCTCGCGGTGCGCGTCGGAGGCGAGGTCGTTGTGCAGCCAGATCGCCCGCTGCGCGTCGGGGGAGTGCAGCAGCAGTGTCGCCCAGAACGGCCCGTAGCCCGAGAAGTCGACTACGTAGTCGAACCGGCTCTCGCCGAAGCAGCGGTACCACTCGTCGTCCCACAGCTGGTTCTGCGCCGGGATGTCCGCGTGCTGCGCGATGCGCCCGCGCCGGAAGTCGAGGTGGCGGGCGAGGTGCAGCAGCTTGGCGCCGTTCATGCCGCCGACGCGCGGGAACTGGCGCACGTCGGGATGGATCTGCATCTGCTTGCCCTGGATGACCCGCGACCGGCTCTGCGCGAAGAAGGCGGACACGTCGTAACGCTCGTGGTCGATGTTGTTGAGCAGATTGAGGGCGGACGTCGTGATGCCGTTGGGCCGCATCCCGCCGAGGTACAGCAGGATCTTCTGCCGGCCGTCATCGGCGAGGTCGGTGCGGAGGCGGTAGCCCTCGCGCACCCCGCGGAAGACGATGTCGACGACCCGCTTGGACGCCTGTCCGTCCTCGTAGGGCGTGAAACGACGCTGCATGTCGAGGTACTTCTCGCGCGACGCCTCGGGCACCGCGTCCCCGTTCTCGGCGATCGCGTGGAGCTCGTCGCCGACCTCGCGCGCCGACATCAGCACCGGGCCCGGCCACTCCTCCGGCTCGAAGTAGAGCCCTCGGGTGCCGGCGTAGTCGGCGAGATCGGGTGTGAAGAACACGATCGGCCGGCCGGTCTGCAGGAAGTCGAAGAAGATGCTCGAGTAGTCGGAGATGAGCATGTCCGTCGCGCCGAGCACCAGGTTGGTCGGGATCTCGTTCGGCACGAGCATCCGCTTCAGCTCCGGCCGGTCGGCGGCCATCGCGTGCACGGTTTGGTGCGTCTTCAGCAGCACGGCGTACCGGCTGGTGTCGATGCGCTCCTCGATCTGCGCGATGTGCGCGAGCAGGGCGTCCAGGTCGTCCTCGGGCCGCCCGAAGGTCGCGCCCTTCCAGGTCGGTGCGTACAGGATGACCTTGCGGTCGCCGAGCGGGATACCGGCGCCGACGAGCCGCTGCCGCACCAGTTCGCGTTCGCGCTCGTCGAGGAACTGCCGGTCGATACGCGGGTAGCCCTCCTCGACGAGGGTGCCGCGGTAGACACCGGTGAGCTTGTACCCGGTCTGATACATCTGCTCCGACATGAACGGGTTCGCCGAGAGCAGGTAGTCGGCCTGGACGAAGTTCCGGATGATGTTCGCCGTGGCGAGCGCGCCGCCCTCGATGTCGTAGCCCATCCGCTTCAGCGGGGTGCCGTGCCAGGTGTTGAGGTACACCTGCCCGGGACGCTTGGAGAAGTCCGGCGGGAAGGTCGCGTTGTTGACGAGGTACTGGCTGGTGGCGAGCGCCCGGTAGTACGCGGCGGACCCGTAGCGGACGAAGGTGACGCGGTCGTCGCCGGAGAACTCCTGAACTGCGGCACGGTAGAGCGACAGGTCGGAGAGCGCCCAGATGTGCGTCAGGTGATGCAGGTCGGGCGCGGCAAGCAGCTCCCGGAACAGGGCCTCCGGGTTGTCGAGCATCCCGTTGCCCGAGAACGACTCGTAGAACACCGACCCCTGCACGATGGGCTGACGGCGCCAATGCGCGTGGATCTCATAGCGCGCGGCGCGCTTGACCCGGGAGGGCAGTCGCTTCAGTCGGGAGAGTTTCATCTCCACCGAGTTTATGAGAGCGGCATAACGGCCACCTGGGAGCGGGGTATGCGGTGGGCGACCGACGTCAAGCCTCGGCGTCGAACCCCAGACTCAGCTTCCGCAGCAACCCCGCCAGCCGCTCCGCATCCGCCGCCGACAGCCCTTCGAGCAGTTCCGCTTCCGCATCCACCAGCCGCGTGATCGCCGCATCCACCCGGGTCAGTCCTGCCGCCGTCATCTGCACCAGGATGCCGCGGCCGTCGTTCGGGTCGGTGCGGCGCTCGACCAGCCCGCGCGCGACGAGGCGGTCGATGCGGTTCGTCATCGTGCCGGACGAGACCAGGGTCTGCTGCAGCAGGGACTTCGGGCTCAGCTGGTACGGCGCGCCGGCGCGGCGGAGGGCGGCCAGCACGTCGAACTCCCACGAGTCGAGGTCGGAGCGCTCGAAGGCGGCGCGGCGGGCGCGGTCCAGGTGGCGGGAGAGGCGGTCGACCCGCGAGAGCACCTGCAGCGGGGCGAAGTCGAGGTCCGGGCACTCGCGCAGCCAGGCGTCGACGATGCGGTCCACCTCGTCTCGTGCGTCGGCCATCCCCCATGCTATTGGGGTCGGGTGCGGCTCGCGGGCGGGACGCGTCTGGCAGACTGTCACCTGCGCGAAACGCGTGTTCCGCCTTGGTGTAATGGCAGCACGACAGCCTTTGGAGCTGTTAGGTCCAGGTTCGAGTCCTGGAGGCGGAGCGCAACCATGCGAACCCCTGGAGAGACATGACCGACCAGAATCTCGCCATCGTCGTCCTCGCGGCGGGGCAGGGAACGCGGATGAAGTCCGCGACCCCCAAGCTCCTGCACCCGCTCGGCGGCATCCCGATCGTGTCGCACGTGCTCGCGACGGCGCACGAGCTGGACGCGGCTCACGTCGTCGCGGTCGTCCGGCACGAGCGCGACCGGCTCGCCGAGGTCATCCAGGCGGACATGCCCGAGGCCGTCATCGTCGACCAGGACGAGGTGCCGGGCACGGGACGCGCGGTCGAGCAGGCCATCGCGGCCCTCCCGGACGACTTCTCCGGCGACGTGCTCGTCGTCAACGGCGACGTGCCGCTCCTCGACGCGGCCACCCTGCGCGACTTGATCGCGAAGCACCGCTCCGGTGAGGCCGCGGCGACCATCCTCTCCTCCTTCCCGGCCGACGCCACCGGCTACGGCCGCATCGTCCGCACGCCCGAGGGCCACCTCGACCGCATCGTGGAGCACAAGGACGCGACCGACGACGAGCGCGCCATCGGCGAGATCAACGCCGGCATCTATCTCTTCGGCCTTGCCGCGCTGCGCGACAAGCTGGCCCTCGTCTCGACCGACAACGCACAGGGCGAGAAGTACCTCACGGACGTGATCGGCCTGCTTCGCGAAGCGGGCTTCGACGTGGATGCGCTCCCGGTCTCCGAGTCGTGGCTGGTCGAGGGCATCAACGACCGCGCGCAGCTGAGCGATGCGGCCGCGAAGCTCAACGCGCTCATCGTGCGCACCTGGCAGCTCGCCGGGGTCACCGTCCAGGACCCGGCGACGACGTGGATCGATGTCAAGGCGAAGCTGGAGCCCGACGTCACCCTCCTCCCGGGCACGCAGCTGCGCGGTGCGACCCTCGTCGAGACCGGTGCGACGATCGGACCGGACACCACCCTCCTCGACACCGAGGTCGGCGCGGGTGCGACCGTGAAGCGCACGGATGCGACGCTCGCCGTGATCGGGGCCGGCGCGACCGTCGGCCCGTTCGCCTACCTCCGTCCGGGCACCGTGCTCGGCGCCCACGGCAAGATCGGCACGTTCGTCGAGACGAAGAACGCAACCATCGGCGAGGGCACCAAGCTCGCTCACTTCAACTACGTCGGCGACGCCGAGGTGGGCGAGGGGGCAACCTCGGCGCGGGCGTCATCACCGCCAACTACGACGGCGTGAACAAGCACCGCACGGTCATCGGCTCGCACGTCCGCATCGCCACGAACACGGCACTCGTCGCGCCGGTTAGGATAGGTGACGGAGCGTACACGGGTGCGGGAACGGTCGTCCGCAAGGACGTCCCGGCGGGAGCCCTCGCCATCACCGTCGCCCCGCAACGCAATATCGAAGGCTGGGTCGCGGAGAAGCGGCCGGGCACTGACGCCGACAAGGCGGCACGCGAGAGCGACGCCTCGGCAGAGAGCGGAGAATAAGTGTCAGGGATCACCGCGACCGGCCAGAAACGACTCGTCCTGATCTCCGGTCGCGCGCATCCCCAGCTCGCGCAGGAGATCGCGGAGTGCCTGGGAAGCGAGCTGATCCCCACCGACGCCCGCACTTTCGCCAACGGCGAGATCTACGCGCGTTTCGACGAGAGCGTCCGCGGCTCGGATGCGTTCGTCATCCAGTCGCACACGTCGCCGATCAACGAATGGCTCATGGAGCAGCTGATCATGGTGGATGCGCTCAAGCGCGCGTCCGCCAAGCGCATCACGGTGGTGGCCCCGTTCTACCCGTACGCCCGCCAGGACAAGAAGGGCCGCGGCCGCGAGCCGATCTCCGCCCGCCTCGTCGCCGACCTCTTCAAGGCGGCGGGCGCCGACCGCATCATGTCGGTCGACCTGCACGCCGCGCAGATCCAGGGCTTCTTCGACGGTCCGGTCGACCACCTGTTCGCGATGCCGGTGCTGCTCGACCACATGAAGCGCGAGCTCGATCCTTCGACTCTGACCGTCGTCTCGCCCGACATGGGCCGCGTTCGCGTCGCCGACATCTGGAGCGACAAGCTCGGCGCGCCCCTCGCGATCATCCACAAGCGCCGCGACCCGCTGGTGCCGAACCAGGTGTCGGTGCACGAGATCGTCGGCGATGTCAACGGCCGCGTCTGCCTGCTCGTCGACGACCTCATCGACACCGGCCGCACGATCGTCAAGGCGGCCGAGGCGCTGAAGGCCGCGGGCGCGACCGGCGTCGTCGTCGCGGCGACGCACGCGGTGTTCAGCGACCCGGCCGTCGAGCTGCTGCAGAGCGACGCGATCGACTCGGTCGTCGTCACCGACACGCTCCCGCTGCCCGAGCACAAGCGCTGGGACAACCTCACCGTGCTGCCGATCGCGCCGCTGCTCGCGAACGCGATCCGCGAGGTGTTCACCGACGGGTCGGTCACCTCGATGTTCGACGGAGCGGCGTAGCCGTTCCCGCGGCGGCGACGATAGCCGCTTCCAGGCCGTCGGCGCCCGGTGAGCGCCGGATCGCTTCGCCGATTCCTGCGCTGCGCTCGGCGTAGCCGGGGTCGCGCAGCACGGCGCGCACCGCATCCCGCACCGCCGCCTCCGATGGTCGGTTCGTCCGCAGGCTGATGCCCACGCCCGACCAGGCGACCCGCGCCGACACCTCCGTCTTGTCCTCGGTGGTCCCGGCGACGACGATCGGCACGCCCTGCTCCATCGCGTAGTGGATGCCGCCGTAGCCGCCGTTCGTGACGTAGACCGCGGTGCGCGGCAGGAATCGGTCATACGGGAGGTACGGGGCGATCCGTGCGTTCGCCGGGAGATCCGCGCCGAGCTCGGCGACCGGGCGCCCGCCGGTGCTCGCGACCACCCACACGTCGTCGTCGGCGAGCGCCCGGATGGTCGGCAGCACCAGGTCGTCGAACCGGCGGTTCGCGACGGTGCCCTGCGTGACGTGGACGATCGGCCGCCCGTCGTCGAGGTCGCCCCACCACGCCGGCAGCGGAGTGTCGGAGGCGCGCGTGCGCGAGATCGGACCGACGAAGCTCACCGGCACCCGCACATCGCCCCGCGGGTACTCGAACTCGGGAACCGTGAACTGCACGACGCCGTCGGAGTGCGACGGCCAGTCGAGCACGAAGCCGTTCAGCCCCGTTCCGGCCTCGGCGCCCGCGCGGACGGCCGCGCGCTGCACCGGCGCGAACACGCCCTTCTCCGCGGCGAGGGTCAGCATCGCGTTGCGCAGCCGCCCCACGCCGCCCGGTCGTGGCGGGATGCCGAGTCCGAACGGCGCCGTGTCCCGGCTCTTGAGGCCGAGCGGCACGATCCCGAGGTTGAGCAGCGGCGGCCGGGAGTCGCGCGGGCGGGAGACGAACAGGGCCGCCCCGAGGAACAGGCTCTCGGCCAGCACGACGTCGATGCGCAGGTCACGGAGGACCGCGTCCACCGCCGCGAGCTGACTGCGCGCCGGCCGCAGGAAGATCTCGGTCATGTCGTAGCGGATGCCCGCGGGCCCGGTCAGCCCGACGCGACCGGGGAACGCCGCATCCATGTCGGTGTCGTCGTAGTCGGCGTCGGCCGGGAGCCGCAGCGCGGTGGCGCCGGTCGCCGCGGCCGCCTGCTGGTAGCGCTCGCCGGTGAGGAAGTGGACGCGGTGGCCGCGCTCCACGAGCGCTCGGCTGACGGCGAGCAGCGGGGTGACGTGGCCGTGCACCGGGGTGCTGCATAGGAGGATGTCGAGCGGGCGGGCGTTCATGGGAGCCTTTCGGGTAGAGTCGAATAAACGTCAACAGTATTCACTACACGTGAAAGGTAGTCAATAGTGGCCACCACCCGTCCGTACCGCTCCACCCTCCGTGAGGAGAACGCGCGGCAGACCCGTCGCCGCATCCTGGAGGCCTCTGCGGCCGTGTTCTCCGCCCGTGGGTACGCGAGCGCGTCGCTTTCCGAGATCGCCGCCGCCGCCGGCGTCTCGGTAGAGAGCGTCAAGGTCCACGGCCCCAAACGGGCGCTGCTGCTTTCCGCGTTCGAGCTGACGTTCGGCGGAGAGGCGGGGGAGGCGTCGCTCACCGAGCGCCCCGAAGTCGCGGCGATCGCCGCCCTCGACGATCCCAAGCGGATGCTCGAAGAGCTCGTCCCGTTCATCGCCGCCGCCAACGCGCGAACGTCCGGGCTCTGGGCGACCTTCACGGCCGCCGCACGGGATGACGAAGCGGTGGGCGCGGTGCTCGCCGAACTGCTCGCGCGCCGTCACGCCGACTACGCGGCGATGGTGGGCCTGCTGGGGGAGCGCGGCATCGTCTCCATCGCCCGGCTGGACGACGACGGCCGCGCCGAGTTGGCCGCCGCCCTGTCGTTCGTCATGTCTCCGGAGGGCCACCAGCAGCTCGTCGGCGAGAGCGGCTGGACCGAAGACCGCTACGCCGCGTGGCTGCTGGCGACGGTCCGCACGCTCATCACGGCAGCCGGTGCGGAGCCGACGGGATGAGTCCGAGCGGGGCCACCCACGTCCCGTCGCCCTCGGTGTTGAGCGCGTAGCACTGCCAGCCCGGGCCGAGGGGCCCCATGAGCTCGAAGCGCGCGGACGATCCCAGCGACTCCGGCTGGTACTGCCGCGCATAGACCGCGCACGTGTAGTCGGCGGTCTGGGTCTGGATGCTGATGGTCAGCAGGATGCCGGGGAGCAGCAGCGCGCCGAGCGCGACGACGACGAAGACCCGGCTGGCCACGGTCATCCCGCGGCCGCGCAGGGGCCGCTCGCCGAGCGGTTCGTACTCCGCGAGCTCGGGGTGGTCGTCGTACGTCACCACCCCATCCTCTCTCGCACCCGCCCCCGAGTACACAAAAAGTGCACGCCGATACGGGAATCGGCGTGCACTCTTCGTGTACTCGGCGGTGGGGGCGGCTAGTGCGAGGAGCCCTCGGTCTCGATCTCGGTGCGGTCGCCGGACCACAGGGTGTGGAACGTGCCCTCCTTGTCGACGCGCTTGTAGGTGTGCGCGCCGAAGAAGTCGCGCTGGCCCTGCACGAGGGCGGCGGGGAGGCGCTTCGAGGCGAGCGAGTCGTAGTACGACAGCGCCGAGCCGAAGCCGGGGACGGGCACTCCGGACATCGCCGCCGTGGCGACGATGCGGCGCCAGGCGTCCTCGCCCTCGCGCACGGCGTCCGCGAAGTACGGCGCCTCGAGCAGGGTCGCGATGTTCGGGTTCTCGTCGTAGGCGTCCGCGATGCGGTTCAGGAACTGGGCGCGGATGATGCAGCCACCGCGCCAGATCTTCGCGATGCGGTCCTTGTGGATGTCCCACCCGTACTTCTCGGCGCCGGCGATGATCGCGTCGAAGCCCTGCGCGTACGCGACGACCTTCGAGGCGTACAACGCCTTGGACACGTCGTCCGCGAAAGCCGCGACGTCGGACGCCTTCTGCCCCTCCGGACGCGACTGGACGGTGGCCTGCACGGCGGCGCGCTGGTTCGGCTTCGACGAGACGGCACGGGCGAACACGGCCTCCGCGATGCCGCCGACCGGGACGCCCAGGTCGAGCGCGTTCTGCACGGTCCAGACGCCGGTGCCCTTGGAGCCCGCCTGGTCGAGGACGATGTCGATGAACGGCTTGCCGGTCTCCGCATCCACCTGGCGCAGCACCTCGGCCGTGATCTCGATCAGGTACGACTCAAGGTAGCCGTTGTTCCACTCGGCGAACACGTCCGCGATCTCGGCAGGCTCGAGGCCGCCGACGGTGCGGAGCAGGTCGTACGCCTCGGCGATCAGCTGCATGTCGGCGTACTCGATGCCGTTGTGGATCATCTTGACGAAGTGACCGGCGCCGTCCGTGCCGACGTGGGTCACGCACGGCTCGCCCTCGGCGACCGCGGCGATGGACTCCAGGATCGGGCCCAGCGTCTCGTACGACTCCGCCGATCCGCCCGGCATGATCGAGGGGCCGTTCAGCGCGCCCTCCTCGCCGCCGGAGATGCCGGCGCCGACGAAGTGGATGCCGGTGGGCGCGATCCGCTTCTCGCGCTCGATGGTGTCGTGGAAATTCGCGTTGCCGCCGTCGACGATGATGTCGCCCGGCTCGAAGCGCTCGACGAGCTGGTCGATGACGGCGTCGGTCCCGCGGCCCGCCTGGACCATGATGATCGCGGTGCGCGGCTTGGAGAGCGAGGCGACGAAGTCGTCCATCTGCTCGGCGGAGACGAAGCCCGCCTCCGGGTGCGCGTTCACCAGCTCCTCCGTGCGGGCGTAGGTGCGGTTGAACACCGCGACCGTGTTGCCCTCGCGGGAGGCGAGGTTGCGGGCCAGGTTCGACCCCATCACCGCCAGACCGACGACTCCGATGTTGGCGGTTGCTTCCTGTGGCACGTCATGCTCCTTCGTGGTGCCGCGGCAGGCGGAGGCCGTCCGCCGCGACGGGATGGGTCCGGGGTCAGCTCTCCCGCTGGTGGCAAGATTCGAGCAGTGTTCCCAGCCTAGCGCGAGGCATATGCCGGGATCAGCCCAGCCGGAACGTGGAGCGCGGGATGTCGTCCACCAGGCGCTGGGCGAGGGCGAAGGCGTCCTCCTCGGCGAGCTGGTGCGTCGCGACGAGTCCGGCGAGGAACGACGCGTCCACGCGCCGCGACATGTCGTGCCGTGCCGGGATGGAGCAGAACGCGCGCGTGTCGTCGATGAACCCGCTGGTCTTGGTGAAGCCGGCGCTGTCGGTGATCGCTCGCCGGTACCGGAGGATCGCGTCCGGGGTGTCGAGGAACCACCAGGGCGCTCCGGCGTACACCGATGGATAGAACCCGGCGAGCGGCGCGATCTCGCGCGAGAACGTGGTCTCGTCGACGGTGAACAGCACGATCCGGAAGGTCGGGTTCGTGCCGAAGTCGCGGAGGATGGGCGTGAGCGGCGTCGTGAAGCCGCCGACCGCGGGAAGGTCGTGACCGGTGTCGGGCCCGAAGGCGTCGAAGGTGGGCCGGTGGTGGTTGCGGATCACGCCCGGGTGGAGCTGCATCACGAGGCCGTCCTCGGCGGACAGCTCGGCGAGGCGGTAGAGCATGTTGCGGCGGTAGGCGACGGCCTCGCCGGCGGTGAGCGTTCCGTCGAGCGCCGCCCGGTGGATGCGCGACGCCTCGGCCTCGTCCAGCGGCTCGCTGCCGGCGTCGGAGACGCCCGTGTCGGTCGCGGTCCCGCCCGCCGCGGCGAAGGCCGCTCGGCGGCGGCGAAGCGCCTCCAGGAGTCCCGGGTACGTCGCGGTGTCGACGTCCGCGACCGCACCCAAGCGCGCAAGGCGTTCAGCCCAACCCGGCTCGTCGGGGTGCATGTAGCGGTCGGCGCGGAAGGTGGGCACGACGCGTCCGGTGAAGGTGGGATCGGCGGCGAGTCGCGCGTGCGCCTCCAGGTCGTCGGCCGGGTCGTCGGTGGTCGCCAGCACCTCGATGCGGAACCGCTCGAAGAGTGCGCGCGGCCGGAAGTCCGGGCGGCCGAGCGTGTCGGCGAGCTGGTCGTACAGCGCGTCCGCGTTCGCCGCCGACGGCTGCTCGGTGAGGCCGAAGACCTCGCTGAACTCCGACTCGAACCAGAAGCGCACCGGCGTGCCGAGGAACGCATCCCAGTGCTCGCACAGCCGCCTCCAGATGGAGCGGCCGGACGCCGAGGAGGGCCGGCCGTCGCGGGCGAACCCGAGCTCGTCGAGGGGCACGCCGACCGCGTGGAGCATGCGGATCACGTAGTGGTCGGGGGTGATGAGCAGGGCGGCCGGGTCCGGGAAGGGGTCATCGTCGGCCAGCATCCGCGCGTCGACGTGGCCGTGCGGCGAGAGGATGGGGGCATCGGCGACCTGCGCATGCAGCCGGCGAGCGAGGTCCCGGACCCCGGGATCGGCGGGGAAGAGCCGGTCGGGATGCGGCGCCAGGGGCGTGGTCGGAGCGGTCATGGGGTGGGGTTTCCCTTCGTCGGGGCGGTGCGGCCGGCGTCGTCGCCGGGGGCCGGGCCTGTCGAGTCGCGGACGGTGAGGTGCGTGGGGAGCGTGGTCGCGTGCCGGGCGACCGGTGTCAGCCCGTCGTCCAGTCGGGAGAGCAGCATGGACACGGCGGTGCGGCCCGCCTGCTCGATCGGCGCGGTGAGGGTGGTGAGCGGCGGATTGCAGAAGTCGGCGCCGAAGATGTCGTCGCAGCCGACGATGCTGATGTCTCCCGGCACGTCGACGCCGCGCTCGCGGAAGCGCGCGAGCATCCCGATCGCCAGCAGGTCGTTGAACGCCACGCACGCCGTCACCCCGGAGTGGAGGATCGCGTCGGCGGCGGCCGCGCCGGCGTACTTCCGCGGCGCGAACGGCCCGACCCGCTGGACGTCGATGCCGTACCGATCGCCGGCTCGGAGCATGGCCCGCCAGCGCCCGGCGTTCGGCCAGGAGGTGTCCGGGCCCGCCGCGTACGCGATCCGGGTGTGCCCGAGGGATGCCAGGTGCCCCACCGCCTGCTCGATGGCGGACGGAGTGTCGATGAACACGCTGGCGACCCCGCGCGTCTGCCGGTTGATCGCCACGAGCGGGACCTCGGCGGCGAGGGCGGTGAGCCGCCGGTCGGTGAGGCGCGACGCGGCCAGGATCGCGCCGTCGAAGGAGCGACGGAGCTTGTGCAGCATCCCGTCCTCCAGCTCGTCCGACTCCTCGGTGTCGACCAGCAGCTGCGTGTAGCCGGCCGCCTTCAGCTGGTGCTGTGTGCCCCGGATGATGCCGAAGTAGAACGGATTCGTCACGTCGGACACGAGCACCGCGATGGCGCGCGTGCGGCCGCTGGTGAGGGCGCGGGCCTGCGAGTTCGGCACGTAGTCGAGCTCGCGGGCCGCGCGCTCGATGCGCTCCCGGGTGACGGCGTTGACGCGTCCGGGGTTCGACAGGGCGCGTGAGGCCGTCGAGGTCGCCACGCCGCTGCGCGCGGCGACGTCGGCGAGGGTCGCCGGACGATCGTTTCGGCTCGTCGATGAGGAGTCCACACCCACATCCGACCACACGATGGCAAATTGTGGCAAACGGTTGCGGCAAAAAATTCCACCACTTTAGAGTCATGCCCAACCTCGGCCCCATCGGCCGAGCGGATCGCAGCTTCACATTCCTGCCTCGAAGGAGAGACACGATGAGATCACGTTTCGCGCTCGGCGCTGTCGCGGCCCTCGCCGCCGCCGGCCTCGCCCTCACCGGATGCTCGGGCACCGCCTCGGGCGGCTCCGGCTCCGGCACCGCCACGGCCGGGAAGGTCGACGGCACCGGCAAGACCCTCGACGTCATGATCGCGGCCAACACCCTGTACCCGACCCAGCAGCAGCAGTGGTTCCAGGATGTGTCGGCCCAGTTCCAGAAGGAGACCGGGGCGACCGTGAAGTTCGAGACGTTCGCCTCGGCGAACGACGAGCTCACGAAGATCCAGACCTCGGTGCTCAGCGGTCAGGGCCCGGACATCTACGACCTCGGCACGACCTTCACGCCGACCGCCTACTCCACCGGCGCCTTCGTGAAGCTCACCGACGCCGACTGGGCGAAGGTGGGAGGCCGCGACCGGTTCACCCCGGCGACGCTCGGCATCTCCGGCCCGACCGAGAAGGACGAGGTGGGCATCCCGTTCCTCAGCCGCCCCTTCGTGATGGCCTACAACAAGGACCTGCTGAAGGCCGCCGGGATCGACAAGCCCGCCGACACCTGGGACGGTCTCGCCGCACAGGCCAAGAAGCTCACCTCCGGCGACGTGCACGGCATGGCCATCGCCTACGCCGACAGCTTCGACCCGTGGAAGTTCGTCTGGGCGATGTCGATGCAGCAGGGAAACACGATCCTCGACCTGAAGAACAAGAAGGCGACGATCGACAGCCCGGCCGTGAAGAAGGCGTACCAGACGTACTTCGGCTGGTTGACGCAGGACAAGGTGGTAGACCCGGCCGCGATCGGTTGGAAGAACGCGCAGGCGGTCGCGGCCTTCGCCAGCGGCAAGGCGGCGTTCCTCCCGATGGTGTCCTCGTCGTCGCGGGTGAGCCTGGACAAGTCCGGCGTCGCAGGCAAGTACGGCTACGCCGTGATGCCGACCATCCCGCCGGGAGCGAAGTCGCTGCCGAGCGGGGGCAAGGCCGCCGCGACCATCATCTCCGGCGACAACATGGTGGTCGCCAAGTACTCGAAGAACCAGGACCTCGCGTTCGCACTGGTCAAGATGCTCACCAGCGCCGAGAACCAGACCACGTACACGAAGACCTTCGGCGACCTGCCGACCAACGCCGAGGCCGCGAAGAAGATCGAGCAGGGGAGGACCTGATCGCGCCGATTCTCGACGCCGGGACGAAGGCGTACGGCACCCCGTTCTCGGGCGCCTGGGGCGACACGCAGCTCGCCCTGGTGAACGTGGTGGTCCAGTCCATCCCGGGTCTGTCCTCCGGGGGCGTCTCGTCCTCCGACCTCGAGGCGAAGCTGAAGGCGGCGCAAGCCTCCGCCCAGGCCTCGCTGAGCAAGGCCAAGTAGCGAGCGCACCATGTCGAATCAGACGCTGACCGCGCCAACGCGCGCGGCCGAGGCGCCCACCGGCGCGCCCGCGGGACCCACTCCCGCGGGCCGCCGCCGGCGCCGCAGTCTCGAACGGCGCAGCCGGCCGCTCTGGATGCTGCTGCCCGGCGGCATCCTCATGCTGGTCATCATCGTCGTGCCGCTGATCGTGGCCGTCCTGATGTCCACCCTGGACCTCGACCAGTACACCCTCCAGAGCTGGCTGCAGGCGCCCTTCATCGGGCTCGGCAACTACGTCGAGGCCGTGACGGCATCCCCGCTGCTGCGCTCGATCGGGATCAGCGTCTCGTTCGCGGTGATCGCGGCCGTCGTCACGATGCCGATCGGGCTCGCGGCGGCGCTCGCCACCCAGAACCGCTTCCGCGGCCGGGCGCTCGTCCGCTCGCTGTTCCTCATCCCGTACGTGCTGCCCGCCTTCGTGGTCGGCACGCTGTGGCGCACGATGCTCCAGCCGGGCGGCGTGGTCGACTCGATGCTCGGCGCCGTCGGCATCCACACCGGGCTCTGGCTCAACGGACCGCTCAGCTACTGGTCGCTCATCATCGTGCAGATCTGGACCTCGTGGCCGTTCTTCTACCTGCTCGTCCTCGCCGGGCTCCAGGCGGTGGAGCGTGAAGTCCATGAGGCTGCCGCGATCGACGGCGCCACCTGGTGGATCAAGCTGCGCTACGTCGTGCTGCCCTACCTGCGGGGGCCGATCTTCCTCGCGCTGATCATCGCGTTCCTCCACAACATCAACGCCTTCACCCTGCCGTTCGTGTTGTTCGGCGTACCCGCCCCGCAGGACGTGGATGTGCTGCCGGTGCTGACCTATGTGACCAGCTTCCAGAGCTTCCGTTTCGGGCTCAGCGCCGCAATGGCCATCTGCTCGCTGGTGCTGATCGCGATCCCGCTGTTCGTCTACCTGCGGGCCGTGAAACTCGACTCCGGAGAGGAGGAGCAGCGATGACCACCGCCGCCACCGACGTCACCTGGCTGCTGCCGCGCCCGCTGCTCGTCGCGATCATCACGGTGCTGCTGATCATCGTGCTCGGACCGGTGCTCTACATGCTGTTCGCGTCGGTCAACTCGGACGTGTCCGTCGCATCGGGCGCGTTCCTCCCGACCGAGCTGCATCTCGACAACTACCTCAAGGTGTGGACGACGGTCGATCTCGGGACGGGGCTCGCGAACAGCGTCCTCATCTGCGGCGCCGTCGCGATCGTGTGCGCGTTCCTCGCGGTCGCGACCGCCTACGTGCTGGTCCGGTACGAGTTCCGGGGAGGCTGACGTTCCTGCGCGGACTGCTCGGCCTGCAGTCCATCCCGGGCACGCTCATGCTGCTGCCGGTGTTCGTGCTGTTCTCGTCCACCGCCTCCCTGCTGGGAGTGCAGATCATCGGCACCCGCTGGGCCGTCTTCATCACCTACCTGACCTTCGCGCTGCCGTTCTCCACGTGGGTCATGGTCACCTACCTGCGCGGCCTGCCGAAGGCGCTGGAGGAGGCGGCGCGGATCGACGGCGCGTCGTCGTGGCGCATCCTCACCCGGATCGTCATGCCGCTCAGCTGGCCGGGCATCGTCGTCTCGGGCATCTTCGCCTTCCTGCTCGGCTGGAACGACGTGCTGTTCGCCTCGGTGCTCACCAACCCCGAGAGCCGGACCGCCGCCGTCGCCCTGCAGGTGTTCGGTGCGACGCAGGAGGGCGGCGCCGTGCCGCTCTACGGCCAGATGATGGCCGCGTCGCTGATCTGCGCCCTCCCGGTCGTGGTGCTGTACCTGGTGTTCCAGCGGTACCTCGTCGGCGGGCTGACCTCTGGAGGAGTGAAATGACCACCGTCACGTGGACGCTGTCCGGCTTCGGCGACGAGATCGACGCCGACCCCGCGATCCAGGTCGCCGTGCTGCAGGCCCTCGGAGCGAGCGCGATAGAGGTGCGCAGCGCCTGGGGCGTCAACATCGTTGACCTCGACGCCGAGCAGCTTGACCGCCTGGGGGTCGTCCTGAGCGAGCGCGGGATGGGCGTCTCCGCCATCGCCTCTCCGGTCGGCAAGGTCGACGTCTCGCTGCCCGTCGAGCACGAGGTGGAGCGCCTGCGCCGTGCGGTCGCCGCCGCACACCGGCTCGGCACGCGCTACATCCGGCTGTTCTCGTTCTTCCGCGGCGAGGGCGTCGCGGTGGAGAGCATCCGCGACGACGTCCTGCTGCGGATGCGCGCCCTCGCGGACGTCGCCGAGGCGGAGGATCTGGTGCTGCTGCACGAGAACGAGAAGGACATCTACGGCGACACCCCCGAGCGCTGCCTCGACATCGTGGAGGCCGTGGGTTCGCCCGCGCTCCGGCTCGCCTGGGACAGCGCGAACTTCGTCCAGGTCGGCGTCGCGCATCCCTTCGACGACGGGTACGCTGCGCTGCGTCCGTACCTGGAGTACCTGCAGGTGAAGGACGCGCTCACCGCCACGGGCGAGGTCGTGCCCGCGGGGGAGGGCGACGGACAGGTCCTGGAAACCCTCACCGCGCTGCGCGACGACGGCTACACCGGCTTCGCCTCCCTCGAACCCCACCTCACCGACGTGAACGCGCTCGGCGGCTTCTCCGGACCGGCGGCCTTCGGCCGCGCCGCCCGCGCCTTCCGCACCCTGACCGACCGGATCGGAGTCACCCTCGCATGACGGAGCAGACCACCCCCACCACCGACCGGCTCCGCGTCGCGATCGTCGGCTGCGGCATCATCGGCGTCAACCACGCGCGCGCCATCGGCCGCCACCCGCGGCTCGCGATCTCCACGCTGATCGACGCCGTCCCGGAGGCGGCGGAGGCCCTGGCCGACCAGGTGGCCGCTTCCTCTGGTGAGCGGCCCGCGGTGTTCGCCTCCCTCACCGCGGCGCTCGCCGCGGCGGAGGCCGGCGGCACCGCCCGTCCCGACATCGTCGTGATCTGCACCCCCAGCGGTCTCCACGTCAGCGTGGCCGAGGAGGCGATCGCCGCCGGCACGCACGTCGTCATCGAGAAGCCGCTCGACACCGACATGGGCCGGGCACGCCAGCTCCGCACGCTCGCCGAGCGGGCCGAGCCCGACGGCCTGGTCGTCTCGGTGATCAGCCAGCACCGGTTCGACCCGTCGTCGGTCGTCGTCGCCGAGGCGGCGCACACCGGCCGGTTCGGGACGCTGACCAGCGGTCTCGCCTCCGTCGCCTGGTGGCGCAGCCAGGACTACTACGACTCGGGCCAGTGGCGCGGCACCTGGGAGCTCGACGGCGGCGGCGCGGTGATGAACCAGGGCGTCCACACCGTCGACCTGCTGGTCTGGATGCTCGGCCGCCCGGTCGAGGTCTTCGCGCAGACCGCGCTGCTCGCGCACGAGCGCGTCGAGGTCGAGGACATCGCGGTGGCGACCGTCCGATTCGAGTCCGGTGCGCTCGCCGTGCTGCACGCGACGACGGCGGCCTTCCCGGGTCTCGCGGTCCGGCTGCAGGTGCACGGTGACGCCGGCTCGGCCGTCATCCACGACGACCAGCTCGAGTCGTTCGCCGCGGACGGCGACGCGACCGACCGTGCGGCGGAGCTGGTGCCGCCCGAGGAGGTGCGCGGCGGTGACCGTGGGCCCGATGCGTTCGTGATCGGCCACCTCCGCCAGTACGAGGACATCGTGGAGGCGATCGACCGCGGCCGGGCTCCCGGAGTGCGCGTCGAGGACGCGTTCCAGTCGCTCTGCGTGGTGCGCGCGGTGTACCTCTCGGCCACGCTCGGCCGTCCGGTGTCGTTCGACGAGGTGCTTGCCGGCGACCTCGACGATGTCGTCGTCTCGACCGGCCCTGTCACGACGGAGGCGAACGCATGAAGTTCTCCGTCTTCACCGCCTCCACCCCCGAGTGGACGCCCGCCGAGGCGGTCCGCATCCTGGCCGACCAGGGCTGGGACGGGGTGGAATGGCGCATCACCGACCAGCAGGAGACCGACGTTCCGGGCTTCTGGGCGGGCAACCGCGCCACCTGGCCGCTCACCGGACTCGAAGACCGGCTGGACGAGCTGGAGCGCCTGACGCGCGCGAGCGGTCTGGAGTGCTCCGGGATCGGCGGCTACGCGCGCTGCGACGACCACGACGGCGTCGAGCGGATGCTCGCCGCCACCGCGCGCCTCGGCGCCCGGCAGGTGCGGGTCACCATGCCGCGCACCGACGCGGGGAGTACCGCGCGCTGTTCGCCGCGGCCCGCCGCGATCTCGAGTGGGCCGCCTCCCGGGCCGCGCACCACGGCGTGAAAGCGTTGGTCGAGCTGCACCACGAGACGATCACGTCGTCGGCGTCCGCCGCCTTCCGTCTGCTGGACGGTCTCGACCCGGAGCACGTCGGCGTCATCCACGACCTCGGCAACCTCGTCATCGAGGGCCGGGAGGAGACGCTGGCGTCCCTCCAGCTGCTCGGTCCCTACCTCGCGCACGTGCATGTGAAGAACGTCGCCTGGGTGCCGGGCGAACCGGAGGAGGACGGCACGGTCCGCTGGCGTCACGAGTGGGCGCCGCTGAAGTCCGGCACCGCGGATGTGGACGACTACTTCCGTGCGCTGCACGCCTTCGGCTATGACGGGTGGGTGACGTGCGAGGACTTCTCCACCGCCCTCCCGCTCGACGAGCGCACCCGGGGCAACCTCGACTACCTGCGCGCCGTCGAGTCCCGCACGCGTGCCGCGGCGGCCGTATGACGCCGCCGCGGTCGATCCGGCACCCGGTGCGCGTGGCGCACCTCGGGCTGGGCGCCTTCCACCGTGCGCATCAGGCCTGGTTTACGCAGGTCGCGAACGATGCGGGCGCGAACGAGACGGGCGATGGATGGGGCATCGCGGCCTTCACCGGCCGCCGCCCCGACGCCGCGCGCATCCTCGCCGCGCAGGATTCCGTCTACTCGCTGGTGACCCGCGGACCGTCGGACGACAACGTGACCATCGTGGAAGCGCTCAGCCGCGTCCACGACGGCGCCGATGACGCAGCCTGGCTCGCGACGCTGGCCGACCCGCAGGTGGCGGTGCTCACCCTCACCGTGACCGAGGCCGGCTATCTCCCCGGTGCGTCCGCGCCCGGCCGCGTCCGCGACGGACTCGCCGCACGCTTCCGGGCCGACGCCGGGGGCCTCGCGGTCGTCAGCTGCGACAACCTCTCCGGCAACGGCCGTGTCCTCCGCGAGGCGGTCCTCGCCCTCACCGCGGACGACGCCGACCTCGACGCCTGGGTCCGCTCCGAGGTGTCCTTCGTCTCCACCATGGTCGATCGGATCACCCCGGCCACGACCGAGCAGGATCTCGTCACCGTGCGTGCGCTCGCCGGGTGGGACGATGCCGCTCCGGTCATCACCGAGCCCTTCAGCGAGTGGGTGCTGGCCGGTTCCTTCCCCGCCGGGCGCCCCGTCTGGGAGGCCGGCGGCGCCCGCTTCGTCGACGACGTCGAGCCCTTCGAGCGGCGCAAGCTGCGCCTCCTGAACGCCGGCCACTCCCTCCTCGCTTATCACGGGCTGCTGCGCGGCCGTCAGACGATCGCCGAGGCGGCCGCCGACCCGCGGCTCGCCGCCGAGCTGAAGCAGCTCTGGGCCGAGCAGCGTCCCGGGCTGCCGTTCGACGACGCCGCGGTCGCCGCCGCGGAGGAGACGTTGCGGGAACGGTTCGCCAACGCGCGCATCGAGCACCGGCTCGCGCAGGTCGCGACCGACGGCTCGCAGAAGCTGGGGCCGCGCATCGTGGAACCGCTGCGCGAACGCCTCGCCGCCGGCCTGGAGCCGGGGGAGGCGCAGCTGGGCGTCCTCGCCGCCTGGACCCTCCACCTCCTCTCGGGCGACGCCCGCGACCCGCAGGCTGAAGCCCTCGCCGACCGCCTGCGCGACGCACACGATCCCCTCAGCCGCGCCTCCCTCGTGCTCGACGCCCTCGCCCCCGACCTCACCGACCTCGCCCGTCCGCTCTCCGAGCGGACAGTATCCCTGCAAGGAGCCCCCGCATGAGAATCACCGCCGCCGACGTCCTGGTCACCAGTCCCGGCCGCAACTTCGTCACCCTCCGCATCACCACAGAGGACGGGGTCACGGGCCTCGGCGACGCGACCCTCAACGGACGCGAGCTGGCCGTTGCCGCCTATCTGAGCGAGCACGTCGTGCCCCTGCTGATCGGCCGCGACGCCCACCAGATCGAGGACACCTGGCAGTACTTGTACCGCGGGGCGTACTGGCGCCGCGGTCCGGTGACCATGGCCTCCATCGCCGCCGTGGACACCGCGCTCTGGGACATCAAGGCGAAAGTCGCCGGCCTTCCGCTCTACCAGTTGCTCGGAGGACGCAGCCGGGTGGGCTGCCTGACCTACGGGCACGCCTCCGGCGCCGAGCTGCCGGAGCTGTTCGACTCCATCCGGGCGCACCTGGAGCAGGGCTTCCGCGCCATCCGGATCCAGACCGGCGTGCCGGGCCTCGGTTCGGTGTACGGCGTCGCCTCCTCCGCGAACGCGGCCGCGGGCGCCGACGGGATGACCACCCGCTACGACCACGAGCCCGCCCGCCGCAGCGCCATCCCGGTGGAGGAGCAGTGGGACACCCGCGCCTACCTGCGTCACATCCCGGGCGTCTTCGAGGCCGTGCGCAACGAGTTCGGTCCGGAGCTCCCGCTGCTGCACGACGCGCACCATCGGCTGACGCCGATCCAGGCGGCCAAGCTCGGCAAGTCGCTCGAGCCGTACGACCTCTTCTGGCTGGAGGACGTGACCCCCGCGGAGAACCAGGCGGTGTTGCGGCGGGTGCGCGAGCACACGACGACGCCGCTCGCGATCGGCGAGGTGTTCAACACGATCTGGGACTACCGGGAGCTGTTCGAGGAGCAGCTGATCGACTACGTCCGTTCCCCCGTGACGCACGCCGGCGGGATCACCGGCCTCCGCCGCATCTTCGACTACGCGGCCGTCTACCAGATCAAGTCCGGCGTCCACGGCCCGACCGACGTGTCGCCCGTCGGACTCGCGGCAGCGGTGCACCTCGGCGTGGCCATCCCGAACTTCGGCATCCAGGAGTACATGCGCCAAAGCGCCCCTACTGACGAGGTGTTCCGGCCGACCTACACGTTCGCCGACGGGATGCTCGCGCCCAGCGAGGAGCCCGGGCTCGGCGTATCGTACGACGAGGTCGTGGCGGAGTCCTTCCCGTACCAGTCGGCGTACCTGCCGGTGAACCGTCTGCTCGACGGTTCGATGCACGACTGGTGACGGCGGTGCTCCGGCCGCACCGGACGAACGACGGAGGAGGGCGAGTGCGGCGACTCGAAGTGGTCGTGATGGGCGTGTCCGGGTCGGGCAAGACGACGGTGGGTCAGCTTCTCGCCGATCGGCTCGGCGTCCCGTTCGTCGACGGGGATGCGCTGCACCCGCCCGCGAACGTCGCCAAGATGGCGTCGGGCATCCCGCTCGACGACGACGACCGGGCGCCCTGGCTGCGCACGATCGGCGACACGCTCGCCGGCACCTCCCCGGAGGGGGTCGTCGTCGCCTGCTCTGCGTTGAAGCGGGCCTACCGAGATCTCATCCGGGCGGAAGCGCCGAACGCGGTTTTCGCGGAGCTCGACGGCGACCGCGAGCTACTGGCCGCCCGCATGGCCGCACGGCCGGGCCACTTCATGCCGGTCTCGCTCCTCGACTCGCAGCTCGCGACCCTCCAGCCGCTCCAGCCCGACGAGGCCGGGATGCGCCTCGACGTCGGGCGCCCGCCCGCCGAACTGGCCGCGGAGATCGGCGACGCGGTCCTCGCGCGCGAAGGCTAGAGGGCGGTTCCGTCGGGCCGGTCGTCCGAGGCGGCGAGCCGCGCGAGGTCGGCGCCGAAGCCGTCCGCGTCCACCGGCGCGAAGAAGGCGGCGTCGGCCGCCTCGACGTCCGCCGTCGCCCGGCGCGCGGCGGCGGCGCCCTCCGGCGTCGCCCGCAGGATGCGCGCCCGGCCGTCGGTGGGATGGGGCAGCCGCTCGACCAGTCCGGCCCGTTCCAGGGCGCGGAGCACCTGGGACGTCATCATCGGGTCGGTCGCGGCGAAGCCCGCGAGGTCGACCTGGGTGACCAGGCGCTCCGGTTCGCGGTCGCCGAGCCAGGTGAGGGACGCGAGAAGCACGTACTGCACGTGCGTCAGCTCGTGCGGGGCGAGCGCCGCGCGCATGGCGGCCTGCCAGCGGTTGGTCACCCGCCAGAGCAGGAGGCCGGGGCTCTGCGAGGCGGCCGGGAACCGGCTGCCGAGGCCGGCCTCAGGCACCGGCAGCCACCCGCTGCTCGGCGGCGTGCAGCAGCTCCGCCATCGCGACCGGGAAGTCGCCGGCGATCTGCGGGCCGAGCTCGGGGCCGACGGCGTCGGCGCCCGGGCCGTCGATCTCGAGCGTGTGGGTCACCTCGGTGCCGCCGTCCGGGCGGCCCTGCAGGGTGTGGCGGAAGGTCAGCGCCAGCTCGCCGAAGACCGTGCGATCGGCATACACGTGGTCGGGGTCGAGCTCGACGATCGTGGAGGTCATCGCCTCCTGGCCCTGCGGGGTCACGGTCACCGTCGTTCCGACCGCGAACGGTCCGTGGAGTTCGAAGGAGTCGCTGGCCGGGCCGAGCGGGATGCCACTGTGCAGGTCGCGCAATGCCGCCCAGACGGCCGAGCCGGGGGCGGCGGTGGTGTCTGTGTAGCGGGTGGTCCACATGACGGTCTCCGTTCGTCGAAGTACTAAGCGCGCTTAGCTTATCCCGATCGGGTAGACTCCACAACTGAACTTCGGCGAGGGATGCTCCCACAGCATCCGTGATCGACGCGGTGGAGCAGGCTTCGCAGTCTTTCCTCGCGCACTTCGATGCGTTCGAGTCGAACAACACCAACACTGCGGGCCTCGCGGCTCGCCCGACAGCCGGACATCGTGCCGGCGAGGAGAAATCATGGCGACTGAAGAGTCCAACAAGGTCAGCGCCGAGCTGCGCGACAGCTTCGGCAAGGGCGCGGCCCGCAAGATCCGCGCCGTCGGCAAGATCCCCGCGGTCATCTACGGCCACGGCACCGACCCGGTCCACGTCACCCTCCCGGGCCACCAGGTCTCGCTCCTGCTCCGCAAGGCGAACGCGGTGCTCGACCTCGACATCGAGGGCAAGGGCCAGCTCGCTCTGGTGAAGGACGTCCAGAAGGACCCGGTGTCGCAGATCATCGAGCACCTGGACCTCGTGGTCATCCGCCGCGGCGAGAAGGTCACCGTCGAGGTTCCCGTGCACGTCGAGGGCGAGCCGTTCTCCGGCACCATCGCCGTGCTCGACATCCCGACCATCAAGCTCGAGGTCGAGGCCACCCACATCCCGGAGCGCATCGTCATCGACGTGACGGACGCCGAGGAGGGCACCCAGTACCACGCGAAGGACTTCACCCTCCCGGCCGGCGCCACGCTCGCCGAGGACGAGGACCTGCTCATCCTCAACGTCGTCGTCCCGGCCGCCGCGCGCGCCGAGGACGAGGAGACCGAGGCCGCCGAGGAGGCCGCTTCCGCCGAGGCCGAGGCCGCCGAGGGCGACGCGGAGTAATCCCCTTCATGGACGCACCCTGGCTCGTGGTCGGGCTCGGCAACCCCGGGCCCGGCTACGCCGCCACGCGTCACAACGTGGGTCAGATGGTGCTGGACGAACTCGCCTCGCGCGGGGGACTCACCTTCAAGACCCACAAGACGAACGCGACGGTCGCCGAGGGCAGACTCGCCCCCGGCGGCCCTCGCTTCATCCTGGCCAAGCCGAACACGTACATGAACGTGTCCGGCGGGCCGGTCGCGCAGCTGCTGCGCTTCTACTCGCTCGACCCGTCGCACCTGATCGTGGTGCACGACGAGCTCGACATCCCGTTCGACACCATCCGCCTCAAGAGCGGCGGCGGCCACGGCGGCCACAACGGCGTCCGGGATGTGATCTCCGCCATCGGCACAGGCGACTTCACCCGCGTACGGGTCGGCGTCGGCCGCCCGCCCGGCTCGTCGGGTGCCGCGGACCACGTGCTCAAAGCGTTCTCGTCGACCGAGCGCGCGAACCTTCCGATCCTGGTGGCGGATGCTGCCGACGCGGTCGAGCAGATCGCCGCCGAGGGGCTGACCCCCGCGCAGAACCGCTTCCACGCCCGCTGACGCGCCGGCCGGATCGTAGCGCCCGGGAAGATCACGGGTAACCCCCAGCGGCAGCCGGGTCAACGCCCTGCCTCGCGTAAGGGGCGCCGCGTACCGTCGATCGCATGAAGTTGTTCACGCGCGAGTGGGGCACCGGCGACCGCTACGCCGTCCTCGTCCACGGCGTCATGTCGGACTCGCGCAACTGGCGCCGGGTGGGCCCGGTGCTCGCCGCCCGCGGCTACCACGTGATCGCCGTCGACCTGCGCGGCCACGGCCACAGCGGCCACGCCGACGAGTACTCCGCCGAGCTGATGGCGCAGGACATCGTCGACACCGTCCCCGCGCGCCCGGAGCTCGTGATGGGCCACTCCCTGGGCGGCCTCACCGTCAGCCTGGCCGTCGAACGGCTCGATCCCGAGCGCGTCATCTACGTCGACCCGGCCTTCTCGTGCCCGGCGACCAACGGCTTCCTGCGGTGGCTCGCCCCCACCTTCCTCCGCACCCTCGCGCGGCAGTCGGCCACCCGCATCGCCAAGCGCAACCCGCGCTGGGATCCGGCGGACGTCGCCATCGAGGTCGAGACCTTCAAGTCCTTCGACCGCGCGGTGATCCCGGTCGTGCTGGCTCCCTCCACGATGCGGGCGCCCGCCGTCATGATGGCGCCCTCGCTCGTGATGCTCGCCGACAACTCGCAGCTCGTGAAGCCGGACCTCGCCGACCGCCTCCGGGAAGAGGGTTACGAAGTCCGTATCGTTCCCGGATCGGGGCACGTCATCAACCGCGACGACCACGACGGGTTCATGCGCGCGCTCGACGGCTGGATCTAGTCGCCGCGGAGAGCGGTCACCACCCCTTCACCTGTCGGTGGTCCCACGTAGAATCGACCGAGTGATACTCCAGGGTCTGGTCGCCGCGCTCGCACGCGAGTCCTCGTTCGCCGACGCGCTCTCCCACGCGGCGCGCGACGCCGACTTCTCGCTCACCGACGGCCTCCGCGCTCCGCTGCTCGCGGGGCTGCTGCGTCGTCGCGGCGAGCAGGGTGCGTCGCAGGCCGTGCTGCTGATCACGGCGACCGGACGCGAGTCCGAGTCGGTCCGCGGCGCCCTGCCGTGCCTGCTGCCGGATGCCGAGATCGTCGAGTTCCCGGCCTGGGAGACGCTGCCGCATGAGCGACTGAGCCCGAGCGCCGAGATCGTCGGCAAGCGCCTCACCGCGCTGCGCCGCCTGTCCGACTGGGCGCAGGGCGACCGGAGCGCGCCGTTCATCCTCGTCGCCTCCGTGCGCGCCGCCCTGCAGCCGCTCGCCGACAATCTCACCGACTACGCGACCATCGACCTCCGGATCGGCGGCCGCGGCTTCGACCTCGGCGGCCTCGCGGCTCAGCTGATCGACCTCGCCTACGAGCGCGTCGACATCGTCACCCGCCGCGGCGAGTTCGCGGTGCGCGGCGGCATCCTCGACGTCTTCCCGCCGACGGCCGACCACCCGTACCGCGTCGACTTCTTCGGCGACGAGGTGGATCAGATCCGCGCCTTCTCGGTGGCCGACCAGCGGTCGCTGCCCGAGCCCATCCCGTCCGTCTCCCTGCCCCCGAGCCGCGAACTGCTGCTCAGCGAGTCCGTGCGGCAGCGGGCGCGCGAGATGGAGCACGAGTTCCCGAGCCTGTCCTCGATGCTGGCCAAGATCGGCGAAGGCATCCCGGTCGAGGGGATGGAGTCGCTGGCTCCCGCGCTCGTCGACCGTCTCGTGCCGCTCACGCACTACCTGCCCGACGGCGCGGCCGTGGCCGTCCTCTCGCCCGAGCGCGTCGCGTCACGTGCGGTCAGCCTGGCCGAGACGAACCGGGAGTTTCTGTCCGCCGCATGGAGCGCCGCGACCGTCGGCGCCGCCGCGCCCATCGACCTGGCCGCGGGCGACTTCATGACGCTGCAGCAGCTGAAGGACTCGGTGAAGTACAGCCGCCCGGGCGCCGACAACCCCGACCACCCGTGGTGGACGATGTCCGGCTTCCAGGCCGACGAGGTCCTTCCGGAGGAGCGCGAGCTCGAGGAGCACCTGCAGATCCGCATCCGCGCGGAGGCGGTCCCGAGCTTCCAGGGCAACGTGTCCGGCGCTGTTGAGCACGTCCGCACCCGCCTGCGCGACGGCTGGCAGGTCGCGATCGTCGCGGCCGGCACCGGCCTCGTGGAGCGCGCGGCCGATGTCCTCGCCGAGGCCGAGCTCCCCGCGCGGCCCGTGGACGAGTTCCCCGCCGATCCGGAGCCGGGTATCGCGTACCTGCTCAAGGCGACCGCGGAGCACGGCTTCGAGCTGCCGGACATCAAGCTCGCCCTGATCAGTGAGGCCGAGTTCTACGGCCGCACCATCGGCTACGACTCCCGCCAGGTGAAGAAGCTCGCCGCCCGCCGCAAGAACGTCGTCGACCCCATGCAGCTCAAGCCCGGCGACTTCGTCGTGCACGAGACGCACGGCATCGGCAAGTTCGTCGAGCTCACGCAGCGCATGGTGTCGAGCGGCGGACGCAACGCGGTCAAGTCGAAGCGCGAATACCTCGTGCTCGAGTACGCGCCGTCGAAGCGCGGCTACCCGGGCGACAAGCTGTACGTGCCGACCGACCAGCTCGACCTGCTCACCCGGTACGTCGGCGGCGAGGCGCCGCAGCTCTCCAAGATGGGCGGCAGCGACTGGGCCGCGGCGAAGGGTCGCGCGCGCCGCGCCGTGCGCGACATCGCCGTGGAGCTGGTCAAGCTCTACTCCGCCCGCATGGCCAGCAAGGGCCATGCCTTCGCGCCCGACACCCCGTGGCAGCGCGAGCTGGAGGAGGCGTTTCCGTTCGCCGAGACGCACGACCAGCTGCAGACCATCGACGAGGTGAAGGCCGACATGGAGCGGCCCATCCCGATGGACCGGCTGATCTCGGGCGACGTCGGCTTCGGCAAGACCGAGATCGCCGTGCGTGCGGCGTTCAAGGCCGTGCAGGACGGCAAGCAGGTCGCCATGCTCGTCCCGACCACGCTGCTCGTGAAGCAGCACGCGGAGACGTTCCAGGAGCGGTTCGCCGGGTTCCCGATCCACCTGCGTCAGCTGAGCCGGTTCCAGAGCGACAAAGAGGCGCGCGAGACGCTGCGCGGGATGGCCGATGGCACGGTGGACGTCGTCATCGGCACGCACCGCATCCTGGCCGACGGCGTGACCTTCAAAGACCTCGGCCTCGTCATCATCGACGAGGAGCAGCGCTTCGGCGTCGAGCACAAGGATGCGTTGAAGAAGCTCAAGACGAACGTTGACATCCTCGCGATGAGCGCCACGCCCATCCCTCGTACGCTCGAGATGGCGGTGACCGGCATCCGCGAGATGTCGACGCTGGCGACCCCGCCGGAGGACCGTCACCCGATCCTCACCTTCGTCGGCCCGTACTCCGACAAGCAGGTGGCCGCGGCCATCCGGCGCGAACTGCTGCGCGAGGGTCAGGTGTTCTTCGTGCACAATCGCGTCGGGTCGATCACGAGCATGGCGGCCAAGCTGGCCGAGCTCGTGCCCGAGGCCCGGATCGGCGTCGCGCACGGAAAGATGAACGAGCACGCCCTGGAGCAGGTCGTCGTCGACTTCTGGGAGCGCCGGTTCGATGTGCTCGTCTCGACCACCATCATCGAGACCGGCCTCGACATCTCGAACGCCAACACGATCATCATCGACCGGGCCGACAAGTACGGCCTGAGCCAGCTGCACCAGCTGCGCGGTCGTGTCGGCCGAGGCCGCGAACGTGCCTACGCCTACTTCCTCTGGGATGAGAACAAGCCGCTGAGCGAGACGGCGCACGACCGGCTGTCCACGATCGCCGCGAACAACGACCTCGGCAGCGGCATGCAGGTCGCGCTGAAAGACCTCGAGATCCGCGGCGCGGGCAACCTGCTCGGCGGCGAGCAGTCCGGGCACATCGCCGGCGTCGGCTTCGACCTCTACCTGCGGATGATCGGGGAGGCCGTCTCCACCTTCCGCGGCGAGGTGGCAGAAGGGCAGACCGAGCTGCGGCTGGAGCTGCCGGTGGATGCGCACATCCCCGAGGAGTACGTCGACAGCGAGCGTCTGCGGCTGGAGGCGTACCAGAAGCTGTCGACGGCCAGCTCGCCGAACGCGAAGGACGGCCAGATCGACCTGGTGCTGGAGGAGCTGACGGACCGGTACGGCGCGCCGCCGGAGCCGGTGACGAACCTCATCGCCGTCTCGCGTCTGCGCCGCGCTGCTCAGAAGGCGGGGCTGGGCGAGGTCGTGGCGATGGGCTCCAACCTGCGGCTCGCGCCGGCGATCCTGCCGGACTCGCTGCAGGTCCGCCTGCAGCGGATGTACCCGGGCTCGAAGTACCACGCGGCTCCGAAGGTCGCGACCGTGCCCATGCCACGCGTGAACGGCGAGCCGCTGGACGACGCCGCGCTGATCGGCTGGGTCGGCGACCTGCTCGGCGCGCTGTTCCCCGAGAAGGAACCGGCGGCCGAGCAGGTCGGATGACGCGCGGGCGCTAGGAGAGCAGCCCGCCGAGAACGCCGCCGGCGACGCCTGCTCCGACCATCCCGGCCGTGGCGCCGCCGCCGCCTGCGCCCGCCATGAACGGTCCCATGGCGCCGACGAAGGCGCCCAGGTTGCGCGTCTGCATGAGCACGGTGCCTGGACCCGTGAACTCGGCCACCAGCATCTCGCCGGACGTGAACGAGCGGAACAGGCTCTTCGTCGCCTTCTGGATGCGCACGTCCATGCTCGAGTCCCACGCCACGACATGACCGGTGTCGATGATGTACTTCTCACCCGGGGCCAGGCGCTTCTCGTGCAGCGAGCCGAATGCGGTCAGCAGCAGGACGCCCTGGCCGGACACGCGCATGACGAAGAGGCTGTCGCTGCCGAAGAAGCCGCTCATGCCGCCCCAGGTGGTGTCGATGTCGAGCGTCGGTTCGCTCGCCAGGTACGACGCGGCCGCGATGTTGTAGGTGCCGCTGTCGAGGTGGAGCGGCACGAGGTCGCCGGGAGCGGCGGGCGCCAGCGTCAGCTCGCCGACGCCGTTGCGCGCGGTGAAACGGGAGACGAATGCCGAGCGGCCGGCCACCGAGCGCTTGAGCGCGCCCATCACACCGCCGTCGAGCTGCGAGGTCAGTTCGAGGCCGGGAGACATGGAGACCATGGCTCCCGCCTGCGTCGCGACCGTCTGGCCGGCGCCGATCGAGAGCGTGGCCATCGAGAACGCCGGTCGATAGTCGACCTGGAAGGAGAACGCGCCGGCGTGGCCGACGTTGGGGAGGACGGTGAAATCAGACATGCACAGGAGGCTAGGCGGTTCGCCCGCCCGCGCGTCCTGAGAGGCCGCTGTGGCCGTCCGCCGGCTCAGTGCCCGGCGGGGTGCGGATGCAGCCGCCGGTTGCGCCGCGCGAGAGCGCTGACCAGGATGCCGGAGAGCACGATCGCGACCCCCGATCCCAGCAGGACAGCGAGAGTTCCCTCGGCGCGGACATCCTCCGACCGTGCGAACGCCAGCTCGTTCATGAGCAGAGACACGGTGAATCCGATGCCGCCGAGGGCCGAGACGGTGACCATCCCGAACAGCGAAATGCGGCCACGATCCGGCCCCTTTCGCGTGAACGAGCCGAGCCATCCACCGAGGGTGATGCCGATCAGCTTGCCCACCGGGAGGGCGATCAGGATGGCCCAGAACGCGGGGGAGAGCTCCGACGGCGGGACGTTCGGGATGACGACCAGCGCCGCCGAGAAGGCGAACAGCGGGAGGATCAGCCCGTTGTTCCATGGCTCGAGCGCGTGCGCCACCCGCCCGGCCGGCGCGCGCGACATCACGAGACCGAGCGCGACACCGGCGATGGTCGCGTGGACGCCCGAGTCGTAGACGAGCCACCACGACAGCAGCGCGAGCAGCACCATGAGGACGCCCAGCGGCCAGCGCATCCGGCCGCGCAGCATCCGGCTGAGCAGCCCGAACAGCGCTACGGTGACCGCCGCGAGCGCCAGCTCCCACAGGTTGGGATCGGTGGTGAAGAAGACGGCGATGATGAGGATCGCGATGAGGTCGTCGAGCACCGCGAGGGCGAGCAGGAAGACGCGGAGGCGGTTGGGCAGCCCCCGGCCGAACACCGCGAGCACGCCCAGCGCGAAGGCGATGTCGGTCGCGGTGGGGATCGGCCAGCCCTGCTGCACGTTCGTGCCCGCGGTGAACAGCAGGTACAGCCCGGCCGGCACGACCACACCGCCGATCGCTGCGATGGCGGGATGGATGGCCTTCTGGAACGAGTTCAGCTCCCCGGCGACCAGCTCGTGCTTGAGCTCGATCGCGACGATGAAGAAGAAGATCGCGAGCAGGCCGTCGCTGATCGCGTGGCCCACGCTGATCTTCAGGAATCCGCCGCCGAGGTACGCATGCTGCACGTCGAGCAGCGTCGGGCCGATCGGGGTGTTGGCCAGCAGCAGGCCCAGGGCGGCGGCTCCGAGGAGGAGGCCGGCGGCGGTGCGCTCGGAACGGATGATGCTCATGCGGGGTACCACTTTCGCGGGGTCACGGACAACGACGCCGACCAGACTTCCCGGCACACCGCTCATGACTCTACCCGGTGGCAGGATGGATGCATCGTAGAGCGAGGAGGACGGCATGGGCCAGACAGTGGATGGGCCGGTGGTGGTGCCCGAGGCCGCCACGAAGCTCGACGAGCTGGTCGCCGTCATGGCGCGGCTCCGGGCGCCCGGCGGCTGCCCGTGGGACGCGGACCAGACCCACGAGTCGCTGGTGCAGTACCTCGTCGAGGAGACGTACGAGCTGATCGACGCCATCGAGACCGGCGACCGGGATGAGCTGCTGGAAGAGCTCGGCGACGTGCTCTACCAGGTGCTGTTCCACGCGGACATCGCCGCCCACACGCCGGGCGAGGACTTCGACATCCAGGATGTGGCCGCGCACATGACCGCGAAGATGGTCGGCCGGCATCCCCACGTCTTCGGCGATCAGGCGGCGGCCGACGCGCGCCACGCCGAGACCGCGGACGACGTGGTCGGCTTCTGGGACGAGCTGAAGAAGCAGGAGAAGCCGGGCCGCACCAGCGTGCTGGACGGAATCCCGCAGGGGATGCCCTCGCTCGCTCTGGCGGACAAGCTGCTCGGTCGCGCCGAGAAGGTCGGCCTGCTCGACCTGCAGGAGCAGGGCGGCGTGCAGGTGGGCAGCGAGGACGAGCTCGGCCCGCTGCTGCTCGCCATCGTGGCGTCGGCGAAGGCGCAGGGCCTGGATGCGGAGCGGGCGCTCCGCTCGACCCTGCGCGATCTGCAGGACGAGATCCGCGACCAGGAGGCCGGCGCGGGCGCCTAGGCCGTGTGGTGCCGCCCGAGCGGCACGACCAGCGGGGTGCCGGTCACCGGGTCGTCCGCGACCACCGACTCCACGCCGAACACGTCGCGCACGAGGTCGGCGGTGACCACCTCCGACGGATCGCCGGCCGCGACGACCGTTCCCGCGCGCATCGCGATGAGGTGCCCGGCGTACCGGGCGGCCAGGTTGAGGTCGTGCAGCACCATGACGACGGTCGTGGCGCGCGCGGCGTTCAGTTCGAGGAGCAGGTCCAGCACCTCCAGCTGGTGGCTGATGTCGAGGAACGTCGTCGGCTCGTCGAGCAGGAGGATGTCGGTCCGCTGGGCCAGCGCCATCGCGATCCACACCCGCTGCCGCTGACCGCCGGACAGCTCGTCGACCGCGCGGTCGGCGAGGTCGGCGATGCCGGTCGCGGTCATCGCTTCGGCGACGGCCTCGTCGTCCTCGGCCGTCCAGCGGCGGAACCAGCCCTGGTGCGGGTAGCGGCCGCGCGAGACGAGGTCGGCGACCGTGATCCCGTCCGGCGCCGTCGGGGTCTGCGGCAGCAGCCCGAGCCGCTGCGCCACCTGCTTGGTGGGCAGTCCGTGGATGTCGGCGCCGTCGAGCAGGACCGTGCCGGCGGCGGGAGGCAGCAGGCGCGAGAGGCCGCGCAGCAGGGTGGACTTGCCGCACGCGTTCGGTCCGACGATCGCCGTGACCCGGCCCGCCGGGATGTCGAGATCGAGCCCGTCGACCACGGTCCGTCCCTCGTACGCGAGCGACAGACGGCGGGCCGACAGCTCGGGTGTGATGGTCTCGGTCGTCATGTCAGCCTCCACGGCCCACTCGGTTGGTCCTGGCCAGCAGCCAGAGCAGATACGGGGCGCCGACGATACCGGTGACGACGCCGACGGGAAGAACGACGCCCGGGATCGCGAACTGCGCGACGATGTCCGAGACGACGAGGATGAGCGCGCCGAGCAGCGCGGACGGCACCAGCGCCAGCGAGCCCCGGCCGACCAGCCGGCGCGCGATCGGCGCGGCCAGGAACGCGACGAACGACACCGGCCCCGCGACCGCCACGGCGATGGCCGCCAAGGCGACGGCCACCCCGACGACGGCGAGCCGCGTGCGCTCCGGCCGGACGCCCAGTCCGGACGCGAGGTCGTCGCCCAGCGAGAGCGCGCCGAGCGGGCGGCCGACGAGCAGGGCGCAGGGCACGAGGACGACCGTCCCGACGGCCAGCACGGCGAGGGCCGACGGATCGACGGAGTTCAGGCTGCCGGTGATCCACACCAGCGCCTGCTGCACGTTCGACACGTCGGCGCGGGTGAGCACGTACGAGACGATGCCGCCGCAGAACGCGGCGATGCCGATCCCGATCAGCACGAAGCGGTAGCCGCTGACGCCGTTGCGCCATGCCAGCACGTAGATCAGCGCGGCGGCGACCAGAGTGCCGGCCAGGACGATTCCCGACAGCGCCAGCCCGGTCAGCCCGAACCAGACGAGGGCGATGGAGCCGGTGGCGCTCGCCGCGGCCGTGATGCCGATGATGTCGGGGCTCGCAAGCGGGTTGCGGGCGACCGACTGGATGAGCGCGCCGGAGAGCCCGAGGCAGGCGCCGACGAGCGCCCCGGCGACGAGCCGCGGCAGACGCAGCTCGAGGATGACGAACGAGGTCAGCCGATCGGCCCGGCCGACCAGGGCGGCGAGCACGTCGGCGGGCGCGACGGACGCGGCGCCGAGGGTCAGCGAGACGGCGCCGACGACGAGCAGGAGGACGGCCGCGACGACCGAGACGCGCAGTGCCCGCGAGCGGCTGTGGCGGCGGTCGGAGCGGATGGCGCCGATCGTCGGGGACGGCATAAACGTCGCCTCGCGCGCGCTCACAGGCCCACCATCCGGCGGCGGCGCACCAGGGCGATGAAGACGGGCGCGCCGACGAACGCGAGCACCACGCCGACCTGCAGCTCACCCGGGGGAGCGACCACCCGGCCGAGGATGTCGCACGCGAGCAGCAGGGAGGGCGCGAGCAGCGCGGAGTAGGCGAGGATCCAGCGGTAATCGGCACCGACGACCCGGCGGGCGAGGTGCGGCACGATGAGCCCGGCGAAGGCGATGGGCCCGACGGCCGCCGTAGCCGAGCCGCAGAGCAGCACGATCGCGACCCCGCACAGCGCACGGGTGACCCCGACCCGCTGCCCGAGGCCGCGGGCGACGTCGTCGCCGAGCGCGAGGCCGTTGAGCAGCCGCCCGAGCGCCAGGGCGAGGATCGCGCCGACGGTCAGCGTCGGGAGCACCTGCCAGAGCACGCCGAAGCCGCGACCGGCGAGGGAGCCGACCTGCCAGAACCGCAGCTGATCCAGCGAGACGCGGCTGGTCAGCTGCACGGCGGTGATCAGCGAGCCGAGGGCCGCCGAGACCGCGGCGCCCGCGATGGCGAGCTTGACCGGGGTCGCACCCTCGCGTCCCAGCGACGAGACGGCGTAGACGAGGGCGGAGGCCAGCGCCGCGCCCGCGAACGCGAACCAGAGGTAGCCGGAGGGAGAGGTCACGCCGACGAACGCGATCGCGACGACGACCGCGAGCGAGGCGCCGAAGTTGACGCCCAGGATGCCCGGGTCGGCCAGCGGGTTGCGCGACAGTCCCTGCATCACGGTCCCGGCGAGGCCCAGCCCGAGGCCGGCGGCGATCCCGAGCAGGGTGCGCGGGAGGCGGCTGTCGACGACGACCAGGGAGTCCGGGTCCGTGCGGGAGTAGTGCAGGATCGCGTGCACGACGTCGGCGGGTGCGATGGTCCGCGCGCCGACCATCAGGCTGAGGACGCACAGCCCCAGCAGCACGACGGCGGCGAGCACGAACCCGACGAGCAGACGCCGACGGCGCCGGGCGACGGCGGACGGCGTGCTGCCCCGCCGGCGCGCCCGGCACCCTCACGCTCCGCATCGGCGGAGACGACGCTCGCGGGCATCCGCCTACTTCACCTTGTCGGCGGCCTTGGCCAGCTCCGGGACGTAGCGGTCGAGCATCCACGGGATGCTGAGCACGCTGGGCGCGCTGGTCGCTGCGACGAACGACTCGCCGACGATCGGGGCAAAGCGTCCCTCCTTGATGGTGGGCATGGCGGCGACCAGCGGGTCGGAGGTGAACGCGTCGACCGACGACTGCTTGTCGAAATACATGACGAGCAGGTCGGTGTCGATCTTGGACAGGTTCTCGTTGCTGAGCTGGTAGAAGAAGCTGCCGTCGCCCTTCGAGGCGTCCAGCGCCTCGATGCTCGGGGAGTTCTTCAGGCCCAGGTCGCCCAGAAGCTGGACGCGCGGGTCCTCGGCGCGGTAGACGTTCAGCTTGCCGGGCTCGTTGGCCGCCGCGTAGAAGAAGGTCTTGTCCTTGATCACCGGGTACTTCGCAGCGAGGTCGTCCACCTTCTTCTCGGTGCTCGTCACGAGCGCGTCGGTCTCCTTGGTGAGCCCGAGGGCCTTGCCGACGATGGCCGTCTGGTCGCGCCAGCTGGTCGCCCACGGCTTCTCCGGGTAGGCGACGACGGGCGCGATCTTGCTGAGGGTGTCGTACTCGGTCTGCGTCAGGCCGGAGTACGGGGCGAGGATGACGTCCGGCTTGGCCTGCACGAACTCCTCGAACGGGACCTCGCCGGTGTCGGCGTTCAGCAGCTGCGGGGTCTTGCCCTTCAGCTCGGCGATGCGGTCGGCGTCCCAGGGGAGCACGCCGTCCTTGTTCCCGCCGTAGCTGAAGCTCGGCATGGCGACCGGCACGATCCCGAGCGCCAGGACGATGTCCTGCGCTCCCCAGCCCCAGGTGGCGATCCGCGTCGGCTTCTTCTCGATCGTCGTGTCGCCGAGGGCGCTCTTCACCGTGACCGGGAAAGCGCCGGATTCGCTGCCGGACGTGCTTTCGGCGCCCGCGCCGCCGGCGCTGCAGCCGGTGAGGACGAGGGCGGCGGAGGCGACGACCGCGGAGGCGATCAGGGCGAGGCGCGAGCGTCGGCGGGCGGCACGGGGCACAGGGAGCATGGTTCTCCTCGGGGAAGGTGGGCTTGTTTAGGCAAGCCTAACCTAATCTCCCTCGGCGTCAACGCGCCGGTGCACTCGTGGGAGAGAGGAGGATGACCGGCAGCGCGTCCGCCCGGCGTCCGTTTTGCCATTCGGGTGAGGCGTCCTGATCAGGCGCTCTCCTGGTCTCCGGCGGACGCGTTGTCGGTCTCATGTCTGGCAGCGAGCAAGCGCCGTGGTCGGACGGATGCGACTCATGCCAGGTCCTCTGTGCGAGGACACCACCGAGCCGCGATCCGGCCGCGACCTCAGGGTGGCAACGCCGCCAGGGTAGCCCTCGGAGGACCGACGTCGCCATCCCCCGGGAGGTGTCCGCGAGCTTCGTGGAAGAATCGACGCATGGCCTCACCGATCACCCCGCCCCGCGGCATGCGCGACTTCCTCCCCGCCGAGAAAGCTCGCCGCGAGCATGCGCTCGGCGTGATCCGGCGCAGCTTCGCGGCGCACGGCTTCGACGAGATCGAGACACCGGTCGTCGAAGACGTCGAGCGGCTGCACTCGGGGCTCGGCGGCGACAACGAGAAGCTGTCGTTCAGCATTCTGAAGCGCGGCCTCGACGGCGACGACCTGACCGCCGCGATCGAGACCGGCGACGTGCTCGGCCTGTCCGACCTCGGGCTCCGCTTCGACCTCACCGTGCCGCTGGCGCGGTTCTACGCGTCTCACCGGGCCGAACTGCCGCCCGTCTTCCGCAGCATCCAGATCGCGCCGGTCTGGCGCGCGGAGCGGCCGCAGAAGGGCCGCTATCGCCAGTTCGTGCAGTGCGACATCGACATCATCGGCGAGGGCACCCAGCTCGCCGAGGTCGAGCTGATCACGGCGACGGCCGCGGCGCTCGAGGCGCTGGGGCTGGAGGACTGCACCATCCGGATCAACGACCGCCGCATCCTGAACGGCCTGCTGGAGTACTGCGGGTTCGACGAGACGCGTTGGCCGCAGGTGCTCATCTCGATCGACAAGCTCGACAAGATCGGCGCGTCCGGGGTCGTGGCGGAACTCGCCGAGGGCGGGGCCGACGCGGCCGCGGTGCTCGGCGGGATCCTGGCCGACCTCGAGCCGCACCTCGCCGACGGTGGCGTCGAGCTGACCGTCGAGGCGATCACGGGAATCCTGCCCTCGGGCATGGACACCGACGCGGTGGCTGACCTGGAGGCGCTGGCGCACGCACTCGACACGCTGCCGCCGGGCGTCTCGCTGCGCTTCGACCCGACGCTCGTGCGCGGGATGGGCTACTACACCGGCACGATCTTCGAGATCTCGCACCCGGGGTCGGGAAGCTCCGTCGGCGGCGGCGGGCGGTACGACGGGATGATCGGGCGCTTCCTCGGCACCGACGTCCCGGCGGCGGGATTCTCGATCGGCTTCGAGCGCGTCGTCGACCTCATCGAGCTGCCGGAGGACGCCGCTCAGGAGTCGGTGGTGCTCGTCTACGACCCCCTCGTGCCGCTCGACCGGCTGGTCGCGATCAAGTCCGAGCTCATCGCGCGGGGGTCGCGCGTGCGGCTCGACCGGCGGGCCAAGAACCTCAAGGCCGTGCTCGACCGGGCGGCCGCCTCCGGGTTCCGCTCGTTCGCCTTCGTGAACGCCGACACGGCCGACGCGTCGGCCCTCGAGCTCAAGCCGCTGAGCTAGGGGCGTCGGCGGGTCCGCCCGCTCACTAGACTGTCTTCGGAATCCACGAAAACCACGCAAGGAGACAGTTGTGGCTGCAATCGAAGCTGTAGGCGCTCGCGAGATCTTGGACTCGCGCGGGAACCCGACCGTCGAGGTCGAAGTCCTCCTCGAGGACGGCACGGTCAGCCGCGCCGCGGTCCCGTCCGGTGCGTCCACCGGCGCGTTCGAGGCCTACGAGCTTCGCGACGGCGACAAGGAGCGCTACCTCGGCAAGGGCGTGCTCAAGGCCGTGGACGCGGTGCTCGACGAGCTGGGACCTGCGATCGAGGGCTTCGAGGCCTCCGACCAGCGTCTCGTCGACGAGGCCATGATCGACCTGGACGGCACCGACAACAAGAAGCGCGTCGGCGCCAACGCCATCCTCGGCGTCAGCCTCGCGGTCGCGAAGGCCGCCGCCGACTCGGCCGACCTTCCGCTGTTCCGCTACATCGGCGGCCCGAACGCCCACATCCTCCCCGTGCCGATGATGAACATCATCAACGGCGGCGCGCACGCCGACACCGGCGTCGACATCCAGGAGTTCATGGTCCTGCCGCTCGGCGCCGAGACCTACTCCGAGGGCCTGCGCTGGGGCGTCGAGACCTACCACTCGCTCAAGTCGCTGCTGAAGTCGAAGGGCCTCAACACCGGCCTCGGCGACGAGGGCGGCTTCGCGCCGGAGCTCGAGCACAACCGTGCTGCGCTCGACCTGATCTCCGAGGCGATCGAGAAGGCCGGCTTCACCGTCGGCCGCGACATCGCGCTCGGCCTCGACGTCGCGTCCACCGAGTTCTTCGAGAACGGCGTCTACCGCTTCGAGGGCCAGGACCGCACCTCCGAGCAGATGAGCGCCTACTACCTGGAGCTCGCCGCCAACTACCCGCTGGTCTCCATCGAGGACCCGCTGGCCGAGGACGACTGGGACGGCTGGGCGCACCTCACCGCCGAGCTCGGCACCAAGCTGCAGCTCGTCGGCGACGACCTGTTCGTCACCAACCCGAAGCGCCTCGCCGAGGGCATCGCCAAGCACGCCGGCAACAGCATCCTGGTCAAGGTCAACCAGATCGGCACCCTGACCGAGACGCTGGACGCCGTATCGCTCGCGCAACGCAGCGGCATGACCGCTGTTCTCTCGCACCGCTCGGGCGAGACCGAGGACACCACGATCGCCGACCTCGCCGTCGCCACCAACGCCGGCCAGATCAAGACCGGCGCCCCGGCCCGCTCCGAGCGCGTCGCCAAGTACAACCAGCTGCTCCGCATCGAGGAGGAGCTGGGCGACGCCGCCGTCTACGCCGGCCGCAGCGCCTTCCCGCGCTTCACCGCGTAACGCGCCCCGAACGGCCCCGGAGCTCCCGCTCCGGGGCCGTTCCGCGTCCCTGGGACGTCGTCTATCCCGAAGTGCAGGTAGTTGCGCACGCGCACGGCGTGTCGGCCGCAGTTACCTGCACTTCGGCGGGCGGGGGACCGGCGGCAGAATGGAGGGATGGTGCGGGTCGAGACGGAGGCGCTGCCGCTGGCGCTGTTCCTCGCGCTGGCGGTGCTGTTCGCCGTGCTCGGCGTCGTCCTCCTGGTGCGTCCGGGGCGCGCCGCCGCGTTCTTCGCCGACGAGGACGCGCGCCGGCCGTTCCGGCCGCGCGACGCCCGGGCGCTCGGCGCCGTGTTCGCACTCGGGGGCGGTGTCCTCGCGGCGGTCGGAGTGGTGCGGCTCATCGCCGTCCTGAGCGGCGGCTGAGCGCATCCCGACACCCCGGCGTGCCACCGGCGCCCCCACCCGCATCGCCTACGATGAGAAGGGGCCGACCGGCTCCGCCACGACGAACCGGGAGGGCCCATGCCGAAGCCGCGCACGCGCCGCGTCCCGGTGCGCATGTCCCGCCCGACGGGCACCGGCAGCTGGCTCCGCCAGCTCCACTTCTCGGCGTTCTCGCTCGTGATGATGGGCGTGCTCGTCCTGGCCGTCATCGTCCTCGCGCCGACCGTGCAGGCGTTCCTCTCCCAGCGACAGCAGATCGCCGACCAGCAGCGCGCCGTCGACCAGCTCGCAGCCCAGGTCGACACGCTCAAGGACCAGCGCGCCCGCTGGAACGACCCCAGCTACCTCCGCGCCCAGGCACGCGACCGCCTGTACTACGTGATGCCGGGCGAGACCAGCTATCTGGTGATCGACGACCGCCCGCCGGCGGCCAAACAGGACACCACGCCGGTCAGCTCCAAGCTCCAGAAGACGCAGACCGACTGGGTCGGCTCGCTGTTCGGCTCGTTCATGGGCGCCGGGCTCACCGACGCCACCCCGCAGCAGCTCAGCGGCGACGGGGGCGCCGGCTCCACGCCCGCACCCACGCCGACCCCGAATCCCGCACCGAAGAAGTAGAACCCGCATGACCAGACCTCCCTTCGATCCCGTCACCGACGAGGACATCGCCGTCGTCTCCCAGCAGCTCGGACGCCCCGCGCGCAACGTCGTCGGCATCGCCGCCCGCTGCGTGTGCGGCCGCCCGACGGTGGTCTCCACCGCCCCGCGCCTCGACGACGGCACGCCGTTCCCGACCTTCTACTACCTGACGCACCCGGCAGCGACCGCGGCGATGTCCGCGCTCGAGGCGACCCAGGTGATGAGCGAGTACAACGACCTCCTCGCCGACGACGAGGAGGTGCGCGCCCAGTACGGCGTCGCGCACGAGCAGTACCTCGCCGACCGGGAGTCCATCGCGGTCGTCGAGGAGATCGCGGGCATCTCCGCGGGCGGGATGCCGTCCCGGGTGAAGTGCCTGCACGCGCTGGCCGCACACGCGCTCGCGGCCGGCCCGGGCGTCAACCCGATCGGCGATCTCGCGCTCGCCCGCGGCGACTGGTCGCCCGCGGTGTGCGAGTGCCGCATCGACATCGCCGGCTAGGGGAGCTGTGACGGGGGGATCGGCCACCGGGAGGGCGCGACGCCTGGTCGCGACCGCGGCAGCCGCCGCTCTCGCGGTCGCGGCGGCGGTCGTCCCGGCAACTGCCGCGCGCGCCGACCAGGTGCGCGACCTGGAGTACTGGCTGAACGACTACGGCTTCGAGCAGGCCTGGAGCACCACGCGCGGAGCCGGGGTGAAGGTGGCGGTGATCGACACCGGAGTCGACGGCTCCGTCCCGGATCTCGCGGGCGCGATCGGCGGCGGCACCGACGTCTCCGGCGTCGGCGCGCCGAACGGCCAGAAGCCGCTCGGGGACGCCGAGAGCGCCAACCACGGCACCTGGGTCGCCTCGCTGCTCGCGGGGCGGGGGACCGGGCCCGGCGACGGCGTGCTCGGCGCGGCGCCCGAGGCCACCATCCTCCCGGTCTCGGTCGCCCTCGGAAAGGCGATGGGACCGGTCGGCAGCGACACGCAGATCGCCGACGCGGTGCGCTGGGCGGTCGACAACGGCGCCTCGGTCATCAACATGTCCCTCACCCGCAACACGCTCGACTGGCCGACCAGTTGGGACGAGGCGTTCCAGTACGCGTTCGACCACGACGTCGTCATCGTGGCCGCGGCGGGCAACCGGGGGAGCGGCACCACCGAGGTCGGGGCTCCAGCGACGATCCCCGGCGTGCTGACCGTCGCCGGGGTCGACCGCGCGGGGAAGGCCAGCTTCGACGCCTCCGCCCAGGGCATCACGATCGGCGTCTCGGCCCCGAGCGAGCAGCTGGTCGGCGCGAACCCGGGCGGCGGCTACGTGCAGTGGGCGGGCACCAGCGGCGCCGCGCCGCTCGTCTCCGGCGCGGTCGCGCTCGTGCGGGCCGCGCATCCCGAGCTCAAGGCGCCGGATGTGATCGAGCGGGTCATCCGCACCGCCAGGCCTGCCGGCGGTGCCGTCCCGAGCCCCATCTACGGGTACGGACTGCTGGACGCGGCGGCCGCGGTCAGGGAGGACGTGCCGCACGTGACCGCCAACCCGATGGGGGACCTCGCCGACTGGATCCGCATCCACCGCCGCGCGCAGTCGCCCAGCGCCACCGCGCCGCCGTCGGCGGACGGAAACGCACAGGCGGTCCCCGTGCCGGCGAAGCTGACCCCCGAACCCGCGCTACCATGGACGCAGATGTTCTGGCCGCAATGGAGCGTCCTCACCGCTTTCTGGCTCCCGTTCGCCCTGATCGCCGGCTTCCTCGTCCTCGTCGCCCTCGGCGGCGTGGGTGTGTCGTCGCATTTCAGGCGGATGCGCAGCAAGGAGTAATGTAGGCCCAAACTTTTCGTGTTGAGGAGACGCATCACTGTGCCCAAAATCCTGATCGTCGGCGGCGGATACGCCGGCTTCTACACCGCGTGGAAGCTCGAGAAGCAGCTCCGCCCGGGCGAGGCCGAGGTCACCATGGTCGACCCGCTGCCCTACATGACGTACCAGCCCTTCCTCCCCGAGGTCGCGGCAGGCTCCATCGAGCCGCGTCACGCGGTGGTCGCGCACCGTCGCCACCTCAAGACGACCAACATCATCACCGCGAAGGTCACCTACGTCGACCACGCGCGCAAGGTGGCCACCATCCAGCCGCCGGTGGGCGAGGCGTACGAGTTCGAGTACGACATCGTCGTGGTCACCGCCGGCGCCGTGTCGCGCACCTTCCCGATCCCGGGCGTCGCCGACCAGGCCGTCGGCCTCAAGAACATCGAGGAGGCCGTGTACATCCGCGACCGCCTCCTGACGAACTTCGACAAGGCCGCCGGGATGCCGGCCGGCCCGGAGCGCGACCGTCTGCTCACCGTCGTGGTCGTCGGCGGCGGCTTCGCCGGCATCGAGATCTTCGCCGAGCTCCGGTCGTTCGCGAGCGCGCTGCTGAAGCGCTACCCGGAGATCGCCTTCGAGGACACGCACTTCCACCTGATCGAGGCCATGGGCCGGATCATGCCGGAGGTGTCGCTCCCGACCAGCCACTGGGTGATCAAGAACCTCGCCGAGCGCGGCGCGCAGATCCACCTCGAGACGCAGCTGCAGAGCGCGGTGGACGGCGTCATCCAGCTGTCGACCGGCGAGAGCTTCGAGTCGGACCTCATCGTCTGGACCGCCGGTGTCATGGCGAACCCGACGATCGTCCGCCACACCGACCTCCCGATCGAGGAGCGCGGCCGTCTGCGCGTCCGCGCCGACCTGCGCGTGGGCACCGACGACGAGATCATCGAGGACGCCTGGGGCGCGGGCGACGTGTCCGCCGTCCCGGACCTCACCGGTGCGGGCGTCGGCGGCTACTGCGTCCCGAACGCGCAGCACGCCGTGCGCCAGGGCAAGCTGATGGCGAAGAACATCATCGCCACCCTCCGCGGCGAGCTGCCGCGCCAGTACTACCACAAGAGCCTCGGCGCGGTCGCCGGCCTGGGCGTCGGCATCGGCGTCCTGCAGTCGGGCAAGATCGCCGTCAAGGGCTTCCTCGGCTGGGCTGCCCACCGCGGTTACCACGGTCTGGCGATGCCGACCTGGGAGCGCAAGTGGCGCGTGCTGTGGGGCTGGTGGAACAACGTGTGGCTCGGCCGCGACATCGTGTCGCTCCAGGCCGTCCAGAACCCGCGCGCCGGGTTCGAGGAGTTCGCCGCCCGCCCGAAGCCGGCCGTCGAGGCCGCCCCGGAGGAGCCGGCGAAGAAGGCTCCGGCCCGCAAGAAGGCCGCTGAGAAGCAGCCCGCCGAGGTCTCGGCCAAGTAGCCGACCGCTGACGACGCGAAGGCCCGGTCCCCGTAAGGGACCGGGCCTTCGTGCGTCGGCGCAGATTCGTGCCGAATGGTCGTTATGGCCGCGCGATAGCGACCATTCGGCACGAATCGTGCAGCGCGGGCTACTGCAGTACCCCCAGTGGGACTCGAACCCACACTCGGGCGAGTTTAAGTCGCCTGCCTCTACCGATTGGGCTATGGGGGCCGGGCCCGCGGCGCACCGGGAGGCGGCGGGATGGGCGTCTAGCGGTTGCGGTAGGGCGCCTTGATCATCTGGATGACGGCCGCGAGCGCGATGCCGCCGCCGACGATGACGACGAGCCAGATGAATCCGATGAGCAGACCTTCCATGGCCTCAACGCTACACCGTCGCGACGGTTGCCACGGAGAGCGGACAGGCCGAGGGTGGTGGGCATGATCAGGATCGGATCCATCGTCTGGGGCGTCCGCGACGTGCCGCGTGCCATCGCCTTCTGGACCGCCGCCCTCGGCTACCGGCCGCGGTACGAGCCGGATGTCGACTGGGCGCTGCTCGAACCGGCCGAGGGGAGGGGCGTGCAGCTGGCGCTGAAGCTGGTGGGGAGCGAGGCGAACCCGAGCCCGCGGCACCACCTCGACCTGTACGCCTCCGACCAGGCTGCGGAGGTCGAGCGGTTGCGGGAGCTCGGCGCGTCCGAGGTCGAGTGGGAGTACGAGGAGGGTGCCGATTACGTCGTGCTCGCCGACCCCGACGGCAACCGGTTCTGCGTCGTCGAAGCCGGCGAGCAGGCAGGCGAGCAGGCCGCGCAACAGTAGACAGACGGGTTCTGCGAAAGCGCTCAGCCCATCCCGAGTCGATTCCCGAACTGGTGCCGCACACTTATCCCGACACCCTTTCTGGTGAGGTGTCCCCGGCCCGGCCGGCGACCGAGATCCCCCGACGCGGCCGCCGGCCGGGCCTCTTCGTGCCGGCGGTTAGGCTCGGAGGGTGACCACCCGGTGCCCCTGCCTCAGCGGCGAGACCTACGACGTCTGCTGCGGCCCGATCCACGCCGGCGCTCCGGCGCCGACCGCCGAACGGCTGATGCGGTCGCGGTTCAGCGCCTTCGCGCTCGGGGACGCGGACTACCTCCTGCGCAGCTGGCATCCCTCCACTCGGCCCGTCACGCTCGAACTCGACCCCGGCCTGCGCTGGTACCGGCTGGACATCGAGAGCACCGAGCGCGGCGGACCCTTCGACGTGGATGGCGTGGTCGCGTTCACGGCGTATTACAAGGGCTCCGAGCGCGGCAGCCTGCACGAGGTATCGCGGTTCGTGCGCGAGGGCGGCGACTGGTTCTACGTGGACGCGCTGCCGCAGTCCTGACGGCGACCTACGGCGCTGTGCGGTCGAGCGCCGGCACGACGTACCGCTCCCAGAGCCAGAAGGCGACGCTCGCCGCGGCGAAGCCGACCGCCACGCCGACGATGACGATGACGCCGACGCCGTGCTCCACGAGGGACGCGACCGGCAGCAGCAGCGCGAACAGGACGGTGTACACGACCAGGCTCAGGCCGCCCCACAGCCAGCGCGACCACTTCGCGATCGCCCGCCCTGCCAGTCCGCCGACCGGCAGCAGCGCGACGGCCGCGGATCCGATGCCGGCGAGGGCGAGCACGTTGACGAACTCGGCCAGGAACGCCGTGAAGGGCGTGGTCGCCGCGGGCAGGGCGCCGACCGCGAGCCAGGCGAGAACGCCCAGCGCGGCAACCGCCGACACCTGCACGGCCGAGATCCGGCCTCGGCGCACGCGGCCCGCGTGCGGTCCCATCGCGAGGCCGAGCACGAGCGCGAACAGCAGCGCAGGGGAGAGGCCGAGCACGCGGGAGCCGAGGGCGGCGACCGCCACGACGACGAGCATCCCGGGCCGCAGGACCAGGCGCGGTGCCGGGAGGTGGAGGTGCGTCGCCAGACCGCGCCCGGCGAGCACCCAGACGGCGTTGATCACCGCGACCGCGAGCGCGATGGCGAGCAGGACGCCGGGGTAGGCGCCCGCCTCCGACACCGGAGCGGACAGCGAGACCAGGAGCACGGTGGCCGCGCCCACTGCGGCGGTCGTCCAGCCGGAGATACCAGTGGATGCCGTGGCCGACGCGGCGGCACCGGACGCGACGGCGTCGGACGCCTCACGCTCCGCGCCCCGGGCGCTGGCGCTGCCGCTGCCGAACAGCGCCGACGCATCCGACACGTCCGCGCGCGGACGGTTGCGGCCGAAGACCGAGCCCCGTGTCCCGCGCCGCCCGCGCTCGCGGCGGCCACGGGCCAGCGCGGCGGCGAGCAGCCGCGCCGGGAGCACCAGGAGGAGCAGCGCCGCGATGGCGAGGCCGGCGGACCGCATCCAGCCGGGCAGTGCGGCGGCCGAGACGACGGGCGCCGAGGCGGTCGTGAACGGCGCGTCGTACTGCCCCAGGTCGGACGGACCGGAGGAGGTCGGCGGCGTGGCGCCGGGCGCCACCGGGGCGGGCGCGGCCGGTGTCGGCGTCGGCGACGGTGAGGGGGTGCGCGACGGGGAGGGCGCGGCCGCAGGGCCGGCGACGGTCAGTGCGACGACGTTGCTGCCCCCGCTGACGTTGCCGGCGGCATCCCGCTGCAGCGCGGACACGCTGTAGGAGCCGGCGGGCAGCGCGCCCTGGCAGGCCCAGGCGCCCGCGGCGACGTCGGCGGTGCAGAGCACGACGGTGCCCTGGCCGGTGGAGGCGTACAGCGTGACGTGCGCGCCGGACTCGCCGCTGCCGGTGAAGGCGATGGGGGCGCCCGGGGTCACAGAACCGGTGGGCGCGGCGATGGCCGGAGGAGGAGGCGCGGTCCGGTCGACGTTCAGCACCACGCGCGCGCTCGACGCCGAGCGCTGCGACGAGAAGTCGGCGACCTGCGTGGCGGTGACCGTGTGGTGGCCGTCACCCAGATCCCCGCCGAGGACGCATCCCCACGCTCCGCTGGAGTCGGCCGGGAAGGTGCACGTCGCTCCGGTGTCGGCGCGGACGGTCACGCGGGCGCCCGGGTACGCCGTGCCGCGGACCGCGCCCGTGGTGGGCACCGTGCCGCCGCTCGCGATGACCGGGGGATGCAGCACCATGACGCGGTCGCTCGCGGCGCTCCCGGTCTGGGCTTCGGCGCGGACGGCCACGCTCGGGCCGTCGGGGAGCGAGGTGAGCCCGCACGACCAGTGGCCGTCGTCGCGGACGCTCGCGCGGCAGCTCTCGGCGCTGCCGGGCGTCGACCCGGCGGAGACCGCGACGGCGTCGCCGGGCGTGGCGGTGCCCGACACGGTGAGGGGAAGACGGTGATCACGCCGCTCGGCAGCGGGTTCAGGGTGACCGGCTGCGGCGTCGGCGGTGGCGACGGAGTGCTCGACGGCGGTGCGGTGTCGGCCGGGGCGGAGGGCGACGGTGCGAACGGATCGGGCGAGCTGGTGGCTGTGGCGGCGGTGCTGGTGGTTGCGGTGCTGGAGGCTGCGATGCGGGATGCTGCGGTGCTGGAGGCGGGGGCGCCGGCGGCCGAGGCGGGCGGCGCGTCCCCGATCAGGCCCATGGCGCTGAAGAGCAGGGCGACGAGGGCGGCGACGGACGCGAAAGACACCAGTCCGATCGACCCCCGTGGCCGGACTGGTGGTGACACGTCGCTCAGAAATCCCCGCATTCCACCCCATTCCAGGGGGTAGCGGCGGTCGCTGTCAAACGAATCGCCGCCATTTACGGCATACTGTGATCTGGGTCAACTGTCCCACTTCCTCCCCGTGCGATGGAGCGCGGCGGACCCCCGAGGAGACCGGATGACGCGCATCCCGGTGGCAGACCGGCGCACGGCGCTGGTGCAGGCTGCGCTCCGCGTGGTGGCGCGCGACGGGGTCGCCGCCGCGACGACCCGGCGGATCGTGGCGGAGGCCGGGATGCCGCTGGCCAGCTTCCACTACGTCTTCGCCTCGCGCGACGAGCTGATGGCCGAGCTGATCGAGGCGGCGGTCGCCGGCGAGCAGCGCGACCTCGATCCCGTGCTCGCGGGCGTGCCGGATGCGGAGGCCGCGGCCCTGCGCGACGAGCTCCGCGCGGGGCTGCAGCACTACTTCGACGGTGTCCGCGCCGACCCCGACCGCGAGAAGGCCATGCTCGAGCTGACGCAGTGGGCGCTCCGCGAGCCCGGCTTCGAACCGCTCGCCCGCCGGCAGTACGCGCGCTACCACGAGCTCGCCGCGCACGCCGCCGCCGAGGCGGCACGCCTGACCGGGAGCACCTGGGTGCGGCCGCTCGACGAGGTCGCCCGCATCCTGATCGCGTTCACCGACGGCCTCACCGTCGGCTGGCTGGTCACCCGCGACGACGCCGCCGCGGCCGCGACCATGGACGTCGCCGCCGATGCGCTCGCCGCCCTCGCGACGCCCGCATCCGTCGACGCCGAAGTCCCCGCCCTCGCCCTCGCCCGCGCCCGGAAGGCAGGTCCCCGATGACGCACACCACGACCCCGGCCGTCTTCGCCGAACCGGTCCGCAAGGTCCCGGGCCGCTGGATCGCCGCCTTCGCCGTCGCCTGGCTCGGGGTGTGGATGGCGCAGCTCGCGCCCATCCAGAAGCTCCTGCCCGACCAGGTGCAGGCGCAGCTGCACACGATTGACTGGGTGGAGAATGTGGTCGCGTTCGGCGTGATCTCGGGCATCTCGGGCGTCTGCGCGATCATCGCCTACCCGCTCACCGGCGCGCTCTCCGACCGCACCACGAGCCGCTTCGGCCGCCGCCGCCCCTGGATCGCGGCCGGCGCCCTTATCTTCGCAGTCTCCCTGGTGCTGCTGGGTCTGCAGACCTCCATCGTCGGGATGGGCGTCTTCTGGTCGCTCGCACTCACCGGGTTCTGCATCCTGACCGCCGCCCTCACTGCGACCATCAGCGACCAGGTGCCGGTGGACCAGCGCGGTTACGTCAGCGGCTGGATCAGCGCGCCGCAGGCCATCGGCATCATCCTCGGCGTCGCGCTCGTGACCTACGTCTTCGTCGGCGCGGTGGTCGGCTACGCCGCGATGGCCGTGCTCCTACTACTGCTCGTGCTGCCGTTCCTGCTCCTGCCGGACGCCGTGCTCCCACGCGAGCTGCGCGAGCCGATGACCGTGCGCGGCGTGTTCGAGGGGCTGTGGATCAGCCCGCGCGCGCATCCCGACTTCGGCTGGACGCTGCTCAGCCGCGTGCTGGTCAACTTCGGCAACGCGTTCGGGACGTCGCTGCTGCTGTACTTCCTGGAGTTCGGCCTCCGCGATCCGCATGCGGACGACGACCTGCTCATCCTCATCCTCATCTACATGGTGTTCGTGATCGTGGCGTCGCTGGTGCTCGGCCGGCTCTCCGACCGCCTCGGCCGTCGCAAGGCGTTCGTCTGGGCGTCGTCGGCGGTGCAGGGCGTCGCTGCGCTGCTGCTGGCGTTCGTGCCCGACCTGTCCGTCGCCTTCGTCGCGGCGGCGCTGCTCGGCCTCGGCTACGGCTGCTTCCTCAGCGTGGATCAGGCCCTCGCCACCCAAGTGCTGCCCGATCCGGAGACCCGCGGGAAGGACCTCGGGATCATGAACATCGCCCTCGCCGTGCCGCAGGCGGTCGCACCGCTGTTCGGTGCGATGATCGTCGCCGCGCTCGGCGGCTTCGCCGGGCTGTTCGTCCTCTCCGCCCTGTTCGCGTTCGCGGGTGCGCTCGCGGTCGCCCGAGTGAAAGCGGTGCGCTAGTGCCCGACCTCGACCTCACCACGCCTCCCGTCGCCGCCGAACGGACCTGGACGGCCCCTGACGCGTTCTGGCCGTCGCTCTCGGCGGCGACCGCGCGGCTCGACCCGCCGCTCGGCGTGCTGCACCTGCCGGCACTGCGGCACAACGCGCACGACATGCTGCGTCGCGCGGCTCGAGGAGCCACCGGTCAGCCGGCGAAGCCGATCCGGGTCGCGTCGAAGTCGGTGCGGGTGCGGTCGGTGCTGGATGCGGTGCTCGCGCTCCCGGGATACGCGGGCGTGCTCGCCTACACGCTGCCCGAGGCGCTGTGGCTGGCCGAGGGCGACGCGGAGCACCCGCCGATCGAGGACGTCGTGGTCGGCTATCCGACCGCCGACCGCGCCGCGATCCGCCGGCTCGCCGCTTCGCCCGAGCTCGCCGCGCGCGTGACGCTCATGGTCGACTCCGTCGCCCACCTGGACTTCATCGACGCGGTGGTCGCTCCCGCCGAGCGCCAGACGCTGCGGCTCTGCCTCGAGCTCGACTCCTCGTGGCTCGCCCCGGTGATCGGCCACGTCGGCGTGTTCCGTTCGCCGGTGCACTCCGTGTCCGCGGCGCGCGAGCTCGCCGAGACCATCGTGCGACGACCGGGCTTCGCCCTCGTCGGGATGATGGGCTACGAGGCGCAGATCGCGGGCCAGGGCGACAACCCGCCTGGCAAGCCGGCGTGGGGTGCCACGCTGCGCTGGATGCAGAAGAACTCGCGCGAGGAGCTGCTGTCCCGGCGGGGCGAGGCGGTCGCGGCCGTGCGCGGGGTCGCCGACCTGGAGTTCGTGAACGGCGGCGGGACGGGCTCGCTCGAGTTCACCGCGTCCGACCCGTCGGTCACCGAGATCGCGGCCGGCAGCGGTCTGTTCGGCGGTCACCTGTTCGACACGTACCGGTCGTTCAAGCCGGCGCCCGCCGCCTCCTTCGCCCTGCCCGTCGTGCGGCGTCCCAATCCGGAGACGGCCGTGCTGCTCGGCGGCGGCTGGATCGCGTCCGGCCCGCCCGGGCCCGACCGCCTCCCGAAGGTGGAGTGGCCGACCGGCCTGTCGATGGTCGCCCGCGAGATGGCGGGGGAGGTGCAGAGCCCGCTCGCGGGCGCGGCTGCCGGCGTGCTGCGCATCGGCGACCGGGTCTGGCTGCGGCACACCAAGTCCGGCGAGCTGAGCGAGCACGTCGACGGCTTCCACCTGGTCGACACCGTGGACGGGCGCGCCCGGGTCGTCGGGGAGGCGCTGAGCTACCGCGGCGACGGGAAGATGTTCCTGTGACCGCCGCCGGTGGCCTCTGGCGCAACTGGGCGCGGACCGAGGCCGTGCGCCCGCAGCGCGTCGAGCGTCCGGCGACTGCGGAGGCCGTGCAGCGCGCCGTGCAGGCCGCTGCCCGGAAGGGGATGCGCATCAAGCCGGTCGGGGCCGGGCACAGCTTCACGGGCATCGCCGTCGCGCCCGGCGTGCAGCTCGACCTCGAAGACCTCGCCGGGATCGTGGACGTCGACCTCGAGCGCGGACGCGTCACGCTCGCGGCCGGCACGCACCTCCACCAGCTGCCGCGGCTGCTCGGCCCGCACGGACTGGCGCTCGAGAACATGGGCGACATCGACCGGCAGACCATCGCCGGCGCCACCTCGACCGGCACGCATGGCACGGGCGGCTCGTTCGGCGGGCTCGCCACGCAGATCGTGGGCGTGACGCTCGTGACCGGCGAGGGCGAACTCCTGCGTATCGACGAGACCCAGAACGCCGACCTGCTCCCCGCCGCGCGGCTCGGTCTCGGTGCGCTCGGCGTGATCGTGGACGTGACCCTCCAGTGCGTCCCCGCCTACCTGCTGCAGGCGGTCGAGCGGCCGGAGCCGTTGCAGGACGCTCTCGACTCGTACCTGACGCGGTCGTCGGAGGAGGACCACTTCGAGTTCTACTGGTTCCCGCACACCGAGACGGCGCTCACCAAGACGAACACGCGGCTGCCGCTGACCGCCGAGCGCGCGCCGCTGTCGCGGGTGGGGCGCTGGGTCGACGATGAGCTGCTGGCCAACGGCGTCTACCGCGGTGTCTGCGCGGTCGGGACCGTCGCGCCCGCGATCATCCCGCCGTTCAGCCGGCTCGCCCAGCGGATGACGGGCAACCGCGACTTCACCGACCACGCGCCGAGCGTCTACGTCACCAACCGGGGCGTGCGATTTCGCGAGATGGAGTACGCGCTGCCGAGGAGGCGGTGCCGGGCGCGCTCGCCGAGGTCAAGGCGCTGATCGAGCGGCGCGGCTGGCGCATCTCGTTCCCGATCGAGGTGCGCAGCGCGGCCGCCGACGACAACTGGCTGTCGACCGCGTACCAGCGCGAGAGCGGCTACATCGCCGTGCACCGGTACTACCGCGAGAACCATCGGGAGTACTTCCACGCGGTCGAGGAGATCATGGTCGCGCAGGAGGGCCGCCCGCACTGGGGCAAGCTCCACACCCGGGATGCGGACGACTTCCGGACACTGTATCCGCGCTTCGACGACTTCGTCGCCGTGCGCGACCGGCTCGATCCTGAACGTCGCTTCGAGAACGCGTACCTGCGCCGCGTCCTCGGCGCCTGAGGCAGCGCCTAGAAGGAGCCGCCCATCCCCTCCAGGCGCTCGACGCGCTGGGGGATCGGGGGTGGGTCGAGAACAGGCGGGCCATCAGGCCGGGCTTGAGTGGGTCGTTGATCCAGAGGTGCGCCATCGACGTGTTCTGCTTGCGCATCGGGCGGCCGTAGGCCTCGAGCTTGAGCAGGGCACTGGCCAGCGCATCCGGGTGCCGGGTGGTCATCGCGCCGGTCGCGTCCGCCAGGTACTCGCGCTGCCGCGACACCGCGAGTTGCACGAGCGTCGCCACCAGCGGCGCGACGATCGCCGCGACCAGCCCGAAGACCAGGACGACGGGGTTCCCGCCGCCACCGTTGTTGTTGTTCCGGTTGCCGCCGAAGAAGGCCATCCGCAGGAAGATGTCGGCGATGAACCCGATCGCGACGGTCAGACCGAAGACGATCATCCCGAGCCGGATGTCGTAGTTGCGCACGTGCCCGAGCTCGTGCGCCATGACGCCCTCGAGCTCGGCATCCGTCATGATGTCGAGCAGTCCGGTGGTGGCGGCGACGGACGCGTGCTGCGGGTCACGGCCGGTGGCGAACGCGTTCGGCGCCGGATCGTTGACGATGTAGACGGCCGGCATCGGTGTGCCCGTGGTGATCGACAGATTCTCGACGATGTTCCACAGCCGCGGGTTGTCCGCCTTCTGGATGGGGATCGCGCCCGACATGCTCAGTGCCTGGCTGCTGGCCAGGAAGTACTGGAAGAGCGCGTAGAGGATCGCCCCGATGAGGACCACGACGAGGATCGTGTAGCTCTGGTAGATGTACGCCGCCAGCCATCCGAGCGCACCGATGATGATCAGGAACAGCAGGATGATGAAGACGGTGTTGCGCTTGTTCCTGGCGATAGCCCGATACATCTAGGCCCTAGAACTGGACGCGCGGGGGCTCGGCGATCGCTGCGAGGTTGTCGACCTCGAAGAAGTCGCGCTCGGTGAACCCCAGACGCCGGGCGAAGAGGCTGTTCGGGAACACCTTGATCTTCGTGTTGAATTCGCGCACACCGCCGTTGTAGAACCGGCGGGACGCCTGGATCTTGTCCTCGGTGTCGACCAGGTCGGCCTGGAGGCGCAGGAAGTTCTGGCTCGCCTGCAGCTGCGGGTACGCCTCGGCCACCGCGAAGATGCTCTTCAGTGCCGTCTGCATGTGGTTCTCGGCGGCGGACGCCTCACCCGGCGTCTGCGCGGACAGCGTCTCGGCGCGCGCCTTGGTGACCGACTCGAACACGCCGCGTTCGTGTGCCGCGTAGCCCTTCACCGTCTCGATGAGGTTCGGGATGAGGTCGGCACGCCGCTTGAGCTGCACCGTGATGTCGCTCCACGCCTCGTCGACGCGCACCTTCAGCGTCACCAGCGAGTTGTAGGTGGCCCACAGGTAGATCCCGATGATCGCCACGATCACGACGACGATGATGACCGGAATGAGCCATTCCATGTGGGTGCAACTCCTTGTGTGCCAGGCGCCGGGTCGAGTGGATGCGCGGTTCACATCCTAGCTTCGGGGGAGCCCGCGCCCACCGCGTTCCCATCACACTCGAAGCAACCGCCTCAGAGACGGACAGCGGGCCCACGGGTGCACAATGGCGGGGTGAGCGAACTCGCCGAACGACGCCGTCCCGGCCGCCCGCGCAAGGCGCGCGGAGAGGCGTCGACGCGCTCGGCGATCCTCAAAGCGGCGGCCGACGAGTTCGCCGAGCGCGGGTACGAGGCGGCCTCGCTGCGCGCGGTCGCCCGGCGCGCGGGCGTCGACTCCGCGCTCGTCCACCACTACTTCGACGGCAAGCCCGACCTGTTCACCGCGTCCCTCGAGGCGCCGCTTCGGCCCGACCGGGTGCTGGAGGTCGTGCTGTCCGGGCCGCGCGACCGGGTGGGGGAGGCGCTGGTGCGTTACCTGCTGGAGCGGCTGGACGACGAGAAGGCCGCCCGGCGGATGGTCGTCATCCTGCGCACCGTGCTCGGCGGCGGTCCGGGCACCCGGATGGTGCGCGAGTTCCTGTCCCGCGAGGTGCTGTCGAAGATCGCCGCGCTGAACGACGCCCCGGACGCCGAACTGCGGGCCGAGCTCGCCGCCTCCCAGCTGGTCGGCCTGATGATGGTCCGCTACGGCCTGCGGATCGAGCCGATCGCGAGCGCTCCGGCGGAGGAGCTGGTGCGGCGGGTCGGACCGGTCGTGCAGGCGCATCTGCTCGGGGAGACGGCGGCCTCCGGCTCTTGACGGGGCCGCGCGCCAGGCGAATAATTCACCACATGATGAATTCGCCGGATGCGGCGGAACCGGCCGTCGCGATCGACTCCCTGCGGGTGCGCCGCGGCCGGACGGACGTGCTGCACGGCCTCGACCTCCGCATCCCGCGCGGCCAGGTGGTCGGCCTGCTCGGTCCGAGCGGATGCGGCAAGACCACGCTCATGCGCGCCATCGTCGGCGTGCAGAAGGTGAAGTCGGGGACCGTCTCCGTGCTCGGCCAGCCGGCCGGGTCCGCGGCGCTGCGGCACCGCGTCGGATACGTGACCCAGGCGGCGAGCGTCTACGACGACCTCACCATCCGGCAGAACCTGGACTACTTCCGCCGCGTGCTCGGCGCCGGCCGCGCCGACGTCGTCCGGGCGATCGAGGCGACCGACCTCGCAGACTTCTCCGGACGCCTGGTCTCGTCCCTCTCCGGCGGCCAGCGCAGCCGCGTCTCCCTCGCCGCCGCGCTGCTCGGATCGCCCGACCTCCTCGTGCTCGACGAGCCGACCGTCGGCCTCGACCCGCTGCTGCGCGTCGAGCTGTGGGGTCTCTTCCACCGCCTCGCCGACTCCGGTACCAGCCTCCTCATCTCCAGCCATGTCATGGATGAGGCCAGCCGCTGCGACCGCCTCATCCTGATGCGCGAGGGCGCCGTGCTGGCCGACGCCACCCCGGACGAGCTGCTGGCCGAGACGGGCGCGGCGGACGCCGAGGGCGCATTCCTCGCGCTCCTGCGCCGCCGACATGCCCGCCACGCGCTGCCGGACGACGGCGGCACCCAGGCTGGCGTCGAGGAGGAGGCGCGATGAACCCGACCCGCACGCTCGCCACCACCGGCCGCGTCCTCACCCAGATCCGCCACGACCCGCGGACGGTCGTCCTGCTCCTCGTGGTCCCGAGCCTGCTCATCGGACTGGTCGCGTGGATCTTCACCGACACCCCGGTCTTCCAGACCATCGGGCCGGCCATCCTCGCTCTGTTCCCGTTCATCGTGATGTTCCTGGTCACCTCCATCACCACGCTGCGTGAGCGGCGCACGGGCACGCTGGAGCGCCTGCTGTCGATGCCGATGGGACGCGGCGACTTCATTCTCGGCTACACCCTCGCGTTCGGCCTGCTGGCGATCGTGCAGGCGCTGCTCGCGTCGGCGTACGCGCTCTGGGTGTGCGGGCTGGACGTGAAGGGCGACCCGTGGCTGCTCGTCGCGGTCGCGGTGGTGGACGCGGTCCTCGGCAGCACGCTCGGGCTCTTCGCGAGCGCGTTCGCCCGCACCGAGTTCCAGGTGGTGCAGTTCATGCCGCTGCTGGTCTTCCCGCAGATCCTCCTCGGCGGGATCTTCCTCCCGCGCGACCAGCTCCCGGCGGGCCTCAAGGAGATCAGCGACTGGCTCCCGCTGTCGCACGCCGTGGACGCGTTGAATGCGGTCGCGACGGACTCGCACGACGCCGCCTACGTCGGCGGCCAGCTGCTCATCATCGGCGCGTTCGCGCTCGCCGCGGTGATCCTCGGCGCGCTGACGCTGCAGCGGCGGACGGCGTAGCGCCTACACCGTCGCCTCGTCCTCGTCGTCCGGCACCTGCAGCTCGGCCGTTCCCGTATACCGGTAGCGCACCCGGGTCCCGGTGGTGGGCTCGTCGAGCAGGCGCCATTCGGTGCCGACGTTGTCGCCGTCGCCGATCGCCGAGACGTCGCGGATGATCTCCTTCGGCTGTCCGTCGACCAGCGACTGGATGACCTCGGCGTAGACCTCGGAGTCGGGGTTGAGCAGCACGGCGACGTAGTGGTCCGACGGCCGCACCTCGCGGGCGGGAACCCAGAGGCGTTCGTCGAACTGCACCAGCGTGCCGCCGTCGGCCGCGGCGTGCGGCCTGACCCCGGTGACGACGCCGTCGAGCCAGGTGTCGCCGTCGTGGTAGGCGTACAGCTCGCGCATCGGCTGCTCGTAGTCGGCCTCGTCGGCCCCGTCCTGATCCAGGTAGTCCAGCGGTGACGTCATGCCCCGAACCCTACCCCCGGGCGCAGCGCGTCCGCGAGGAGGGGCGCGAGGTCGCCGCGGGCGCCTCCGGCGACCTCCACACGCTCGAGCCCCTGCCACGCGGCGGTCTCGGCCAGCAACGGGAGGAGGCGGTCGAGCGGCACCGGCGGCTCGTCCGGTTCGGTCCACGCCGATTGGATGCGCAGCACGCGCGCCTGCCGGTCGCTCTTGAGGTCGATGCGCCCGACCAGGGCGTCGTCGACGAGGATCGGGAGCGAGTAGTAGCCGTACACCCGCTGCGGCGCGGGCGTGTAGATCTCGATCCGGTAGTGGAAGCCGAACATGCGGAGCGCGCGGTCGCGGAACCACACCACCGGATCGAACGGCGACAGCAGCGCCATCGCTTCGAGAGACCGCGGCTTGCGCGCATCCCGGTGCATCCACGCCTTCATCGGCCGGCCGGCGCTCTCCCACCCGGGAACCTGCACGGGGACGAGCTCGCCAGCGTCCTCCAGCTCCTGGAGCGCGACGCCGACCCGCGGGCCCTTGATGCGGTAGTAGTCGGCGAAGTCGCGGGCCGTGCCGATGCCGTACGCGACCGCCGCGCGCCGCAGCAGCTCACGGATCGCGTCCGCGTCGTCGACCGTGCGCGACAGCACGGAGGCGGGCAGCACATCCTCGGCCAGCCCGTAGCGCCGCTGGAACCGGGTGCGCCCGGCGACGGCGACCTCGCCGAACAGGAACATCCGCTCCAGCGCGCGCTTCACCTCCGACCAGCCCCACCACGGTCCGGTGCGGTGGTTCGCGTCGTGCTCGATCTCGCCCGCGACCAGCGGCCCGCGCTCGGCGAGCTCCGCGCGCAGCCAGTCGACGGTCGACTGATTGACGTCGAACCAGCTGCCCGCGCCGCCGTAGCGCTCGCGGTAGTCGCGCATGCGCCAGCGGAACAGCGGCCAGTCCTCCTTGCGCAGGAACGCGGCCTCGTGCGGCCAGTACTCGGTGTGCGGCCCGCGTGCGTCGAAGGTCAGCCGGTCGAGCAGCGTGCGGTCGTACGGCCCGAGCCGCGCGAAGGCGGGGAGGTAGTGGCTGCGCTCGAACACGTTGACCGAGTCGATCTGCAGCAGCCCGAGTCGGTCGATGACGCCGTTCAGCTGGCGCGTGCCGACGGAGGCCGGGCGTGGCCGACCGAAGCCCTGGGCGGCGAGCGCGATGCGCCGGGCCAGCGCGGGGAGACCTGTTCGACCACGGCTCGACCCTACCGACAACCCCGGACACCGGACGTTCACCGACCCGTCACCGCCGCGAATCCGGGCGGTCTCCTGCCCTCCCTAGCGTGACGACGTCCGGGCGCACCGCCCGGTCGACACCCTGCACTGGAGGAACCCGTGATCAACAAGCGCGCACGCGCCGCCGGCCTCGCCGCCGCGGCGACCGTCGTCGCACTCTCGCTCGCCGCCTGCTCGGGCGGAGCGAACGCCAGCACCGCCGACACCGCGAAGATCAGCACCGCCACCGACGCCGCGTCGGCCGGCGGGATGGACGCGCTGGTCGCCGCCGCGAAGAAGGAGGGCAGCCTCAACATCATCGCGACGCCGGGCGACTGGGCGAACTACCAGGAGATCTTCGACGGCTTCACCAAGAAGTACGGCATCACCATCAACCCGAGCCAGGACAGCGCCTCCAGCCAGGAGGAGATCGACGCGGCCAAGAAGCTCAAGGGTCAGGACACCGCTCCCGACACTTTCGACATCGGCTCCTCGGTCGCTCTCGCGAACACCCAGTACTTCGCGGCGTACAAGCCGACCGGGTGGGACGACATCCCCGAGAACCAGAAGGAGAAGGACGGCCTCTGGAAGGTCGGCTACTACGGCGTCATGGCGGTCGGCTACGACGCCAACAAGATCAAGACCGCGCCGAAGTCCTTCGACGACCTGTTGAAGCCCGAGTTCAAGGGCGCCGTCGCGCTCAACGGCAACCCGACCCAGGCGGCCGCCGCGGCCGGCGCAGTCGCATACGCCACCCTCCAGAACGGCGGGACGCTGGACGACCTGAGCAAGGGCGTCGAGTGGTTCTCGAAGCTGAAGAAGGCGGGCAACTGGAACGCCGCCGACGGCAAGCCGAACACCATCGCCTCCGGTGAGACCCCGGTCCTGCTCGACTGGTCGTTCAACCAGAAGGGCTACGCCACCTCCGACACCATCAAGGGCGGCGGCGTCAACTGGAAGTACGTCGTGCTCCCGGGCACCGCGTACGTCGGCTATTACAACCAGGCCATCAACAAGGACGCCCCGCACCCCGCGGCCGCGCGCCTCTGGGAGGAATACCTCTACAGCGACGCCGCCCAGAACGCGTGGCTGAAGGGCGGCGCCTACCCGGCGCGCGTCGACGCGATGGAGAAGGCCGGGACCCTCGACAAGGCCGAGTTCCCGGGCAAGCTCGACAAGGTCGCCGTCATGACGGACAAGCAGGCCACCGACGCGGGCACGCTGCTCAACTCCACCTGGGCGAACGCGGTCGGCTGATGACCGAGACCGTCACAGGCGCCGCGGCGCCTGCGGTCGACCCCGCTGCCGCCGGAGTCCCCGCACCGGGGATCCGGCGGCAGCCGTCGTCGGCCCGGCCCGCCACCGCGCGGGCCGGGCGGCGGCGCCGGTCGGGGGCCGCCGCGGTGCTGGGGCTCACGCCCTTCGCCCTCTACGTCGTGATCTTCCTCGCCATCCCGACCCTCGTCGCGGTCGGGAGCGGGTTCCTCGACGGCGAGGGCCGGTTCACCTGGGCGAACCTCACCGGGCTCGCCGAGCCGGCCATCGCCGGCTCCTTCTTCGGCGCATTCTGGCTCTCGGCCGTGACCGCGATCGTCGGTGCGGTCGCGGGCGCAGCGCTGTGCTTCGCGCTGCTCCGTTCGCGCCCCGGCGGCACGACGCGTTCGCTGGTGGATTCGGCCAGCAGCGTCCTCGCCCAGTTCGGCGGCGTCATGCTCGCCTTCGCGTTCATCGCGACCATCGGCGCGCAGGGTCTCGTCACCGTCCTGCTGCGGAACGTCGCCCACATCAACATCTACGAGAACGGCGTCTGGCTCTACACGGTGCCCGGCCTGATCCTGCCCTACCTCTACTTCCAGATCCCGCTCATGGTCATCACCTTCATGCCGGCGCTGGAAGGACTCCGTCCGCAGTGGCTGGAGGCGACCGCGACGCTCGGAGGCAGCCGCTGGACGTATTGGACGCGCGTCGGCGGCCCCATCCTGCTGCCGTCGTTCCTCGGCAGCCTGCTGCTGCTGTTCGCCAACGCGTTCTCGTCGTACGCGACCGCCGCCGCGCTCGTCGGCCAGGCGAACAACATCGTGTCGCTGCAGATCCGTCAGGCGCTGATCAGCGAGACCGTCCTCGGCCGCGCGAACCTCGCCGGCGCCATGGCGCTCGGAATGCTCGTGGTCATGGTCGTCGTGATGCTCGCGTACTCCGCGCTCGTCCGCCGCACCGCGAGGTGGCAGCGATGAGCCGGGCCGTGGACGCGCGTCCCCGTCGTCGCCGGACGCAACAGCTCCGCCTCGGTCCAGGTCCCGCGGTCCGCGCCGTCATCTGGACGATTCTCGGGCTGTTCTTCCTCATCCCGCTGTTCTCGATGGTGGAGTTCACCCTCCGCACCGCGAAGCCCGGCGTCTACAACTTCGACCGGTGGATCGCCGTCTTCAGCGGCGAGACCACCCGCTATGACCGCGTCTATCAGGGCCTCGGCAACTCGCTCGTGCTCGCCGTCGTCACCGTCGCGATCGTGCTGCTGGTGCTGCTGCCGACGATCGTGCTCGTCGAGCTGCGCTTCCCGAAGCTGCGTCGGCTGCTGGAGGGGATCTGCCTGCTCCCGATCATGATCCCGGCGATCGTGATGGTCGTCGGCCTCGCGCCGACGTACGCGGTCGTCACCGGGATCTTCGGCTCGGGCGCCTGGACGCTCGCCTTCGCCTACGGCATCACCGTGCTGCCGTACGCGTATCGCGCCATCCAGAGCAACGTCGCCGCGGTCGACATGATCACCCTCAGTGAGGCCGCCCGCTCGCTCGGCGCGGGTTGGTGGACCGTGCTCTCACGCGTCCTCGTGCCGAACCTGCGCCGCGGCATCCTCGCCGCCTCCGCGCTGTCGGTCGCGGTCGTGCTGGGCGAGTTCACCATCGCCTCGCTGCTCTCCCGCGTCAACCTGCAGACGTCCCTGCTGCTGGTGTCGCAGTCCGACCCGTTCGTCGCGGTCATCTTCGCGCTCCTCGCGCTGGTGTTCGCGTTCCTCCTCCTCGTCGTCGTCGACCGCCTCGTGAGCGTGCGTCGCCGTCGTCCCGCGAAAGGCTGACATGACCGCCACAGAAACCCCCGACATCTCAGGCACCCCTCTGCTCTCCTCCCGCACCGGTTCGACCGTCGAGCTGCGCGACCTCGTCCGCGACTTCGGCGGCGGCGCCGGCTTGGCCGGCTTCGACCTCGCGGCCGCGCCCGGCGAGCTGATCGCCCTGCTCGGACCGAGCGGCTGCGGCAAGACCACCGCCCTCCGCTCGCTCGCGGGCCTGGAGCGGGTGGACAGCGGCAGCATCCTCATCGACGGACGCGACGTCACCGACGAGCCGACCAACCGCCGCGACCTCGGGATGGTGTTCCAGTCGTACTCGCTCTTCCCGCACCTGACCTCGGGCCAGAACGTCGAGTTCGGCCTGCGGATGCGCAAGGTCGCCCCGGCCGAGCGCCGACGCCGTGCGGCCGCCGCCCTCGAGCTGGTCGGCCTCGACCACCACGCCGGTCGGTACGCGCACCAGCTCTCCGGCGGCCAGCAGCAGCGCGTCGCTCTCGCCCGCGCCCTCGTGACCGAGCCGCGCGTCCTGCTGCTCGACGAGCCGCTGTCGGCGCTCGACGCGAAGGTGCGCGTCCAGCTGCGGGACGAGATCCGCCGCATCCAGACCGAACTGGGCATCACCACCTTCTTCGTCACCCACGACCAGGAGGAGGCGCTGGCCGTCGCCGACCGCGTCGCCGTCATGCGAGCCGGCCGGATCGAGCAGATCGGCAGCCCCGAGGAGCTGTACCACCGCCCCGCGACCGCGTTCGTCGCCGAGTTCGTCGGGCTGACCAACCGCGTGGACGGCACCGTGGCCGACGGCCGCCTCCACGTGCTCGGCCAGGAGGTGCCGCTCGCGTCGCCCGTGGCGGACGGCCCGGTCACCGCGTACCTGCGCCCGGAGGACGTGCTGCTCGCCCCGGACGGCCTCCCCGGCGTCGTGCTCACCACGAGCTTCCTCGGCGCGCTGCGGCGCACCCGGGTGCGGCTGGAGGACGGGCGCGAGCTGTCCGTGCAGCACGGCGCGCGCGAGCGGCCGGAGCCGGGGAGCGGGTCGCGCTGGCGCTCAGCGGGTCGCCCGTGACGGCGGCAGAGCGGTCTGTTGCCGGGTAGAGACCGCGGAGTAGAGTCCGCGCATGTCCAGCGAGACTCCTGACCTGGGAGAGCGTGCGGGGGAGGACGCAGAAGTCGCTGAGCTCATCGATCCCGCAACGTTCGAGAGAACCCTGTCCCTCACGGATCTCGCGCACCGCATCTCGGTGCACGAGATCATCACCTTCCCGTGGTTCCGCCCCATCGACACCATCAGCCCTACGCACACGGTGGGGAAGGGACGGACCAACCTCACGCTCATCGCGTCCGACATCATGCAGACGGACACGACGGGCACCCCTTATGCGTCGTTCACCTACCGGCCGACGCCCTCGGGCGGCCCCGGGGTGTCGGTGCACTTCAGCCCGGGCGACTACGGCGCGACGTCCGCCGGCGACTACGTGGTCACCTTCGTGATCACGGCCAACGGCTCCGTGAACCTCAACGTCGGCGCCTACGCCGGCGCGGGGAGCACGACCGGGACCGGCGCGCGCACCGTCAACGGCAACGTGGCGGTCGTCGTCGGGCTGAAGAACGTGCAGCCGACGCAGGTGACCTACGCCTACATCCAGCAGACCGGCGGATCCACGTGGCAGTGGTACCGCACGGCCATCGAGTATCCACCCCTGATCATCCAGCTGTGAAGGGGTGACCGCGGCGCCCGGGCTCCATTGATCCCGGGTGGCCGCGGCCTACACTTGCGGGCATGTCCGACACCGACCGCCCCGTTCCGCCGCCCGTCACGACGCCCGGCGAGGACGTCGTCGCCGGCAATCGCGCGCCCGCCCGGTCCTGGTTCCAGCGCCGCGGGCGCGACCTCGTCGACCCGGCCACCTCGATCGACGAGGCGGTCCCGCGCGGGATGCGCATCGCCGGCGCGTGGTCGTGGCGGCTGCTCGTCATCGGCGCGGTCATCGCGGTCGTCATCTTCCTGATCATCCAGCTGAAGCTCATCGTCATCCCGGTGCTCATCGCCGTGCTGCTGTCCGCGCTGCTGGTGCCGTTCAAGGACCTGCTGGTGCGGCACGGCTGGCCGAAGTGGCTCGCCATCCTCGTCGTGCTCATCATCACGCTCATCGTGGTCGCCGGTCTCCTCTACGTCGCGGTCTGGCAGATCACGCGGCAGAGCGGCGAGCTGCAGAAGCAGTCGGTGGAGGCGTACGACGGCCTCCGGTCCTGGCTCACGAGCGGGCCGCTCGGACTGAGTGAGGACCAGATCAGCAGCGCCCTGGCGTCGATCGGGAAGTCGATCCAACAGGACAGCCAGGTCTTCCTCTCCGGCGCACTGTCGGTCGGTTCCACCCTCGGTCACGTGTTCGCGGGTGCGCTGCTGGTGCTGTTCAGCACGATCTTCATCCTCATCGACGGCGCCGGCATCTGGTCGTGGATCGTGCGCGTCTTCCCGAAGCGGGCGCGGGCCGCGGTCGACGGCGCGGGCAAGGCCGGCTGGGTCACCCTCCGCAACTTCGCCAAGGTGCAGGTGCTCGTCGCCTCGATCGACGCGCTCGGCATCGGCCTCGGGGCCTTCTTCCTCGGCCTGCCGCTGGTGCTGCCGATCGCGGTGCTCGTGTTCCTGGGGTCGTTCATCCCGGTCGTGGGCGCCGTGGTCACCGGGGCGCTCGCAGTCTTCATCGCCCTCGTCTTCAAGGGCTGGGTGTTCGCGCTGATCATGCTCGGGATCGTGCTGCTCGTGCAGCAGATCGAGGGCCACATCCTGCAACCGCTGATCATGGGCAGCGCGGTGAAGGTGCACCCGCTCGCCGTGGTGCTGGCGGTCGCGGCCGGATCGCTGCTCGCCGGCATCCCGGGCGCTCTGTTCGCCGTGCCGTTCGTGGCCGTGCTCAATGTGATGGTGCACTACATCTCCAGCGGGGCGTGGCGGAGCGCGCCCGACGATCCGGAATGGACGGGACCGGAACGGCCGATCTGGCAGACCGTCCCGCGGCCGGTGCGGCGCCCGCCTGCGCGTTGAGCCGCGACCGCATACACCCACCGGAATACGACCGCGGCTAGGCTGAGCCCGTGGCAACCGCGACCGATCACACGCGCACCCCGTTCGCAGGCCCCAGCCTGGACGAGTACGAGTCCGCGCGCGCCATCGTCGCCCGTGTGGCCCAGCCCACCCCGATCGAGAGCTCGCGCTACCTCGCCGACCTGCTCGGCGCGCCGGTGCTGCTGAAGTGCGAGAACCTGCAGCGCACCGGCTCGTACAAGATCCGCGGCGCCTACAACCGGATGTCGAAGCTGAGCGCCGAGGAGCGCGGCCGCGGCGTCGTGGCGGCCTCCGCCGGCAACCACGCGCAGGGCGTCGCGTTCGCGGCGCGGGAGCTCGGCATCCACGCGACGATCTTCATGCCCGTGGGCGTGGCCATCCCCAAGTTCCAGGCGACCCGCGCGTACGGCGCGGACGTCGTGCTCAGCGGCAGCATCGTGGATGAGACGCTGCGCGCGGCCGCCGACTTCGCGGCGGAGACCGGCGCGGTCCTCATCCCGCCGTTCGATCACCCGGACGTGGTGGCCGGTCAGGGGACCCTCGGGCTCGAAATCCTCGACGACGTGCCGGACGTGCGCACCATCGTCGTGCCCATCGGCGGCGGCGGGCTCATCTCGGGCGTCGCCAGCGCGGTCAAGCAGCGCGCGTCGCGCGACGGCCGCCAGGTGCGCGTCATCGGCGTCCAGGCGGCCAACGCCGCGGCCTACCCGCCCTCGCTGGCGGCGGGGCAGCCGACCGACATAGCGCTGGTCGCGACCATCGCCGACGGCATCGCCGTGAGCAGGCCGGGCGCGCTCAACTTCGAGATCATCCGCGAGGCGGTGGACCAGGTGGTCACCGTGTCCGAGGACGACATCGCCCGCGCCATGGTCGTGCTGCTGGAGCGGGCGAAGCTCGTCGTGGAGCCGGCGGGCGCGGCGGGTGTCGCGGCCATCCTCGCCGGGGCGATCCCGTCCGACGGCACGACGGTCGCGATCCTGTCCGGCGGCAACATCGACCCGCTGCTCATGCAGCGCGTGATCAGCCAGGGCCTCGCCGCCTCCGACCGCTACCTGAAGCTGACGATCATGCTGCCGGACCGCCCGGGCCAGCTGGCGCGCATCGCCGAAATCCTCGCGGGCGTGAACGCCAACGTCGTCGAGGTGCTGCACACGCGCCACGGGCGCGGGATGCAGCTCAGCCAGGTGGAGCTCGACGTGAGCGTCGAGACGCGCGGCACGGAGCACCGGCGTCACGTCATCGACGCGCTCCGCGCCGCCGGGTACGACCCCGTCGTCGACGACGAGTAGCCGCCGTCCCTTCGTGAGGGGCGGTCAGCGGTCGCGGTCGTCCGGGCGCCCGGTGCCGGTCTCGTCGGCCTGCTCCGCATCCAGCTTCTCGGCGATCTCGGAGCGGTAGCGCACCCGGCGGATGCGCCGCACCATGTCGATGACCAGCAGTACGACGACCACGGCGATCAGGAACGTCACCACGAATCCGAGCACGCCCGGCGTGACGGAGTCGTCGGCCGGGGCGCCCGACGGCGTCGGGGTGGGCGTCGCGGCGAGGAGCACGGACGCGCGCAGCAGGGCGTCGGCGATCACTCGGCCACCATCCCGGAGAAGAGGTCGGTCTCGGGCATCTCGGTCTCCACGCGGGGAGCAGTGTTCACAGCTTCGTCTCCTAGTCTTGTTCCAGCCTACCGTCGTCCGGCGGCAGGCCACCGAGCGGGAAGGTCGGACAGGACGGCACGCATGACGGCGACGACTCCGACCCCCAGCGCACGGCTCGACAGCCGCTACGGCCGCACCCCCGAGCGCAGGCGTCGCCAGCGCTGGCTGCTCATCGGCGGCCTGATCGGACTTGTGGCGGTCGTCACGGCCTGGGTCTTTTGGGCGGGCTGGGACAACGACCAGGCCGACCTCGAGGCGACGGACACGGCCTACACGATCCCCGACCATCACCACGTGGACATCTCGTTCACCATCAACGCCCCTCCCGGGACGCCGGTGACCTGCGCCATCCAGGCCCTCAACGAGGACTTCGCCATCGTCGGCTGGCGCATCGTGAAGTACCCCGGATCGGACACGCGGCTCACCGCGTACAAGGAGTCGATCCGGACGATCATGACGCCCAACACGGGTTTGATCAACAGCTGCTGGCTGACCTAGTATTGTGCGGATACGCCCCGGCTGTGCCGGGGCGTCGACTTTAGCACCGGTCGGAGGACCGGCCCATCTGCTTCCGGCGGCAGTTGCCGCGCGAGGCGCGAAGGAGTTCATCATGTCCCAGGATTCTCAGGTCACCTTTCTGACCCAGGACGCGTACGACCGTCTCTCGGCCGAACTCGAGGAGCTCAGCGTCAACGGCCGAAACGAGATCGCGAAGCGCATCGAGGCGGCCCGCGAGGAGGGCGACCTCAAGGAGAACGGCGGCTACCACGCCGCCAAGGAGGAGCAAGGCAAGATCGAGGCCCGCATCGTCCAGCTCACCAACCTCCTCCGCAGCGCCACCGTCGGCGCCGCCCCGGAGAGCCACGGCGTCGTCGAGCCCGGCACGGTCATCACCGCGACGATCGCGGGCGACGAGAGCGTCTTCCTCATCGGCAACCGCGAGATCGCGGCCGGCACCGACCTCCCGGTCTACAGCGAGCAGAGCCCGCTCGGCTCGGCCATCCTCGGCCTCAAGGTCGGCGACAAGACGGAGTACACCGCGCCCAACGGCCGGCAGATCGCCGTCGAGGTCACGAAGGTGGAGACGTACACCGGGCAGTGATGCGTTGGCGCCGTGCGAACGCCCCGGGTCCTACGACCCGGGGCGTTCGTCGTTCAGGCGTGTAGGCGCTGGTCACGGCTGACGGTCACCACACCCACCCGTCGTCATCGGGGCCGGCATCCGCGGACTGGTCCTCACGGAACCGGCGGAACAGGTCCGAGTGGTCGGGGGCATCCTCAGGGGGTGCGGATTCCTCCTCCAGGAACTGACGGAACGGGTTCGTGGGGTCGATGGCCGCAGCCATCGTGTTGTGCCCGGTTCCAGCGCTGCCCTCGTGTGGGGTGGCGGAAGGTGTGGCATGAGGTGTGGGGAACAGGGACTCCAGTCGCTTCTGGACCCCCTGCGCCGCCCAATCGTCGATCGATGGGTGTGTGGAGCATTCGGTGGCGGCGTCGATGGCGACGAGGTCGTTGGTGGCGGTGAGTCCGTATTGGACGCCGTCGGGCCGGTCCGCTCGGAGCTCGACGCTCTGCCAGCCGTCGGGCGTGGTCCAGTCGATGGTTCGGGTGACGATGAACCCTTGGCTTTTCCAGTAGGCGGTGAGTTTGTCGGCGATACGGTGCGGGTCGTGCTCGAACACTTCGTGGAAGATCGTCGCTTCGAGCTGGTGAGACCCTTGTGGTCCCCGGGTCTGGCACGGGGCCAGGTGGATATCCTCCGCGGCCGGGTCCCAGGGCTTGGCCAGAGAAAAGGTGTGTCATCCATCCAACCCTCCGTGTCACCGGTGGCGGCGATGGCGGCGTTGAGGAGATCGGCCCATTGGGCCAGGAGTTCGGTGATGGTCTTCTGTGGGGTTCCCGGGCTTTCCGGGATGGGGTCGCTGAGTGCGGGAACGGACATACATCCTCCTAACAGGGTGCCGGTAAGAACGGCGATGGACGCCGCTGTACCGGAGATCTTCACGGTGCGGCGTGCGGCTGCTTTCAGACCGCGGGTCATGGGTTGGGCTTCAATCCGCCCGCGACCTTCTCGGGCAGGCCGGTTGTCGTCAGTGCTGCGTTGTACAGAGCCTCCGTCTTCCGGTCGAGGTAGCCGTGGCCTTCGGGTGCGATCCCGTTGAGGAAGTTGGGTCCGACGTTCTCGCCGATCGTGCTGTGGCCCTGGGTGGGTTCAAGCACGTCGCCGGTCGGGAGGGTGGTCCCTTCGGAGGAGAACGATTGGGCGCCGCCCATCGTCTTCGGCAGCCGGAGGACGCCTGCGGCGGGCGAGAGGGCGGTGCTGGCCGATACCGCCGCGACGGCTCCGGGAGACCAGACAGCCTCGGGGTTGGGTTCTGCGCGCCCGCTCGCCGCCGCGCCGAAGGGGGCGAGGTAGTCGAGTTGTGCCGCGGTGGTGTAGATCGGGAGGACACCGTCGACTGGTTTGACGTGGAGGTCGGACAGCGCCTTTACAACCTGTGTGTCGATGCCGGCGGAGCCGAGCAAGGTGATCGAGTCGATCGGGTATTTGGTGTGTACCAGGGCGTCTGCGGCCATGGTCGTGCCGTAGGAGTGTGCGATGACGGACACGTACGGGAATGGCGCCTGGGGGTTGGCCGCCCGGGTGGCGTGGGTGCCATCCAGTTCGTTGGCGAACCGCCACGACCCGTTCTGCGCCGCGGCGGGGACGTTCACGCTTAGCAGATCCGGTGCGTCATACCCCAACCAGCCGACCACACCGTGGGTGTGCGAGCCGTCGAGTTTGTTCTGCTGGTCATACAGGTTTCGGGCTGCTTGTGACCAGCTCGTGGTGCCGTCGGCGGCGTCGGAGTTCATTCCGGGTGCCGCCCAGGTGACGGTGTCTGCGGTGTCGAGATCGCCGTATCCGACGGCGACCATCGGAACGATGGCGCCGAGGTTGAAGCACACCAGCGACGCCCTCCGGTCGAGGAGCACATTCTGCAGGGCCGCCATGACCTTCCGTTGCTCCGGTGTCAGGGTGGAAAGGTGTTCTCGGGCTTCGTTGTACACGGCGAAGTTGCAGCTGTTTCGCACCCCGTACGGGAGCCCAGCGAGAATGCCGAGAACTCCCGGCGCGGCGCGCTGCCACGCCTGCTGGCTCTCCGGCGGCAGGCCGCCCCACCACGCGGCGACCTTGTCCGGCGAGGGCGGGTGCTCCCAGAACTGTTGCACCAGCGCCGGCCTCTGCGCGATCAACGCCTTCAGCTCGTCCGGCGTCAACTTCTGCAGCGTGTCCATCAGCGACGCATTGACGCTCGCCGAAACCGGGATGCGGGAGAGCTTGCCGACAGTGGAGGCGAATGTCGCCATCTCCCGCTTCGGCGCCCGGGGCACAGCACCGTGCAGCGCGTCGTCGAGGGCGTGGGCGAAGGCGCGTTCGTCGGATTCATACTGTTCTTCTGCCTCGCGGGCACGCCTTCTGGCGGCGTCGAGGCGTTCCTGCGCATCCTGGGCGCGCAGTCGTGCCTGCGCCAGCCCATCGGCGGCCGCCTGCTCCCTCTTCCGCGCGGTCGTGACGTCCGAGTGCGATGGCGCGGTCTTTCCCGGCGGCGGCTTCTCGGTGGAGGCGTACGCCTTCTCCAGGGCTTTCAGCGCCGTGACTAAGGCGGCATGTTCGGGGCCGAGCGCGGCCATGGCAGCCTCCTGCGCTTCCAGTTCTGCGAGTGCGTCCTCCGCTTCCCGCAGTGCCCGATCCGCGTTCTCCTGTGTCAGCAGCAGCGACGCCGACCACCGGGAGGCCGCCCGCGCGCCCTGTGCGTGCCGTCCGGCCGCCTCGGACGCCGCAGACGCCGCCGATCGGAGCCGCTGGCTGAACATGTCGGCGGCCAACCCTGACCATGCCGACGCTCCCAGCTGGGCGTCCAACACGTTGTGCGCGGTCTTCGACTGATGCTCCAGCCGGTCGGACCACTTCCGAAGGTGGGCCGCGAACGCGTCCACTGTGCCGTGATCGCCCGGCGTCGGATCCGTCTCCACGCCTAGCGGCGACCAATCGTGCGGTCTAGAACCCAACGAACACACCACCCTGGTGCAGAGCGGCCGCATCCTTCGCGTCCCGTCGTTCGTAGGCATCGGCGGCCTTCGACAGCGCCCCCGCAAGCCCCGCGATTTCGTCATCGACGGACGCTTGCCCGGACACCCAATACGCCTCGAAACGCTCCACCGCGTCCCGCGCCGCCCGCGACCCGACGCGATGTGACTCGTCCACCGATGGACGCTTCCCGCACACCGCGCCTTTCAGCGAGTGCGCGCCCGCTCGCAACCGCCCGACATCGACACCGACCGCTCTCGCCATAACGGCTCCTTACACCTCATAATGAATGAAGCGTTAAGGTATCAATATCTGAGGTGCGAAAAGCGGACTATGGCCTCAATTGCGGATCGGACGGGCCCTCACCACAACTGCGCCACGCGCTCCGCGAGCAACGACACCCCGATCAGCGTCATAGCGATCGCCGAGACGCGCGCCATGATCACCGTCCCGCGCGGCCGGGCCGCCAGCAGTCGTCGGGCCAGCATCGCGACGGCCGGGTAGACGATCGCGCAGGTCGCGACGAACATCCCGCCGAGCAGCAGCATCTGTGCGGCCGGCGCCCAGCCGGTGTGCGTCGAGGTGAACTGCGGCACCAGGGCGACGAGCACCAGCAGGCCCTTCGGGTTGAAGCCGCTCACGCCCGCGCCGCGGAGGAAGGATGCCAGCGGAGAGCCGGCGGGCGTCTCCGCGTGCGCGGTCAGCGGTGCGGCCGCACGGACCAGCCCACCGATCCCCAGCCAGAGCAGGTACAGCGCCCCGCCGACCGTCAACACGTCCATCAGCACCGGGTTCGCCGCGACCAGCGCGCCTAACCCGACGGCGACCGCGCACACGACCACGAGGTAGCCGAACAGGATGCCGCCGATCGACGGCGCGAGTGCTCGGCCGCCGACGCCCACCGAGACCGCGTACGCCCAGTCGGCGCCCGGCGTGCAGACGAGCAGCACGGTCACGCCCCAGAAGCCCAGTGCCAGTGCCGGATCCATCGGCGTCCCCTTTCGATGTCAGGGGAAAGCTATGCCAAGAGAGGCGACAGGTGCTCCCTAATTTCCAGCGTTCGCACCCGGGATGTGGAAGAATCCACCGTATGGATGCGATCGACCGGGAGATCCTTGCTGCGCTACAGGAGGATGGCCGGCTCAGCCTCACCGAGCTCGCCGCACGCGTCGGCCTGACGCTGTCGCCGTGCCACCGCCGGGTGCGCGAGCTGGAACGCGACGGCGTCATCGAGCAGTACCGCGCGGTCGTCTCGCCCGCCGCGGTCGGACTCGACTTCGAGGCGATCGTGTTCGTGACGATCGACCGCACCGACCCGGAGACCGTCGGCGCGTTCGAGGAGGGCGTGCTCGCCATCCGGAACATCGTGCAGGCCGAGCGGCTGTTCGGGGACCCGGACTACATGCTCCGCGTGCTCACCGCCGACCTGGCGGCCTACCAGGAGCTGTTCGACGGACCGCTCGGCGCCCTGCCGGGCGTGCGCAAGCTCAGCTCCACGCTGGTCATGAAGCAGGTGACGGGACGCCGAGCGCTGCCGACCTGACGATCAGCCCGCGTTGTAGGCGGGGTGCATTGCGATGAGCAGCGTCGCCGTCCAGTGGCAGAGGAACGCGAGCACCGTGAGCGTGTGGAAGATCTCGTGGAAGCCGAACTTCCCCGGGAACGGGTTCGGCCGCTTCATCCCGTAGATCACCGCGCCGATCGTGTACAGGATGCCGCCCACGAGCACGAGCACCATCATGGCGACGTTCGCGTTCACCAGGTCGACGATGTACATGAGCGCCGCCCAGCCGAGCGCGACGTAGATCGGGACGTACAGCCAGCGCGGGGCCGTGATCCAGAACACTCGGAAACCGATGCCGAGCAGCGCCCCGCCCCAGACCAGGCAGAGCAGCAGGATGCCCTTGTCCGGCGGCAGGGCGAGCACCGCGAGCGGGGTGTAGGTGCCGGCGATCAGCAGGAAGATGTTGGCGTGGTCGATGCGCTTGAGCAGGATCTTGGTGCGCGGCTTCCAGTTGAAGCGGTGGTACAGCGCTGAGTTGCCGAACAGCAGCATCGACGTCAGCATGAACACGGCCGACGCCCACTTCGCGGGCGCGCCGTGCGCCAGGCAGATCAGGACGATTCCGGCCGCGATGGTGACCGGAAAAGTGGCCGCATGGATCCATCCGCGCCAGGTCGGCTTGACCTCGGCCGGGTTAGCCAGCGAGGCGTCGAGCAGCGGGATGTTGGGGAGATCGGGACCGGCGTCTCGCGCCTCCCGCTCGTCCGCCTGCACGGCGGCATCGGACGCATCGAGCAGGGGAGTCGGCTCGGAGAGCAGCTCGGCGACATCCTCCCCGGCGCGCGCACCGGCGGTGCGGTCGGGGTTCGGGCTTCTGCGGGGCGACATGCACCCAGCGTAGGGGAGGCGGGTGGCGGGATGCTGTGAGCGCAGTAACGTAGCAGGGTGAGCAGAAGCGCGACGCCGGGTGATCGGCTGATGGCCAGCGGGCTGCTCTACCGGCTCTACCAGAAGCGGCTCCGGCGCGACATCAATCGCGATGCGATCCCCCAGCACGTGGCGATGATCATCGACGGCAACCGGCGCTGGGCCCGCCAGGCGGGGCACGACACGGTCGCGCACGGCCACCGGGCGGGCGCCGCGAAGATGCGCGAGTTCCTGGAGTGGTGCGACGAGCTCGGCATCGAGGTCGTGACGCTTTACCTCCTGTCGTCGGACAACCTCACCAACCGGGAGAGCTCGGAGCTCGGCGACCTGATCGAGATCATCGCTCAGCTCGCGGAAGACGTCTCGCAGTACCGGGACTGGCGGGTCAAGCACGTGGGACAGACCACGGGTCTGCCGCCGCGGCTCGTCGAAGCGCTCGCCGACGCGGAGCGCCGCACCGCCGACAACACCGGCATGCACATCAACCTCGCCGTGGGGTACGGCGGCCGCAAGGAGATCACCGACGCGATGCGCAGCATCGTCGCCGCGCACCACGCCGAGGGGGCAGCCTCGAGACGCTGGCCGACCTCCTCACCCCGGACCTCATCGGCGAGCACCTGTACACCGGCGGCCAGCCCGATCCCGACCTCGTCATCCGCACGTCGGGGGAGCAGCGCCTCAGCGACTTCATGCTGTGGCAGAGCGCGCACAGCGAGTTCTACTTCGTCGAAGCGCTCGGACCGGACCTGCGCGAGGTCGACTTCCTGCGCGCCGTGCGCGACTACTCCCGCCGCCAGCGCCGCTTCGGCGGCTGAGCGCCCTTTCCGGCAGAATCGTCACGTGACGACGATCGAGGAGTTCGCCCGCGGGTTCGGCGAGGAGCCCGGCTATCTGGACTACGGACGGGTCGGCCCGCTGTCGGCCACCGTCCGCGCCGAAGCGCTCGGGCAGTACGAGATCCTGTCGCGCGCCCGCTTCGGCACGATCGAGCGGATGCGCGCGGAGGACGAGCGGGTGCGGGACGCGGTGAGCGCGCTGACCCGCTTCCCCTCCGAGCAGATCGTGTTCCAGCCCAACGCCTCCAGCGGGCTTCTGCACGCGGCCTTCGGGCTGACCGGCGGCGACGTCCTGCTGTCGCTCGGCGAGTTCCCGTCGCTCACCTACGCGGCCGAGCGCGCCGCCCAGGCCCTCCGCGTCATCACGCCGGTGTGGCTCGAGACCGACCACGACCGGGTGACCCCGGCCCGCATCCGCGAACAGCTCACCGACAGCACGGCGGCCGTCATGGTCAGCCTGGTCGACTCCCGGACCGGGTACCTGGCCGACATCGACGGCATCCGGCAGGTCATCGGCGACCGCCTGCTCGTCGTCGACGCGATCCAGGGCTTCGGCGTGGTGGACGCCCCATGGGAGGTCACCGACGTCGTCGTCTCGGGCGGCCAGAAGTGGATGCGCGCCGGCTGGGGCACGGGGTTCCTGGCGCTGAGCGAGCGGGCGATCGACCACCTGACCCCGGTCTTCAGCGGATGGACCGGCTCCGGGCCGGAGCAGCCCTGGGACGAGGTGCGCGAGCCCGTGCGCGGCGCCGGCGCCTTCTCCGTCTCCAACCCCGACTTCGTCGCCGAGGCGCGTTTCGCCGCCTCGCTCGAGGAGGTCGCGGCGGTGGGGGTGGATGCGGTGGCCGCCGCCGTCTCCGACAACGTCGAGCGCGTCCTCGAGCTCGCGGACGAGTTCGCCGTCCCGGTCTCCTCCTCGCGCAGCCCGAACGAGCGGGCGGGGATGGTCGTGCTCGAGCCGCTGCCCGAGCAGCTGACGGCGCTCGGCGCCTCCCTCTTCAATCACGGCGTGACCGCGTCGGTCCGCGCGACCAACGTGCGCATCAGCGTCCACGCCGGCACGACGGAGGAGACGCTGGACATGCTGCGCGCGGCGTTCACCTCGTACGCGTCGGTCGCCTGACAAGCTCCCACAACTGGGGGCGATTGTTCACCTGAACGAAACACGACACGCCACCCCGCCAGCTGGGGATGTCGGCGGTCGGGCGTAGTTTCGAGCCATCGGGCACCGCGCCCGATCGAGACGGCCACAAAAGTTCGTCTCGAAACCAGCGGCCGTCTCGCCAGTGAGATCCGCCGGCTCCCGAGGGACCGGCGGGGTGGGAGTGGTCGTGGCGGAATCAGCAACCCGACAGGCAGCAACTCGGCAGACCGGCGGGGCGGCGAAGACGGACGAGCGCACGTATGTGCTCGACACGTCGGTGCTGCTCTCCGACCCGAAGGCGATCTTCAACTTCGCGGAGCACGCTGTCGTCATCCCCGTCGTCGTCGTGAGCGAGCTCGAGGGCAAGCGCAACGATCCAGAGATCGGGTACTTCGCGCGGCAGGCGTTGCGGAACCTCGACGATCTCCGGGTGCAGCACGAACGGCTCGACTTCCCGATCCCCGTCGGCGACGGCGGCTCGCTGCGGGTGGAGCTCAACCACTCCAACATGAGCGTCCTCCCGAGCGGCATGCAGCTGGGGGACAACGACTCGCGCATCCTCGCGGTCGCGCTCAACCTGTCGAACGACGGGCTGGATGTGACGGTCGTCTCCAAGGACCTCCCGCTCCGCGTGAAGGCCGCCTCGATCGGCCTGGCCGCCGAGGAGTACCGGCACGAGCAGGCGGTCGACTCCGGCTGGACCGGCATGGCGTCGATCGACCTCGGCAGCGACGAGATGGCGTCCCTCTACGAGGAGGAGTGGATGCGCACCGAGCTGGCCGCCGGCCTCCCGGTGAACACCGGTCTCGTCATCCACTCCGACCGCGGCTCGGCCCTCGGGCGCGTCGTCGCGGACGCCGAAGTGAAGCTGGTCCGCGGCGACCGCGACGTGTTCGGCCTGCACGGCCGCTCGGCGGAGCAGCGTCTCGCGATCGACCTGCTGCTCGACCCGGAGATCGGCATCCTGTCGCTCGGCGGCCGCGCCGGCACCGGAAAGTCGGCCCTCGCGCTGTGCGCCGGACTCGAAGCGGTGCTGGAGCGGCGCCAGCACAAGAAGATCATGGTGTTCCGCCCGCTGTACGCGGTCGGCGGCCAGGAGCTCGGCTACCTCCCCGGCGACCAGGGCGAGAAGATGAACCCCTGGGGCCAGGCGGTGTTCGACACGCTCGGCGCCCTGGTCTCGCAGAACGTGCTCGACGAGGTGCAGGACCGCGGCATCCTCGAGGTGCTGCCGCTCACGCACATCCGCGGCCGGTCGCTGCACGACGCGTTCGTGATCGTGGACGAGGCCCAGTCGCTGGAGCGCAACGTGCTGCTCACGGTCCTCAGCCGCATCGGCCAGAACTCGCGCGTGGTGCTCACCCACGACGTCGCGCAGCGCGACAACCTGCGCGTCGGCCGCCACGACGGCGTCGCCAGCGTCATCGAGACGCTGAAGGGCCACCCGCTGTTCGCGCACGTGACCCTCACCCGCTCCGAGCGCTCCGCGATCGCGGCGCTCGTCACCGAGATGCTGGAGGCCAACGAGCTCGCCTAGCCCACGAGCCCGCGAGCACAGGAAAAACGCTCCCGATCGACTCGATCGGGAGCGTTTTTCCTGTGCTCGGCGGCGGGGCTCAGCCGGGGTGGGTCATCGAGAGGACGTCGAGGGCCTTGTCCAGCTGCTCGAGGGTGACCTCGCCGCGGTCGACGAAGCCGAGGTCGATGACGGCCTCGCGCACGGTGATGCCCTTGGCGACCGCGTGCTTGGCGACCTTGGCGGCCGCCTCGTAGCCGATCACGCGGTTGAGCGGCGTCACGATCGACGGGCTGGACTCGGCGAAGGCGCGGGCGCGGTCGAGGTTGGCCTCGAGGCCGCGGATGGTCTTGTCGGCGAGCACGCGGCTGGCCTGCGTGAGCAGACGGATCGACTCCAGCAGCGCGGTGCCCATGACCGGGATGGCGACGTTCAGCTCGAACAGGCCCGAGGCGCCGCTCCAGGCGATCGTCGCGTCGTTGCCGATCACGCGCGAGGCGACCATGAGGACGGCCTCCGGGATGACCGGGTTGACCTTGCCGGGCATGATCGACGAACCGGGCTGCAGGTCCGGGATGTGCAGCTCGCCGAGGCCGGTGTTCGGGCCGGAGCCCATCCAGCGCAGGTCGTTCGAGATCTTCGTGAGCGAGACCGCGATCGTGCGGAGCGCGCCGGACGCCTCGACCAGCGCGTCGCGGTTGGCCTGGGCCTCGAAGTGGTTGCGCGCCTCGGTGATCGGCAGCTCGGTCTCCTGGGTCAGCAGCTCGATGACGAGCTGCGGGAAGCCGAGCGGGGTGTTGATGCCGGTGCCGACCGCGGTGCCGCCGAGCGGAACCTCGGCGACGCGGGGGAGGGCGGCGCGGATGCGCTCGATGCCGTAGCGGATCTGCGCGGCGTACCCGCCGAACTCCTGGCCGAGCGTGACCGGGGTGGCGTCCATGAGGTGCGTGCGGCCGCTCTTGACCGCGTCCGCCCACTGCTCCGCCTTCTCCTCCAGCGCGACCGCGAGGTGGTCGAGCGCCGGGATGAGGTCGTCGGTCAGCGCGCCGGTGACGGCGATGTGCACCGAGGTCGGGAAGACGTCGTTCGACGACTGCGACGCGTTGACGTGGTCGTTCGGGTGCACCGGACGGCCCAGGCGCTCCGACGCGAGCGTCGCCAGCACCTCGTTCATGTTCATGTTGGACGACGTGCCCGAACCGGTCTGGTACACGTCGATCGGGAACTCGGCGTCGTGGGCGCCCGCGGCGACCTCGTCCGCGGCGGAGGCGATGGCGTCCGCGACGTCCTGGTCGAGCACTCCGAGGCGCGCGTTCGCGAGGGCGGCCGACTTCTTGATGCGGGCGAGGGCGGCGATCTGCGCCGGCTCCAGCACCGACCCGGAGATGGGGAAGTTCTCGACGGCGCGCTGCGTCTGCGCGCTGTAGAGCGCGTGCTTCGGGACGCGCACCTCTCCCATCGTGTCGTGCTCGATGCGGTACTCGGCGTCCGCCTGGGTGTCCACCACGGTGTGTCTTCCTTTCTGTATACGGAGGTCGATGTCAGTCGCGCATGCCGACGACGACGTCGGGGACGACCCGGCCCTCCGCGAGCCGGTAGTTGGCGCCGACGATCGCGAGGGTGTTCTCGGCGACCGCGGAGGCGATGATCTCGGACTGCGCCAGCAGCTCGGAGACGGTGTCGCGCAGGTGCTCGCGCCCGACCTCCCCGGCGTCGATCGCGGCGGGGTCGATCGCGCCGTCGCCGCCGACGCGGTGCACCGCGGGCACGATCGGCGCGATGAGCTGGGCGATGTGCGGCGGCAGCGGGTCGGCGTCCTCGGCCTGCGAGCCGATCGCGGCCGCGACCGCGCCGCAGCTGTCGTGACCGAGCACGAGGATGAGCGGCACGTGCAGCACCGCGACCGCGTACTCCAGCGACCCGATCACGGAGTCGGAGACGACCTGGCCGGCGTTGCGCACCACGAAGGCGTCGCCGAGGCCCATGTCGAAGATGATCTCGGCGGCGAGGCGGGAGTCGGCGCAGCCGAACACCGCGGCGACCGGCTCCTGGCCCTCCGCCACGGACTGGCGGCGCTCCACATCCTGATGCGGGTGCTGCGGCTCGCCCGCGACGAACCGGGCGTTTCCGTCGAGCATGGCGTTCCAGACCTTGCCGGGGCGCGTTGTAGGCACTACTTGTCTCCTCCGAGTGAATGGATCTGGTCGGCCAGCGACGACGCCATGGTGCGGAACTCGGCGTCGTCCGCCGTACCGAACACGATGATCGTGCTGTCGCCCGCCGTCGTCGTCAGCGCGTACTCGACGTTGCCGTCGTCCGAGCTGGACGTGCGGTTGTCGTAGACGTCCCAGGTGACGCCGTCGATCTCCCGCGTGTCTTTGATGCGGGACTTGTTGACCTGGTCGGACACCCAGCTGTCGTTGGCTTTGAAGCCCTGAGTCACGCCGATGAACTGCTGCTTCGGCGTCACGAAGCCGATGTACCAGGAGTCGACGCCGTCGGACGTCTTCGTCCGCAGTTCGGCGTTGTTCGACTTCCAGTCGGCGGGGAGCTTCGGAACGAGCAGCGCATCGGGCTCACTGCCCTGCGCCTGCTGTGCGATGGACGGGTAGTCGACCGCCGGCTTCGTGGCGGTGGGATTGCCGCGCGGCACGATGAGCACGATGACGGCGACGAGCGCCAGGGTGGCGAGCAGCGAGTAGACGAGGTTGTTGATCGTCTGACGGTTGCGATGGTTCGCCGAGTTCTCGGCCTTGCGGGCCGCGGTCTCCTCCGGAGTCTCGGGGCGTCCGAGCTCCGCGACGACCGCCGGAGGCTTGTTGTTGCGGGGGCTCATTCGCCGTCGAACGCTCCCGAGGTCGCTGCGCCCGCGCCGGCGCGTGCCGCGTCGAGCCGCGCCTTCGCGCCGATCAGCCACTCCTCGCAGTGGCGGGCAAGGGCCTCGCCCCGCTCCCACAGCGCGATGGACTCCTCGAGCGTCGTGGTGCCCTGCTCGAGCTCCGTCACGACGCGGATCAGCTCGTCACGCGCCTCTTCGTAGCTGAGCGTGCTGAGCGGATCCCCGGCCGGGGACGTCTCTGTGGTGGGCATGGCATCCATTCTATTCGCGGTCGCCGTGGCTCGCGGGGGACGGCAGCGGGTCGCCGGCCGTCGCGGCGAGCGACCCGCCCGAGACCGTGAGCCGCAGCTCGGAGCCGGACGGCGCCTCCTCGGGGTCGGTCACCACGTGCCCGGCGGACGTCTGCACGATCGCGTAGCCGCGGTCGAGCGTGCCCTGCGGAGACAGCGCCCGCAGCTGCCCGCGGAGCTCGGCGACCCGCGTCGTCTCGCGCTCGACGCAGCGGCCGACCAGCTCGGTGCCGCGGGCGACGAAGCGGGTCAGCTCCTCGGCGCGCGCGTCCACGATCCACGACGGGGAGGCGAGCACCGGGCGGGTGCGCAGGTGCCCGATCCGGTCGATCTCGTGCGCGATGAGGTGCGTGACGCGCGTGCCGATGCGCGCCCGCGCCTGCTGCACCCGGGCGAGCTCTTCGGCGACGTCCGGCACCACGCGCTTGGCCGCGTCCGTCGGGGTGGAGGCGCGGAGGTCGGCCACCTCGTCGAGCAGGGGCCGGTCGGCCTCATGCCCGATCGCGCTCACGATCGGTGTCAGCGCGGCGGCCGCCGCGCGCACCAGGCGCTCGTCGCTGAAGCCGAGCAGGTTCTGGAAGTCGCCGCCGCCGCGGGCCACGATGATGACCTCGACCTCCGGGTCGGCGTCCAGCGTCCGGATGGCGGATACCACCTCGGTCACCGTGCGCTCGCCCTGGACCGCAGCGTGCACGACACGGAACCGCACCTGCGGCCAGCGGAGCTGCGCGTTGCGGAGCACATCCTTCTCGGCGTCGCTGTCCTTGCCCGTCACCAGGCCGATCGTGTGCGGGAGGAACGGCAGGCGCTTCTTGCGCTCGACCGCGAACAGGCCCTCGGCGGAGAGCTGCTGCCGCAGCCGCTCCAGCCGCTCCAGGAGGTCGCCCAGGCCCACGTGCTTCATGTCGTAGACCTGCATGGTCAGGGTGCCGCCCTTGACCCAGAAGTTCGGTTTGATCGCCGCGACGACGCGGTCGCCCTGCTTGAGGTCGGCGGGGATCCGGGCCTTCACCGACGACCAGATCGTGAAGCTGATCGTGGCGTCCTCGTTGAGGTCCTTCAGCTTCCCGTAGACGTTTCCGCCGGAGATGCCCCATTGGGTGATCTCGCCCTCGACCCAGGCGGTGCCGAGCCGGTCGATCCATCCCTTGATCTTCGAGTTGAGCAGCGCGACCGGCCACGGGGAGTCCACGGTCGGGGGAGCGGGCTGCATCGCGACGGGCGCTGACTGGCTCACCGACCCCTCCCATTCCGTGTCCAGCGTGCTCACGTAGGATCGAAGGGTGAGCGACGCAACCATCAGCCTCCCGATGCCGCGGATTCCCGGCGCGAGGCGACGGCTTCAGGATAACCCGGTCGTCGGACACAAGAGGGTCCTGCTGGCCGCACCCCGCGGCTACTGCGCCGGTGTCGACCGCGCGGTGGTCGCCGTCGAGAAGGCGCTCGACCTCTACGGTTCGCCCGTTTACGTGCGCAAGCAGATCGTCCACAACGTGCACGTCGTGTCCGAGCTGGAGCAGCAGGGCGCGATCTTCGTCGACGAGGTCGACGAGGTCCCGGAGGGCGCGCATGTCGTGTTCTCGGCGCACGGCGTCTCGCCGGCCGTCGTGAACGCCGCCGCCGCGCGGGGCCTGCGCGCGATCGACGCCACCTGCCCGCTGGTCACCAAGGTGCACCGGGAGGCGGTGCGCTTCGCGCGCGACGACCGCGAGATCCTGCTCATCGGCCATGCCGGCCACGAGGAGGTCGAGGGCACCGCGGGCGAGGCGCCCGACCACGTGACGCTGGTGAACGGCCCGGACGACGTCGACTCCATCGTCGTGAAAGACCCCGACCGGGTCGTCTGGCTCTCGCAGACCACGCTCTCGGTCGACGAGACGATGGAGACGGTGCGCCGCCTGCGCGAGCGCTTCCCGAACCTGCAGGACCCGCCCAGCGACGACATCTGCTACGCCACCCAGAACCGCCAGGTCGCGATCAAGAAGGTCGCCGAGCAGGCGGAGCTCGTGATCGTGGTCGGCTCGGCCAACTCCTCCAACTCGGTCCGCCTGGTCGAGGTCGCGCTGGAGTACGGCGCGAAGGCCGCCTACCGCGTCGACTACGCGAGCGAGATCAAGCAGGAATGGCTCGACGGCGTCTCCTCGATCGGCGTGACGAGCGGCGCCTCCGTGCCCGAGGTCCTGGTGCAGGAGGTGCTGGACGACCTCGCGGGCGCCGGCTACGCCGACGTCCAGGAGGTCAAGACGGCGGAGGAAGACCTCATGTTCTCGCTGCCGAAGGAGCTCCGCAAGGACATCTCGGGCAAGCAGGACGCACGGGCGCTCGGCGGCCGCGGCAACCGCTGACTAGGGCGTCTGGGTGGGCGTCGTGCCGCCCGAGGTGCCGCTGTAGAACCCGAGCAGCACCGGGTCGGTCGCGAGTACCGCACCGGCGAAGATCAGCAGGACGACCATCGCCACGATCCCGGCGACGAGCGGCACCCAGAACGCCAGCCGCCGCTTGACCAGGAGCAACGCGGCGAGGCCCGCGGAGGCCGCCCAGATCACGCCCATCAGGATCGACCCGACCAGCACCAGCGTGCCGACGATCGGAGCGGGCGTGTATTCGCCGAGGCCGTTCGTGCTGTGCAGCAGCTGCATCGAGGCCGGGATGGCCTGCAGCGTCGCGATCGAGTACAGCATCCCGAAGAAGCCGAAGACGGCGAGCAGGACGGTGAGGGTCAGGTTCCAGGTCGGGGCCGGCTGCCCGGCGCGGGCTCGCTCGCCCTGCGACGGGTAGGGCGCCCCCGGATAGGGCGGCTGCGCGCCCGTGTACGGAGCGCCGGTCGGCGGGGGCGCGACGGCGTCGTCCTCGCGCTCCAACGGCCGGGACGTATCGAGACGGTCGGCGTCCGCCGGGGATGCCACACCCAGCCGGGAGGCGCGAGCTCCCCGAACTGCGGACGTGGTCGGTCGTCCGGCCGCGGCTCCTGGTCGGTCATGCCCGCTGCCTCCTGATCCTGCTGGTGCGGGCGGCGGGTGCTGTGCGCATCCCGCCGCCCGGTGCGACTACTTGCCGGAGTGTCCGGCCGAGCCGAGCTGCTGCGTCGCCTCGATGACGCGCTGCGCCATCGCCGACTCGGCGACCTTGCCCCAGGCGCGCGGGTCGTACAGCTTCTTGTTGCCGACTTCGCCGTCGACCTTGAGCACGCCGTCGTAGTTCTTGAACATGTAGTCCGCGATGGAACGGGTGAAGGCGTACTGGGTGTCGGTGTCGATGTTCATCTTCACCACGCCGTTGCGGACCGCCTCCGCGATCTCCTCGTCGGTGGAGCCGGAGCCGCCGTGGAAGACGAGGTCGAGCGGCTTCGGGCCGTGGCCGTACTTCGCGGCCAGGCCGTCCTGGATCTCCTTCAGGAGCTCCGGGCGCAGCTTGACGTTGCCCGGCTTGTAGACGCCGTGGACGTTGCCGAAGGTGAGAGCGGCCATGTAGCGGCCCTTCTCGCCGAGGCCGAGGGCGTCGACCGCCTTCTCGGCGTCGGCCAGGGTCGTATAGAGCGCTTCGTTCGATCCCTCGTGGCGGACACCGTCCTCCTCCCCGCCGACGACGCCGATCTCGACCTCGAGGATCGCGTTGATCGCCTTGGTGCGCTTCAGCATGTCCTGTGCGATCTGCAGGTTCTCATCCAGCGGGATGGCCGAGCCGTCCCACATGTGCGACTGGAAGATCGGGTTGCGGCCCGCGCGGACCTCCTCCTCGGAGGCGGCGATGAGCGGCAGGACGAAGTCGTCGAGCGCGTTCTTCGGGCAGTGGTCGGTGTGGAGCGCGACCGTGATGGGGTAGTTCTTGGCGACCTCGGTGGCGAACTTCGCGAACGCGAGCGCTCCGGTCGCGCGGGCCTTGACGGTCTGCCCGGCGAAGTAGTCGGCGCCGCCGGTGGTGACCTGGATGATCCCGTCGCTTCCCGCCTCCGTCAGACCCTGCAGCACGGCGTTGATCGTCTGCGAGGACGACACGTTGAAGGCGGGGTAGGCGAAGCCGCCGGCCTTCGCTTTGTCGAGCATTTCTGCGTACTGGTCCGGCGTGGCGATGGGCATTGCAGCTCCTTGAGGATCGGGGTGTCGAACGCCCTCATCATACCGAGGCGCCTGTGGCCGGCTGCCGGTGCACGTTCGTCCATATCCCCTGACGGCGCGGGGGGCCGCGGATACACTGGCAGCGTCCGGTGGGACGACCTGCCGGTGTCGACGACGACGAACCGCATCCGTCCGGGAGGACCCATCATGACCAGCACCGACAGCGCTCCGCACTTCACCCATCCCGACCGGAACCTGGCCATGGAGTTGGTGCGGGCGACCGAGGCGGCGGCGATCCGGGCGACGCCGTGGATCGGGCGCGGCGACAAGAACGCGGCCGACGGTGCCGCGGTGGATGCGATGCGCAAGTTCCTCGGGACGGTCAACTTCGACGGCGTCATCGTGATCGGCGAAGGCGAGAAGGACAACGCGCCGATGCTGTTCAACGGCGAGCACGTCGGGAACGGGCGTGGGCCGGCGGTGGACATCGCCGTGGACCCGATCGACGGCACCTCGCTCACGGCCGCTGGTCGTCAGAACGCGCTGTCGGTGATCGCGGTGTCCGACCGCGGGTCGATGCTGGATGCGTCGAGCGTGTTCCGGATGAACAAGATCGTCACCGGACCGGCCGGGCACGGCGTCGTGGACCTGTCGCAGTCGATCGGGGACAACATCCGTGCGCTGGCGAAGGCGCTCGGGAAGCCGGTGACGGAGATCCGGGTGGCGGTGCTCGATCGGCCGCGCCACGAGGGGCTGATCGAGGAGATCCGTGCGGCGGGCGCCGGGACGCGGCTGCTGCTCGACGGGGACGTTGCGGGCGGCATCAACGCGGCCCGCTACGAGTCGCGGATCGACATGTGCGTCGGCGTCGGCGGCAGCCCGGAAGGCGTGATCACCGCGGCAGCGGTCAAGGCGCTCGGCGGGTTCATGCAGGGGATGCTGGCGCCCGGTGACGACGAGGAGCGGGCCCGGGGGATCGCGGCGGGGCTGAAGATGGACACCATCCTCAGCGTGGACGACCTGGTCCAGGGCGACAACACGTTCTTCGTGGCGACCGGCGTGACCGACGGCGGCCTGGTGGAGGGCGTTCGACGGAAGGGTCCGATCATCCGGACCGAGTCGATCGTGCTGCGGTCGAAGTCGGGTACCGTCCGCCGGGTGATCGCCGACCACCTCGCGGAGAAGTGGCTCGAGCCCGACCAGCTGTAAGGGCGGACCGGCGTACGCGGCCGGCCGCTCGGCGGCGGCCCTACGCCACCCCGGATTCGCGGGCGTCGTCGTCCTCGGCGTGCGCCCGCTCCTTCTCCTCGATGGCGAGCTTGTCGATCCCGTGCATGTCGCGCGGCTCGAGTTCGCTGACCAGCTCGAAGGCGGTGAGCTCGCGCGGAGCCTCCTCGATGCCTTCGAGCGCGCCGATGACCTTCGTCTCGTCGAGCGCGTTGAGCTTGCGTGCGGCCGGGAACACCTGGCGCTCGAACGAGCCGACGAAGCCGTTGTAGTCCTTGACGGTCCGCTCCAGCGACCGGCCCAGCTTCTCGATGTGGCCGGCCGTCGTCGCCAGACGGCTGTAGAGCGTCCGGCTCAGGTCGAACAGCTGCTTCGCCTCCTGGGTCAGCACATCCTGCTGCCAGCTGAACGCAACGGTCTTCAGCACCGACCACAGCGTCACGGGCGAGGCGAGTGCGACCCGCTTGCCGAACGCGAACTCCATGATCGACGGGTCGGCTTCGAGCGCCGACGACACCAGCGACTCGCTCGGGATGAACGCGATCACGAGCTCCGGCGACGACTCCAGCCCCGTCCAGTACGCCTTGCTGCCGAGCGCCGTGATGTGGTCGCGGACCGCCTTCACGTGCTGCTTGAGCAGCGCCTCACGCTGGGCGGCCTCCGTGCCGGTGGCGGTTGCGGGGATCTGGCTCGCCTCGAGGTACGCGTTGAACGGCACCTTTGCGTCGAGCGCGATGCTCTTGCCGCCCGGAAGCCGCACGATCATGTCCGGTCGACCCGCGCCGGACTCCGAGTGGATGCTCGACTGCACGTCGAAGTCCACCCGCTCCAGCAGGCCCGCGGCCTCGACCACGCTCCGCAGCTGCGTCTCGCCCCACACGCCGCGGGTGCTGTTCGACCGCAGGGCGGACGCCAGCGCCTCGGCGGTGCTGCGCAGCCGCTCCTCGGACTCGGCCGCCGACCGCAGCTGCTGGGTGAGCTGGCCGTGCTGCTGGCTGCGCTGCGCCTCCAGCTCCATGACCTTGCGCTGCATGTCGCTCAGGCTCTCCTTGACCGGCGCCAGCGCCTGCAGCACCTTGCTCTCCGCGCGCTCCCGCTCCGCCCGCGCCTCGGCCTCGGCCCGGTGCCGCTCGACGGTCTCGCGGTACTGCTCCTGGGCGACGCGCAGCTGCTCCTGCATCGCATCCACCCGGCTGTGCGCGGCGGCGAGGTCGGCGCGGATCTCGGCCTGCACCGCGGCCTCGGCGGCACGGATCTCCGACTGCACCGCGGCCTCGCTCGCCCTGATCTCGGCGATCTCGGCCTGGTGCTGTGCCGCGAGCACGGCCGGGTCGACGCCGGCGTCAGAGTGACCCGAGGCGGCGCGCTCCCGCACGAGCTTCGCGACCGCGAAGCCCGCGCCGATGGCGCCGACGACGAGACCGATCAGGAGGCCGAGGAGCAGGGCGAGGATGTCCATGCCTGCAGTCTGTCAGCGGCCTCCGACACTCGGTCGCGCAGGGGCCGCGAGTCGCGAGGAGCTGCGCGAATCCGACGGAAGGGTCAGGCGGCGACGGGGACGCCGATGCGGCCGAGCCGCGCGCCGGTGAGCTCCGACAGGTCGGCGATCGTCGCCGCCTCGTGCCGCTTCGCCGCGTGGATGACGATCGCGGCACACGCCTCCGCGTCCGCGAGCGCGTCGTGGTGGTTGAAGCCCTCGAACCCCGCCGCCATCGCCGCGACCGGCAGGCGGTACGACTCCAGCGAGTACGTCCGGCGCGCGACCTGGAGGCTGCACAGGTAGGCGTACTCCGGGCACGCGACGAACGTCGCTGCGCAGGCCGCCCGGATCACGCCCATGTCGAAGCCGGCGTTGTGGGCGACGAGGTGGTCGTCCTCCGCGAACTCCACCAGGTCGGCCAGCTGGTCGACCCAGCCCGCGGCGTCCGCCACCTGCTCCGGGTAGATGCCGTGGATGCGGATGTTCCACTCCTGGAACTGGTCGTGTCCCAGCGGCGGCCGGATGAACCAGCCCGCCCGGTCGACCACCTTGCCGTCTCGGACTTTCACCAGGCCGACCGAGCAGGCCGACGCGGGGGAGGAGTTGGCGGTCTCGAAGTCGATGGCGGTGAAGTTCAGGCTCACGTTCGAATGCTCACATGCCCCACCGACGCCGCCCGGCATCCCGCCCGCGTGCCGCGCGCATCCACCCGCCGCCTCTCGCGGGCCGCGCGCGCCGCCGAAGTGCAGGTAGTTGCGGTCGACACGCCGTGCCGCACCGCATCTACGTGCACCTCACGAGAGAAGTGGGGCGCCGGGAGGCGGCCCCGCGTAGCATCGCGGCATGCGATCCCGTCAGCAGCGCGACCTCCACGCGGCCTCCTTCGACCGGGCGGCCGACGTGTACGACGCGGCCCGCCCCTCCTACCCGGCGGACGCCGTGAGCTGGCTGCTCGACGGCACCGAGGACCCGGTGGTCGACCTCGGCGCCGGCACCGGCAAGCTCACCGCCGCACTCGTCGACCGGGGCCGCGACGTCGTCGCCGTCGACCCGTCGCCGGAGATGCTGCGCGTCCTCCGCGAACGACTCCCGGACGTCCCGGCGCACGAGGGCACCGGCGAACGCCTCCCGCTGCCGGACGCGTCCGCCGGGGTCGTCCTCGTCGCGCAGGCATGGCACTGGCTGGATGCCGAGCGGGCCATCCCGGAGGTCGCCCGCGTGCTCCGTCCCGGCGGCCGCCTCGGCCTGGTCTGGAACGAGCGCGACGAGAGCATCGGCTGGGTGCGCGAGCTGGGTGAGCTGATGGATGCGGGCTCCGCCGCGTTCGACGACGAAGCCGATCCGGTGCTCGCGCCGCCGTTCGGCCCGCTGGAGAAGCACGAGACCCGCTGGGTGCAGGCGCTGGACCACGAGGGCCTGCTCGACCTCGCCCGCTCCCGCAGCTACTTCATCACCAAGGACCCGGACGCCCAGGCCGCCGTCATCGAGTCTCTGCGGCGGCTCATGCGGGAGCATCCCGATCTCGCCGGGCGCGACACGTTCGAGCTGCCGTACGTGACCCGCTCCTACCGCGCCGCCCGCCTGGACTGACCGCGGGCGGCCGCGTCGGACCCGCCCCGTAGAATGGACGACCGTGGCTCTCACTATCGGAATCGTCGGGCTGCCCAACGTGGGCAAGTCCACCCTGTTCAACGCGCTGACCAAGAACGACGCTCTGGCGGCGAACTACCCGTTCGCGACCATCGAGCCGAACGTCGGCGTGGTGAACCTGCCCGACCCGCGGCTCGACCGCCTGGCCGAGCTGTTCCACAGTGAGCGCATCGTCCCCGCTCCGGTGTCCTTCGTCGATATCGCCGGCATCGTGAAGGGCGCCAGCGAGGGGAGGGCCTGGGCAACAAGTTCCTGGCGAACATCCGCGAGGCCGACGCGATCGCCCAGGTCGTGCGCGGTTTCAGCGACGCGGACGTCGTGCACCTGGCGGGCAAGACCGACCCGGCAGGCGACATGGAGACCATCAACACTGAGCTCATCCTCGCCGACCTGCAGACCCTCGAGAAGGCGGAGCAGCGCTACGAGAAGGAGGTCAAGGGCCGCAAGCTCGAGCCGATCGTCCTCGAGACCGCCCGCGCCGCGATCGAATACCTGAACTCCGGCAAGCCCCTGTCGACCTCCTCGATCGACCTCGAGCCGGTGCGCGAGCTCGGTCTGCTGACCGCGAAGCCGTTCATCTACGTGTTCAACGTGGACGAGGACGTCCTGACCGACGAGTCACGCCGCGCCGAGCTTGCCGCGCTGGTGGCCCCCGCGCAGGCGGTCTTCCTCGACGCCAAGCTGGAGTCCGAACTCATCGACCTGGACGCCGCCGATGCCGCCGAACTCCTGGCCTCCACGGGCCAGGACGAGTCGGGTCTGGACCAGCTGGCCCGCATCGGCTTCGACACCCTGGGCCTGCAGACCTACCTCACCGCCGGCCCGAAGGAGTCGCGCGCCTGGACCATCCCCAAGGGCGCGAAGGCTCCCCAGGCGGCGGGCGTCATCCACACCGACTTCGAGAAGGGCTTCATCAAGGCCGAGGTCATCTCCTTCGAGGACCTGATGGATGCGGGAAGCATCGCCGAGGCCCGCTCGCGCGGCAAGGCGCGCATGGAGGGCAAGGACTACGTCATGCAGGACGGGGATGTGGTGGAGTTCCGGTTCAACGTGTGACACCGCGAGCGCTACTCAGGACTGAGAGATCGTGACGTCGATCCCGGACCGGTTCGACGTCCGGGTCTTGTCCTCCGCGCCTGCGACCGGCCCGTTCGCCGTCCACAGGGTGACATACAGCTGCAGGAAGTAGCCGCCTGTGGAGATGGTGGCCCACCCTCTGAGGATCTGACCCTCCTCCACTGAACCCTCCCACCCGTTTCGTTTGGCTCGCTCGACAAGGGTGCGGGCTGCCGCCGTCGAGTCGTCGGTTGCGATCCTCAACGCGACCGTCGGTCCCTCGCCGCTCAACCGTTTCATCTGCCCGCGGTGCTGCTCGATGAGAATCACACCGGCGTGGGTGACGCCGAGCTGTTCGGCCGCCGCGTCGACGAGGTCGTATTCGTAGGGGCTCGGGATCCCCATGCAGCCTGTAAGCGAAGCGGCCAGGAGAACCATGACGGCTCCCGCGGCCGCGACATTCGCGCGTGCTGATCCCCCCGGCATGGGATCACGCTAGCGGCAGGCGGAGCCCGGCGATTCCCCCAACCCGAGGGTGACGCACGAGCCAGGTCACCCCAGATCCAGCTCCCGCCGCGGCCCCGCGAACCGATCCGCGAGGAACCGCCCGCTGACCAGCAAAGCCGCCGCGTCCCGCTCGATCGCGGCGTCCCGCATCGTGCGCGCCGCGGATTCGAGCGCGTCCAGCTGCATGGTCAGCGTCTGAGCCGGGGTGAGTCCGCTGGCCAGCACGTGCTCGGTGGCCCACTCCGCCGGCAGGGCGAGGTACGCACGGAGGGTGTCGGGGAGGTACAGCGTCGCCGCCACGCGCAGCATCACCTCCGGCTCACCCGACCCGGCCACCCGCGGCAGGGTGTCGGCGAGCAGGTCGCCGATGCGCCCGACCGCCGACGCCGCCTCGTCCGGGATGCGGCGCCGGACGCGCGCGGCCAGGGTGCGGAGGTCCTGCGCCAGCGTGGCGTCGTCGACGCGGATCTCCGAGCCCGGCGGGAGGATGCCCAGCGTCTGGAGTGCGCGCGCCGAGTCCGCGGAGTCCTCGGCGGCCTGCACCGCCATGGCGGCGACCAGCCGGGCGAAGGCGGTCAGCCATTGGCTGAGCGTGACCGTGCGGGTGGAGAGGACGACCGATCCGTACAGCTGCTCGACCGTCGGGGTCCAGTGGGGACCGGGCTCCCATCCGAGCGCGAGCGCTTCCGTCTCGCCCGCCAGACGGATCCGGGTGACGACGCCGGGCCGGTGCGCCATCCGGTCGGCCAGCGACCGCGTGAGTTCGACCGAGAGCGCTGTGGATGCGACATCGGCCGGCAGCGCCCGCGCGACGCTGTCGATGAGCTCGCGCAGAAGCGACTCGGGGTCGGAGTCGGGCCACGCCCCGCTCATCCTGTCGAACGGCATGCTCACCCGCTCATCCAAGCACTCCGGGCCCCGCGGCTGTTTCCCCACCCGTCCCCGCGGGCACATGGTCCAGCCCCAGCCCCGCCGTCCCGTATTCGCTGAGCACCTGCCCGATCACGACGCGGTACGGCCCGATCCAGTGCTCGTGGAGGCGCTTGGCCTCGCGGTGCGTATCCATTCCGACCAGCTGGTGAAGCGCGTCGAGGTCACTCCAGTAGTAGACCTCCGAGTGGAGTCCCGTGTCCGGGTTCTCCCACGCCTCCTCGCCGAGGAAGCCCGGGATCGCCCGCGCCCGTGACGCGATCTCATCGTTGAGGCGATGGAAGTCGTCATCGAATTCCTTCGCGCTGAAGATGAAGGTCGACGTGTAGACGGTCGCTGTGGTCATGCGGGCAGCCTAATGACCGGATGCCGTCTCGTGCCGACACCCTCTGCGGTCGTACCATTCGCGTGCGCCCACGATGCACCAGAGACGGGGGATGGCATGACGGACGAGACCGGCGACACCGACGACGACTTCCCGCTCGACGACCTCGGCCTGCTGCCGCCGTTGAACCGGGATAAGACCCCTGCGCCACCGCCCATCAGCACCAGCTACGGCGAGGAGATGCCGGACGATGCCTGAACTGCTCAATCGGTCGCCCGACGAACTGCTCGCCGCCATGGCCCAGTCCTTCGGAACGACGTGGCCCAACCCGTGGTGGCCGAGCGGGAACAGCAACTACGACGACTGCGCTGCGTGCGTCAGCTACTACCTGTTCGGCTTGAACTCCTCGGGGAACCCCCACTACACCTACGTCTCGCAGATCCAGCGCTGGGGACGCGACCGGGGCGTCTGGCACGACGGCTGGGAGGGCGTCCAGCGCGGCGACGTGGTGGCGTTCGACTGGGATGGCGACGGCGACCCGGATCACACCGAGATCGTGGTCGCCGTCTATCCGCGCTCCGGGACCGTCACCACACGCGGCACCAATTCGGGCCCAGGCGACGACCTGCACGACAGCAAGCGCTCCGTCGGGTACATCCTCAGCTACATCCGGCCGCCTTACCTGCAAGGAGATGAGTTCGACATGGCCTCACTCGACGACCTCAACCGCATCGTCAACGACGCCGTCTCGCGGGCGATCGCCGCGACGGCGAGCGCGACGTCCGCCCGCACCAGCGCGATCCGGCGGGAGGGACGCGGTCGGCTCTACTACTGTCCGACCCCGCCGGCCGGGCTGCCCCACTTCATCTGCATCTTCTGGGACCGCACCGCCAACAACATCCTCTACGCCAACGTGGACGCGGACGGCGGCGAGACCCAGGCCCGGCACTGGAACGAGCTGTACTTCCAGACGGCGGACACTGTGGAGCAGGCGAAGGCCAACGCGATCGACCCGGACCGGTTCCAGAAGCTGATCGACTTCGCGCTCGGCCGGGACTCGTCGTTCACGAACCAGCTGGCGACGCCGTCGTGACCGCGGCGGTCACCATGACCGCAGCACGTCCGCTTTCGGCCCCGCGACCAGCGTCCGCGGCGGCACATCGTCCGCGACGACCGCGCCCGCGGCGACCACCGCGTCCCGCCCGATCGTGACGCCGGGCAGGATGGTCGCGCCCGCGCCGATCCACACGTTCTCCTCGATCGTGATCGGGCCGCCGGTGAGCCACACGCGCCGGTCGTCGGTGTCCACCGGGTGGCCGACGGTGATGAAGGTGACGCGCGGCGCCACCATCACCCGTTCGGCCAGCGTGATGCCCGCGTAGTCGAGGAACGTGCAGTTCTGGTTGATGAACACCCGCTCCGCCAGCTCCAGCCGCAGCCCGTGGTCGGTGAAGAACGGCGGGTAGATCGTCACGCGCGGAGGCAGCGGGGCTCCGAGGATCTGCGCGAACAGCGCCGCCTTGCCGCCCTCGTCGTCGAACGGCAGCACGTTGAGGCGCGAGGTCAGCGCGGTCACCTCGAGGACGCGCTCGGACATGGCCTGGAACTCGGGGGAGTGGATGCGCATGAGCAGGTCCGACATCCCATGATCCTCGCACGCGGCCGAGGGGCGCTAGGTTGAGTGCCATGCCGTACGTCGTCGACTTCGTGACCGTGTCCACCACCGGCCTGGAGAGCTCTCCCGTCGCCGAAGCGCTCGCCGGGTTGCGGGCGAACGAGGCGCGGTACTTCCGCAACAAGTACGACCACGAGTTCACGGTCGGCACCGCGGAGGAGGAGGCCGACGCCGTCGCGCGGGTCGCGCGAGTGCTGAAGGAGGAGCGGGACATCGTCATCGCGTCCCCGGCGCTGGAGGCGACGCGGTTCGAGGTCGACGGGATCGACTGGACGTACGTGTTCTACGAGTCGGGGCTGTCCGTCAACCTGCTCTGGACCATCGAGGACGGCGGCAAGCGCGCGGTCGGGTTCAAGCTGTCCGACGGGATGGAGGTCCCGGAGGAGCTGGCCGCGTTCAAGTTCGCGCGGCAGCGGTCGAAGCTCGCAGGGACGATCCGCGGCTCCTACTTCGTCGTCAAGGGCGAGTACTGAGTCCGAGGACGAAGCCGGTCACGGTGTCGGCGACGAGGTCGCGGACCCCGCCGGCGCCCAGCGCGGAGCCCTTGAGTACCTTCATGCCGTGATCGGCGCCGGGCACCTCCACGACTCGGATGCCGACGCGGGCGTCGACCGCGGACACCACGTCCGACGCCGTCCCGAACGTGTCGCGGCCGCCCTGCAGCACGAGCACCGGGATGGTCGGCTCAAGCAGCTCGGCGAACCGCGACTTCTCGGGGCTCCCGGGCGGATGCAGCGGGAACGCCAGGCAGACCACCGCTGCCGCATCCACAGCCGTAGAGGTGCGGCAGGCGACGCGGGCTCCGGCGCTGCGGCCGCCGACGACGAGCGGGAGATCGCCCGCCAGCTCGCGCACGCGCGGCGCCGTCTCCAGCCACGCCGCATCCAGCGCCGCGGGCCGGGCGGCAACGCGTTTGCCGGCGACCCGCCACGGCTGCTCGTAGCGCACAACGGTGATGCCGCGCTCGGGCAGACGCGCCGCCAGCGCCGCGAGGTCGACCGCGTCGATGCCGCCGCCGGCACCGTGGCCGAGCCAGAGCACGGCGGCCGGGTCCGCCGCGGCGGCGACGGTCAGCCTGCCGGGTCCGAGGGCGGTGGGGACGTCCAGCTGCATGATCCGACGCTAGCGGCTCGTGCATCCTGCAGCGACCCGTCGGCCGACTCTTGCTTCCGCAGCGCAGCGGGCGGACCATGGAGGTGGCGAAGCGGGCGCCACGGGGTTGGATGGGGATGGTCGTATGGTCGCGGACGCACGGGTGTGCAAGGAGTGCGGGTCTCCGATCTCCGCAGAGCGGCGGTTGGTGCCGACGTTGCGGGGGTCCTGGGTGACGGTGACGGTTCCGGTCGGGTGCACGAACCCGTTGTGCCGGAATTCGTCGGCCCGGCGTCCGGTGCCGCCGGGAGGCGCGACGCTGGTCGCCTGACGCCCCAGCTTCACTCGCCGAAACGCTCGGTGCGGACGGTCGTGACGCCGTCCACCCCGGCGAGCCGGGCCACGAGCCGCTGCGTCTCCGTTGCGCCCGCGCGCACGCGAACGCGGAGTTCGAGTGCGCCCGTTTCGGGTCCGGGCGTCCGGTGCACGTCGTCGACGATGGTGTGCGCCTTCGACGCGGCGCACGCGTCCAGCACCCGGGTGAGCACGTCACCGGTGTCCTCCGCCTGGACGGTGAGGACGCTGCCCGCGGTCCGCCGGAGCAGGCGCTCGGCCGCGGGCAGGGTGCTGACCGCGACGAGGAGGAGCAGCGTCCCGGCGATCGCGAGCACCGGCAGTCCCGCCGCGCATGCCATCCCGACCGCCGCGGTGACCCAGATGGATGCGGCGGTCGTGAGCCCGACGACGTTGCCGCGGTTGACGAAGATGACGCCGGCGCCGACGAAGCCGATGCCGGTGACTACCTGCGCCGCGATCCGCGACGGATCGGTCGGCGCCAGGCCGAGCGCGGTGAAGCCGTAGGCCGACACCAGGGTGAACATCGCCGAGCCCACCCCGACGAGGATGTGCGTCCGGAGACCTGCGCTCTTCAGCCGGATCTCGCGCTCGACCCCGATGACGGCGCTGAGCACGAAGGCGAGCACCAGCAGCAGCAGCTGCGTCACCAGTTCGTCCCCGCCCAGGCCGAGCGTCATGCCCGGAGTCTAGGAGGGGTGCTCGGGCCTGGGAATGCAGGGAATGCGTCAGCCGGCGGCAGTCTCCGCGGTTGCCGGGCCCCGCCGCGGGCGCACGAAGGTCAGCAGCGCGAGATGCACGACGGCGAGCCCGGTCGCGACGCAGACCGCTGTCAGCCAGCTCGAGCTCGTCGTCCCTCCGCTGAACAGCAGCCCGAGCACGGTCGTCGCCACGATCGCGCCGACGTAGCGGGAGGTCTGGAAGATGCCCGCCGCCACGCCGCTGTCCTCCGGCCGCGCCGCCGAGTAGAGCGCCTGGTTCATCGACAGGCTGACCACGCAGTACGGGATGCCGAGGGCGGCGGTGAGGAGCAGCACCACCCAGGGTGCGGTGGTCGCGGCGGCGACCGCGAGCAGTGCAGCGCCGACGACCAACGCCCCGGCGCCCGCGAGCAGCGTCGGACGCAGCCCTGCCGAGCCGATCGACCGGGCCGCGAGCGGGGTGACCACGATGGTGACCGCCGCCAGCGGGAACATCAGTAATCCGGCGACGCCCGCGGTGTAGCCGCCGTGGGTCTGCAGGTACTGCGGCAGCCCGAAGAACGCCGAGTAGTAGACGACGTTGAAGATCGCGAACGACAGGTAGATCATCAGCAGCCGGCGGTTCGCGGCGAGCAGGCGCAGGTCGAGGAAGGGATGCGCGGTGCGCAGCTCCCGCCACGCGAACAGTCCGCCCGCGGCCGAGGCCAACGGCAGCAGCCACCACAGCGGAACGGGGTGGAGGTCGAGCAGGAAGACGAGCAGCGACGTCAGCGTCGCGACGAACAACAGGATGCCCGGGATGTCCGACTCGGCGAGGGTGCGCCGCAGCGGCACCTTATCGCGCGCCGCATCCCTCGGGGCGAAGAGCCAGACACCGAAGAAGGTGAGCGCGGCGAGCGGCACGTTGATCCAGAAGATCGCCTGCCAGCCGAGGAAGGTCACCAGCGCGCCGCCGAGCACCGGCCCGATCGCCGCCCCAGAGGTGTTGGCGATCTGGATGCGGCCCAGCAGGCGCGGAGTCTGGACGCCGGAGCTCGCGGACAGCGGCCCCAGCATCGCGATCGCCGACGGGAACGCTGTCGCGGTGCCGATCGCCAGCGCCACCCGGCCCAGACACACCGCGAGGAACGACCCCGAGAACGGAGTGAGCGCGCAGGCGATCGCGACCACGACCATCCCGAACAGGAACAGCCGCCGCGGGCCGAACCGGTCGGCGAGCCGGCCCATCAGCGGTTGACCGGCCGCCGACGCCAGGTAGAAGGATGTGATGACCCAGGTGACGGTGGTCACATCCACGTCGAAGTCACGCTGGAGCGACACCAGCGCGACCGCGATCATCGACGAGTTGAGGGGTTGAGCAGCGTCCCCAGGCTGAGTGCTGCGACCGCCGCACCGGTTCGCGGGCGTGCGGGATCGGCGGAGGGGTCACTCCCGCCACGCTACTCGTCGAGATCTTCTGTCGTGACCGGGATCGTGGAGCGGTAGGGGTAGGCCGGCATGGAGGAGTACTCCTCCTCGTCCGCCAGTTCGTAGACGTCGTAGACGAGCGCGCCGGCGAACGTGGTCGCGACGCGGATCTCCCCGGGCGGGCATCCGCCGATGAGGGGCACGACCACGACGCTGTCGAGGGTCCGGCCGTCCTCGTAGAGGGGGCCGCTTTGATGGTTCGCGTGAGAGCGTCCATGACCGGACTTTACGGCGGTTCGCGTACTCGCCTATTGACGGCGCGCGGCTGAGTGGAGAAAGTGTTGTCAGCGGAGGGAGACCAGTGGGAACCCTGATCTACGACGGAGCGGACGGGTTCACGTTCGACGACCGCGTCCTCGCCCACCTGCAGGCGGTCGTCCAGGCGAAGCTGCGACGCCGCGAGGGCTTCCTGTTGATCTGGACGGATCGGACGGCCGACCCGGTCGGTGTGCTCCGCTCGATCTGGATCGACCCGTCCATCTCGCTGCAGTTCGTGTTCGTGGGGCCGGAGCTGCCCGAGCTGAACCGCGAATGGCTCTCGATCCTCAGCGAGCGCGCCAACTCCAACGCGGGGTTGTGGCTCGAGGACGAGCTGCGGGCCGAGATCCGCGAGGAGGTCCCGGAGGGCACGTACCGCGCCAGCAAGGGCACGTCGGGGAAGCAGCGCGAGGGGGCGTGACATGGGTCGCCTGGTCTACGGGTACGCCGCGCAGGAGTACGAGTTCGACGACCGCACCCTGTCGCACGTCAAGATCGCCGTCGTCACGAAGCTGCGGCGGCACGAGAGCTTCCTGCTGAACTGGCAGGTGCCGGACCATCTGGGCGGTGGAAGGGTCAGCATCTGGATCAGCCGCGAGATCCCGCTCGCGTTCGTGTTCGCCGAGTCCGTGCCTCCCAAGCTCAACGAGCGGTGGATGGAGGTGCTGCTGCAGTCGAGTCAGCGCACCGGCGGCATGATGATCGTGTCGGAGGCGGAAGCCGAGGCGCAGCTGGCGCGGCCGGCGCAGTAGGTGGGCTAGGCGGGCTAGAGGATCAGCGCGAGCTTTCCGCCGGAGTGGCCCTCCTTCAGGAACGCCAGGGCCTCCGGCGCCTCCGCCAGCGGGTAGGTGCGTGCGACCGGGACCTGGAGGCGACCGCTGCCGGCGAGCTCCAGGAGCCGGGGGCGCGCGGCGTCGCGGAACGCCTGGCTCTCGGGCTGCGCGCCGAAGACGGCGTGGATGCCCTCCCGCTCGGCGCGCTGCGCATCCACGATGGTGACGATGCGCGTGCGGTCGGGGACCAGCTCCAGCGAGACGTCGAACGCCTCGGAGGTGCCGACGGTGTCGAGCGCGGCGGCGATGGGTCCCTGCGCCGCCTCGGTCACGCGCTCGGCGAGGCCCGGGCCGTACGCGACGGGCAGCCCGCCGAAGCGGCGGACGCGGGCGAAGCTCGACTCGCTCGCCGTGCCGATGACGCGGGCGCCGAGCTCCGCGGCCTGCTGCAGGATGCTCACCCCGACGGCCCCGGAGGCGCCGTGCACGAGGATGGTCTCGCCCTTCCGGACGTCGGTCACGTCGAGCATCTGGGCCGCGGTCGTGCCGACCAGCAGCAGGTTGGCGGCCTCCTCGTCCGCGAGGCGCGGAGGCTTGGCGAAGACGTCCTTCGCGGGCACGGTGACCTCGGTGGCGTAGCCGCCCTGGATGCGGAAGGCGACCACCGCGTCCCCGACGGCCCCGCCGCCGGACGCGATCTCGGTGTCCGGTCCGATCGCCGAGATGGTGCCGGCGGCCTCGTAGCCGATGGGCACGGGCAGGTGCAGGCCCGGACGCGGCGCCGACACGTGCTTGTAGTCGGCCGGGTTGACGCCGGCGGCCGTCACCCGGATGGTGACCTCACCCTGCGTGGGCGCGGGGGTGTCGACCTCCGCGAACTCCCACGTCTCCGGTGCGCCGAACTGAGTCGCTATCCACTGCTTCGCCATGGTGGGCAGTCAAGTCCTGTTGGCTGAGTGCGGGCTTACGACGCCGAGACCGCGTCCGTCGCCCGGCCGCTGTGCCGCGCGCGGCGGGGGCGGGAGGGCGCGAGCCGGAGCATCTGGGCGGTCGAGCTGTCGTCGAGCTCGACGAGGTCGCTGCGGGACTTGATGAAGTCGCTGAACGAACGGAAGCCGAGCGCCTTCTCGCTGAAGGACGGGTCCATGCGCTTCATCTGGCCCTTCACCGCCGAGCTGTGGAGCCAGGGGGAGTCGTCCTTCTCGTGGCCGAGCTGCAGGGCGCGGGCGAGGAGGCGGGTGGCGACGACCTGAGGGTCCTCCTGGGGCTCCTCGGCGGCCGCGTCCTCCTCCTCTTCGGTCGCGGCGGCACGACGGCGGCCACCACGCTTGCGGCCGCGGTCGGGCTCGGGCTCGGCGGCGGTGTCGGCGGGTTCGGCTGACTCGCTGTCGCCGGTGCCTGCGGCGGTCTCCGCAGCGACAGTGTCCGCCGCGGCGTCGGTGGCCGCGCTGCGGGATCCCTTGCGGCGGGAGGATGCGGCACGTGCGGGCGCGGCCGCCTGCTCCGCCTCGGGCTCGTCCGCTTCGGGCTCGTCCGCCTCCGGCTCGTCGGTCGCGGTCGCGTCCGCCGCCTCGTCGCGCGCGATGCCGGGCAGGTCGTCGTAGCTCACGAACTCGTCGCAGGCGGCGGCCAGGGACTTCGCGGTCGACCCGGCCACGCCGATCCCGATGACATAGCGGTTCAGGCGCTTCACCCGCTGCGCGAGAGGGACGTAGTCGGAGTCGCCCGCGACGATCACGACGTGGGTGAGTTCGGGAAGCCGGAACAGATCCTCGACCGCGTCGACAGCGAGCCGGATGTCGGCGCCGTTCTTCGCGTACGCGGCGGCGGGGAACAGCTGCACGAGGTCGACCGCGCGGCCGACCAGCTGGCCCCGGTACTCGGCGTTGACCGCCGACGACCAGTCGGCGTACGCGCGGGTGAGGACGAGCGTCCCGAAGGATGATGCGAAGTCGATGACGGCGCCGAGGTCGACGCGCGCCTCCGCCAGCTTCTCGGCGAACGACGCCTTCGGCTGGGTCGTGCTCGACTTGGGCCGGTCGCGCATGTAGCTGCCCCGGCCGTGCACCTGGTCGTACCGCGAGATGATGATGTTGTCGAAGTCGATGTAGACCGCGACGCGGCCGTCTCCAGGTTCAGTCACCCCTCCAACTTAGCCGCCGACAACAGTGAAGACGTCGCCCGAAGCGGCTTCGGACGACGTTTTCCCTGTGCTCGACGGCTGCCGGGTCAGCGGGCGTAGCGGTCGGCGACGGTGAGGGCCTGGTCGATGGCGGCGAGGCCGCGGCGGAGGTCGTCCTCGGAGATGACCAGCGGCGGCGCGATGTGGACGCGGTTGAAGTGCGTGAACGGCCACACCCCTGCGGCCTTGCACGCGGCGGCGACCTCGGCCATCGGCGCAGCGTCCGCACCGGCCGCGTTGAACGGCACCAGCGGCTCATGCGTCTCGCGGTCGCGCACCAGCTCCAGCGCCCAGAACAGGCCGCGGCCGCGCACCTCTCCGAGCGATGGATGCCGCGAAAGCCACGAGGTGATCTCCGGCTCCACAACCCGCGAGCCCAGGTCGCGCACCCGCTCCAGGATGCCGTCCCGCTCGAAGACCTCGAACGTCGCGACCCCCGCGGCGCACGCGAGCGGGTGCCCGGAGTACGTCAGGCCGCCCTGGAACGCCACGTCGTCGAAGAACGACGCGATCGCGTCCGAGATGACGACGCCGCCCAGCGGGACGTATCCCGAGTTGACGCCCTTCGCGAAGGTGATGAGGTCGGGGACGACGTCGAACGCGTCCACCGCGAACCACTCGCCGACCCGGCCGAAGCCGACCATCACCTCGTCGGCGATGTAGACGATCCCGTACCTGTCGCACAGCTCGCGCACGCCGGCGAGGTACCCGGGCGGCGGGACCAGGAGGCCGTTCGTGCCGACGATCGTCTCGATGATGATCGCCGCGACGGTCGCCGCGCCCTCGAGCACGATGACGTTCTCCAGGTGCTCCAGCGCGCGCTGCGTCTCCTCCTCCGGCGTCGCTGAGTGGAACGCCGAGCGGTAAGGGTAGGGGCCGAAGAAGTGGGCGACGGATCCGTCGCTCGGCTCGTTCGCCCAGCGGCGCGGGTCGCCCGTGAGCGAGATCGCGGTCGCGGTGCCGCCGTGGTACGAGCGGTACATCGACAGCACCTTGCGCCGGCCGGTCACCCGGCGGGCGAGGCGGACCGCGTACTCGTTGGCGTCGGCCCCGCCGTTGGTGAAGAACACCTTGTTCAGCGTCCCGGGGGCGACCTCGGCGATCCGGCGCGCGAGCTCGCCGCGCACGTCGTTGGCCATCGAGGGCTGCACGGTCGCCAGGCGACCCGCCTGCTGCTGGATGGCCGCGATGAGGTCCGGATGCTGGTGCCCGAGGTTCAGGTTGACCAGCTGGGAGCTGAAGTCGAGGTACGCGTTGCCCTCGTAGTCCCAGAACGTCGAGCCCTCACCCGCCGCGATCGGCAGCGGGTCGATCTTCGCCTGCGCGCTCCACGAGTGGAACACGTGGCCGCGGTCGTCGCTGCGCACCTGCTGCTCGGCCGCGGCATCGCCGAAGGGATGCGCGATGCCGTGCCGGTCGGTGTAGCCGGTGCGGGCAGGGGCGGTGGTGGGGATGGTGTCGGTCATGCTCGTGCCTTCGCTTCGCCGTCGATCAGGAGTTGCCCGGGAACGCGAGCTCGATGCGGGAGTGCACCGGGTCGGGCCAGCGCGTCGTCACGACCTTGCTGCGCGTGTAGAAGTGGAACGACTCCGGTCCGTAGATGTGCGAGTCGCCGAACAGGGAGTTCTTCCAGCCGCCGAACGAGTATGCGCCGACCGGCACCGGGATGGGCACGTTGATGCCGACCATGCCGACCTCGACCTCGAACTCGAAGCGGCGCGCCGCGCCGCCGTCGCGGGTGAACAGCGCGACGCCGTTGCCGTACGGGTTGGCGTTGATCAGCTCGACCGCCTCCTCGTAGGTGTCGACGCGGACCACGCTGAGGACCGGGCCGAAGATCTCGTCGTCGTACGCCTTCATCCCGGGCGTGACGTGGTCGAGCAGGCTGACGCCGACGAAGAAGCCGCCGCCGTCGAAGTCGCGCTGCGTGCCGTCGGCGACGACCGTCGCGCCCTCGGCCGCGGCGCCGGTCACGTAGGAGGCGACCTTGTCGCGGTGCTCGCCGGTGATCAGCGGGCCCATCTCGCTGGCGGCGTCGGTTCCTGCGCCGATCTTCAGCGCGTCGAGGCGCGAGTGGATGGCCGGCACCAGCCGGTCGCCTACGTCGCCGACCGCGACGACCACGCTCACGGCCATGCAGCGCTCGCCGGCCGACCCGTACGCGGCCGAGACCGCGGCGTCGGCGGCGGCGTCGATGTCCGCGTCCTCCAGCACGACCATGTGGTTCTTGGCGCCGCCGAGGGCCTGGACACGCTTGCCGCTGGCGCTCGCGCGCTGGTAGATCGAGCGGGCGATCGGGGTGGAGCCGACGAAGCTCACCGCGGCGACGTCGGGGGAGTCGAGGATCGCATCCACCGCCTCCTTGTCGCCGTGCACGACGTTGAGCACGCCGTCGGGCAGTCCCGCCTCGCGGAACAGCTTCGCCAGGTAGACGGATGCGCTCGGGTCCTTCTCGCTGGGCTTGAGGACCACGGTGTTGCCGCACGCGATGGCGCTCGCGACCATCCACAGCGGCACCATGACCGGGAAGTTGAACGGCGTGATGCAGCCGACGACGCCGACGGGCTGCTTGACGCTGTGCACGTCGATGCCGGTGGAGACCTGCTCGCTGTACTCGCCCTTGAGCTTGTCGATGAGGCCGGAAGCGAACTCCACGTTCTCGAGGCCCCGGCCGATTTCGCCCGCGGCGTCGGAGAGCACCTTGCCGTGCTCGCTGGTCACGATCGCGGCGAGCTCGTCGCGGCGCTCGGTGAGGAGGTGGCGGAGGCGGAACATCACGTCCGCGCGCTTGGTCAGGCTGGTGGCGCGCCAGGCCGGAAAGGCGGCCTTCGCGGCGGCGATCGCGGCCTCGGTCTGGGCGGTGTCGGCCAGCGCGACGTCGTGCTGGCGCTCGCCGGTGGCCGGGTTGTAGACGGGACCGGTGCGGTCGGGACGGCTGCCGTCGGCGGGGGCCTCGGCGCCCGCGATGAAGTGTCGGATCAGGGCCACGGGGGTCCTCCAGGTGGATCGTCCCGGACGTTCTGCCCGGGGATGACAGTAGGCTTTCATCCCAATGATCACAGAGCGGAGGCGTGGACAGCGATGCCAGATCGTCGGGACCCGCAGGCGGGCCGCACAGTTCGTCCGGAGGCGGCCGTGGCGGTGACGCCTGCGCACTCGGCCGTGCTGCCGACGGTGCGGGAGGTGCTGCGGATGGAGCCCGTCGCCCGTGCGCTGCCGGAGGTGCTGACCGGGCGAGATCGGCTGGACGCGCCGGTCCGCTGGGTGCACGTCGCCGAGACGGCGGAGGCCGCACGGCTCGGGTCGGGCGGCGAGCTGCTGCTCGCGACCGGGGTCGGCTGGCCGTCCGACGAGGCGGCGCTGCGGCGGCTCGGGCGCGTGCTCATCGAGGCGGATGTCGCGGGCGTCGTTCTGGAGCTCGGGCCGCCGATGCCGGTCGCGCCGGCGGCGCTGGTCGAGGAGTTCCGGACCGCCGGGCTGCCCTTTGCGGTGCTGCACCGGGAGGCGCGGTTCGTCGCGATCACGGAGGCCGTCCACTCCCGGATCATCGCCGAGCAGATGGGTGCGCTGCGGGCGCGGGACGACATCCACGCGCTCTTCACTGACCTCAGCCTGCGCGGGAGTCCGGCCGACTTCATCGTGGAGCAGGCGGCGCGGGTGCTCGGCTCGCCGGTGGTGCTCGAGGACACCGGCCACCGCGTTGTCGCCGCCGCCGGCCTCGATGCGGGCGACCGGGCGGGGAGGAGGCGGAGCTCGCCGACTGGGAGCAGCGGTCGCGCGCCGCGCACCGGGCCGGCGACGGAACGTGGACGATCGTGCCGGTCGAGGCGCGCGGCATGCGCTGGGGGCACCTGGTCGCGCTGCCGGGCGAGCCGCACCCCGCCGGCCGGTCGAACGTGCTGGAGCAGGCGGCGGTAGCGCTCGCGCTGAGCCGGCTGTCCGACCGCGACGACGACGAGTGGACGCGGCGCAGCCACGACGCGCTGCTCACGGCGCTGCTCGGGCGGCGGTTCGCGGGTGAGGGCGGCGTGACCGCGCGGTTCGAGGCGGCGGGGTTCCCGGTGGGCGGGCGGACCGTCGCCGGGGCAGCGCTGCGTCTGCGGTCGGGGACGCTGCCGGTGTCGGCGGCGCCGCGGGTCGTGGAGGCGGCGCGGGCGGCCGGGGCGGACGCGGTCGCGGGACGGTATCCCGAGCAGGCGGGGGTGCTGGTCGTCGCGGTGTCGGCGCGCCCGGGGCGGACGCTGACGGATGCGCTGTTCTCGTCGCTGGCGGATGCGGCGGGGTCGGCACGACTCGACGACCCGGCGGCCGTCGTCGCCGTCGGGTCGGAGGCGCGCGGGATCACCGGGCTGCTCTCGTCGCTGGAGGAGGCGGTCGAGCTGGCCGCCGGCGCCGCCGCCCGGCCGGACGCTCGACTCGGGCGCGGGGTCGTCATCCAGCGCGTCCAGCACCGGCCGCTGCTCCGGCTGGTCAACGCCCTCGGCAACGACCCGCGGATGCTGGAGCACACCGAGCACCTGCTGCGGCCGCTCATCGAGTACGACCTCGCCACCGGCGGCGACCTGGTGGAGGTGCTGCGCGCGTACCTCAGCCACCCCGGCAACCGGACGCGCGCGGCGGCGGCGAGCCACCTGTCCCGGTCGGTGTTCTACCAGCGCATCGCCCTCATCGAGGAACTGCTCGGGATGGACCTCGACGACGGCGAGACCGTCGCCGCCCTGCACGCCGCCGTGCTCGCGCGGCGCCCCACCCCGCCCTCTGGTTGACGCAACACGCCGTGCCGCAGGCACGCATCACGGCGCGTCGCGTCAACCAGCCGGTCCCGTCGGCGCACCTGGTCGGCCCGACTCGCCGTTATGGCCGGTGCCGTAACGGCGTGTCGGGACCAGTAGGTGGATGCAGGGTGCAGCATCCACCTCTATGGGTCGCAACGCGCCGCCATGGCTCGCGCGTAACGGCGCGTTGCGTCCCATCGGCGCACCTGGTCGGCCCGACCCGCCCCTATGGCGGGTGCCGTAACGGCGTGTTGGGACCAGTAGGTGGATGCGGGCTGCAGCATCCACATCCATGGGTCGTGACACGCCGTTATGCGGAGCGGATAGCGGCGTGTTGCGTCCCAAGGTGCACCTGGTCGGCCCGACTCGCCGTTATGGCCGGTGCCGTAACGGCGTGTTGGGACCAGTAGGTGGGGGCGGAGTGCAGCATCCACATCCATGGGTCGTGACACGCCGTTATCGCGTCCGCGTAACGGCGCGTTGCGTCCTATGGACGCTCTGGTTGACGGGACACGCCGTGCGGCGGGCACGCATTGCGGCGTGTTGCGTCAAGAAGAGCCTGGGTCAGGAGTCGAAGCCGAGGCCGACGGCGTCGAGGGTGCGGAGGAAGGCGTTGCGGTGGCCGGCGCGATGGTCGGCGGCGTCCAGGGACCAGCGGGTGAGGTTGATGCCGAGGGACGCGGCGGGCTCCGGCGGGAAGGGGAGGGGACGCGTCCGCACCATCTCGAGCGAGGTGCGCTCGGTCGTGCGGCCGGCCAGCAGGTCCAGCATCACCTGCGCGCCGAAGTGCGTGGCCGCGACCCCGAGCCCGGTGTAGCCGGCGGCGTACGCGACCGTGCCCTGACGCGCCGAGCCGAAGAACGCGCAGAACCGGCTGCACGTGTCGATCGCGCCGGCCCAGCGGTGGGTGAAGGTCAGCCCCTCCAGCTGCGGGAACGTCGTGAAGAAGTGGCTCGCCAGCCGATGGAAGGTCGCCGGCCGGTCCTCGTACTCCGTCCGCACCCGTCCGCCGTAGTGGTACACCGCGTCGTAGCCGCCGAACAGGATGCGGTCGTCGGCGGTCAGCCGGTAGTAGTGGAACTGGTTGGCCGAGTCGCCGATGCCGAAGCGTCCCTCCCAGCCGATCGAGGCCAGCTGGGAGGCGCTGAGCGGTTCGGTCATCAGCACGTAGTCGTACACGGGGACCGTCGCGAGCCGGTTGCGCCGCAGCAGGCTGGGGAAGACGTTGGTCGCCAGCGCCGTGCGCTTCGACCGCAGGGTGCCGGTCGGCGTCTCGAGCACCGTGCCGTCGCCGATGCTCTCGACGGGGCTGTGCTCGAAGATCTCGACGCCCGCGTCCACGCAGGCGCGCGCCAGCGCCCGGGCGAGCTTGGCGGGGTGGACGAGCGCCGAGTCCCGGTGACGCAGCAGCCCGGCCTCGTACGTGGGGGAGTGCACGAGCGCCTGCACGGCGTCGCGGTCGAGGAAGTCCGCATCCGGTCCCGCCGCCGAGAGCAGGTCCGCGACCTGGTACTCCTCTGTCGCCACATCCAGGGCGCCGTTGCGCTCGAACTCCGCGTCCAGCCGGAGTTCGGCGACGGTGGCCTCGATCTCGTCGAGGTTCCGCATCCCGAGCCGCTGGAGTTCGTCGAACTCGCCGGGCCAGCGGGTGCGCCCGTTCTCGTCGCCGTGCGTCAGGCTCGCCTCGCAGAAGCCGCCGTTGCGGCCGGAGGCGGCCCAGCCGATCCGGCGCCCCTCCAGCACGACGACGTGGGCGTCCGGGTCCTCGCGCTTCGCCAGCAGCGCCGTCCACAGCCCGGTGTAGCCGCCGCCGACGACCGCGAGGTCGCAGCCGAGGTCACCACGGAGCCGCGGGTACGGGTCGCCGGGGGCGTCCTCGGTCCAGAACACCGCCTGGCGGCTGGGCGCGAGCGCGTGCCGCACCACCGCCTCGGCGGGTGGGAAGCGCTCGAACACGGTGCTGGTCCGGGTGGGGCTCACGCCGTCATTCTGCCGGAAGCGCCCGCCGCCGATCGTCGCAAGATCGTCGGCCGCCCGGCCAAACCGTCCGGAGGGATGAGCGGCTTCGCAGCGAACCCGCGGGATGCGGAGGACGGACGAGGAAGTAGTCTTGGCCGCGCACGATGAAGGGAGGCGCGCGTGAGCAACGGAGCGGGACGCGTGACCATCGCAGGACTGGCCGAGCGGCTGGGACTGTCGAAGGCCTCCGTGTCGTACGCCCTCAACGGTCTGCCCGGCGTCAGCGATGAGACGCGCGAGCGGGTGCTGGCGCTCGCCGAGCAGCTGGGATGGCATCCCTCGTCCTCCGCGCGCGCCCTGTCCCGGGCCCGGTCGGACACGATCGGCATCGTGCTGCGCCGCGATCCAGCCCTGCTCGGCGCCGAGCCGTACTACATGAGCCTGCTCGCCGGAGTGGAGTCGGAGCTGGCGGAGACCGGCCAGTCGCTACTGCTGCGGATGGTGGGCGCCGACACCGGGCAGGAGGTCGCCGCCTACCGCCGCTGGAGCGCCGAGGCGCGGGTGGACGGCGTCATGCTCTTCGACCTGACCTTCCACGACCCGCGCCCCGCGCTGCTCGACGACCTCGGGCTGGCGTTCGTGCTGCACGGCAACCGCGAGGCGATCGCGCCGGGGAAGGTGCTGCTGTACGACGCGCGGTCGGATGCGACCCTCCTGGTCGACCACCTGGCGTCGCTCGGTCACCGGCGGGCGCTGCACATCGCCGGTCCCGCCGAGTTCGAGCACGAGCTGGACCGCCGCGACGCGGTCGGCGCGCGCGGCCGGGAGCGCGAGATCGAGTTCTCGTTCGCGGCGTCCGACTACACGATGGAGGCGGGGGAGCGGCTGGCCGCCGAGGCGCTGCGGGACGACCCGTCGATCACGGCCGTGCTCACCTCGAACGACCTGCTCGCCCTCGGCGCGCAGGCCGCGCTGCTCCGAGCCGGACGCGAGGATGTCGCGATCGTCAGCTGGGACGACTCGCTGCTCTGCCGTCTCGGGACGCGGCCCATCACCGCGCTCAACCGCTACCCGGAGGAGCAGGGCCGCCGCTCCACGCGGCTTCTGCTCGACCAGCTCAACGGCACGCCGTCGTTCGACCGCCGCGCGCATCCCAGCAAGCTGGTCCCGCGAGCCACCAGCCTCCACGCCGCCCAACCCGCCGCACGCTGACCGAGTCCGAAGCGTTATCGACACGCCCTGGAACGGCGGACGGATCGGTATACCCTCGGACGAGGTGAAGTCCCGCTTGACAGATGAACCGGTTAAGTTAGGCTTCCCCTGGCGCCCTGCGGCCCGGTTCTCGCACCGGCCGGCAGCGCCCCCATCAAGAGACGAAGGAGTCACAATGAGGAAACGCGCCATCGTCGCGGCCGCCGTCGCCGCTGCGGTCTCGCTCGTGGTCGCGGGCTGCAGCAGCTCGGGATCCGGCGGTTCGGCCAGCGGGTCGACCATCACCTACTGGGCCAGCAACCAGGGGACCAGCCTCGACAACGACAAGCAGGTGCTGACGCCTGTGCTCGACGAGTTCACCAAGCAGACCGGGGTCAAGGTGAAGCTCGAAGTCATCGGCTGGAACGACCTGCAGACGCGCATCCAGACCGCCGTCACCTCGGGCCAGGGCCCGGATGTGCTCAACATCGGCAACACGTGGGCCGCCTCGCTGCAGGCGACCGGCGCCTTCCTCCCGTACGACGACGCCAACATGAAAGCGATCGGCGGCAGCGACAAGTTCGTCCCGACCGCGCTCAAGACCGGCGGCGCCGAGGGCAAGCCCGTCACCAGCGTCCCGCTGTACGGACTCGCCTACGGCCTCTACTACAACAAGAAGATGTTCAGCGACGCCGGCATCCAGCCGCCGACCAACTGGGAGGAGCTGGTCAGCGACGCCAAGAAGCTGACCAACGGCACCACCTACGGCTTCTCGCTCGCGGCCGGCAGCTACACCGAGAACGTCCACTTCGCCTTCATCAACGCGTCGCAGAACGGCGGCGAGTGGTTCGACAGCAAGGGCAACCCGACGTTCACCAGCACGGCGAACGTCCAGGGCATCAAGCGCTACCTCGACCTGATGCAGACCGACAAGGTCGTCAACACCTCGAACGCCCAGTACGACAACGGCGTGCAGGCGGTCAACGACTTCGCCACCGGCAAGGTCGGGATGATCCTCAGCCAGAACAACGCCGACGCCTCCATCGTGTCCAACGGCATGAAGAGCGACCAGTACGGCGTCGTGCCCTTCCCGGCTCCCGCGGGTGCCAAGCAGATCGCGACGTTCCCGGCCGGTATCAACCTGTCGATCTTCAAGAACACGAAGAACAAGGATGCGGCGCTCAAGTTCGTCAAGTACATGACGAGCGAGTCCACCCAGAGCAAGCTGGCGAAGCCGTACGCGACGCTCCCGGTGCTCGACGGCGTCAAGCCGACCTTCACGGACAACGCCGATGAGGCCGCGACCTTCCAGAAGATCTACAACGACATGTCCAAGCCGCTGCCGCTGGTGCCGGCCGAGGACCAGTTCGAGAACACCGTCGGCAAGGCGATGAACGACATGTTCGCCAAGATCGCCACCGGCAGCACGGTCTCCGAGTCCGACATCAAGTCGGCGATGCAGAACGCGCAGGACCAGGTCAAGCAGTCCCTGGGCGGCTGATCCGCCGAAACATCGCTCGCCGGGCGGGGCGTGACGCACGCGTCCCGCCCGGCGGTCAGCCACACCTGTAAGGAGACCCATGTCGACGACGACAGACGTCCGCGGCCCCGCCGTCACGGTGCCGGCCGCGGCCGCACCGCCAAAGCCGAAGCGCCGCCGCCCGAAGGGATGGTGGCTGCCGTTCGTCCTGCTCGCCCCGGCGATCATCTTCGAACTGCTCATCCACGTGGTCCCGATGCTGACCGGCATCTGGATCAGCTTCCTCCAGCTCACCAAGTTCTACATCGCCAACTGGGGCGAGGCGCCGTTCGTCGGCCTCAAGAACTACGCCGTCGCGCTCGACTTCTCCGGATCCGTCGGCAAGGGGCTGCTCCAGTCGTTCTTCGTGACGGTGGGCTTCACCATCCTCGTCGTCGGCCTCTCCTGGGTGCTCGGGATGGCCGCGGCCGTCGCCCTGCAGGAGCGGTTCCGGGGGCGCGCGTTCTTCCGCACCCTGTTCCTCGTGCCCTACGCGCTGCCGCTCTACGCCGGCATCATCACCTGGAAGTTCATGTTCCAGAAGGACACGGGCGCGATCAACCACTTCCTGTTCGACAACCTCGGCCTCCCCGGCGACAAGCCGTTCTGGCTGATCGGCGGCAACGCCTTCTGGTCGATCGTCATCGTGGCGATCTGGCGACTGTGGCCGTTCGCCTTCCTGATGCTCATGGCCGGGCTGCAGTCGGTCCCGTCGGAGGTGTACGAGGCCTCCGCGGTGGACGGCGCCAAGCCCTTCCGCCAGTGGCGCTCGATCACCCTGCCGATGCTCCGGCCGGTGAACGCGGTGCTGCTGGTGGTCATGTTCCTGTGGACGTTCAACGACTTCAACACGCCGTACGTCCTGTTCGGAAGCACAGCCCAACCCGCGGCGGGCGACCTGATCTCCTTCCACATCTACAACGCGTCGTTCCTGACCTGGAACTTCGGCTCGGGAGCCGCGATGAGCGTCCTGTTGCTGCTGTTCCTGCTGATCGTCACCGGCGCCTACCTGCTCGTCGTCAACCGGAGGAACCGCAATGCGTGAGACCCGCTCTTCCCACGTCTTCCGCTGGGTGACCATCGCCGTCCTGACGGTGTTCACGGTGGTTCCGCTGTACGTGATGGTCACGTCGTCGGTGAAGCCGCTGTCGGAGGTCCAGGCCGCCTTCACGTGGTGGCCGCAGACGATCACCTTCCAGCCGTTCATCGACATGTGGTCGACCGTGCCGCTGGCGTCCTACTTCGTGAACAGCCTCATCGTCTCGAGCGCCGCGACCCTGATCTCGCTGGTGATCGCCGTGTTCGCCGCCTACGCGGTGTCGCGGTACCGGTTCAAGGGCCGCAACGTCTTCACCACGACCGTGCTGTCGACGCAGATGTTCCCCGGCGTGCTGTTCCTGTTGCCGCTGTTCCTCATCTTCGTGAACATCAATCAGGCCACCGGCATCCAGCTGGTCGGCACCCGCTGGGGCCTCATCATCACGTACTTCACGTTCGTGCTGCCGTTCTCGATCTGGATGCTCGCCGGCTACTTCGACAACATCCCGCACGAGCTCGACGAGGCTGCGAAGGTGGACGGATCGGGCCCGCTGGGCGCGCTGTGGCACGTGGTCATCCCGGCCGCGCGTCCCGGTCTCATCGCCGTGGCGATCTACTCGTTCATGACCAGTTGGGGCGAGGTGCTGTTCGCCTCCGTGATGACGACGGATGAGAACAGGACTCTCGCGGTCGGCCTGCAGCTCTACTCGACGCAGACGAACGTCTACTGGAACCAGATCATGGCGGCGTCGCTGGTGGTGTCCATCCCGATCGTGGTCGCGTTCCTGCTGCTGCAGCGCAACTTCGTGGCAGGGCTGACGGCCGGCGCGGTCAAGTGAGCTCGGATCGTCCGTCGCCGGTCCTCACGGTCGGCGACGCGCCCGTGGTGTGGCTGGGGGCCAACTTCTGGTCGCGCAGCGGAGGTCCGCTCATGTGGACGCGGTACGACGCGGGCCTCGTCCGCGAGGAGCTGCGGGTGCTCGCCGAGCACGGCCTGAACATGACGCGCTCCTTCTTCTACTGGCCGGACTTCCACCCGACCCCGGACTCGCTCGACGAGCAGTGCATGGCCAACTTCGCCGACTTCCTCGATGCGCACAGCGAGGTCGGGATGACGACGGTGCCGACGTTCCTGGTCGGCCACATGTCGGGCGAGAACTGGGACCCGGTGTGGCGGGAGGGCCGCGACCTGTACCGCGACGTCTGGTTCGTCGGCCGGCAGGCCTGGTACGTGCGAGAGCTGACGGCGCGGTTCGCGTCGCATCCCGCCGTCGCCGGCTGGCTGCTGACCAACGAGATGCCGATCTACGGCGGCGAGGCGCCGCGTCCCATCGTGGACGCGTGGGCGTCGCTCCTGGTGGATGCGGTGCGCGCGGGCGGCGGGACGCAACCGGTCGCGGTCGGCGACGGCGCCTGGGGCATCGAGACGACCGGCCACGACAACGGCTTCTCGGTGCGCGACCTGGCCGAGTGCACCGACTTCATCGGTCCGCACGTCTACCGGATGGAGACGGACCAGATCCGTCAGCACCTCAAGGCCGCGTTCATCGCCGAGCTGGCGGCGACGCACGGACTGCCGGTGATCATGGAGGAGTTCGGGCTCACCAGTGACTTCGTGTCGGACGCGGGCGCCGCGTCCTACTACCGGCAGCTGCTGTACTCGACGCTGCTGGCCGGGGCGACCGGCTGGATCGCGTGGAACAACACCGACTACGACGACCTGGCCGATCAGCGTCCGTACTCGCACCATCCGTTCGAGATGCACTTCGGCATCACCGACCGCCACGGGAACCCCAAGCCGCCGCTACGCGAGCTGGCGGCCTTCGCGGCGGATCTGGCGGCGATCGACCTGCCGTCGGTGCGGCGAGCGGCGGTGGATGCGGCCCTCGTCGTGCCGTCGCATCTCGCGGAGGATTACCCGTTCACCAACGAGGACGAGCGGGCGCACATCGTGGCCACCGGCGAGCAGGCGTATGTCGCGGCGCATGAGGCGCACATCCCGGTCGCCGTGGTCCGTGAGAAGGCGGACGGCGGCCTGCCAGCGGGCTACGGACTGTACCTGCTGCCGTCGGTCAAGCAGCTGTGCGCGACGTCGTGGGAGCAGCTGATCGGGCTCGCCCGCGACGGCGCGACGGTCTACGCGTCGTACTCGCACGGGTCGAGCGGCGTGCAGCGCGGGCCGTGGTGGGCGCACACCGAGGAGCTGTTCGGGGTCGGGATGGATTCGGCGTACGGTCTCGCGGAACCCGTGACCGACGACACGGTGGTGCTGCGGTTCACGGAGGACTTCGGGCCGCTCGCCGCGGGGACCGAGTTGTCGTTCGCGGCGGCGGGCAACCGGAACGGGCGGACGTACCTGCCCGTGCGCGCCACCTCCGGACGCGTGGTCGCTGTGGACGCGCACGGCCGTCCGGCGATCGTGGTGCAGGACCACGGGGCAGGACGCGCGGTGCTGTGCGCCTATCCGCTCGAGTTCTTCGCCGCGGAGCAGGGCCGCGTGAACCCCGAGCAGACCTGGCGGCTGTACGACGCGCTCGCCGCGGTCGCGGACGTGGAGCGCGACGTGCGCCTCGACGACCCGCGCGTGTTCACCGACACCCTCGTGCACGACGACGGCCGCCGCTTCGCGGTCTTCGTCTCCCAGCACGAGACGCCCGTCACCGTGACCCCCGAGGTGCCCGCCGGCGGCGAGCTCCGAGCGCTCGACGGCACCCCCGCCCCCACGCTCGACCTCGCCCCCTACGGCGTCGCCCTCCGCCTCCTCGCCCTCGAATAGCTCGCCTCCCCGACCCCGCCCCGCCCCCCGACCCCGCGCCGTCGAGTTCGCACGAAGGCGGGGCGGGGTTAGGGTCGGGGCGTGGCGACTTTCGGAACCAGGGGCGCGAGCGGCGGCGGCTGGCTGAGCGCGGGCTCGTGGATGAGCGGCGTGGGGCGGCCCGCGCGCGTCGACCGCTCGGAGGTGTACCCGGTGCCGGTCGGCGACCTGGAACGCATCATGCGTGCGGCGGTGCGGCGTTCGAAAGACCTGCGAGTGTACGAGCTCGGCCCGGCCGGCGGGAGGCTCTACCGCCGCAGCTTCATGGGCTACGGAGCAGGGACGGTAGAGCTGGGCTTCCTCGCGGACGATGCGGGCTCCCGGGTCGACGCGCTCTCGCACCTCGGGGCCTGGGCGTTCGGGGCGGGCGACGGCACCGAATCAAATGTCCTCACCGGCCTCTTCCGCGACATCGCGGCTGTCATCGCCGAGCAGTAGCGCGCCGCGTCAGCCGCAGGTGCTCAGCGTGTCCAGACTCGACGCGAGCGAGTTGATGCCGCCGATGAGGACGGCCGTCTTGACGCCGACGTTCTCCATTGCTTGCAGCGCGTCCGGCGGGAGGCAGGACTGTGTCGCGATGAGCAACGGTGCCCCCATCCGCCCAGCGAGCGCCGCCCCGGCAAGAGCGTCCGGGAAGTTCAGGCCCGAGGCGATGACGGCGCTGTCGCGGGGGTGGAACGCGCCCACAGCGTACGTCTGCGCCCCGTCCAGTCCGGGAAAGGCATCCTTGGTGATGGCCACCGACGTCGAGAATCGGTCAGGCCCCGACACCCGTCCCACCGAGAGACCAGGGATGCGGGCCAGCGCAGCCTCGTATTGCGAGGAGATCGCGGCAGGACCGCCGACGATCTCGACCTTCGTCACTCCCGTACGCTTCAGCTCTTCCAGAGTCGCCGGGTCGGGCGCCGTGCCGCGGCCGTCGACGAGCAGCACGCCGGCGTGCTTCGAGGTCGCCGCCGCCCCGGCGGAAAGGGCGTCGGGAAAGCCGAAGCCGGACGCGAGAAGAACGGTCTTCGAGCCAGTCGGGAACCCGAACTCCATCAGGGCACGGGAGGTGGCGAAGCGGTCGCTCCCGGCGACCCTGATCACGTCGGCCGGGGATGCGACGTAGTGGGCGAGGCTGCGCGCGACGCTGTCCGACACGGACGCGGTGCCGCCCACGATGACGATCCGGCCGGGTCGAAGGCGGGTGAGCTCCGCGTCGATCGACGCGGGGACGAATCCTTGCGGGACCAACAGGAGCGGCGCGCCCAGCGAACCGGCTACGGGCACCGAGGAGAGTGCGTCGGGGAAGTTCTGGCCGCTCGCGACGAAGACGGTACCGACGCCGGGAGCGTACTCGGACGAGGGCGAGAGGGTGTTGGCGGAGATCGTGGCGGCCGTCGCGTAACGATCCGCGCCGGCCAGTCGCGTGGTCGAGGGGAGAGTGAGTGCCGTCGTGGGCGACGCGAAACCGTATTCGCCGAGGGTGATGGGATCCGACCGGAACGCACCTGCCGCCGGCTGACCGCCGATGTACTCCATGACGCGGTACGTGCCGGGGAACACGCTGAAGGTGTAAGAGCCGTAGTTGCCGATGTAGTCCGCTTTGCGTTCGATGACGGTCTCGGAACCGTCCGGCTGCACCTGGAGCAATTGCGACTCCTGGATGATCGACCCGGACGCGGCGGAGCACCGCGAGCACGGGAAACTCCCTGTGATCTCGGCCATTCCGTAGGCCACCTGGTCGGGCGCGGTCTTGGATGCGCTGGTCGTATCTACCGCGAACGGCTTGGTCTGGAGCGTCCAGGGGACGGGGGACCCGCCGCTCCATGACGTCCCGGATGCCTGGAACGTCACCGAGTACGCGCCAGGGAGCAGACCGCTGATAGCGTATGTGCCGTCCGCCAGCGACCTCACGTTCGGCGCGGTGTCAGCGCGTGCGCTGAACCACTGCCAGGTGTCCGAGCGTTCCGCTGTCAGAGTGCCTTGCTGCGCCGCCGCGCCTGCAGTGGTCACGATTCTGCCGGTGATCGTCGTCGGCAGGGGAAGTGTCTGATCGAAGGAGACATCGGCCGCGGACGGCACAAGCAGATCATCGCCCTCGCCGGGGAGGCCGACGTACCGCGTTCGGTTCCCGTAGACCGACTGGTAGCCACCCGCGCCCAGATACTCCACACGTAGCTCGACGTGTGCCTGCGAGAGTGGGAGCGGCGCCGTCACGGAGTAGTGTCCGGAGGCGTCGGTCAGGACCGGGCTCCCGATCGTGTCGACTTCCGTGCTGAGGTAGGTGGCCACCAGGCTTACTCGCGCCTCCCCGGCTGCCGCCGGATGGGACGAGTCGCCCAGGCTGATGGTGCCGTGGACGACGAGGCTCGAATCCGCGGCGGCGGGTGTCGCGACGGCAAGGCCGCCGACGACGGCCAGCAGGGCGGCAGCGAACACGAGGCGATGGGGGCGCTTCACCGGTTCTCCCTCTGTGGGTGAACTCGGTCACGCACAGCCGAATGTTAGCGCAGCCGTGCGGCTCAAGCCGTCGGCGGTGCGTGGCGGTCGAGGAAGGCGTAGACCTCGGTGGGGTCGACGCCGGGGAAGGTGCCGGTGGGCAGCGCCGCCAGGAGGGATGTGGGCGTGCGGGCGGCGGGCCACGCCTGGCCTTCCCAGCGCTCGGCCAGGGTGCCCGGCGGACGGCGGCAGCACGACTCGTCGGGGCAGCGCGACACGGTGCGGTTGGGCGTCTCCCGCCCGCGGAACCACTTCACGTGCGCGAAGGGCACGCCGACGCTGACCGAGTAGTCGCCCTCCTTGGCCTTCTCGACCCGGGAGGTGCACCAGAACGTGCCGCTCGGCGTGTCCGTGTACTGGTAGTAGGGGCTGAACCGGTCCGCGACGTCGAACACCGTGCGCGCGGTCCAGCTGCGGCACACCGGCGTCCCCTCGACCGCGCCGAGCGCATCCGACGGGAACACCACCGCGTCGTTCTCGTACGCCTTGATGATCGTGCCCGACTCGTGCACCTTCATGAAGTGCACCGGGATGCCGAGCCGGGCGGTCGCGAGGTTGGTGAACCGGTGCGCCGCCGTCTCGTACGAGACCGCGAAGGCGTCGCGCAGGTCCTCCATCGAGATGCGGCGGAAGTTCTTCGCCTCGGTGAGGAACGCGACCGCGTCCTTCTCCGGCAGCAGCAGCGCCGCGGTGAGGTAGTTGGTCTCGACCCGCTGCCGCAGAAAATCGGCGTAGTTTCTCGGCTCGTCGTGCCCGAGCAGGTGCGAGGCGAACGCCTGCAGGATGGGGGAGCGCGAATCCCGCGACGCCGACTGCTCAGTCGGCAGGTAGATGCGCCCGTTGCGCCGGTCGGTCACCGAGCGGGTGGAGTGCGGCAGGTCGCCGACGTAGTGCAGCGAGTATCCGAGATGGTCCGCCATGTCGGTCACGGTCTGATGGGACACCGGCCCACCGGTGTGCCCGACGGCCGCCAGCAGCTCCCCGGCGATCGCCTCGAGCTCGGGGAAGTGGTTGTCGCGCGCGCGCATGGTCGCGCGCAGCTCGGCGTTCGCCCGGCGCGCCTCCTCGGGCGTGGCCGCACGCTCGCGGTGCAGCCGCTCCACCTCCTGGTGCAGCCCCAGGATGGCGCGCAACGTCGCGTCGGGGACGGTCCGCCCGACCCGGGTCGGCTCGATCCCGAGCGCGGCGAACACCGGCCCGCGCTGCGCGCGCTCGACGGCGATCTCGAGGGCCGCGCGCTCATCCGGAGGCTCGGGAGCGAGCAGGTCGTCGACGCTCACCTCCAGCGCTGACGCGATCGCGCGCAGCAGGGCGAGCCGCGGCTCGCGGTTGCCGTTCTCGATCGTGGACACCTGCGACGGCGCGCGGTCCACGGCGGCGGCCAGAGCCTCCAGGGTCATCCCGCGCCGCTGGCGGAACGCGCGGACGCGCCGCCCGAGGGTGAGCGCGTCGGCTTCGGGGCGGTCGTCCTGCACGTCGTCGATGACGGTCATGGTGGCCATGCTGACACCCGGGCGAAGTTCTGGCAAACAGAAGAACGGCCGGATTTCTGTCGATGGATCCGCTCACGGCGGGTTGCGGCGGGCGAAGGATCGAGTCATCCGACACGACCGATGGAGGCTCCGATGACGAAGACACACCGCCCCGGCGACACGACCCAGACCGCCGCCGAGCTGCAGCTCGAGTGGGACGCGGACCCGCGCTGGTCCGGCATCCGCCGCGACTTCACCGCCGCCGACGTCGTCGCGCTGCGCGGCCCGGTCCGCGAGGAGCAGACGCTCGCCCGCCGCGGCGCCGAGCGGCTGTGGGAGCTGATCCAACGCGACAGCACATCCGACGACCCGCGCTGGGTCGCCGCCCTCGGCGCCCTCACCGGCAACCAGGCCGTGCAGCAGGTGCGTGCCGGGCTCGAGGCGATCTACCTGTCCGGCTGGCAGGTCGCCGCCGACGCCAACCTGGCCGGCCAGACGTATCCCGACCAGAGCCTCTACCCGGCCAACTCCGTGCCCGCCGTCGTGCGCCGCATCAACAACGCGCTGCTGCGGGCCGGGCAGGTGGAGGGCACCGACGGCCGGGTCGCCGACTGGATGGCGCCGATCGTCGCCGACGCCGAGGCCGGCTTCGGCGGCCCGCTCAACGCCTACGAGCTCATGCACTCGATGATCCAGGCGGGCGCCGCGGGCGTCCACTGGGAGGACCAGCTCGCCAGCGAGAAGAAGTGCGGACACATGGGCGGCAAGGTGCTCATCCCGACCGGCCAGCACATCCGCACCCTCAACGCCGCCCGCCTGGCCGCCGACGTCGCGGGCGTCCCGACCATCGTGATCGCCCGTACGGATGCGCTCGCCGCGACCCTGCTGACCAGCGACCACGACGAACGCGACCGCCCCTTCGTGACCGGGACGCGCACCGCCGAAGGCTTCTACGAGGTGCAGAACGGCATCGAGCCGGTCATCGCCCGCGGCCTCGCCTACGCGCCCTACGCCGACCTGCTGTGGGTCGAGTCCGCCGAGCCCGACCTGGAGCTCGCGCGCCGGTTCGCCGAGGCCGTCCACGCCCAGTTCCCCGGCAAGAAGCTCGCCTACAACTGCTCGCCGTCGTTCAACTGGCGATCCCACCTCGACGACGACACCATCGCCCGGTTCCAGCGCGAGCTCGCGGCGATGGGGTACGCCTTCCAGTTCATCACCCTGGCCGGCTTCCACGCCCTCAACCACTCCATGTTCACGCTCGCCCGGGACTACTCCACCCGGCACATGAGCGCCTACGTCGACCTGCAGGAGGCGGAATTCGCCTCCGAGGCCGACGGCTACACCGCCACCCGCCACCAGCGGGAGGTCGGCACCGGCTACTTCGACCGGATCGCGACCGCGCTCAACCCCGACAGCGCGACGCTCGCCCTGGTCGGCTCCACCGAAGAGCACCAGTTCTGAACCGACCGAAGGAGACATCATCATGATCGAGATCACCGGCCCCCGCATCGACGGCGCCGACCGCATCCTCTCCCCGGAGGCCATCGCCTTCGTCGACCACCTGCACCAGACCTTCGCCGGACGGCGGCAGGAACTGCTCGCCGAACGGCAGCGCCGCCGCACGGAGGCCGGCAACGGACGCGACCCGCGCTTCCTGAGCACCACGGCCGCCATCCGCGAGGACGACGACTGGCGCGTCGCCGGCGCCGGCCCCGGCCTCGAGGACCGCCGAGTCGAGATCACCGGCCCGACCGACCCCAAGATGGCGATCAACGCGCTCAACTCGGGCGCCCGCGTCTGGCTCGCCGACCTCGAGGACGCGACCAGCCCGACCTGGGGCAACATCGTCGGCGGCCAGGCGACCCTGTTCGACGCCGCGCGCGGAGACCTCGCGTTCACGAGCCCGGAGGGCAAGGACTACCGGGTCACCACGCCGTTCGAGCACACGCCGACCATCGTCATGCGTCCGCGCGGCTGGCACCTGGTCGAGAAGCACCTCGCCTTCACCGACCGGGCCGGGCGCACGGCGCCCGCCAGCGCCTCCCTCACCGACTTCGGCCTGTACTTCTGGCACAACGCGCAGGCGCTCGTGGATGCGGGACGCGGCCCGTACTTCTACCTGCCGAAGCTGGAGTCGCATCTCGAGGCGCGGCTGTGGGACGACATCTTCGTCTTCGCGCAGCAGCGCATCGGGATGCCCGTCGGGACGATCCGCGCGACCGTGCTCATCGAGACCATCCCGGCGGCGTTCGAGATGGAGGAGATCCTGTTCGAGCTGCGCGACCACTGCGCCGGCCTCAACGCGGGCCGCTGGGACTACATCTTCTCGATGATCAAGACCTTCCAGGGCCGCGGGCGACGGTTCGCGTTCGGCGACCGCGACCGCATCACGATGACGGTCCCGTTCATGCGCGCCTACACGGAGCTGCTGGTCGCGACCTGCCACCGCCGGGGCGCGCACGCGATCGGCGGGATGAGCGCGTCCATCCCGAACCGGCGCGACCCGGAGGCGACCGAGCGGGCGCTCGCGAAGGTCGCGGACGACAAGCGCCGGGAGGCCGGCGACGGCTTCGACGGGACCTGGGTCGCACATCCGGACCTCATCCCGACGGCGCTCGCCGAGTTCGACGCGGTGCTGGGGGACCGGCCCAACCAGCTGGCGCGGCAGCGGGACGACGTCATGGTCACGGCCGCCGATCTGCTCGACGTCGGCTCGGCGGATGCGACCGTGACGGATGCCGGGGTGCGGTCGAACGTCTCCGTCGCGCTGCGCTACATCGAAGCGTGGCTGCGCGGCACGGGCGCCGTCGCGATCGACGGGCTGATGGAGGACGCGGCCACGGCGGAGATCTCGCGGTCGCTGCTGCGGCAGTGGATCGAGAACCGGGTGGTCACCGTCGACGGCGCGACCGTGGACGCGGAGGCGGTCGCCCGGCTGATCGACGAGGAGCTGGAGTCCCGGGAGACGGACGGCTCGCGCTTCGCGGACGCCGCCGACGTGCTGCGCGAAGTGGTGCTGGCGGAGGACTTCCCGACCTTCCTCACCATCCCGGCGTATGCGCGGTACCTCGTGGATGCGCGCGACGCCGAGGAGGCGGAGCGGCTGGCGCTCGCCGGGTGATCGCTGGCGCCGCTCACGGATGGTGCTCGAGGTAGTCCTCGAGCACCTTCCCGTGGTCCAGCTCCGGGTCACGAGCGCCGACGAGCAGGGTGATGCGCGGATGCGTCTTCGCCAGCTCTCTCAGCTGGTCGACCGCGGGGTTGCTGTCGAGCTCGTGCTCGTAGCGCGTACGGAACTCGTCGAAGACCTCGGCCTCGGCGCTCGCGTCGTGGTGGAACCAGCGACGCAGCTCGGTCGACGGCGCGACCTCCTTCAGCCAGAGGTCGAGGTGGGCGCGTTCCTTGCTGACACCGCGCGGCCAGAGGCGGTCGACGAGGATGCGGTAGCCGTCCTCGGGAGCCGCCGGGTCGTAGATGCGCTTGACGGTGATCACGGTTCCAGTGTCACGCGCCGGTGCGGTGCGAGGCTAGGAGGGTGTCGGTCTCGGCGGCCGTCGGCGCGGTGGCGGGACCGCGCCGGGTGACCGCCAGCGCTGCGGCCGCGTTCGCGCGGAGGGCCGCGTCCATGGGGCTCAGTCCGCGAGCGAACGCCGCGGCGAGGACGCCGCCGAACGCGTCGCCCGCGCCCGTCGTGTCGACCGCCGTCACCGGGAACGCCGGAAGGTGTCCGGGCGCCGGATCGCCCGTGGCGACCCAGCAGCCGGACGCGCCGTCGCGGACCACCGCGACGCCGCCCTCCCGCAGCATCCCGCGCAGGGCGCCGGCGGCGGGCGCGGGATGCGCGTGGGCGCGCAGGACGCGGGCCTCCCGCGCGTTCGCACTCAGCACGTCGGTGCGCGCGAGGACCGCCTCGAGGAGGTCGCGGTCGAGCGTCCCCACCAGCGGGGACGGGTCGAACACCACGATCGCATCCGCCGCGGGGAGCTCGGTCAGCCAGCCGGCGACGGCGGGGCCCGAGGTGGGGTGCGCCAGGCTGTAGCCCGAGACGTAGACGACGTCGCCGGCGCGGGGATGGATGCGGTCCAGGTCGGTGCGCGTCAGCATCCCTTCGGCGCCGGGGACCGTGACGAAGGTCCGCTCCGCGTCGTCGTCGACGAGGACGACGCAGTACCCGTTGTCGACCGTCTCGATGGGCGGCGTGGCGACCGCGATGCCCTCGGCCCACAGGGCCTCGCCGACGACCTCGCCGAGCGGGCCCGTTCCGGACCGCCCGGCGAACAGCACCTCGGCGCCGTCCCGTGCGGCGGCGGACATCACGTTGAAGCCGCCGCCGGCGGACATTCCGGACGACTCCGCCAGCACGTCGCCGCCGCGCTCGGGGAGCGCGCCGACGCGGAGGACGAGGTCGACGACGACCGTCCCGGTGAAGATGACCCGTCCGTCAGCCATGTCGTCCCCTCACGCGGAGCAGGCCGTCCACCAGCGGCTCCAGTTCCAGTGCGTTGACCCGGCGGATGGTCTCCACCGCCGTGCGCGGCCAGTCCGTGGCGCCGGTCGCGCCGAGGACGGCGCCGGCCATCGCGGCGATCGTGTCGGTGTCCCCGCCGAGCGACGCGGCGCGGCACAGCGCGTCCCAGGCGGCGTCGCCGTCCGGCGCGGCCGAGGCGCCGATCCCGTTGCGTCGCGCCCCGATCCCGTCGTCGGCCGGCCGGTCGCGGTGCGACGAGCCCGTGCCGGCCACCGCCAGGGCGACGAGGGCGAGCGCCGCGACCACCGACTCCTGCGCGGCGACCGACGTCCCCACGACCCCGACGAGGGCGTCATCCTGTTCGCGCGGTGCGAGGTCGAGCAGGTACGGGATGGCCCACTCCAGCCGCGACGCGATGTCCCCGCCCGCGACCCAATGGCCGCGACCGGCGCCCTCGCGCGCGGCGGCGACCGCCACATCCAGCGCTTCCGGCGCGTCCGCACCGTCGAGGCCCGCGCTCACCGCCGCGCCGACCGCGGCCGCGCCGGCGATCCCGAGCCCGGTGTTGTGGGTGAGCGAGCTGACCTGGACGACCGCGTCGACGAAGCCGCCGAGCGGTTCGACCGGCACGGCGATCCCGACCGGGGTGATCCGCATGGCGGCCCCGTTCGTCGCGCCGAAGCGACCCGCCTCCTCGGGCGGCATGCCGTCCTGGAGCCGCTGGAGGGCCGCCCGGGTGCTCGGGCCGAGCAGGTCGAGCGAGCCGCGCGCCTCCATCGCCCGCTCCCAGGCGAGGAGTTCGGCGGCGAGGACCCCGGGCCGTACGGTGCCGTCGCCGTCGATGAGCAGCCGCGCCAGCAGCACGGCCTGCTCGGTGTCGTCGGTGATCGAGCCGGCGGGCATCCCGGCAGCGATCTGCTGGTGCGGTCCGGCCGCGACGAGTCCGCGGATCCGCCCGTGGTCGGCGGCGATCTGTTCGCGGGAGAGGGACTGCGTGGGCATTCCGAGGGCGTCGCCGAGCGCCAGGCCCTGCAGCGCCGCCAGGGCCCGGGAGCGGGTGCTGTCTCTCACAGCGGCGCCACCAGCAGGGCGTCGCGCAGCCGATCGCTGAGCCCCGGCGGCACCTCGACACCGGCCCCGAGCGCCTGGATGGACCGGCTGTAGCAGCTGCGCGCCGCAGCGGCCAGAGTGATGTCGACGATCTCGCGGTCGGTGTAGCCCAGCTCGCGGAGCCGCAGGGTGTCCTCGTCGGTGAGGGAGACGGAGTCGGTGGCGACGCGGGCGGCGTAGTCCATCATGGCGACCTCGGCCTCGCTGAGGTCGGCGTCGTGGTAGTCGCGTGCGATCGCGATCAGTTCGTCCTCGTCCATGATCGTGAGCGTCTTGCGGCCGTGGGCGAGGCGGCAGTGCTGGGAGTGCAGGGCCTGCGCGGCGGCCAGTGTCACGAGCTCGTACCGTCGCTTGCCGAGCTGGGAGACGATCGCGCGCACCAGGTTCTCGAACGCGCGCACCGCTTCCGGGTTGACGGCCATCACCCGGGTGTAGTCGGGGACGTAGCCGAGGTCGTCGATGTCCTCGGCGTAGAGCGCGGCGACCTCGCCGGTCGCCTCCGACGGCTCGGGTGTACGGATCACGGACACGGTGCCTCCTCGAGGTGCGGTTGCCCCATTCTGCCGCCGCCGCGCTGTGGCTGCCAGAGGCGCTGGCCGCAATGGGCCGCGGGCGCGCGATGCGACAGGATGAGCAGATGCAGACTGACACCCCGACGGACGTCATCGTCATCGGCGGCCGCTCGGGAGTGGGGAAGTCCTCGGTGGCCGCCGAGGCCTCCCGGATCCTGGCCCGCGCGGATGTCCGCCACGCGGTGATCGAGGGCGACAACCTCGACCAGGCGTATCCCGAGCCGTGGCGCGACGGCGTCGACCTCGCAGAGCGGAACCTCGCGGCGATGTGGCGGAACTACCGAGCCATCGGATACTCGCGCCTGATCTTCACCAACACCGTGAGCGTTCTGCAGGTCTCCGCGCTGAGCGCGGCGCTCGGCGCAGAGACTCGCGCGACCGCGGTCCTCCTGACGGCGACCGACAAGACCGCAGCTCATCGCCTCGCACAACGGGAGATCGGCAGTGCGCTCGGCGAACACATCGACCGAAGCATTCGCGCGGCGCGGCAACTCGACGCCGCGGGGGACCACGTCCTACGAGTCGCCACCGACGGCCGCACCGTCACCGAGATCGCTCGGGACGTTCTCGTCAGGGCCGGCTGGCTGGACACCCGCGGTACCACCGAGAGCCTTTAGCGAAGGGACGCCGCTGGACCGCCCGCCCCACTGACGCGCACTCCCTACTCAGTGCGCGAACGCCACCTCTGACGGCACATCGGCCGGCTTGCGGACGAAGAACGACCCCACCACGCCGAACAGCGAGATGATCGCGCCCGCGAAGAACGCAGCCCGGATGCCGCCCGCCTGTGCCGCGTCCACCGGTGCCCCACCCGCCGCGAGCACGTTCGACTGCAGTGTCAGCACCGCGATGAGCAGTGCCGTACCGGCCGCGCCGCCCACCTGCTGGATGGTGCCCAGGATGGCGCTGCCGTGCGAATACAGGTGCGGCGGCACCGCACCGAGGCCCGCGGTGAACAGCGGCGTGAACATCATCGCGAGTCCGAGGCTCAGCGTGACGTACGCGGCGATCACCATTCCGACGGGCGTCGTCTCGGTGACCATCGTCAGTCCCCACAGCACAAGGCTCACCAGGATGGACCCTGGCACGACCAGCACGCGCGGATCGAACCGGTCGTAGAGCCGGCCGACGAACGGCGCCGCGAGTCCCATGATGAGGCCGCCCGGAAGCAGGATGAGCCCGGTCGCCAGGGTGTCCAGATGCAGCACGTGCTGGAGGTAGAGCGGGAGCACGATGATGACGCCGAACATCGACGCCGTGGTGATCGCCATCAGCACGATGGACACGGTGAAGATGGGGTACTTGAACGTGCGCAGGTCGAGCAGCGCGCGGTCCTTCCGCTGCAGCAGCAGCTGGCGGGTGATGAACGCGGCCAGACCGACGACGCCCACGATCAGGGAGCCCCACAGCATCAGCGGGCTCGACGACGAGCTGCCGGACTCGCCGGACAGCGTGAGGCCGTAGACCAGTCCGCCGAAGCCGAACGCCGACAGGATGACCGACAGCACGTCGATGCGGACCTTCTTGGGCTCGCTCACGTTCTCGACGAAGCGCATGCCGACGAGCAGCATGACCAGCGCGATCGGCAGCACGATGAGGAAGATCCACCGCCAGGCCAGGAAGTTGAGGATGAGGCCCGAGATCGTCGGGCCGATGGCCGGCGCGACCGAGATCACGATCGAGACGTTGCCCATGGTCCGCCCGCGCAGCGCCGGCGGCACCAGCGTCATGAGCGTGGTCATCAGCAGTGGGATCATGATCGCCGTGCCGGACGCCTGGATCACACGGGCGGCGACGAGCACGATGAAGCCCGGCGCGAGCGCGGCAGAGAGCGTGCCGAGCGAGAACAGCGACATCGCGGCGATGAACATCTGCCGGGTCGAGAACCGCTGCAGCAGGATGCCCGTGATCGGGATGACCACCGCCATGGTCAGCATGAAGGCCGTGGACAGCCACTGCGCCGCGAGGGCGTCGACGTGCAGGTCGTCCATCAGCTTCGGGATGGCGACCGTCATGATCGTCTCGTTGAGGATGACGACGAACGTGGCCGCGAGCAGCAGCCAGATCACCCGCTGGTCGCGCGGCGCGATACGGACGGGCGCTGCCGCTTCCGCGGGCGCGGCGAGGTCGCCGACGTCGACGGATGTCACGGGTGAGGTCTTCTCAGTCACCGGTCCAACCTAGCGAGAGCCACCGACAGTGTGGGTGTCGATCGTGTGAACTGTGGAGAAGTTCGCTCTCCGCAGAACAGGGGAATAAAAAGCGCGAAGCGGGGCGCCCGTCGCCGGGCCGCCCCGCTCCACGAAACAGCCTCAGACCGCGCCGCGCCCGTCGGCCTCGACGTCGATGCGCTCCTTGCGCACCTCTTCGTCGACCGTCTCCGTGTCGGTCACCTCCTGCGCGTCCAACCGCACGCGCTCGACGGGCACCGTCTCCTTCTCGACGACCGGTCGCTCCTCGTGGAGGATCACCTCGTGCTCCTCCTCGCTGATCGCGGGACCGTCGAGTGCGGCGTCCACGTTGGCGTCGGTGATCGGCTCGCGCTCGACCCGGACCTCCTCGCGGGTGACGGGCACCTCGACCTGCTGGTTCTCGGTGACCACGTACTTCCGCAGACGCGCGCGGCCCGTCTCGACCCGCTCCGTGCCCACGTCCAGCCGTTCCTCGGAGCGTGTCATCGCGTCGTCGGTGGTCGGGCCGGAGGTGTCGTAGCCGGCACCGGTGGCCGTTCGGTCCGCGCTGCCACCGCGGTAGTACGCGTACAGCTGGTCCTCCTCGTCGGGGCTGAGCTCCGCGTCGTCCTCGATGCGGGGCGCATCCTTCACGACCGCCTTCTCGAACGGCACACGAAGGCTGTCGCCCTCTTCGACCGCGTCGTCCAGGGGGACGAAGCTCTCGGACGTGCCGAACAGTCCCGTCTTCACCGACGCCCAGTTCGGACGTCCGGTGGACGGGTCGACGTAGACCTGTCCGACGGTGCCGATCTTGTCGCCATCCCGATCGACGACTTTGGCGCCGACGAGTGCCGCGATGTTGTTCTCATTGATCATGGTGTTCCTCCTCGTGATGCCCGCCGCGGCGAGCGTGTCCCCCGCTCGTGCGCCCCGGTTCCGGGGCCCGCCGTGCCTAGCGACCGAGTCCCACCCGGTCGACACGACGGTGGTATCGCATGCCCGCGACGCCGCCCAGGATGGCGCCGAGCAGGCTGACGATGGCGACGATGATCGCCGTCACGATTCCCGTGACCGTCACCGAGCCCTCCCCGAGCGGGATGCGCGGGAAGCTGTTCAGGTTGCCCAGGATGTTGAACTGGCTGCCGAGCGCCAGGCTCAGCACTGCTACGACGACGGCGACGACGATCGCCCACAGCCAGACGGCGATGCCCTGCTTCACACCGTCGAAGCGGGCCATCCGGCCGGCGACGTAGCCGCCGCAGTAGTAGGCGACGAACAGGATGACGACGAGCGCGATGGCACCGACGATGCCGACGGTGGCCGCGTTGGCGTTCGCCTGGTCGGCGGCCTTGTTCGGGTCTCCGCCGGCGGTGCCCAGCCCCACCGCTGCTCCCGCCGCAGCGAGGACCGCCGTCAGCAGCACGGCCATGCCGGTCGCGGCCAGCCAGCCGAAGAAGGCGGATCCGAACTTCATGCCGCCGAATTCGCTCCTCTCCCGCTCGAGGACGTCGTTGCGGAGCGTGTGCGTGCGGTCGACGGGCACGGCGGCCCCGGTGGAGTCGCGGTCGTAGACCGCCTCGCCGGGGTGGCGGTCGGCGGGAACCGTCGTTCGCGGCGGGTCGTCGAGCGGTGCACGGTCGTCGGGGTTCGGCGTTCGATCGGTCATGGCGTCCCTTTTCGCAGTGGCCCGCTCCGATGTCGGGTCTCGTTCCGGTTTCCAGGGACGCTAGGCGGCCGAGAGAGGCGGGCCCAGGTGGTTGACGCCGACGGGGGTCAGGGGGATCCTGTGCCCTATCCGAGCCCCCGCACCGCCCGCACGGCCTCTCCGACCGCCGGCGCGACCGCCGCGAGATCACCGGCCGCGATCTCCGGCCCCCACGAGAACCGCACCGCCGTGCGCGCCACATCCTCCGGGTAGCCGAGCGCCAGCAGCACGTGCGACGCGTCCTCGCTCCCGGCCGCGCACGCCGACCCGCTCGACGACACGATGCCGCGCCGCTCCAGCTCCAGCAGCACCGCCTCGCCGTTCGTCGCGGGGAACACGAACGACGCCGTCCCCGGCAGCCGCGAGGTGGGATGCCCGGTGAGCTCCGCATCCGGGACCTCCGCGAGCACCCCCGCGATGAATCCATCGCGGGCGGCAGCAGCGGCGGACGCGCGGGTCGCTCGATCCGCCACAGCAAGCCGCGCCGCGACCCCGAGCGCCACCGCCCCGGCGACGTTCTCCGTGCCCGACCGCCGCCCGCGCTCCTGCCCGCCGCCGTGGATCAGCGGCTCGACCGGGATGCGGCCGCGCACGTACAACGCCCCGACGCCCTTCGGCGCGCCGATCTTGTGGCCCGACACACTCAGCGCGTCCACCCCGAGCGCGCGGACGTCGAGCGGCAGCCAGCCCGCGGCCTGCACGGCGTCCGTATGGAAACGAGCGCCGACCGCATGTGCCAGCGCCGCGAGCTCGGCCACCGGCTGCACGGTCCCCACCTCGTTGTTGGCCAGCATCACCGACGCCAGGGTCGTGTCCGGTCGCAGCGCGGCCGCGAAGTCCGCGGGCGAGACGAGCCCGTCGCGGCCGACCGGCACGAAGGTGACCGTGAAGCCGTGCAGCCGCACGAGGTAGTCCACTGACTCCAGCACGGCCTCATGCTCGATCGCCGACGTGACGATGTGCCGCCCGCGCGGATCGCCGAGCGCGATGCCTTTGATCGCGAGATTGTCGGCCTCCGTCCCGCCCGAGGTGAACGTCACCTCCGACGCCCGGCAGCCCAGCCACGCGGCGACCGACGCGCGGGCCTCGGCGAGCGCCCGCGCGGCCGACTCTCCGACCGCGTGATGGCTCGACGGGTTGCCGAAGTCGCCGGTGAGGTACGGCCACATCGCCTCCAGCACCTCCCGGCGGACCGGAGAGGTGGCGGCGGCATCGAGGTAGATCACTCGACCACCACGTCCAGTCCGAGGTCGAGCGAGCGGACGCTGTGAGTGAGCGCGCCCGACGAGATCACGTCGACGCCGGTCTCGGCGATGCTCCGGACGGTCGCGAGGCTGACGTTGCCGCTCGCCTCGACGATCGCGCGGCCGGCGACCAGGGCGACGCCCTCGCGCAGCTGGTCGACCGTGAAGTTGTCGAGCATGATCGTGTCGACGCCGGCGGCGAGCACGGGTTCGATCTGGTCGATCCGGTCGACCTCGACCTCCAGGTGGGTCGTGTGGGACAGCTGCTCGCGCACCCGCAGCAGCGCGTCGGTCACCGAGAGCCCGGACTGCGCGGTGAGCACCGCGAGGTGGTTGTCCTTCGCCATGACCGCGTCCGACAGGGAGTAGCGGTGGTTGTGCCCACCGCCTGCCCGCACGGCGTGCCGCTCGAAGGCGCGGAGCCCGGGGTCGTCTTGCGCGTGTCCACGATGCGGGCGGAGGTGCCGGCGACCTCGGCGACGAACGCCGCGGTCAGTGTGGCGATCCCGCTCATCCGCTGGACGAAGTTGAGGGCCACGCGCTCGCCCTGGAGCACCGAGCGGGCCGGGCCGGTCACGGTCGCCAGCGCGTCCCCAGCGGCGAAGGTCGCGCCATCCGGGACGTGCAGGGCCACCTCGACGGACGGATCGGTCAGCGTGAACGCGGCGGCGAACACTTCGCCGCCCGCGAACGTGCCCGGCTCCCGCGCCATGAGCCGCGCGGTCGCGACCGCCGCCTCCGGGATGAGCAGCTGGCTCGTCAGGTCGCCCCACGGCGCATCCTCGATCAGGGCGGCCTGGACGGCGGTCTGGATGATCTGGCGGGTCAGCATGCGGAGGGCACCTCGAGACGGGAGAGCTGGGGGAGCAGGACGGTGTGCGCGGGCTCACCCGCAGCTGTCAGCGGGAAGTCGGAGCGGAAGTGAGCGCCGCGCGACTCCTCGCGCGCGAGTGCGGCCGCGACGACCAGACGGGCGAGGGTGAGGAGGTTGCCGTCCTCCGACGGACCGTCCCCGGGGTCGATGGTCGCCGCGAGTTCGTCGGCGGCCGCCGCCAGCCGCGCGCCGTCGCGGTGCACGCCTGCCGCATCCCAGAGCAGCGCGCCCAGCCGGGCCCGCGAGAACGGACGCGAGGGATGGGCGGGCGCGTGCTCGAGCACGGCCGCGGCCGCACCCTCCCGCACCCATTCCGGGCCGTCGATCCACGGCGCGTCGATCGCGTCGGCCGCCCGGTGCGCGAACACCAGCCCTTCGAGCAGGGAGTTCGACGCCAGCCGGTTGCCGCCGTGCGCACCGGTGCAGGCGACCTCGCCGACGGCGAAGAGCCCGGGGACGCTGGTGCGCCCGTCCGTGTCCGTGGCGACGCCGCCCATCGCGTAGTGGGCCGCGGGCGTCACGGGGATGGGATGCCGCCCCCAGTCGTACCCGGCGGCGCGCGTCGCCGCGTCGATCGTCGGGAAGCGCCGCGCCAGGAAGTCCCCGCCCAGCGCGGTCGCGTCGAGGAGCACTGGACGGCCGCCCTGGGCCGCCATCTCGACCGCGATGCCGCGGGCGACGACGTCGCGCGGCGCGAGTTCCGCATCCGGGTGCACGTCGGTCATGAAGCGCTCGCCGGCCGCGTTCCGCAGCACCGCGCCCTCGCCGCGCACGGCCTCGGACACGAGGAACGCGCCGGCGCCCGCCGCGCCCGGCGCGTGCAGCGCGGTGGGGTGGAACTGCGTGAACTCGAGGTCCGCCAGCACCGCGCCCGCGCGCCAGGCCGCGGCCACGCCGTCGCCGGTCGCGACCGCCGGATTCGTGGTGTGCGCGTACAGCCGGCCCCAGCCTCCGGTTGCCAGGACGACGGCGTCGGCGTCGAGCGCGACGGGCGTCCCGGAGACCAGCAGCGAGACTCCCGCTGCCGCGCCGTCGCGCAGCAGCACGTCCTGCAGGAAGGCGCCCTCCACGACGGGGATGCGCGCCGCGCGCAGCGCAGCGATGAGCGCACGCGAGAGCTCGGCGCCGGTCGCGTCCCCGCCGGCGTGCAGCACGCGTGCGGAGGAGTGCGCCGCTTCGAGCCCCCGCGCCAGCACGTCGCCGTCGCGGTCGAAGGCCGCGCCCAGCGCGATCAGCTCGCGCACGCGCACGGGTCCGTCTGTGCACAGCGCGTCCACCGCGTCCCGGACGTTGAGCCCGGCCCCCGCGCGCAGCGTGTCGGCGACATGCGCCTCGACGCTGTCGTCCGGGAACAGCGCCGCCGCGATGCCGCCCTGCGCGTACCGCGTGCTGCCATCGGACAGCGACGCCTTGGTCACCACCGTGACGTCGTGCCCGAGCGCGTGCGCCCGCAGGGCCGCGGTCAAACCGGCGATCCCGCTCCCGACGACGACCACGCGGCTCATGTCAGGCCGCCATCGTCGTGTCCGGACGCGCGGCGAGCATCCGCTCGAGCGCGACCCGGGCGGGGGCGGCGACCTCGTCCGGCACCGTCACCTGGTTGAGAACGTCGCCGCGGACCAGGCCCTCCAGCACCCACGCGAGGTACCCGGGGTGGATGCGGTACATCGTCGAGCACGGGCAGACGACCGCGTCGAGGCAGAAGATCGTGTGCTGCGGGAACTGCGCCGCCAGCCGCTGGACCAGATTGATCTCGGTCCCGATCGCGAACGTCGAGCCGGCCGGCGCCGCCTGGATCGCCTTCACGATGTAATCGGTCGAGCCGTACTCGTCGGCGGCATCCACCACATCCATCGGGCACTCGGGGTGCACGATCACGCGGACGCCCGGGAACTCGGCGCGCGCGTGCTCGATCTGGCCGACCGTGAAGCGCTTGTGCACCGAGCAGAAGCCGTGCCAGAGGATGACCTGGGCGTCCTGCAGGGTGGACGCGTCGGTCCCGCCCCAGGGCTTGCGCGGGTTCCACAGCGGCATGCGCTCGAGCGGCACGCCCATCGCCTTCGCGGTGTTGCGGCCGAGGTGCTGGTCGGGGAAGAAGAGGACGCGCTGACCTCGCTCGAACGCCCACTCCAGAACCGTCGCGGCGTTGGAGGAGGTGCAGACGATCCCGCCGTGCTCGCCGCAGAACGCCTTCAGCGCCGCGGACGAGTTCATGTACGTGACCGGGATGACCGGCACGCGGCCGTCCGCGTCCGGCTCGGTACCGTACAGCTCCTCCAGCTGCTCCCAGCACTCCTCGACCGAGTCGAGGTCGGCCATGTCGGCCATCGAGCAGCCGGCGGCGAGGTTCGGGAGGATGACGCGCTGCTCCGGCCGCGACACGATGTCGGCGGTCTCGGCCATGAAGTGGACGCCGCAGAACACGATCGCCTCGGCCTCCGGGCGCGCCTTGGCCGCGTTGGCGAGCTGGAACGAGTCGCCGATGAAGTCCGCGTACTGCACGACCTCGTCGCGCTGGTAGAAGTGGCCCATCACCGCGACGCGGTCGCCCAGGGTCTCCTTGGCGGCGCGGATGCGGTCGCCGAGCTCCTGCGCGGACGCGGTGCGGTACTCCTCGGGCAGCTCGCCCTGGCGAGGGGTGTTCACGGGGATGGGGTCGCCCAGCGAGGCGCCCGGCCCGTAGCTCGGCGCGAGGCCGTCGAACTCCCACGGCGCCTCGACAAGGTCGGGCGTGCAGGTCTCGCCGTCGAGCTGCCCGGAGGCGATGAGCTTGATGGTCGTGTCGACCGAGGCGATGGTCATGATTCGCTTCTTCCTTCGAACGGATGCTGCTGCCGGGGGAGCGGCCCCGCGTCGGCGAGGTCGATCCGGTCGTTGTAGCGGTACAGCCGCGGCGGGCGGTGCGGCGTGCCGGTCAGGTACTCGTCGGTCGCGACGACGGCGCCGGAGGCCTCGATGGTGCGGCGGAAGTTCGCCGGGTCGAGCGCCTTGCCGAGCACGGCCTCGTGCACGCCGCGCAGCTGGGCCAGCGTGAAGCGCTCGCCGAGGAAGGCGTGGGCGATGCGCGAGTACTCCATCTTCGTGCGGAGCCGCCACAGGGCGTACTCGACGATGACGTTGTGGTCGAAGGCCAGTTCCGGGAGGTCGTCGGCGGGGAACCAGCGGACGTTCTCGCCCACGCTCGCCCGCTCGGCCTCGTCGCTGCGCACGAGCGCCCAGTACACGACCGAGACGACGCGCTCGGCGCCGGGGGAGCGGTCCGCGTCGCCGAACGCGTACAGCTGCTCGAGGTAGCGCGGCGTGAGCCCGGTAGTGTCGTTGAGCGTGCGGGCGGCGGCGTAGGCCAGGTCTTCGCCAACCCGCAGCGGACCTCCGGGCAGCGCCCACCGGCCTTCGAACGGCTCCCGGATGCGGCGCACCAGCGGCAGCCACACCTGCGGGACGCCGCCGGTCTCGTCGTCGCTGCGCAGCGCGAAGATCACGGTGGACACGGCGAGGATCGCGCTCGCCCGTTCATGCCGTGCCGTCATGGCTGCTCCCGTGGATGGGTAAGAGTCAGAATGACTCTAACGTTGTAGCCATCTTAGTGTCGCGGCGACCAAAACCACAAACACAGCGCCCGGCGGCGCGAGCGGATATGCTGGCCGCACACAACTGAACAACGGCCACGAGGTCGATGCGGGAGAGTCGCGCGCGTGCGCGCGGCACCGAAGGAGCAATCCTCCCCGACAATCTCTCAGGTACGCGTACCGCATCGGACTGGCCACTCTGAAAAGCAGGACGGCATCCGCCGCCCTCGCCCACGGTGAAAGCCGCGTCCACGGACGCGGTGAAACTCTCAGGCCGGATGACAGAGGGGAGTTCTTCCCGGGAGCGGCGACGCTCCCGCAACCCCGGCCGACGGCCGGCGAACCGGAGAACTCATGACCTCAGAAGACAACGGCCGCACCTCGCCGCTCCACGACGCCCACGCGGCGGCCGGCGCCTCCTTCACCGACTTCGCCGGCTGGCAGATGCCGGTGCGCTACTCGTCCGACCTGGCCGAGCACCACGCCGTCCGCACCGCCGCCGGCCTGTTCGACCTCTCGCACATGGCCGAGATCGTGCTGATCGGTCCGGAGGCGGGGCAGGCGCTCGACTACGCGCTCGCCGGCAAGCTGTCCGCACTCAACATCGACCAGGCGAAGTACAGCCTGCTGCTGTCCCGCGCCGGGGGCATCGTCGACGACCTGGTCGTCTACCGCACCGGCGAGGACCGCTACATGGTCGTCGCCAACGCCTCCAACCGGGATGCGGTGGCCCAGGAGCTTCGCGACCGCACCTCGCCGTTCGACGTCGAGGTCTTCGACGAGTCCGACGACATCGCCCTCATCGCCGTCCAGGGTCCGGCCTCTCTGTCCATCCTGCTCGCCACCGAGGGCCTGGCCGCCGACGACGGCGCCCTCGACGGAGAGGACTTCGGCGAGCGCCTGTCGACCCTCAAGTACTACTGGTCGCTCCCGGCCCTCTTCCAGACGCACCCCGTCCTGATCGCCCGCACCGGCTACACCGGCGAGGACGGCTTCGAGCTGTACGTCGCCCCGGACAACGCCCGCGCCCTGTGGGACGCCCTCACCGAGGCCGGCACCGAGCAGGGCCTCGGCCTGGTTCCGGCGGGTCTCGCCTCCCGCGACACCCTCCGTCTGGAGGCCGGGATGCCCCTGTACGGGCACGAGCTCGGCCTCGACACGAAGCCCGCGCAGGCGGGGCTCGGCCGGGTCGTCAACCTGGCGAAGGACACCGACTTCATCGGCCGCGCCGCGAGCGAGGAGGGCCCGCATCCCGAGGCCCGCGTGCTGGTCGGCCTGGTGGGCGAGGGCAAGCGCGCCGCCCGTGCGGGCTACCCGGTCTTCGCCAAGGACACCGCCACGGGCGAGGACGCGGAGGTCGGCGTGGTCACGTCCGGCGCGCTGTCGCCGACGCTGGGCGTGCCGATCGCGATGGCGTACGTCGCGCCGGAGCTGGCCCGCGAGAACACCGTGCTCCACGTGGATGTGCGCGGCACGCGCCTCCCCTACACCGTCACCGCCCTCCCCTTCTACAGCAGAAAGAAGCGCTAGCCATGGCCGCAGAACGAGACCTGAAGTACACGCCCGAGCACGAATGGCTCCTGGTCGAGGGCGACGTCGCGACCGTCGGCATCACCGCCTACGCGGCCGAGAAGCTGGGCGACGTGGTCTTCGTCGAGCTGCCCGACGAGGGCAGCGACGTCACGGCCGGCCGGGTGGTGGGCGAGATCGAGTCGACCAAGTCGGTCGGCGAGCTGTTCGCTCCGGTGGACGGCATCGTCGCCGAGGCGAACTCCGCCGTCGTCGACGCGCCCGAGCTCGTCAACTCCGACCCGTTCGGCGAGGGCTGGCTGGTGAAGGTCCGCTTCACCGAGCTGCCCGACAACCTCCTCAGCTACGACGAGTACGCCGCCCTCACCGGCGAGTAAGGTTCCAGACCTCTTCATGACCGACCTCTTCCCAACGCGTCACATCGGCACCGATGGGGATGCGCAGAGCACCATGCTGTCCGCGATCTCGGCGGCGGCCTCCGCGACTGGTCCTCCGTGGAGGACCTGGTTCACGCGGCCGTGCCGGACTCCATCCGCGTCGACGACGACCGCACCTCGGCGCTGCCCGAACCGCTCGGCGAGCGCGCCGCCCTCCGCGAGCTGCGCGCCCTGGCCGCGCGCAACACGGTCAACCGCAGCCTGATCGGCCTCGGCTACTACGGCACCATCACGCCCGCGGTCGTCAAGCGGAACGTGCTCGAGAACCCGGGCTGGTACACCGCCTACACGCCGTACCAGCCGGAGATCTCGCAGGGCCGGCTGGAGGCGCTGATCAACTTCCAGACCATGGTCTCCGACCTGACCGGGCTCGACACCGCGAACGCGTCGATGCTCGACGAGGGCACCGCGGTGGTCGAGGGGATGCTGCTGGCGCGCCGCGCATCCAAGGCGAAGTCCACGAAGTTCGTCGTGGATGCGGACACCTTCCCGCAGACGCTGGCGCTGCTCCGCAATCGCGCGGAGGCGGTCGGCATCGAGCTCATCGTGACCGACCTCGCCTCCCTCCCCGCCGACGCCCCGGAGCTGTCGGACGCGTTCGGGCTGTTCATCCAGTACCCCGGCGCCTCGGGTCGCGTGTGGGACCCCTCAGCCGCCATCGCCACGGCCAAGGCCGCCGGCGCGGTCGTCGTCGCCGCGGCCGACCTGCTCGCGCTGACGCAGCTGAAGGGCCCGGGCGAGCTGGGCGCGGACGTCGCGGTCGGCACCAGCCAGCGCTTCGGCGTGCCGATGGGCTTCGGCGGGCCGCACGCCGGGTACATGGCCGTCCGCAAGGGTCTCGAGCGCCAGCTCCCCGGCCGTCTGGTCGGCGTCTCGCAGGACGCGGTCGGCAAGCCCGCCTACCGGCTCACGCTGCAGACCCGCGAGCAGCACATCCGCCGCGAGAAGGCGACGTCGAACATCTGCACCGCGCAGGTGCTGCTCGCCGTCATGGCCGCGATGTACGCCGTCTACCACGGCCCGGCCGGCCTGCGCGCGATCGGCAGCCAGGTCCACCTGTCGACCGCGGCCGTCGCGGAGGCGCTGCGCGCGTCCGGCGTCGAGGTCGTCTCGCGCTCGTACTTCGACACCCTCCAGGTCGAGGTGGACGACGCCTCGACCGTCGTCGCCCGCGCCCACGACCGCGGGCTGCTGCTGCACGCCACCGACGCCGGCCTCGTCTCGCTCAGCGTGGACGAGGAGTCGGCGGCCGACCTGCGCGACGGGACCTTCCCGCTCGGCGACCTGATCGAGGTCCTGGGCGGCACGGTGGAGGGCGACCTCGTCCTCGCGCTGCCGTCCGACGCGTCCTTCGACCCGGCTCTGACCCGCGAGTCGACGTACCTCACGCACCCGGTGTTCAACACGCACCACTCCGAGACGGCGATGATGCGCTACCTGCGCCAACTGCAGGACCGCGACTACGCGCTCGACCGCGGCATGATCCCGCTCGGCTCCTGCACGATGAAGCTGAACGCGGCGACCGAGATGGAGGCGGTGACCTGGCCGGAGTTCGCGGCCCTGCATCCCTTCGCTCCGGCCGCGGACGTCGCCGGCTCGCTCGAGCTGATCGACCAGCTCGAGGAGTGGCTGGCGGACGTGACCGGCTACGACACCGTGTCACTGCAGCCGAACGCGGGCAGCCAGGGCGAGCTCGCCGGACTCCTCGCGATCCGCGGCTACCACCGCTCGCGCGGCGACGACCAGCGGACGGTGTGCCTCATCCCGCAGTCGGCGCACGGCACCAACGCAGCGTCCGCGGTGCTCGCCGGCATGAGCGTCGTGGTCGTCGCGACCGACGAGCTCGGCAACGTCGACCTCGACGACCTGCGCGCCAAGATCGCGGAGCACGCCGACACGCTCGCCGCGCTGATGATCACGTACCCGTCCACGCACGGCGTCTACGAGCACGAGGTCGTCGCGATCACCCAGGCGGTGCACGACGCCGGCGGCCAGGTGTACGTGGACGGCGCCAACCTCAACGCCCTGCTCGGCTACGCCCGGTTCGGCGACTTCGGGGGAGACGTCAGCCACCTCAACCTGCACAAGACCTTCTGCATCCCGCACGGCGGCGGCGGCCCCGGCGTCGGTCCCGTCGCGGCCAAGGCGCACCTCGCGCCGTTCCTGCCCGGGCACCCGCTCGCTCAGGATGCGACGCACCCGCTCGCGGGTGGCGGACGCGTGGAGCACGGCGGCGGACCGGTCTCGGCCGCGCCGTACGGCAGCCCGAGCATCCTGCCGATCAGCTGGGCGTACGTCCGCATGATGGGCGCCGAGGGTCTGAAGGACGCGACCGGCGCGGCCGTGCTCGCCGCGAACTACGTCGCCGCCCGCCTGCGCGAGCACTTCCCGGTGCTCTACGCGGGGGAGGACGGCCTGGTCGCGCACGAATGCATCCTCGACCTGCGCCCGCTCACCGAGCGCACCGGCGTGACCGTGGACGACGTGGCCAAGCGCCTCATCGACTACGGCTTCCACGCCCCGACCATGTCGTTCCCGGTCGCCGGCACCCTCATGGTGGAGCCGACGGAGAGCGAGGACCTGGCGGAGCTCGACCGCTTCGTGGCCGCGATGATCGCCATCCGCGAGGAGGCCGACGCGGTGGCGGCGGGGGACTGGCCGTCCGACGACAACCCGCTGCGCAACGCCCCGCACACCGCGGAGTCGGCGGTCTCCTCCGACTGGAGCCACCCGTACTCCCGCGAGCAGGCCGTGTACCCCGTTCCCGCGCTCGTCCGGAACAAGTACTGGCCTCCCGTGCGCCGCATCGACCAGGCCTACGGCGACCGCAACCTCTTCTGCGCCTGCCCGCCTCCCGAGGCCTTCGCCTGACCCGTACGCCGGGTGGCCGTCACGCGAAGATCGACGGCCACCAGGCGACGGCGAGGGGATAGCCGACGAAGGAGACGATGTCGATGATCGTGTGCGCGACCACGAGCGGCATCACGCGGCCCCAGCGGGTGTAGGCCCAACCGAAGACGACGCCCATCACGGCGTTGCCGACGAACGGGCCGAAGCCCTGGTACAGGTGGTAGCTGCCGCGCAGCAGCGCCGAGACGACGATGATCGTCCACGTACCCCAGCCCAGCTGTCGCAGCCGCGTGAAGAGGTAGCCGACGACGATCACCTCCTCCTGCAGCGCGGCGCGCAGCGCGGCCAGGATGAGGACGGGCACCGTCCACCAGTGCGCATCCAGCGTCGAGGCCTGCACGGCGACCGTGATGCCGAGCAGGCGGGTCAGCGCGTAGAACAGGATGCCCGGGATGCCGATCCCGAGGAACAGCAGCAGGCCGCCGCCGAGGTCCCGGCCCGGGCGGGTGAGGTCGAAGCCGATCCGCCGGAAGCCGCTGCGCTGCGGCTGCCAGAGCAGGTAGATCACCAGCGCGACCGCGAACAGCGGGAACAGGTTGCCCAGCACCTGGTACAGGAAGTCGAAGACCTCGCGGTTCGACTGGCTCGGATTCACCTGTGCGGTCTGCTGCGAGAGCGGCGTGCTCTGGGTCGACCGGTCGATGATCGTCACGATCGAGTAGATCGCCGACTGCCCGAGCGAGAGCCCGAGGACGATGGCGATCTCCCACCACAGCCGGGTCCGCTCCGGCCGCGCGACCGGCACCTCCGCCGCGAACGTACGCGTTCCGCTCATAGGGGCATCCTGCCAGATCGTTGCATCCAGCGAACTATTCCACCGTTTTTGTGCGCTTCGTGCAGGATTCCGTCGACTGAGTTACCACTATGTAACGTTTTCCCCGCCTGTTTTGCAATCGCTCCCGGCGATACCTAGGGTCATTCTTATCCCGCGCGGGACAGGCACTCTCGCACGCCTGCACCGTCGCACACTTCGCACAGGAGGAACATTGCACATCAACGGAAGAAGGGTGAGGTACGCGGTCAGCGCGGTCGCCGTCGCAGGCGTCGCAGCACTGGCTCTGTCGGCCTGCACCACGTCCGGCAGCACCAGCACCTCGTCCGCTGCCAAGGGCGGCACCGTGACGGTTGCGGTCGTCAACGACTTCACCTCGTTCAACTCGCAGACCCCGCAGGGCAACCTGGACACCAACGGCCAGGTCGGCTACCTGAACGGGTCGTACGGAACCGGGTTCCAGTACATCGACAACAACTACAAGATCGTCCACGACGACAAGTTCGGCACGTTCGAGAAGACCTCGGACGACCCGCTGACGGTCAAGTACACCCTGAACAAGGACGACAAGTGGTCCGACGGCCAGCCCGTCACCGCTGACGACATGATCCTCGCGTGGGCCATCGCCTCGGGTCACTACGACTCGGCGAAGTTCGACGACTCGGGCAACGTCACCAGCGGAACCCAGTACTTCCAGATCGCGGGCTCCACCGCCGGTATCGACTCCACCGACTTCCCGACGGTGAGCAACGACAACCGCACGATCACCCTGAAGTACGCCACCCCGTACGTGGACTGGGAGCTCGTCAACCCGATCGCGCAGCCCGCGCACATCGTCGCCAAGAAGGCGGGCCTCTCCTCGGCCGCCGACCTGACGAAGCTGCTCAAGGGCCTGCCGAAGGGCGACCCGGCGAACCCGGCCCCGGCCGACCCGACGCTCAAGAAGGCGGCGGACTTCGTCAACACCGGCTACGACGTCACCGCGTTCCCGACCGACAAGGACCTGCTGGTCTCCTCCGGCCCGTTCGTCGTCTCGTCGTGGACCCCGGGTCAGTCGCTGACGATGACGCAGAACAAGTACTACGCGGGCGGCCTCAAGCCGCAGGTCGACAAGATCGTGTTCCGCATCATCCCGGACGCGAACGCCCAGGTCACCGCTCTCCAGAACGGTGAGGTCGACATCATCAACCCGCAGGCGTCCGCCGACACGGTCACCGCGCTCAAGCAGACCAGCGCGAAGATCCTCACCGGTGCGCAGGCGTCGTACGACCACCTCGACCTGAACTTCGGCTCGCCGGTGTTCGCCGACCCGAAGGTCCGTGAGGCGTTCCTCAAGACCATCCCGCGTCAGCAGATCCTCGACTCGATCGTCACCCCGGTCGACTCGAAGGCCAAGGTCCTGGACTCGCAGATCTTCCTGCCGAACCAGGAGCAGTACGAGGGCAGCGTCAAGCAGAACGGCTCCGACAAGTACGACAAGGTCGACATCGAGGGCGCCAAGGCGCTGCTCGCCGGTGCCACCCCGACCGTGCGGATCCTCTACAACACCAACAACCCGAACCGTGTCGACGAGTTCCAGGCGATCTCGGCCTCGGCTGCCAAGGCCGGCTTCAAGGTCGTGGACGCTGGCTCGCCCGACTGGAGCAAGCTGCTCCCGGGTGGCGACTACGACGCCTCGCTCTTCGGCTGGATCAGCCCGGGTGCCGGTACCTCGGCCCTCCCGCAGATCTTCGCGTCGCAGGGTGGCGGTAACTACAACCGTTACACGGGCACGAACGACCTGGCGCTGAAGTCGCAGACCACGCTGGACAAGGACGAGCTGACGAAGATCGAGTACCAGATCGACAAGCAGACCTTCTCCGACGCGTACGGCCTGCCGCTGTTCCAGCTGCCCGGTGTCTTCGGCGCGACCAACCGCGTCGAGAACGTCAAGTACAACGGCAACCAGAACGGTCCGTTCTGGAACTTCTGGGAGTGGTCGGTCAAGTCGTCCTCCTCGAAGTAACAGCTCCGTAAGAGAGAGTGCCCGGGCGAACCCCGGGCACTCTCCCTGCGGCGGGGCGTCGGTTCTCAGCCGGCGCCCCGTATCATGTAGTCGGTGGACGCGATCCGTCCGCCCTTGAGATACGCGCCTGGCGGCACCCCCGCCGCACCCCCCGATCGGCGCGTCCTGTCAGTGAAGGTTTTGAACCTATGGCGAGTTTCATCCTGAGGCGCCTTCTCGTCTCAGTGCTCATCATCATCGCCGCTTCGTTCCTGATGTACATGCTGGTGGCCTACAGCGCCGACCCGCTCCAGGATCTGCGAAGCAGCAATTCCCCCAACAAGACGCAGCTGATCAACGCGCGCATCCAGCTCCTCCAGCTGGACGTCGTGCCGCCGCTGCGCTGGCTGCTCTGGCTGGGCGGTGCGGCCAAGTGCCTCATCCCGTTCGCCAACGCCTGCGACCTGGGGTCCACCGTCTCCAACGCGAAGGTGGTCGACATCCTGCCCCAGGCCCTCGGGTCCACGGTGCAGCTGGTCACCGCCGCTCTGATCCTGGCGATCCTGCTCGGTGTCACGATCGGCATCGTCACGGCCCTTCGGCAGTACAGCGGACTCGACAACGTCGTCACGTTCCTCAGCTTCTTCCTGTACTCCCTGCCGGCCTTCCTCGTCGCGGTGCTCCTCAAGGAGTTCGTCGCGATCGGCTTCAACAACTTCCTCGCTCACCCGGTCATACCGTGGTGGGTGGCGGTGCTCATCGGCGTCGTCGCCGGTCTGATCTGGCAGTCGCTGATCGGCGGTGACCGGCGCCGGCGGCTCCTCACCTTCGTGATCTCGGGCGTCGCGACCGCGGGCGTCCTGCTGCTCATGTCGGCGATGAACTGGTTCCTCATGCCGGGCCTCGGTCCGGTGGTGATGATCATCCTCATCGCGGCGACGGTCATCGGCACGACGGCGCTGATCTCCGGCCTCCAGAACCGGCGGGCGCTGATCTCGGCGGCCATCGCCGGTGCGATCAGCCTGGTCTGCTACTTCGTGCTGCAGCCGCTGTTCGACGTCTCGACGGTCGCCACCATCGTGATCCTCGCGGTCATCGCCATCATCGTGAGCCTCGCGATCGGGTACTTCGTCGGCGGCTACGACCGCGGCCAGAACATGCGCATCGCGGTCATCGTCACCATCGTGTCGGGCTTCCTGATCATCGTCGACCGCTTCATGCAGGCCTGGCCGCAGTACTTCCAGGACACGAACGGCCGCCCGATCGCGACCGTCGGCTCGTCGACGCCAGGACTCGAGGGCGACATGTGGGTCACCGGACTCGACACGTTCACCCACCTGGTGCTGCCGACCATCGCGCTGCTCCTCATCTCGTTCGCCTCCTACACCCGCTACTCGCGAGCCGGGATGCTCGAGGTGCTGAACCAGGACTTCATCCGCACCGCGCGGGCGAAGGGCCTGCCCGAGCGGACCGTCGTGGTGCGCCACGCGTTCCGCAACATGCTCATCCCGATCACCACCCTCGTCGCGTTCGACGTGGGCGCGCTGCTCGGTGGTGCGGTCATCACCGAGCGCGTGTTCGCCATCCCCGGCATGGGCTCGCTGTTCAACCTGGGCCTCAGCCGCGGTGACCTCAACCCCGTCATGGCGTACTTCCTGGTGATCGCGGCGATGGCGATCCTGTTCAACTTCCTGGCAGACCTCGCGTACGCCGCACTCGACCCGAGAGTGAGGGTCCGATAATGGCCGAAACCACCCGTATCGCCGACGAGCTGGAAGCGCCGAGCTCCCCGCCCGTCAGCCAGGGCAAGCTCGTCTGGAAGCGGTTCCTCTCCAACAAGATCGCCGTCGCCAGCGCCATCCTGTTCATCCTGATCCTGATCTTCTCGATCTCCGCGATCGGCCTGGGCCCGATCCCCGGCTGGTGGAAGTACAACTACACGGAGCTGAACGACCAGGTCCGGCAGGGCGCCCCGACCTGGGAGCACCCGTTCGGTCAGGACCGCATCGGCAAGGACTACTTCGCGCTGACGATGCGCGGCATCCAGAACTCCATCCTGGTGATGGTGGTCCTAGGCCTCATCGCGAGCGTCGTCGGCGTCGTCGTCGGCGCTGTCGCCGGGTACTTCCGCGGCGTGACCGACGCCATCCTGATGCGCATCACCGACGTCTTCATCGTCATCCCGGCGCTGGTCATCGGCTCGGTGGTCGGACACGCGTTCGGTGGACTCGGCGCGTTCTTCCTGGCGCTGATGCTCGGCTTCTTCTCGTGGATGGGCATCGCCCGTCTGGTGCGCGGCGAGTTCCTGTCGCTGCGCGAGCGGGAGTTCGTGGAGGCCGCCCGCGTCGCCGGTGCGTCGGACACGCGCATCATCTTCAAGCACATCCTGCCGAACGCCATCGGCGTGGTCATCGTGGCCTCGACGCTGATCATGGCCTCCGCCATCCTGCTCGAGACCGCGTTGTCCTACCTCGGCTACGGCATCCGTCCACCGGACGTCTCGCTCGGCCTCCTGATCAGCTCGAACCAGTCGGCGTTCCAGACCCGGCCGTGGCTGTTCTGGTGGCCCGGCGCGTTCATCGTGACGCTCGCGCTGCTGGTCAACTTCGTCGGCGACGGTCTGCGCGACGCGTTCGACCCGCGCCACCGCCGGTTCAACCTCCGCAAGATGCGGGAGCAGGAGCCGGAGGAGGGCGAGGGCGACGACCGCACGCCGAAGACCGGAGCGGCCCTCGCGGAGGACGTGCTGTGACGACCCGCCCCGCTGCGCTGCTCCCGGTCTCAGGCCAGGAGCAGCGCGGCGACGGTGCCCGCCGCGAGCAGCACCAGCACGGCGAGCGACACGATGTGCCAGCGCACGTGGACCGGCGTCTCGTCGGCACGGCCGGCCTCGATCGCGCCGGAGTCCTGCAGGGCCGCCCAGCGGCGGCGCACCACCTCGGCGGCGGCGCCGGACTCGGTGGCCAGCAGGTCGCCGGGGCGGCGCAGGCTGTCCTCGACGCTCGGCCGTCCGACGCGTCCCCGCGTCTCGTTGCGGGTCGCGCGGAGCGTGCGGGTCGTGCCGGGAGCCGGCGCCGCCCAGACCGGGAACTTGCGGCCGGGCGTGTACAGCGTCAGCGCGTACTTGGTGTCGACCGCGATCAGCGCCTCCCACGGGATGCGGACGCTCTGCGTCACGTTGACGAGCTGCAGCCCGTCGTCGTCGACCACGAGGTTCGGACGCCACAGCATCGCCCAGGCGATGAAGGCCAAGAGCGCCAGCGGCACGATGTAGAGCAGACGGGCGTCATGGACGCTCACCAGCAGGCCGACGGTCAGCGCGGCAGCGGCCGCCCAGACCAGCACGGCAAGGACCCGGTTGAACCGGGACACGAAAACCTCGCGTCCGGCGGGGGAGACGTAGGGCATGGACCCATGCTCTCATCCCCGTCGAACGCTCCCGAAAGGAACCACTGATGACTGCTGAGACCAACACGGTCGGCACGTCCACCGTGACCGGCGGCCCCGTGCTCGAGGTGACCGGCCTCTCCGTCGACTTCGGCGTGGACGGCGTGCGGGTGCCCGCCGCCAAGAACCTGAACTACCAGATCCGCCCGGGCGAAGTGCTCGCCATCGTGGGCGAGTCCGGCTCGGGCAAGAGTGCGAGCTCGATGGCGATCCTCGACCTCCTGCCGAAGAACTCCCGCGTCCAGGGCTCGATCAAGCTGGACGGCCGCGAGCTGACGGGTCTGAGCCAGCCGCAGATGCGCCGGGTCCGCGGACGCCAGGTCGCGGTGATCTTCCAGGAGCCGATGACGGCGCTCAACCCCGTCTACACGGTCGGCTTCCAGATCGTCGAGACGCTGCGCATCCACTTCGGGATGTCGCCGCACGAGGCCAAGGAGCGTGCCCTCGAGCTGCTGGCGATGGTCGAGCTGCCCGACCCGAAGAAGGCGTTCAACTCGTACCCGCACCAGCTCTCGGGCGGCCAGCGTCAGCGCGCCATGATCGCGCAGTCGATCTCGTGCGACCCGAAGCTGCTCATCGCCGACGAGCCGACCACCGCGCTCGACGTGACGGTGCAGGCCGAGATCCTGGAGCTGCTGCGCAGCCTCCGCGACCGGCTCGACAGCGCCATCCTGCTCATCACCCACGACATGGGCGTCGTCGCCGACCTGGCCGACAACATCGTCGTGATGCGCAAGGGCGACATCGTCGAGTCCGGCACGGTGAAGGACGTCTTCGCC
>NZ_JBODSA010000001.1:0-1431640 GCF_050632865.1 Leifsonia poae | reverse complement strand
TCGCCGAGACCGGCGCCGGCCAGCACGGCGTCGCCACGGCGACAGCCGCCGCCCTGTTCGGACTCGAGTGCACCATCTACATGGGCGAGGTCGACACGGAGCGCCAGGCGCTCAACGTCGCCCGGATGCGTCTGCTCGGCGCCGAGGTCGTGGCCGTCAAGACCGGCTCGCGCACGCTCAAGGACGCGATCAACGACGCGATGCGCGACTGGGTCACCAACGTCGAGAACACCAACTACATCTTCGGCACCGTCGCGGGGCCGCATCCCTTCCCGGCGATGGTCCGCGACCTGCAGAAGATCATCGGCGAGGAGGCGCGCGAGCAGGTGCTGGCGCTGACCGGGCGTCTGCCGGACGCGGTCGCCGCGTGCGTCGGCGGCGGGTCGAACGCGATGGGCATCTTCCACGCGTTCCTGGACGACGAAGACGTCCGGCTGATCGGCTTCGAGGCCGGAGGCGAGGGCGCCGACACCCCGCGGCACGCGGCCACGATCACCAAGGGCCGCCCGGGCGTGCTGCACGGCGCACGCTCCATGCTGCTGCAGGACGAGGACGGCCAGACCATCGAGTCGCACTCCATCTCGGCGGGCCTCGACTACCCGGGCGTCGGCCCGGAGCACGCGTGGCTGGCGAAGATCGGCCGCGCCGAGTACCTGCCCGTCTCCGACGCGGATGCGATGGAGGCGCTGCGCCTGCTCAGCCGCACCGAGGGCATCATCCCGGCGATCGAGTCGTCGCACGCCCTCGCGGGTGCTCTGGCGCTGGGCCGCGAGCTCGGGCCCGACGGTCTCATCCTGGTGAACCTCAGCGGACGCGGCGACAAGGACATGGAGACCGCGGGTCGCTACTTCGACCTCATCGACGCGGACGCGGTGCAATCGTGAGCGGGGTCGCGGTCAGCCGCGTCGCCGACACGATCGCGCGACGCAACGAGGAGGCGGCCGGCGCCCTGGTCGGCTACCTGCCGGCGGGCTTCCCGGACCTCCGCACGAGTGTGGACGCCGCGGTGGCCCTGGCGCAGAACGGCGTCGACGTCATCGAGCTCGGGCTGCCGTACTCCGACCCCGTCATGGACGGCACGGTCATCCAGGCGGCGACCCAGCAGGCGCTCGGCGCCGGCTTCCGGCTCCGCGACGGCTTCACCGCAGTGCGCGAGATCACGGCGCAGGTCGACATCCCGGTGCTCGTGATGACGTACTGGAACCCCGTGCTGCAGTACGGCGTCGACCGCTTCGCCGACGACCTCGCCGAGGCCGGGGGAGCGGGGCTCATCACGCCCGACCTCATCCCGGACGAGGGCGCCGACTGGCTCGCCGCCTCCGACCGCGTCGGCCTCGACCGCGTCTTCCTCGCCGCACCGAGCTCGACCGACGCGCGCCTCAAGCAGGCCGTCGACGCCAGCCGCGGTTTCGTCTACGCCGTCTCCACCATGGGCATCACCGGCGCGCGCAGCGACGTGGATGCGGCGGCGCGCACACTCGTCGGCCGCCTCCGCGAGGCGGGCGCGACCAGCACGTGCGTCGGCCTCGGCATCTCCACGGCCGCCCAGGTGGCCGAGGTTCTGGAGTACGCCGACGGCGCGATCGTCGGCTCGGCGCTGGTCAAGGCGCTGGGCGACGGCGGCGTGGCCGAGGCGGGCCGCGTGGCCGCTTCCCTGGCCCGCGGCACGGACCGCCCCTGACCGCGTCCTAGACTAATCTCGCAGCGCGACACGTCGTGCGCTGTGCATCCTGATCGAAAGGCAGTCCTCGGGTGACCCTGACCATGAGCAGCTGGTACGCCAGCATCCCCAGCCCCGGGCCGGAGTGGCAGCAGATCCCGATCGACATCTTCGGGCTCCACTGGCGCATCCAGACGTACGCCATCATGATCCTCATCGGCATCGTCATCGCCGCGATCTGGACGTCGCGCCGCCTCACCAAGCGCGGTGCGGAGCCGGGCGTGGTGCTCGACATCCTGATCCCGGTCGTGGTGCTCGGCATCATCGGCGCGCGGCTGTACCACGTGGTCACGCACCCGGGCGACTACTTCTACCCGGGCGCCGACCCGTGGAAGGTCTTCGCGATCTGGGAGGGCGGCAACGCCATCTTCGGCTCGCTGCTCGGCGGCGCGGTCGGCGCCTGGATCGGCTGCCGCTGGACCGGCATCCGGTTCTGGACCTTCGCCGACGCCCTGGCCCCGGCCCTCCTGCTCGCGCAGGCGATCGGCCGCCTCGGCAACTGGTTCAACCAGGAGCTGTTCGGCCTGCCGACCAACCTGCCGTGGGGCCTCGAGATCGACTCCACCAACAAGGCCATCCCGGTCGGGCTCCCGGACAACACGCTGTTCCAGCCGCTGTTCCTCTACGAGATCATCTGGAACGTCATCGGCGTCGTGCTGCTCGTGCTCATCGAGCGCAAGTGGCACCTCCAGTGGGGCAAGCTGTTCGCCCTGTACCTCGTCTGGTACGGCCTCGGACGCTCCTACCTGGAGTCGATCCGCATCGACCCGAGCGAGTTCTCGTTCCTCGGCATCCCGACCAACGTCTGGGCCGCTTTCGCGGCGGTGGTGCTCGGTGTGATCGTCTTCGTCGTGCAGTCCCGCCGTCACCCCGGACTCGAGCCCAGCCCGTACCGGCCGGGTCGTGAATGGGTGCGTCCCGATGCTGAGGTAGACTCGGACGACACGGACCTGGACGACGAGGGCGCCGCCGACGTAGACGGTGCACCTGCCGGGTCCGCTTCGGCCAAGGCCACAAGCCCCACGAACGGATGAATTCCGACGGCACGAAGTAACCGTCGAGGCGATCCCACGCACTGACCGCACCGAACAGCCCGACCGCACCCGGATCGGGCGGAGCGGCGGAACCCCCTCCCAGCACGGGCCGAAGGCGTCCCCGCATTCACACATCCCCACATCCACGACACTGTGAGGACGGTCGACAGATGGCGCTCACGCCTCCCCATTCCCGCTTCGGGACCGTGCCAGGCCCCCAGGGCCTGTACCACCCTGCCCACGAGAAGGACGCCTGTGGCCTCGCCATGGTCGCCACGCTCCGCGGCACCGCCGGGCACGACATCATCGACGCGGCGCTCGAAGCGCTGCGTCACCTGGAGCACCGCGGTGCGGTCGGCTCCGACGCCGGCACCGGCGACGGCGCGGGCATCATCACCCAGGTTCCCGACGCGTTCCTGCGCGCCGTGGTCGACTTCGAGCTGCCCGCCGCCGGCCGCTACGCCGTCGGCAACGCCTTCCTGCCGAGCGACGATCAGACGCGCGCAGAGGTCAAGGCGGCGCTCGAGGAGATCGCCGGCGAGCACGAGCTGACCGTGCTCGGCTGGCGTCCCGTCCCCGTGCGCCCGGAGGAGCTGGGCACGCTGGCCCGCCAGGCCATGCCGGTCATCGAGCAGCTGTACGTCGCCTCCACCCGCGTGGACGAGAACGGCGAGCAGGTCTCGGGGATCGCCGTCGACCGCCAGACCTTCTTCCTGCGCAAGCGCGCGGAGCGCGAGCTCGACCTGTACTTCTCGTCGCTCTCCAGCCGCACCCTGGTCTACAAGGGCATGGTGACGACCCTCCAGCTGGAGCCGTTCTACCCCGACCTGTCGGACGAGCGCTTCGCGTCCAAGCTGGCGCTGGTGCACTCGCGCTACTCCACGAACACCTTCCCGTCGTGGCCGCTCGCGCAGCCGTTCCGCATGATCGCGCACAACGGCGAGATCAACACGGTTCAGGGCAACCGCAACTGGATGCGCGCCCGCCAGTCCCAGCTCGAGAGCGAACTGCTCGGCGACCTGCGCCCGATCTTCCCGGTCGTGACGCCCGGTGCGTCCGACTCGGCCTCGTTCGACGAGGTCGTGGAGCTCATCTCGCTCAGCGGCCGCCCGCTCCCGCACGCCGTCATGATGATGGTGCCGGAGGCGTGGGAGAACCAGACTGAGATCGACCCGGTCCGCCGCGCGTTCTACGAGTACCACTCGATGCTCATGGAGCCGTGGGACGGCCCCGCCGCGATCGTCTTCACCGACGGGTCCCTGGTCGGCGCGACCCTCGACCGCAACGGCCTCCGCCCCGGCCGTTACGTCGTCACCAACGACGGTCTCGTGGTGCTCGCCTCCGAGATCGGCGTGCTCGACATCGAGCCGAGCCGCGTGGTGCGGAAGGGCCGCCTGCGTCCCGGTCGCATGTTCCTTGTGGACACGGTCGCCGGCCGCCTCATCGAGGACGAGGAGATCAAGTCCGAGCTCGCCGCCGCCGCGCCGTACGGCGAGTGGCTGGACGAGGGCCGGATCAACCTGAAGGACCTCCCGGAGCGCGAGCACATCGTCCACACCCCGGCGTCGATCGTGCGCCGGCAGCGGACGTTCGGCTACACCGAGGAGGAGGTCCGCATCCTCCTGAAGCCGATGGCCACCACCGGCGCCGAGCCGCTGGGCGCGATGGGGTCGGACACGCCGGTCGCCGTGCTCTCCGAGCGCCCGCGCCTGCTGTTCGACTACTTCACGCAGCAGTTCGCGCAGGTCACGAACCCGCCGCTCGACTCGATCCGCGAGGAGGTCGTCACCTCGCTGAAGCTCGGCCTCGGCCCGGAGCGCAACCTCCTGACCGCGGGCCCCGAGCACGCGCGGCAGGTCGTGCTCGACTTCCCGGTGATCGACAACGACGAGCTGGCGAAGATCCAGCACATCGACCCGCGCCCGGGCAGCACGCTCACCACGACCGTGCGCGGCCTGTACCGGTCGGACGCAGGGCCGGATGCGCTCGAGCGCCGGCTGGCGGAGATGTGCGACGAGGTCGACGAGGCGATCGCGAACGGCGCGCAGTTCATCGTGCTGAGCGACCGCGACTCCACGAAGGACCTGGCGCCCATCCCGTCGCTGCTCATGCTGGCCGCGGTGCACCACCACCTCATCCGCTCCGAGACCCGCATGAAGGCGGGCCTCATCGTAGAGGCGGGCGACGTGCGCGAGGTGCACCACGTCGCGCTGCTCATCGGCTACGGCGCCTCGGCGATCAACCCGTACCTGGCGATGGAGACCTGCGAAGAGCTGGTCCGCAGCGGCATGATCACCGGCGTCAGCCCCGAGAAGGCGGTCAAGAACGTCATCAAGGCGCTCGGCAAGGGCGTGCTCAAGATCATGTCCAAGATGGGCATCTCGACCGTGTCGTCCTACGCCGGAGCGCAGGCGTTCGAGGCCGTCGGCCTGTCGCAGGCGTTCGTCGACCAGTACTTCACCGGCACCACCAGCAAGCTGGGGGGCGTCGGGATCGACGTCATTGCGGCCGAGAACCTGGCCCGGCACGACAGCGCGTACCCGTCGGAGGGCGCGGCACTCGCGCACGAGCGGCTGGCGACCGGCGGCGAGTACCAGTGGCGCCGCGACGGGTCGCCGCACCTCTTCAACCCGGAGACGGTGTTCCGCCTGCAGCATTCGACGCGCACCCGCCGGTACGACGTGTTCCGCGAGTACACGAAGCTCGTCGACGACCAGTCCGAGTCGCTGATGACCCTGCGCGGGATGTTCTCCCTCAAGGAGGGCGAGCGTCCGCCGGTTCCCATCGAGGAGGTCGAGCCCATCTCGTCCATCGTGAAGCGGTTCTCCACCGGCGCGATGAGCTACGGCTCCATCTCGAAGGAGGCGCACGAGACCCTGGCGATCGCCATGAACCGGCTCGGCGCCAAGTCGAACACCGGTGAGGGCGGCGAAGACCTCGACCGTCTCCTCGACCCGGAGCGCCGCAGCGCGATCAAGCAGGTCGCGTCCGGCCGGTTCGGCGTCACGTCGATGTACCTGACGCACGCGGACGACATCCAGATCAAGCTCGCGCAGGGCGCCAAGCCCGGCGAGGGCGGCCAGCTGCCGCCGACCAAGGTGTACCCGTGGGTCGCGCGCACCCGTCATGCGACCGCGGGCGTCGGCCTCATCTCGCCGCCGCCGCACCACGACATCTACTCGATCGAAGACCTCAAGCAGCTGATCTTCGACCTCAAGCGCGCCAACCCGGGCGCCCGCGTCCACGTCAAGCTCGTCTCCGAGTCGGGCATCGGCGCGGTCGCGGCCGGCACGGCGAAGGCGCTGGCCGACGTCATCCTGGTCTCCGGACACGACGGCGGCACCGGCGCGTCCCCGGTCAACTCGCTCAAGCACGCGGGAACGCCGTGGGAGCTCGGGCTCGCCGAGACGCAGCAGACCCTGATGCTGAACGGGATGCGCGAGCGCGTGGTCGTGCAGGTCGACGGCCAGCTGAAGACCGGCCGCGACGTCATCGTCGGCGCCCTGCTCGGGGCCGAGGAGTTCGGCTTCGCGACCGCCCCGCTGGTCGTCTCCGGCTGCATCATGATGCGCGTCTGCCACCTCGACACCTGCCCGGTCGGCGTCGCCACGCAGAACCCGGAGCTGCGCTCACGGTTCTCGGGCAAGCCGGAGTTCGTGGTCAACTTCTTCGAGTTCATCGCGGAGGAGGTGCGCGAGTACCTGGCGGCTCTCGGCTTCCGCTCGCTCGAAGAGGCGATCGGCCACGCCGAGCTGCTGGATGTGGACCGCGCGATCGACCACTGGAAGGCGTCCGGCCTCGACCTGGCGCCCATCCTGCACGGTCCGTCGTTCGGTCCGGAGGCGCCGCGACGCAACGGCCGCCAGCAGGACCACGAGCTGGAGCACCACTTCGACGTGCAGCTCATCGAGGCGGCCGAGGACGTGCTGACGAACGGCGGCACGCTGGAGCTGTCGCTCCCGATCCGCAACACGGAGCGCGCCGTCGGAACGATGCTCGGGCACGAGGTGACCGTGCGCCACGGCGAGAACGGGCTGCCCGCGGGTTCGATCGACATCACGCTGACCGGTTCGGCCGGCCAGTCGCTCGGCGCGTTCCTCCCCGCGGGCATCACGCTGCGCCTGGAGGGCGACTCCAACGACTACGTCGGCAAGGGGCTCTCGGGCGGCCAGATCGTCGTCCGGCCGCCACGCGACAGCGTGTTCCCGGCGGAGCGCAACGTGATCGCGGGCAACGTGATCGGCTACGGCGCGACCCAGGGCAGCATGTTCATCCGCGGCATCGTGGGGAGCGCTTCCTGGTCCGCAACTCGGGTGCCACGGCGGTCGTCGAGGGCGTGGGCGACCACGCGCTCGAGTACATGACCGGCGGGCTCGCCGTGATCCTGGGCGGCACGGGCCGCAACCTCGGCGCCGGAATGTCCGGCGGCACGGCGTACGTGTACGACCTGAAGCCCGAGCGCGTGAACCGCGAATCGCTCGCGAGCGGCGAGCTGGAGCTCCTGCCGCTCGGCAGCGCCGACATCGAGATCGTGCGCGATCTGCTCGAGCGGCACGTGGCGGAGACCGGATCGGCGCTCGCCACCCGTCTGCTGGAGGACTTCGACGCCACGGTGGCGAAGTTCGTGAAGGTGCTCCCGCGGGACTACGCCGCGGTGCTGCAGATGCGGCAGGAGGCCGTCGACGAGGGGCTGGACCCCGACGGCGATGTTGTGTGGAATCGGATCTTGGAGGTGACGGGCGGATGATTCTGTCTGACCCCAAAGGATTTGTCGACTTGGAGGTGACCGGTGGCTGACCCCAAAGGCTTTTTGAAGACGACCGAGCGGGAGCTGCCGAAGCGCCGTCCCGTCTCCGTGCGGCTCATGGACTGGAAAGAGGTCTACGAGGCGCAGGACCCGGCGCAGCTGCGCCGGCAGGCGGGCCGCTGCATGGACTGCGGCGTTCCGTTCTGCCACTCGGGCTGCCCGCTGGGCAACCTCATCCCGGAGTGGAACGACCTGATGTGGCGCGGGGAGGGCCGCCAGGCGATCGACCGCCTGCACGCGACCAACAACTTCCCCGAGTTCACCGGCCGCCTGTGCCCGGCGCCCTGCGAGTCGTCGTGCGTGCTCGGCATCAACCAGCCCGCAGTGACGATCAAGCAGGTCGAGGTCTCGATCATCGACCAGGCGTGGCAGAACGGCTGGGTGCAGCCGCACCCGCCGGAGCGCCTGACCGGCAAGACGGTCGCCGTCGTCGGCTCCGGTCCCGCCGGCCTCGCCGCCGCGCAGCAGCTCACCCGCGCCGGCCACACCGTCGCCGTGTACGAGCGCGACGACCGCATCGGCGGCCTGCTGCGCTACGGCATCCCGGACTTCAAGATGGAGAAGAAGCACCTGGAGGCGCGCCTCAACCAGATGATGGCCGAGGGCACCCGCTTCCGCGCGGGCGTCAACATCGGCGTCGACATCACCTGGGACGACCTGCGCGCCCGCTACGACGCGGTGGTCGTCGCGACCGGCGCCATGGTGCCGCGGGACCTGCCCATCCCGGGCCGTGAGCTCTCCGGCGTGCACTTCGCCATGGAGTACCTGGTACAGCAGAACAAGGCGGGCGCCGGCGACCAGGTCGCCGACCAGATCACCGCCGACGGCAAGCACGTCGTCGTCCTCGGCGGCGGCGACACCGGCGCCGACTGCATCGGCACCGCGCACCGCCAGGGTGCCGCCAGCGTCACGAACCTCGCCATCGGCAAGCAGCCGCCGGCGGAGCGCCCGTCGAACCAGCCGTGGCCGACCACCCCGACGCTGTTCGAGGTCCAGTCCGCGCACGAGGAGGGCGGCAAGCGCGAATACCTCGCGTCGACCGTCGAGTTCCTGGCGAACGAGTTCGGCGAGGTCCGTGCGCTGCGCGTGGCCGAGACGGAATTCCTCGACGGACGCCGCGTGCCGAAGGCGGGCACCGAGCGCGAGATCCCGGCCGACCTGGTCCTCCTGGCCCTCGGTTTCACCGGTCCGGAGCAGGACGAGCTGTCGTCGCAGCTCGGGCTGCCGTTCGACGGGCGCGGCAACGTCGCGCGCGACGGGCAGTACCAGACCGAGCAGGAGGGCGTCTTCGTCGCCGGCGACGCCGGCCGTGGCCAGTCCCTCATCGTCTGGGCGATCGCCGAGGGCCGTGCAGCAGCCGCGGCCGTCGACCGGTATCTTGAAGGGGAGACGCAGTTGCCGTCTCCGATCCGTCCCACCGACCGCGGCATCCTCGTCTGAGCTTTTCGAACGAGGCGATGCCCGCCAGGCCGGGCGCCAGAGCCACAACACGCGCCCCCCGGCGCAGAATCACGGAGCGAACAAAAAGCATGAGAAGGGCCAAAATCGTCGCGACCCTCGGGCCGGCGACCTCCAGCTACGACAACATCCGCGCGATCATCGACGCGGGTGTGGACGTGGCTCGGATGAACCTGAGCCACGGCAGCTACGAGGTGCACGAGGGGGTCTACGCCAACGTGCGCAAGGCCGCCGACGACGCCGGGAAGCCCGTCGCCGTCCTGGTCGACCTGCAGGGACCGAAGATCCGTCTCGGCAAGTTCGAGGCCGGCCCCTACGAGCTGGCCGAGGGTGACATCTTCAAGATCACCACCGAGGACATCATCGGCACCAAGGAGATCTCCTCGACCACGTTCAAGGGGCTGCCGAACGACGTCAAGCCGGGCGACTACCTCCTCATCGACGACGGCAAGGTCCGCGTCCGCGTGGTCGCGGTCGACGGTCCGGTCGTGACGACCGAGGTCGTCGTCGCGGGTCCCGTGTCGAACAACAAGGGCATCAACCTGCCGGGCGTCGCCGTGAACGTCCCGGCGCTGTCCGAGAAGGACGAGGCCGACCTCCGCTGGGGCCTCAAGCTCGGCGCCGACCTCATCGCCCTCTCGTTCGTGCGGAACGCCGCCGACATCGAGCGCGTGCACGAGATCATGGCGGAGGAGGGCCGCAAGGTCCCCGTGGTCGCCAAGATCGAGAAGCCGCAGGCCGTGGATGCGCTCGAGGAGATCATCGAGGCGTTCGACGCCATCATGGTCGCCCGCGGCGACCTCGGCGTGGAGCTGCCGCTCGAGGCGGTCCCGATCGTGCAGAAGCGCGCCGTCGAGCTGGCCCGCCGTGCGGCGAAGCCCGTCATCGTCGCCACCCAGATGCTCGAGTCGATGATCTCGAGCCCGGTCCCGACCCGCGCCGAGACCTCCGACGTCGCCAACGCCGTGCTCGACGGCGCGGACGCGGTCATGCTCTCGGGCGAGACCAGCGTCGGCGAGTACCCGGCCATCACCGTCCAGACCATGGCCCGCATCGTGACCTCGACCGAGGAGCACGGTCTGGAGCGCATCCAGCCGCTCGGCACCCGTCCCCGGACGCAGTCGGGCGCGATCACGCTGGCCGCCACGGAGGTCGCCGACTTCGTCGAGGCGAAGTTCCTGTGCGTCTTCACCGAGTCGGGCGAGTCCGCCCGCCGCATGGCGCGCCTGCGCAACAAGATCCCGATCCTGGCGTTCACGCCGGAGGAGTCGGTGCGTCGCCGCATGTCGCTGTTCTGGGGCGTCGAGTCCTTCGTCGTCGGCCGCGTCACCCACACCGACCAGATGGTCGCGCAGGTGGACGAGGCGCTGAAGTCGACCGGCCGCGCCGTCGACGGCGACAAGGTGATCATCATCTCCGGTTCCCCTCCCGGGATCCCCGGCACCACCAACGACATCCGCGTGCACCGGGTCGGAGACGTCCTCTAGCGCCGGTCGGAAGGGCCCCGCTGCGGCGGGGCCCTTCTGCATGTACGACCACGGGATGACGCCACGTCCGACCGGGGGATGAACTCCGGTTTCCCCAGGCAATCCGGAGGGTCGGAGCGCCCTCCGCGCGCGTATCCTCGGGCTATGGAACACCGTTGGATCCGCTGGGCGCCGGCCGTCGTCGTCCCCGTCGCGATCGCGGCCGCCGTGGTCGTCACGCCGCTGGCCGCCGGGGCGACCGATCTGCCCGTGAAGTCGCCGTCGGATGTGCTCCGGCTCGTCGCCGCGAGCGACACCCGGTCGTTCTCCGGCACCGTCGAGCAGACGTCCGAGCTGGGGCTGCCGAGCCTCCCGTCCACGTCGAGCGGTTCGCAGGATCGGAGCGCGACCGACGCGCTGGAGCTGGCACTGGCCGACCACACCGCGAAGGTGTGGGTCGACGGCCCGGCGAAGGTCCGTGTCCAGGTGCTCGACAGCCTGGCCGAGCGCGACGCGTACCGCGACGGCTCCGACCTCTGGCTGTACGACTCGAAGGGCGAGAACGTCACGCACGCGGCGATCCCCGCGCACGAGGAGAAGGCCCCGACGCCGGATGCGACCTCGCTCACGCCGTCGCAGCTCGCGCAGCGGTTCCTGGCCGCCGTCGACCCCTTCACGAAGGTCACCCTCGGCGACCCCGTGAAGGTCGCCGACCGCGACGCCTACGACCTCGTGCTCACCCCCAAGACCGATGCGACCCTGGTCGGCTCGGTCTCGATCGCCGTCGACGGCAAGACGGGCATCCCGCTGAAGGTCGCCGTCACGGCACGCGGAGAGAGCTCCCCGGCGTTCGAAGCGGGCTTCACCGCGTTCAGCACCGACAAGCCGGACGCCTCGGTGTTCTCGTTCACGCCGCCGAAGGGCGCGACCGTGACCGAGCAGAAGCTGCCGACCCGCGAGGACGCGGCCGCCGCCAAGGGTACGCACCCGAAGCCGACCGTCACCGGCGAGGGATGGTCGACCGTCGTCTCCCTGCCCGCCGGCTCCGTACCGGCGTCCGTGGCCGACGATCCGCTGTTCGCGCAGCTGACGCAGCCGGTGGACGGCGGACGCGCGCTCAGCGCCTCGCTGCTCTCCGTGCTGATCACCTCCGACGGCCGCGTGCTGGCCGGCGCCGTGCCGGTGTCGTCGCTGCAGGCCGCGGCGAACGCGCCCGCGCAGTGACCGACGCGGCGATCGCGACCAGCGGCCTTACCAAGCGCTTCCGGTCGCGGTCGGTCGTCGACGGCCTCGACCTGCACGTTCCGCGCGGCTCGGTGTTCGGGTTCCTCGGACCCAACGGCTCGGGCAAGACCACGACCATCCGGATGCTGCTCGGGCTGATCTCGCCGTCGGCCGGCTCCATCCGTGTTCTCGGCGAGGCGATGCCCGGTCGAGGAGCGACCGTCCTCCCGCGCGTCGGCGCTCTGGTCGAGGGCCCGGCGTTCGCGCCGTACCTGTCGGGCACGGCCAACCTGATCCGTCGCGACACCGCCGACCGCTACGCGCCCGGTGCGACGCGCCGCGCGCGGGTGGAGGCTGCGCTCGACCGCGTCGGCCTCTCGCACGCGGCGGGCAAGCACGTGCGCGCCTACTCGCTCGGCATGAAGCAGCGGCTCGGCATCGCCGGCGCGCTGCTCACCGACCGCGACCTGCTCGTACTGGACGAGCCGACCAACGGCCTCGACCCGCAGGGCACGCGCGAGGTGCGCACGCTGGTCCGCTCGCTCGCCGATGAGGGGACGACCGTGTTCGTCTCCAGCCACCTCCTGGCCGAGATCGAGCAGGTCTGCACGCACGCCGCGATCATGCGCGCCGGGCGGCTGGTCGCGCAGGGGTCGCTCGACGACCTACGGCGCGGCTCCGGGCCGCGGGTGGCCGTCGAGACGCCGGATGCCTCGCTCGCCGCGTCCGTGCTGGCGCGCTTCGGCTTGACCGCCGAGACCGCCGCTGGTGGCGTGGAGGCGGCTCTCCCCGCGGATGCTGCGCCCGCCGAACAGCTCGCCGCCGCCCTCGTCGGCGATGGCGTGCGGCTGCGCGGCTTCGCGGTGCGCGCGTCGAGTCTCGAGGAGCGGTTCGTCGAGCTGACCGGGGAGGGCTTCGATGTCGAGCAGTGAGCTGACCGCCACCGCGCCCGCCGTGCCGGCGTCCGTCGCCGCGCGCCGGGAGCGTCCGTCGGGGGATGGGCGCTGCTCGGCTCCGAGATCTCGGTCATGTTCCGCCGGTGGCGCACCTACGCGATGTTCGCCGCCCTCGCGGCCGTCCCCATCCTGATCGCCGTCGCCGTACGGATCACCGGGGGCAGCTCGCGCGGGCCCGCGTTCCTCAGCGAGATCAGCAGCAACGGCCTGTTCGTCGCGTTCACCGCCCTGGTGGTCTGCGTGCCGCTGTTCCTCCCGTTGACCATCGGCGTGGTCGCCGGTGACACGATCGCGGGGGAGGCGAGCCACGGCACCCTCCGCTACCTCGTGATCGCGCCTGCGGGCCGGCTTCGCCTGCTCGGCGTCAAGTACGTGGGCTGCGCGGTCTTCTGCGTCGCTGCGGCGCTCGTCGTCGCGCTCGCCGGCGCGCTGATCGGGATGCTGCTGTTCCCGATCGGACCGGTGACGCTGCTGTCCGGCGTGCAGGTGAGCCTCGGGGAGGCGTACCTGCGGATGCTGCTCATCGCGCTCTACATCGTCGTGTCGCTGCTCGGCCTGTGCGCGATCGGGCTGTTCCTGTCGACGCTCACCGACGTCCCGGTCGGCGCGATGGCAGCCACCGCGGTGCTCGCCGTCATCTCGCAGGTGCTCGACCAGCTCCCGCAGCTGGAGGGCCTGCACCCGTGGCTGTTCAGTCACTACTGGCTGGGCTTCGGCGACTTCCTGCGCGACCCGATCTCGTGGGACTCGTTCGGCCAGAACGCGCTGCTGCAGCTCGGCTACATCGCCGTCTTCGGCGCCCTCGCCATCGGCCGGTTCACGACGAAGGACATCCTGTCCTGACGGCCGACCGCCACCGGGTCACGGCACTGCTTCGGCCGTCTGCTCCAGCTCGGAGCGCGGCTGATCGCGCTGCGTCGCGATGGTGATGCCCGCCGCTGCGCACACGACGAGGATGCCGACCAGCTGGACGACCGTGAAACGCTCGCCCAGCACGATGACCCCGAAGATCGTCGCCACGACCGGACCGAAGCTCGTGATCACGGCGTAGAGCCGCGGGGTGAGCCGGCGCAGGATGAACGTGTCCAGGCTGTACGGCACCGCCGACGACAGCACGCCGAGGGCGAGCAGCATGAGCAGGATGCGCAGGTCGAGCTTGGAGTAGTCGACGACGATCAGGGCGAGCGGGACCGTCAGCACCGTGGAGACGACGCTCGCGACGCTCAGCCCCTCCAGTCCTGGAAGCCGCATCGCGACCCGGCGGGTCAGCAGGATGTACGCCGCCCAGGCCGCCGCCGCGGTCAGCGCCAGCACGACGCCCCAGGGGTCGATCGCGCCCTCCGTCGCCGTGAGCAGGAAGACGCCCGCCGCTGCGGCGACCGCGCATCCCGCATCCAGCAGCCGCCGTGACCCGACCAGCGCGAGTGCGAAGGGACCCAGGAACTCGATGGTCGCCGCGATCCCGAGCCCGAGCCGGCCGACCGCCTCGTAGAAGCTGAGGTTCATCGCCGCGAGCACCACGCCGAGCGCCAGCGCGGGCCAGAGCCGCGTCCACGTCAGCTCGGCGCGCTTCGGCCGGTAGAACGGCAGCACGGCCGCGGCGGTCACCACCTGGCGGGCGGCGACGACGACGATCGACCCGACAACCGGGATGAGCAACCCGGCGACCGCCGAGCCGAAGTTGATGCTGACCTCCGTCGCGACCTGGGTACTCGCTCCCACGAGACGGTCGCGACGGGTGGAGCTCACCCGATCGAGCTTACCGGCGCGCCAGCGCCGGGACCGTCGCCGTTCCCGTCACACCGTCCGCCGCATGATCGCCCGCGTCGCGCTCGGCCGGCGGACGACCTCGAACCCGCCGTCGCGGAACAGCGACACCGTCCCGTGGAACCGCTCGGCGTTCGACAGCGACGGCCGCACCTCCGGGTCGACGGGATACCCCTCCACGACGTCGGCGCCCTGCGAGCGCGCGTGCTCCACCGCGCCGTCGAGCAGCGCCCGCGACAGCCCCCGGTTCCGGAACTCCAGCCGCACCACGAAGCAGGTGACCGCCCACGGGTCCTCCGGGTCGCCCTCCACCCGCTTGGTGATGGGCGAGCGCCGCAGATTCGGGTAGGCCGAATACGGCTCGACCGCCGCCCATCCGGCTGGCTCCCCGTCGACCCAGCCGATCACGCCGGGCGTTCCCGCCTCCACCTGCTCGTGCAGCCGCGAGGCGCGCTCCGGACGCGACAGCTCGCGGAACTGCGACCCCGGCACCTTGAACCACTGGCACCAGCACCCCGAGGGATCGCCGCGCGTACCGAACACCACCTCCAGCTCGCTCCAGACGGAGGCGTCGGCCGGGCGGACCACGATGTCGCTCATGCGTCGACTCTAACGGCGACCCCCGACGACGCCGGACCCGTCAATCGTTGTCCCCGCCCGTGGTGTCGATCCGCGTGGTCCGCTCTCCGCCGCCCCACTTCCACTCGGCGACATCGGGGATGTCCTCCCCGTGCTCGCGCGTGTACTGGCGCGCCCGCAGCCGCGCATCCTGCATCTCCTGGCGGAGCCCCGCCTCCCGCGAGGCGAGCCCCGGCACCCGATCGATGACATCGATCACGAGGTGGAACCGGTCGAGGTCGTTGAGCATGACCATGTCGAACGGCGTCGTCGTCGTGCCCTCCTCCTTGTAGCCGCGCACGTGCAGGTTGTCGTGACCGGCCCGGCGGTAGGTGAGGCGGTGGATGAGCCACGGATACCCGTGATACGCGAAGATGACCGGCTTCTCGGTGGTGAACAGCGCGTCGTACTCCCGGTCGGTCAAGCCGTGGGGATGCTCGCGCGCGTCCTGGAGCCGCATCAGGTCGACGACGTTCACCACCCGCACCTTCAGGTCGGGGAGATGGCGGCGCAGGATGTCGGCCGCGGCCAGGGTCTCCAGCGTCGGGATGTCGCCCGCGCAGCCGAGCACCACGTCCGGCTCCTCGCCCTCCACCTCGGTCCCCGCCCACGGGAAGATGCCGATGCCGCGCGTGCAGTGCGCGATCGCGTCCTCCATGCTCAGCCACTGCGGCGACGGCTGCTTGCCCGCGACCACGACGTTCACGTAGTCCACCGACTTCAGGCAGTGGTCGTACGTCGACAGCAGGGTGTTCGCGTCGAACGGCAGGTAGACGCGCACCACGTCCGCCTTCTTGTTGACGACGTGGTCGATGAAGCCCGGGTCCTGATGCGAGGCGCCGTTGTGGTCCTGCCGCCACACGTGCGAACTGAGCAGGTAGTTGAGGGATGCGACAGGACGCCGCCACGACACCTCGCCCGCCGACTTCAGCCACTTCGCGTGCTGGTTGAACATCGAGTCGACGATGTGGATGAACGCCTCGTACGACGTGAACACCCCGTGCCGCCCGGTCAGCAGGTACCCCTCCAGCCAGCCCTGGCACTGGTGCTCGCTCAGCACCTCCATCGCCCGGCCGGTCGGGGCCAGGTGGTTGTCCGAGTCGATCGGCAGGTACTCGGCGTTCCACTGCTTGCTCGTGTCGTCGTACACGGCCTGCAGGCGGTTGGACGCGAGCTCGTCCGGGGCGAACAGCCGGAAGTCGTGCGGGTTCGCGGCCATCACATCCCGGAACCACTCGCCGAGCACCTTCGTCGCCTCCGCCACGGTGTCGCCGGGAGTGGACACGTCGACGGCGTAGTCGCGGAAGTCCGGCAACCTCAGGTCCTTACGCAGCAGGCCGCCGTTCGCCACCGGGTTCGCGCTCATCCTGCGCTCGCCGCGGGGCGCGAGCGAGGACACCAGCTCCACCGGGCGCCCCTCCTCGTCGAACAGCTCCTCCGGGCGGTACGACTTCAGCCACTCCTCCAGCAGCCGGGTGTGCGCCTCGGTGTCGCGCGCGTTCGCGAGCGGCACCTGGTGCGAGCGCCAGTTGTTCTCGGTCGGATGCCCGTCGATCTCCGCGGGGCATGTCCACCCCTTCGGCGTGCGCAGGATGAGCATGGGCCACGCCGGGCGTCCGTCGAGGGTGCCGGCGCTCGCCGCATCCTTGATCTCGGCGATGCGATCCAGGATCTCGTCCAGGGTCGCGGCCATGCGCTCGTGCACGGCGCGCGGGTCCTCGCCGTCGAAGCCGCCGGAGACGATGAACGGCGTGTAGCCGTAGCCGCGCATCAGATCGAGCAGTTCGGACTCCGGGATGCGCGCGAGCACGGTCGGGTTGGCGATCTTGTAGCCGTTGAGGTGCAGGATCGGCAGCACCACCCCGTCCTGCGCCGGATTGAGGAACTTGTTCGAGTGCCACGCTGTCGCGAGGGGCCCGGTCTCGGCCTCGCCGTCGCCGACGACCGCGGCGACCAGCAGGTCGGGGTTGTCGAACGCGGCTCCGTAGGCGTGCGAGAGGGCGTAGCCGAGCTCGCCGCCCTCGTGGATGGAGCCGGGCGTCTGCGGCGCCGCGTGGCTCGGGATGCCGCCGGGGAACGAGAACTGGCGGAAGAGGCGGCGGAGCCCGTCCTCGCTCTGGTCGATGGTGTTGTAGAGCTCGCTGTACGTGCCGTCGAGGTAGGCGCTCGCGACGACGCCCGGGCCGCCGTGTCCGGGGCCGGCGACGAACAGCGTGTTGAGGTCGCGCTCCTGGATGGCGCGGTTGAGGTGCGCGTAGATGAAGTTGAGGCCCGGGGTGGTGCCCCAATGACCGAGCAGGCGGGGCTTGATGTCGTCGCGGCCGAGCGGCCGGCGCAGCAGGGGGTTGTCGAGCAGGTAGATCTGGCCGACGGAGAGGTAGTTGGCGGCACGCCACCAGGCGTCGAGCCGGTCGAGGGTTTCCTCGCTGAGGTCGTGTCCGCGGATCTCGGTCGTGTCGGTCATGTGCTCCTCCGGTCCGGCCGCCGCGGCAGGCGGGTACGTCGTTCGTGGGCGGCTTGTCGCGCATCCTACGGCCGGTCCGCTCCGAACAACAGGCGTGGAAAAGACGATCGTGCAGACGGATGCCGGGGCGGTGGCCGTGCACCGAACGGCAGGTGAACTCCCGCCGGAGGAGTCGGTCGCGACCATCCTGCTGCACGGCGCGGCCGGATCGTGGACGACCTGGCGGCCGCTGATCGCGGCGCTGGAGGCGGAGCGCGGCGGCCCGGTGCCGGATTTGGTGGTGCCGGACCTTCCGGGCTGGGGCGCGTCGCCTGCGGAGCCGTCGACGCTGGATGCCGGGGTGCTGGCGGAGGCGGTGGCGGAGGTCGCGCGCGCGCTCGGCTACCGGCGATGGCGGGTGGTGGGGCACTCGCTCGGCGGGTTCGTCGCGCTGGAACTGGCGGTGCGGGAGCCGCAGGCGACCGAGAGCGTGGTGGTCGTGTCGGCGACGGTGTTCGGGGCGCGGGCCGACCGGCTGACCCGGGGCGGGATGCTGCTGCGGTACGCGCCGCTCGTCCTCCTGCTGGCCGGGATGCGGGTGCTGGCGGCGCTGGGCCGCGGCGGCCCGGCGTTCGTGCGCGCCCTCGACCGGTGGGGGCTGCTCCGGGTGCTCGTGTCGCCGCTCTTCAGCGTTCGGGTGCCGGGAGTCGTCCACGAGCTGGCGCGTGACTTGCGCCCCGCCGCGTTCGTGCGCGCCGTCACCGCCGCGCGCGCCTACCCGGCAGGGGAGCGGTGGGCGCGCATCCACTGCCCGGTGCTGGCGATCCGGGGTGACCGCGACGTGTTCGTCCCGGCCCGCGACGACGCGCGCCTGCCGGCGCTCATCCCCGGGTGGCGCACCGTCGTCCTGCCCGGCACCGGCCACTTCGCGCACGTCGAGCATCCCACCGCCGTCGCCCGCCTCGTGCTGGCATCCATGGGTCGCAACACGCCGTCACGCCCGTGCCAAAACGGCGTGTTGCGTCCCCTGGATCGCTAGAGCGGCTGGGCGGAGGTGGGGTCGACGACCGTGAGGGTGGCGATCTTCGCGGCGCGGCCGTCGCCGGAGGAGCGGCCGGTGAGCCTGCGCCCGATCCACGGCAGCACGTAGCGGCGGTAGTAGTCGGCGGTGCGCCGGGTGCGCTCTCCGGGCGGGGCGGCCGCGACCTCCGCGACGCCCCACTCCTCGGGCACCGGGACGCCGAGCGCCGTGAGCACGTTGCTCGCGACGCGCGCGTGGCCCAGCGGACCGAGGTGGAGGCGGTCGGCCGACCAGTAGCGGATGTCCTCCAGGCCCTCGTCGGCCCAGTTGTCCACGAAGGTGATGCCGTCGCGCGGCAGCATCGCGCGGACCGCGACCGCGAGCTCTTCGCCGCGGCGCCGCATGAGTCCACCCAGCGGGAGGTGCGCGCTCGGGTTCGCGCCGCTGAGGAGCAGCATGTGGCTGCCGGATGCGACCACGCGGTCGGCCGCATCCATCAGCGTCTTCGCCACGCCCTCGATGTCGACCCGCGGGCGCATGATGTCGTTGCCGCCGCCGTTGAGACTGACGAGGTCGGGATGCTGCGCGATCGCCGGCTCCACCTGTTCCGCCACGATCGGCCCGAGCTTGCGGCCGCGCACCGCGAGGTTCGCGTAGCGGAACGGCTCGGGCGACGCCGCGGCCATCCCGAGCGCGACGAAGTCGGCCCAGCCGCGCACCCGCCCGTCGGGGAGGTCGTCGCCGACGCCCTCCGTGAAGCTGTCCCCGATGGCGATGTAACTGGAGAATGCGATCGACACGGAGCAACGCTACTCCGCGCGGCTACCATGGGCCGCATCCACGACGGTGTGAGGGGGCTCCCATGCAGAAGGTCAGCACGTTCCTGTGGTTCGAGCGCGGGGTGGAGGAGGCGGCGGCCCTGTACACGTCCCTCATCCCGAACTCCGAGATCCTGGAGGTCCAGCGCTACGGGGAAGGGATGCCGGAGGGCCTGATCGTGCTGCGGTTCACGCTCGACGGGGTCGAGTACCAGGCGATGAACACCGGGCCGGCGAACGGCTTCACCGAGGCGTTCTCGCTGTCGGTGCTGTGCGACGACCAGGCGGAGGTCGACCGGCTGTGGGAGGCGCTGACCGCGGACGGCGGCGAGGAGAGCATGTGCGGTTGGCTGAAGGACCCGTGGGGCGTCAGCTGGCAGATCGTCCCGCGGCGGCTGCTGGAGCTGCAGTCCGACCCGGACCGCGCACGCGCGGCCCGCGCCAACCAGGCCATGCTCCGGATGCGGAAGCTCGACATCGCCGCGCTGGAGGCCGCCGCCGACGCCGCCTGACCACCCCGTGAAGTGCAGGTCGTTGCGCAGTTCTACGGCGTGTCGACCGCAACTAGCTGCACTTCACCGAAGGGAGAGTCAGCGGGCGAGGAGGTCCTGCCAGCTGCGCAGGTGCTCGACGGTCACGCCGCCGTAGCCGCGCAGCGACGAGAGCGCCGTGCGCACCTTCGCCGTCTCCGACTCCAGCAGGGCCGCGGTGTCGTCGCCGAAGGTCGCGGCGGGGCCGCCGGCGACCTCGGGCGTGTCGGTCTCGACGCCGATCGAGAACGGGATGCGCTTCGCCGCAGCGGCGGTCGCGGCCGGCTTCGCGTACGTGATGATCCCGTCCGTCTCGGCCGCATGGTCGCTGAACGCGACGATCGCGACCGACTTCAGGTGGGGGAGCAGCGCGTCGAAGGCGGTGCCGCCTCCCGGCTGCGGCTTGAGGGCCAGCCACCACGGCAGGTCCGCACCGACCGGCACCGAACCGGCCGCCACGCGTGCGGCGTCGTACATGGCCTGGAGCTTCGCGACCACCGCCGGCAACTCGCTGTCCGAGGACACCACCCACGGCTCGACGTCGAACTGCACGGCGTCGAACGGCGCGGCACGAAGCGCCGCGGTCGTCCACTGCGCCGCGAGCGACGGGTCGTCCGCCCAGGCAGGGTCGCCGCCGAGCGCGGCCACCTTCGTCACGCCGACCGCGTGCAACGCCGCCACGGCGTCCGTCAGCCACGCCGAGAACGGCCCCTCGTCGGCGGCCCACGGCACCGATAGGAACACCGTCTTCAGCTGGTGCGCCGCCGCGAACTGCGCCAGCGCCTGCGGCTCGAACTGCGGCATCCCCTCGCCCCGCGCGTCCACGGCCGGGTCGATCGGGTTGCCCCACGCCCACATCCCGGTGATGGCCGAGGAGGCGGTGGTGCCGCTGTCGACCCGCGCGGTCACGGCCGACGCCGGTGCGGCCGCGAGGAGCGACCCGCCGAGAGCGACGGCGAGCGCTGTGGAGACGAACACGGAGCGGAGACGACGGCCATCCATGGCACACCCTTCGGAAGCAGATCCATTGCAGTACTGCAGCTTCGGGTGCGCAGTACGTCAATCATCCCAATTTCCTGGGTATCGTCTATGCCGCGTTCGGGGTACAAACGCCCGAACCGGGGTTCAGTCCCGCCAGCCGAGCGCGGGGGCGATCTGCATCACGATCGTCTCGAGCAGGTGCGCGTTGTACTCGACGCCGAGCTGGTTGGGCACGGTCACCAGCAGGGTGTCCGCGTCCGCGACCGCGGCGTCCTCGCGCAGCTCCTCGACGATCTGCTCCGGCTCGCCGACGTAGCTCTTGCCGAACCGGGCGAGGCCGCCGTCGAGGTGACCCACCTGGTCGTGGCGGTCGGCGAGGGCGGATGCGCCGAAGTAGCGGCGGTCGAGGTCGGTGGTGATCGGCAGGATGCTGCGGCTCACCGAGACGCGCGGCTCGCGCTCCCAGCCGGCGGTCTTCCACGCCTCGCGGTACTGCTGCAGCTGCTCGTACTGGAGGTCGGAGAACGGGACGCCGGTGTCTTCCGTGAGCAGGGTCGAGCTCATCAGGTTCATGCCCTGCTCGGCCGCCCAGACGGCGGTCGCGCGCGTGCCGGCGCCCCACCAGATCCGGTCGGGGAGCCCGGGGGACTGCGGCTCGATCGCGAGCGCGCCGCGCTGGCCGCCGGTCATGGCCGGGTTCGCCTCGGCGACGCCCGCACCGGCGATCGCTGCGCGGAACAGCTCCGTGTGCCGGCGCGCCATGTCCGCGTCCGTCTCGCCCTCGGCCGGGACGTAGCCGAACGACTCCGACCCGCGCAGCGCCGTCTCGGGTGACCCGCGACTCACGCCGAGCTGCAGCCTCCCGCCGCTGATCAGGTCGGCGGCCGCCGCGTCCTCGGCCATGTAGAGGGGGTTCTCGTACCGCATGTCGATCACGGCCGTGCCGATGTCGATCCGCTTGGTGCGCGCGCCGATCGCCGCCAGCAGCGGGAACGGCGACGCGAGCTGCGGCGCGAAGTGGTGGACGCGGACGAATGCGCCGTCCGCGCCCAGCTCCTCGGCGGCGACGGCGAGCTCGATGGTCTGGGTGAGGGCGTCCGCCGCGGTGCGCGACACGGAGCCGGGGATGGGCTGGTAATGCCCGAAGCTGAGGAACCCGATGCGTTTCACATCCACTCCAATCCGTCCTCGTGGCAGCCTATTCCGCCGCGCTAGGGTCGAGGCATGGCGGAGTGGCTGTGCGCGACCTGTGCGGTGGAGTACGGAACGGCGGAGCATCCACCCGCCTCGTGCCCGATCTGCGAGGACGAGCGGCAGTACGTGCCGCCGACCGGCCAGGAGTGGACCACGCTGCAGCGGCTGCAGCGCGAGGGCGAGCGCGTGGTCGTCACCGAGCTGGAGCCCGACCTCTACGGCCTGCGCAGCGAGCCGAAGGTCGGGATCGGGCAGCAGAGCATCCTGCTGCGCACGCCCGACGGCAACCTGCTCTGGGACCCGACCGGCTACGTCGACGAGGCCGCCGCCGCAGCGGTGCAGGACCTCGGCGGCGCGGCCGTGATCGCCACCAGCCACCCGCACATGTTCGGCGCGCAGGTGACGTGGTCCCGGATGCTCGGCGACCCTCCGGTGCTCGTCAACGCCGCCGACCGGCACTGGGTGCAGCGCGAGGACGCCGCCATCCAGACGTGGACCGGCGAGGTGGAGGTGCTGCCCGGCGTCACCCTGCGGACGATCGGCGGCCACTTCCCGGGCAGCGCTGTCGTCCACTGGGATCGCGGCGTCGTGCTCAGCGGCGACACCGTCTTCCCAGGGCCGTCGCAGCGCTGGGTGACGTTCCAGCGCAGCTTCCCGAACGACATCCCGCTGTCGGCGCCCGTGGTGCGCCGGGTCGCCGACGCCGTGTGCGACCGGCCGTTCGAGCGGATGTACGGCAACCTCGGCAACGTGATCCCGGAGGATGCGCGCGGCGCCGTGCTGCGCTCGGCCGACCGGTACATCGGCTGGGTGAGCGGCGCCTACGACGACCTCACCTGAGGAACGGCGCCAGCTCCATCTCCATCGCGGGCTTCGGCTTCGCGCCGATGATCGTCTTCACGACCTCCCCGTTCTGGAACACCTTGATGACCGGCAGGGCGAGCGCCTTGTACGCGACCGTCGTGTCCATGTTCTCATCGGCGTTGATCCTGAGGATGCGGATTCGGTCCGCGTGCTCGTCCTGCAGCTGCTCCAGGATGGGCGTCAGCGCCCGGCAGGGCCCGCACCATTCCGCCCAGAACTCGACGACGGTGGTGCCCGGGGCGGCGAGGACATCCTCCTGGAAGCGGGCGTCGGTGACGCTCTCGATCGTGGTCATGGCGGCAGGCTAAGCCTTGACCCGTGGGGCAGGGTCAAGCGGTGCCTCCCGAAACCTGTGCGAGCATGGGACGAGGAGGTGCGCATGGAGATCCTGAGCCCGCAGCAGATCCGCGAGTCGTTCGTCAACTGCTCCCGCAGCGAAGCCGAGGAGCTTCCGATGCCGCCCGGCCTGCACGAGGTCGACTGGTCCCGCCGCGAATACCTCGGCTGGCGCGACCCGCGGCTGCCGCAGCGCGGCTACGTCGTCATCCCCACCGACGACGGCCCCGTCGGGATCGTGCTCCGCGCCTCTGAGGCCAGCATGCGGTCGCACGCGCCGTCGATGTGCGGCTGGTGCCAGGACGTGCACCTCACCAACGACGTCTGGTTCTGGTCGGCGCGGCGCGCCGGAGCCCCTGGCCGCAATGGTGACACCGTGGGCACGCTGGTCTGCGGCGCCTTCGAGTGCAGCGCCAATGTCCGCCGCACTCCGCCGCCGTCGTACGTCGGATTCGACGCCGATCTGGTGGTCGAGCAGCGCATCGAGGGGCTGGCCGAACGCGCCCGCCGCTTCGCCGCGACCGTCGTCGGCGCCCGCATCTAGAGAGTCGTGCCGCCGGTGGGACTCGAACCCACACGCCCTTCCGGACAAAGCATTTTGAGTGCTCCGCGTCTGCCATTCCGCCACGGCGGCGCACAACAACACCTGAACGATACCGTAGGATTTTGCTCGTGACTGACCAGGAACCGACCACCCCCACCGCACCCCGCCGCGTCGTCGTCGCGGAGGACGAGTCCCTCATCCGCCTCGACATCGTCGAGATCCTGCGCGACAACGGCTTCGAGGTGGTCGGTGAGGCCGGAGACGGCGAGACCGCCGTCGCACTCGCCACCGAGCTGCGCCCGGACCTGGTGATCATGGACGTCAAGATGCCGCAGCTCGACGGCATCTCGGCCGCAGAGCGGCTGTCGAAGGACCACATCGCCCCGGTCGTCCTGCTGACGGCGTTCAGCCAGAAGGAGCTCGTGGAGCGCGCGACCGAGGCCGGCGCCCTCGCCTACGTGGTGAAGCCGTTCACGCCGAACGACCTGCTGCCTGCGATCGAGATCGCGCTGGCCCGCTACCAGCAGATCATCGCCCTCGAGGCCGAGGTGTCGGACATGGTTCAGCGCTTCGAGACCCGCAAGCTGGTCGACCGCGCGAAGGGCCTCCTCAACGAGAAGATGGGCCTGTCGGAGCCGGAGGCGTTCCGCTGGATCCAGAAGGCGTCGATGGACCGCCGTCTCACCATGCACGACGTCGCCCAGGCGATCATCGAGCAGCTGGCGCCCAAGAAGTAGGGGCGCGGGGGCCTTACAGGTCCTTGATCAGGTTCGTGATGCGGATCGTGGAGCAGCGGCGGCCCTTGTCGTCCGTCACCGCGATCTCGTGCGTCGCCAACGTCCGGCCGAGGTGGATAGGCGTGCACACGCCGGTCACGTAGCCGCTGGTCGCGGAGCGGGTGTGCGAGGCGTTGATCTCGATCCCGACCGCGAGGCGCCCTTCGCCGGCCCAGAGGTTCGCCGACATCGACCCGAGCGATTCGCCGAGCACCACGTACGCGCCGCCGTGCAGGAGGTCCGCGGGCTGGGTGTTGCCCTCCACCGGCATGCGCGCGACTGCGCGGTCAACGGTGAACTCGAGCATCTCGATGCCCATCTTCTCGGCCAGTGCGCCGAGCCCCTCTGCTGCACGTACGCGAGTGCGTCCTCGGTCATCCTCGGCCTCTCCTGACGGTCGTCTGGACTGTCACCGGCCCCTTGTAGGCTGGGCTGGTGTCAGACTCCGAAAAGCCTACCCTTCTGATCATCGACGGCCATTCGCTGGCATTCCGGGCCTTCTACGCCCTCCCCGTCGACAGTTTCGTGAACCGCGAGGGTCAGCACACGAACGCGATCCACGGCTTCATCGCGATGTTCATCAACCTGCTGCAGCAGCAGAAGCCGACGCACCTCGCGGTCGCCTTCGACATCTCCCGCTACTCCTTCCGCACCCGGGAATATCCCGAGTACAAGGGCACGCGCGGCGAGACCCCGTCCGAGTTCGCCGGCCAGGTGCCGCTGCTCGAAGAGGCGCTGCACGCGATGAACGTGAGGACGATCGCGAAAGAGGACTTCGAGGCCGACGACATCCTCGCCACCCTCGCGCGCCAGGGAGCCGAGCAGGGCTACAAGGTCTTCATCGTCTCGGGCGACCGCGACACCATCCAGCTCGTCAACGACGACGTCACCCTGCTCTACCCGAACGTGCGAGGCGTCTCCGAGCTCAAGGTCTACGACCCCGCCGCCGTGCGCGAGAAGTACGGGATCGAGCCGTACCAGTACCCCGAGATCGCGGCGCTGGTCGGAGAGACGAGCGACAACCTGATCGGCATCGACAAGGTCGGCGAGAAGACCGCCGTCAAGTGGGTCCAGCAGTACGGCACGGTCGAGAACATCGTCGCCCACGCGGACGAGATCAAGGGCGTCGTGGGGCAGAACCTCCGCGACCAGAAGGAGAACGCGCTCCGCAACCGCCGCCTCAACCAGCTGCGCGACGACGTCGAGCTGCCGATCGGGCCGGCCGACCTCGAGCGCAAGCCGCTCAACGAGAACGCCGTGCGCGACATCTTCGCGCGCCTCCAGTTCAAGACGCTGCTCGAGCGGCTGATGAAGACGGCGGCAGAAGAGGGGATGCTCGACGGCGTCGCGGCGTCGGCCCAGGTCGGTGACGCGGGCGCGGTCACCGCGCCGGCCGTCCGCACGATGGTCGACGAGGAGCTGGCGAACTGGCTGTCGAAGGCGTCGGCCGATGGCGCGGCCGTCGCCGTCCAGCTGGAGCTCGGCCCAGCGGGCATCTCCGGTTTCGGCCTGGCGACCGCCGACGACAGCGTCTTCGTGCCGTGGGTGCCCGGCCGGCCCGACTACGCGGCGCTGGAGGAGTGGCTGGCGAGCAGCGCTCCCAAGTACTTCTTCCACGCCAAGCCGCAGTTCAAGGCGCTGAGCCGCGCCGGCTTCGTGGTGGACGGCCTCGCGTTCGACACGCGCATCGCATCCTGGCTCGTGAACCCCGGGGCGGCGGCCCAGTCGCTCGCCGAGCAGGTGTACGAGGTGCTGGGCGAGACCCTGCCGGTCTCCGACCCGAACCAGCTCGTCCCGATCAACGACGCCGTGAGCCCGGCGACCGAGGCGTGGTTCATCCGCCGCGTCGCCGAGGGCCAGGCGATCGCGCTCGACGAGGGCACCCGCAGCGTCCTGGACGACATCGAGCTGCCGCTGGTCGCCGTGCTCGCCGAGATGGAGCTGAACGGCGTCACTATCGACTCCGCGGTGCTCGCGCGCCTGCGCGGCCAGCTGACCGACAAGGCCAACGACTACGCTGCCCAGGCGTACGCGCAGGTCGGCCACGAGCTCAACCTCGGGTCCCCGAAGCAGCTGCAGCAGGTGCTGTTCGAGGAGCTGGGGATGCCGAAGACCCGCGCGACCAAGACCGGCTACTCCACCGACGCCGGGTCGCTGGCGGACCTGCAGGAGAAGAACCCGCATCCGTTCCTCGGCCTGCTGCTGCAGCACCGCGACGCGACGAAGCTCAAGCAGATCGTCGAGACGCTGGAGCGCTCGGTCGAGTCGGACGGCCGCATCCACACGACCTACGACCAGACGGGCACGAGCACCGGTCGTATCTCGTCGAACGACCCGAACCTCCAGAACATCCCGATCCGAACCGAGGAGGGTCGCGAGATCCGCTCCGCGTTCACGCAGGGCGAGGGCTTCGAGACGCTGCTGACCGCGGATTACTCGCAGATCGAGATGCGCATCATGGCGCACCTGTCGGAGGATCCGGGCCTGATCGAGGCGTTCAACGGCGGAGAAGACCTGCACCGCTTCGTCGGCTCCCGCGTCTTCGGCGTCACCCCGGCCGAAGTCACCCCGGCCATGCGCACAAAGGTCAAGGCGATGTCGTACGGCCTCGCTTACGGACTGTCCGCATTCGGCCTCTCGAAGCAGCTGCGCATCGAGACGTCGGAGGCGCGCCAGCTGATGACCGACTACTTCGAGCGCTTCGGCGCTGTGCGCGACTACCTCCGAAACGTGGTCGAGCAGGCCCGCGTGGACGGCTTCACCGAGACGATCTTCGGCCGTCGCCGCCCGTTCGCCGACCTCACCTCGACCAACCGCGTCATGCGCGAGAACGCCGAGCGTCAGGCGCTGAACGCGCCCATCCAGGGCTCGGCGGCCGACATCATGAAGGTCGCGATGCTCGGCATCGCCGGCGACATCATCGACCAGAAGCTCGAATCCCGGATGCTCCTCCAGGTGCATGACGAGCTCATCTTCGAGGTGGCGACGGGGGAGTGGGACGCGCTCGAGGCGATCGTGCGCGCCCGCATGGCCGGTGCGGCCGACCTTCGGGTGCCGCTCGACGTGCAGGTCGGCCGCGGCGCGAACTGGGACGCGGCGGCGCACTGACGGCAGGCGTAGCCTGCCCGTGTGAGCGAGCTCGAGCCGCGTAGACGCCGACGGAAGGCTGTCGCCCCGCGGCACGTCCCGAGCGAGGTCGTGCCGATCCCGCCGGAGGAGGCGCGCGAGTTCGTGCGCGCGGCCTTGAGGGGGACGAGCCTGCGCGACCCGGCCGCTCAGCTGCTGTCGCTCTTCGTGCTGTTCGAGCCGCACCTGCGGTTCCTCCCGGTGGATGCGACGCACACGCGCATCGAGTTCGACGCGGTCGGGCGGGTGCGCGGGGCCGACACGCTGCTGTACACGCGGAAACTCGGCGAGATCGACCGGTTCTTCGTCGCACTGCAGGACGAACTGGACCGGCGCGGCCTCGCCTGAATCCGTCCACACCCCGACTCTTTCGCGACTTGTCCACAATTCTGGGCGCCCCGTGCCGGGCGGGAGCGGTCGTCGGTAGTGTCGGAGCATGACCAACGATCAGAAGCGCGAACCCACCCCGGTCGACACGATCGCCGAGGAGTGGGTCGACACCCAGCTCGAGCTGTACCCGGAGTTCCACGTCTGGCTCGGCCGTCCCGGCCGTGAGGGCGAGTACGCCGATTACTCGCCAGCCGGCGCGGAGCACGCCATCGCCAAGGTGAAGGAGGCGCTGGCCCGCATCGAGGCGGCAGAGCCGGTCGACGACATCGACCGCGTCACCAAGATGGACCTCACGCGCGAGCTGCAGCTCACCGTCGAGAAGCACGAAGCGGGGTTCGCCCAGCGCGACCTCAACGTCATCGCGTCGCCGGCGCAGGAGCTGCGCGACATCTTCGACCTCGTGCCCACCGACACCGAAGACGACTGGGCCAACGTCTCCAAGCGCCTCCACAACCTCCCTGCGGCGATGGACGGCTACATCGAGACCCTGCGCAGCGGCATCGCGGCCGGCAACGTCCCGGCCATCCGTCAGGTGCGCGAGGTGCTGGCGCAGGCGCGCAAGCAGGTCGCCGACACCGGTTTCTTCTACGAGTTCACCGCCGACGCCAAGCCGCTGAACGGCGTGCTTCCGGAGTCGCTGAAGGCCGACCTCGCCGACGGCGCCCAGCAGGCCGCGCAGGCGTACGCCACGCTGGCCGACTTCTTCGAGAACGAGCTGGCGCAGCACGCGCCCGAGAAGGACGCGGTGGGCCGCGAGCTGTACGCGCTCGCCTCGCGCGGCTTCCTCGGCGCGACGGTTGACCTCGACGAGACCTACGAGTGGGGCATCGAAGAGCTGGCGCGCATGCGCGCCGAGCAGGAGTCGATCGCGAACGAGATCAAGCCGGGCGCGAGCGTGCTCGAGGCGATCGAATTCCTCGACGGCGACGCCAGCCGCAAGCTCCACGGCACCGATGCATTGCAGCGGTGGATGCAGGAGACCAGCGACCGCGCGATCGAAGAGCTCGGCCGCTCGCACTTCGACATCCCGGCCGAGATCCGTCGCCTGGAGTGCATGATCGCCCCCACGCAGGAGGGCGGTATCTACTACACCGGCCCGAGCGACGACTTCGCGCGCGCCGGCCGGATGTGGTGGAGCGTGCCAGAGGGCGTGACCGAGTTCGACACCTGGCGCGAGCTGACGACCGTCTACCACGAGGGTGTTCCCGGGCACCACCTGCAGATCGCGCAGGCGACGTACAACAAGGCGCAGCTCAACTCCTGGCGCCGCATCGCCGGCACCTCGGGTCACGCCGAGGGCTGGGCCCTCTACGCCGAGCGCCTGATGGAGCAGCTGGGCTACCTCGACGACCCGGCCGACCGCCTCGGCATGCTCGACGGCCAGCGGATGCGCGCGGCGCGCGTGGTGCTCGACATCGGCGTGCACCTGGAGAAGCCGCTGCCCGACGGGTCCCGTCCGTGGACGGGTGAGGACGCCTTCCCCTTCCTGCGCGAGAACGTCAACATGAACGACGGCTTCGTCCGCTTCGAGGTGAACCGCTACCTCGGCTGGCCGGGGCAGGCGCCGTCGTACAAGATCGGTCAGCGCATCTGGGAGCAGCTGCGCGACGAGTACGCCCGTCGCGAGGGCGCGTCTTTCGACATCAAAGCGTTCCACAAGAAGGCCCTCGACATCGGCGGCGTCGGCCTCGACACGCTGAAGTCGGCGCTGCTCGACTGAGCCGCGCGACACCTGTGACCTCTCCCTACCGCGTCGTGCTGGCCGCGGCGTTCGACGAGCTGCATCCGCGCCTGCGGACGTACTTCGACGCCATCCCGGCCGGCGCGGTGGGGCGGGGGAGCGGCGTGTTCGAGACGGTCGGCACGCCGCGGCGCTGGCTGTGGCCGGTTCTCGCCTGGTTCGCCAGGGCGCACGTCATGTTCCCGGTGTGGGAGCGGGATGTGCCGTTCACCGTGGCGAACCGGGCGGCGGTCGGTGCCGATGGCTCGCTGGCGGTTGCCGCGGTGCGGTCGTTCGAGTTGGCCGGGCGCGGCCGGGCTCGGTCGGCGCTCATGGTCGACGAGATCGGGGTCCGCGGCGGCGCGCTGATCGACCGGCTCGGCGATCCGGTGCGGGCCGAGGCGGTGTTCCGTGCGACCGTGCGGGATGGCGGCCTCCGGCTGCGGTCGACCGCCGTCAAGCTCGTGGTCGGTGGCCGACGGGTGCCGATCCCGCGGCTGGTCGCGCCGGTCGTGGTCCTCACGGAGCGCTGGGACGACCTGGCCGAGCGCCAGGAGGTGTCCATCGTCGTCGCCGTGCCGGTGATCGGCCGGATCTATCAGTACACGGGACGATTCCGGTACGGGATCGAGGAGGGGAGCAGCCGGAGTGACCGAGCGCATCGTGATCGCAGGGGCATCCGGATTCGTCGGGCGGTACCTGGAGCAGCACTACCGGGCGTCCGGCGCCGAGCTGGTGCTGGTCGGGCGCGCCGGGCCGGATGTCCGGTGGGACGATGCGGCCGGGCTACGAGCGGCGGTGACGGGAGCCGATGCGGTGATCAACCTCGCCGGCAAGAGCGTCAACTGCCGGTACGGCGACGCCAACCGCGCGGAGATCTTCCGGTCGCGGCTGGAGACGACGAAGGCCGTGCGTACGGCGATCGCCGCGAGCGACGCGCCGCCTCCCGTCTGGTTCAACGCGTCGACCGCCACCATCTACCGGCACGCGGAGGACCGGCCGATGACCGAGTCCACCGGCGAACTCGGCACGGGGTTCTCGGTGAACGTGGCCAAGGCCTGGGAGCGCGAGCTGTTCGAGGGCGATCTGCCGGCCACGCGCCGGGTCGCGCTGCGTATGGCGATCGTCCTGGGCGACGGCAGCGCGCTCACGCCCCTGGTGAACCTCGTGCGGTTCGGCCTCGGCGGACCGCAGGTCGACGGGCCGTGGTTCGCGACGGCGGCGCGACGCAACGCGGGCACGTTCCACGAGTTCCGGGCGCGCGGCGGACGCCAGAAGTTCAGCTGGGTCCACATCGCCGACGTGCTCGGCGCCATCGAGTTCCTGCGCGCGCGTCCCGACCTCGTCGGGCCGGTCAATGTGGCGGCACCGCATCCGACCGACAACCGCACTCTGATGGCGCTGCTGCGCCGGCTGCTCGGCGTGCGGGTCGGGGTCCCGGCGTACCGGTGGATGCTCGAGCTGGGCTCAGCGGCGATCCGCACAGAGACCGAACTGGTGCTGAAGAGCCGCTGGGTGGAGCCCGAACGACTGCTCGACGCCGGCTACCGTTTCGCCTTCCCCGACCTGGAGCCGGCGCTCCGCGACATCCTGGGCGAGCGCAGCTTGCTGGACGCGTCCAACGCCCGGTAGACTAGAACGTCACTTGTGTGACATCCCTATCCGCCTGCCGTTCGCGGAATCACATCGAAAACCTATCGCGACCGGCCTGATTCCTGTCCATTACGGAGCACCCACTACATGACAACCGCAACGACCGACAAGGCACCCAAGCAGGTCGCCGTCAACGACATCGGATCTGCTGAGGACTTTCTTGCCGCGGTCGAAAAGACGCTGAAGTTCTTCAACGACGGAGACCTCATCGAAGGCACCGTCGTCAAGATCGACCGCGACGAGGTCCTCCTCGACGTCGGTTACAAGACCGAGGGTGTCATCCCCTCGCGCGAGCTTTCCATCAAGCACGACGTCGACCCCACCGAGGTCGTCGAGGTCGGCGACACCGTCGAGGCCCTTGTTCTCCAGAAGGAGGACAAGGAAGGCCGCCTCATCCTGTCCAAGAAGCGTGCGCAGTACGAGCGCGCCTGGGGCGATGTGGAGAAGATCAAGGAGGCCGACGGCGTCGTCACCGGTACGGTGATCGAGGTCGTCAAGGGCGGCCTGATCGTCGACATCGGCCTGCGCGGCTTCCTGCCGGCTTCGCTCATCGAGCTGCGCCGCGTCCGCGACCTCACCCCTTACCTGGGTCAGGAGATCGAGGCCAAGATCCTCGAGCTCGACAAGAACCGCAACAACGTGGTGCTCTCGCGCCGCGCGCTGCTGGAGCAGACCCAGTCCGAGTCCCGCACCACGTTCCTCAACAACCTGCACAAGGGCCAGGTCCGCAAGGGCGTCGTCTCGTCGATCGTCAACTTCGGTGCGTTCGTCGACCTCGGCGGCGTCGACGGTCTCGTCCACGTGTCGGAGCTCTCCTGGAAGCACATCGAGCACGCCTCCGAGGTCGTCGAGGTGGGCCAGGAGGTCACCGTCGAGATCCTCGAGGTCGACCTCGACCGCGAGCGCGTCTCGCTGTCGCTCAAGGCGACGCAGGAGGACCCGTGGCAGGTCTTCGCCCGCACCCACGCGATCGGTCAGGTCGCGCCGGGCAAGGTCACGAAGCTCGTCCCGTTCGGTGCGTTCGTCCGCGTCGCGGACGGCATCGAGGGCCTTGTCCACATCTCCGAGCTGTCCGGCAAGCACGTCGAGCTGGCCGAGCAGGTCGTCTCGGTGGGCGACGAGGTGTTCGTCAAGGTCATCGACATCGACCTGGAGCGCCGCCGCATCTCGCTCAGCCTCAAGCAGGCGAACGAGGGCGTCGACCCCGAGGGCACCGAGTTCGACCCGGCGCTCTACGGCATGGTCACCGAGTACGACGACCAGGGCAACTACAAGTACCCGGAGGGCTTCGACCCGGAGACCAACGAGTGGAAGGAAGGCTTCGAGGCGCAGCGCGACGAGTGGGAGCAGCAGTACGCTGCGGCCCAGGCGCGCTGGGAGGCGCACAAGCGCCAGGTCGCCAAGGGCCTCGAGGAGGCTGCTGCCGACAGCGGCACCTCGTCGTACTCCTCCGACTCGGGCCAGGGTGGAACCCTCGCCGACGACGAGTCGCTTGCGGCTCTGCGCGAGAAGCTCAGCTCCAACAACTGAGCATCCTCACCAACGAGCGGCCGGCCCTTCGGGGCCGGCCGCTTCGTCGTTCCCGGCGGCACGGCCGCCGCTAGGCTGAACGGGTGCAGCTGATCGGACTCACCGGCGGGATCGCCTCCGGCAAATCGACCATCGCCTCCCGTCTCGCTTCCCACGGCGCCGTCGTGGTGGACGCGGACCGCATCGCCCGCGAGGTCGTCGAGCCGGGCACTCCGGCTCTCGCCGCCATCGCCGAGCGCTTCGGGGACGGGGTCATCGCCGCCGACGGCTCCCTGAATCGCCCCGCCCTCGGTGCCATCGTCTTCGGCGACCCCGAGGCTCTGCAGGCGCTCAACGGCATCACCCACCCCGCCGTGATGGCCGAGTCCACCGCGCGGTTCCGGGCCGCGGGGAGGCCGACCCGGACGCGATCGTCGTCTACGACGTCCCGCTGCTCGTGGAGTCGGCCAACGAGTACCGGTTCGACCGCGTCGTCGTGGCACACGCCGACGCGGAGACGCGCATCCGGCGCCTCGTCGACCTGCGCGGGATGGACCGCGCCGAGGCTGAGCGACGCATCCGGTCGCAGGCGTCGGATGACGAGCGGCTGGCCGTCGCCGACGTCGTCATCGAGACCGGTGGCACCCTCGCCCACACGCTGGAGCAGGTCGACGCCCTCTGGGAGGAGTTGCGCGCGGCCTCCTGAGCGGGCAGGGCCGATCGGCCGTTCCGCTGTGAGCGAGAGCGGGCCGCAGTGTCAGTGGTCCTTCCTAGACTGGAGACATGCTTCCCACGCGCTCCGTCCGTCCCTTCGAGGTCGTCAGCGAATACCAGCCGAGCGGTGACCAGCCGCAGGCCATCGCCGAGCTGGCGGGTCGCATCAACGCGGGTGAGACCGACGTGGTGCTGCTCGGCGCCACCGGTACCGGAAAGTCCGCGACGACCGCCTGGCTCATCGAGCAGGTGCAGCGCCCGACACTCGTGCTCGCGCACAACAAGACCCTGGCTGCGCAGCTGGCCAACGAGTTCCGCGAGCTGCTGCCGAACAACGCGGTCGAGTACTTCGTCTCGTACTACGACTACTACCAGCCCGAGGCCTATGTGCCGCAGACGGACACCTTCATCGAGAAGGACTCGTCCATCAACGCCGAGGTCGAGCGGCTGCGGCACTCCACCACCAACTCGCTGCTGAGCCGGCGCGACGTCGTCGTCGTCTCGACCGTGTCCTGCATCTACGGCCTCGGTGCGGCCGAGGAGTACCTGGAGGCGATGGTCGCCCTGCAGGTCGGCCAGAACGTGGGGCGCGACGCCCTCATCCGCCGCTTCGTCAACATGCAGTACGAGCGCAACGACGTCGACTTCTCGCGCGGCAAGTTCCGCGTGCGCGGCGACACGATCGAGATCATCCCGGTCTACGAGGAGCACGCGATCCGGATCGAGCTGTTCGGCGACGAGATCGAGGCGCTGTACTCGCTGCACCCGCTGACGGGCAACGTGATCGCCAAGCTCGACGCGGTGTCCGTCTTCCCGGCGACGCACTACGCCGCGAGCCCGGCGACCATGCAGCGCGCGATCGGCACCATCCAGGAGGAGCTGCACGAGCGCCTGCAGGAGCTGGAGCGCGAAGGCAAGCTGCTCGAGGCGCAGCGGCTGCGCATGCGCACGCAGTTCGACCTCGAGATGATGGAGCAGATCGGCTTCTGCTCGGGCATCGAGAACTACTCGCGCCACATCGACGGGCGGCTGCCCGGCGAAGCCCCGCACTGCCTTCTCGACTACTTCCCGGACGACTTCCTCGTCGTCATCGACGAGTCCCACGTGACGGTGCCGCAGATCGGTGCCATGTACGAGGGCGACGCATCGCGCAAGCGCACGCTGGTCGAGCACGGGTTCCGTCTCCCGAGCGCGCTCGACAACCGCCCGCTCCGATGGAACGAGTTCAAGGACCGCGTCGGTCAGACCGTGTACCTGTCCGCGACGCCGGGCAAGTACGAGCTGGGCATCGCCGACGGCGTCGTGGAGCAGATCATCCGCCCGACCGGACTCGTCGACCCCGAGATCGTCGTCAAGCCGACCAAGGGGCAAATCGACGACCTGCTCGAGGAGATCCGGCTGCGCGTCGAGCGCGACGAGCGCGTGCTCGTCACGACGCTCACCAAGAAGATGGCGGAAGAGCTCACCGACTTCCTCGCAGAGGCCGGCGTCAAGGTGCGTTACCTGCACTCCGACGTCGACACGCTGCGACGGGTCGAGCTGCTGACGGAGCTGCGCGCGGGCGTCTACGACGTGCTGGTCGGCATCAACCTGCTGCGTGAAGGACTCGACCTCCCCGAGGTGTCGCTGGTGGCGATCCTCGATGCGGACAAGGAGGGCTTCCTCCGCTCGTCCACGTCGCTGGTGCAGACGATCGGCCGTGCCGCCCGTAACGTCTCCGGGCAGGTCCACATGTACGCCGACGTGCTCACCGACTCGATGAAGAACGCCATCGAAGAGACCGAGCGCCGCCGCGAGAAGCAGATCGAGTACAACCGCGTGAACGGGATCGACCCGCAGCCGCTGCGCAAGCGCATCGCCGACATCACCGACATCCTCGCCCGTGAGGAGGCCGACACGGCCCGGATGCTCGCCGGCCGCGACCAGAAGCGCAAGAGCCCGACCCCGAACCTCCGGAACGGGGGCATCGCCGCCCAGGGGGCGGCCGAGCTCGAGGGGATCATCGCCGACCTCAACCAGCAGATGCTGGCGGCCGCGGGTGAGCTCAAGTTCGAGCTGGCGGCGCGGTTGCGCGACGAGCTCTCCGACCTCAAGCGCGACCTCCGGCAGATGGAGAAGGCCGGCCACCTGGGCTGACGCCCTTCGGTCGTCCACACGGTCGGCGCCCGAGCGCGTTACGGTGGCAGGGTGGCTTCGAGGACGACCGGACGGCGGCGCTGGACCTTCGCGGTGTGCGCCGCGCTGGTCGGCGTCGCGGTGGTCGCGGTCGCCTTCCAGGGCGCGCCCGAGTTCACCGGGCCGAGGATGTTCCTGCCGCCCGCGCCGATCGCCAGCGCACCGCCGCGGCCGCAGGTCTCGGGCAGTCCGGAACCGCAGGAGCAGACGCAGGTGCTCCACCTGGACCTCTCCTGGCTGTTCGTCGCGCTCATCGTGCTGGCGGTCGTGATCGCCCTCGCCCTGCTCTGGCGTCTGCGCCGCCGGCGCGCGCCGCCGAGGGAGCTGCCTCCGCTCATCGACGTGACGGACGCCGAGGTCGGCGACCCGCATCCTGAGCCGGAGCGCCATGTCGATCCGGAGCACGTGCGCCGCGGACTCGACCGCGCGTCCGCCGAGCTCGCCGACGTGCGGGAGCCGCGGGATGCGATCGAACGCGCCTGGGTGGGGCTGGAGGAGGACGCGGCCGACTCCGGCGTGCGCCGCCTGCCGGCGGAGACGCCCGCGGAGTTCACCACACGCGTCCTCGCTCGGGTCGCAGCCGACCGGGACGCGGCGCAGCGCTTCCTCGCGCTGTATCAGCGAGCGCGGTTCAGCAGCGCACCGGTCACGCCGCAGGACGTCGCCGCCGCGCGGTCCGCCATAGACGCGCTCCGGGCCTCGTGGAGCGACGCCCCGCGCGCACGCGCGTCGACATCGGCCGACCGCTTCGGAGCGAGCCGATGACCCGTCGCCTGCCCCCGCGGCTGCCGCGGCTCGACCGCTTCGGAGCCCGCCCATGACCCGCCGCCTGCCGCCCCGGATGCTGCGGCGGCTCATCCTGAGCGCGGTGCTCGGGATCGCGTTCGGCGTCGCCGCCTGGTACCTCGGGATGGACGCCGCTCACGCCATCGGGCTCGGCGCCGCCGCCTTCGCGATCACCGCCTGCCTCTCGGCGCTGGGCGAGGCCGCCGACGTGGTCTGGGCGGTCCCCGCGCCGCAACCCCGGCCGGGAGCGCGCCGCGACATCGTCCAGCTCGGCTGGTCGCTGGGCGCCCGCGGCGGCCGGGCGTCACCTGAAGGGGTCCGCCGCCTGCGGCTCGTCGCCGAGCGCGCTCTGGTCCTCCGGGGCCTCGACCTGGAGGACCGCACCGCCGACACGTGCCTCGAGGAACTGCTCGGGGCCGACGCGCTCCGACTGCTGCGCCGCGGGTCCGGAGTCGCCCCGCCGCGCACGTCGGAGGTGTCGGCGGCGCTCGCCCGACTGGAGGCGTCGGAGCGCGAGGACGCGGCCACGTCCCTTCCCACCGTCGGCGCCGCGGACGAGCCGAGCACCGCATCCCGACAGCCCGCCCCGAGCATCCAGGAGCCGCCACATGCCCGCTGATCCCATCCACCAGCACGACGGCGCGGCGACCGCGCCGACGACGGGGACGACCGCCCCGGCGGCCCTCGACATCCCCGACGTCGCTCGCCTGGGAGCCGCGGTGCTCGACCGTGTGAGCAGCGTCGTCGTCGGCATGCGGCAACCGCTCCGCATCGCTTTCGCGACCATTCTCGCGGGCGGCCACGTGCTGTTCGAGGACGTCCCGGGCCTCGGCAAGACGCTCGCCGCCCGGAGCATCGCGGCGGCGGTCGGGCTGGACTTCCGCCGGTTGCAGTGCACGCCCGACCTCCTGCCGTCCGACATCACGGGCTCGTTCGTGTACCTGCCGAGCACGGCGGAGTTCGAGTTCCGGCCGGGCCCGGTGTTCACCGGACTGTTCCTCGCCGACGAGATCAACCGCACGTCCCCGAAGACACAGTCGGCGCTGCTGGAGGCGATGGCCGAGGGGCAGGTGTCGGTCGAGGGTCGCAGCTTCGCGCTTCCGTCGCCGTTCCACGTGGTCGCGACGGCGAACCCGATCGAGTCGGAGGGCACGTATGCGCTGCCGGAGGCCCAGCTCGACCGGTTCATGGTCCGACTGAGCGTCGGCTACCCGGACGAGGCGGGCGAGTCGCGCGTACTCCTCGCCCGCGTGGCGCGTCGGCACGAGGTTGCGAGCGTCGAGCCGGTGATCGACGCCGCGACGCTGGCGGCCATGCAGGCGGGCATCGAGGCGGTGGATGTAGACCCCGACATCGCCGCCTACTGCGTCCGCCTCGCCGCGGCGACCCGCAGCCACCGGTCGGTGGAGGTGGGTGCGTCTCCGCGTGGCTCGCAGGGCCTGCTTCTGGTGGCTCGGGCGCTGGCCGTGCTGGATGGACGCGACTTCGTCCTGCCGGACGACGTCAAGGCCGTCGCCGTGCCGGTGCTCGCCCACCGCCTCACGCTCACCGTGCAGGCGTGGACGGGCGGCGTGCGCGCCGAACAGGTCGTCGCGGAGGTCGTCAACACAGTCGCCGGTCCGCCGGCGGTGGGGTGGGCCGCCACACGCCGGAGCCGGCGGAGGCGGCGGGGACGGACGCGCAGGGACGATGACCCACGGCACCGACCACTCCCACTCCGACCGCACGCACACCGCCGCGCGCGGCGGCTGGACGCTGAGCCCGGCCCTCGCCGGCGCCGTCGTGGTCGGTGTGGTGGGTGTGGTCGCGGCGTTCGTGATGACCCGCGTCGAGCCCGCGCTCGTCGGCGCGCCCCTGCTGCTCGCCGCCGCACTGAGCTGGGATCGCCGGCCCCGCAGGAGCACCGATACGGAGCCCTCGGACGACCTCCTCACCGAGACGTCCGTCGCCTCCACCGGCCCCGCGCATCCCGCGCCGGACGGCTCCACGGTCCTCACGGTGGACCTCCACGCCGCCGCCACGCAACGCCCGGACGCCCTCCAGCTGCGGCTGTCCCTCGGCGGCACCGCCCCGGTGGACGCCGTGCTGACCCCGCGCGCCGCCGCCCGGACAACGGGCGAGGTCCCGGTCGTCCACTCGGGTCCGCAGCGCGTGGCGGAGGTCGCCGCTCGCGCCCTCGGGGCCGACGCAGCGTGGGTCGGCGTCCCGGGCGAGGAGGCCTCCGTGGAGCGCGTCGTGCGTCCGCGCCGGCTGTCGCTCCGCCGCCTCCCGCTGCCGGCGCGCCTCCTCGGCCTCACCGGCCAGCACGTGTCGACGCGGCCCGGTGACGGGGGCGAGTTCCGCGACATCGACCTGTTCCATCCCGGCGACCGCCTCCGCCGCATCGACTGGCGCGCGACCGCTCGCGCCGGCCGCTCGGGCGAGCTGTACGTGCGCCGGACCACCGCCACGTCCGACGCCGCCGTGCACGTGGTGCTCGATGCGCGCGACGACGTGACCGGGATCGTCGCGGACTGGTCGCGCGCGTATCCGCGGCCCGCGCTGTCCTCGCTCGATCTGGCCCGCGAGGCGGCGGCCTCGCTGACGGTCGCGTACGCAGCGGTGGGGGACCGGGTCGGCTTCGACGATCTGGGGGAGTCTCGCCGCGTCCTCCCGCCTCGCGCCGGAGCCCGCCACCGCGAGCGGGTGCTGCGCGAGATCGAGCTGACGACGGCAACGGGCCTGACGTTCCAGCGCGTCCGCTCGCCGCGGCTGTCGCCGGGTGCGATCGTCTACGTGCTCTCGACCTTCCTCGACGACCAGCCGTCGACGCTGGCCCTCGGCTGGCGCGCGTCCGGCCACCGGGTGATCGCGGTCGACGTCCTCCCGGCGCGGGATGCGCGCGAGCTGACCGCCCGCGAGCGGCTGGCCCTGCGCACCATCGAGCTCGAGCGGCGCCTCCGCTTGCGGCAGTTGGAGGCCGGCGGGGTGGAGCTGCTGGGCTGGCAGGACCCCGTCTCCCGCGAGGCCGGCCTGCGCGCGCTGACAACAGCGAGGCGCGGATGAGCGACCCGGCACGCACGACGCCCGACCTCGGTACCCGCACCCTCCCCGGCTGGTCAGTGCGCGCGCTGTTCGCCGCGGTGGGACTGGCGCTGGTCCTCGCGGGTGTGCCGAGCGGCCCGTGGACGGCGATCGCCGCGCTCCTCGTGGGCGTGGCCGTGTGGCGGCCGCGCTGGCTGACCGCGTGGGTCCTGATCGGCGTGCTGGTGCTGTCGTCGCTGGTCGAGCCCGGCACCCTGACGGTCCGGATGCTCGCGCTGATCGCAGGCGCGCACGCCCTGCACCTGCTCGGTTCGTGGATGCTCGTGGTGCCGGCGGCGGCGCGGCTCCAGCCCGCAGTGCTGGTCCCGTCGCTCCGCCGGTTCGTGCTCCTCCAAGTGCCGATGCAGGTGGTGGCAGTGGCGCTGCTGCTGCCTGCCGGGCGGATCTCCGTCCCGATGCTCGCCGTCGTCTCCGGCCTCGCCGTGCTGGCGCTGGTCGGGATGCTCGTCCCCGCGCTGCTCCGCCGTCCGAACCGCTGAACCAAGGCCGTGGACGGGGTCACCCGGTTCGAATGTCGGTGGTCGCTCCTAAACTCACGCGTGCGGCGGATCACCGCGCTCCAGAGGGTAGAATCGAACGGATGTTCGAGGCGCCGGAGTGCGGTGCGCGGTGGGCGAACAGCCCCCTCGAATCAGTACGGATGGCGGAGAATAGAGCGAGTGAGCAACGGGCGAGTGAACAACGATCGGGTGCACGGGGACGGCGACATCGGCAGCAGCATCAGCCGGGTGACGGGCTCGCACCTCAGCGTGCGCGGCGCGCGGGTGCACAACCTCCACAACGTCGACCTCGAGATCCCGCGCGACTCGATGGTCGTCTTCACAGGCCTCTCCGGATCGGGTAAGTCGTCGCTCGCGTTCGACACCATCTTCGCCGAGGGCCAGCGGCGCTACGTCGAGTCGCTGTCCGCCTATGCGCGACAGTTCCTCGGTCAGGTCGACCGTCCGGACGTCGACTTCATCGAGGGTCTGAGCCCCGCGGTCTCGATCGACCAGAAGTCCACCAATCGCAACCCGCGGTCGACCGTCGGCACGATCACCGAGATCTACGACTACATGCGTCTGCTGTGGGCGCGCATCGGCGTGCCGCACTGTCCTATCTGCGGTGAGCGCATCCAGCGTCAGACCGTGCAGCAGATCGCCGACCAGCTCATGGAGCTCGAGGCCGGCACCCGCTACATGGTCGTCAGCCCGGTGGTCTCGCAGAAGAAGGGCGAGTTCGTCGACCTCTTCAAGGAGCTCGCGGCGAGCGGCTACTCGCGCGCCCTGGTCGACGGCGAGCAGATCCAGCTGTCCGACCCGCCGACGCTGAAGAAGCAGGTCAAGCACGACATCTCCGTGGTCATCGACCGTCTGGTCGCCGGCCCCGACATCCTGGGCCGCCTCACCGACTCGCTCGAGACCGCGCTCCGGCTCACCGACGGCCTGGTCCAGATCAACTACGTCGACCGCGAGGGTGCGGCGGCCTGGCAGAACTTCAGCGAGAAGCTGTCCTGCCCGAACGGGCACCCCATCCAGCTGACCGAGATCGAGCCGCGGACGTTCTCGTTCAACGCCCCGTTCGGCGCCTGCCCCGAGTGCTCCGGCCTCGGCACGCGCATGTCGGTGGATGAGGAGCTGCTGCTCGACGACGACGAGCTGAGCATCGCCGACGGCGTCATCGTGCCGTGGACCAGCCAGGGCAAGAGCCTCTTCAACTACTACGAGAAGCTGCTCGACGGTCTCGCGCGCGACCTCAAGTTCTCACTCAAGACCCCCTGGAAGAAGCTGCCGCAGAACGTGAAGGACGCGGTCCTGCACGGCGACAACTTCGAGGTCAAGGTCAAGTGGCGGAACCGCTACGGCCGAGAGATGTCGTACACCTCCGGCTTCGAGGGCGTGGTGCCCTACATCGAGCGCCAGTACCTCCAGGCCGAGACCGACACGCAGCGCGCCCGCTGGGCGGAGTACCTGCGTGAGGTGCCGTGCCCGGTCTGCGGCGGCAAGCGCCTCAAGCCCGAGGTGCTTGCGGTCCTCGTCCACGGCAAGAGCATCGCCGACGCGTCGCTGCTCAGCCTCAGCGACGCCCGTGCGTTCATGGAGAAGCTGCACCTGACCGAGCGCGAGCAGAAGATCGGCGCGCAGGTGCTGCGCGAGATCAAGATCCGCCTCGACTTCCTCATCCAGGTCGGCCTGAGCTACCTCGACCTGGCGCGCGCCGCAGGCACGCTTTCGGGCGGCGAGGCGCAGCGCATCCGTCTGGCCACGCAGATCGGCTCCGGCCTGACCGGCGTGCTGTACGTGCTCGACGAGCCGAGTATCGGCCTGCACCAGCGCGACAACCGCCGTCTGATCGACACCCTGGTCGCCCTGCGCGACCTCGGCAACACGCTGATCGTGGTCGAGCACGACGAGGACACCATCCGCACCGCCGACTGGATCGTCGACATCGGCCCGGGCGCGGGCGTGAACGGCGGGCACGTCGTCCACTCCGGCTCGTACGACGAGCTGCTGAAGAACACCGCGTCGCTCACGGGCGACTACCTGGCCGGGCGCCGCGAGATCGCCATCCCGGCGAAGCGCCGCAAGATCGACAAGAAGCGGATGATCCGGGTGGTGGACGCCCAGGCCAACAACCTCAAGAAGGTGACGGTCGACTTCCCGCTCGGCACGTTCGTCGCCGTGACGGGCGTCTCGGGTTCGGGCAAGTCGTCGCTGGTCAACGACATCCTGTACCGGGTGATGGCCAACAAGCTCAACGGCGCCCGCAAGGTGGCCGGCAAGCACCGCACCATCACCGGCCTCGAGAACCTGGACAAGGTCGTGCACGTCGACCAGGCGCCGATCGGCCGCACCCCGCGGTCCAACCCGGCGACCTACACGGGCGTGTTCGACCGCATCCGGAACCTATTCGCCGAGACGCCGGAGGCCAAGGCCCGCGGCTACCTGCCCGGCCGGTTCAGCTTCAACGTCAAGGGTGGACGCTGCGAGGCGTGCTCCGGCGACGGCACGATCAAGATCGAGATGAACTTCCTGCCCGATGTCTACGTCGCGTGCGAGGTCTGCGGGGAGCGCGGTACAACCGCGACACCCTGTCGGTGCACTACAAGGGCAAGAACATCGCCGAAGTGCTCGACATGCCGATCAGCGAGGCGGCGGAGTTCTTCAAGCCGATCTCGGCCATCCACCGCTACCTGCAGACGCTCGTCGACGTGGGCCTCGGCTACGTCCGACTCGGCCAGAGTGCGACGACCCTCTCGGGCGGCGAGGCGCAGCGCGTCAAGCTCGCGACCGAGCTGCAGCGCCGCTCCAACGGCCGCAGCGTGTACGTCCTCGACGAGCCGACCACCGGTCTGCACTTCGAAGACGTCCGCAAGCTCCTCCTGGTGCTGAACGGGCTGCTCGACAAGGGCAACACGGTCATCGTCATCGAGCACAACCTCGACGTGATCAAGTCGGCCGACTGGATCATCGACATGGGTCCGGAGGGCGGCGCCGGCGGCGGCGAGGTCATCGCGACGGGCACCCCGGAGCAGGTCGCCGAGACGCCCGGCAGCCACACCGGGTTCTTCCTCAAGGAGATCCTGCAGGGCGAGTCCGCCCGGGGCGCTGCGTAAGGGATGGCCGACACCGTCAGCTACCGGCCGAAGGCCGGCGAGATCCCGACCCAGCCGGGGGTGTACCGGTTCCGTGACAAGAACCGGCGCGTGCTCTACGTGGGCAAGGCGAAGAACCTCCGCGCCCGGCTCAGCAACTACTTCCAGCCGCTGCGCAGCCTCCACGAGCGCACCCGGCGGATGGTGACCACCGCGTCCAGCGTCGAGTGGACGGTCGTGGGCACCGAGTACGAGGCGCTGCAGCTCGAGTACACCTGGATCAAGGAGTTCAACCCGCCGTTCAACGTCAAGTTCCGGGACGACAAGACGTACCCGTACCTGGCGGTGACCCTCGGCGACCGCATCCCGCGGGTCATGATCACGCGCAACCGCAACATCAAGGACGCGCGCTACTTCGGGCCGTACACGAAGGTCTGGGCGATCCGCGAGACGGTCGACCTGATGCTCAAGGCGTTCCCGATGCGATCCTGCTCCGACGGGGTCTACCGGCGCGCTGAGCTCACGGGACGGCCGTGCCTGCTCGGCGACATCGGCAAGTGCGCTGCGCCCTGCGTCGGGCGCATCACCCCGGAGGACCACAAGTCGCTCGCGATCGACTTCGCGAGCTTCATGGCGGGGAACGACAGCGGTTACTTGCGCGACCTCAACGACAAGATGAAGCAGGCGGCGAGCACCATGGACTACGAGTCCGCGGCGCGCCACCGGGACGCCATCCAGGCGCTGGAGGGCGTGCTCGGCAAGAGCGCCGTCGTGCTGCCGGAGGATGTGGACGCCGACGTGTTCGGCATCGCCCACGACGAACTCGCCGCCGCGGTGACGCAGTTCATCGTCCGCGGCGGCCGCGTGCGCGGTGTCCGCAGCTGGGTGGTCGACAAGGAGCTCGACATGGGACTCGGCGAGCTCGTCGAGACCGTGGTGCAGAACGCCTACGACGGCCCGGACGCGCCGCCGCGCGAGATCCTGGTGCCTGAGCTGCCGGACGACACCGCCGAGCTCGACGAATGGCTCACGCAGCGCCGCCGCGAGACGCCCGACCCGTCCGCCCCGCGCGGCCGGCTCACCGGCCGGGTGGCGCTCCGCATCGCGCAGCGCGGCGACAAGGCGGCCCTCGCCCAGACCGTCGAGATGAACGCGAAGAACGCGCTCGTGCTCTACAAGACGCGCCGCAGCTCCGACTTCGTCGCGCGCTCCAAGGCGCTCAACGACATCCAGGACGCGCTCGGGATGACCGATGCGCCCCTCCGGATGGAGTGCTACGACGTCTCGCACCTCAGCGGCACCAACATCGTCGCCTCGATGGTCGTCTTCGAGGACGGCCTGCCCCGCAAGGATCAGTACCGCCGGTTCAGCATCCCCGAGTCGACGGACGACACCGAGTCGATCTACCAGGTGATCTCCCGCCGGCTGGCGTACCTGAAGGAGACGCCGGCGGCCGTGGTGGAGACGCTGGACGAAGAGACCGCCCTCGACGCCGAGGGCGCGGCGGGCGCCGACGAGGTCGTGGAGGACGCCGCCGAGCGCCGCCGCCGCAAGTTCTCCTATCCGCCCAACCTCCTGATCGTCGACGGCGGCCAGCCCCAGGTCGCCGCCGCGAAGCGGGCGCTGGATGAGTCGGGCGTCACGGGCATCCAGCTCGCCGGCATCGCGAAGAGGCTGGAGGAGATCTGGTTGCCCGACTCCGACTTCCCGGTGATCCTGCCGCGCAACAGCGACGCGCTGTTCCTCATCCAGCGCCTCCGCGACGAGGCGCACCGGTTCGCGATCACCTACCAGCGGGCGCGCCGCAAGCGCGACATCGGCACCGTGCTGGGCGAGATCCCGGGCCTCGGTCCGTCGCGGGTGAAGGAGCTGCTGAAGCACTTCGGCTCCGTCGCCCAGCTCCGCAAGGCGACGCCCGAGCAGATCGCCGAGGTGCGCGGCGTCGGGCCGCGGCTCGCGACCGCGGTGTTCGAGCGGCTGGCCGACGGCGCCGCCGCAGCGGATGCGCAGCCGCAGGACGGCCAACCGGTGGACAGCAGTCGCTAGGCTGGGAGCACAGCAGGAAAGCGGAGGAGACCGGTCGATGGCCACCGACGATGAGACGAACGCAAGCGCAGAGCAGCAGGAAGTGCTCATCGTCACGGGGATGTCGGGCGCCGGCCGCTCGACGGTCGCCAACGCGCTCGAAGACCTCGACTGGTACGTGGTCGACAACCTGCCCCCGCAGATGCTCCGTCCGCTCGTCGAGCTGGCGAACCGCGCCGAGTCCGGGCTGCCGCGCATCGCCGCGGTCGTCGACGTGCGCGGGCGCAACTTCTTCGTCGACCTGCGCGACATGATCCAGAGCCTCCGCGAGGGCACCAAGGTGCGCGTGCTGTTCCTGGAGGCGTCGGATGCGGTGCTCGTGCGCCGCTTCGAGCAGGTCCGGCGTCCGCACCCGCTGCAGGGCGACGGCACGATCCTCGACGGCATCAACGCCGAGCGCACCCGCCTGCGCGAGATCCGCGAGGCGGCCGACATCATCGTCGACACGACCGACCTCAACATCCACCAGCTCGCCACCAACATCACCGACACGTTCGCGGCGGAGGACGCGGCCGACGTCCAGGTCACGGTGATGAGTTTCGGCTTCAAGTACGGGCTGCCCGCCGACGCCGACATGGTCGCCGACGCGCGCTTCCTCCCGAACCCCTTCTGGAACCCCGAACTGCGGCCGCACACCGGCCTCGAGGAGGTCGTGCGCGACTTCGTCCTGACGCAGGACGGCGCGGCCGAATTCATCCAGGGCTACATGGCGGCGCTCAAGCCGATCGTCGCCGGCTACCAGCGCGAGAACAAACGCCACGCGCTGATCGCGATAGGCTGCACTGGCGGAAAGCACCGTTCCGTCGCGATTGCGGAAGAGCTCGCGGCACGGTTGCGCACTTTCCCCGGTCTGGCGGTGAACACCAAACACCGCGACCTCGGCCGTGAATGATCCCGGCCCATCCACCCACGGCATCACCCCCGCCTTGAGACAGTAAGGAATCCGATTGGCTCTCACCGCCGACGTCAAGGACGAGCTCACGAAGGTCGAGGTCGGCAAGACCACCGTCCGGGCAGCTGAGCTGGCCACCATCCTCCGGTTCTCGGGCGGCCTGCACCTCATCGGCGGCCGCATCGCGGTGGAGAGCGAGCTGGACACGCCCGAGCTCGCCCGGCGCGTGCGGAAAGACCTGGCGGAGCTCTACGGCGTCCGCAGCGACGTGTCGGTGACCTCGCCCTCCGGTGTCCGCCGCACCAGCCAGTACCTGGTGCGCGTGCTCGACGGCGGCGAGACCTTGGCCCGTCAGACCGGCCTGCTGGACGCTCGACGCCGCCCGATCCGCGGCCTCCCGAACCGCCTCACCACCGGCTCCCGCGAAGAGCTTGCGGCGGTGTGGCGCGGGGCGTTCCTCGCCAGCGGATCGCTGACCGACCCGGGCCGCTCGGCCGCGCTGGAGGTCACCTGCCCCGGCAACGAGGCGGCGATGGCCCTCGTCGGCGCCGCCGGCCGCATCGGCATCGCCGCGAAGGCGCGCGAGGTGCGCGGCGTGCACCGCGTCGTCATCCGCGACGGCGAGGCGATCAGCGCGATGCTCGTCGCCATGGGCGCCGCGCAGACGGTGGCCAATTGGGAGGAGCTGCGCCAGCGCCGCGAGGTCCGCGCAAACGCCAACCGCCTCGTCAACTTCGACGACGCCAACCTGCGCCGCTCCGCGCAGGCCGCCGTCGCCGCCTGCGCGCGCGTCGAGCGTGCGCTCGAAATCCTCGGCCCCGACGTGCCGAAGCACCTGCAGTACGCAGGCGAACTGCGCCTCGCCCACCGCGACGCGAGCCTGGACGAGCTCGGCCACCACGCCGACCCGCCGATGACGAAGGACGCGGTCGCCGGCCGCATCCGCCGCCTCCTCGCGATGGCCGACAAGCGCGCCTCCGACCTGGGCATCCCGGGCACGGAGGCGAGCCTCCCGGCCGATCTGGACGGGGTGTAGTTTTCAAACGTCGAACCCCAACCACAAGTGGAGATGAGTAATGGCTGACTACACGCTGCCTGACCTGCCGTACGACTACTCGGCCCTCGAGCCGAACATCAGCGGCCGGATCATGGAGCTGCACCACGACAAGCACCACAAGACGTACGTGGACGGCGCCAACACCGCCCTCGCGAAGCTCGCAGAGGCCCGCGACGCCGACGACCTGACCTACGTCAACAAGCTGGAGAAGGACCTGGCGTTCAACCTCGCCGGCCACGTCAACCACACCGTGTTCTGGAACAACCTCTCGCCGGACGGCGGCGACAAGCCCGTCGGCGAGCTCGCGGCCGCGATCGACGAGTTCTTCGGGTCGTTCGACAAGTTCCGCGCCCACTTCACGGCGTCGGCGCTCGGCATCCAGGGCTCCGGCTGGTCGATCCTCGCGTGGGACTCGCTGGGCCAGAAGCTCATCATCGAGCAGCTGTACGACCACCAGGGCAACCTCGCCGCGGCGACCGTCCCGCTCCTCATGCTCGACATGTGGGAGCACGCCTTCTACCTCGACTACGTGAATGTGAAGGCGGATTACGTCAAGGCGTTCTGGAACATCACCAACTGGGGCGATGTCAACGACCGCTTCCTCCGTGCGCGCGAGAAGACCGCGGGTCTGCTGCTACTGTCGTAGGCAGGATGGCGTCCCGGGAGGGAGCCTCCCGGGACGCCGACGTCCGCAACAACCACCCACCAAAGTGCGCCGTCCGGCGCCCATCGAGTAACTGGAGACATCTGTGTCCGTAAAGATCGGAATCAACGGATTCGGTCGCATTGGTCGTAACTACCTGCGCGCCGCCCTCGCGAAGGGCAGCGACCTCGAAGTCGTCGCGGTCAACGACCTCACCGACAACAAGACGCTCGCGCACCTGCTCAAGTACGACTCGATCACGGGCCGTCTGGACGCCACCGTGGAGCTCGACGGCGACAACATCGTCGTCAACGGCAAGCCGATCAAGGTCCTCGAGGAGCGCGACCCCGCCAACCTCGGCTGGGGCGACCTGGGCGTCGACATCGTCATCGAGTCGACCGGCCGCTTCACCAAGGCCGACGACGCGCGCAAGCACCTCCAGGCCGGCGCCAAGAAGGTCATCATCTCCGCTCCGGCGACGGGCGAGGACGCCACGTTCGTCATGGGCGTCAACGAGCACCTGTACAACCCGGAGACCGACAACATCATCTCCAACGCGTCGTGCACCACGAACTGCCTCGCGCCGCTCGCGAAGGTGTTCAACGACGAGTTCGGCATCGAGCGCGGTCTGATGACCACGGTCCACGCCTACACCGCCGACCAGAACCTCCAGGACGGCCCGCACTCCGACCTCCGCCGTGCCCGTGCCGCCGCGATCAACATCGTGCCGACCTCGACCGGCGCTGCGAAGGCCATCGGCCTGGTGCTCCCGGAGCTGAAGGGCAAGCTCGACGGCTTCGCCCTCCGCGTGCCGGTGCCCACCGGCTCCATCACCGACCTGACCGTCACGGCTTCGCGCCCGGTCACCGTCGACGAGGTCAAGGCCGCGTACAAGAAGGCAGCCGAGGGTCCGCTCAAGGGCATCCTGAAGTACACCGAGGACGAGATCGTCTCCAGCGACATCGTCTCCGACCCGCACTCCTCGATCTTCGACTCGGGTCTGCTGCGCGTCATCGGCGACCAGGTCAAGCTCTCGAGCTGGTACGACAACGAGTGGGGCTACTCCAACCGTCTCGTCGACCTGACCGAGTACGTGGCCGAGCGCCTCTAACGACAGGGAACCGACGTGACGCTCCGCACACTCGACGCACTCGGTTCGCTCGCCGGCAAGCGGGTCGTCGTCCGCTGTGATCTCAACGTGCCCCTCGAGGGCTCGAAGATCACGGACGACGGCCGCGTGCGAGCGTCGATTCCCACCCTGAACGCCCTGATCAATCAGGGCGCGAAGGTGGTCGTCATCTCCCACCTGGGCCGCCCCGAGGGCGCGCCCGACGCGAAGTACAGCCTGGCGCCGGTCGCCCAGCGGCTCTCGGAGCTGCTGGGCAAGCCGGTGACCTTCGCGAAGGACACCGTCGGCGGCGGCGCCGCTGACGCCGTGGCCGGACTGAAGGACGGCGACGTCGCCCTGCTCGAGAACCTTCGCTTCAACCCGGGGGAGACCGCGAAGGACGACGCCGAACGGAAGGCGTTCGCCGAGAAGCTGGCCGCCTTCGGCGACGCCTTCGTGTCCGACGGCTTCGGCGTCGTGCACCGCAAGCAGGCGAGCGTGTACGAGCTCGCGCAGCTGCTGCCGAGCGCGGCGGGCACGCTCATCGAAGCCGAGCTCGACGTGCTCGACCGGCTGACCGAGAATCCCGAGCGCCCCTACGCGGTCGTGCTCGGCGGCTCGAAGGTGTCCGACAAGCTCGGCGTGATCGGCCACCTCCTGCCGAAGGTGAATTCGCTGCTCATCGGCGGCGGGATGCTGTTCACGTTCCTCGCGGCGCAGGGCCACAAGGTGGGCTCGAGCCTGCTGGAGGCCGATCAGATCGACACGGTCAAGGGCTACCTGGCCAAGGCCGAGGAGCTGGGTGTGGAGCTGGTGCTTCCGCGCGACGTGGTCGTGGCCTCGAAGTTCGGCGCCGACGCGGAGCACGTGGTGCGCCCGATCGACGCCATCGAGGACACCGACTGGGGCGACAAGGGCCTCGGGCTCGACATCGGCCCGGAGACCGCAGAGCTGTTCTCCGAGTACGTGCGCGGCGCGAAGACGGTGTTCTGGAACGGTCCGATGGGCGTGTTCGAGCTCGCACCGTTCGCCGCCGGCACCAAAGCGGTCGCCCAGGCGCTGACCGAGGTCGACGGCCTGAGCGTCGTCGGCGGCGGCGACTCGGCCGCGGCCGTCCGTGCGCTCGGCTTCCGCGACGACCAGTTCGGTCACATCTCGACGGGCGGAGGCGCGAGCCTCGAATTCCTCGAAGGCAAGCGACTCCCCGGACTGGAGGTCCTCGGATGGCAGCAGTGAGCCCGTCGGTGCGGCGTGTGCCGCTCATCGCCGGCAACTGGAAGATGAACCTGGACCACCTCCAGGCGATCGCGTTCGTGCAGAAGCTGGCGTGGACGCTGAAGGACGCGAACCACGACTTCTCCGCGGTCGAGGTGGCCGTCTTCCCGCCGTTCACCGACCTCCGCAGCGTGCAGACGCTGATCTCGGCCGACAAGCTCCCGCTCGCCTTCGGCGGCCAGGACGTCTCCGAGCACGAGTCCGGCGCGTACACCGGCGAGATCTCCGCCGCCTTCCTGGAAGCGCTTGAGACCCGCTACGTGATCATCGGCCACTCCGAGCGGCGCACGCTGCACGGCGAGACCGACGAGCAGGTGGCCGCCAAGGTGGCCGCATCCTTGAAGCACAACATCGCGCCGATCATCTGCGTCGGCGAGACGGCGGAAGACCTCGAGGTCCACGGTGCGAGCGCCGTGCCGGTCGCGCAGCTGCGCGCCGCGCTGTCGAAGGTCGACTCGGCCGCCGACATCGTCGTGGCCTATGAGCCCGTGTGGGCGATCGGTTCCGGCCAGGCGGCGACGCCGGAGCAGGCCGAACAGGTCTGCGCCGCGCTGCGCGCCGTGATCGCCGACGTGCTCGGCGATGACGTGGCGGCCAAGACCCGCATCCTCTACGGCGGATCGGTGAAGTCGGGCAACATCGCCGGCTTCATGCGCGAGCCCAACGTCGACGGCGCGCTGGTCGGCGGGGCGAGCCTCGACGTCAACGAGTTCGCCGCGATCGTGCGGTACCAGAAGCACGTCGGCCTCTGAGCGGCCCGCGAGTTATACTGGTCGTTGGTTTTCCCCGGGCTCGGCCCGGTCGCTTCCCGAAAGGTTCCCCGTGCTCATTCTCCAGGTCGTCCTGCAGGTGCTGCTGGGCATCACCAGCCTCCTGCTGACGCTGCTCATCCTGCTGCACAAGGGCCGCGGCGGTGGCCTCTCCGACATGTTCGGCGGCGGTGTCACCTCCAACCTCGGCGCGTCCGGTGTCGCGGAGCGCAACCTCAACCGGATCACGGTCATTCTCGGGCTCATCTGGATCACGTGCATCGTGGTCCTCGGCCTGATCACCAAGTTCAGCGCCTAAGCGCTGGGAAGAGGGGAAACACTATGGCTTCCGGAGGAAGTGCCATTCGTGGCTCGCGCGTCGGCGCGGGCCCCATGGGGGAGCAGGACCGCGGTTTCCACGCGGAGCGCATCGCCATCTCGTACTGGGACGCTCTCGGCAACGAGACCGTCCGCTACTTCGCGGCGAACCTCCCCGAGGAGGAGATCCCCGACGTCATCGACTCGCCGTCGACCGGTCTGCCGGCCGGCCGCGACAAGGAGAACCCGCCGTCGGTCGCCAAGACCGAGCCGTACAAGACGCACCTCGCCTACGTGAAGGAGCGCCGCAGCGAGGAGGAGGCCGAGCAGCTGCTCGAGGACGCCCTCAACCAGCTCCGCGCCCGCCGCGGTCGTCCGACCAGCAACTGACGCGACTCTCGCACGAAGGCCGTTCACCCGATGGGTGGACGGCCTTCGTCGTGCGGCTAGACTGCGTCCCACAGCAGGAGGTGGCACATGCGCGGACCCGCCGACGACCGGATGCCCGCCTCCCGCGCGCTCGGGGACGAGGTCGGACGGCTCAGCCTGGTGGCTCTCCTCGACGAAGCCGTGGATCGCGCCGAGCAGGCGGAGGCGCTGCTCACCCGTCACGAGAACGGCGATGCGCTGGGCAGCGGGGAGGCCCGTCACTGCCTGCGCCTCCGCGTGGCCTTCGCGGAGCTGCAGCGCTGGGTCGACGACCTCGATCTGCCAACCGAGCAGACGGAGGTGCGAGACGAGGCCTCGCGGCTGCTTGCCTTCTACCTGCACCTGCTGACGCACGCCTTCGAGCGCGGAATCGGTCCGCTGGGCCGGGATCGCCTCGCCATCCGCAGCCGCGGCCCGCTGACCGGAGCCCCCGCCGCGCGCCTGGCGACCCTTCGCGAGCGCGTCCGCGCCGCGGCCTGACCGGGCCAATGCTTTTGTAGATAATTGTCTACGGTCTGGGATAGCGTTAGGGCTATACCGTGAAGGGATGCTCATAGCGATGACCGAAGAACCCCAGGCCAAGGAGATCACCGTAGGCCAACTGCGCCAGAACCCCACGCGCATGCTCGCCGACGTACAGGATGGCGCCGTGTACACGATCACGACCCACGGCCGTCCTATCGCGGATGTGGTCCCTCACTCTGCGTCCGCTTGGGCGGCGATCGACGAGGTCCGAGACTTCCTCGCGCGACCGGGAGACGTCGACTGGGCGAACGAGCTGGAGGGTCACCGCGCCGAGCAGCAGATGCGGGACCCGTGGGCATGAGGGCCCTCCTTGACACCAACGTCCTCATCCGCGGAAGGTATGAAGCGCCGGCGTCCGTGACTGAGACGGCGATCTCATCCGTCAGCTACGCCGAACTCGAGTTCGGCCTCGCCCGGCCGGACCTCGATCCCGTGGTCCGGTCGGAGCGGCGGTTCGAGCTGGCCGAGATCCGACGCCATTACGGCGCAGGCTTGCCGTTCGACGATCGGGCGGCCGCGTACTACGGGCACATCATCGAATCGGTGTACGCCCGTGGTCGCAATCCACGCGGGCGGATCGCCGATCTGATGATCGCCGCGACCGCACGGGCCCACGACGCGGTCATCGTCACGCACAACGCGGCGGACTTCGCGGGTCTGGAGCGGATCGTCCGCATCCTCCCTGCGTAGTCCGCCGCGTCGGGCGGTGCGTCAGTACGACGGCGCGATCAGCTGCTCGGGCACGTCGACCGCGGCGTCCTTGTCCACGAAGAACACGGTGCGCTTGCGGCCCTTGGCGCCCGCGACGGGCACCTCGGTGTAGCTCGCGCCCGCGAGGGCGAGGCCGAGGGCGCTCGCCTTGTCGCTGCCGGCGAGCACCAGCCAGATGCGGTCGGAGGAGTTGATGACGGGACGCGTGAGGCTCAGCCGCTGCGGCGGCGGCTTCGGCGACTCGCGCTCGGCGATCACCGACACCTCCGTCTCGCGGATGCCCGGCCGGTCCGGGAACAGCGACGCGATGTGCCCGTCGGGACCGACGCCGAGGAAGGTGATGTCGAACTTCGGCACCCGCCAGTCCTCGTGCCCGAACGCCTCGAGCTCGGCCGCGTAGACGCGGGCCGCCTCGTCGATGTCGGGGATCTCGTCGGACGCGGGGAAGGGGTGGACGTTCTCCGGCGGCACCGCGATGTGGTCCAGCAGGGCCTCACGCGCCTGGCGCTCGTTCCGCTCGGGGTCGTTCCGCGGCACGAACCGCTCGTCTCCCCACCAGAAGTGCACCTTCGACCAGTCGATGGTGTCGCGGGCGGGGAGGCGTTGACCGCCTCCAGCACCGCGATCCCCATCGTGCCCCCGGTCAGCGCGATGTTCGCGCGGCCGAGGTCGTCGAGGATGTCGATCGTCTTGGTGAGGAAGCGCGCGGCCACCGACGCGGCCAGAGCTTCCTTGTCGGGGTGAACGAGCACCCGCCGTTCGTTCGTCATGCCCTGGCGCCTGCTCCTTCGTCAGCGGTCTCCAGCAGTGCGAGACCCTTCGTGATCACCTCGCCGTAGAGGTCGTCCGGGTCCAGCCTACGCAACTCCTCGGCCAGGCAGTCGCGCAGGTTGCGGCGTGGCAGGGCGAGATCGTGGGTGGGCTGTCCCGGCTGCGACAGGCGGGCGACGTTCGGGACCTCGCGCTCCAGCTCGATGACGCCGGACGCGCGCTCCATCTTCACACCGTGGATGCCGCCGGAGCCGATCTTGCGCGAGGCGAGGTCGTACTGCACGGGCACCTGCAGCCGCAGGCGCAGCCACGCGGCGAGGAGGAGGGTGGAGGGGGAGTCCGCCGCACCGGCCACCTCGACGGAGGTGATCGGCTCGTACGGCGGCTGGTCGAGCACGGCCGCGAGCTGGGCGCGCCACAGCGTGAGGCGGGTCCAGGCGAAGTCCGTGTCACCGGGTGCGTACGTCTTGCCGAGGTGGAACAGGAAGTCCTGCGGGTTCGGCTGAGCGGAGGCGTCGGTGATGCGGCGGGTCGCGATGCGGCCCAGCGGGGAGTGGGACGCCTTCTCGGGCGCGATCCCCGGCCACCAGACCACGACCGGCGCGTCGGGGAGGAGCAGGCCGGTGACCAGTCCCTCCTCGTCGCTGGCGGTCTCGCCGTAGGCGCGGAGCACGATGACCTCGCTGGCCCCGGCGTCGCCGCCGACGCGGATCTGCGCGTCGAGGCGGGCTTCGCCCTTCTTGCGCTCGTCGTCCTCCTCGGTCGAGACCACGATGACGCGCATCGGGTGCTCGCGGGAGGCGTCGTTGGCGGCCTCGATGGCCTCCTCCTCCTGCCCGAGGTGGGTGGCGATGATCAGCGTGAGCACGCGGCCGAGGGCGACGGCGCCGCCCTCTTCGCGGATCTTGACCAGGGCCTTCGAAATGTTGCTGACGGTCGTCGCGGGAAGGTCGACGATCATGGACGCCTCCAAACGCGGCCGTCGCGCTCCAGGAGCTCGTCGGCCGATTTCGGGCCCCAGGTTCCGGGGCGGTACTGCTCGGGCTGGCCCTGCGTGGCCCAGAAGTCCTCGATCGGGTCGAGGATCTTCCAGGACAGCTCGACCTCCTCGTGGCGGGGGAACAGCGGCGGGTCGCCGAGCAGCACATCCAGGATCAGCCGCTCGTACGCCTCCGGGCTCGCCTCTGTGAAGGCGTGGCCGTAGCCGAAGTCCATGCTCACGTCGCGCACCTGCATGCCGGCGCCGGGGACCTTCGAGCCGAAGCGGATGGTCACACCCTCGTCGGGCTGCACGCGGATGACGAGCGCGTTCTGACCGAGCGCGCTGGTCTGCGACTCCGCGAAGAGCTGCTGCGGAGCCCGCTTGAACACGACCGCGATCTCGGTCACGCGACGGCCGAGGCGCTTGCCCGCGCGCAGGTAGAACGGGACGCCCGCCCAGCGGCGGGTGCCGATCTCGAGCTTGATGGCCGCGTATGTCTCCGTGGTGGAGTGCGGGTTCATCCCGTCCTCCTCGAGGAAGCCGACGACCTTCTCGCCGCCCTGCCAGCCGCTGCCGTACTGGCCGCGCGCCGTGGACGTGGAGAGGTCCTTCGGCAGCCGGACGGCGGCGAGCACCTTCTCCTTCTCCGCGCGCAGGTCTGCCGCGTTGAACGAGATGGGCTCCTCCATCGCGGTGAGCGCGAGCAGCTGGAGCAGGTGGTTCTGGATGACGTCGCGCGCCGCTCCGATGCCGTCGTAGTAGCCGGCACGGCCGCCCACGCCGATGTCCTCCGCCATGGTGATCTGGACGTGGTCGACGTAGTTGGCGTTCCAGATCGGCTCGTACAGCTCGTTCGCGAAGCGCAGCGCCAGGATGTTCTGGACGGTCTCTTTGCCGAGGTAGTGGTCGATGCGGAACACCGAGTCCGGCGGGAACACCGTCTCGACGACGGCATTAAGCTCGCGCGCGGACTGCAGGTCGTGACCGAACGGCTTCTCGATGACGACCCGTCGCCAGCCCTCGCCGGACTGGTCGGCGAGGCCGGACCGCTTCAGCTGCTCGGTCACGATCGGGAACGCCTTCGGCGGGATGGACAGGTAGAACGCGTGGTTGCCCATCGTTCCGCGCTCGGCGTCCAGCTGCTCGACGGTCTCCTTGAGGCGCCGGAACGCATCGTCGTCGTCGAACTCACCCGGAACGAACCGGATGCCCTGGGCGAGCTGCTGCCACACGTCGTCGTCGAACGGCGTACGGGCGTACTGCTTGACCGCGTCGTAGACGACCTTCTCGAAGTCCTGGTCCTCCCAGTCGCGCCGGGCGAACCCGACGAGGGAGAACCCGGGCGGCAGCAGGCCGCGGTTCGCGAGGTCGTACACCGCGGGCATCAGCTTCTTGCGCGACAGGTCACCCGTCACTCCGAAGATGATGAGGCTGCTGGGCCCCGCGATGCGATTCAGTCGGCGGTCGGAGGGCAACCGCAGCGGGTTGAACTCCGGGGTGATCTCCACCGGTGACAAGTGTCTGATCTCCTTAGTCGAGGGTCAGTTGACGGCCTCGAACAGCGAGACGACATCCGCCTCGGGGTTCGTGAGCGTCAGGGTCAGCACCGGACGGCCGTGCTCGCCGAGGACGCTCGCGTCGCCGGCGGCCTGAGCCTGGATGAGCTGACCGAAGGTGAAGGGACGGCCGGGGATCTCGAGGTCTTCCGGAGCCGTCGCCGTGATCTGGAGGAACACGCCGACCGCCGGACCGCCCTTGTGGAACTGACCGGTGGAGTGAAGGAAGCGCGGACCCCAGCCGAAGGTGACCGGGCGGTTCGCCTTGGCCGCGAGCAGGTCGCGGATTCCGGCGAGCTGGGGGAGGGCGAGCCGGTCGACGTAGGCCTGCACCGCGACGTAGCCGTCCGGGCCGAGCTGCGCGAGCAGCGCGTCCACAGCAGCGTCGAGGGTGTTCGCCTCGCCGAGGAAGGACCCGGTGGTGCGGACCTCGATGCCGCCCGCGGTGAACGCGGGGGCGACGGGCTCCGGCCGGTTGTCGAGCAGGGCGCGCGCGGCGACCTTGGCGGCCTCCACGTCCGGCTGGTCGAACGGGTTGATCCCGAGCAGGCGGCCCGCGACCGCGACCGCGTACTCCCACACGATGAGCTGCGCGCCGAGGCTGCCGGAGACCAGGATCTCGCCCTCGTGGCGGTCGGCCGGGAACAGGTGGTGCGCCTCCGCGTTGGCGACGAGGCGGACGACCTGCAGGTCGGCCGGCTTCGACTCCAGCTCAGGAGCCAGCGTGTCGAGCACGACCGGGAGAAGCCCCGTGCCCTCCTTGCCGGTGGACTCGGCGATCAGCTGCTCGGCCCAGTCGGCGAAACCGACGATGTGGGTGCCGTCCGCGACGATGCCGAGCTTGTCCTTGAGCGGGCTGGTGCCGGCGATCGCGGCGCCCAGCACGAGACCCGGGTTCTGCTCGTTGTCGACGGCGAGCTCGATCTGCGTGGCCTCGGCCTCGTCCAGCAGCTCGGAGATGTCGACGCCGGCGAGGCCCGAGGGGACCAGGCCGAACGCGGTCAGCGCCGAGTAGCGGCCGCCGACGTTCGGGTCGGCGTTGAAGACGCGGTAGCCGGCCTCGCGGGCGGACTGGTCCAGCGGCGAGCCGGGGTCGGTCACGACGATGATGCGCTCACGCGGGTCGATGCCCGCATCCTGGAACCACTTCTCGTAGACGCGCTTCTGGCTGTCGGTCTCGAGCGTGGAGCCCGACTTCGACGAGATGACCACCGCGGTGGCCTCGAGCCGGTCGCGGAGCGCCGAGAGCACCTGGCCCGGGTCGGTCGAGTCGAGCACGGTGAGCTCGGCCTCGGCCGTCCGGGTGATGACCTCCGGTGCGAGCGACGAGCCGCCCATGCCGCCGAGGACGATGTGGTTCACGCCCTTGGCGTGCAGCTCCTCGCGCAGCGCGACGATCTCCGGGACGAGCGGGCGCGAGATGGCGACCGCCTCCGTCCAGCCGAGGCGCTTGCTGGCCTCGGGTTCGGCGGCCGGGCCCCAGAGGGCCGGGTCCTGGGCGGTGATGCCGGACGCCACCTTGTCGGCGACGAGCTGGGGCACCACGGTGCGGACGGCCTCGGCCGCCGCACCGGTGACGTGGATGCGGAACGTCACTTGGCGGCTCCCTCGAGGGCGTTCTTCACGGTCTCGACGAGCTCGTCCCAGGAGACGATGAACTTCTCGACGCCCTCGCGCTCCAGGAGCTCGGTGACCTCGTCGTAGCTGATGCCGAGGTCGGCCAGCTTGTTGAGCACGTCGTTCGACTCGGCGTAGGTGCCGGTGACGGTGTCGCCGGTGATGTTGCCGTGGTCGAACGTCGCGTCCAGCGTCTTCTCCGGCATGGTGTTGACCACGTTCGGAGCGACCAGCGACTCGACGTACAGCGTGTCGGGCAGGCTCGGGTCCTTGACGCCGGTGGACGCCCAGAGAGGGCGCTGCTCGTTGGCGCCGGCGGCGACCAGCTGCTTGGCGCGGTCGGTGGCGAACTCCTTCTCGTAGACCTCGTAGGCGAGGCGGGCGTTGGCGATGCCCGCCTTGCTCTTCAGGCTCTCGGCCTCGTCGGTGCCGATGGCCGAGAGGCGCTTGTCCACCTCGGTGTCGACGCGCGAGACGAAGAACGAGGCGACCGAGTGGATGCCGGAGAGGTCGATGCCCGCCTCCTGGGCCTTCTCGAGGCCGGTGAGGTAGGCGTTGATGACCTCGCGGTAGCGCTCGAGGCTGAAGATCAGGGTCACGTTGACGCTGATGCCCGCCGCGATGGTCTCGGTGATGGCCTCGAGGCCTTCGACCGTCGCCGGGATCTTGATCATGACGTTCTGCTTCTGGATCTTGTCCGAGAGCTTCTTCGCGGCGTGGATGGTCGCCTGCGTGTCGTGGGCCAGCCCGGGGGCGACCTCGATGGACACGCGGCCGTCGACGCCGTTCGAGCGCTCGTAGACCTCGTAGAAGATGTCGCTCGCGTTGGCGACGTCGTCGGTGGTGATCTCGAAGATCGCGTCGTCGACGGAGACGCCGGCGGCGGCGAGCTGGCGGACCTGCTCGTCGTACGCCTCGCCCTTGGAGAGGGCGGCGGCGAAGATCGTCGGGTTCGTGGTGACGCCGACGACGTTCTTCTCGGCGATCAGCTTCTGCAGGCCGCCGGAGTTGATGCGCTCACGGGAGAGGTCGTCCAGCCAGATGCTGACACCCGCGGCCGACAGAGCGGCGGTGGGGGTCTGGGTGGTGGAGGTGGTGTCGGTCATTTTCTTCTTCTTCTCCTCTTGCCCGCGCTCAGAGCGACGCGAGCGATTCCTTCGCGGCGGACACCGCGTGCTCGGTGGTTATCCCGAACTCGCGGAACAGGGTCTTGTAGTCGGCGGACGCGCCGAAGTGCTCGATGGACACGCTGCGGCCGTGGTCGCCCACGATCTTGTCCCAGGCGAGCGCGAGGCCGGCCTCGATGGAGACGCGGGCCTTGATCTCGGCGGGGAGCACCTTCTCCTGGTACTCGGCGGGCTGCTCGGCGAACCACTCCAGGCTCGGGGCGGACACGACGCGGGCGTTGATCCCCTCGCCGCGCAGCACCTCGCGGGCCTCGAGCGCGATCTGCACCTCGGAGCCGGTCGCGATGAAGATCACGTCCGGCGTGCCGCCCGGCGCCTCGGCCAGGATGTACGCGCCCTTCGCGACGTTCGACGCCGACGCCAGGGTGTCGCCCTCGGCCTCGCCGTCGCCGCGCTCGAACACCGGGATGTTCTGGCGGGTCAGCGCGATGCCGGCCGGGCCCTGACGACGCTCCAGCATGGTCTTCCATGCCCAGGCGACCTCGTTGGCGTCGCCGGGGCGGACGACCGTGAAGTTCGGGATGGCGCGCAGCGTCGACAGCTGCTCGATCGGCTGGTGGGTCGGGCCGTCCTCGCCGAGGGCGACGGAGTCGTGCGTCCATACGAAGATCGACGGGATGTTCATCAGCGCGGACAGGCGCAGCGACGGGCGCTGGTAGTCGCTGAAGATGAGGAACGTGCCGCCGAACGGACGGGTCGGGCCGTGCAGCACGATGCCGTTGATGATCGCGGCCATCGCGTGCTCGCGGATGCCGAAGTGCAGCACGCGGCCGTAGGGGTTGCCGGTCCACTCGTGGGTCGAGCGCTCGCTCGGCACGAAGGACGGCGCGCCCTCGATGGTGGTGTTGTTCGACTCGGCGAGGTCGGCCGAGCCGCCCCACAGCTCCGGCATGGCCGGCGCGATGGCGTTCAGGACCTTGCCGCTCGCGGCGCGGGTGGAGACGTCCTTGCCGGGCTCGAAGACCGGGATGACGCTCTCGAGGTCGGGCGCCTCGCCGGACAGCAGGCGGTCGAGGAGCTGCTTGCGCTCCGGGTTCGCGGCGGCCCAGGCGTCGAAGCCCTTCTGCCACTCGGCGCGCTGCTCGGCGCCGCGCTCGACGGCCTTGCGGGTGTGCTCGATGACCTCGTCGGCGACCTCGAAGGTCTGCTCCGGGTCGAAGCCGAGGACTTCCTTGACGGCGCGCAGCTCGTCGGCGCCCAGGGCGGAGCCGTGGATCTTGCCGGTGTTCTGCTTCTTGGGCGACGGCCAGCCGATGATCGTCTTCAGGATGATGAGCGACGGCTTGTCGGTGACGGCCTTGGCGTTCTCGATCGCCTGGTACAGCTCCTCGACGTCCTCCTGGTAGACGCCGGTCTTCTTCCAGTCGACGACCTGGACGTCCCAGTGGTACGCCTCGTAGCGCTTCTGGACGTCCTCGGTGAACGCGATGTCGGTGTCGTCCTCGATCGAGATCTGGTTGCTGTCGTAGATCGCGATCAGGTTGCCGAGCTCCTGGTGGCCGGCGAGCGACGAGGCCTCGGAGCTGACGCCCTCCTCCAGGTCGCCGTCCGACGCGATCACGTAGACGTAGTGGTCGAACGGGCTCGTGCCGGGCGCGGCGTCGGGGTCGAAGAGGCCGCGCTCGTAACGCTCCGCATAAGCGAAACCGACGGCGGAGGAGATGCCCTGACCGAGAGGTCCGGTGGTGATCTCCACGCCGTCGGTGTGTCCGTACTCGGGGTGGCCGGGGGTGAGGGAGCCCCACGTGCGGAGCGCCTTGAGGTCATCGAGCTCGAGACCGTAGCCGCCCAGATAGAGCTGGATGTACTGGGTCAGCGAGGAGTGTCCCGCCGAGAGGATGAAGCGGTCGCGGCCGAGCCAGTGCTGGTCGTGCGGGTCGCGGCGCATCACCTTCTGGAAGAGCAGGTAGGCGGCGGGGGCGAGGCTCATGGCGGTGCCGGGATGCCCGTTGCCCACCTTCTCCACCGCGTCGGCCGCGAGAACGCGAGCCGTGTCTACCGCCTTGTTGTCAATGGGATCCCACTGCAGTGCTGCCACGTTGAAAACTGACCCTTCGTAGATATGGTGAGGGTCGTCGTGGAACCCGCACCGGTTGAGGTAGTGCGCGCCGTGGACGTCATCGGCGCCGCAGCCCGATGAGGGGCTTCGGCTGGCGAGCATCTTCAAGTATAGGTAACACGCACGAAACGTGGGGTCTTCCCCCAGGTGCTTGTGCTGTGGGCGGACACGGCGTATCCCGGCGAGGGCGCCTCTACGTGCCGTAGACTTGCACCGGGCTCTTCTGCCCCATCCGCTGAACACCACCGAGGAGCAATGGACGTCGCTGTAGAGAGCCGTGTCGAACCGGGCCGCATCGGCGTCGCTCGCAAGGTGAAGGCGTACTTCGCGCTCACCAAGCCGCGCGTGGTCGAGCTGCTGCTGGTGACCACGGTCCCCACGATGATCCTCGCGGCGAACGGCATCCCCAACCTCTGGCTCGTGCTCGCGACCGTCATCGGCGGCTACATGAGCGCGGGCTCGGCCGGCGCGTTCAACTGCTACATCGACCGCGACATCGACCGGGTGATGCGCCGCACCAAGAACCGCCCGCTGGTGACCGGCGAGCTTTCCGACCGCGAGGCCCTGGTCTTCGCGTGGGCGCTCGGCATCGCGTCCGTGCTGGTTCTCGGCTTCTTCACGAACTGGCTCGCCGCCGGGCTGTCGGTCGCGGCCATCCTGCTCTACGTCGTCTTCTACACGCTGATCCTCAAGCGCCGCACCCCCAGAACATCGTGTGGGGCGGCGTCGCCGGCTGCATGCCGGTGCTGATCGGCTGGGCCGCGGTGACCGGGTCGCTCGACTGGGCGCCGTTCATCCTGTTCGGAATCATCTTCCTCTGGACGCCGCCGCACTACTGGCCGCTGTCGATGAAGTACCGCTCCGACTACCAGGAGGCGGGCGTCCCGATGCTCGCGGTGGTCCGCGGCCGCGCGGTGGTCGGCCTGCAGGTCATCCTCTACGCGTGGGCCATGGTCGCCTGCTCGCTGCTGCTCATCCCGGTCGCGCACATGGGGCTGCTCTACACCGCGGTCGCGCTGGTCGCCGGCGGCTGGTTCATCTACGAGTCGCACCGCCTGTACAACCTGGCGATCCGTCACGAGAGCGTGTCGCCGATGCGCGTGTTCCACGGCTCGATCGCCTACCTGACGCTGATCTTCCTCGCGGTCGCGATCGACCCGCTGCTTCCCTTCTGAGGATTCTTCGACATCCGGTGGCGCGCCGCCTCGCACGCCCTTAGCATGTGCGCATGACGGCACCGCTGCTGACGACCCGCCTGTTGACGCCTCGGCTGGTGCTCGACCAGCCGGGGAGGCCGACATCCCGGACGTGCTCGACGCCTGCCAGGACGCCGAGACCCGGGCCTGGGTGCCGCTCCCGCTGCCCTACACACGGGACAGCGCGGAGTTCTTCGTGCGGTCGTACTGCCCGCACGGGCTGGCGAGCCACCGCTATACGGTGTGGGCGCTGCACCTCGCCACGGGCGGCCGGATGCTCGGCGCGCTCGAGGTGCGCCGCGACGAACGGGCGGGATCAGCCTCCCTCGGCGCCTGGTCCGGGCCCTGGGCGCGCGGGCGCGGCTACATGCGCGAAGCGCTCGTGGCCGTGACGCGGCATGCGCTCGACCCGCACGGCCTCGGCTTCGACCGGCTGAACTGGGAGTACGTGCCGGGAAACGAGTCCAGCAGGCGGCTCGCCGAGGCGGCCGGCTTCACGTTCGTGGAGGGGATCCGCTCCGTGGTCGAGCTCCACGGCGAGCAGCGCGAGGCGCTGGTCGGGACGCTACGCCGCGACGACGTCGGCCTCTGAGTCGGCCGCCGCGCCGAGCTGCGCGGCCGGAGCCTTGAGCGACAGCACGACGGCGGTCATCGCGGACGCCAGCAGGGCGGCGAGCATCATGTGCACGCCGACGAGGATGCCCGGCAGGCCGGTGTTCGCCTGGATGAGGCCCACAGCGATCTGCACCAGCTCGACCGCCAGCAGCAGGCGGGTGAAGAGGTGGACGCGCGTGGTCCGGTACCGGAACGATCCGATCACCAGCACGAGGGTCAGGGCGAAGGTGACGTACGCCGGGATGGCGTGCACATGCTGCAGGATCTCGGAGTTCAGCCCGTTGCGGGGCGCGTGCGCGTCGCCCGCGTGCGGGCCGCTGCCGGTGGTGAGGATGCCGACCAGGATCGTCAGTGCGACGACTCCGCTCGTGAGGTGCGCGACCCCCGCGAACCAGCCCGGCACCGCGCGGACGCGCGGCCCCGGCACCGCGTACAGCCGGAAGACGAAGGCGGTGCAGAGGCCAACGAGCACGATCGAGACCACGAAGTGCAGGCCGACGACGTACGGGTTCAGGCCGCTGAGCACGCTGAGGCCGCCGACGACGGCCTGGGCCGGGATGCCGAGCCCGGCGATCAGGGTCAGCCAGAACAGGTCCGGGCGCTGCTTGCGCAGCCGCAGGATCGCCACGAACGCGATGATCGCCACGAGGCCGAGCAGGACGCTGAGCACGCGGTTGCCGAACTCGATGATCCCGTGCACGCCCATCTCGGGGGTGTTCACCAGCGAGTCCGCCGTGCACTTCGGCCAGGTGGGGCAGCCGAGGCCGCTGGCCGTGAGGCGGACGAGGCCGCCTGTCCCGACCAGGACAACCTGCCCGACGAGGTAGATCCACCCGATCACCTTCAGGCGCGCATCCACACGGTCCGGCAGCCAGGCGATGAAGCGGTTCATGGTCTCTTTCGGGTCTGGGGATGCGGATACTCGGTCAATGCGCAGGCGCGCCTCTGTTCTTAGCTCGTCGCACCTGTAGAATTGATGGGTTCGAGGAACGCGCCTCGGTGCGCGGCCGTCAGGCGGTGCGCCACGGCCCGCCTCCACGAACAGTCTAGGTACGCAGTTGCGCCATTCGCACAATCACGACTCTCCGCGCCGACGGTCTCGCGCCGCGCGCCGAGGGGAATGAGCCGGACTGATATCCGGTTACGGATGGTAGGAAACGAGGTAGATATGTCAGACATCCTGATCGATCGGCCTGAGCTCGCCTCTTTGGGGCAGTACGAGTTCGGCTGGGCTGATTCCGACGCCGCGGGAGCTTCCGCACGTCGCGGGCTCTCGCCCGAGGTGGTGAAAGACATCTCCGGGCTCAAGAACGAGCCCGAGTGGATGCTCCAGCGCCGCCTGAAGGCCCTCCAGCTCTTCGAGCGCAAGCCGATGCCGACCTGGGGTGCCGACCTGTCGGAGATCGACTTCGATAACATCAAGTACTTCGTCCGCTCCACGGAGAAGCAGGCCCAGAGCTGGGAGGACCTGCCGGAGGACATCCGCAACACCTACGAGAAGCTGGGCATCCCCGAGGCCGAGCGCCAGCGCCTCGTCGCCGGCCTCGCCGCCCAGTACGAGTCCGAGGTGGTCTACCACCAGATCCGTGAAGACCTCGAAGAGCAGGGTGTCATCTTCATGGACACCGACACCGCGCTGCGCGAGCACCCCGAGTTCTTCGAGGAGTACTTCGGCACGGTCATCCCGGCCGGCGACAACAAGTTCGCGGCGCTCAACACCGCCGTCTGGTCGGGCGGCTCGTTCGTCTACGTCCCCAAGGGCGTGCAGGTCGAGATCCCGCTGCAGGCCTACTTCCGCATCAACACCGAGAACATGGGCCAGTTCGAGCGGACGCTGATCATCGCCGACGAGGGCTCCTACGTCCACTACATCGAGGGCTGCACGGCGCCGATCTACAAGTCCGACTCGCTGCACTCCGCGGTCGTCGAGATCATCGTCAAGAAGAACGCCCGCGTGCGCTACACGACCATCCAGAACTGGTCCAACAACGTCTACAACCTCGTCACCAAGCGGGCCACCGCGGCCGAGGGCGCGACCATGGAGTGGATCGACGGCAACATCGGCTCCAAGGTGACGATGAAGTACCCGTCGATCTACCTGATGGGGGAGCACGCAAAGGGCGAGACCCTGTCCGTCGCGTTCGCCGGCCCCGGCCAGCACCAGGACGCCGGCGCCAAGATGATCCACATGGCGCCGTACACGCAGTCGTCGATCGTCTCGAAGTCGATCGCCCGCGGCGGAGGCCGTGCCGGTTACCGCGGCGAGGTGCGGGTAGATGCGGCTGCGCACCACTCCGCCAACACGGTGCGCTGCGACGCCCTGCTGGTCGACACGATCTCGCGGTCCGACACGTACCCGGCGATCGACATCCGCGTCGACGACGTGCAGCTCGGCCACGAGGCGACCGTGTCGCGCGTGAGCGAGGAGCAGCTGTTCTACCTCATGTCGCGCGGCATGCCGGAGGACGAGGCCATGGCCATGATCGTCCGCGGCTTCATCGAGCCGATCGCTCGTGAGCTCCCGATGGAGTACGCACTCGAACTCAACAAGCTCATCGAGATGGGCATGGAAGGCTCCGTCGGATGACGCAGGACAGCCAGACGCAGACGCAGACCCCCCAGGCCGCGCCGGCGCCCACGCACATGCGCGCCCCGGTGCCGGTGCAGACCCGCTCGGAGCGGTTCACCTCGACTGAGGTGTCGGAGTTCCCGGCGGTCACCGGCCGCGAGCCGATGTGGAAGTACACGCCCGTCGCCCGCATCCAGGAGCTGACCACCGGCGACCTGGACGGTTCGCCGTACGTCTACGACGTGACCAGCGCCAAGGGCGTCTCGACCCTCTGGGTCGGCCGCGAGGACTCGCGCATCGGTCGCGCCGGCCGGCCGGAGGACCGCGCGTCCGCCAACGCCTGGACGGCGTTCGAGCAGGCGCTGCTGGTCAGCATCTCCGCCGATCTCAGCGGCGACCACCGCGAGGTCACGCTCTCGCGCGCCGGCCTCGGTGCGGCTCCGCGTGCGGCGCACACCGTCGTCGAGGTGGCGGAGGGCGCGACCGCGACCCTCATCCTCCAGAACACGGGCGCCGCGCACCTCACCGAGAACGTCGAGTTCCTGCTCGGTCGCGACGCCGACCTCACCGTCGTGTCGCTGCAGGAGTGGGACGACGACGCACTTCACGTGGCCGCCCACTTCGCGCGGCTCGCGGAGGGCGCGCGTCTCAAGCACGTCGCGATCACCCTCGGCGGCGGCGTCGTGCGGCTCAACCCGTCGGCGCACCTCGCCGGCGCGCGGTCGGATGCCGAGCTCCTGGGCGCCTACTTCGCCGACGCGACGCAGCACCTCGAGCAGCAGGTGTACGTCTACCACGACGGCCCCGAGACCCGAAGCCGCGTGACCTACAAGGGCGCGCTGCAGGGCGAGGGCGCACGGACCGTGTGGATCGGCGACGTGCTCATCGGCCCGAAGGCCGTCGGCACCGACACCTACGAGCAGAACCGCAACCTCGTCCTCACCGACGGCGCCCGCGCCGACTCGGTGCCGAACCTCGAGATCGAGACCGGCGACATCGTCGGCGCCGGCCACGCGAGTGCTACCGGCCGCTTCGACGACGAGCAGCTGTTCTACCTGCAGTCCCGCGGCATCCCGGAGGAGGAGGCGCGCCGCCTGGTCGTTCGCGGCTTCCTCGCCGAGATCGTGCAGCAGATCGGTTCGCCGGCGCTGCAGGAGCGCCTGCAGGCCAAGATCGAGGCCGAGCTCGAGACGACGTCGGTGACGGCCGCCTCGACCGAGGCCGCGCACTGATGGCGGGCCAGCGCGTCGCGTCCGTCGCCGAGCTCGTCGAGAACCAGGCGACGCGCGTGGTGCTCGACGGCGTGCCGATCGCCGTCGTGAAGGACTCCGCCGGCGACGTCCACGCCATCGGCGACACCTGCACCCACGGCGAGATCTCGCTGTCGGAGGGTTTCGTCGAGGACGAGACCCTGGAGTGCTGGGCGCACGGCTCCCAGTTCTCGCTCGTCACCGGCAAGCCCCTGAACCTCCCGGCCTATGAGCCGGTCCCCGTCTTCGCCGTCGAGATCATCGACGGAGACGTCTTCATCGACCCGAGCGTTACGAAAGAAACGAACTGACAATGTCCACGCTGGAAATCCGCGACCTGCACGTCACCGTCGAGACGGAACAGGGCACCAAGCCCATCCTGAACGGCGTCGACCTCACCATCAATGAGGGTGAGATCCACGCGATCATGGGCCCCAACGGCTCGGGCAAGTCCACCCTCGCCTACACGATCGCCGGTCACCCCAAGTACACCGTCACCGGCGGCACGATCACGCTCGACGGCGAGGACGTCCTCGCGATGACCGTCGACGAGCGCGCCCGCGCCGGCCTGTTCCTCGCCATGCAGTACCCGGTCGAGATCCCCGGTGTCACCAACACCAACTTCCTCCGCACCGCGAAGACCGCGATCGACGGCCAGGCGCCGTCCATCCGCACCTGGGTGAAGGACGTCCGCGAGTCGATGAACGCGCTGCGCATGGACAGCTCGTTCGCCGAGCGCAACGTCAACGAGGGCTTCTCGGGCGGCGAGAAGAAGCGCAACGAGATCCTTCAGCTCGAGCTGCTGAAGCCGAAGTTCGCGGTTCTGGACGAGACCGACTCCGGCCTCGACGTCGACGCGCTGAAGATCGTGTCGGAGGGTGTCAACCGCGCGAAGGCGAACACCGGCCTGGGCATCCTGCTGATCACCCACTACACGCGCATCCTGCGCTACATCAAGCCGGACTTCGTGCACGTCTTCGTCGCCGGCAAGGTGGCGGAGCAGGGCGGCCCCGAGCTCGCCGAGCGGCTGGAGGAGGAGGGCTACGACCGTTACGTCGACGCCCCCGAGTCCGCGTCCGCCGCTGCGGGCGAGCTGGCCGAGGCGTAAGGACCGAGAGGTAGAATCCAGGTATGCCCGCCACTCTGAGCCCCGCGCTCTTCGACCAGGTCGAGGAGGCGCTGAAGAACGTGATGGATCCCGAACTCGGGATCAACGTCGTCGACCTCGGCCTGATCTACGACCTGGCGTTCGACGAGGAGAACAACGCGCTCATCATCTCCATGACGCTGACGAGTGCCGGCTGCCCGCTCACCGACGTGCTCGAGGAGCAGACCGCCGAAGCGCTCGACGGCATCGTCGAGGCGTTCCGCATCAACTGGGTGTGGATGCCGCCGTGGGGTCCCGAGCGGATCACCGATGACGGCCGCGACATGATGCGCGCCCTCGGCTTCGCCATCTGACAACACCAACGACGGGTCCCGGTACGCGAGTGCCGGGACTCTCGCATGACCACCCCTGAACGAACGGACTGAACTGTGCTCGCCGTGCACGACCTCGAACTGCGCGTCGGTGCGCGCCTCCTCATGGAGGGCGTCTCCTTCCGCGTCGCGGACGGCGACAAGATCGGCCTCGTCGGGCGGAACGGCGCGGGCAAGACGACGCTGACCAAGGTGCTCGCGGGCGACCTGCTGCCCACGGCGGGCAAGGTCGACCGCTCGGGCGACCTCGGCTACCTGCCGCAGGACCCGCGCTCCGGGAACCTCGACGACCTCGCGCGCACGCGCATCCTCGACGCCCGCGGGCTCGGGTCCATCGTGCTCGGGATGCAGAAGGCCACCGTCGACATGGCGAGCAGCGACTCCGCGGTGTCCGAGGCCGCCATGAAGACGTACGGACGACTCGAGGAGCGCTTCCACCTGCTCGGCGGGTACGCCGCGGAGGCCGAAGCCGCATCCATCGCGTCCAACCTGAACCTGCCGGACCGCATCCTGGAGCAGCCGCTGAAGACCCTCTCGGGCGGTCAGCGTCGTCGCATCGAGCTGGCGCGCATCCTGTTCTCGGACGCCCGCACGATGATCCTCGACGAGCCGACCAACCACCTGGATGCCGACTCGATCCTGTGGCTCCGCGAGTTCCTGAAGAACTACACCGGCGGCTTCATCGTGATCTCGCACGATGTCGACCTCGTGGGCGAGACGGTCAACCGCGTCTTCTACCTGGATGCGAACCGCCAGGTGATCGACATCTACAACATGGGCTGGAAGAACTACCAGCGTCAGCGCGCCGCCGACGAGGAGCGCCGCAAGAAGGAGCGCGCCAACGCCGAGAAGAAGGCGGGCGCGCTGCAGCTGCAGGCGGCGAAGTTCGGGGCGAAGGCGACCAAGGCGGCCGCCGCGCACCAGATGGTCGCGCGCGCCGAGAAGCTGCTCGCCGGCCTCGAGGACGTCCGCCAGGTCGACCGGGTGGCGAAGCTCCGCTTCCCGACCCCGGCACCGTGCGGCCGCACCCCGCTGCAGGCGAGCGACCTGTCCAAGAGCTACGGCTCGCTCGAGATCTTCACCGCGGTCGACCTCGCGATCGACCGCGGCTCGAAGGTCGTGGTGCTCGGGCTGAACGGTGCGGGCAAGACCACGCTGCTCCGGATGCTCGCGGGCGTGGACGCGCCCGACACCGGGCAGATCGAGCCGGGCCACGGCCTCCGGATCGGCTACTACGCGCAGGAGCACGAGACCATCGACGTCGACCGCTCCGTGCTGCAGAACATGGTGTCGTCGTCGCCGAATCTGACCGAGACCGAGGCGCGCAAGGTGCTCGGCTCGTTCCTGTTCACCGGGGACGACGCGCACAAGCCCGCGGGCGTCCTGTCCGGTGGCGAGAAGACACGGCTGGCCCTGGCGATGATCGTCGTGTCGGGTGCCAACGTGCTGCTGCTCGACGAGCCGACCAACAACCTCGACCCGGCGAGCCGCGAGGAGATCCTGGATGCGCTCGCGCACTACGAGGGTGCCGTCGTGCTGGTCAGCCACGACGAGGGAGCGGTCGAGGCGCTGAACCCCGAGCGCGTCCTCATCATGCCCGACGGCACCGAGGACCACTGGTCGCGCGACTACCTCGACCTCATCTCCCTCGCCTAGCCGCCGAGCACAGGAAAAACGCTCTCGATCCGAGGGATCGGCGACGTTTTTCCTGTGCTCGCGGGGCGGGGTCAGGCCCAGAGGGCGGCGACCACCGGGGCGTACTCGCGGCCGCGGGTGTAGCCCGCTCGGGCCGCGGCGGGGCGCAGGGTCGGGTCGGTCGCGTTCGCGCCGTGCAGCTCCTCCGACTCCGGGCCGATCACCTCGACGCGGCTGCCGGAGGCGCGGAGCGCATCCACCTGCGCCGCGAGGTGCGTGCCCCAGGACGCGGGCGCGAGCGATCGGCCGTTGAACGGGGACAGGACCAGCACGCGCGCGTACCCGGTCGCTAGGTCCGCGTTCTCGGCGTTGATGCGGTAACCGCCGTCGAGGTAGCGGCCGTCCCCGATCCGCAGCGGATGCGCGTTCGACGTGCTCGCGGCCACCGCATCCAGCACGTCCACCCCGCTGTCGCGGTCGAAGACCACGCCCTGGGCGGTGCGCGCGTCCACGGCGGTGATCAGGATGCGCCGCTCCGGCCAGACCGCGCCGGGGAGCCGGGAGGCTGCGATCGCCCGCCAGCGCTCGGAGCGCGAGCCGTCGTCCTCGGCGTCGAGCTCGAGGCCCGACGCGCTCATCCGGCGGCGGTAGTCGTCCATGTCGGTGGAGGCGGCGATCAGTGACAGGACGCGGTCGAGCCCGCCGATCGGCCGACCGGCCGGTGCCGCCCCGCGCTGCGGTGGGGGAGTGAGGGCGGCGGCGTACAGCTCCGCCGGCTCGGTCAGGGACAGCTGGACGGCGGTCGTCGATCCGGCCGACGTCCCGACCGTGAGATCGGGCGCGGTGACGTCCACGCCCGCGTCGGCGAGGCCGGCGACCACGCCGATGAGCCAGGCGTTGCCGGTCGCGCCGCCGCCGCCGAGGACGAGTGCGCGCTCGGTGCGCGCAGAAGAAGGAGAAGTGTTCATGGGAGTCGCCTTTCGCGATGATGCGGAACGGCGCTCCCGGCGGCGAGGGTTCTAACCGCGCGATCGTGGGCTGAGGGGAGCGCCCACTGTCTGTGTGTGCATGGGTCTCACCTCCTGGAGTCGGAACACGATCGGCACGACCCTAGCACGCGCGCGGCGCTCAGCGCGTGGCGTCGAGCAGTTCGTCCTCGACGTCCGAATCCGTCCGCCTCGCCCGGCGCCGCCGCTCGCGCTCGGCGGCGCGCGCCCGCTCGGCCGGGTCGTCGGAATTGCGCTTGCGATACTCCGTCACGAGCGCGTAGCCGAGACCGAAGAACCCGATCAGCGCGAAGATGATCCACTGGATCATGTACGACCAGTGCAGCCCCTCGTCCTGTGTCGGCGGGGCGGTCACGGTGGGAGTCGGGGCGGTCGCCGGGGCCGGGTCCTCGCTGTCGAGCAGGCCGTAGGCGCCGGTGTAGAGGTCCGCCCCGTCGAGCTTCTGCTTGACGACGGAGAGCTGGATGGTGCCCACCTGATCCCCGGTCGCCGTGCGTCCGGCGATGGCCGGCTCGCTCGCCTTCAGCCGGGCGACCACGGTCACGGTGCCGGACGGCGCGGCCGGGATGTGGTCGGGCGAGTCGGTCTTGTTGCCGGTGGGGACCCAGCCGCGGTCGACGATGAACAGCGCCCCGTCCGCGGTCCGCAGCGGGGTCAGCACCTCGAACCCGGGGCTGCCGTTGAAGGGACGGTTGCGCACCAGCAGCTGCTGGTCGCGCTCGTACGTCCCGGTGACGGTCACGCGCGTCCACTCCTGCTTCGGCGAGTACGAGCCGAGCGTCGGCAGCTCGTCGGTCAGCGGCACCGGCTTCGAGTCGAAGTTCGCCGTGACCAGGGCGTTCGCAGCGGCAGCCTCCTTGGAGCGGGCGAGCTGCCAATTGGACAGGAAGCCGCAGGCGATGGCGAAGACGATCGCGAACGCGAGGTATCCGAGCCACCGGCGAGAGAACGCGAACCCCCAGCCCGACGGCTTTCCCTCGGCGTCGGGGCGGCTCATGCCTCTGCCCCGACGGCCGGCACGACGCGCAGCGGGAACTCCCGCGCGGCCAGGAACTCGCGCAGGAAGTCGACGTGCTCGTCGCACGCCAGCCAGATCTTCACGCGGTCCTCGCTGTGGATGCGCGGGTTGCGCCACTCGATCCGCCAGGACGCGGTCTCACGGCAGCCGGCGCGCGAGCAGGTGAGTGGCGCCGGCGCGTCCATCCCGATCACTGCGCGCCTCCTGTTTTACGGATCCTCGCGCGGGTTCTCGGCGCTCTGATCGGCGCGGGGAGTCTGCGGAGGGTACACAGGAACGATACCGCCTGGACGCTGGACGTCCGCCTGGCCGCGCTCCACCGACACGTTCGCGACGACGACAGCGAAATAGGGCAGGAAGACGGCCGCGATGATCGGCACGGCGGCCCACCATCCCGGCACGATCACGGCCACCAGCAGACAGATCACGCGGATGCCCATGGCGACCGAATAGCGGATCATCCGGTGCTTGCGCTCCTCGTCGGGAGAGAGGGGAGACTCGTGATCGCAGGTGCTGAGGGCTTCTTCATGAGCGTTGACTCAAGCGTACGTCCATAAACTTGGGTCGGACCCTGCTCGGGTCGAATACGCAGCAAGCACCATTCCTGAAGGGAAGCGCATGACCACGCCACGCACCGTCCTCGTCACCGGAGGCAACCGGGGGATCGGCTACGCGATCGCCGAGGAGTTCGTCGCCCAGGGCCACCGGGTCGCGGTCACCGCGCGCTCCGGGGAGGGTCCCGCCGGCGCGCTCACCGTGCGCGCCGATGTCACCGACACGGCGAGCGTCGACGCCGCCTTCACCGAGGTGGAGGAGAAGCTGGGCCCGGTGGAGGTCGTGGTCGCGAACGCGGGTATCACCAAGGACACGCTGCTCATGCGCATGACCGACGAGGAGTTCGACTCGGTCATCGAGACCAACCTCGGCGGCGCCTTCCGCGTCGTCAAGCGCGCGAACAAGGGGATGCTCAAGGCGCGCTTCGGCCGCATCGTCCTCATCTCGAGCGTCGTGGGGCTCTTCGGCGGCGCCGGACAGGTCAACTACGCCTCGTCGAAGGCGGGCCTCGTCGGCATGGCACGGTCGATCACGCGCGAGCTCGGCGCGCGCGGCATCACCGCGAACGTCGTCGCGCCCGGCTTCATCGAGACGGACATGACGGCGGAACTGCCCGAGGCGCAGCAGGCCGAGTACAAGAAGAGCATCCCCGCCGGTCGCTTCGCGCAGCCGAGCGAGGTCGCCAAGGTCGTCGCCTGGCTCTCCTCGGACGACGCCGGCTACATCTCCGGCGCGGTCATCCCCGTCGACGGCGGCCTCGGGATGGGTCACTAGATTCGTCATCGCTTCCTCGCTTATTCCTTCGGCACGCCGCACCCGAACGGATTAAGCGAGGAAGCGATGGATGTCCGCCGGGTTCAGCCGCGGAGGCCCAGGAGCGGGAGCACCTGGGAGAGGTCGGGGCGATCGATCACGAGGTCGGCCTCGGCGCGCACCTTCGGCTTGGCGTTGAAGGCGACCGCGAGGCCGGCCTCCGCCATCATCCGCAGGTCGTTCGCGCCGTCGCCGATGGCGACCGTTTCGGTGAGGTGAACGCCCGCCGCGGCGGCCCAGAACAGCAGGGCCTGCGCCTTGGCTGCGGCGTCGATCACCGGACCATCGACCTCGCCGGTGAGCCGACCCTCCTGGACCACGAGGCGGTTCGCGCGCCAGTGATCGAGGCCTAGCCGCTCGCCGATCGGGTCCAGCAGCTCGTGGAAGCCGCCCGACACCACCCCGACCACGCCGCCGGCGGCCTGGACGCCCGCGATGAGCTCGGGCACGCCCTCCGTCACCCGGATGCGCTCACCGACGTGCTGGAACACGGATGCGGGCAACCCGCGCAGGGTGCGCACGCGCTCCCGCAGGCTGCGCTCGAAGTCGAGCTCGCCGCGCATCGCCCGCTCGGTGATCTCCGCGACCTCGGTGCGCGAGCCCGCCTCCTCGGCGAGCAGTTCGATCACCTCGTCCTGGAGCAGGGTGGAGTCGGCGTCGAGCACGACGAGGACGGACGCTGTTCGGTTGTGCCTGTCAGTCATGGGACGACGTGCACGCCCTTGCCGACCACCGTGATGCCCGACTCGGTGACGGTGAAGCCGCGGGCGCGGTCGCGCTCCGGGTCGACGCCGATCTGCGCGCCCTCGGCGACCACCACGTCCTTGTCGAGGATGGCGCGGCCGACGAAGGCGTTCGGCTCGATCACCGCGCGCTCGAAGACGACCGAGTCGATCACCTTCGCGCCCGAGTCGACCTTCGCCCACGGCCCGAGGACGCTGCGCTCGAGGTGCGCGCCGGAGATGACGGAGCCGAGCGAGACGATCGAGTCGATCGTCGTGCCGAGGGCGCCGCGTCCATCCCGCACGATCTTCGCGGGCGGCGAGTTGAGCACCTGGCTGAAGATCGGCCAGCTGTTGTTGTAGAGGTTGAAGACAGGCAGCGCCGAGATGAGGTCCTGGTGGGCCTCGAAGAACGAGTCGATCGTCCCCACATCCCGCCAGTAGTAGCGGTCGCGGTCGGTCGATCCCGGCACGTCGTTGTTGTTGAAGTCGTACACGGCGGCCTCGTTGCGCGACACGAAGTCGGGGATGATGTCGCCGCCCATGTCGTGGTTGGAGTCCGGCCGGTCGCCGTCGCGGATCACGGCGTCGATCAGGGCGTCGGCGTCGAAGACGTAATTGCCCATGGAGGCCAGCACCTCGTTGGGCGAGTCGGGCAGGCCGATCGGGTCGCGCGGCTTCTCGCGGAACGCGCCGATGTGCGAGGGGCGCTGGGGCTCCACCTCGATGACGCCGAACTGGTCGGCGAGCCCGATGGGCTGGCGGATGGCGGCGACGCTCGCCGGAGCGCCCGAGTCGATGTGCGCCTGGATCATCTGACCGAAGTCCATCCGGTACACGTGGTCGGCGCCGACGACGACCACGATGTCGGGCTTCTCGTCGCGCAGCAGGTTGAGGCTCTGGAGGATCGCGTCCGCCGAACCGCTGAACCAGCGCTTTCCGAGGCGCTGCTGCGCGGGCACCGAGGCGATGTACGAGCTGGTGATGCCGTCGAGGCGCCAGGTCTGCGACACGTGGCGGTCGAGGCTGTGCGACTTGTACTGCGTGAGCACCACGATCTGGCGCAGCTGGGAGTTGATGAGGTTCGACAGCGCGAAGTCGATGAGACGGTACTGCCCGCCGAACGGGACGGCGGGCTTCGCGCGGTCCGCCGTCAACGGCATCAGCCGCTTTCCCTCTCCGCCCGCGAGGACGATGCCGAAGATCTTCTTGCCTGGTGCCATGCCCATAACAGTAGAGGCGAAGTGGGGGCTGTACTAGCGTTTCGGTCATGCGCGTCGATCTTCTGACCCGGGAGTACCCGCCGGACATCTACGGGGGAGCCGGGGTGCACGTCACCGAGCTGGTGCGTGCCCTGCGGACCGATACCGAGGTGGTGGTGCGCGCCTTCGGCGAGCCTCGGGACGAGCCGGACACCGCGTCCTACCGCGTTCCGGCCGAGCTGGCGGATGCCAATGGCGCCATCGCGACGCTCGGCGTCGACCTGCAGATGGCGCAGGACTGCGGGGGAGCGGACGTCGTCCATTCGCACACCTGGTATGCGAACGGCGCCGGTCACCTGGCCAAGCTGCTGCATGGCGTCCCGCACGTCGTCACGGCGCACAGCCTCGAGCCGCTGCGCCCGTGGAAGGCCGAGCAGCTGGGCGGCGGCTACCGCGTGTCCAGCTGGATCGAGAAGACCGCGTTCGAGGCCGCCGACACCGTCATCGCGGTGAGCGACGGGATGCGGCGGGACATCCTCGCCGCCTACCCCGCGCTCGACCCGACCAAGGTCGTCACGATCTATAACGGCATCGATCTGGAGCGCTGGCAGCCGCTGCGCGACGACGACCGCGCGCGGGCGCTCGGCATCGACCCCGACCGTCCGGCCGTCATCTTCGTCGGCCGCATCACGCGCCAGAAGGGCCTGCCGTACCTGCTGCGCGCAGTGCGGAAGCTGCCGCCGGAGGTGCAGATCATCCTGTGCGCCGGCGCGCCGGACACCCCGGAGATCCTGGCCGAGGTGACCGGCCTGGTCGAGCAGCTGCAGGCCGAGCGCGACGGCGTCGTGTGGATCGACCGGCTGCTTCCGAACGACGAGCTGCGGATCGCGCTCACCGCGTCCACCGTGTTCGTCTGCCCCTCGATCTACGAGCCGCTGGGCATCGTGAACCTGGAGGCGATGGCCTGCGGGCTGCCGGTCGTCGGCACTGCGACCGGCGGCATCCCCGAGGTGATCGTGGACGGTGTGACCGGCCGGCTCGTGCCCATCCAGCAGCTGCAGGACGGCACGGGGACGCCCACGGATCCGGAGCGTTTCGTGGACGATCTGGCTGCGGCGCTGATCGAGGTCGTCAGCGATCCGGCGCGCGCGGCGGAGATGGGCGAGGCCGGACGCGAGCGCGCCGAGACGTCGTTCAGCTGGACCACGATCGCCGAGCAGACCCGGGACGTCTACCGGTCGCTGCTGGCACGCTGACACGGCCGCTTCGTCACGGAGGGGCGCCCGGCGCAGGTAGGCTGGAGGGCATGGCCGACAGCGTTCTCCGACTTACCGACGTGTCCGTTGTACGGGACGGCAACCCCGTCCTCCAGGGAATCGACTGGGCGGTCGAGCCGGACGAGCGGTGGGTCATCCTGGGCCGGAACGGCGCGGGCAAGACCACGCTGCTCCAGATCGCCGCGGCGGCGCTGCACCCGAGCTCGGGCGAGGCCGTCGTGCTCGGCGAGTCGGTCGGCCACACGGACCTGTCGGAGCTGCGGCCGCTGCTCGGCTTCGCGTCCAGCGCGCTGGCCCGGCGCATCCCGCGCAACGAGCGCGTCCTGGATGTGGTGATGACCGCCGCGTACGCCGTCACCGGCCGCTGGAACGAGCTGTACGAGGAGATCGACGAGCGCCGGGCGCTCCGGGTGCTCGGCGAGTGGCACCTCGACCACCTGGCAGAGCGGACGTTCGGCAGCCTGTCGGACGGCGAGCAGAAGCGCGTGCAGATCGCGCGGTCGGTGATGACGGACCCCGAGATCCTGTTGCTCGACGAGCCCGCCGCGAGCCTCGACCTCGGCGGCCGCGAAGAGCTCGTGAAGCTGCTCGGCGGCTACGCCAGCGACCCCAAGTCGCCCGCCATCGTCATGGTGACCCATCACGTCGAGGAGATCCCGCAGGGCTTCAACCGCGCACTGCTCCTGGCGGATGGCCGGATCGCGGCCGCAGGCCCGATCGACGAGGTGCTGACCAGCGAGAACCTGAGCGACACCTTCGGCGTCGCGGTCGAGCTGAGCGAGACCGACGGCCGCTACGCCGCGCGCGCCACGTCCTGACCGATTTCGCAGCGCCGATCTGCTAAAGTAGGTAGCTGGCCCGGTCTGGGCCGACAAGCTTCCCGTCCTCACGCCGTCCGGCGCGGACACGACCGAATACGACACGCAACAAGGAAGTCCTGATGAAGACTGGCATCCACCCCGACTACGCCCCGGTGGTTTTCCGCGACCTGGCCTCGGGTGCGACGTTCCTCACCCGCTCCACCGTCTCGAGCGACAAGACCATCGAGTGGGAGGACGGCAACACCTACCCGGTGATCGACGTCGAGATCTCCTCCGAGTCGCACCCGTTCTACACGGGCAAGCAGCGCATCCTCGACTCGGCCGGCCGCGTCGAGAAGTTCAACTCGCGCTACAAGAACTTCGGCAAGTAAGCCGCGGCGGCTCCGCCGCACGCACGAAGGCCCCCGTCCTGTGGACGGGGGCCTTCGTCGTGTGTGGGACCCGGGCTGGATGCTGAGCATCCAACTCGATTCGTCACGAATGCACCTCATTCGAGGCGAAGGCGGTGCATTCGTGACGAATCTCGGGAGGAGCAGAGGCGCCCACACGCACGAAGGCCCCCGTCCTGCGGACGGGGCCTTCGGCGTCGCGGGGCGGGAGTCAGGAGCCCTGGTAGTAGACGTTCGGGTTGGCGGCGATCGCGGCGACGATGATGATCGTGAAGATGATGCCGAGGGCCAGCGCGATGAAGCCGATGATGATGGCGGCGAGAGCGAGGCCGCGGCCCTGCTCGCCGGTGCGCTTGATCTGCGACAGGGCGATGAAGCCCAGGATGATGCCTAGGATGCTGATGAAGAAGGTCGCGATGAAGGCGACGATCGCCAGCACGTTCCAGCCCCGCTGCGCAGGGGCGCCGTAGGACTGCTGGTACTGGGGCTGCTGCTGCGGAGGGAGAGGCTGCGGGTTCAGGTTGGAGTCGCTCATGGCCCACAGAGTAGTGGCCCAGCGGGGGCGGCTACCAGCCCCCGCATGCGGGGGAAGCGGTCAGCGCAGCGGCCAGGCACCGGAGGTCGTGAACGCGGGGTCGCGCTCGCGCTGCATGTACTCCTGGAAGTCCGCCGCCTGCTCCCGGCACCAGTCCACCTGGCGCAGGTGCAGCTCCGCCGCCTCCAGGGCGAGGGCGTCGGCGTGGATGCGCGCGAGCGCCTGAGCGACGCGGCCGGCGGCGATCGCGTCGGCTCCCGCGTCGTGGGCGGCGAGCAGGTCGACGCCGTAGTGGGTCGCGGTCACCGTGAGGGTGCGCTTGCCGCGGCGGAACTTGTCCACCGCCTTGTCGATCACCAGCGGGTCGATGATCGGACCGGGGGAGACCAGGGGCGCCACGCCGTAGCGGCGCGCCTCGCGGTCGAGCAGGGTGAAGTCGTACGGTGCGTTGTAGGCCACCACGGGGATGTCGCGGTCGAAAAGGCTGCGCAGCTGGGCGACGATCGCGGCCACTCCGCGGGCCGGATCCATCCCCAGCTCCCGCGCGCGCTCGGTCGTGATGCCGTGCACGGCGGTCGCCTCGGAGGGGATCTCGACGCCGGGGTTCAGGATCCAGTCGCGGCGGTGCAGCACCTCACCGGTCTCGTCGAGCAGGCCGACGTGGGCGGTGACGATGCGAGCCGACTCCACGTCGATCCCCGTGGTCTCCAGGTCGAAGACCCCCAGACGGTGGTGCCACGTGCTCATACCGCAACGTTATGCACCCCCACTGTCACTCCTGCGGATCACACGCCGAAGTGCAGGTAGTTGCGGTCGACACGCCGGTGGAGGGCGCAACTACCTGCACTTCACGCGAGGGGAGGCTCAGTCGCGGCGGGGCTCGATGTGCAGCCAGTAGAAGTTCTGCGTGCCGAGGGTCAGCGTGAAGCGGCCGTCCTCGGCGACGGTCGGGAACTCGGCCCCGCCGAACAGGTCGTACAGCGTCCGCCCGGCGAACTCCGGCGCCTCCAGCGTGACCGACACGGGATTGTGCGCGAACGAGAACACGCACAGCACGTCTTCCGGCTGGTCGCCGAAGTGCGTCCCGCTGCCCGCGTACGACCGGATGAACGCCAGCACCGACTCGTGATCGGTCGGCAGCACGCGGATGTCGCCCAGCCCGAACACGGGGTGCGCCTTGCGCACGTGGATGACGTTCCGGATCCAGTGCAGCAGCGACCGGGACTGCGCGAGCTGCGCCTCCACGTTCACCTGGTTGTAGTGGAACACCAGCGACTGGACGACCGGCAGGTACAGCTTGCCCGGGTCGGCGCTGGAGAAGCCGGCGTTGCGGTCCGGCGTCCACTGCATCGGGGTGCGGGAGCTGTCGCGGTCGGGCAGCCAGATGTTGTCGCCCATCCCGATCTCGTCGCCGTAGTACAGGAACGGGCTGCCCGGGAGCGAGAACAGCAGCGCGTGGGCGAGCTCCAGCTCGGCGCGGGAGTTGTCGAGCAGCGGCGCGAGGCGGCGGCGGATGCCGATGTTGGCGCGCATGCGCGGGTCGTAAGCGTACCAGCCGTACATCGCCTGCCGGTACTCCTCGCTCACCATCTCGAGCGTCAGCTCGTCGTGGTTCCGGAGGAACACGCCCCAGGCGGCGCCCTCCGGCACGTCGGTGGTCTCGGACAGCACCCGGACGAGCTCGCCGGCCTGCTGCGACCGCAGCGCATAGAAGATGCGCGGCATGACGGGGAAGTCGAAGGCCATGTGGCACTCCGGCTCCTCCTCGCTGCCGAAGAAAGCGGCCACCTCGCGCGGCCACTGGTTCGCCTCGGCGATCATGATGCGGCCGGGGTACTCGCGGTCGACCCACTCCCGCAGCCGGATGATGAACTCGTGCGTCTTCGGCTCGCCCTCGCCGTTGCCCTCGTCGGACTCGTACAGGTACGGGATGGCGTCCAGCCGGAAACCGTCCACGCCGAGGTCGAGCCAGAACTTGACGATGTCGTACATCGCCTCGTGGACGGCCGGGTTCTCGAAGTTGAGGTCGGGCTGGTGCGAGAAGAAGCGGTGGAAGTAGTACTGGCGCCGGGCCTCGTCGAACGCCCAGTTCGAGTCCTCGGTGTCGACGAAGATGATCCGGATGTCCGGCCACTTGTCGTCGGTGTCGTTCCACACGTAGAAGTCGCCGTACGGGCCCTCGGGGTCGGACCGCGACTGCTGGAACCACTCGTGCTGGTCGGAGGTGTGGTTGATCGGCAGGTCGATGATGATGCGCATGTTGCGCTCATGCGCCTTGGTGACGAGCTCGCGGAACTCCTCGATCGTCCCGAACTCGGGCAGGATCGCCTTGAAGTCGGACACGTCGTATCCGCCGTCGCGCAGCGGCGACTGGAAGAACGGCGGCAGCCAGAGCGCGTCGATGCCGAGCCACTGCAGGTAGTCGAGCTTGGAGGTGAGCCCCGAGATGTCGCCCGACCCGTCGCCGTTGCTGTCGACGAACGACCGCACCATGACCTCGTAGAAGACCGATCGGCGGTACCACTGGGGATCGAGGGCGAGCCCGGGCAGCGTGATGGGCGCAGTGAAGCTCACGGTTCTCCTTCCGGCGCGAGGCCGATGCAAACGATTACAACCAGTGAAGTCTAAGGTTCATTCGGGGTCCCGCGCGCCTCGGTTGCCTAGACTGGCGGACGATGTCCATCACCTCGCCCTACGCCGCCGACCTCGAGCGCGTCCCCGTCCGCGAGGGGGCCCTCGGCATCCTCGGCTCGACCACCCGCTTCTGGGACTACGGAGACCCGGATGCGGACACGACCCTGGTGCTCGTGCACGGCTTCCGCGGCGACCACCACGGCCTGGAGCCGGTCGTCGCACAGCTGCGCGGGGTGCGCATGGTGTCGCCCGACCTCCCGGGGTTCGGGGAGTCGACGCCGATGACCGAGGCGGCCCACGACATCGACGGGTACGGCCGCTGGCTGCGGGAGTTCGTGGCCGCGCTGGAGCTGCCGGCCGGAGGCCGTACGGTGCTTCTCGGGCACTCGTTCGGGTCCATCGTCGTGGCGGGCGCGCTGGCGACCGCGTCGTCCGGTCTCGCCCGGCCGGACGCCGTCGTGCTCGTGAACCCGATCGGCCAGCCCGCGCTGGAGGGCCCACGCGGCGTCCTCACGCGCCTCGCGATCTTCTACTACTGGCTCGCCGCCGTGCTCCCGGACCGTCTCGGCTTCGGGCTGCTGCGCAACCGCGTGATCGTGCGCGTCATGAGCATGGCGATGGCCAAGACGCGGGACGCATCCCTCCGCCGCTGGATCCACGACCAGCACGACCGCTACTTCTCCGCCTTCAGCGACCGCCGGGTGGTGCTGGAGGCGTTCCGCGCGTCCGTCTCGCACGACGTCAGCGAGTACGCCGCGCGCATCCCCGAGCGGACGCTGCTCGTCGCCGCCGAGAAGGACGACATCACGCCGATCGAGGCCGAGTTCCGGCTGCGGACACTGTTCCCGGACGCGGAGCTCGTCGCCATCCCTGATGTCGGGCACCTCATCCACTACGAGACGCCGGTGACGGCCGCGGAGGCGATCGAGCGCTTCCTGGGGGATTCCGCGTGAAGATCCTCTTCGACTGCCGCTACACCCGCATCGGGCGTCACGACGGCATCAGCCGCTACACCGCAGGCATCGTGACGGCGCTGGCGAAGCTGCACCCGGTCACCATGCTGATCAGCGACCACCGCCAGCTCGAGCTGCTTCCCGACCTGCCGTGGGAGCTCATCCCGTCGCCGACCTCGGCGGGGGAGCCGTGGGTCGCGCGCACGGTGAACAAGCTCGACCCCGACATCGTCTTCACGCCGATGCAGACGATGGGAGGCTTCGGCCGGAACTACCGTCTGGTGCTGACCGTCCACGACCTCATCTACTACCGGCACCCGACGCCGCCGCGCGATCTGCCGGCGTTCGTCCGCGGACTATGGCGGCTCTATCACCTGGCGTGGTGGCCGCAGCGGATGCTGCTGAACCGCTCCGACGCGGTCGTCACCGTGTCGGAGACGACCAAGGGCCTCATCGCTGAGAACCACCTGACGAAAAAGCCGGTCTACGTCGTGCCCAACGCGGCGGACATGCCCGCGCTCGCCCCGGGGCGTGCCGAGCGCACGGCGCCCGAGTCGAAGACCCTCGTCTACATGGGCTCGTTCATGCCGTACAAGAACGTGGACACGCTGGTGCGGGCGGCCGCGCTCCTGCCGGACTACACGCTCCACCTGATGAGCCGCGTCTCCGACGACGAGCGCCGGCGCCTCACCGAGCTCGCCCCGGACGCGCGCATCGTCTTCCACGACGGCGCGAGCGACGAGGAGTACGCCGAGACCCTGGCCGCCGCGACGGCACTCGTCACGGCGTCGCACGACGAGGGCTTCGGCATCCCCCTGGTGGAGGCGATGGAGCTCGGGACGCCGGTGATCGTCAGCGACATCCCGATCTTCCGCGAGATCGGCGGGGAGGCGGCACTGTTCTTCTCCGCGGACGACGCCGAGGAGGTCGCCGCGCGCGTGCGGCATCTCGAGGAGGACGGCGTGTGGGCCGCGCGCTCTGCGGCGGGTCGGGCGCAGGCGCAGCGGTACACCTGGGACGGATCGGCCCGGCACCTGCTCACGGTGCTGGAGACGACGGCGGCGCGATCTCGCTGAGGCCCGCTACATCACCGACGCGGTGAACAGGTCGCGATCCTCCGGTCCGAGGTTGAAGCGGTCGAGGGTCAGCTCGCCGTCGTCGTAGATGAACCGGTGCACCGATCCGTTCGGGATGAGCTCGCCCGGCCCGGGCAGCGCATGGTCGGTCACGTGACGCACCAGCGACGAGATGACGCCGCCGTGGCTGACGACGATGACGTTCTCGCCGGGATGCTGCTCGCCCAATTCCCGCAACGCAGGCAGCGCCCGCGCGACGACCTCGTCGCGGGTCTCGCGCCCGGGGACGGTCATCCCGTCGGGCCAGCGGTCGAGGATCTGTTCGCCGGTCAGCCCCTCCGCCTCGCCGTAATTGCGCTCGGCGACGGCGGGCAGACGCTCCGGGTCGCCGAGGCCGACGTGCCCCGCGATGATCCGGGCGGTCTCGAGCGCCCGGGAGAGCGGGCTCGCGTAGATCGCATCGAAGCGGCCTCCGGAGAGCGCGCGTCCGGTCGTCTCCGCCTGGGCCCGGCCCGTGTCGTTGAGCGGGATGTCGCTGGAGCCCTGGATGCGCTTCGCGAGGTTCCAGTCGGTCTGACCGTGCCGAACGAGGGAGATGAAGGTCACGCGCGTCCTTTCGCCGCGGGACGCGGGTGCTGGGTCGTTCAGCCGAGGCGCTTGGCGAGCTCGACGAGCGTTTCCGTCGTCCCGCCGTCCAGCTTAATGGTCGCGCGGCCGTCGCCCTTGGTCTGGCCCCGGTTGACGATGACGATCGGGAGGCGGCGGCGCCGGGCCTCCTCGAGCAGCCGGATGCCGGAGTTGACGACGAGCGACGAACCAGCGATGACAAGCGCGTCCGCCGACCGGACCAGCGCACTCGCCTCGCGGTACTTCTCGGCCGGGACGAACTCGCCGAAGAACACCACGTCGGGCTTGAGGTGACCACCGCAGACCGTGCAGTCGGGCACCACGAAGGCGTCGATGTCGGTGACGATCGCGTCGCCGTCCGGCGCGATCTCGACGGCGCCGTCGGTGTCGAGCCACGGGTTGGCGGCGTCGATGCGCGCCGTGATCGCCTCGCGGGCGAAGATCTGGCCGCAGACCAGGCAGAGCACCCGGTCCATCGCGCCGTGCAGGTCGACGACGCGGCGGGAGCCCGCCTGCTTGTGCAGGCCGTCCACATTCTGGGTGATGACCCCGTTGGCGGCGCCGGACGCCTCCAACTGCGCGAGGGCGCGGTGGCCGGCGTTGGGATGCGCGGCCGCGAAGCGGCGGTAGCCCAGGTGGCTGCCGGCCCAGTAGCGCTTGCGGAACCGGTCGTCGGCCAGGAACTGCTGGAACGTCATCGGCGTGCGCTTCGGCGCGCCCTCGCCGCGGTAGTCCGGGATGCCCGAGTCGGTCGACACGCCCGCACCGGTCAGCACCGCGAAGCGGCGGCCGCTCAGGAGCTCGACGGTCTGGTCGATGCCGCGGGCGAGCTCCGGCGGGAGCTCGGTCGTCAGCGTGGTCACAGGCACCTCCAGATCCTCCTCCACTCTAAACACCCCAGTTTTCGGATTTGTTTCGTCGGCCTGGCAATGTGGACGCCATGCTCCTGCACCGCATCGACGACCTGGAGGCCGACGGCCTCGCCGACTACTCCCGCCTCACCGATGTGGCCCTCCGCCGGGTGAGCGAGCCCGCGGGCGGCCTGTACATCGCCGAGTCGACCAAGGTGATCACGCGGGCGCTGGCCGCCGGGCACCGGCCGCGGTCGGTGCTGCTGCAGGAGCAGTGGCTCCCGGATGTCGAGCCGCTGTTGGCGCCCTATCCGGAGGTCCCGGTGTTCGTCGGCTCGGCGGAGGTGCTGGAGCGGCTGACCGGCTACCACCTGCACCGCGGCGCCCTGGCGGCCATGCACCGGCCGGAGCTGCCCGATCCCGCCGACCTGCTGCGGGATGCGCGGCGCGTGGTGGTGCTCGAGGACATCGTCGACCACACCAACGTCGGCGCCATCTTCCGCGCGGTCGCCGGCCTGGGCGCGGACGCCGTGCTCGTCACGCCGCGCTGCGCCGACCCGCTGTACCGCCGCAGCGTCCGGGTGAGCATGGGCACGGTGCTGCAGGTGCCGTGGACGCGACTGCCCGAGTGGGATGAGGCCGTCCCGCTGCTGCACGACGCCGGCTTCGACATCGCGGCGCTCGCCCTCGCCGACGACGCCGTCACGCTCGACGAATACGCGGCCGCGCCGCCGGAACGGGTCGCGATGGTCTTCGGCGCGGAGGGGGACGGGCTCAGCCGCCGGGCGCTGGCCGCGGCGGACACGGTCGTCACCATCCCGATGCTGCACGGGGTGGACTCGCTCAACGTCGCGTCCGCATCGGCGGTCGCGTTGTGGGCGCTGCGCGCGCGTTCTCAGCCGTCGCATCGGTAGCCCCGGATACCATCGGTACGTGCCCCAGCAAGTCCTCGCCGATCCGCCGCGCCGCGTTTCCCGTCAGGTGTACCGCCGCCGCCGGATCGTCGTCTTCGGGCTGCTGACCGCCATCCTGGTCGCATTCGTCTACGTCGTCGGGTCGCTCGTGGCTCCGGTGCCGGCGACCGCCGCCGTCACGGCACACGACAAGACGATCGTGCAGCCGGCGGCGCAGCTCGCCTGGCCCGGGTATGGATCGGCCGCGATCGTCGCTCCCGACTATCCCGGAGCGTCGGCGTCGCACGGCAGCGAGGCGAGCGTCCCGATCGCGAGCATCACGAAGACGATCACGGCTCTCGTGGTGCTGGAGAAGAAGCCGCTGAACGGGAACGAACAGGGCCCGGACATCACGTTCACCCAGCGCGACGTCGACATCTGGAATCAGGTGATCGGCGCCGGGGGATCCTGGGCGCCGGTCGTCGCCGGCACCTCGATGACCGAGAAGCAGGCGCTCGAGGCGATGCTGCTCCCGTCGGCGAACAACTACGCGATCTCGCTCGCGAACTGGGCGTACGGCTCCACGAACGCGTACGTGAAGGCGGCCAATGACTGGCTGGCGCAAAAGGGTTTCACGGGCACGAAGGTCACCACGCCGGACGGCCTCGACCCGGCGAACGTCAGCACGACGAAGGACCTGATCGGGATCGGCAAGCTCGTGCTCGCTTCGCCCGCACTCTCGTCCATCGTGTCGCAGAAGAGCGTGACGCTGCCCGGCGCGGGAGCTCAGGACAACACGAACTCGCTCCTCGGTTTCGAGGGAATGGACGGCATCAAGACCGGCAACACCGACGAGGCGGGCAACTGCCTCCTGTTCTCGGCGCAGGTTCCCGTCGGCGACACCAAGGTGCGCGTGCTCGGCGTCGTGCTCGGCGCGCCGACCCACGACGACCTCTGGGCGGGAGTGCAGGCGCTGCTGACCAGCGTCAAGGCGGGCTTCCACCAGGTGACGCCGGTGGAGAAGGGCCAGGTCTTCGGCACCTACACCACGGCGTGGGGCGCGTCGTCGAAGCTGATCGCCACCGAATCGAAGTCGTTCGTGGTCTGGTCGGACACGCCCATCGCGGTGGACCTGCAGACGCGTCCGCTGTCGTCCGGCTTCACGGGCGACATCCTCGGTCAGGGCACCTTCACGCTCAACGGCAAGACGGAGACGGTGCCGCTGGCGCTCGCGAAGGACGTGCCCGATCCCGGATTCGGCTGGCGGCTGGCGCACCCGGGCGGGCTCGGGGCGTAGGACCGGCGCTCAGTCGCCGCTGAGCAGGAAGGGCCCGGCCTCCGGACGCTTCGCCGTGATGTGGTCGCCCGACGACTGGTGCCGGATGCGGCGGAGCACCCACGGGACCAGGTACTCGCGCGCCCACGACAGGTCCTCCGACCGCGCCTGACGCCACGTCCGCGGCGGCAGTGGCTCGGGCTCCATCGGCTGCAGGTCGTTCTCGACGTTCAGCGCGGCCAGCACCATGCGGGCCACGGTGTGATGGCCGAGCGGCGCGAGGTGGAGGCGGTCGGGCGCCCACATGCGCGCATCCTGGATCTCGGTCAGCGACCACTGGTCGGCGACGATGCAGTCGTAGCGGGCCGCGATGGCGCGCACGTTCTCGTTGTAGATCGCCACCTTGCCGCGAATGCCGCGGAACACGGGCGAGAAGCCGACGTCGACCCCGGTGAAGACGACGACCGTCGCGCCGTCGGCACTCAGCAGCGACACGGCCTCGTCGAACAGCAGCGCGATCTGGTCGGGGTCGGTCCCGGGGCGGATGACGTCGTTGCCGCCCGCCGAGATGGTGATGAGGTCGGGGCGCAGCGCGACCGCCGCATCCACCTGCTCGTCGAGGATCTGCTTGATCAGCTTGCCGCGCACCGCGAGGTTGGCGTAGGCGAAGTCGTCGGTCTTCTGGCTGAGCACTTCCGCGACGCGGTCCGCCCAGCCGCGGTGACCGCCCGGGCTGCCGGGCTCCGGGTCGCCGATGCCTTCGGTGAACGAGTCGCCCAGAGCGACGTAGCGGGACCAGGGATGCTGAGCTTCGGCCATTGCTCCATTCTGCAACGCCCGAGGGTGTCGGTGCTCTCGGGTAGATTTGATCCAAGTGGAGACGACAGCAACACCCGAGCCGGACGAGTCCGAGCGACCCGGCGCGCACGCCGGCAGCTTCGCGGCCGAGCACCTGTCGCCGTCGTTCCCCGAGCGCGCGGCGTGGGGAACGGCCGGCAAGCTCCGTGCCTGGCAGGCCGAAGCGCTCGACGCCTACTTCGTGAACGAACCGCGAGACTTCCTCGCCGCTGCGACGCCCGGCGCCGGTAAGACGACCTTCGCCCTCCGCCTCGCCACCGAACTGCTCTCGCGCCGGGTCATCGAGCGGGTCACCGTGGTGGCGCCGACCGAGCACCTGAAGCGCCAGTGGGCGGAGGCGGCCTCCCGGGTCGGCCTCAACCTCGACCCCGACTTCAAGAACTCCGACGGCCGGTACGCGCGGCACTATCGCGGCGCAGCGGTCACGTACGCGCAGGTCGCGATGCGTCCCTCCCTGCACAAGGACATCACCGAGGCGCACCGGACGCTGGTCATCCTCGACGAGGTGCACCACGGCGGCGACGCGCTCAGCTGGGGCGACGGCATCCGTGACGCCTTCGAGCGCGCGACGCGCCGCCTGTCGCTGACCGGTACCCCGTTCCGCTCCGACACGGCGCCGATCCCGTTCGTCACCTATCTGCCCGACCGCCAGGGCATCCGCACCTCGGTCACCGACTACAACTACGGCTACGGCCGAGCCCTCGAAGACGGCGTCGTCCGTCCGGTCATCTTCATGGTCTACGCGGGCCACATGCGCTGGCGCACCAAGACCGGCGACGAGATGGAGGCGCGGCTCGGCGAGGGCAACACGAAGGACATCACCTCGCAGGCGTGGCGCACCGCCCTCGACCCGCGGGGCGAGTGGATCCCGGCGGTGCTGTCCGCGGCCGACCGCCGGCTGACCGAGGTGCGCAACTCGATCCCGGACGCGGGCGGCCTCGTCATCGCGACGGACCACTACGCGGCCCGGGCGTACGCCGACCTGCTGCAGCAGATCAGCGGCGAGCCGGTGACCGTGGTCCTCTCCGACGAGAAGGAGGCCTCCGACCGGATCGAGGCGTTCTCGAAGGGCGATTCGCGCTGGATGGTGGCGGTGCGCATGGTGTCGGAGGGCGTGGACGTCCCGCGGCTGGCCGTCGGCGTGTACGCGACCAGCGCCTCCACCCCGCTGTTCTTCGCTCAGGCGATCGGCCGCTTCGTGCGTGCCCGGCGTCGGGGTGAGACGGCGTCGGTGTTCCTGCCCAACGTGCCGACGCTGATGGCGCTGGCGAACGCGATGGAGTTGGAGCGGGACCACGCGCTCGACCGCGTCGTCGAGGAGAACGCCGAGGGCGATTTGTGGAACCCCGAGGACGCGATGGTCGCCGAGGCGAACCGCGAGGAGCGGGCGTCGGAGGCGCTGACCGAGGAGTTCGCGTTCGAAGCGCTCGGGTCGGAGGCGAACTTCGACCGCGTCCTGTACGACGGCAAGGAGTTCGGCAGCTTCGCCGTGCCCGGGACGGACGAGGAGCACGACTTCATCGGGCTGCCCGGGATCCTCGAGCCCGAGCAGGTGCACGAGCTCCTGCTGCAGCGCCAGCAGCGGCAGGCGCGCCGCCACTCGTCACGTCCCGCAACGGCCGAGGGGCACCCGCCGGCGCCGCTGCACCGGACGCTGAAGGAGCAGCGCCAGCTGCTCAACAGCCTGGTGGGGCTGTACTCGAAGAATTCGGGGGAGGCGCACGGCCTCATCCACGCCGAGCTGCGGCGCGTCTGCGGGGACCTGCGGTCGCGCAGGCGAGTGTGACGCAGCTGCAGGCGCGGATCGACTTCCTCCGCAAGCGGCTCGGCTCGCACTAGCGGCACGAAGCCGCTGCGCCGCGGGACTACGTCGTCGCCGCGTCGTCTCCTGCGATCTCGACGTGGATGCGGCGCAGATCCTCCACCAGGGAACCGATGAGCACCCAGTGCCGCGGGTCGGGCGTCGCGATGGTCAGCGGCGCCGTCAGCACCGGGATGCCGGCCGTCTCGGTTCCCGGCTCCACCACGGGCTCGTCCGGGTCGCGGGACAGCAGCCGCAGGTCGTGCGCGGCGCGGTGCAACTCGTCGCTGATCGCGTGGAGGGTCGGCTCGTCGGCGAGGCTGTCGTCGTAGTGGTCGTGGTAGGCGCGCGTCATCCCGAGCGTGCGGTTGATCAGCGGGCGGAGACTGTCGAACAGCTGCTGGTCGTGCTCGAGGTAGACGCGGTGCTTGCGCTGCCGCGGGTTGAGCGACAGGCTCTCGCCGGCGGCCGTGAGGGCGGTCTGCGCCTTGGCCTCCATCGGGCGGAGGAGTCGCGCCTCGATGAGCAGCGCATCCAGTTCGCCGCGGGTGTGCGTGGTGCGGAGCGCGTCGCCCAGCCGGTCGAGCGTGGAGGCGATCTCGTTCCCGAGCGCGACGACCGCCTGCCGCGCCGGCGCCGTGAGCACCGGCGGGACGATGGCGACGTTGACGACGACGCCGATCGCGGCTCCGATGACCGTCTCGACGATCCGCGCGAGCGCGTACTCGGGATCGGACGCGCCGATCGCCAGCACGAGCATCGCGGTGATCGGCACCTGATTCGCGGTGCCGGGCGTCAGCTTCAGCGCCCAGGCGAGCAGCACCGACACGACGACCGCGAGGAGCACGATCCAGCTGTTGGTGCCGAAGGCGAGGCCGATCAGGTAGGCGATCACCACGCCGACGATCACGCCGAGGGAGCGCTCGATCGCGCGCCCGACCGACTGGTTGACGCTCGGCTGCACCACCAGCAGAGCCGCGATGGTCGCGAAGATCGGCAGTTCGCCGTGCACGAAGACGCTCGCCACCGCCCAGGCCACGATCATGGCGACCGCGGTCTTCACGACCTGGAGGAACGGCGCCCGCGTGCTGGTCCGGATGGTGGCGGGGAGCGCGATCCCGGCCGGAAGCCGGCGGCGTTTCGTGCTGGTGCGTGCCACGGACTCCACGCTACCGGGCGTAGCGGGCGTACGCCTTCGCCGCGCGCTCCAACCGGGTGCTGCGGGCCTCGGTGAGCGGTGCGAACGGCTGCGGCACGACCCGTGAGCCGTCGCGGCGCCAGGTGCCGACGACCCGGCCGCCCGCGACGATGATGGGCTGGAAGACGCCGTTACCACCGGGCACGATCAGCTCGAAGTGGCCGTCGTCGAGGATGGGCGAGCGGTCCTGGTAGCCGAGCAGGTACTCGTCGAAGCCGGGCAGCAGGTGCACCGCATCCTTCTCGGCGCGGGTCGCGGGGGTGGAGGCGGCGCGATCCACGAGCTCGGCGGTCACCAGGTACTCGATGCCGTCGCTCTCGATCGTCGTCACGGCGTCGCCCAGGATGGCTAGACCCGTCTTCGCGCCGGCCACGGTGCCCTTCGTCCACCACACGAAGTCGCGGATGGTCGCCGGGCCATGGCCCTGCAGGTAGCGGAGGACGAACTGCGCGTGAGCCTCATCGGGTTCGAGCGCCGGGGGAGCGGGCGCCCACTCGTCGAGCAGCACCAGCGCTTGGGTCGGGTTGCCGTTGCCCGAGCGGATGACCGGTCCCCAGCACAGCAGGCCGGTCTGGGCGAGGAAGTAGATGAGGTGGTAGCCGCGCTGTCCGGCCGTGGACACTCCCGCGGCCTCCCACACCTCCATCAGTTCCGCACGGCCGATGCTGCGGCTGCCCGCGAGAGCGCCGGTGACGACCTCGGCCGCGCGATCGAAGTCGGCCGTTGTGAGCCCGAGCTGCTGCTGCCGTCGCCCGAGGCCGGCGACCAGGCGATCCATCGTGACCGAGAGCATCCAGCGGAGGTCTTCCGGCGGGACGAAGTGGAGCGTGCCGCGCATCGGCCACGACCGGATGAGGCGGCCGGCGTCGAGGTCGGCCAGCACGTCCGTGAGCGTCGCGCCGGTCGTGCGCAGGGCGAGCGCCCAGCAGCCTGCCGCGAAGTCCTGTCCCTGCAGAGCGAGCATCCGGCGCGCGACGGCGGCCGCGTCGGGCTCGCGCGGCCCGTCGATCGCCTGCGCGAGCCGCCGCATCCGGAGCATGTCGGCACGGGAGACGCGGGCGGGGGTGCGGCTGGCGGGCATGGAGGCCAGCCTGCCAGAGACCACCGACAGCCAGTCGCCACCGACACCTATCAGCGGCCAGGAGGCGTCAGAGCAGCCCGAGCTCGGTCAACTGCTCGCTGAGCCCGGCGCCGTCGGGCGCGTACACCCACGGGGTGCCCGACAGCTCGCTGTGCTTGTCGGCCTTCGACCGGCCACCGGCGAGCACCGCCTCCCCGCTGGACAGCTGCCGGATGGCCACCGCGGCGACGTTGTCGGGGTGCGCCACCGTGAACTCGCCGTAGAGGTCTTCGTCGTGCTGCCCGTCGTCGCCGATGAGCAGCCACTTGAGCCCGGGGAACTCCTGGGCCAGCCGCTCCAAGCTCGTCCGCTTGTGCTCGCGTCCGCTCCGGAACCAGCGGTCGTGCGTCGGGCCCCAGTCGGTCAGCAGCAGGGGACCCGCGGGGAACAGGTTGCGCGAGAGGAACCGGGTGAGCGTCGGTGCGACGTTCCAGGCGCCGGTCGAGAGGTAGAGGACCGGAGCGCCGGGATGCGCGGTCGCCAGGCGCTCCAGCAGCACCGACATCCCCGGCGTGGGCACGCGGGCGTGCTCGTCGAGCACGAACGTGTTCCACGCGGCGAGCAGCGGACGGGGGAGCGCCGTGACCATCACCGTGTCGTCGACGTCGGAGATGACGCCGAAGGTCGTCTTCGGGTCGACGACGAACACCGGCGCCTCGAAGACGCGGGTCGACTCGGAGGTGAACAGCTTGACCGTGTGCCAGCCCGGTGCGAGCTGCACGGGGACGACCGTGTCGATGACGCCGCCCCGGTCGGTGACCACCTCATGCCGGTCGCCCTCGATCTCGACGGTGACCGTCGTGTTCGCGAGCGGCACGCTGATGAACGAGCGCCAGCCGCGGACCGACTCCTCGCGCTTGCGGTGCAGCCGCTCGGCGCGGCTGCCCGGGCGCGGATCCTTCGCCAGCACGACGCGGCCCAGGATGCGCACCCAGCTGGGCGCGCCGTAGCCGGTGTACGGCACGATCGTCGGGAGGAAACCGCGTCTGCGGGCGCGCCGCGCACGGAAGTCGTGGAAGGCGTCCTCGATGCGGGCCGCCCGGTGCATGATCGGCTCCACCGCCGCGCTACGACGGGAAGCGAGGTCGCCGGAGACCTTGGCGGGGCGCGATTCGGGGGAGGGCATCTGATCCATTTTCTCATGGAGTGAAGGTTCATTCGTATGCATCCCCCAGATCTGGGGGACATTTCTTCGGCGGGTCGAAGAGTAATACCCAGCGGAAGTGAGGTTTCCCCGACTACGATCGAGGTATGTGCGACGGTGATCCCGTCGCCGGGCTGGGGACCCGCACCACCGACTGATCCAGAGAGAGAAGGAGTCGCCCTCGTGCCCATCAACGATCTGGTCGCCGGACAGAGCAGCGTCGGAGCGCCGCTCGTCCGAACCGAGCCGATCCAGGAGCGCAGCGCCGCCCGTATCGACGCCCTGCTCGACGCCGCCGCCGACGTGGTCGACGAGATCGGCTTCGACCGCCTGACCACGGCCATGGTGGCCGAGCGGGCCGGCGCGTCCATCGGCACCGTCTACCGCTACTTCCCGGACCGCATCGTGCTGCTGCAGGCGCTGCGCGACCGGGCCCTGCTGCGCTACCGCCACTCGGTCGTCGCCGCCATCCACGCCCAGGCGCCGGAGCACTGGTGGAACGCCGTCGAGGCGGCCATCGACGCATTCGTCGACATGTTCCGGACCGAGCGCGGATTCCGCATCATCCGGTTCGCCGACGCCGAGCGCGCGGGCGTGCCCGAGGACGAGGTGGTGCGCGAGGCCGGCTTCGCTCAGCAGTTCGCGCAGATCCTCTCCGACGAGTACGGCCTTCCGGCGGGCGACGACCTCGCCTTCCGCCTCGAGGTCGTCGTGGAGATCATGGACTCCCTGATCAACCGCGCTTTCGTGGAGGACCCGAACGGCGACGAGCGGTACATCGCCGAAGCGCGGACCGTCGCCCGCGAATACCTCGAGAGCCGGTTCGACCCCAAGGGCTGATCCGCCGGCCGCGGGAATGTCGGTGGTCGGTGGCAGGTTGCCATCCACACGGGCGAGCGCTCCGAACAGGGAGCGAACGCCGCTGAACGGCACCGTCACCGAACGAAGGGGGCCGCGTGAAAGCGACCCTGAACGTCACGATTCGACGCATTTCATTGCCAAAACAGCGCCCGGCTGTTTGGCTGGGGGCGATGGCCGCCACAGTCTTCACCTCCCGCAGCGACGCCGATCGCGCAGCGACCCGGTCGACGGGAGCGCTGTCGTGATCGAGTTCCGCGACGTGACGAAGCGCTTCCCGGACGGGACGCTGGCCGTCGACGACTTCTCGCTGGTCATCCCGTCCCGCAAGATCACCGTGCTCGTGGGCTCGTCGGGCAGCGGCAAGACGACCATCCTGCGCATGATCAACCGGATGGTGGATCCCACCTCGGGCGCGGTCGAGATCGACGGCCAGGACGTCCTGTCGCTGAAGCCCGTCGCTCTGCGCCGCTCCATCGGCTACGTCATGCAGAACTCCGGCCTCCTGCCGCACCGCAAGGTCGTCGACAACATCGCCACCGTGCCGCTGCTCAAAGGCGTCAAGAAGAAGGAGGCGCGGGAGCGGGCGCTGGAGCTGATGGACACCGTCGGCCTCGAACCCTCCCTCGCCGATCGCTACCCGAGCCAGCTCTCCGGCGGCCAGCAGCAGCGCGTCGGCGTCGCCCGCGGTCTCGCGGTCGACCCCAACATCCTGCTGATGGACGAGCCGTTCGGCGCGGTCGACCCGATCGTGCGAGACGACCTGCAGAACGAGCTGCTGCGCCTGCAGCGCGACCTCGGCAAGACGGTCGTCTTCGTGACCCACGACATCGACGAGGCGTTCAAGCTCGGCGACCAGGTCGTCATCTTCCGGAAGGGCGGCATCGTCGCCCAGAAGGGCACGCCCGCCGAGATCCTGGCCGACCCGGCCGACGACTTCGTCGCGTCGTTCGTCGGCGCCGACCGCGGGCGCCGCGTGCTGCACGTGGAGCAGACCCCGACCGGCTCGGTGCTGGTCGACAGCGACGGGCGCGCCGCCGGCGTGCTCTCCGGCGCGCAGCAGGGCGCCGTCCCCTCCGAGGCAAAGGCCGCGACCGTCTCGGTCGCGGGTGCTCCGGCGCAGGGTGAGGACGCGTCGTGAGCTTCTTGTGGTCGAACCTCGGCCCTGTCTGGAATCTCACGGTCAACCACGTGTGGCTCGCCGCGCTCCCGATCCTGATCGGCTTCGTCATCTCGGTGCCCATCGGCTGGGTCGCCAACCGCTATCGGTGGAGCCGCGGCGTGCTGCTGACGATCTGCGGCATCCTGTACGCGATCCCGTCGCTGCCGTTCTTCTTCGCCATGCCGGCGCTGATCGGCACGCAGATCCTGTCGCCGCTCAACCTCGTCGTCGCCCTGAGCGTCTACGCCGTGGCGATCATGGTGCGGACCGCGGCGGATGCGCTCGCGTCCGTTCCCGGCGACGTGCTGCAGTCGGCGACGGCGGTGGGTTACTCCGGCTGGCGCCGCTTCTGGTCAGTGGAGCTGCCGCTCGCCGGCCCCGTGCTGCTGGCCGGCCTGCGCGTCGTCTCGGTGAGCACCGTGAGCCTGGTCAGCGTCGGCGCGCTGCTCGGTGTGCCGAACCTGGGCTTCCTGTTCACCGACAGCCTCAACCGGTACTACCCGGAGGAGGCGGTCGTCGGGATCGTGCTCATCATGATCCTCGCGCTGCTGTTCGACCTGCTTCTGGTGGGGATCGGCCGGGTTCTGCTGCCGTGGGCGCGCGCCGATCGGCGGGCCAAGCGCCTCAGGCACCGTGAGACCGTGAAGGCGGTGACCGGCGCATGACCGACATCCTCGCCGCCTTCCAGTGGATCGCCGACCCGGCCAACTGGGCCGGACCCGGCGGCATCCCGGCGCGCACGGGCGAGCACATCCTGTACTCGCTGCTCACGCTGCTGCTCGCCGCGGTCATCGCGCTGCCGATCGGCTTCGCCATCGGGCACACCGGCCGCTTCCGGGGCCTCGCGGTCGGCGTCTCCGGCGCCCTCCGCGCGCTGCCGACGCTCGGCCTCGTGATCTACCTGGCGCTCATCACCACGAACCTGACGATCGTGCCGCCGCTGATCGCCCTCACCATCCTCGCCATCCCTCCGGTGCTCGCCGGCGCCTACTCCGGGGTCCAGTCCGTCGACCGGGCGCCCATCGACGCGGCGCGAGCGATCGGGATGACCGGCTGGCAGGTCTTCACCAAGGTGGAGCTGCCGCTCGCCCTCCCGCTCGTCATCGGCGGCCTCCGCTCCGGCGCGCTGCAGGTGATCGCGACTTGGACGGTCGCGGCCATCCTGCCCGTCGGCGGCCTGGGGCGGTTCCTCATCGACGGGATCGCCGTGCAGAACTACCCGGAGATGCTGGGCGGTTCGATCATCGTGATCGCGCTCGCCCTGGTCTCCGACGGGTTGTTCGCGATCGTCCAACGGCTCGTCGTCCCCCGGGGCGTCGTCGCCGGGCGCGTGCGCGACACCGCCGAGGGCGATCGCCGCTCCTCCCGCACCACGGCCCGCGAGAGCGCGCCGACCACCTGACTCGCACCACCCTCCCGAAAACCCCACGCACACCGAGCTCCCGCACCGGGACACCAAGAGAGAAGAGATCATGTTCGCATCCAAGAAGAGCCGCATCGCGGCCGGCGTGCTCGCCGCCGGGGCGCTGCTCGCGCTCAGCGCCTGCTCCTCCGGGGGCGGCGCGTTCAGCACCGGCTCCGCCTCGTCCTCGAGTGACGCCGTCACCATCGGCTCGGCCGCGTTCGGCGAGTCCGAGATCCTGATGCAGGTCTACGGCCAGGCCCTGGCGGCCAACGGCGTCAAGGTCAACTACAAGCCGAGCATCGGCCAGCGCGACGTCTACCTCAAGGCGCTGCAGGACGGCTCCATCGACCTCATCCCCGAGTACAGCGGCAACCTGCTCCAGTTCTACGACAAGAGCACCACCGCCACCTCGAGCGACGACGTCTACGCCGCCCTCAATGACGCGCTGCCGAAGGGCTACGAGGTGCTGGACCAGTCGGAGGCGCAGGACGCCGACTCGTACAACGTCACGAAGGAGTTCTCGGACAAGTACAACGTCAAGAGCCTCGACGACCTGAAGAACGTCACCGTGCCGTTGACCGTCGGCGCGAACCCGGAGTTCGCGACGCGCCCGTACGGCATCCCGGGCCTCAAGTCGGCCTACGGCGTCACCGCGACACTCAAGCCGATCAGCGACTCCGGCGGCCCGCTCACCGTGGCGGCGCTGAAGAACGGCGACGTCCAGCTGGCCGACATCTACACGACGACCCCTGCCATCAAGGACAACGGCTTCGTCACCCTGAAGGACCCGAAGAGCCTGATCGCCGCGCAGAACATCGTGCCGCTGATCAACAGCAAGAAGGCGTCCGACAAGGTCAAGGAGGTCCTGAACAAGGTCTCCAAGGAGCTCACCACCGAGGACCTGATCGACATGAACGGCGAGAACCAGGGCGAGAGCAAGACCCAGCCCGACCAGGTCGCCAAGAAGTGGCTTCAGGACCACCCGATCAAGTAACGGTCAGGCAAGTAAAGATCAAGCGGCTCCACCACGCGGCGGCTCGGGTTCCCGGGCCGCCGCGTCGGTGTCTGCGGACTCCATGTGCCGCGCCTCGCGCTTGCCGAGCACCTTCTTGACCACGTAGACCGCGACGATGAACAGCGCGATCACCGCGACGAAGATGTAGCCCGCCCAGTGCAGCTCGCGGGACAGCTCGCGGTAGCCGCCGGCCGCGGCCGAGCCGACGCTGACGTACGCGAACGCCCAGAGGATGCACGCCGGCACCGTCCACGCCATGAAGGTGCGGTACCGCATCGGGCTCATGCCGACGGTCAGCGGGATGAGCGAGTGCAGCACCGGCAGGAACCGGGACAGGAACACGGCGATACCTCCGCGCCGAGCGAGGTACGCCTCGGCGCGGTCGAAGTTGCGCACACCGATCCTGCGGCCGAGCGCGCTCGCGCGGATGCGCGGCCCGAAGAACCGGCCGAGCGCGAAGCCGATCGACTCGCCGCACAGCGCTCCGACGATGACGGCGACGACCAGGGCGACGTACTCGACGGGACTCGAGACCCCGGTGCTCGCAACCAGCACGACGGTGTCCCCGGGGACGACCAGCCCGACAAGGATCGACGTCTCCAGCATGATCGCGACCCCGGCCAGGAGCGTCCGCAGCACCGGGTCGACGCTCTGGACCAGGTCGAGGATCCAGGTGAGGGCGTCGTTCATGTCGTCGGCATCCGTCGCGGCATGCTCGAAGCGTAGCGGTGCACCCTGACCCGTCGCTGCACAGTGGCGGCGAGGACGCCCGGCTGCCCGTCAGCCCCGCGGCCCGGTCAGCTCAGGAGGATGACCAGCGGCGGAACGACCACCAGCAGCACGGTCGTCACCACGACGGCGGCGCGGGGCACCGGGCCGACGGTCCGTCGGTCGGCGGTGAGACGTTCCTCGCGGGCGAGCAGGGCCGCGCGACGCTGCTCGGGTGTCCGCTTGTCCTTCGGCGCGCCGAGGGCGGCGCCGGCCGGACCGGTCGCATCCACGAGCCTGATCGCGTCGGCGAGCACGGCGTCGCCCGACGCCTTGCGGGCGGTGTCGTCGGCCAGCTCCTCGAGCAGCAGCGCAACCGCATCCTGCGCCCGGGTCGCGATCGGGAACCAGGGGAGCGCCCGCTTCCAGGAGCGGAACGCGTCGAGCAGCAGGTGGTGCTTCTGACGCAGGTGGGCGCGCTCGTGCGCGACCACGGCGTCCAGCTCGGCGGGGGAGAGCAGTTCGATCATGCCCTCCGAGAGCACGGTGACGCTGCGCGCGCCGGGCAGGCAGTAGGCGGCGGGCGCGGGATGGTCGATCACGCGGGTGCTCGGCGTGTCCGGGAGTGGCGACGACAGCAGCCGCAGCAGCTCCATGTGCCGGTGCCTCTGGTTGCGGCTGCGCACCGCGGTGAGCGCCAGATTGAGGAGCAGGTGCGCGGTGAGGAGGATCGCCGCGCTCAGCAGGAACGCGTTGAGCAGGCTGACGCCCGGCGGCAGCGGGCCGCTGAACAGCGATGCGGCGGCGCCCTGGATGCGGCTCCACAGGTCGTCGCCGAACGGCAGCAGCCCCGCGAGCAGCAGGGACCCGATCATCGAGATGCCACCGGCGAGGGCGATGGACTGCCACAGCGCGACCGCGAGCACGGGCGCGGCGGCCGGCCACTTGGCGCGCGCGAGCAGCAGCGGCACCGGCCACGCGAGTGCGACGGCGAGCGCGCCCAGGAAGATCGCCCCGGCGAGCGGCGCGACGGGGTCGGTGCTCACACGCTGCGGGCGTCGAGCAGGCGGCGCAGCACCTCGGCTTCGGACTCGTCGACGGAGCCGACGAAGTACGCTAGCGCCTCGGTGCGGTCGGAGGACGACTCGAGCACTTCGCGCATGAGGTCGGCGACGTGGCCGGCGCGCGTGAGGGCGGCGTAGTAGAGGTGCGGTCGCGCGTCGCGGTCGCGGCCGACGAATCCCTTGGACTCCAACCGGGACAGCACGGTGAGGACCGTCGTCAGAGCTGGTGGCTTCCCACCCTCGCGGGATGCCGCTAGCTTGTCGCGTAGCTCACCGGCCGCGATGGGGGCGTCGCCGTCCCAGAGGGTGTCCATGACAGCCCGTTCCAGTTCTCCGAGGTTCGCCACGATCCCAGGGTAGCGCGAATGGGCTGGGAATGTTCTACACTTCGTAGAAGTTATTGTTCTACAGAACGTAGAAGTGATCCGGAGGGATGCACGTGAACGAACTGCTGGACCCGCTCCTGCTCTCACGCTGGCAGTTCGGGCTCACCACGATCTACCACTTCCTCTTCGTGCCGCTCACGATCGGGTTGGTCACCTGCACCGCGATCTTCCAGACCGCGTGGTACCGCACGGCGAAGCCGAAGTACCTCCAGCTGACCCACTTCTTCGGCAAGATCTTCCTCATCAACTTCGCGATGGGCGTGGTGACCGGCATCGTGCAGGAGTTCCAGTTCGGCATGAACTGGTCCGATTACTCCCGGTTCGTCGGCGACATCTTCGGCGCCCCGCTGGCGCTCGAGGGACTGCTCGCGTTCTTCCTCGAGGCGACGTTCATCGGCCTCTGGATCTTCGGCTGGGACAAGCTCCCCAAGGGGCTGCACCTGGCGACCATCTGGGTCGTCTCGGTGGGCAGCATCCTGTCGGCGTACTTCATCCTCGCCGCCAACGCGTTCATGCAGAACCCGGTCGGCTACCACCTCAACGAGGCGAAGGGACGTGCGGAGCTCACCGACCTGTGGGCGGTGCTCACGAACAAGGTCGCCCTCGCCGCCTTCCCGCACACGATCTTCGGCTGCTTCATGGTGTCGGCCGGCCTCATCATCGCGGTCGCCGCGTGGCACCTGTCGCGCAACCAGCACCTCGACACGATGCGCCCGGCGCTGAAGTTCGGCCTGTGGCTGATGATCGGCGCCGGAGTGGGCACCGTCCTGAGCGGCGACCAGCTGGGCCTCGCGATGGTCGAGACCCAGCCGATGAAGATGGCCGCGGCCGAGGCACTGTACAAGACCTCGACCGGCGCCGACGCCTCCTTCTCGATCTTCACCCTCGGAACACCCGACGGCGTCCAAGAGCTGTTCAGCATCCGCATCCCGTACCTGCTGTCGTTCCTCTCGACGCATACGCTGACCGGCACGGTCGAGGGCATCAACGACCTGCAGGCGCAGTACACGCAGCTGTACGGGCCCGGCGACTACACCCCGATCATCTGGGTCACCTACTGGGCGTTCCGGTGGATGATCGGCCTCGGCGCCGCGCACATCCTGGTCGCCCTCGCCGGCCTCTGGTTCACCCGCAAGGGCCGAAGCCCCAAGCCGTGGATGTGGCGGGTCGCGATCTGGGCGATGCCGTTGTCGCTGCTCGCCATGATCGTCGGCTGGATCTTCACCGAGATGGGCCGCCAGCCGTGGATCGTGTTCAGCCTCATGAAGACGGCGGACGGCGTCTCGCCCGGAACGAGCGGCCTGGAGGTGCTGATCTCGCTGATCGCCTTCACCGCGATCTACGGCACCCTCGCCGTCGTCGAGTTCAGGCTCATCAAGAAGGCGGCGCAGAAGGGCCCGGACGACGCCTCGAAGCATCTCGACGAGGCGGGCGAGCCCATCCCCGTCACCACGGTCTACTAGGAGGAGCAGGCAATGGATCTCGCAGTTCTCTGGTTCGGCATCGTCGCCTTCTTCTTCGTCGGCTACTTCGTGCTCGACGGCTTCGACTTCGGCGTCGGGATGGCCCTGCCGTTCCTCGGCCGCGACGACACCGACCGGCGCGTGATGATCAACACCATCGGCCCGATCTGGGATCTCAACGAGACGTGGGTGATCGTCGGCGGGGCCGCGCTCTTCGCGGCGTTCCCCGAGTGGTACGCGACGCTGTTCAGCGGGTTCTACCTGGCCCTGCTGCTCATCCTGCTCGCTCTCATCGTCCGCGGCGTGTCGTTCGAGTACCGCCACCAGCGGGCGAGCGCGCGCTGGAAGAAGTGGTTCGACGGGTTGATCGTCGTCGGGTCGGCGATCCCGGCGTTCCTTTGGGGTGTCGCGTTCTCGAACATCGTGCAGGGCGTGGCGCTCGACGCGAATCACGACTACACCGGCACGCTGTTCGACCTGCTGAACGGCTACGCGCTGCTCGGCGGCCTCACTATGCTGCTGCTGTTCTTCACTCACGGAGTCGTCTTCGTGTCCCTCAAGACCGACGGCGACCTGCGGCTCCGCGCGCGCCGGTTGGCGATCTGGTCGGGACTGGCCGCGATCGTCGTGGCCGCCGTCTTCCTCGGCTGGACGGCCGTCGCGCACTTCTCGCCGGTGTTCCTCGCGCTCGCGATCCTCGCCGCGGTCGCCCTCGTCGCCTCCTGGATCGCCAACCTGCGCGGCGTCGAGGGCTGGGCGTTCGGCTTCATGGCGGTGACGATCGCGCTGGCCGTGGTGTCCCTGTTCGCGGCGCTGTTCCCGGACGTCATGCCCTCCTCGCCGAACCCGGAGAACAGCCTGACGATCGCCAACGCGTCGAGCTCGCAGACGACCCTGACGATCATGACGTGGGTCGCGGCGATCTTCCTGCCGCTCATCCTCGTGTACCAGGGGTTCACGTACTGGATCTTCCGCAAGCGGGTGACGCGGGCGCACATCCCGCAGGAGGCCGAGGGCGCCCCGGAGTCGGTGACGGCCTGACATGCGCCCGCTCGACCCCCGCCTCCTCCGCTACGCGTCCGCGACGCGCGGCACGCTCGCTGCCGGCGCCCTCCTCGCGCTGCTGCAGACGGCGACCGTCATCGCGTTCGCGTGGCTCGTGACGGACGTGGTGGTGCGGGCGATCGCGGGGAGCCGCTGTCGTCCCTGAGCGGTGTGCTCGCGCTCCTCTGTGGGGTCGTCGCGGTACGCGCTGTGCTGTTCTGGGCGGTGGAGGCGGTGGCGTCGCGCGGGGGCGCGCGCGTGGTGGGGCAGCTGCGGGAGCGGCTGGTCGCGTCCATCGGGCGGCTCGGGCCGGGATGGGTCTCCCGCCGCAGCACGGCCTCGGTCACCCTCGTCGCGGGGCGCGGGATGGAGGCGCTGGACGGCTACTTCGCGAAGTACCTGCCGCAGCTGATCGCGACGGCGGTCGCCATGCCGCTGCTCGTGCTGGTGATCGGCTGGCGGGATCTCACCAGCGGCATCATCCTCGTGGTGACGCTCCCGCTCATCCCGCTGTTCATGGTGCTCGTCGGCTGGGCGACGCAGGCCGCGCAGCAGCGTCAGTGGGCCGCGCTGTCGCGGCTGTCGAGCGCGTTCCTGGATGTGGTGGCGGGCCTCTCGACGCTGAAGCTGTTCGGGCGGCAGCACCGGCAGGAGGCGCGCATCCGCGAGGTGAGCGAGCAGTACCGCGTGCACACGATGAAGGTGCTGCGCATGTCGTTCCTCTCCGGGTTCGTGCTCGAGCTCGCGGCGAGCCTGTCGGTCGCGGTGATCGCCGTCACCATCGGACTGCGGCTGCTCGGCGGGTCACTGGACCTCTCGGTCGGGCTGTTCGTGCTGCTGCTCGCGCCGGAGGCGTTCCTGCCGCTGCGGAACGTCGGGGCGGCGTATCACGCGGCGACGGAGGGGATCGAGGCGGCCGCGAACGCGTTCGCGATCATCGAGGAGGCGGAGGGTGCGGCTGGCGCGGCTGCGGTTGCGGCTGCGTCGCCTGCTGCTGTCGCGTCGGACGGGTCGCGGGGGCTGGTTTTCGACGGGGTCTCCGTCGGCTACGACGGGCGGGAGGTCGTCGGCGCGTTCGGCGCCGTCGTGGCGCCGGGGACGCTGGCCGTGCTGCGGGCGCCGAGCGGGAGCGGCAAGTCGAGCCTGGTGGCGGCCGCGCTCGGTTTCGTGCCCTACGAGGGACGAATCCTGGTGGATGGGCGGGCGGATGCGGCCGCTCGGCGTTCGGGGATCGCGTGGGCCGGGCAGCGCAGCGGACTCATGGCCGGGACGATCGCGTCGAACGTCGCGCTGGGCGACCCGTCGCCGTCTGCGGCTCGTGTCGCTGCCGCTCTGCGGGAGGCGGCGGCCGGCGAACTGGACCCCGCGACTCCCGTGGACGCGGGCGGGGCGGGACTCTCGGGCGGCCAGGCGCAGCGGGTCGCGGTGGCGCGGGCGCTGTACCGGCTGCGGTCGCGCGGGTGCCCGGTCCTCATCCTGGACGAGCCGACGTCGGCGCTCGACGCGGCGACCGAGGCGCGACTGCTGGAGTCGCTGCGCGGGATCGCACGGGACGGGGTGGCGGTGCTGGTGGTGAGCCATCGGGATGCGGTGGCGGAGGCGGCGGATGTGGTGCTGACGATGGAGGTGGGTGCGGGGGCCGTCTCCAAGGCGGCGGACGTCGTGCTGACGATGGAGGCGGGTGCGGGGGCTGTGTCCGCGGATGCGGTGCTGTCGACGGAGGCCGCTGCGGGGTCGCAACGCGCGGATGGACTACTGGCGGGTCCGGCGGCGAGGGACGCGGAGGTGTCGCGTGTCTGACGTGCGTGTGTCGGAGTCGATGGCGGCCGGTACGGACCCGGTGGAGGTCCGCCGCATCCTGCGCCTGGCGATCCCGCCCGCGGGACGCCTGTGGACGGCGATCGCGTTCGGCGTGCTGAGCGGCGCGAGCGCCGTTGCGCTGCTGGGGGTGTCGGCGTGGCTCATCACGCGGGCGTCCGAGCAGCCGGCGATGATGTACCTGTCGATGGCGGTGGTCGGCGTGCGGGCGTTCGCGCTCGGGCGAGCGTTCTTCCGGTACCTGGAGCGGCTGGCGGGCCACGACGCCGCGTTCCGTCAGCTCGGGACCGTGCGTTCGCGCCTCTACGCCCGGCTGGAGCCCCTGGCGCCGGACGGCCTCCGCGGAATCCGCTCGGGCGACCTGCTCACGCGGCTCGCGGACGACGTGGACGAACTCCAGAACCTCGCGCTCCGCGTCATCCAGCCGCTGGTCACGGCAGGGATCGTGGTCGCGGGTAGTGTCGTGGTCGCGTTTCTGGTGCTGCCGGCCGCGGGGTTCGGGCTGCTGGTCATGTTGGCCATCGCGTTCGTGGGCGGCGTGCTGCTGAACCGCTGGGCGGCCGGGACCGCCGAGCGACGGATCGCGCCACTGCGCGCGGCGCTCAACGACGCGCTCCACGACCTCGTCGCGAATCTCGATGTGCTGACCGCCTTCGGCGCGCTGGAGGCGGGGGAGCAGCGGGTGCGCGAGGCGAGCGAACGCCTGACCGCCGCCGCGCGTTCCCGGGCCATCGGACTCGGCGTGACGGCGGGGGCGGTCTCGCTGCTCGCCGGCGGCGCCACGGTGTGGGCGCTGGCCGCCGGCGTGCCGGCGCTGAGCGGCGGCGGACTGTCCGCGCCGGGACTCGCGGTGATCGCGCTACTCCCGATCGCGGTGTTCGAGGTGTTCGGGACGGTGCCGCTCGCCTTCGGCGCGTGGCGGAGCGTGCGCGCCAGCGCCGAGCGGATCGCGTCGGCCGCGCCCGCGGTGCTGCCGGACGGCATCCCGGTGGATGCGGCGGATGCGCTGCCGCTGGACGGAGGGGCGGTCGCGCCGGAGGTTACGTGCGGCGGCATCCCGGCGGATGCGCCCGATGCGCGGCCGCTGGCTGGAGCGGCCGTCGCGCCGGAGGCCGTGCACGGCGGCATCCCGGCGGATGGGCTCGGTACAGGGAAGCCGGGCACCGTGCGGGCTGTCGCGCCGGAGGTCGTGCTCGACGGAATGTCGGCCCACTGGCCGGACGCGGACGTCCCGGTGCTGCGCGACGTTGCGCTGCGCCTCCGTCCGGGCGAACGCGTCCTGCTCACCGGGCCGACCGGCGCAGGCAAGACCGCGCTGGCGCACGTGCTGACGCGGCTGATCGCCCACACCGGCGTCTACCGGCTCGGAGGTGCCGACGCGGACCGCGTCCGGCAGGACGACGTCCGCCGCGTCGTCGGACTGGTCGAGCAGCGTCCACACCTCTTCGACGCCGACGTTCGGCAGAACCTCCTGTTCGCCCGGGACACCGCGACCGACGACGAGCTGCTGGCCGCGCTCGAGCGCGTCGGCCTGCGCGAGTGGGTGGTCGAACGCGGCGGGCTGGGAGCTGCCGTGGGCGAGCGCGGCGCGCTGGTCTCGGGCGGTCAGGCGCAGCGGATCGCGCTCGCGCGTGCCCTCCTCGCCGACTTCCCGGTACTCGTGGTCGACGAGCCGACCGCCAACGTCGACGCCGCGGCCGCCGACGCGATCATCCGCGACGTGCTCACGACCGCCGCCGAGGACGGCCGCACCGTCCTCCTCATCTCGCACGCCGACGTCCCGCCCGACCTCGTCGACCGCACCCTCCGCCTCGAGGCCGGTGCGCTGGTCCACTGACTCGGCCCCTACCGCGCACCTACTCGTCCCAACACGCCGCTACGCCCCGTCGCAAAACGGCGTGTTAGGCCCACCAGATCGCGTGCCGTGGGCGGCGACACGCTCACCAACATCCTGGGCGGCGCCTGACAGCCTGTCCGTTCATCTACCGCTCCCAACACGCCGTTATGGCTCGCCGCTTAACGGCGTGTTGCGACCACTAGATCGCGTGCCGCGGGCGGCGGGACGCACGGCAGCACCCTCGGTGGGCCTGCTGACCACTCGCCGTTCATCTACTTGTCGCAACACGCCGTTATGGTTCGCCGCTTAACGGCGTGTTGCGACCACTAGATCGCGTGCCGGCGTCGACCGCCGCCGCGGCGGCTGAGACCGGCGCTTGCGTCATCCATGGGTTGCAACACGCCGTTATGGCACGCGCTTAGCGGCGTGTTGCGTCCCGTGGATGCGCGTCAGGGCAGCGGACGGGCGAGCGCCGCGAAGCGCTCTACTTGTCGCAACACGCCGTTGTGGCTCGTCTCCTAACGGCGTGTTGCGACCACTAGAGCGCGTGCCGGCGTCGACCTCCGCCGCGGCGGCGGCCGTGACCGGCGCTTGCATCATCCATGGGTCGCAACACGCCGTTTCCGGACGCGCGTAGCGGCGTGTTGCGACCCATGGATGCGCGCGTCACGGCAGCGGCCGCGCGAGCGCCGCGAAGCGGGCGCGCCACGCGTCCGTGCGCGCCGGGTCCAGCGCCAGCGCCGGGCCGTCGACCCACGACGTGACCGCCCGGATCCCGTGCAGCGCGTTGACCGCCCACAGCACTGCGCCGTCCAGCTCGGACGGACGCACCGTCTCCTCCTCGACCGGCACGCCGACCGCCGCCGCGATGCCGCGCACGGTCCGCGCGGCGACGCTGTCGACGCGGGGGAGCGAGAACGGCGGCGCGAATAGCGTCCCGTTCCGCCACCACAGCAGCGCCGAGGTCGCGCCATCGGACACGTGCCCGCCGTCGAGGATGACCGCCTCCTGAGCCCCCACCCGCTGCGCGCGCTGCCGCAGCGCGCTCAGCCGGTCGATGTCCGGACCCTTGAGGTGCGGCACCCGCCGCGGATCCCCGTCGGCGGTCGCCACGACCAGCGACTCCGTCAGCGCCGGCGCCGGCCGCAGCCGGAACCGCAGCCGCAGCGCCTCCCGCGCCCGCACGAGCTCGAACCGGGGGAACCACGCACCATCCGCGGGCACAGACGCGATCGCGGCATCCCAGAACGCCGACAGGTCGTCGCCCGCATACCCTGCTCGCGCACCGTCTCCATGAAGCGCGCGCGGTGCAACCCGAGCGCCAGGACGCGGCCATGCCGGACGAGGAACGAGTCCGCCCCCAGCAACTCTGTCTCGACGACCTCGCAGTCGTCGCGCACGCGGAGCGCGCCCTCCGCCCAGTCGGCGAGGGTGTTCACGGGACCGGCGCTGCGTGCATCCACTCGCCTAGGCTAGTGCGGTGGCCCACCCGCTCCGTGTTCACCGGCTCGACGCCTGGGTCGATCCCGCGGATGCCTTCGCGACCCTCTTCGGCGGCGACGGCGTGGATGCGGTCTGGCTCGACAGCGGTCCGGACGCGGTGACCGGGCGCTCGTTCATCGGCACCGGGCAGCTCACCGCGACGGCGTCTGTCCAGGACGGCACTGTCACGATCGGCGGCGAGACCCGGCCGGGCGGCATCCTCGACGCCCTGCGCGACGACCTCGCCGAGCGCGCGCACACCGATGCCACCGGCTACCCGCTCGGCGGCGAGACCCGGTCGGGCGGGATCCTCCACGCCCTGCGCGACGACCTCCGCGAGCGCCCGCATCCCGACACCAATGGATACCCGCTCGGCTGGTGGGGCAGGCTCGGGTACGAGGCCGGCGCGACCGTTGCCGGCGCGCCGGTCGCAGCCCCCAACGCCGCGAACCGGACCCCGGACGCAGCCCTCCTCTTGGTGGACCGCCTGATCGCCTTCGACCACAGCACCCGCACGGTCGACATCGTCGCCCTCGACGCCCCGGACGCCCGCGCCTGGATCCGCACCACCGCCTCCCGCCTCCTTACCGCCACCGGTGCAGCAGAAGCCCACGAGGCCTCGCGTCCCATCCCCACCATCCCCGCAGCCTGGCGCCACGACGCCCCCGCCTACCTCGCCCTCATCGCCGCCTGCCAGGACGCCATCCGCGCCGGCGACGCCTACCAGCTGTGCCTCACCAACCGCGCCCAGGCACGCACAGACGCCGACCCACTCGCCGTCCACCTCCGCCTGCGTCGGGCCAGCCCCGCGCCCTACGCGGGGTTCCTCCGGATCGGCGGCGACGTCCTGGTCAGCTCCTCGCCGGAGGAGTTCCTGCGGATCGACGGCCGCCGAATCCGCACCCGCCCGATCAAGGGCACCCGCCCGCGTGGCGCGACCGTCGCCGCCGACGTGGAGCTGCGCGCCGAGCTGGAGGCCAGCGAGAAGGAGCGCGCCGAGAACGTCATGATCGTCGACCTCATGCGCAACGACCTCGGGCGCGTCTGCGTGACTGGTTCCGTCGAGGTCAGCCACCTGCTCGCCGTCGAGAGCTACGCCCAGGTGCACCAGCTCGTCTCCACGGTCGAGGGGACGCTCCGCCCGGGCCTCGGCGCCGTGGACGCGGTGGCCGCGTGCTTCCCGGCCGGATCCATGACCGGTGCGCCGAAGCTCAGCGCCATGCGCATCCTGAACGGGCTGGAGGGCGGCCCGCGCGGCGCGTTCGCGGGCTGCTTCGGCTATCTCGGCGTCGACGGCAGCGCCGACCTCGCCATGGTGATCCGCAGCATCCACTTCTCGGACGGCGTCGCCACGATCGGGGCGGGTGGCGGGATCACCGCGCTCTCGGTGCCGGAGGAGGAGCTGGAGGAGGTCCGCGTGAAGGCCGCGGCGGTGCTCGCGGCGGCCGGAATCACGCCGTAGGCGAACCGGGAGCGCGCTGGGAACGGTCTGGACGCGTCCGACGTTTAGTACTCTGGAGACCCGGGCCCTGTCGCCCGGACCTCTTCCGTGCCCTCCCGCAGCAGGCGCAGGCACGACGGAAACGAGATTGAGAGTCACGTGGCAGACCAGCACGACGAGCAGACGCAGCCCGAGCGCGGGCAGTACGACTTCGCGACCATCCAGGAGAAGTGGCTCCCGGTGTGGGAGGAGCTGCGCCCGTTCGCGACCGACGACCCCGCCGACAAGCGGCCGCGCAAGTACATCCTCGACATGTTCCCGTACCCGTCCGGGGACCTGCACATGGGTCACGCCGAGGCGTACGCGCTGGGCGACGTCATCGCCCGCTACTGGCGTCAGCAGGGCTTCAACGTGCTGCACCCGATCGGCTGGGACTCCTTCGGCCTGCCCGCCGAGAACGCGGCGATCAAGCGCGGCCTGGACCCGGCCGGGTGGACCAACGACAACATCGCGCAGCAGAAGGCGTCGATGCGCCGCTACGCGCCCAGCTTCGACTGGGATCGCGTGCTGCAGACGAGCGACCCGGGCTACTACCGCTGGAACCAGTGGCTGTTCCTGAAGCTGTACGAGAAGGGCCTGGCCTACCGCAAGGCGAGCCAGGTCAACTGGTGTCCCTTCGACCAGACGGTGCTGGCGAACGAGCAGGTCGTCAACGGCCGCTGCGAGCGCTGCGACCACCTGGTCACCAAGAAGAAGCTGACCCAGTGGTACTTCCGCATCACCGACTACGCGGACCGCCTGCTGGATGACCTGAACCAGCTGGAGGGCGCCTGGCCGTCCAAGGTCATCTCGATGCAGCGCAACTGGATCGGGCGCTCGACCGGTGCCGACGTCACGTTCCAGATCGAGGGACGCGACGAGCCGGTCACGGTCTACACGACCCGTCCGGACACGCTGTACGGCGTCACCTTCATGGTCGTCGCGCCCGACTCCGACCTGGCCGCCGAGCTGGTGAGGGATGCGCGTCCCGAGGTCAAGAAGCGGTTCGACGACTACCTGGACGTCGTCCGCGGCACCACCGAGATGGACCGCCTGAGCACCGAGCGCGAGAAGACCGGCGTCTTCCTGGAGCGGCACGCGATCAACCCGCTGACCGGTGAGAAGCTGCCGATCTGGGCAGCCGACTACGTGCTGAGCGACTACGGTCACGGCGCGATCATGGCCGTGCCCGCGCACGACCAGCGCGACCTGGACTTCGCCCGCGCGTTCGACCTGCCGGTGCGCGTCGTGGTGGACACCACGCAGCCGGTGACCGGCGCCATCCCGGTGATCCACACGGATCCCGAGACCGGCGAGCCGATCCTGCCGGACGACGTCGAGCTGTCCAACCCGTCCGAGACGGGCGTCGCGCTGACCGGCGAGGGCCGGCTGATCAACTCCGGGCCGTTCGACGGGCTGAGCAAGTCGAACGCGATCCGTCGCGTCACCGAGGCCCTGCAGGCGTCGCACCTGGGCGCCCCGGCGAAGAACTTCCGCCTGCGCGACTGGCTGATCTCCCGGCAGCGGTACTGGGGCACGCCCATCCCGATCATCCACTGCGAGGAGTGCGGCGAGGTGCCGGTCCCCGAGGCCGACCTGCCGGTGCTGCTGCCGCCGGCCGAGGGCCTGGACCTGCAGCCGAAGGGCACCAGCCCGCTGGGCGCGGCGACCGACTGGGTCAACGTCTCGTGCCCGAACTGCGGCGGCCCGGCGAAGCGCGACACGGACACGATGGACACGTTCGTCGACAGCTCCTGGTACTTCCTGCGCTTCCTGAACCCGAACGACGCCACGCAGGCGTTCGACCCGCGCGAGGCGGAGAAGTGGGCTCCGGTCGACCAGTACGTCGGCGGCGTGACCCACGCCATCCTGCACCTGCTGTACGCGCGCTTCATCACCAAGGTGCTGTTCGACTTGGGTTACATCTCGTTCACGGAGCCGTTCACGGCGCTGCTGAACCAGGGCCTGGTGCTGATGGACGGCTCCGCGATGTCGAAGTCGCGCGGCAACCTGGTCAAGCTGTCCGAGCAGCTGGACGAGCACGGTGTGGATGCGGTGCGCCTGACCATGGCGTTCGCCGGCCCCCCGGAGGACGACATCGACTGGGCCGACGTGTCGCCGTCCGGCTCCGCGAAGTTCCTGGCGCGCGCCTGGCGCATCGCGGACGACGTGACGAGCGCTCCCGACGTGGTCTGGAAGACGGGGATGCGGCCCTGCGCCGCGTCACGCACCGCCTCCTGGCCGACGCGCCGGGCCTGGTGGAGTCGTTCAAGTTCAACGTCGTCGTCGCCCGTCTGATGGAGCTGGTCAACGCCACCCGCAAGACGATCGACTCCGGTGCCGGCCCCGCCGATGCCGCCGTCCGCGAGGCCGCCGAGGTCGTCGCCATGGCGCTGAACCTGTTCTCGCCGTACACGGCGGAGGACATGTGGGCGAAGCTGGGCTACGAGCCGTCGGTGGCGCTGGCGCAGTGGCGCAAGCCCGACCCGACCCTCCTGATCGAGGAGTCGGTGACCGCGATCGTCCAGGTCGATGGCAAGGTGCGCGACCGCCTGGAGGTCTCGCCGAAGATCCCGTCCGACGAGCTGGAGTCGCTGGCGCGCCAGTCGGAGGCCGTCATCCGTTCGGTGGGCGACCGCGAGGTCGTGAACGTGATCGTGCGCGCGCCGCGACTGGTGAACATCGCGACGAAGCCGCGGGGCTGATCCGGGTCTCCTGCCGGGCGCGAACGCGCAGGCAGGAGGCCGGGGGTTAGCATCGGCCGCATGACCCTGCCCGCTGACAGCCACGTTCACAGCGAGTGGTCGTGGGACACCGGTGGTCCACACTCGGAGGCCGTCGGACGGATGCGGGCGACGTGCGAGCAGGCCGTCCGCATCGGCCTCCCCGCGCTCTTCTTCACGGAACACCTGGACATCCCCGGCACCTGGCGCGCCGAACCGGACGATCTGATGCCGCACCAGCGCCACTATGTGCAGCCCGACGGTTCGATGGTCTTCGACCCTCTGGACGTGGACGGCTACTTCGACGCGATCGACCGGATGCGGCACGAGTTTCCGTCGCTGGAAATCTTCACGGGTGTCGAGTTCGGCCAACCCCATCTCTTCGAGGCCGAGGCCCGGGCGCTCGTCGACCTCGGCCGCTTCGACCGCGTCAACGGGTCGCTGCACACGCTCGACATGGGAGGCGGACGCGCCGAACCGAGCAGGCTGCTGAAGGAGCATCCACCCGCCGCGGTGATGGAGGCGTACCTGGCGGAGATCCCGGTCATGGTGGCGGGGTCGGATGCGTTCGACGTCTTCACGCATATCGACTACGCGCTGCGTCATTGGCCGGCGGACTCGGTCGGACCCTTCGACCCTCGGGAGTTCGAGGAGGGCATCCGCAGTGGGATGCGTGCCATCGCCGAGAGCGGACGCGCGCTCGAGCTGAACACGAGGCGCCTCTGGTCGTGGGTCGTCCAGTGGTGGGCGGAGGAGGGAGGGCGCACCATCAGCTTCGCGAGTGATGCGCACACGCCGGATGCGATTGCGAGCAACTTCCCGGAAGCGGTGATTCTTGCGGAGTCGTTCGGATTCCGTGCGGGGGCGACTCCGGGGGAGCTGTGGGTGCGTAGGGGTTGACGGAGCTGGGTTGAGCTGTTGTGCACAGCTCCGCGGTTTCGTCGTCTCTCCACAGATTCCCGCAGGCTGACGTGGTCTGAGTTGCGTCTTCCTAGCGTGGAGGGATGCGACACCGAGCCGAACACACTTCCGACGCCGAAGCCCCGGAGGGGCGTTCGGCGCGCGTCCAGGTCAGCATCGGCGCTGCGGTGGTGCTGGTCATCCTGGTGGCAGTCGTCGGCGTGCTCGTGTCGGCTGCCGCGCAGGGCGGTAGTGAGGTCCCTGTTGTGGAGCCGACGGCCTCCGGTTCGTCCCTCCTCCCGTCTCCAGCTGCGGTGGATACCGGCGGCCAGCTGCTGGTGCACGTCACGGGGGCTGTGCGGAAGCCGGGCATCGCATCGCTCGCCGCCGGGTCGCGCGTGCTCGACGCCGTTGCGGCGGCCGGCGGGCTGACCGATGACGCCGATCCTTCTGCCGTCAACCTCGCGCGCCCCGTCGCCGATGGTGAACAGCTCGTCGTCCTGCGCGTGGGTGAAGCGCCGCCGCCCGCGGCTGCAGCAGGCGGCGCGGGAGGTGCGGGCGCCGTAGGAGGCGTGGTCAACCTCAACACCGCGGCGCAGGCCGACCTCGAGACTCTGCCGCGCATCGGACCGGCGCTCGCCCAGCGCATCCTGGACTGGCGGCAGGCCAACGGCCGCTTCACCGCGGTGACGGACCTCCTGAAGGTCTCGGGGATCGGCCAGAAGCTGTTCGACGGGCTCAAAGACCGGGTGGCCGTCTGATGCCGGACCTCCGCCTCGCGCTGCCCGCGATCGGGCTGTGGATCACCTGCGCAGTGCTCATCGGGGTGCCGTCCGCGGCTGGGTGGACTGCGGTGGCGGCCGCTGGGGGAGCGCTGCTCCTGCTCGGGATTGCGGCCGTCCCGCGTCGGCGGGGCCGCTCCGATGTGCGCCTTGCGAGAGTCGTGCCTGCCGGGTCTGATGAGCCCACGACAGGCCGCGTGCCTCCCGTGTCCCGGTCCACCTCCGCTGTCCCCGCGACGGCACGTGCCGCCGTAAGGTTCCGTCGCGGGCCGTCCGCTGTGCATGCTGCGGGCCCCGCCGCCGCGACCCCCCGGCCCCGTCGCGGCCGCTTCGCCGCGGCCGCCACCGTCCTCGCCGCGACAGCCCTCGGGGCTGCAGTCGTCGCGGCGCAGAGCCCGGGCCGGGACAGCGCCACGCTCGCGACCGCCGCGCGCGACCGGGACTCCGTCGAGCTGCTGGTCCGCATCGATCGGACACCGCAGCGCATCTCCTCTGGCTTCGGCGACGAGCCGAGATGGTCGGCGCGCGGCACCACCATCTACTCCCCGACGAGCGTGCCGGTCACCCTTCAGTTCGACGCCGCGGTGAACGACGCACGCCGGCTCGCGAACGGCGCAGAAGTCCGCGCTCACGGCACGCTGGTCCGCAACGAACCCGGTGAAGCGACCACCTACACCGTGCGCGCTCCGAGCGGGGAATCGCCGGCTGTCGAGCGGGAGCCGCCGCCCTGGCTGGCGTGGGCGGCGACAGTCCGGACGGCGTTCGCCGAGTCCGCCTCCCGAACACCGGGAGGCGGCGGTGCCCTCCTCCCTGGCCTCGCGATCGGGGACGAGACATCGCTCCCGCCCGACCTCGACGAAGCGATGAAGGCGTCCTCGCTGAGCCACCTCACCGCCGTCTCCGGCGCGAACTGCGCGCTCGTCATCGGCCTCGTCTTCCTCTTGGCGCGCGCGGTGGGAGCAGGACGCCGGCTCCGGATCGGCCTCGCCGCGTTCGCACTCCTTGCCTTCGTGGGTCTCGTCGGCCCTGGGCCGAGCGTCATCCGGGCGGCCGCGATGGCCGGCGTGCTGCTGCTGGCGCTCGCACGCGGCCGTCCGGCCGACGGTGTCCCCGCGCTGTCGCTCGCCGCCGTCGTCCTTCTGGTGCACGACCCGTGGCTCGCCCGCGACTACGGGTTCGCGCTGTCGATCCTCGCGACGGCGGGTCTGCTCGTCCTCGCCGGTCCGCTCAGCGTCATCCTCCGTCGGTGGATGCCGCGCTCGCTCGCCATCGCGATCGCCGTACCGACAGCCGCCCAGCTGGCGTGCCAGCCGGTCCTGATCCTGCTGACGCCGTCCCTGCCGCTGTGGGGGATCCCGGCGAACCTGCTGGCCGAGCCGGCCGCCCCGGTGGCGACGGTGCTCGGCTGCCTGGCCTGCGCGGTTCTGCCGTGGGCTCCCGGCCTCGGCGACCTGCTCGTGCGACTCGCCTGGGTCCCCTCCGCCTGGATCGCCCAGGTGGCCACCCTCGCGAGCGGGCTGCCGGGCGGAGCGCTGCCGTGGGCTCCGGGCATCGTCGGGGTCGGGCTGTGCGCGGTCGTGCTGGTCGCCGTGGTCCTGGTCGTGATGCGCGGCGCGCCGCGGACGGTCGCTGTCGTGGCGGCGCTCGCGCTGGGCACCGGGGGAGTCGCTTACGTCGCCGTCCTCGGCGGTGGCACAGTCGGACGCGCCCTGGCCATCCCCGGTGACTGGCGGATCGCCGCGTGCGACGTGGGGCAGGGTGACGGTGTGCTCCTGCGCGACGGCGACGCGGTGGCGATGATCGACGTCGGTCGTCATCCCGAGCCGGCCGCCGCCTGCCTCGACCGGCTCGGCGTGAGCACGATCGAGCTGCTGGTGCTGACGCACTTCGACGCCGACCACGTCGGCGGGATCGCCGGGGTGGTGCCGCGCGTCCGGCGGGCGATCACACAGGCGCCCGACCGGGACGCGGACCTGCACACCCTCGCCGTGCTCGCCGAGCACCGCGTTCCCGTGGAGCAGGGCCACGCGGGCATGAGCGGGCGTCTCGGTTCGACGACGTGGCGGCTGGTCTGGCCTCCTGCTCCTGGTCCTTCCGTGCCGACGGACGCAGGCATCGGCAACCCCGGCAGCATCACCTTGGAGGCGGAGGGCGGCGGCGTCCGCTCGATCTTCCTCGGCGATCTGGGTGAAGAGGCCCAGGATGCGTTGCTCGCCACGCGCACCGTCCGCCCGGTCGACGTGGTGAAAGTCGCCCACCACGGCTCCGCCGACCAGAGTCCCGCGCTCTACCGCGCGCTCCAGGCCCGAGTCGGCCTCATCTCCGTGGGCGCGCGCAACGGTTACGGGCACCCGACGGCGTCGGCTCTTCGCATGCTGTCCGCCGCTGGCACTGTCCCGGTGCGTACGGACGAACGCGGGATGCTCTTGGTCTCGGCGGGATCGGGATCGTCGGGCGTCCGGGTCTGGAGCGAACACGGCTCGGCCGCGACTGACGGTGGTCGCCCGTATCCTGGAGGGGCGGCGCTGGGACGAGCCCTGACCGCGAACCAGCGAGGAGACACGTGGCGACCCGAGGCGGCAGCAGAGGCGGAGCGACCAAGGCACGCGCCGCCGTCAGCGCGATCCCGCAGCTCCCGTGGAACCAGGTGCGCGCGGCTCCGGTCGTGCTGGTCACCGGGTCGGAGGGGTTTCTCGCCGACCGTGCGGTCCGCACGCTGCGCGATGCCCTCAAGGCCGACGACCCCAGCCTCGAGATCAGCGACCTCCACGCCGGCGACTACGCGCCGGGCGAACTCCTCACCGTCGCGAGCCCCTCCCTGTTCGGCGAGCCACGGCTGATCCGCGTCGAAGCCGTGGAGAAGTGCAACGACGCGTTCCTCGCCGACATGCTCGACTACCTCAACGCCCCCGCCGATGGCACAGTCGTCACCCTCCGCCACGGGGGAGGGGTGCGTGGCAAGAAGCTGCTTGACGCGATCCGTTCGGGCACGGGTGGCGGCATCGAGGTCGTGTGCGCCGAGCTCAAGAAGGACGCCGAGAAGTACGACTTCGCGCAGGCCGAGTTCGCCGCGGCGGGCCGCAAGGTCACCCCGGGCGCGCTCCGTGCGATCACCTCCGCCTTTTCGGACGACCTCGCCGAGCTCGCGGCCGCCTGCCAGCAGCTGCTGTCCGACTCCGCCGAGCAGATCACCGAGGCGACCGTCGACAAGTACTACGGCGGCCGCGTCGAGACGAACGCGTTCCAGGTCGCGGATGCCGCGATCGCGGGGCGACACGGGGAGGCGCTGGTGACCATGCGGCACGCGCTCGCGTCCGGCGCCGATCCGGTTCCGATGGTGGCCGCTTTCGCCAGCAAGATCCGCACGATGGCGAAGATCTCAGGCTCGCGCGGCGGCTCCGGCCAGCTCGCACAGCAGTTCGGCCTGGCGCCGTGGCAGGTCGACCGCGCCCGCCGCGACCTCCAGGGCTGGACGGAAGACGGCCTCGGCCGCTGCATCGAACTCCTCGCCGAGACCGACGCGAACGTCAAGGGCGGAGGCCGCGACCCGGTCTTCGCGCTCGAGCGGATGATCCGCATCGTGAGCGCCCGCGGACGCGACTGAGTCGCGTCCCACCCGGCACCTCCCGCACATGCAGCGAGCCCCCGCCCGGACCGTGGTCCTGAGCGGGGGCTCGCTAGCGGCGCGGGACAGGTCCCGCGGTCGGTCGTCGCTTAGAGCGCGGCGACCTGCTTGGCGATCGCAGACTTGCGGTTCGCCGCCTGGTTCTTGTGGATGACGCCCTTGCTGGCCGCCTTGTCGATCTTCTTCGCGGCGAGACGCAGCGCCGCGGTCGCCTTCTCCTTGTCGCCCGCCACGACGGCCTCACGGGTGGCGCGGATGGCGGTCTTGAGCTCGCTCTTGACGGCCTTGTTGCGCTCCTGCGCCTTCTTGTTCGTGCGGTTGCGCTTGATCTGCGACTTGATGTTTGCCACGAGTGGTCACTTTCGTTTCTGAGTGAGTTAGGGATGTGCCGCTCAGCGGAGAGGGCGCCTTGCGGCGTTTCGTGCGGACACATCCACACGCAAGCCAACAAACAACTCTACCAGCGCCCTACGTCTCCTGCCAAAACCCGCGAGCGCCCGGTCAGACGCGGGCGGGCGCGTAGCTCCCGACCAGCAGCTCCTCCAGCAGCGACGGGCCGTTCGGCTCCCAGCCGAGGTCGATCCGCGCCTTCGTGCCGCGCGCCTGCTGGTCGAGCAGCAGCGCGTCCGCGAGCTGTTCGCCGAGCCGCGACCGCGATTCCTCCACCGACTCACCGGCGACACCGCCGGCGAGGCCCGCCGCCTGGGCCGCGGCCTCGCCCAGTTCGCGCACGGTCGGGTTCTGACCGCCGGCGCCGATGTACGTCGCACCGGCCGCGCCATGCTCGAGCGCGAGCACGTACAGCGCCGCCAGGTCGTCGACGTGGACGGTCGCCCAGTGCTGCGAGCCGTCGCCGATCAGGCGCAGGGCGGGAACTCCGGATCCGCGGGGCGCGTCCACGATCACGTTCGCGAGACCCTTGCCGTATCCGTACACGATCGACGGGACGACGACCGTGCCGCGCACGCCCTCGGCCTCGCGCACCAGCGCCTCGGCGGCACCGCGCCAGGCGGTGAGAGCCGGCGGAGCGACGGGGAGTCCTCGGCGATGTCGTCGTTGGAGCCGTACGTCCAGATGCCGCCGGTGTGGACGAACGGCTTGCCCGTTCCGGCCAGTCCGGCCAGCACCGCCGGGACCAGCACCGCGTCCACGTCCTTGGCCGACGCCAGGTGGATGACGCCGTCGCTCTCGCGCGCAGCCCGCTCGACGAGGGCCGCATCGGTCGCGTCACCGATCAACGCGGTGGCGCCGACCGCCTCGACTGCGGCGGCCTTCTCGGCGTCGCGCACGAGCGCGATGACGGAGTGGCCTTCGTCGAGGAGGCGGGGGAGGACAGAGGATCCGATGAAGCCGGTTGCACCGGTGAGAAGGATGGTCATAGCTGTCCACAACGCCTGTGGAGATCCCACATTCCCCAGATTTGGTCTTCGCCGCTGACGCGGGTTGCGCCGCGCGTAGGCTCGATCCATGACTTCCACCAGCATCGCCATCGTCAACGGTTATGTCGTCCCGGTCTCCGCGGAGCCCATCGAGAACGGCGTCGTCCTGGTCAGGGACGGCGTCATCGAAGCGGTCGGCACGGCCGACGAGGTGAGGTTGCCGGAGGGCGTGGAGGTCGTGGATGCGGCCGGCAAGTGGGTGCTGCCCGGCTTCATCGAGTCGCACGGCCATGTCGGCATCCATGAGGAGGCGAACGGCCCCGCGGGCGACGACACGAACGAGATGACGACCCCGAACACCGCGGCGGTCCGAGCGATCGACGCGATCAACATCGACGACGAGGGCTTCCGCGACGCGCTCTCCGGAGGCGTGACCTCGGTGGTGGTCAAGCCCGGGTCCGGCAATCCGATCGGCGGCCAGACGGTCGCCATCAAGACCTGGGGCGGCCGCATCATCGACGAGCAGGTCATCCACGAGGCCGTGAGCGTGAAGTCCGCCCTCGGAGAGAACCCGAAGCGGGTCTACGGCGGCAAGAACCAGACGCCGAGCACGCGTCTCGGCGTGGCGATGATCATCCGCGAGGCGTTCGTCGCGGCTCAGAACTACCGGGCGGCGCGCGACAACGCAGCGGCCGAGGGCAAGCCGTTCGACCGCGACCTCTCCAAGGAGACGCTGGTGCGCGTCCTCGACGGCGAGCTGGCCTGGGACCAGCACACTCACCGCCACGACGACATCGCCACGGCACTGCGCCTGGCCGACGAGTTCGGCTACCGGCTCGTCGTGAACCACGGCACCGAGGCGCACAAGATCGCCGACGTCCTCGCCGAGCGCGACATCCCGGTCATCTTCGGCCCGATGTTCACCTCGCGGTCCAAGGTCGAGCTGCGCGACCGGGCGATCGCCAACCTGGCGACGCTCGCCAAGGCCGGCGTGCGGGTGGCGATCACGACCGACCACCCGGTGGTGCCGATCAACTTCCTGATCTACCAGGCAGCCCTCGCGGTCAAGGACGGCCTGCCGCGCGAGACCGCCCTGGAGGCGCTGACGGTCAACCCGGCGGCATTCCTGCGGCTCGACGACCGGGTCGGCTCGCTGACCGCCGGTCTCGATGGGGACGTGGTGGTCTGGTCGGGCGATCCGCTCGACGTCAACTCTCGCGCGGAGCGGGTCTTCATCCAGGGCGCCGAGGTCTACCGCTTCGAAGACGGCCAGGGGCACGTCGTGGAGCGCGCCGAGCGCTTCGCCTGAGCGCCTCCGGGCGCACGCGTCACCGCGCGTGCGTCCGGGGGCCGGGGTTCATGGGAGAATGGCCGGACGATGTCACCACGAGCTCTTCAGGCCCTCGAGCCCGCCGCGACCGACCCGGCCTCCCTGCGCAACTTCTGCATCATCGCGCACATCGACCACGGCAAGTCGACGCTGGCCGACCGCATGCTGCAGATCACCGGCGTGGTCTCCGACCGGGACATGCGCGCGCAGTACCTCGACCGCATGGACATCGAGCGCGAGCGCGGCATCACCATCAAGAGCCAGGCCGTCCGGATGCCGTGGTCGGTCGACGGTGACACGTACGCGCTGAACATGATCGACACTCCCGGCCACGTCGACTTCACGTACGAGGTGTCCCGGTCGCTCGCCGCGTGCGAGGGCGCGATCCTCCTCGTGGACGCGGCCCAGGGCATCGAGGCGCAGACCCTCGCCAACCTCTACCTCGCCCTCGAGAACGATCTGACGATCATCCCGGTGCTGAACAAGATCGACCTGCCGGCGGCCGACCCGGACAAGTACGCGGAAGAGCTCGCCAGCCTCATCGGCGGCAAGCCGGAGGACGTCCTGCGCGTCTCCGGCAAGACCGGCATGGGCGTCGAGGCGCTGCTCGACCGGGTGGTCGCCGAGATCCCCGCGCCGGTCGGCGTGGCCGACGCGCCCGCCCGCGCGATGATCTTCGACTCCGTCTATGACAGCTACCGCGGTGTCGTCACCTACGTCCGCATGGTCGACGGCAAGCTGCAGCCGCGCGAGCGCATCCAGATGATGTCTACGCGCGCGACGCACGAAATCCTCGAGATCGGCGTCTCGTCGCCCGAGCCCACCCCGTCGAAGGGTCTCGGCGTCGGCGAGGTGGGCTACCTGATCACCGGCGTGAAGGACGTCCGTCAGTCGAAGGTCGGTGACACGATCACCTCCGCCGCGAAGCCGGCCACCGAGGCGCTGCCCGGTTACACCGAGCCCAAGCCGATGGTGTTCTCCGGCCTGTATCCGATCGACGGCAGCGACTACCCGGAGCTGCGCGAGGCGCTGGACAAGCTGAAGCTCTCCGACGCGGCGCTCGTCTACGAGCCCGAGACATCGGTCGCGCTCGGCTTCGGCTTCCGCTGCGGCTTCCTCGGGCTCCTGCACCTCGAGATCATCACCGAGCGCCTGTCCCGCGAGTTCGGCCTCGACCTCATCACGACCGCGCCGAGCGTGATCTACGAGGTGACGACCGAGGACAAGAAGACCGTCACGGTCACCAACCCGAGCGAGTTCCCGGGCGGCAAGATCGACAAGGTGGAGGAGCCGATCGTCAAGGCGGCCATCCTCGCCCCCAAGGACTACGTCGGCGTCATCATGGAGCTCTGCCAGAGCCGCCGCGGCTCGCTGCTCGGCATGGAATACCTCGGCGAGGACCGCGTCGAGATCCGCTACACGATGCCGCTCGGCGAGATCGTCTTCGACTTCTTCGACCAGCTGAAGTCGAAGACCGCCGGCTACGCCTCCCTCGACTACGAGCCCTTCGGCGAGCAGGAGTCCGACCTCGTGAAGGTCGACATCCTCCTGCAGGGGGAGACGGTGGATGCGTTCAGCGCGATCGTCCACCGGGACAAGGCCTACGCCTACGGCACGATGATGGCCTCCCGCCTGCGGGAGCTCATCCCTCGGCAGCAGTTCGAGGTCCCCATCCAGGCCGCCATCGGCGCCCGCATCATCGCGCGCGAGAACATCCGCGCGATGCGCAAGGACGTCCTCGCGAAGTGCTACGGCGGCGACATCACGCGTAAGCGCAAGCTCCTCGAGAAGCAGAAAGAGGGCAAGAAGCGCATGAAGATGGTCGGCCGCGTCGAGGTCCCCCAGGAGGCGTTCATCGCTGCGCTCTCCGGCGACACGGAGAAGAAGGACAAGAAGTAGCGGTCAGCCCCGCCGGTACACGTTCACCAGAACGCCCGACGCCAGCGGCCGGGTCGACTCCAGAGTCAGCCGCTGGTACGGGAAGCCGTCCGGGAACAGCTTCTTCCCCGTGCCGAGCACCAGCGGGTAGACCATCAGCCGGTACTCGTCGACGAGGTCGGCGGCCGCGAGCGTCTGCACGAGCTCCGTGCTGCCCCAGATGCGGATCTCGCCGTCGATCTCGTCCCGCAGCCTCGCGACCTCGTCGGCGACGTCCGGTCCGAGGAGGAATGAGTTCTTCCAGCCGAGCTCGGTGACCGTGCGGGAGACGACGTACTTCGGGATGCGGTTGTAGCGGCGGGTCAACTCGCCTTCGAGCCCCGGTGCGTCCTCATTCCACACACCCCACGAGCGCGCCCAGATGTCGTAGGTCGTCCGGCCGAGCAGCAGCGCCTGCGTCCGGCTCTCCCAGTCGAGCACGAGCGATCCGTCGGAGCCGTCGTCGTGCTCCGCGTCCCAGTCCAGCGCCCAGCCGCCGTACGGGAAGCCGCCCGACGGGTCCTCCTCCGGCCCGCCGCCTCCCTGCACCACGCCGTCGAGCGTGATGAACGCTTGCAGCACGATCCTGCCCATGGGTGCTCCCTTCCTCGCGAGTCCCGAGTCCCGAGTCCCGTCCACTACAGCACGACCGCCTCCCCGGCTCCAGACCCCCGTTTCGCGAACCCGCGCCGGATGGCGGAAGATGGATGACATGCGGCGCTCCAGCTTCACCGACCAACCCGTCACGTACGGGGCGGTCGGCGCCACCCAGGCGGCGGATCTGCTGTACTACCCGCCGAAGGGCTACAAGCCGCTGGAGCGCAGCATCCGGCTGGGCAGCGGCGACGAGCGCTTCGACACCGCGGCCACCGCGCTCATGGCGTGGGGCGTGCAGAAGGGCAGCGGCATCCTCGTCACCGACGTGAACGAGGGCACGGGCGTGCAGTACGAAGGCGTCGAGTTCGGCCCGGATGGCACCCCGATGCGGATGCGCGCCAACCGGCCCGAGGAGGACGTCTTCGCCGACGACGGCACGCCGTTCGTCCGCAACGGCATGACCGCCGTGCTGAAGATCCCGTTCGGCGCGTTCAAGGTCTCCGCGCCCATCCGCGTCGTCTACGTCATCGACGAGCCGCACCGGCGCGGTTTCGCCTATGGGACGCTGCACGGGCACCCCGAGAGCGGCGAGGAGCTGTTCCTGGTCGAGCGCCACGACGACGGGACAGTCTGGTTCGTCCTCCGCGCGCTGTCGCGGCCGTCCAACACGTTCTACCGCCTGGTCTCGCCGATCCTCGGGATGGTGCAGCGCCGCTACACGGCGAAGTACCTCCGGGCGCTCCACCCCGCGAGCTCCGCCTGATGCCGAGCACCCTGCCCCTGGGCGACCCGGCTCCCGCCGACGGGCTGCTGCCCGCGTCCGCCGCGCACGACGCGCACGAGCGCGACTTCGGCGTGTACCTGCACGTCCCGTTCTGCCGCGTGCGTTGCGGCTACTGCGACTTCAACACCTACACCGCCACGGAGCTGCGCGGCGTGTCCCAGTCCGAGTACGCGGGACACGCGGTGCGCGAGGTCGAGTTCGCCGCCGGCGTGCTGCGCGAAAGCGGCCTCCCGCACCGTCCCGTGTCCACCGTGTTCTTCGGCGGCGGCACCCCCACGCTGCTGCCGCCGGGCGATCTCGCCGCGATGCTGGGCGCGGTCCGCGACGCCTGGGGTCTCGCCGACGGCGCCGAGGTGACCACCGAGGCGAACCCCGACTCGGTGGATGCAGACGACCTGCGCCGCCTCGCCGACGCGGGCTTCACGCGCGTGTCGTTCGGGATGCAGTCCGCCGTCCCGCACGTCCTGGAGACGCTGGAGCGCACCCACGACCCGGCGCGCGTCCCGCTCGTCGTCGGCTGGGCGCGCGAGGCCGGCCTGCAGGTGAGCCTCGACCTCATCTACGGCACGCCGGGGGAATCGCTGGACGACTGGTCCCAGAGCCTGGACACCGCGCTGGCGTGCCGGCCGGACCACCTGTCGGCGTATGCGCTGATCGTGGAGCCGGGCACGAAGCTCGCGCGGCAGATCCGCTCCGGCCAGGTGCCCGAGCCGGACGACGACCTCGAGGCGGACATGTACGAGCTGGCCGACCAGCGCCTCGCCGACGCCGGGTACGACTGGTACGAGGTCAGCAACTGGGCGACCGACCATACCCACCGCTCCCGCCACAACCTCGCTTACTGGCTGGGTCACGACTGGTGGGGGATCGGCCCGGGCGCGCACAGCCACGTCGGCGGCGTCCGCTGGTGGAACGTGAAGCATCCCGCCGCCTATGCCCAGCGCGTGCTGGCGGGGGAGTCGCCGGCTGCCGGACGCGAAACGCTCGACGCCGGGACGCGGCACGTCGAGCGTGTGCTGCTGCTCAGCCGCATCCGCGAGGGCGTGTCGACCGCCGAGATCGGCGACGCCGGCCGCCACGAGATCCCCGGCCTGATCGCGGACGGCCTGGTAGACGGAAGAGCCGCCCTCCGCGGGTCGATCGTGCTGACCCTGCGGGGGCGGCTCCTGGCCGACGCGGTGGTGCGCCGGCTGCTCGCGGACGAGGCCGCCTGAGCGGCGAGTCCGCTAGCTGACGAACTTGATCGCGATCGGGTACGTGTAGTACTCGCCCTGGTTCGCCTTCACCGCGGCGATGATGCTGAACACGATGTCCAGGATCCACGCGGCGATGATGATGAAGATGCCGATGACGACGATCGACAGGATGCCGCCTACGACGTAGGCGATGAAGATCGTGATCTGGAAGTTCAGCGCCGTGGCCGCGTGCGCCCGGACGAACGGTCCGCGGTCCTTCAGCACCAGGTATCCGATGAGCGCCGGGATCCAGCTGAACAGGATGCCGCCGATCTGGATGAGGGTGGCCCAGAGCTTTTCGTCGGCCGGGCTGAGCTGCTGCGCGGCGCCGCCGTAGGGCTGCTGCGGCGGGGGCGGCGGAGGTGTCGCGGACATGGTGCTGTTCTCCCTTGTTGGACAGGGTGGACATGGTCGGCCTCAGCCTAGGGCGTGAAGCCCCAGCCTGAGAAGAGCCTGAACGCGTCGGTTACTTGATGAAGCGGAAGTTCACCGGGTAGCGGTACGTGCCGCCGCCGTTCACGCGCACGAAGCCGAGGATCGAGAACACCAGGTTCACGATGTACAGCGCCCACGGGATGAGCAGGCTGAACAGCAGCAACCCGATGCCGGTGAAGGCGAGGATGGCGCCGATGATCTGCGACGCGATCCACGCGAGGATCCAGGTGATCTGCCAGTTGAGCGCTTCCTTGGCCTCCTGGTTGGTGAGACGCCCGCGGTCCTTGAAGACGAGGTAGATGATGAGGGAGGGGAGGATCCAGAGGATGCCTCCCAGGTGAGCGAAGGCGGCCCACTGCTTGTCCTGCGCGGCGTCGAGCGGGGCGGCGGGGGTGGAGCCGTAGGGCTGCTGCGGGGGACGCCGCCGGCGGGGTCGGCGGGCTGGTTCGGGTCTGACATCGGCGTAACCCTTTCGTGATCGGTTGCGACACGCGTCGAACCGGTGCCCATACGGTACTGCCGCCGTGTCACAGGCGACAATCATCCTGTCCGCGTTTCCTCGCGGTAGGATTGGCACTCAAGAACAGCGAGTGCTAATCGGTCGACGGGAGGCGGGCATGGTCTCGGAACGCAGTCTCGAAGTGCTGCGCGTCATCGTTCAGGACTACGTGGCGTCGCGGGAGCCGGTGGGGTCGAAGAGCATCGTGGAGCGGCACTCCTTCGGTGTGTCCGCCGCGACCATCCGCAACGACATGGCACTGCTCGAAGAGGAGGAGCTGATCGCGGCTCCGCACACCTCGTCCGGCCGCGTCCCCACCGACAAGGGCTACCGCCTGTTCGTCGACCACCTGGCAGAGGTCCGGCCGCTGTCGACCGCTCAACGTACGGCCATCGAGACCTTCCTGGGGGCGTCCGCCGACTTCGACGACGTGCTCTCTCGTACGGTCCGCCTGCTCTCCCAGCTGACCAATCAGGTCGCTCTGGTGCAGTACCCGTCCGTCACCCGGTCGCGCATCCGGCACATCGAGCTGGTCGCGCTCGCCCCGCGGCGGCTGCTCAGCGTGCTCATCACCGACTCCGGCGCAGTGGAGCAGCGTGTCATCGAACTCCCGGCCGAGCTGAGCGATGAAGATGTGGCCGAAATCCGCGGAGCGATCAACGGCGCCGTCGCAGGGCTCACCCTGACCGAGGCGACCGCGCGGATGCGCGACCTGCCCGCCGCGCTCACGGACCGCACACGCACGCTGGTGGAGCCCGTCGCCAGCGCCCTGCTCGACCAGATCGCCGCCAACCGGCAGGAGAAGCTGGTGATGGCGGGCGCGGCCAACCTGGTCCGCACCGAGCTCGACTTCCCGGGCAGCATCACGCCGGTCCTGGAGGCGATCGAGGAGCAGGTGGTGCTGCTGCGGCTCTTCGACGAGATGGCGACCGACCAGCACGGCGTGGCCGTCAGCATCGGCCGCGAGAACGCCGGCTTCGGGCTCGCGGAAGCATCCGTCCTGTCCAGCGGTTACAGTGCGGCGGGAGCGGATGTGGCCCGCGTGGGCCTGCTCGGTCCGCTCCGCATGGACTACTCGGGCAACATGGCGGCCGTCCGCGCCGTCGCCCGTTACCTCTCCCGGCTGCTCGGCGACCAGTAGGCCGCCGGCACCCCGATCACAGCACGACGAAAGAAGAAGGAACAGCCCACGTGGCCGACCACTATGAAGTCCTCGGTGTCGAGCGAGACGCCAGCCCCGACGAGATCAAGAAGGCGTACCGCCGCCTCGCGCGCGAGCTCCACCCGGATGTGAACCCCAGCGCCGAGGCGCAGGAGCGGTTCAAGCTGGTGACGCACGCGTACGACGTGCTCAGCGACCCGCAGCAGCGTCAGCAGTACGACCTGGGCGGCTCCGGCGGGTTCGGCGGAGCGGGCGGGGCCGACTTCGCCGGCTTCAGCGACATCTTCGAGACGTTCTTCGGCGGGGGAGGCGGCGGAGGTCGCGGTCCCCGGTCTCGTCGCGAGCGGGGCCAGGATGCGCTGCTGCGCGTCGAGGTCGACCTCGACGAGGTCGTCTTCGGCACGCACCGCGACCTCGAGGTCGACACCGCCGTGGTCTGCGAGACCTGCAACGGCTCCTGCTGCCAGCCCGGCACCCAGCCGGTCACCTGCGACATCTGCCACGGCACCGGCAGCATCCAGCGGTCGGTCCGCTCGCTGCTCGGCAACGTGATGACCTCCAGCCCCTGCGGCACCTGCCGCGGCTACGGCACGGTCATCGCCACCCCGTGCGTCACCTGCCAGGGCCAGGGCCGCGTGCGCGCCCGCCGCACCGTCCCGGTGGACATCCCCGCCGGCGTCGACACCGGCCTGCGCCTGCAGATGCCGGGCAGCGGCGAGGCCGGCCCCGCCGGCGGCCCGAACGGCGACCTCTACCTCGAGATCAAGGTGAAGCACCACGAGGTGTTCAGCCGCGACGGCGACGACCTGCTCTGCACGCTGGAGCTCTCGATGACGGATGCGATCCTCGGCACGACCGCGACGGTGAAGGCGCTCGACGGCGACATCCGCCTCGAGCTCAAGCCCGGCACGCAGTCCGCCGACATCGTCACGGTGAAGGACCGCGGCATCACGCACCTGCGCGGCAGCGGCCGCGGCGACCTGCGGGTCGGCATCCAGGTGGTCACGCCCACCAAGCTCGACCACAAGGAGAAGGAGCTGATCAAGAAGTTCGCCTCCACCTACAAGGGGTCGCAGCCGACGCTGGCGCACTTCCAGCAGGGGCTGTTCGCCAAGCTCCGCGACCGGTTCCTCAACCTGTAGCCGTGGCGTCGCTCTACCTGCGCGAAGACCTGACCGACGTCGAGGTCGGCGGCCGGCTGTCGCTGACCGGCGCGGAGGCGAAGCACGCCGCGACGGTGAACCGCACACGGCCGGGGGAGTCGGTGCTCATCGGCAACGGCCGCGGCCTTGTCGCTTCGGGCGAGGTGCTGGTGTCCACGAACACCGAACTGACCATCGACGTGGAGTCGGTCTCCCGTGTCCCGCGTCCGACACCCGCGATCACGCTGGTGCAGGCGCTGGCCAAGGGCGACCGGGACGAGCTGGCCATCCAGGCGGCGACGGAGCTGGGGGTGGACGCGGTGGTGCCGTGGTCCGCATCCCGCTCGGTGTCGCGCTGGGAGGGACCGAAGGTCGCGAAGGGCCGGGAGCGCTGGGCGACGATCGTGCGCGAGGCGGCGAAGCAGTCGATCCGCGCATGGACGCCGGAGGTCGGCGAGCTGGCCACGACGAAGCAGATCGCGGCCCTGGCAGCGGGCGCGCGCGTGCTGGTGCTCGAACCCGACGCGGAGACGCCGCTCACAGGCATCGCGGCGGACGGCCGCGACCTCGTGCTGGTCGTCGGGCCGGAGGGCGGGATCGCGCCGCAGGAGCTCGAGGCCTTCCGCGCGGCGGGCGCGGAACTGGTGCGGCTCGGCGACACGGTGCTGCGCACGTCCACCGCGGGCCCCGCGGCGCTGGCGGTGCTGAACGCGGCGCTCGGGCGCTGGTGACCGCATACACCCGTCACGCCGACAGCGGACAGCCCGGCCGCATGTCACCCCGCGCGAATAGGATGGACGCATGGCAGACACGGAGCGTTCGATCTTCTCCCGCATCATCGCGGGCGAGATCCCGGCCGACGTGGTGTACGACTCGGAGCGCGTGATCGCGTTCCGCGACATCGCGCCGAAGGCGCCCGTGCACCTGCTCGTCGTTCCCAAGACCGAGCAGTACCGCGACGTCACCGAGCTCGCGGCGGGCGACCCGGCGCTGCTCGCCGAGGTCGTCGCCACCGCGCAGAAGCTCGCCGACGAGCACTCGGACGGCGACTACCGCCTCATCTTCAACACCGGCGCGGGCGCGGGCCAGACCGTGTTCCATGTCCACGCACACGTACTGAGCGGCCAGCTCGAGGAAGGATCACTTGCCCAGCTCTGAATCCACCCAGCCGAACCCGGCGGAGTCCGGCGCCGAGGCGCGCCTCAGCGTCGACGGCGTCCAGATGGTCCGCCTCCTCGGGCCGCAGGACCGCCTCCTCACCACGCTGGAGCGCCAGTACCCGCTGGTGAACGTGCACGTGCGCGGCAACGAGATCACGCTGACCGGAGACGCGACCCAGGTCGCGGCGGCGCAGCGGCTCGTGGAGGAGCTGCTGCAGATGGTCCGCAACGGCCAGGACCTCTCACCCGCTGAGGTCACCAGCTCGGCGAAGATGCTCGGCACCGACCTGAACCTCAGCCCGTCCGACGTTCTCGGGCAGGCCATCCTCACCGCCCGCGGCAAGAGCATCCGGCCGAAGACGCTCGGCCAGAGCCAGTACGTCGACGCGATCGACCACAACACGATCGTGTTCGGGATCGGCCCGGCCGGCACAGGCAAGACCTACCTCGCCATGGCGAAGGCCGTACAGGCGCTGCAGCGCAAAGAGGTCACCCGCATCATCCTGACGCGTCCGGCGGTCGAGGCCGGCGAGCGGCTGGGCTACCTGCCCGGCACGCTGACCGACAAGATCGACCCGTACCTCCGCCCGCTCTACGACGCGCTCAACGAGATGCTGGACCCGGACCTGGTGCCCAAGCTGCTCGCGGCCGGCACCATCGAGGTCGCCCCGCTCGCCTACATGCGCGGACGCACGCTGAACGACTCCTTCATCATCCTCGACGAGGCGCAGAACACGACGCCGGAGCAGATGAAGATGTTCCTGACGCGTCTCGGGTTCAACTCGAAGATGGTCGTCACCGGCGACATCACGCAGATCGACCTGCCGAACGCGGCGAGCGGCCTGCGGCTGGTGACCCGCGTCCTGAACGACATCGACGACATCCACTTCGCCCGCCTCACCAGCGAAGACGTCGTGCGCCACAGCCTCGTCGGCCGGATCGTCGACGCCTACACCGAGTACGACGCGCGTCAGCAGGCGCGCCACTTCGAGCGCGAGCAGGCGGCCGAGTTCGCCAACCGCGGCGAGCGGCGTGCCGGCTCGCCGCGAGTCCACCTGCCGAAGCGACGATAAGGGCCGCCGTGAGCATCGAGATCAACAACGAGTCGACCATCGAGGTGGACGAGTCCGCCCTGCAGCGGCTCGCTGCGTACGCGTTCGACATCCTGCACGTGCACCCGGACGCCGAGCTCGCCATCGTGCTCGTCGACGAGGCGGCCATGGAGCAGCTGCACGTGCAGTGGATGGACGAGCCCGGCCCCACGGACGTCCTGAGCTTCCCGATGGACGAGCTCCGCCCGGGCACCGAGGAGGAGCCGTCCCCGGCCGGGCTCCTCGGAGACGTGGTGCTCTGCCCGCAGGTCGCACAGGTCCAGGCGGAGACCGCCGGTCACAGCCTGCAGGACGAGCTGCTGCTGCTGACGACGCACGGCATCCTCCATCTGCTCGGCTTCGACCACGCCGAGCCGGCGGAGGAGCGCGAGATGTTCGCGATCCAGCGCGACATCCTGGTCGGCTTCGGCCGCTACGACCGACAGCGGTAGGAACCGGGATGCTGCAGGCGCTGTTCTTCATCGCCGCGTTCCTGCTCGTGGCGTTCGGCGGCCTCATGGCCGCGGTCGATGCCGCTCTGGCCGTCCGCTCGCGCGGCGACATCGCCGACCTGGCCACGACCTCACGGGCGAAGAGGTCGCTCCAGGCGATCTCCGAGGATCCGGGCGCGTACCTCAACGCGATCAACTTCACGCGACTTCTGGCCGAGACGACCGCTGCCGTGCTGGTGACGCTCGCCTTCGAGCAGATCTTCGAGCAGTGGTGGGTCTCGCTGATCCTCGCCGCGATCATCATGACCGCGGTGTCGTTCGTGCTGGTCGGCGTGAGCCCGCGCAGCGTCGGCCGTGCGAACTCGACCCTGCTGCTGCGGCTGACCGCGCCGGTGGTGCACTTCATCCGCATCGTGCTCGGACCCATCCCGGGCGGCCTGGTCGCGCTCGGCAACCGGGTCACGCCGTCCCGCGCCCGCTCGGCCCCGGTCACGAGCGAGGAGCAGCTGCTCTCGATCGTCGACGAGGCGACCGAGTTCGACGTGCTGGAAGAGGACGACCGGGAGCTCATCCACTCCATCTTCGAGTTCAACGAGACGGTCGTGCGCGAGGTGATGATCCCGCGCACCGACATGGTCACCGTCGACTCCACCGCGACGCTCGGCACCGCCATGGGGCTGTTCTTCTCGACCGGTGTCTCGCGCGTGCCGGTGATCGACGGCGGCGACCCGGACGAGGTGGTCGGCATCCTGTACCTGCGGGATGCGGCCAAGCTCAGCTTCGAGCGTCCGCTCGGCGCCGACGAGCTGACCGTGCGCGACCTCGCGCGCCCGGCGCTGTTCGTGCCGGAGTCGCAGAAGGCCGACGCGCTCCTCGCGCAGATGCAGCGCGAATCCAATCACCTGGCCATGGTGGTGGACGAGTACGGCGGCATCGCGGGCCTCGTCACGCTGGAAGACCTCATCGAGGAGCTGGTCGGCGACATCTCGGACGAGTACGACCATGAGGTCGCGCTCATCCAGCCGCTGGGCGAGGGCCGCTACCGGATCGCCACGCGCCTGCCCATCGACGACCTGGGCGAGCTGTTCGACCTGGAGATCGAGGACGAGGACGTCGACAGTGTCGGCGGGCTCGTCACCAAGGCGCTCGGCCGGCTGCCCGAGGTCGGCTCGACCGTCACCGTTCACGGGCTGCGCTTCACGGTCGACCGCATCGAGGGCCGGCACAAGCATGTCGCCTCGGTGCTGGTGGAGCGGGATGTCGCCCTGCTGCCGGAGCCGCACGGCGACGACGTCCCCATGCCCGCGGACCAGGACCGCCCCGACAAGCACCGTTCCGACCGCCACACCACCCAGGAGAGCCGCTCGTGACCGAGTACCACGCCGGATTCGTCTCATTCGTCGGCCGCCCCAACGTGGGCAAGTCGACGCTGACCAACGCCCTCGTCGGCGAGAAGGTCGCCATCACGAGCTCGAAGCCGCAGACCACCCGCCGCGCCATCCGCGGCATCATGCACCGCCCGGACGGCCAGCTCATCCTGGTCGACACACCGGGCATCCACCGTCCGCGGACCCTGCTCGGGGAGCGGTTGAACACCCTCGTCCAGTCGACGCTCGGCGACGTGGACGTGATCGGCTTCTGCGTCCCCGCCGACGAGAAGATCGGCCCGGGCGACCGGTTCATCAACGAACAGCTCGACGACTACCCGCGCGCCAAGAAGGTCGCGATCGTCACAAAGGTGGATGCGGCGGGTAAGGCGCAGGTCGCCGAGCAGCTGCTCGCGGTGTCCGCGCTGCGCGACTGGGAGGCGATCGTCCCGGTGTCGGCGGCCAGCGCCATCCAGCTCGACACGCTGACGACCGAGCTCATGAAGCTGCTCCCGGTGTCGCCCGCCCCGCTCTACCCGGAGGAGGCGACGACCGACGAAGGCCTCGAGGACCGCATCGCGGAGCTCATCCGCGAGGCCGTGCTGGAAGGCGTCGAGGACGAACTCCCGCACTCGCTCGCGGTGACCATCGACGACATGGTCGAGCGCGACGACAAAGACCTCGTCGACATCTACGCGAACCTCTTCGTCGAGCGCGACAGCCAGAAGGCGATCGTGATCGGCAAGGGCGGCAGCCGCATCCGCGAGGTCGGTGCCGCGGCGCGGAAGCCGATCGAGGAACTGCTGGGTCGTCACGTGTTCCTGTCGATCCGGGTGAAGGTCGCGAAGGACTGGCAGCGGGATCCGAAGCAGCTGGGGCGCCTGGGGTTCTAGCACCGGAGTCGTCCACAGGCACGGCTCGGCTACATCCCGAGGATGATTCCTGTGGATAGTCGCCGCGCCCGCGGTGGCAGGACCGTACGGTAGAAGCATGGCCTCCCGCAGCCGACTCCTGAGCGCGCTCGCTCCGCACCGCTGGGTGCTCGAGCCCGCGCTGGCCGTCGTGCTGTTCGGGGCGTGGTTCGTCACCGGGCTGCCGTTCGACCTCGCGGCCGCGCTGGCGCTGGTGTTCTACTGCGCCGCGGTGGCGCTGTCGCGGACGCTGCCCGGAGTCGCGCTCGGGCTGATCTGGATCGCGGTGCTGCTGGAGCTGACGGAGCAGTCCTCGTTGCCGGGCGCCTTCCGCGTGATCGCGGCGATCGCGGTGGTCGTGGCGCTGGTCGGCGTCGCCTCGCACGGCGGGCGGGTGCTGCGCTGGCTCGACCTCGCGTCGGCGATCCTGCTCGCGCCGGCCACGGCGTACCTGTTCACGGTGCGCGGCGACCTCAAGTTCCCGCAGTTCGGGCCGGTCATCGGCGGGTACTACACCAGCCAGGGCGTCGGCTTCCTGCTGATGAGCCTGCTGCTCGCGGTCATCTTCGTGGCGGCGTGGCTGCTCGGCTTCCTGGTAGCGCGTCAGCGCGCCGCGCAGGGCGGCTCGGCCGGGGGCGGCGGGGTCATCGGCGGGCAGGGGCCGTCGGTGCTCGTCTGGCTGGCGTCCAGCGGGGGAGCCGACGTCGAGGAGGACGACGCCGACCGGGCGCAGCTGGTGCGGCGGCTGACGCGCACGCAACTCACGGTCGACATGGTGGGAGCGGTCGCCTTCGAGGTGTTCTGCCTGCTGGTGGGGGAGCAGGACCGCGCCGCGTTCGTCGTGATCACGGTGTTCGCCGTGGCCGTCGCGCTGCGGCGGATGTCGCCGGCGATCGCGCTCTCGCTGGCGTGGCTCGCCGCGGTGCTGCAGATGACCACCGGGCACAGCATCCTGGTCAGCGACGTCGCGGTGCTCATCGTGCTGTATGCGACGGCGGCCTACGGCGACCGGGTGGTGCGCGCCGCCGGACTCATCTCGGCCGGCATCGGCGCGTTCGTCGCCGCGCTGTACCTGACGGTCACCGCGGCGGTCGCACAGGGGTACTACAACCTGCTGTCGAGCCAGATCGCGAGCGTCGCGCTGCAGTTCGCCTTCCTCTTCGTGGTGAGCGTCACCGTGCTGGGGCTATCGTGGGTGCTCGGGCTGCTCGTCCGCACCTGGCGGAACGCCCGCGCCGCACGGCGTGCCCGCGATGAGGCGGAGCTGGTGCGCGACCGGGCGGTCGAAGACGTCGTTGTCGAGCAGGAGCGGACGCGCATCGCGCGCGACATGCACGACGTCGTCGCGCACTCGCTGGCGGTGGTCATCGCGCAGGCGGACGGCGCGCGGTACGCCCGCCAGTCCGACCCGGATGCGGTGGATGAGGCGCTGGCGACCATCGCATCCACTGCCCGCTCAGCGCTCGGAGACGTGCGGGTCCTGCTCGCCGAACTGCGCGCGTCCGGGCCCACCGGCGCGGGGCTTCCGGGTGACTCAGAACGTCCGGTCGCCCACGACGGCCCGCAGCCGTCGCTCGCCGATCTGGACCAGACCGTCGAGCACATCCGCTCGGCCGGACTCGAGGTCCGCCTCGAGCGGACCGGAGCCGTCGAGCGGTTGGGATCGGCCCAGCAGCTGGCCGCCTACCGCATCGTGCAGGAGGCGCTGACCAACGCGCTCCGGCACGGCGACACCAGCCGTCCGGCGAGCGTCGTGCTCTCCGAGGGGGCCGCCGACGGCGGCTCCGGCCCGGGCGCGCGTCCGCCCGGCCTCGTCATCACCGTGAGGAACACCATGAAAGACACCATCGAGTCCACATCGACCGGGCCCGTGGGCACGGGTTCGGTGCCCCGCGTGGGCCACGGGCTGCCCGGGATGCGCGAGCGCGCCTCCCTCGCCGGTGGCTCGCTGACCGCGGGTCCCGTCGAGGGGGAGTTCGTCGTGTCGGCGTTCCTGCCGGGCGCTCCCGTCGGGGCGACGGCGTGAGCGGGGCGGAGGCGGCGGTCGAGACCGGCGCTCGCATCCGGGTGCTGCTCGTCGACGACCAGCCGCTGTTCCGTGCGGGCGTGCGAATGCTCCTCGGCTCGCAGGACGACCTGGAGTTCGCCGGGGAGGCGGGCAACGGGCAGGAGGGCGTCCGGGTCGCCGCCGAGACCCGGCCGGACGTGGTGCTGATGGACATCCGGATGCCGATCATGGACGGCATCGCCGCGACGAGCGCGATCATCGCGGACGCGGAGCGCGCCGGGCGCACGCCGCCGCGGATCGTGGTGCTGACGACGTTCGACCTCGACGAGGCCGCGGCCCGCGCCATCCGCGGCGGGGCGAGCGGGTTCGTGCTGAAGGACGCCGAGCCGGAGTTCCTGCTCGCGGCGATCCGCACCGTCCACGCGGGCAGCGCGGTCATCGCGGCGGGCGCCACCCGGGAGCTGTTCGAGTACTTCTCCGCGGCGAAGCCGGTGCAGCAGACGCCGCCGGAGTTCGAGTCGCTGACCTCTCGCGAGCGCGAGATCTTCGTGCTCGCTGCGCGCGGGTTGAGCAACGCCGAGATCGCAGGGTCCGAGTTCCTGAGCGAGGCGACGGTCAAGACGCACATCTCGCGCATCCTGGCGAAGCTCGGCCTGCGCGACCGCGTGCAGATGGTCGTCTACGCCTTCGAGCACGGGCTGACTGCGGCCGAATAGCCCCGCAGCGACGGTCGCGACGATCTCGCGGCGGTCCCCGCAGACGCCGACGGACCGCGCGGCCCTCAGTCGAAGACCCGCACCAGCCGCCACGAGCGCTCGACCGCGTCGTGCCGGACGTCGAACACGAGCGCCGCGCCGTCCTCGCTGGTGCCCTGGAAGCGCCAGCCGCCGATCTCGCGCGGGAGGCTCCCGACGGCGTACCGGTTGGCACCGAATGGCCGCCACCAGGCGCAGACCTCGGCCCAGACCGTGGGCGTGTCGGAGACCCGGTATCGTGTCGCCCGCCAGACCAGCCTTGTCGGCACCCCGTCCTCGGTCGTCCACACGGCGACCGCCTCGTCGATCTCGGTCATGCAGCTCACCTCATTCATCGAACATATGTTCGAATCCGAGTGTAACCGCGACCCGCCGACATCGCACCCCTCACGTCGGGCCGCCCTGTCATACTGGCCTCTATGGCCGACTTCACGGATCACTCGACCGCGTCCCTTCGCCTCAGCAACGACGAGCGCGAGCGGGCGGTCGCCGCCCTCCAGGCGGAGGCGGCGCAGGGGCGCCTGACCGCGGAGGAGGTCGAGGCCCGCACCGCGGCGGCACGATCGGCCGTCACCCGCGGCGACCTGGCTCCGCTCTTCCGGGATCTGCCCGGAGGCCTCCGCCTCGACCCGCAGACACCGCCCCAGCCCCAGCCGCCCTACCCGGCGCAGCAGCCGTACGCGGCACAGCCGGATGCGCGCGCGTGGGGCGGAAACGGCGCCGGCGCCGGCCGAGAGCCCGCGAGCCGTTGGGGCCTGCTCGCCGTGTCGATCATCCCGTTCGTGTCGCTGATCCTGTTCTTCATCACCGGCGCGGTGTGGGGTTACCAGTACAGCTGGCTGTGGTTCCTGCTCATCCCGCTCGTCGGCGCGATCACCTACGGGCCGGACGCCGGGCGCCGCCGCTAGGACGGACCTCAGCCGACGGTCGCGCCGAACAGCAGACCCAGGAGGTACGTGGCCCCGGCCGCGCCGTAGCCGATCAGGAGCTGCCGGATCGCGCGCTTGAGCGGCGACGCGCCCGACAGCAGGCCGACCACGGCCCCCGTGCCGAGGAGCACGATTCCGACGAGCAGCGCCGAGACGATGATCGCCACCGTGCCCGTGAGCCCGAACAGGAACGGCAGGATCGGGATGAGCGCCCCGGATGCGAAGAAGCAGAAGCTCGACAGCGCCGCGCTCCACCCCGTGCCGATCGCCTCGTGCTCGTCGTCGCCGTTGGTCGGCTGGATCGGGATGGGCGACGTCACCGCCTGGAGGCTGGAAAGCACCTCGCGCGCGTGCGACTCCGCCTCCTCGGCGGACATGCCGCGAGCACGGTAGACCAGGGTGAGCTCGTTCGCATCTACGTCGAGGTGGGGGAGCGCGGAGCCGGTGGCGGGGTTGGGTGTCGTCGCCTCGAGGAGTTCGCGCTGGGATCGCACCGAGACGTACTCGCCCGCGCCCATCGAGAGCGCGCCGGCGAGCAGGCCGGAGATGCCGGTGAGCAGGACGACGTGGGTCGGGACGCCGCTCGCGCTGATGCCGAGGACCAGCGCCAGGTTGCTGACCAGGCCGTCGTTGGCGCCGAAGACCGCCGCGCGGAAGGTGCCGGAGAGCCGCTGCCGGCCGCGTGCGGCGAGCGCGCGCACGACCTCCTCGTGCACCTGCTCGTCGGCGGCCATCTGCGGTGTGGCGTCGCGGTCGTCGGAGTACGGGGAGCGGGCCTCGGCGCGCTGGGCGAGCGCGAGCACGAAGACGGAGCCGAAGCGGCGGGCGAGCCAGCCGAGCAGCCGGGTGCGGACGTCGCCGCGCAGCGGCTTGCCCGCCTGCGGACCGAGGAGGTCGATCCAGTGCTGTTCGTGGCGGCGCTCGGCCTCCGCCAGGGCCAGGAGGATTTCGCGCTCCTCGCCCTCGCGGCGGCTGGCGAGGTCGCGGTAGACCGCAGCCTCCGCGCGCTCGTCGGCGAGGTAGCGTCGCCACCTCTTGATGTCGGCGGGGCTCGGGGTGCGGGCTGCGATCGTCATCGCCTCCAGTCTACCGGGGGTCGGGGAGCCTGACCTCGGCGGAGCCGTCGATGACCAGCTCCGCCGCGGAGCGGGTGAAGCGCTCGCCCCAGTCGGCCGCGGCGAGAACGGCCTCCTCGGGTCCCGAGATCCGGAACGGCGCATCCACCGCTGCGAGGCCGAACAGGGCCCACTCGGCGCTGTCCGCGGTGATCCGGACGGCGCAGGTGCCGTCGCCGTTGTCCTCGACCGTCGCCCAGCGGCCGAGGATGTCGACCACACGGTCGTGCGGGGCCTCGATGACCGCCTCGACGATCAGCGGCTCGATCGCCGTGTGCAGCGACGCGCGCACGTACTCGGCCGCATCCTCCGCGGGGAGCGCGCGCGGGCGGAACCGATGCCCGGTGGGCTTCGGGTCGGCGATGCGGTCGAGCCGGAAGCTGCGCCAGTCGAATCGGGTGAGGTCGTAGGCGACGAGGTACCAGCGGCGCTCGATCGAGACCAGGCGGTGGGGCTCCACCGTGCGGGTGGACGCCTGGCCGTCGCGGGCGACGTAGGCGAACTCGATCCGCTCCTCGTCGCGGCAGGCCTGGGCGAGGACCGTCAGGATGCCGGCGTCGGCGGTGGGCCCGGGGCCGAGCGCGGTGGTCAGGGTCGTCATCCGGAGGGCGTCGACGCGCCTCCGCAGCCGCGGGGGCATGACCTGCACCACCTTCGCGAGCGCGCGGACGGAGGCCTCGTCGACGCCGGCGATCCCGCTCTGGGCCGCTGTGCGCAGGCCGACCGCGAGCGCGACGGCCTCGTCGTCGTCGACGACCAGCGGGGGAGGGAGGCGCCGGCCGCCAGCTGGTAGCCGCCGGAGACGCCGCGGGTGGCGTCGACCGGGTAGCCGAGGTCGCGCAGGCGTTCGACGTCGCGGCGCAGCGTCCGCGGGGAGATGCCGAGCCGGTCGGCCAGTTCGTGGCCGGGCCAGTAGCGGTGGTTCTGCAGGAGCGACAGGAGTTGGAGTGCTCGGGATCCGGTGCTTGCCATGGATCCATTGTGCCCGGCATGCGGTCGGTTCCTGGCCGCTATGGCCGCAATACCCGCATTAGGGCACGGACGCTGGTACCAGTGCTTTCGCGCCCGGACGCGAGAGCGTCAGCACCGCCTCCGTGATCCAGGGCGACTCCTCGAGCGCCGCCTCGACGTCCTGCAGGTCGACCGCCACATCGGCTTCGCGGTCGTTTCCCCGCAGGTCGATCGCGGCCACCAGGTAGAACCGCTCCGGTCCCACGTACTCGAGGTGCAGGTAGGTGACCTTCTCGACTTCGGGATGCTCGAGCAGCGCGGCGAGGGCGGCCTCCCAGGCCCGATCCGACCCGGGCTGGCCGACGAGGAACCGCCGGTTGCGCTCGATGAGCACGAAGGCGACGATCGCCAGCAGCACGCCGACCAGGATGGAACCGAGCGCATCCCAGAAAGGGTTGCCCGTCAGCTCGTGCAGCAGCAGGCCGAGGAAGGCGATCACCAGACCGACCAGCGCCGCCGAGTCCTCCGCGAACACGGCGCGCAGCGTCGGGTTCGAGGTGCGGAGGACGTGCTCGAAGGTGTTCGTGCCCGCATCCGACGCCTTGGCGTGCGCCTGCCGGTACGACTGGATGAACGAGATGCCCTCGAAGACGAAGGCGGCGGCCAGCACGATGTAGCCGATGAGGTAGTTCGTGTCCTCTTCTTCGGACGAGAGCGCGGAGACGCCGTGCATGATCGACACCACGGCACCTGCGGTGAAGAGGCCGACGGCGGCGAACAGGCTCCACACGTACGCGTCGCGGCCGTACCCGCCGGGATGGGAGTCGTCACGCGGCTTGGCCGCCGCCCGCTCCGCCTGGATGAGGAAGATCTCGTTGCCCGCGTCCGCCCACGAGTGCGCCGCCTCGGCCACCAGCGACGCGGAGCCGGTGATCGCGGCGGCGATCGTCTTCGCGATGGCGACGAGGATGTTGGCCCCGAAGGCGAGCAGGACCGTGAACAGGCTGGAGGACGATCGCTTCTCACCGGGCACAGCGACACCATAGCCCCGCGGCGGAAACGCGGAAGGCCCCGGTCTTGTGCGACCGGGGCCTTCTCGCTCCTGCGATGTGTCCGAGGGGGACTTGAACCCCCACGCCCTATACGGGCACTAGCACCTCAAGCTAGCGCGTCTGCCATTTCCGCCACCCGGACAGGTGTTTTCGGCCTCCGGATCGCTCCGGCTGCCGAAGAAAGACGATAGCACGGTTTTCCCCTGCGCTTTCACTCCTCCACACACCCCGGGCGTGGCGCGGCGGCGGCGTGCACCGCCCGGTAGCGTAATGGGATGACCGACGAACTCCGCACCTCCGAGCCCGAGCTCGACGAGACCGCGATCATCGCGCGTGACCTCATCCGCTTCGACACCACGAACTTCGGCGAGGGCCGCTCGAACGGCGAAGCGGATGCGGCGGAGTACGTCGAGGCCAAGCTGGCCGCGCTGGGCCTCGCGCCCCGGGTGTTCGAGTCCGACCCCGGCCGCGCGAGCGTCGTCGCGCGGGTCGAGGGCGCCGACCCCGGCAAGCCGGCACTGGTCGTGCACGGGCACCTCGACGTGGTCCCCGCCGACCCGCGCAACTGGACCGTCGACCCGTTCGGCGGCGAGATCAAGGACGGCCTGCTCTGGGGCCGCGGCGCGGTCGACATGAAGAACATGGACGCGATGATCCTGACCGCGGTCGGCGACATCCTGAGCGCGGGGAGCGGCCCGCTCGCGACCTCGTCGTGGCCTTCTTCGCCGACGAGGAGGATGGCGGCCGCCGCGGCTCCCACCACCTGGTCGACAACCACCCGGAGCTGTTCCAGGGCGCGACCGAAGCGATCAGCGAGGTCGGCGGCTACTCCATCGACCTCGCGGGCCGGCGCGCCTACCTGCTGCAGACCGGCGAGAAGTCGCTGGTCTGGATCAAGCTGATCGCGCGCGGCCGCGCGGCGCACGGCTCGCGCCTCATCCGCGACAACGCGATCACGAAGCTCGCGGAGGCGGTCGTCACCATCGGTCGCGAGGAGTGGCCGATCCAGCTCACCGCGACGACCACGCGTCTCATCGGCGAGCTCGGCCGTCTGCTCGACGTCGACCCTCAGCGTGTCGGACCGGACGAGGTCGTGATCCGCACGGGCACGGCCGCGGGGTTCATCCTCGCGACGCTCCGGACGACGACCAACCCGACGCTTCTTGAGGCCGGCTACAAGCACAACGTCATCCCGGACACGGCGGAGGCGCTGGTCGACATCCGCACGCTCCCCGGCGAGGAGGACGCGGTGCTCGCGCGTGTCAGGGAGCTCGTCGGAGAGGACGTCGAGATCCAGGTGATGCACCGCGACATCGGGCTGGAGGCGGAGTTCGGCGGTGGACTCGTCGACGCCATCACCGGGACGCTCAACCAGCACGATCCCGAGGCGCCTGTGCTGCCCTACCTGCTCTCCGGCGGCACCGACAACAAGGCACTGAGCAAGCTCGGGATCACCGGCTACGGCTTCGCCCCGCTGCGGCTGCCGGCCGAGCTCGACTTCCCCGGCATGTTCCACGGCGTTGACGAGCGCGTGCCGCTCGACGCGCTAGTGTTCGGGAGGACCGTGCTCCGCGACCTCCTGCGCAGCTACTAGGTCCGTCCGTCCGCCTCCGACCCCCGGGACCGTCTACACGACCATGGAATTCATCAACGCCCTGATCCTCGGCTTCGTGCAGGGACTCACCGAGTTCCTGCCGATCTCGTCGTCGGCCCACATCCGCATCGTCGGCGAACTGCTCGGCACGGGTGCCGACCCCGGCGCCCGGTTCACCGCCATCATCCAGCTCGGCACCGAAGCGGCCGTGCTGCTCTACTTCTGGCGCGATATCGCGCGCATCGTCGCGCAGTGGTTCCGTGCGCTGTTCGGCCGCATCCCGCGCAACGACCCGGACGCGCGGATGGGCTGGCTGGTGATCGTCGGCAGCATCCCGATCGTGGTCCTCGGGCTGCTCTTCCAGAACCAGATCGAGACGGTGTTCCGGTCGCTGTGGATCGTCGCGACGACGCTGATCGTGTTCGGCATCCTGCTCGGCATCGCGGACTGGGTGGGCTCGAAGACGAAGCGGCTGCGGGATCTGACCTGGCGCGACGGCATCATCTACGGCTTCGCTCAGGCGCTCGCTCTCATCCCGGGCGTCTCGCGCTCGGGCGGCACCATCACCGCCGGGCTCTTCATGGGCTACCAACGCCGTGCGGCCGCCCGCTACTCGTTCCTGCTCGCGATCCCCGCCGTGTTCGGCAGCGGCCTCTACCAGCTGTACAAGGCGATCAAGGAGCCGTGCACCCAGGCGCTCGCGCAGGCAGGCACCTGCACCGTGGAGGTGTTCGGACCGGTCGAGACGGCCGCGGCCACCGTCGTCGCGTTCGTGGTCGGGCTGCTCGTCATCGCCCTGTTCATGGGCTACATCTCGCGCCGCAGCTTCCTGCCGTTCGTCATCTACCGCATCGTGCTCGGCGTGCTGCTGATGATCCTGCTCGCCACCGGAGTGCTCCAGGCCTGAGAGCCGCCGAGCCGGCTCAGCCGCGGCGCGGGTCGTCGGGCGCGCGCCCGGCCGTGCCGCCGTCGCGGCCGTCACCGCGGCGGCGCAGGTAGCGCTCGAACTCCTGCGCGATCGCCTCGCCGCTCGCCTCGGGCGAGTCGACGGTGTCGCGCGCCTGCTCCAGCTGCTGGATGTAGGACGCCATCTCCTCGTCGTCCGCGGCGAGGGCGTCGATCCCGGCCTCCCACGCGGCGGCCTCGTCCACGAGCGTGCCGCGGGGGATGGTCACGTCGACCAGCTCCTCGAGCTTGTCGATCAGCGCCAGCACCGCCTTCGGGCTCGGCGCGTTGTGCACGTAGTGAGGCACGGACGCCCAGATCATGATGGTCGGGATGCCGACGTCCTCCGCGCCCTCGGCGAGCGCGCTCAGGATGCCGACCGGACCTTCGTAGGTCGACCGCTCCACGCCGAGCTCGGCCCGCACCGCGGCGTTGTCGCTGGAGGCGAAGACCGAGATCGGCCGGGTGTGCGGCACGTCGGCGAGCATCGCGCCGAGGAAGACGACCGCTCCGATGTCGGCGGCGAGCGCCACATCCATGATCTCCGCGGTGAAGCTGCGCCAGCTTCTGGACGGCTCCGTCCCGAGCAGCAGGAAGATGTTGCCCGCGTTATCGCCGGTGACCGTGAGCTCGGCGTCGCCGGCCAGATCCTCCCCGATGCGGCCGGGCAGCGACGGGCCGTAGACCACGGCGGACGGCCAGATGAGCCGCCTCTTCCCGTCGTCGTCGGTCACCACGGGCCGGTTGAACTGGAAGTCGAAGTAGAGCTCGGGGTCGACCTCGGCGATCGGCACCACCTCGAGCTGTTCCTTGAGCGTCTTCACCGCGCCGCTGGCCGCCTCACCGGCGTCGTTCCATCCCTCGAACGCCACCACGAGGATGCGGCCACCGAGGATGTTCTGTCCGTCAGTCACGAAGTCGTCCCTCGTCCTTCCCGGCGACCGGTCGGGCCGCCATCCCTCAAGGATAGGCCCGCCCCTCTCCCGATAGACTTGCCCGTTGTGACCGCGTCTTCCCCCGCAGCGAACAGGCCCCCAGCGTCCCCGACCCCGGCGACGGCCTGCCCGCCGCCGTCCTCTGGGACATGGACGGGACCCTCGTCGACACCGAGCCGTACTGGATGGCGTCCGAGCAGGAGCTCGTCGGCTCGTTCGGCGGCACCTGGACGCACGACGACGGCCTGCTGCTCGTCGGGCTCGGGCTGTGGAACTCCGCCGAGATCCTGCGGTCGCATGGGGTCGCCATGGAGGCGGACGAGATCGTCCACTGGCTGACCGACCGCGTGCAGCGCAAGCTCGACGAGGAGGGTGTGCCGTGGCGTCCCGGTGCCCGCGAACTCCTGGAGTCGCTGCGCCAGCGCGGCATCCGCACGGCGCTGGTGACCATGTCGGTGCGCCGGATGGCGGAGCAGATCGTGTCCCACATCCCGTTCGACGCGTTCGACGTGATCGTGAGCGGCGACGAGGTGGAGGAGCCGAAGCCGGCTCCCGAGCCGTACCTGCGCGCCGCCCGGCTGCTCGGCATCGACGCCGCCGACGCGGTCGCGATCGAGGACTCGCTGGTGGGCCTGGCCTCGGCCGTCGACTCCGGCGCGGCCACGATCGGCGTGCCTCACATCGTCCCGCTGCCCGAGTCGGATGAGCACACCCTGTGGGAGTCGCTGGCGGGCCGCACCGCCGACGACGTGATCGCCGTGGCGCGGGCGCGCCGTGAGGAGGCCGGCCGATGAACGAGACGCGACGCAATTCCGGACCGTTCCGCGTAGGCGACCGGGTGCAGCTCACCGGGCCGAAGGGTCGGATGAACACCATCACGCTCGAGCCGGGCAAGCTCTTCCACAGCCACCGCGGTGTGCTGGAGCACGACGCCATCATCGGGCTGCCCGACGGCTCGGTCGTCACGAACAACGCCGGAGTCGAGCACCTGGCACTGCGTCCGCTGCTCACCGACTTCGTGATGTCGATGCCGCGTGGCGCTGCGATCGTCTACCCGAAGGACGCAGCACAGATCCTCGCCCTGGCCGACATCTTCCCGGGCGCGACCGTCGTCGAGGCGGGCGTCGGCTCCGGTGCTCTGTCGCTGTGGCTCCTGCGCGCGATCGGCCCGGAGGGCCGGCTGCTGTCGTTCGAGCGCCGCGAGGAGTTCGCCGACGTCGCCCGTGGCAACGCGGCCACCTTCCTCGGCGGCGACCCGGAGAACTGGACGCTGACCGTCGGCGACCTGCAGGACACGCTGCCCGCCGCCGTCGAGCCCGGCTCGGTCGATCGGGTCGTGCTCGACATGCTTGCGCCGTGGGAGACGCTGGACGCGGTCACCACCGCGCTCAAGCCCGGCGGCGTGGTGATCTGCTACGTCGCAACCGTGACGCAGCTGTCGCGCGTCGCCGAGGCGATCCGCGCCTCCGGCCACTACACGCATCCGCAGTCGAACGAGACGATGGTCCGCGGCTGGCACGTCGAGGGCCTGGCCGTCCGTCCCGACCACCGCATGATCGCGCACACCGGCTTCCTCATCACGGCGCGCCGGCTGGCTCCGGACACGGTCCTCCCCGAGCTCAAGCGCCGGCCCTCCAAGTCCGACTACTCGGACGAGGACGTCGAGGCCTGGACGCCCGGCGCGCTGGGGGAGCGGCAGTCCAGCCCCAAGAGCCTGCGCAAGCGGATGCGCGAGGCCGCCGCGAGCGCCGACCTGGCCCGCGGACGCGACGCGGATCACGACTCGGTCTCGGACTCCCCGGAGCCGGGCGAGGACACATCCGGCGTCCGTTAGCATGAACACGCCTTCGCAAGCCCCGACCGAAAGAGAACCCGTGCGCAGAGTCACCATCGGAAGAACGTCCGCCGTCGTGGTCGCCGTCGGCCTGGTGGCCGCCGCGCTCACGGGATGCTCGTCCAACCCGAACGCGGACTGCGGCACGGCCCTCCCGTCCGGAGGCGCTTCGCAGCTGGTGGAGGCGACCGGCAAGATCGGCTCCAAGCCGGACATCACCGTGCCGACCCCGCTCGACACGACGACGTCGCAGCGAACCATCCTCACCGAGGGCACGGGCGAGAGGGTCCACGAGGGCCAGGTTGTCGAGATCCAGTACACGATCCTCGACGGCAAGACCGGCCAGGTGCAGCAGACCTCCTACGGCAGCGGCGACACGTACCCGCTTGCGCTCGGCTCCGGCAATGCGGCGCTCAGCAAGGGCCTGCAGTGCGCGCCGGTCGGCTCGCGCGTCGCGGTCGTCATCTCGCCGAAGGACGCGGGCGGCCAGGGGGCGACCAGCTCCGGCGTCCTCGTGGTCGACATCCTGAAGGCGTACCTCTCGCAGGCGAACGGCGCCGTGCGCCCCTCCGCGTCGGGCTTCCCGACCGTGGTCCTCGCGCCCACCGGGCAGCCGGGCATCACCATCCCGTCCTCCGGTTCCGCGCCGAAGTCGATCCGCAGCGAGGAGCTGAAGGCGGGCGACGGCGCGACGGTCAAGCAGGACTCGCTCGCGATCCTGCACTACACGGCCGTCGGCTGGGAGAACAAGAACGTCGTGCTGTCCAGCTGGCAGTCCGGCTCGCCCGACCTCGTCTCGATCAAGACGGGTCAGAGCCAGGTCAACCAGGCGTTGCCGCAGAGCGTGCTGAAGCAGCTGGTCGGCAAGAAGGTCGGCTCGCAGGTCGTCGTCGAGGCTCCGACCGAGGGACAGGTCCCCGCGGCCGCCTGGGTCATCGACATCCTGGGGATCCGCTAACCGCTCGGACTAGGATGGACGGGTGTCCCGTTCCTCCTCCTCGCCCGCGCGCGTCCCGGTCGAGGAGCGCCTGTTCAGCCTCGTGCTGGCGCTGCTCGCGACCGAGAACGGGCTGACCAAGAGCGAGATCCTGTCGACCGTGCAGGGGTACCGCCAGCGGTACGAGCCGCACGGCGACAACAGCAGCCTCGAGCGACAGTTCGAGCGCGACAAGGACGACATCCGCGAGCTCGGCGTGCCGCTCGAGACGGTGGAGGCGCCGGAGGCCGCAGGCAACAATCAGCTGCTGCGGTATCGCATTCCCAAGGGGGCATACGACCTGCCGTCGGATGTCAGCTTCTCGCCGGAAGAGCTGACGCTGCTCGGGCTCGCCGCCGCCGTCTGGCGCGAGGGATCGCTGTCGGGGGAGTCGCGCCGCGCGCTGATGAAGCTGCGGTCGCTGGGCGTCGAGGCGGATGACCCGGTGGTCGGCTACGCGCCGCGGCTGCGCGTCCGTGAGAGCGCGTTCGAACCGCTCAGTCAAGCGCTGGAGCGGCACGTCATGGTGCAGTTCCCGTACCTCAAGCCCGGTGAGAGCGCGTCCCGGCAGCGCACCGTCGCGCCGCTGGCGCTCGTCCAGCACCAGGGCCGCTGGCACCTTCAGGGCATCGACCAGGATGCGCAGGGATCACGCACCTTCCTACTGTCGCGCATCGTCGGGGCGGTCAAGCTGACCTCTCGCGTCTTCGACCCGGAGCAGTACCGCGTCGCGGGCGAGGCCTTCGCCGAGCGCGCTCTGCTGGAGCTCGAGCGCATCTGGGAGTCCAACGTCGCCACGATCGAGGTCACCGCGGGCACGGACGCGGCGACGCGGCTCGGCAAGCGCTACGGCGACGCGGTGCCGGTGGGCGCGGAGGGCGAGCCGCTGCGGCTCACCGTCAACTTCTCCGACAGCAACATCCTCGCCGACCAGCTTGCGTCGTTCGGGCCGGAGGTGCTGGTGATCGCGCCGCCCGAGCTGCGCGACCAGGTGCTGCAGCGGCTCGAGGCCGTCGTCGCCGCCCACGGCGCCGACACGACCGGGGAGGCCGCCCATGGCTGAGCGCCGCAAGCCGATGCAGGCGCAGGACAAGCTGGCTTTCCTCCTCGCGCTAGTCCCGTACCTGATGGACCGCGACCGCGTGAGCGTCGCCGAAGCGGCGGAGCACTTCGGCGTGGAGCAGGAGCAGCTGCGCGACGCCGTGCGGCTGATCGCCGTGTCCGGCATCCCGGGCGAGACGAACGCGTATCAGCCGGGCGACCTGTTCGACATCGCCTGGGACGACTTCGAGGACAACGACCAGATCGTCCTGACGCACCAGGTCGCGATCGACGACTCGCCGCGCTTCTCGGCGCGCGAGGCGGCGGCGCTGATCGCCGGGCTCCAGTACCTCACCGCGCTGCCCGAGAACGCCGACCGGGATGCGATCGGCTCGCTCATGGCCAAGCTCGCCCGTGGTGCCTCGGCCGCGCCGAGCCAGCTCGCCGTCGCGCGGTCCGAGACCGACGAGGCGCTGGCGACCATCCGCGACGCCGTCATCGCCGGCGTGCAAGTGGAGTTCGACTATCTCAGCTCCCGCGGCGAGCGGGAGCGCCGCCGCGTCGACCCGCTGCGCATCGAGTCCGTCGACCAGGACTGGTACCTGCGCGGCTGGGACCACCTGCGCACCGCGATCCGCACCTTCCGCCTCGACCGCATCGACAACCTGGTCGCCACCACGGAGCCGATCACCTACCGGCCGGGTGACGTCAAGCTGCCGGAGACGCTGTTCACCGGCACCGACGAGGACCAGCTGGTGACCGTGGAGGTGTCGGCGTCGGCCATCCCGCTGATCGAGGACTACATCCCCGAAGGCGCAGCGCGTGTGGAGCGCGGGGGAGTCATCCGCACGAGCGTGCGCGTCGCCCACTTCCACGGGCTCAAGCGGCTGGTCGCCGGTCTCTCCGGCGTGCTCACCGTGCTCGACCCACCGGAGGCGCGCCAGGTCGTGGCCGGCTGGGCGCAGGCGGGCGTCGACCGCTACCGCTGAGCCACGCGCCCGCCCGCTAGGCTGGGCGTATGCCCTGGTGGTCGTGGCTGGTGATCTGGACCGTGCTCGTGCTCGGTCTGCTGGGCATGCTCGCGTTCTTCGCCTGGTGGCTGTTCCGCAAGGTGGTCGCCGCCGGTCGCGAGGCCGCCGCGCTCATGGAGAAGGCGGAGGTGCTGTCGCGCCGCGCCGATGAGCTCCACGAACGGTTCGAGCCGGCGGTTCTGGCCGACGCGGACGAGCTCCGCGCCGAGCGCGAGGACGAGCGCACCCGGCGCGCCTATGCCCGGCAAGCTCGCAGGGATGCGCGGGTCCGGCGCGGTAGACTACTGGTCGATGTGGATCCGGCGACGGTTCCCGATCGCTTCGCCCACCTTTTGAGAAGGACCTGATCTCATGTTCGCAGGACTGACCGGATGGCATCTGCTCATCATCCTCGCCGTGATCCTGCTGCTCTTCGGTGCGCCCAAGCTCCCGGCCCTCGCCAAGAGCATCGGCCAGTCGATGCGCATCTTCAAGGGTGAGGTCGACGAGCTGAAGAAGGACGGCAAGGACAGCACGTCCGACAAGCCGGCCGACGGCACCCAGAACGCGACGCCGGCGCCGACGGTCGCTCCCGCGCCGGTCGACCCCACGACCGAGCCCAAGCCGAAGTCCTAGTACCGTGGCCTCCACGAAGCGAGGCAAGAACCGCGAAGGACGGATGACGCTCGCCGAGCATTTCGTCGAGCTTCGCAAACGCCTCTTCCGCTCCGCCCTGGCACTGCTGGTCGGCTCCGTCGTGGGCTGGTTCCTCAGCGGTTACGTGATGGATGCGCTGCGCGGCCCGATCACCGAGATCGCGAAGCAGCAGGACCGCGTCGCGACGCTCAACTACGACAGCATCACGGGCGCGTTCGACCTGAAGATGCAGGTCGCGATCACGATCGGCGCGATCATCTCGAGCCCCGTCTGGCTGTACCAGATCTGGGCGTTCTTCGTCCCGGCGATGACGCGCCGGGAGCTCAAGTACGGGTTCGGCTTCTTCTTCACCGCGGTCCCGCTGTTCATCGCGGGTGGGGTGACCGGCTGGCTCCTGGTGCCGCACATCGTGAGCCTGCTGACGAGCTTCGCACCCGCTCCGGACACGGCCATCATCGGCGCGAAGACGTACTTCGACTTCATCCTCAAGCTGGTGATCGCGGTCGGGATCGCCTTCGTATTGCCGGTGTTCCTGGTCCTGCTGAACTTCGTCGGCGTCCTGAGCGCGAAGTCGATCATCGCGTCCTGGCGCTGGGCGCTCATCCTGATCGCGCTGTTCACCGCGATCGCCACCCCGGCCGCCGACGTGCTGTCGATGTTCCTGCTGGCGATCCCGATGGTGGGGCTGTACTTCGCGGCCTACGGCGTCGCCTGGCTGCACGACCGTCGCGCCGCGAAAGCCGCGAACCGGCTGGAGGCCGAACTCGCCGCGTGATGCGGGCCCTCCTGACGACAGGCATAGGCTGGTGGGGTGACCGACCAGACGCTCTCGCCGGCGGAGCGGTACGCCGCCTCCCGCGACCGGGCCCGCCAGCCCCTGCTCGAGACCTTCCGCGAGGGCCTGCGGTTCGATCTCGACCCGTTCCAGCGTGAGGCGTGCGCCTCGCTCGAACGCGGGAGCAGCGTCCTCGTCGCCGCACCGACCGGCGCCGGCAAGACGATCGTCGCCGAGTTCGCCGTGTTCCTGGCGATGCGCGAGGCGAACGCGAAGGTCTTCTACACGACGCCGATGAAGGCGCTCAGCAACCAGAAGTTCCAGGAGTTCGTCGAGGCGTACGGCCCGGAGTCCGTCGGACTGCTGACCGGCGACACGAACATCAACTCCCGCGCCCGCATCGTCGTCATGACGACCGAGGTGCTGCGCAACATGCTCTACGCCGACTCCGACCTGCTCACCGACCTCGCCTATGTGGTGATGGATGAGGTGCACTACCTGGCCGACCGGTTCCGCGGCGCGGTGTGGGAGGAGGTCATCATCCACCTGCCGTCGGAGGTGCGGATGGTGTCCCTCAGCGCCACGGTGTCCAACGCGGAGGAGTTCGGCGACTGGCTGCAGGCGGTGCGCGGCGACACCGACGTCGTGGTGTCGGAGGAGCGTCCAGTGCCGCTGGAGCAGCACATCCTGATGCGCTCCAAGCTGATCGACCTGTTCGACTCGTCCGGCCTCGCCGCGACCAACCGGGTCAACCCCGAGCTGGTGCAGATGGCCCGGTACGGCGGCCGGGTGCTGAGCAGCCGGCAGATGCGGGATGTCGGCCGCTACCATTCCAAGGGCGGCCGACCCGACGGCTTCCGGATGAACCGCGCCGACCTCGTCGCCCTGCTCGATGACCGCAACCTCCTGCCGGCGATCTTCTTCATCTTCAGCCGCAACGGCTGCGATGCGGCCGTCCAGCAGGTGCTGCGCGCCGGTGTGCGGCTGACCGAGCAGCACGAGCGCGAGGAGATCCGCGCGATCGTGGAGGAGCGCTGCCGCACCCTCCTCGATGAGGACCTGGCCGTGCTCGGCTACTGGGAGTGGCTGGAGGGGCTGGAACGCGGTGTCGCGGCCCACCACGCCGGACTGCTGCCGGCCTTCAAGGAGGTCGTGGAGGAGCTGTTCCGCCGCAAGCTCGTGAAGGTCGTCTTCGCGACCGAGACGCTGGCCCTCGGCATCAACATGCCGGCCCGCACGGTCGTGCTGGAGAAGCTGGAGAAGTTCAACGGCGAGGCGCGCGTCCCCATCACGCCGGGGGAGTACACGCAGCTCACCGGCCGCGCGGGGCGCCGCGGCATCGACGTCGAGGGGCACTCCGTCATCCAGTGGGAGGACGGGCTCGACCCGCAATCGGTCGCCTCCCTCGCCTCGCGGCGCAGCTACCCGCTCAACTCCAGCTTCCGGCCGACGTACAACATGGCGGTGAACCTCATCGACCAGTTCGGCCGGGTGCGGACGCGCGAGATCCTGGAGTCGTCGTTCGCGCAGTTCCAGGCCGACCGCGCGGTCGTCGACCTCGCGCGCAAGGCCATGCAGCAGGAGCAGTCGCTCGCCGGGTACGAGGAGGCGATGGCCTGCCACCTGGGCGACTTCAAGGAGTACTTCAGCATCCGCCGCGAGCTGACCGACCTGGAGCGCAAGGGCTCCCGCATCGAGTCCGCGTCCAACGAGGAGCGCGAGAAGCGGCAGCGCCAGCTCGCCGCGCTGCGCAAGCGGATGAAGGACCACCCGTGCCACCGGTGCACCGAGCGCGAGCAGCACGCCCGCTGGGCGGAGCGCTGGTGGAAGCTGAAGCGCGACACCGACCGGCTGCGGGCGCAGATCCAGTCCCGGACGGGCGCCGTCGCGAAGGTGTTCGACCGGGTCTCCGACGTGCTCCTCGAACTCGGCTATCTGACCGAGGAGGACGGCGAGACGGCGCTCACCGTGCACGGCCGCACCCTCAAGCGCATCTACGGCGAGCGCGACCTCCTCGTCGCCGAGTGCCTGCGCCGCGGCGTGTGGAAGGACTTGGATGCGCCCGGCCTCGCCGCCATGGCCTGCGCGCTCGTGTTCGAGCCGCGGCGCGACGAAGGCCTGGCGAACGAGCGGACGCTGCCGCGCGGCGCCTTCCGCCCCGCGCTCGAGAAGACGACCACCCTGTGGAGCAAGCTCGACGATCTGGAGCAGGACCACCGCCTCCCGGGCAGCGAGCCGCCCTCGACCGCGATCTCGCTGGCCATGTGGATGTGGTCGCGCGGTTCGGGGCTGGATGCGGTGCTCCGTGAGGCGGACATGGCAGCCGGTGACTTCGTCCGCTGGGCCAAGCAGACGATCGACCTGCTCGACCAGTTGTCGATCGTCGCCCAGGGCAACGTGGGCCGCGTCGCGCGGCAGGCGCTGGAGTCCATACGGCGCGGCATCGTCGCGTACTCGTCCGTCGCCTAGCCTGCTCGGGGCCTAGCCTGAGCGGCGCGCACGGCCGGATGACATAAGCTCTCCCTTCGTGCACATCCTCCCGCGAGCCCCGCTTCCGCTGTGGCTCGCGGTCATCGTCGCCGCGACCGCGGGGCCGGTGCTCGACTCCGGATTCCCTGCGCTCGACTGGTGGCCGATGACCTTCGTCGGCATCGCGATGGTGCTGCTGGCCCAGCGCGGCCGGCGGGCGGGATCGGCGTTCCTCGTCGGCTTCGTCGCGGGCGAGGCGTTCTACCTCGTCCACGTCGCCTGGACGGCGCTCTACCTCGGCCCGCTGCCCTGGATCGCGCTCTCCACGCTCGAGGCGCTTTTCTGGGGCGTCGGCGGCATCTTGATCACCCTCGCGTATCGCTGGGTGCCGCGTGCGTTTCCCACGCGGCTCGGGAGGCTCGGGCTGCTGCCCGTCGTCATCGCCGGGCTCTGGGTGCTCCGTGAGTTCGTAACCGGCACCTGGCCGTACGGCGGGTTCTCCTGGGGTCGGGTGGCCGAATCCCAGTCGACGAGCCCGCTCGCACCCCTGGTCGCCTGGCTCGGCATCTCCGGACTCAGCTTCGCGATGGTCTGGCTGGTGGCCTTCCTGATCGAGCTGGATGGCGCCATCGACGTGCGCGTGACCCCGCGCGCGCTCCTCGCCGGCGTCGCGGTCGCGCTGGTGTTCGCCATCCCCGCGTGGCCCGCCACCACGAACGGCACGACCCGCATCGCCGCGGTCCAGGGCAACGGCCCCGCCGGGTACTTCGACAACGCGCCGCCCGGCGCGGTCTTCGACACCCAGGTCACCGAGACGCTGCGCATCCCGGCCGCGCAGACGACCGGCGACAAGAAGGTCGACATGGTGGTCTGGCCCGAGGGATCGGCGATGCCGGACCCGACGCGCGACCCGGACACCGCCGCCATCCTGGACGCGCTCAGCCGTGAGCTCGGCGCTCCCTTCATCGTCGGCACGATCACGCAGCGCGACGACAAGCTCTACAACACCTCGCTGCAGTGGGAGGCAGGCAAGGGCGCCGTCGACTACTACGACAAGAAGCATCCCGTGCCGTTCGGCGAGTACGTGCCCGACCGTTCGTTCTGGCGCCCCTTCGCGCCCGACCTGATCGACCTGATCGGCCGGGACTACACACCGGGGACGCGGGACAACGTCTTCGACGTCGGCGGCGTGCGGGCCGGCATCTCGATCTGCTTCGACATCGTCGACGACCAGCTGCTCACCGACATGATGCGCGGGGAGCGCAGGTCATCCTGGCGCAGACGAACAACGCCGACTTCGGCGAGACCGACGAGAACCAGCAGCAACTGGCCATCGCCCGGCTTCGGGCGATCGAGTCCGGGCGGTCGCTGGTGAACATCTCGACGGTCGGCAGCAGCCAGATCGTGGGGCCGGACGGGCGGACGATCACGGCGATCGCGCCCTTCAAGCCGGGGCACATGGTCGCGGACGTGCCGCTCGGCACCACGACCACTCCGGCGACGCTGCTGAGCCGCGGGATCGAATTCCTCGCCGCCGGTCTCGGGCTGTTCGGGCTGCTGGTCGCGTTCACCGGGCGGCGTGGACCGCTACCGACGCCGGTCCCGCCGCTGACATGAAAAAACCGCCCTCACCCGAAGGTGAGGACGGTCTTCACGCTGCGGCTCAGGCGCTGTGCTTGCGCTCGCTGGTGCCGCGACGGGCCCGCAGGTACTGAAGGCGCTCCTCCAGAAGCTCCTCGAGCTCGGCGCGGGTGCGGCGCTCAAGCAGCATGTCCCAGTGGCTGCGCGGCGTCTTGACGTCGGTGTGGTCGACCTCGACGGGGGTGTCGTTGACCAAGAGGCGGGCCTCATGCCCGCAGTGCTTGCACTCCCACGTGTCGGGGGCCTCGGCCTCGGCCGAGAACACCATCTCGGTCTCCTGGCCGCAGACGGTGCATAGGTACGTGTAACGGGAACGCGGAGAGTAGACGACGCCTTCTTCGCTCTGTAGGCTTTGGGCGCCGAGTCTCATTCCGCGCAAGCTGCGATCTGCCATTGTGTGGTTCTCCTCTGTGCGCGCGAATCCTCACAGTTATAAACCGTCAAGCTGGGGATTCTCTTTCCGGGGGACCCGTTCTCCCAGTGGCCTCACAGAGTCAGTGCCCGCGGTCAGCGGCCGGAGTCAGCGCCGGGAGTCGACGATCCGGCGCAGGATGTCGCAGCGGTCGGTCACGATGCCGTCGACGCCCAGGTCGAGCAGGCGGATCATGTCGCCCGGCTCGTTCACGGTCCACACGTGCACCTCAGCCCCGGCATCATGGATGCGTTGCACGGTGCGGCGCGTGACGATGCGGAGCGGACCGCGCCGCTCAGGCACCTGCACGGCGACGAACCCGCGCAGCGCGCGGTGGACGGCCGATCCGACCCCGGTCTTGGCCCCCAGGAGCACCGGCACGAACTCCGACACCGCCGGGGAGGACGCGACGCCCGGGAGACCGTTGGTCACCGCTTTCCGCCGCTCGGGGGAGAAGCTGGTGATGAGGACGCGGTCGGTCGCGCGTGCGGCCCGGATGACCTCGACCGCCGGTGCGGTGGCGCGCGCATCCTTGACGTCGATGTTGAAGCGCGCCTGCGGGAACGCGTCGAGCGCTTCGGCGAGCGAGCAGAAGCCCTGGCCGTGCCCGAGGTCGATGCGCCGCAGCTCCGACATCGTCAGCTGCGCGACCTGGACGCTGCGTCCCGCGACGCGCGACAGGTCCGGGTCGTGCGCGATCACCGCAACGCCGTCCGCCGACGCGTGGATGTCGGTCTCCAGGTGCGTCGCACCCGCGGTCAGAGCGCGCGCGAACGCGAGCAGGGTGTTCTCGGGCGCGTCGATCGCCAGGCCGCGGTGCGCGATGACGCGTGGCGGCCGTCCGTCGAGGAAGCTCACGGAGTGGGCGCGGGGGCGGGCGGCACCGGGGGAGCGGGCGGTGCAGCGGCCTCGCCGCCGTCCGTCTGCGGCGCGATCGCATCATCCGTCGGGCCGCCGGCGCGCGGGGCGCCCGCCTGGCCGAACGCCGTCCCGATGCCCTTCAGCGCCTCCGTCAGCTCGCTCGGGATGATCCACAGCTTGTTCGCCGGGCCGTCCGCGAGCTTGGGCAGCGTCTGCAGGTACTGGTACGCCAGCAGCATGTTGTCCGGGTTGCCCTGGTGGATCGCGCCGAACACCGTGGTGATCGCCTGCGCCTCGCCCTCCGCACGCAGCACCTGGGCCTTAGCGTCGCCCTCGGCGCGCAGGATGGCGGCCTGCCGCAGACCCTCCGCGTTCAGGATCTCGGACTGCTTGGTGCCCTCGGCCGTCAGGATGAGCGCACGCCGGTCGCGCTCGGCGCGCATCTGCTTCTCCATCGAGTCCTGGATGGAGGTGGGCGGGTCGATCGCCTTGAGCTCGACACGGGACACGCGGATGCCCCACTTGCCGGTCGCCTCGTCGAGCACGAGGCGCAGCTGGCCATTGATGTTGTCTCGGCTGGTCAGCGCCTCTTCGAGGTTGAGGCCGCCGACGACGTTGCGGAGGGTGGTCGTGGTCAGCTGCTCGACCGCACCGAGGTAGTTGGCGATCTCGTAGGTCGCGGCGCGCGCATCCGTCACCTGGAAGTAGACGACCGTGTCGATCGAGACGACGAGGTTGTCCTCGGTGATCACCGGCTGCGGCGGGAACGACACGACCTGCTCGCGCATGTCGATGAGCGGCCGCACCTTGTCGATGAACGGCACGACCACGTTCAGACCCGGCATCAGCGTCTTGTGATACCGGCCCAGCCGCTCCACGACCCCGGCCCGCGCCTGCGGGATGATGCGGATCGAACGGAACAGCGTGACCAACACGAAGATCGCGATGATCAGGACGATCACGCTGACGACGATGGTCACGATGAGCTGGCTGGCGTCGTTCACGGGGCGATCCTCTCGGTCAGGCCGTCGGCGCCTGCGGAGACCGGTGCGGGTGCCACGACGGCGGTGGCGCCTTCGATCGAGACGACGACCACGTGCTCGCCGGGCACCAGCTCCGGGGGAGCGGCGGAGGCGATGCGCGCGGTCCAGGTCTCGCCGACCTGCAGCTTGACCAGCCCGGAGGTGCGGGTGACCGTCGAGACGACCACCCCGCCCATCCCGATCAGCCGGTCGACGTTGCTCTTGGCCGGGTCGCCGCCGCGTTTCAACGCGTGCAGCAACGGCGGCCGGATGAAGAAGATGAGGACGACCGAGAGGATGGCCGCGATGAGCAGCTGCAGCCACCACGGCGCTCCGAAGAGGCCCGAGAGCAGGCCCCCGAGGCTGCCGACGGCGATCATCAGGAAGACGAAGTCGAGCGTCAGCATCTCGATGATCACGAAGATCAGGATGAGGACCAGCCAGACGATCCAGGCGAAGGACGTGATGTCCATGACGTCCCCCTTTCGCTCCTTGATATGAAGGTACCAGCGTCGGCCGACGCCGCGTCGGACGCACTTGGTAGTCTCAGGATGCTAGACATCGACGCCGAGGAGTTTTCGTGGCCAACCCCTTTCCCCTGGTTCGCTGACGGGCAAGCGCGCCCTCGTGACCGGTTCGTCCCGCGGTATCGGCGCCGACACCGCGCAGTACCTCTCCGAGGCCGGCGCGAGCGTCGTCATCAACTACCGCAACAAAGAGGCGCGGGCTCAGAAGCTCGTCGCCGCCATCGAGGAGCAGGGCGGGACGGCCCTGGCTGTCGGCGCCGACCTCACGGATCCGGACTCGGTTGCGGCCATGTTCCGGACGGTCGAGGAGGCCTGGGGCGGTCTCGACATCCTCGTGCTCAACGCCTCCGGCGGCATGGAGTCGGGCATGGCCGAGGACTACGCCATGCAGCTCAACCGCGACGCGCAGGTCAACACGCTGACCGCCGCGCTGCCGCTGCTCGGCGAGGGCGCGCGCGTCGTGTTCGTCACCAGCCACCAGGCGCACTTCATCAAGACCACCCCGACGATGCCCGAGTACGAGGCCGTCGCAGTAAGTAAGCGAGCCGGAGAGGACGCCCTGCGCGCCCTCCTGCCGACGCTCGAGGAGAAGGGCGTCGAGTTCGTCGTCGTCTCCGGCGACATGATCGAGGGCACCATCACCGCGACGCTGCTCAACCGCCTGAACCCGGGCGCGATCGACGCGCGCAAGGAGGCCGCCGGTCGCCTGTACAACGTGAGCGAGTTCGCCGCCGAGGTCGCCGCCGCCGCGGTGGAGCCGATCCCGGCCGACCACACGCGCCTCGTCGGCGACGTGTCCAGCTTCACGCCGATCGTGGAGTCGGAGCTGACGGAGGGGCGCGGCGAGTGAAGCCGGCCGACCTCGACCTGCTCGTCGGCGTCTCCACGCCGACCGTGCATCCCGGGCGCGGCCGCGCGGTCGTCTCGATCACGCATCCGTCGCTCTCGGCGGACGCGACCGTCGGGCAGCTGTGGACCATCCCGCTCGGCGGTCACGCGGCGCCCAAGCTGCTGACCCGCGGCTTCCGCGACACCGCGCCGCGTTTCTCGCCGGACGGCCGCCTGCTGGCGTTCCTCCGCGCCGAGCCGAAGCGGCCGCCGCAGCTCTACGTCGTCGACGCCGGCGGCGGAGAGCCGGTCGCCGTCACGGACCGCACCCTGGGGGTCACCGAGTTCGCCTGGGCGCCCGACGGCCGCACTCTGGCCTTCGTCAGCCGCGAACCCGAGCAGGGCCGGTACGGGACGGTCGAGGGCATCGACCCGAACGGGGAGCCCGCCCGCCGCATCGACACCCTGAAATATCAGGCCAACGGGCTCGGCTACACGATCGACCGGCACGCGCACGTCTTCGTCGTCGCCGTGCCGGACGTCTGGTCGACGCCGACGCCCGCGCCCATCCCGCTGCCGGACGGCTCCAGCGACCCGGCGTCGGCGGTCGCGGAGCCGCGGCAGGTGACCGACGGGCCCTGGGACGACGGCTCGATCTCGTTCTCGCCGGACGGCAGCCGCATCGCCTTCGTCTCGGCGCGCCACGCGAGCCGCGACATCGACCTGCGCTCGAACGTCTTCACCGTCCCGGTAGAGGGCGGGGACGCACGCGACCTGACCGGCCCGCACGGGTCGTACAGCGTCGTGGACGCGCAGTACGCGAACAACGGCGTCCTGTTCTTCACCGCGCAGGACGTGGGGAGAGCGGCCGCGACTTCGTCGCCCGTAACGCCGCGCTCTACGTCATCGACGGCGAGGGTGCCGCACCGCGTATCCTGACCGATCCCGAGACCGTGGACTTCACTGAGTCGGAGATCGTCGCCTATCGCGACGACACCGTGCTCGTCCACGACCGCCGTCGCGGGGCGCTCGTGCTCACCGAAGTGGATGCGTCGGGCGCGGTCCGCACGCTGACCGACGACCGGACCGTGGTCGGCGGCGCCGGCGTCGCGGGTGACACCATCGTCGTGAACTTCGCCGACGCGCGCACAACCGGCGATGTCGCCCTGGTCGACGGTGAGGGGCTGCACCGCCTCACCGACCTCTCCGCGCCGTTACGTGCGAAGGGCGTGATTACCCCGCAGGAGCTGACGGTCACCGGTCGCGACGGCTACCCGATCCACGGGTGGGTGCTGGTGCCGGAGGGGGAGGGTCCGCACCCCGTGCTCCTCAACATCCACGGCGGTCCGTACGCCTCCTACACCGCCGCACTGTTCGACGAGGCGCAGGTCTACGCCGCCGCGGGCTACGCGGTCGTCATGTGCAACCCGCGCGGTTCCGCGGGGTACGGGCAGGAGCACGGCCGGGTCATCCGTCAGAAGATGGGCACGGTCGACCTCAACGACGTGCTCGACTTCCTCGACGGTTCGATCGAGCAGGTCGCCGGTCTCGACCGCGAGCGGGTCGGCATCATGGGCGGTTCGTACGGCGGCTACCTCACGGCGTGGACCATCGCGCACGACCACCGGTTCGCCGGCGCGATCGTCGAGCGCGGGTTCCTGGACCCCGACGCCTTCGTCGGCACGAGCGACATCGGCAGCTTCTTCGCCGACGAGTACACCGGTACCGACCCGGAGCTCATGCGCTCCCAGAGCCCGCAGGCCGTGGTCGATCAGGTGCGGACGCCGACGCTCGTGCTCCACTCGTCGGCCGACCTCCGCTGCCCGCTGGGTCAGGCCGAGCGCTACTACGCGGCGCTCAAGCGGCGCGGCGTGGAGACCGAACTGGTCATCTTCCCCGGAGAGGACCACGAGCTGAGCCGCAGCGGACGGCCGCGCCATCGCAGGCAGCGGTTCGACGTCATCCTGGACTGGTGGGCCGATCACCTGCCCAGCCGCAGCAACCACCGCTGAACGACGGAGCGGATTCCGTCGGATCGCGACATGATCCCGACGGTCGCTCGTCTTCATTGGTGTGAGCATCTTTTCCCAGAATCGCGGTACCAGCAAGCGCCTTCGCGTAGGCGGGGTCGTCGCGACCATCGCCGCCGCGGCTGCACTCGTCGTCGCCGGGGCCGGCCCTGCATCGGCGCACGTCGGGGGAGGGAACGTGGCGATCGACTGGTCCATCCCCGGCGCGCCCGCTGAGGGCGTACCGGAGATCCGCTTCCCGATGACGGTCAGCCCGGACGCCGCCCGCGTGTACGGCGTCTACTACGCGCAGCAGTTCGTCATCACGAACAACCCCGACGGCGGCTATACGGGTCTGCAACCGCGGCCGGACGTCGACGGTGTGCAGCGATTGCGCGCCGTCTTCTCCAGCTTCATCGCCGGGTCGAGGTCCACAGATCCCAACTGCAGCGACGGCGCGGATGGAGGCGCGGGCGTCAGCTGCGGCGTCGAGTTCGACGCCGTCTACGGGCACACCTACGACCTGGTCGTCTCCAAAGCCGCGGACGGCAGCTGGATCGGCACGGCGGTCGACACGGTCGACGCTTCCGAGGTCCACATCGGCCGGTGGACGGTGCCGGGCGACGGGCTGCTCACGACCACGTTCCGAGGCTTCGCGGAGTATTACGCGGGAGTGATCAGTTGCGGGGAGGCTCCGCGGATGGACGTGATCTACGGCGGTCCCACGGCGCCGGGTGGGCTGACCGGAGTCTCGACGTCGGGGGGCGAGTACAGCGACTGCGTCGGCCAGGCGAACTTCACGGCGACCACGGTCGGTAACGGAGTCAGGATCACGCGCGGCACCGTGGCCGCTCCCAGCGCGAGCGGGCCGCTCCAGAGCGCAGCGTCGACCAGCGATACGGGGGAGTGCGTCGATGTGCCTGGGAGCGACTTCAAGGACGGAGTGAAGCCGGCGCTGTGGTCGTGCCACGGCGGTGGCAATCAGCGATGGTCGCTGACAGCAGGCGGCCAGCTCATCGCCGGTGATATCTGCCTGGATGTGGACGCGGCGAGCCCCGCAGCAGGGTCGGAAGTGTTCTTGATGAATTGCTCGGGATCCGCTCGCCAGCGGTGGCAGTTCGCCGACGGGGCGATCCAGCATGTGGACTCCGGACTGTGCCTCCAGCCGGTCGGCGCCGTCACCGCGATCGGCACCACCTTCGAGCTCGCCGTCTGCGACGGGACCGCGACGCAGAACTGGCGCCTCGGCGGTTCGTCGAGCGTCGCGAGCGCACGTCAATCCGCGATCCCCACGCTTGAACCGGGCGCCACCGGGAATGTGAAGGTCTCGGTGACGGCTGGCGACACGGCCGTGAGCTCGCGCGTCGTGCTCACTGCGCCGACCGGCACCGTCTTCACCGGGCGGGCACAGTACTCGAACGGGGCGAGCGGGGCCACGTTCGACGGCGTTCTGTCGGCCGATGGCAAGACGCTCGAGCTGTCGCTCGACATGATCGCGGATCCGACGTTCGCCGACTCCCTCAGCCCGTTCGCCACGCTGACCTATAGCGCCGTCCTGCAGGCGGACGCCTCGCTCGCGCTCCGCGGGCCGGTCGCTGACGGTTCCTGGCGGGCCGCCGGTTCGAGCGGCGTGCTCGAGTACGTCGCTGACGGAGCCCAGTTCACGGCCGACGTGCCGGTGATGCATCCGCTCGGGTTGGCCGGGCTCGGTGTGGGCGCGCTGCTCTATGCGTTCCTCGCTCTGCGACGGGCGCGCATGGTCTGACGGGCGCGAGTTCGCCGCAGCACGACCGGGGGCGGCGGAACAGCCCCGCTCGAGTGATTCGAGCGGGGCCGTTTCGACTTCGTGGCGCTACGCGACGCGCGGAGCCGCGGGAGCGGAGTCCGTCGCCTTCAGCACGTCGCGGCCGAATGTGAACGCCCGGACGATGCCGATGATGCCGAGCACGATCAGCGCGATCGCGGCGAACAGCAGCAGCACCGCGGCGGACGACACCGGCAGGAACAGCACGACGATGCCGGCGATGATGCTCAGGATGCCGAACGCGATCGACCATCCGGAGTTGGGGGAGCGGCCGGACTCGGCCAGCGCCATGACGCCCTCGATGATCCACCCGACGCCGATGAACGCGACGGCGAAGATCACCAGGGTGATGGCGGCTGTCTGGACGTTCTTGAGCGCGAGGATGCCCACGAAGATGAGGAGGACGCCGAGGATGATATTGAGCGCCCTAGAGCCGCCCCTCATCCCGCGGCTGAAGATGCCGACGCCGAGACGCAGCACGCCGGCGACGAGGAAGTAGATCCCGAGGAAGACCGCCAGCACGGCGATGGTCTTCTCGGGCCAGAACAGCAGAACGATCCCCAGGATCAGCCCGACGGCGCCGCTGATGCCCAGCGCCGTGCGGATCGCGTTGATAGCGGAGCGCGTCATGTGACGGGCGTCCAGGGAGAACTCGTGCAGCATCGGGTCGGTCGGGTCGTTGAGGCTCATTGCTTCATCCCTTCGCATGGCAGCCGCGGCCTGCGGCTGGTGCTGACATTAGCGCTGGGATGGGGCCTGCCGTCAGAGGTGATCGCGGCGAGCGCCGGATTCAGAAGCGTGCGACCCAGGCCCGAAGGATGTTGTAGACGCCCGACGCGATGAGGCCTGCGCCGGTGGCGATCAGCAGCGCGACGCCGAGGGGGAGCGTCGACAGCGACTCGAACGCCCCGTACAGTCCGGAGGCCTCGTCCGGACGGACGGTGACGGCCGCCACGACGAACAACGTCCCGGCGACGCCGAGCACGAATCCTTTGGCGACGTAGCCGACAACGCCGAGCACGGTCAGCGCGGTCGCGCTGCCAGGGAGGTCGGGCAGCTGGATGTCGCGCAGGAACTTTCGACGCACGCCCTTGATGAACAGGAACACGCCGATGCCGATGACGGCGAGGCCGACCAGCACCAGGAGCACAACACCGCCGGGAAGGGCGAGGATCTGCGCGCTGAGGGTGCGCGTCGAGGAGCTGGCATCGCTCGGATGGCCCTGCAGCACAGCGAGGGCGGTCAGCGCGAGGGCTGCGTAGGCGATCGCCTTCCCGACGTTCTGGAGCCGCCTCGCCCAGCGCTTCGCCGGTGTGCCGGCGCGCATCAGGGCGGCCTCGATGAGCAGCCACACCGCGAGGGAAAGCAGGCCGATCAGGCTCACCCAGAGCAGCACGACCCCGCCGGGGAATTGTCCCAGCTGCTCCATCGCGCCGGACTGGTCCGCGTCCGCGAAGTGGTTGATTCCGAGCTGGATGGCGAGTGCCCCGAGCAGCACCTGCACCAGACCGCTGGCAGCGAAGCCGATCCGGGCGAGGACGTGCAGCACCGTGCTGTCCCGCGCTGTGCGGGCGGCGTCGCGCACCTTGTCGCCGGCGTCGGCGGTCCCGTTGGACGTCATGTGCCGTCCACCTGCGGCTGCGAGTGCTCGCCTTCGATCTTCTCGCCCTCGACGCGCACGGTGCGCCGGGTGTCGAGCGCGATCACTCCGCCGAGGACGGCGAGCGAGAGGGCGACGGAGCCGGTGGTGTCGCTGATCCAGTGGTATCCCAGGTAAAGGCGGCTGGCCACCTGCAGGACGATCAGCGCAACGGCGACCGTGAAGGCAAGGACGGTGAACCAGGGTTTCTGGATGCGGCTCGCCAGCAGGAACGCGAGGATGAGGAAGAAGTCGGACGCGCCGAGGACGTGCCCCGAGGGGAACGAGAAGGTGTGGTCCGGTCCCATCAGCATGAGCGACAGCGGCGGACGGGGGTGCTGGATGATCGGGGCGAGGATCTGCGCGAGCACCACGCCCGTCAGCATTCCCACCGCGAGCAGGAAGGGCCTCCACAAGTGCCGGGCCAGCAGCGCCCAGACGATCACGGTGATGAGCACGATGAACGGCATGGCCACCGGCCCGAAGATGATCGCCAGAACGGTCATGAACCCGGTCGTCTCGGCGGACCGCTGGGCGTTGAACCAACGTTCGACCGGTACGTCCAGGCGCTCGTAGCCGGTGTGGGTGATGACGTTCGTGGCGAGGAGGACGAAGGAGGTCAGGCCGACGATGACGAGCACGACAGACGTCAGGTACAGTCGCCGGCGGGTCTCGGCGGGGAGGTAGCGTTCTTCGACGATGAACCGTCTGTTCCAATCGGACAGACGGCTCGTTCGGAGGTCAGCGGCTGCGGGCACTTGGGTGGGGCCTTTCGGGACGGCGAGCAACGGCGACCCGTGGGGCGGGCGTCATGCACTGTACGCGGAAATCGTGCGGCTCTCCATTCCGTCGGGGTCTCCGGCGACACGATCCGGCCCCGAGCACGTCTTAAACAGTGTGAAGATCTTCTCCAGAAAGCTCGCCGGCGTCGTCGCTGCACTCGGCGCGGCCGGCGCACTCGCACTGGTCGCCGCATCCCCGGCCGCAGCGAATGTGGGCGGCGGCAATGTCCAGGTGACGTGGTCGATCCCAGGGTGGCCGCCGGAAGGGCTGTCCGACGTGAGCTTCCCGATGACGGTGGCGCCCACGACGTCCCGTCAGCCTGGCACCTACTACGCCGAGTTGTTCAACTTCACCGACTCGACGTACGTCGGATACACCGGCCTGCAGCCGCGGCCCGACCTGAACGGCTCGGAACGCATCCGAGGCGTCTTCTCGAGCTTCATGCCGGGCACGGTCACCGACCACCCGAACTGCGCGGACGGCGCAGACGGGGGACCGGGCGTCAGCTGCGGTCTCGAGTTCGACGCCGTCTACGGCCGCACGTACGACCTGCGCGTCGAACGGACGGCTCCGCGGAAGTGGACCGGCACGGCGGTCGACACGGTGACCGGCGCGGAGGTCGAGATCGGCTCGTGGACCGTCCCTGCGCTGGGCGGTCTCAAAGGCACGCGTACCTCGGGCTTCGTCGAGCACTACTCGAGCGTCGCGCAGTGCTCGCAGATGCCCTATGTCGACGTCACGTTCGGAGCCCCGCGCAGCGCGAGTGCGGGGCTGACGGGCAACGTCGGATTCAGCATGGAGTACGCCGACTGCGTCGGCCAGGGCGCCCTCACGCACACCACCGTGGGCTCCGGCGTCCGCGTCACCCGAGGCTTCGTGCAGCCGCCGCTCACGACGGCCGTCTCGCTCAACACCGGCGTGAACAACCGATGCCTCGACGTCCCTAGCAGCAAATGGGAGAACGGCACGGTCGTTGCGATGTGGAGCTGCAACTACAACAACAACCAACGGTGGTCGTTCACCTCGACGGGCCAGCTGCAGTCGAACAAGACCTGCCTGCAGACCCAGACGCCGAACCCGCTGGCGGGGGACAGGGTGATCATCCAGGACTGCGACAACAGCAAAGGGCAGCTCTGGGACTACGTCGACGGCGCCATCGTGGCGAGGACGTCGGGCCTCTGCCTGCAGCTCGATCCGGGCAACTCCTGGGCGGTCAGCCTGGGGACCTGCAACGGCTCCGCCGGGCAGAAGTGGCGGGCCATGAACGGCGCGAACCAGCCGGTTGCGACAGACCCGGCCGCCTCGCAGACTCGCTCGACGACCCTGCGCGAGGGGAGACGGGAACCGTGCAGCTGACCCTCAACGGAGGTGCCTCCGCCAGCAGCTCGCGGGTGACATTGACGGCCCCCAGTGGAACCACCTTCACCGGCGACGTCATGTACTCCAACTGGACCGGCGGCCTGCCCTTCACGGGAGAACTGTCTGACAGCGGTCGAACCCTGACCATCTCGCTGGCGATGCTGCCGAGCATCGCCGATGACAGCCTCATCCCGTTCGCCACGGTGCAGTACACCGTCGGTCTGCGCGCGGATGACGATCTCGCGCTGAAAGGCCCGGTGGGCGACGGTTCGTGGCAGGCCGGTGGGGCGAGAGGGCCGCTGAGTTATCAGGCGGACGGCGTCGTGCCGACGGACGTGACGGATCCGGACCCGGATGGAGGGCCGGTCGACCCGGACGGAATCGTCGATGTCCCGGTGGTCGATCCGCTGGTCGCCGTCGCAGGTGCCGGCGGCCTGGCCGTCCTCGCCGTGGTCGGAGCGCTCATCGCGGTCCGTCGTCGCGGACGGTGCGGGAGCGCAACGATCGGAGGGGCGTAAGGGGTTCACAGCCGCCACCGCGGGCGTACCGTCCGTCCACATGGAAACGACCCGCTCCCGGCTCGCCCAGGGCACGTGGTACATGGGCGAGGATGCGTCACGGCACGACAGCGAACTGGATGCGCTGCGCACCGGTATCGACGCCGGCCTCACGACAATCGACACCGCCGAGATGTACGGCGACGGAGCATCCGAACTGCTGGTCGGCGAAGCCATCGCCGGGCGCCGGGACGATGTCTATTTGATCAGCAAGGTCCTGCCGACCAACGCCCATGGACGGCGGATGGGGGAGTCGTGTCGCGATAGTCTCCGTCGGCTGGGCACCGACCACCTGGATCTCTATCTGCTGCACTGGCGGGGACGCCATCCACTGAGCGAGACCGTCGCTGGATTCGAGGAGCTGCTGCGCGAAGGACTCATCCGTTCGTGGGGCGTCAGCAACTTCGACACCGACGACATGGACGAGCTCGTCGCGGTGCCGGGCGGCGACCGCGTCGCCACCGACCAGGTGCTCTACAACCTGGAAACACGAGGGCCCGAAGTCGACCTGCTCCCGTGGTGCCGCGACGCGCGCGTCCCGCTGATGTCGTATTCGCCGATCGGTCACGGCAGCCTCCTGCGCACCTCGTCGCTCGCGTCGCTGGCGGAGGCGAAGGGCGTCACCGCGGCCCAGATCGCCATCGCCTGGGTGCTGCGCCATCCCGACGTCTTCGCGGCGGCCAAGGCCTCGACACGCGAGCATGTCCTCGAGAACCGGGCCGCCATGGATGTGACGTTCACGCCGGACGAGCTCGATCAGCTCGACCAACTCTTCCCGCGACCGCCGCGGAAGGTGCCGTTGGAAGTGCTCTAGCCGGACGGCCCTACTTCTTGCCCTTCTTGTCGTCGACGATTCCACCGATGAGGCCGCCGATCGCTCCGCCGAGCACGCCGCCGGCCGGCCCGCCGAGGAGCGATCCGATGCCGGCGCCGATGCCCGCAAGACTCGAGCCGTAGCTCACCCGGGCGATGGTGACGGTCGTGGACCCCTCAGGGGCGACCGAGATCTCGAAGGAGCCGACGGCAGCGGACGCCACGACGAGCGCAACGGGGCTGGCCTTGCCGCCCGCCGCCATCCTGTCGTAGATCTCTCGCGACTCGAAGTACGCCCGTTGCGGATCGGTCTTCTTCTCGCCGGCCTCGTACCCGAGTCTGTACAGCGCGAGCAGTGTCTCGACTTCCTCGTCGGTGATCAGTTCGGCCGCTTCCAGCCGGTCGAGGATGGCTTTGTGGTCGCCGACCATGTCACCCTTGTTCGCGTCCATGATGCGTCGGGCTTCCGCGCGTGCCGCATGCATCATCCCCGCGATGTCGGTACCGAGATACGTCGCATTCTCCATCGTGTGCCCCCGTTCGAGTTCTTCTCAGTAAAACACTCGGGGTCTGCTGTCAGGAGACCAGTCGTACGAGGTTGTCCAGCTCATTGGCGCGACCGGCGAGAAGGCGCTCGGTCCAGACGTCGTCGTGGAGCTCCTCCACCTGCATGACCACGCGCGTGCCGTCGTCCGAGGGCTGGAGGTCGACCACTGTCAACTGCTCATACGGTTCATGGTCCGGCACGAAGTCGATGACCGAGCGGTAGGCGATCCGGTGGGGTCGGTTCAGCTCGGTGAAGACCTTCCTGGCCTGCGTGCCCAGCGGCAGGCCGTTCTGTTCGAGGAAGGCGATCTGTGCGGGGTCCTCCGCGGTCATCGTGTAGACGAGCTCGCCTCCGGGGCGCACGTCGATGCGCTCGACGTCGGTGCGGAAGCCGTCCGGCGCCCACCAGCGCGAGATGCCGTCGGCGGTGGTCCAGAGCTCCCATACGGTTTCGGACGGGGCGGGGATGGTGCGCTCGATGGTCTTCATGGTTCTGTCCTCTCGGTTGGATTGCGTCGATACGAGCGAGACGATATATTCGTCGTGACGAATGTGTCAAGAGGGAGTCGACATGGAGATCCAGCAGGCGCTGGCCGCGATGGGGGAGCCGACGCGCTTCCGCATCCTGAGCCTGCTCGCCGACGGCCCGCGCACGGTCGGGGAGGTGGCTATCGGGATCGGCGCGCTGCAACCGCAGACCACGAAGCACCTGCAGCTGCTCGAATCGGTCGGCGTCGTCTCCATCGAGCGACTTGGTCGCCGACGCCTCGCGCGGCTGGACAGAGACGGCTTCCGCGAACTCGCCGACTGGCTGGGCGGCTTGGCGGCCGCCACGCCCGACGACGACGCCCTGCAGCGCTACGCGGCCGCGGTCCGGTCCGCCGGGGCGACGGCCGACATCCGGCTCGAGCGCACGTTCGCCGCGCCGGCCGATGCGGTGTGGCGGGCCTGGACGGACGCGCGGGAGGCGGCGCGCTGGTGGGCGCCCCGGCACTTCGAGGTCGTCCGCTGCGTCGTGGCGCCGCAGGCCGGCGCGCCGGTCGAGCTGGTGCTGCGCGAGGGTGACGGCGCCGAGTACGCGTCCGCTGGGGCGGTCCGCTCGGTCGACCCCGGCCGCCGCATCGTCTTCGACCTGTCGCCGATCGACCCGAGCGGCCGGCCGTACTTCGAGGTGATCGTGGATGCGGCGCTCGAGCCCGTCGGCGACGGCGCGGCGCTGCGCGTGCGCATCACCGCGGAGGGAGCCGATACGGAGGCGGCGCCGATGCTCGCCGGGTTGGAGCCCGGCTGGAGCCAGCAGCTGGACCGGCTCGAGGAACTGCTGGCGGGTGCGGGGTCCTGACGCCGTTCCGTCAACCGGAGCTGGAGCCGTTCGCGAACGGCAACGGCAGGGTGCCCTTCAGCTCAGATTCGGTCCCAATGTGTCTCTTCGGCACGTCGATGAGCCGGCTTACTGCGTCCCTCACCGCGGCGTGTCGGCGTTCTCGAGGCTCGGGTGTCGAACTGCCGAGTTGCGGGGCGAGGTTGTCCCATGCCATCGCGATTCCCCGCACGAGCGCGAGCAGTTCGACGGGGCTGTAGTCGTCAGGCACCGTGCCGGCGGCCTGGGCGTCGGCGATGGCGTTGAGCTTGACCTGGTGGGATTCGACGATTGCGCGAAGGGGCTCACCGTCGGGGCGCTCGAGCTGGTACCAGTGGGTGAGGCGGAGGGTGCGCGGGTGGTCTTGGTAGGAGTCGAAGAGTTGGGTGGCGTACCCGGGGAGGTCAGCGGGGTCGAAGTGGATGCGCTCGACGAAGGCGACGACGTGAGCCGTGAACACGGCATCGAACAGCTCGTCTTTGGTGCCGAAATACCGGTAGAGCATGGCCTTGTTCGCGTCGGCGTTCTCGGCGATCCGGTCAACGCGGGCACCGGCGATACCCACGGCGGCGAACTCCTCAGCGGCCGCTTCCAGGATGCGCGCGCGGGTAGCATCCGCGTCTCGAAACCGTGTCATCTGGCCACTCTAGTGGTAAGTAACCGGTTAGTTGCATTAGGGGGAGGGGGCGAGTATGTTCCCATGTAACCAACTAGTTACTTAGAGAGGTCGACATGACGGAGGACACACGCGATTACGACGCGGCGCTCGACGAGGCGGAGCGACTGCTCGGTTTCCGACTCGAACGGTTCCTCGGCACTGCGCCGACCGAGCCGGAGAACGCCGACGACTTCAAACGCATCGCGACCATCCAGGCGTTCGGTGATGCGTGGCCGCGCACCGACAGGCTGGACACCCGGACCCGTGCGATCGTCTCTGTGGCCATCGCAGCGACGCTCGGAGTGCTCGAACCGCTGCGCGGCCAACTCCGGATCGCACTCAACAACGGCGTGACGAAAGAAGAGATCGTCGAGGTTTTCATCCAGCTCGCCGCCTACGCCGGTGTCGCTCGTGCATTCGAAGGCTACGGTGTCGCGGCGGAGGTGTTCGCGGAGAACGGCTAGCGCGGCCGCAAGTCGCGGTTATACGCCGATAATGCACATTATGTCAGCTTACGCATCACTGAAGCGGACACGCGCTCACCTTCCACAGCACGGCGTGGTTGTCCTCGTTCGGGTTGGAGGCGAACCCTGCGACCGTTCCGTCCGGAGCGATAGCCGCGCCGATACCGTCCTCGTCGCCGCCCGGGAAGACGCCGAGCCGAGTGATCGCGCCGGACGGCGACCAGCGTGCTGCCACAGGAAGCACCGCGTCCGACGGGCGTGCATACCCGGCCATGTACCCGCGGTCGTTGATGTCGACGACGGTCGTCTCGGCGCCGAGAGTCGCCAGCGGGACGATCTGACCTGCCCTGTTCCACATGACGGCGCGGAGCGCTCCCCGGGCGTCGAATTGGCCGAGCCGATGGTGACGCCGGCCGCGTTGATGCCTGTGGCGATGCTCGCGTCACCGCTCGGCAGCGCACCGAGGGGCCGCGCGTGTCCGTAGGAGTCCCACCGCACCGCTCGGGTGAGGCCGCTGCTGAAGGTCGCCGTGCCGACCGCGGTGCCGTCGTTGTTGACCGCGTTCGCGGTGCTGCGCACGGCTCCGGGCAGGCTCTCCAGACGCGTGACCTGACCGACGGCGTTCCACCGCAGCGCCACGCCCACCGAGCGACTGGTTCCGAGCACCGAGTTGCCCACTACGACCCCGTGGTCGTTGATCGCCAGCGGCACGCTGCCCGCGGTCCCCGGCAGGGCGGCGAGAACGGTCATCCCGCCGAACGGCGTCCACCGAAGCGCGTCGGTCCGGGTCGCACCGTCCGCGCGCCCGATCATGATCGCGAGCTGGTTGAGCTGGGTGGCGGAACTCGACGTCGTTCCGGCCGGGACCGGGAGCCGGTGGATATGTCCGAAGGGATCCCAGAAGACGGCGCGTGACGGCGACACTCCGCTCGCCGTTCCAGCGTTCGAGTCACCGGCGACGAAGCCCAGAGCGTTGATCGCCCTCGGCGTGCTCTCCGTGCCTCCTGGCAGGGTTCCGAGGTCGGTAACGCGACCACCGGGGCTCCACCGCGCTGCGCGGAAGAACCGGGGTTGGTTGTCGGCTGTCGAGACGCCGACGCTGACGTCGAACGCGTTGATGTCCCTCCCCTCGCTCATGGTCCCTCCGGGGAGGGTCCCGAGATCGAACGGCGGACAGGAGACGGTTACCGTGGACCCGGTCGCCGTGTGCGCGGCGAGCGTTCCGGCGTCTGCCGGCGCTGCCAGGAGGACCGTCACAGCGGCGACGGCCGCCGTGGCCGAGGCGGCCGCGGTCAGGCGCCGGGCTGAGCGCAAGGTGTGGGTATGCATTTCGGGCTCTTTTCGATCAATAAGCGGACCGATGACGGCCCGCGGCGCTCCCCGTCGTCGCGCCGCGGGCCCCGCCGGCGGGCTCCACCGTCCCGCTTCGCACGCGGGTCCGGGAGCGATAGACCGGCGCCCTGACCGCTGGGACCGTCGCGGTCAGTGCTGCGACGCGGTCAGGCGGCTTTCGTTCCGTCACCCATCCTGCGGCGCCGTGGAAGCCGCCGGGGAGGGACTTTGGTCACTCGAGGACGACCGGCGCTCGGCACGGCCGGGTCGCGCGGCACGCAGGGAGGCGAGGATCGTCACCGCGTCGACCAGCTCCTGCAGCAACGCTCCGACGATCGCCGGGATGACGCCGAACGCCGCCACGATCATGAGGGCCACCGAGACGCCGATGCCCAGCCACACGCTCTGGAGGGCGATTCGAAGGGTGCGGCGTCCGATCCGGATGACGTCCACGACACCGGCGATGTCGTCGACGAGGAGCACGACGTCGGCGGACTCGCTCGCCGCCGTGGCGCCACGCGCCCCCATGGCGACGCCGACGTCTGCGCGTGCGAGCACGGGCGCGTCGTTCACGCCGTCCCCCACCATGACCACCGGCCGCTGCTGCAGCGATCCGACGTGCTCGACTTTGTCGGCAGGAAGGCACTCCGCCGTGAACCGGGTGATACCGAGCTCGCGGGCGATGGACGCCGCCGTCTCGGGCGCATCCCCGGTGAGCATTTCGACGTTCTCGATCCCGAGCGCGCGCAGCTCTCGCAGGGTCGAGGCGGTATCGGCGCGCGGCGGGTCCCGCTCGATCAGCGACCCCGCGAAAGCGCCGTCGACCGCGACGTAGACCGCCAATTCACCCGGGCCGATCAGTGTCCGTTCGGCCCCGACGGAGCGCGCGGACACGAAGGGGAACGTGCCGACGACGACGCGGTGTCGGTCCACGTCGGCGGTGACCCCGCTCGCAGCCCGCTCCTCGGCCGTCGAGACGCGGAGCAGCGGGAGCGATCGCTCCTCGGCGGCACGCACCACCGACTCCGCCAGCACATGGGAGGAGTACCGCTCGGCGCTCGCGGTGAGCGCCAGGAGACGGTCGGGGTCGTGGCCGGGCGCCGCCCTGACCTCCCGCAGGACGGGGCGGCCGGTGGTGAGGGTGCCGGTCTTGTCGAACACCACGGTCCTCGCGGACGCCAGCGTCTCCAGCACGGTCCCGGTGCGCACGATCACACCCCGGTGCGCCGCACAGCCCATCCCGCCGATGAACGCGACAGGAGCCGCGATCAGGAGCGGGCACGGGGTCGCAAGGACGAGCACTTGCGCGAATCGCACCGGATCGCCGCTGACGAACCACGCGAGGCCGGCCAGCGCGAGCGAGAACACGGTGAACGGGACGGCGACACGGTCCGCGAGGCGCACCACCCGGGCCTTGCTGCGCGCCGCCTGCGCGACCAATCCGACGATCTGCTGATACTGGCTGTCGACGGCGCTGGCGGTGGCCCGGAGGCGGATCGCGGTGGCGCCGTTGACGCTGCCGCTGAGAAGGGCGTCCCCGGGTCCGCGCTCGACCGGGATGCTCTCCCCCGTGATGGAGGAGAGGTCGAGCGATGCGCTCGGGCCGAGGAGCACGCCGTCCACGGGGACCACCTCCGCCGGACGTACCAGCAGCGCGTCGCCCGGCGCGACGTCGGCGATGGGCACGTCGTCGACCTCGTCGGCGCGCGCGGCGACGAACCTGTGCGCGGTCCGCGGTTCCCGCTGCAGCAGCGCATCGAGTTCCCGGCGCGCCCGCCGATTGGCGTAGTCCTCCAGCGCCTCACCGCCGGCGAGCATGAGGACGACGACCAGCGCTGCCGCGACCTCCCCCACGAGCACGGTCGCGGCGATGGCGACGATCGCCAGGAGATCGACACCGACCCGGCCGCCGATGACGCTCCGGATCATCCGGACGGTGTACCCGACAGCGTTGGCGAGGGCGTAGAGCGCGGCCGCCCATAGCGCGACGGTCCGGCTGCCGGCGAGGTAGAGCACCGCGCAGGCGATGCCGACGCCGAGGGTCAGAGTGACGACCCAGTAGCGACGAGCGAGTGAGAGGACGCGGCGACCCGTGCCCCGAGCCGCGGAGGCGTCGTCAGCCGTCCGTGGTGGCACGGGCGGTGCTCGGTGTCGCGGTCTCTGCAGGAAGCCCCGACTCGTAGGTGAAGACCAGCCGGGCTTGCACGCGGCCGGACAGCACCTCCTCGACGGCGTCGTTGACTTCGCGGAGGTGCCGCGCCTCGGCGATGACCCGCGTCCTGCCGGCCTTGTGCAGCGCGAACACCTCGGCCAAGTCCTGCCGCGTTCCGACGATGGATCCGATGATCGAGATGCCTTTAAGGACGGTGTCGAAGATCGGGACGGTGAGGGTCCCCTCCGCCGGAAGCGACACGAGGACGAGCCGGCCGCCGCGATTCAGCGACCGGAAGGCCTGATCGAACACGCTCGGAGCGACCGCCAGCACGACGGCGACGTCCGCGCCCCCGAGATGGTGGATGGCCTCCGCCGGGTCCACCTCGGCCGCGTTCACGGCGTGGTCGGCGCCCAATTCGACGGCGAGGTCGAGCTTGTCCTCGGAGACATCGACGGCGACGACCTTCGCCCCGACCAGTCGCGCGTACTGAACAGCCAGGTGGCCGAGCCCGCCGATGCCGAAGATCGCGACCCGCTCCCCGGGACGACCCGTGCGTTCCTGATGGCGGCGTACGTGGTGACGCCCGCGCAGGTCAGAGGGGCCGCTTCGAACGCGCTGACGCCGTCCGGGACGGGTGTGGCGAAACGCGCCTCCGCGACGGCGTACTCGGCGTACCCGCCATCCACGGAATAGCCGGTGTTGTGCTGTCGCTCGCACAGGTTCTCGCGACCGTCGATGCAGTAGCGGCACTCGCCGCAGGCGTAGCCCAGCCACGGCAGCGCCACCCGCTGTCCCACCTCACGGCTGGTGACGCCGTCGCCGAGGCGTTCGACGATCCCCACGCCCTCGTGGCCGGGGACGAACGGCAGCCCGGGCTTGACCGGCCAGTCGCCGTTCATCGCGTGGATATCCGTGTGGCAGAGGCCGCACGCCTCCATACGCACCAGGACCTGCCCCGGGCCGGGGGTCGGGATGGGACGGTCCTCGACGGTCAGCGGCTCGCGGTAGCGGTTCACGACGGCTGCATGCATGAGAGTGCTCCTTCGGTTCTCCAGCCAGTGTCGATGGAGGCGCCGGCCGCCACTGGGCCGAAGGTCCCTCGCATCACGCGCTGACGGGTCTTTCGGCCCGTCGCGGTGGCCATCGGCGGACCACCCTGGGAGGAGAAGAGACTCCGGGAGAAGCCATGAAACGTTGGATTCGCATCACCCTGACCGTGCTGAGCGCGGCAATCGGTGTCACGGCGGTTGCGGGCGGCCTCGCGCTGATCATCGGCGCTCTCACCGCCGCCTCCGGCGGCGTCGTCCCGCCCCGCGCCTATCTCGGCGGCAGCCCGTTCACGACCTACGTGGTGCCGGGGCTTATCCTCGCCGTCGTCGTGGGTGGCACCCACCTGGCGGCGTCCGTGCTGGTCGGTCGCGAGCGGCCTTCCGGCGCATTCGCAACCGCGGTCGCGGCGTTCGGGCTGTTGATCTGGATCTTCGTCCAGATGATGTTCATCCCGTTCAGCCCGTTGCAGGCGGCGTACTTCGTCGCCGGGCTGGGTGAACTCGGTCTCGTGCTGCTCGGCCTCGGCCTGTTCCGGCGCAGCACGGCGACGGCGTCGTGAGCCGTCATCCATCGATCCGGCGAGACGATCACCGTCGCGCGATCGTCCGCAACGGCTGCCGTGCCGTGAACCGGGCCGCGCGGCGCGCGACGCGGTGCCGGTACTCCCTGTGCCGGTGCACAGGCACCGCGGCTGCCAGCCTCCGGTAGTACCAGAGCTTCGCCGCCTCGACGAGCACCAGGTACACGAGCACCGTGGCGACCAGGGCGAGGAAGAACCCCGTGGGCAGCGGGGTGAACCCGAGCAGACCGGACAGGGGTGAGTACGGCAGCCACGCCCCGACGGCCACCACGCCGAGCACCGCAGCTACGAGGGCCGGCGACGGGCGGCTGCGCAGGAACGGGACGCGGTGGGTGCGGATGGCGAAGACGATCAGCGTCTGAGTCGCGATCGACTCGATGAACCAGCCCGAGCGGAACTCCGGTGGCCCCGCATGCAGGACGGCGAGCATGAGCGCGAAGGTCGCGAAGTCGAAGAGCGAGCTGATCGGGCCGAACAGCAGCATGAACCGCCGGATCGCTCCGATGTCCCAGTGGGCGGGGGCACGCAGCTGCTCCGGATCGACCCGGTCGGTCGGGATGGCGAGCTGGCTGCTGTCGTACAGCAGGTTGTTCAGCAGCAGCTGCCCCGGCAGCATCGGCAGGAACGGCAGCACGACCGACGCGACCGAGGCACTGAACATGTTGCCGAAGTTGCTCGACGTGCCCATGAGCACGTACTTGATCGTGTTCGCGAAGATGCGGCGACCCTCGGTGACCCCGTCGGCCAGCACACCGAGGTCCTTCTCCAGCAGGATCACGTCGGCGGCGTCCTTCGCCACATCGACCGCCGTGTCCACCGATACCCCGACATCGGCGAGATGCAGGGCCAGCGCATCGTTGACGCCGTCACCGAGGAAGCCGACCGCGCGGCCCTTCTGACGGAGGGCGCGAACGATGCGCGCTTTCTGTTCCGGCGACACCCGCGCGAAGATGGACGCGCTGCGGGCCTGCTCGACGAGGTCGGCATCCGTGAGCCGGTCGATGTCCGCCCCGGTGAGAGTCCGGAGTGTCGGCATGCCCAGCTCGGTGCAGACGCGTTCTGCGACCACCGCGCTGTCACCCGTCGCCACCTTCACGTCGACCCCCAGATCGACGAGCCGACGCAGGGAGTCGCGAGCGTCCGGCTTCAGGCCGTCGCGGAAGGTGAGGAAGCCCTGCAAGGTCAGACCGGCCTCGAGCCGGTCGTCCAGCGTGTCACTGCCGGGGACGGCACGGGAGGCGACGGCCACGACCCGCGCGCCGACCGCGTACAGCTCCGCCAGGACGGTGGCTGCGCCGGCGGCGTCCGGGCCGCAGAGCGGCATCACCGATTCCGGTGCGCCTTTGACGACGACGGTCGGCGGGGATCCGCCGACGGCGACCAAGGCCGTGCACCTTCTCCGCTCGTGGTCGAAGGGCCGAAGAGCGAGTCGGCGGTAGGCGGTGACCTCTGAGCCTGCGGCATCCGCCGCCGCCCACAGGGCCGTATCCAGCGGATTCATCCCCACATCTCCCGCCGCGCTCGGCTGAGCGTCCGTCGCCAACAAGCCCAGGAGCACCACGTCGGCCGGACCGGCTGCGGCGACGGGCACCGCCCGGTCGAAGGTGATCTCCCCGCTCGTCAAGGTTCCCGTCTTATCGGTCACCAGCAGGTCCAGGTCGCCTAAGTCCTCGATGCACACCATCCGCTTCACCAGCACCCGTTGGCGTGCGAGGGATCGGGCCCCGGCGGCGAGACTGGTGCTGACGACGGCCGGCAGGAGCTGCGGGGTGATCCCGACGGCGATCGCCAGCGCGAACAGGAGCGACTCCACCAACGGACGGCCGAGCACGAGAGCCGCGGCGAAGATGACGGTCGTCAGCACGAGGGCGACAGCCAGGAGGAACACCGAGAACCTGCCGAGCCCGCGCTGGAACTCCGTCTGCGGCTCCTGCGCCCCGAGACCGATCGCGATCCGCCCGAACTCGGTCGCCGCCCTCGTGGCGACCACCACCCCCACTCCCCTGCCCGCATGGACGACCGTCCCCATCAGCGCGCACGAGGACAGGTCGGCGACCGAGCTGCCTGATGGCACCGCCGTGACCGATTTGGCCACGGGAGCCGCCTCGCCCGTGAGGATGCTCTCGTCGCATTCCAGTGCCGTCGCTTCCAGGAGGCGGAGGTCCGCCGGGACCACGGTGCCGACGCTGAGCCGGACGACGTCGCCGACGACCAGCTCCGTCACGTCGACGGATGCAGGCGCTCCCGATCGCAGTACGACCGCCCGGTGGCGCAGCCGGTCGTGCAGAGCGTCCGCCGACCGTTCCGCTCGGAACTCGTTGACGAAGCCGAGGCCGACGCTGATCAGCAGGATGACGGCGATGATCCACGAGTCGACGCGGTCGCCGACGACGGCCGACACCGCGGAGGTCACCAGGAGCAGCAGGAGGATCGGGCTCCGGAACTGGCGGAGCAGGACCATCCAGGGTCGTGCCCGGTGCCCCCTGACTGCATTCGGCCCGTCGCGCGAGAGCCGGGCCGCCGCCTCTTCCGCTGACAGCCCCTCGGCGGAAGAGCGAGTGTCCGCGAGCAGTGAGGCCGCGTCGCGCGCGGCCGCGTCCCGTACGGGGCTCGCGGAATCCGGCTGCCGGAGCGCGGTAGCCTCGTTCACGGATGGAGCCGGGTGAGCGCCTCGTTGCGCGTCCGTACGACGACGACAGGGACGCGGACGTTGAGCAGGACATCGTGTCCGACCGAGCCCAGCATCACCCGTTGGACGCCGTGCCGGTCCCGCGTGCCGATGACGAGCATCCGGGAGCCGTCCGCCTCCGCCACGATCCCGGGCGCCGGCGACGTCTCCACCACCTCCGCGAACACGGTGATGCCCCGATCCAGTTCGAGCGCGTACTCCCGGGCCGCGTCCACGATCTGCCGGCGACGGTCCCCGAGCGAGATCTCCGGGACGAGACCGGCGAGGAGGGGGTTCGCGACATAGCCGGCGCACACCACGGTGAGCGGTTCGTCGAGTGCTGCGGCCTCATCAGCCGCGAACGCCACGGCGGCCTCGGCCGGCGGCTCCCCGTCGACCCCCACCACGACGCCCCTCCCCCGCGGCTCCCAGCCATGCGGGACGACGGCGACGGCGCATTCCGCCGCCGCGGCGACGCGAACGGCGAGCGAACCGGAGAAGGCGTGCTGGCGGTCGAGCTCCGAGGGCGTCCCGATGACAAGGAGGTCGGCCCCGGCCGACGCTCGTACGAGCTCGCGCCCGACGTGGCCGTAACGGAAGCCGGCTGTGACCTCCTGCTCGCCGCCGGGCAGAGCCGCATCGCTCGCGCTCGACGGCGGCACCGTCACCCGACGTGCGAAGTCCGCCATCCGTCGAAGGGCGATCGTCCGCTCCGCCTCGAGGAGCGTGCGTGCCGCGAGTTCCAGCGCTCTGCCCGGCCGGTCGGGGCTGTCGCCCCACGAGCGTTCGATCACGTAGACGAGTTCGAGCCGAGCCGCGTCCCGCGCCGCGCGGGTCGCTGCCCAGTCGAGGGCCGCCCGGTGCTCGGGGCGGCCGTCCACCGCGACCATGATGGTGTACGTCATCGCATCCTCCGAGGGCTGAACCGACGAACCGATCCTCCTGGGACCGCCAGCTCCTCCGTAGTGCCGAAGGTCCTTCGGCCCTGTCTGGCGTCGCCCGGCCCGGCGAGGGTATCGGCATGAACGAGACAGCACCGGTCGCACGGGCGACCATCCTCTACGAGTCCATGTTCGGAAACACGAGAAAGGTCGCCGAAGCCATCGCCGAAGGGCTGCGTCCGGTCGCATCGGTCACCCTGCTGCCGGTCAAGGACGCACCGGAGGCCATCGACGCCGACCTGCTCATCGTCGGCGCGCCCACCCACGTCCACGGCCTCAGCCGGCCCGCGACCCGCACGCAAGCGGGCGCATGGGCCGACGATGAAGCCCGTCACTTGACCCTCGAGCCGGACGCGGAAGGGATCGGCCTGCGCGAGTGGCTGGAGACCTGCGGCCGTGTGCCGCCGCAGTTCGCAGCGTTCGACACGCGGGCGGACATGACGGAACTGTTCTCCGGGTCCGCCGCCTCCGTGATCGACAAGCGGATGCGGAAGCTCGGCTCTCGCCGGTTCGTGCAGAAGCAGAGCTTCCTCGTCGACAAGGACAGCGTCCTGGAGGACGGTCAACTCGAGCGGGCGCGCGAGTGGGGGCGCACCCTGGCCGGCGAACTGCGGATGCCGGCGCTGCGCTGACGGGTCGCGCGCATCGCGGAACGGCGCGGGATGCCTCAGTGGCGCCCGGCGCCCTCGGTGTCGTGGATCACTAAAACCGGGCAGTCGGCGTGCTCGGCGCACGCGCGGGACACGGACCCGAGGAGCAGGCCGGTGAACCCGCCCAGGCCGCGGCTGCCGACGATCAGCATCTCCGCACCCTCGGATTCCGCGATCAGCTGACGTGCGGCCGACCCCGTGCGGATGACGGTGGAGTACCAATCGGGCACCTCCGCTCCGAACACGTCTTCGGCGGTGTCCCGGGCGATCGCCTGCGCGTCGGCCTCCGGCGACCAGTCCATGACGTAGCCGGGCCACGACTGCGGGTAGTCCCAGACCGTCACACCGACCAGGGTGCATCCGAGACGTTCCGCGATGCGGGCGCCTCTGCGCAGACCGGAGCGCGACGACGCGGAGCCGTCCACTCCGACCACGATGCGGCCGCCCGGATGGATGCGCTCCTCTTCCGGTCCGGTCGCGTTCGGGGAGGCGGTACCTGCGGACATGACGAACTCCTTTCGCGGGTCACCAGCGGTCGGGTTCGGGCATCCGGAGGAACCGGCGCCCGCTCAGGCTCTCGATGTCGATGTGCACGTAGCGGTACTTCAGCGTCGGAATCCAGGGTTGCAGCGGCGCCCGGTCCGCCTCGTCGATCTCCGCCTGATGGTCCAGCTGTCGGGCGTGGCCGTGGACGACGACACTCCAGGCCTCCTCGTCGCTGAACCCGTCGACCTCGAACGCGACGGCGCTGTGCACCGTCAGTTCCAGCAGCTTCGTGCCCGGGGCGGTCCGGATCAGGATGCTGTCCCCGTCCGAGTAGAAGTTGACCGGGAAGATATCGGGCTCTCCCCGGCGGCGGTCGCCAATCGCCCGAGAACCGCGCCTTTCAGCAGTTCGCGACACTCGTCCCGGCCGAGTTCCTGGACGGGCTCATCCGACGGCATGATGTTCTCCTTCTTGTCGGACCCCGGCGTCGACGACTGCCGGGGCGTGGACGATGATCGTCGGCGATGAGAGATTCAGCAGCACGTCGTACGCGACCGAACCGAGGGCGCCGGGCTGGGGCGCCTCTCGACGCGAGTCGCCGATGACCAGCAGCTCCGCCGATCGGGCGATCTCGTTGAGAGCGATCCCGGGCGGCCGGCGTACGACGCGGGCGCGGACGTTGATGTCCCGCTGGCGTCGTCGGACCCGTTCTATCGCCGTAGCCAGCAGCCCGCGCGCCACATCGTCGCGCCGGAGCTGCCAGTCCTGCGCCTCGTCGTCGCGGTCGGTCCGGAACGGTTCGGTCGCGTGGGAGGACCGCACGATGATCAGCTCGCAGTGATGGTCGCACGCCAGATCGGCCGCTACGTCGAGCGCTGCGCCGCCGGCAACGGTGTCGTCGAGTCCGACGACCACGCCACGTCGAAGGCGGGACTCCGCCTCGGGAACCACGGCCACCGGACCCGCTGCCAGGTTCGCCAACTGCAGGCTCCGCGACCCGAATGCCCGACCGTAGTGGAATCCCGTCTTATGGGTTCCGACGACGACCATGACGTCCGCATCGCTGAGCGACGCGAGCACCACCATCGGGCTCCCCGAACGCAGTTCGCCCGAGATCGGGAGGTCGCTCGCCAGCGCACGCGCGAACCGCAGCTCGCCATCCAGCCTCTGCCGTGCGTCCTCGTCCACCTCATCGATGAGGCCGGTGCCGACCACTCCCCACTCGTCGTCGGCGACAAGCACGAGCCGAACCTCCGCTTCGTGCTCCCGCGCGTGAGCGATGGCCCAGCGGGTGGCCGCACGGGCGGGGAGCGATCCGTCGACGCCGACGATGAACCTGCGCATGTGCATGGGGACCTCCACGCACAGTGTCGAAGACCTCTCCGAGAAGCGGGAGGGCCGTAGGTCCCGCGGGACCTTGGACCCGCTCCGGGCCCCATCCCGGCGATTGACTGCTTCCCGGAGGAGGTCGCCCATGACCGTGATGCGCGCGTGGCGTACGACCGGCGAGCCGGGCGGCCTGCGGCTCGATCGCATCGGGATTCCGGAGCCGGGTGCCGACGAGGTCCTGGTCCGCGTCGAGGTGTGCGGGCTCTGCCGCACCGACCTGCACGTGATCGACCATGAGATCCCCGTCCACCGGCCGGTCGTCACGCCGGGGCATCAGGCGGTCGGCCGGGTCGTCGCCGCGGGCGAGTGCGTCGTGGAGCCGGCCGTGGGCGCCCGGGTGGGCGTGGCCTGGCTGCGGTCGACCTGTGGGCAATGCGACTACTGCCGGACCGGCGCCGAGAACCTGTGCCCTCACTCGCGATACACGGGGTGGGATGCGGACGGCGGCTTCGCCGACTTCCTCACCGCGCCCGCTGCCTACGTCTACACGCTGCCCGACGACACGGCGGCGCTGGACCTGGCGCCGCTGTTGTGCGCAGGGATCATCGGCTTCCGCGCGCTCACCCGCGCACACCTTCCGCCCGGTGGCACGCTCGGGATCTACGGCTTCGGATCGAGTGCGCACGTCACCGCGCAGCTCGTCCGTGCCGCCGGGGGCCGATTCGTGGCGCTGACCCGCGGCGAGCAGAATCGCGAGCTCGCCCGCGAGCTGGGGGCCGCTTTCGTCGGAGAAGAGGCGCAACCGCCGCCCGAGCCGCTCGACGCCGCGATCGTGTTCGCGCCGGCGGGCGGACTGGTGCCGGTCGCGCTCAGAGCCACGCGAAGCGGCGGCACCGTCGTGCTCGCCGGCATCGAGATGTCCGACGTGCCGGTTCTCTCCTACGAGGACGACCTGTTCCGTGAGCGCGACCTCCGTACCGTCACCGCCAACACCCGGGCCGACGGCATGCGATTCCTCGCCGTCGCCCGGACGCTCGGGCTCCGCCCCACGGTCACTCCGGTACCCTTCGAGGCGCTTCCGGACGCCGTCGACGACCTGCGCCGGGGACGCGCACGCGGATCGCTCGTCCTGCGGGTGGACGCCTGAGGGGGAACCGCATGCTGGAACGAACGGTCGTGTGCTGGAACGGCACTCCCGCGTCCGCGTCCGCGCTGCGCTGGGCGCTCCGGCGCGCACGCGGGCCGCGCGGCGCACCCGTCGACGTGTTCGATGTGGTGGACCGTGGTCTGTTCGAGGGGGATCCGCGCGCCCTCGAGCGGGCGACCGTGCAGGAGGAGGAGCGTTTCGACGCCGCGCTGCGCGGCCTGGGCGAACTGTATCCGGGGACCGTCGGCGCCAGCGCGCTGCTCGTCGGCGACCCGCTGGAGGTGCTGTTGGGTCAAGCCGGCCCGCGGACACTCATCGTCGTCGGTTCATCGCCGCGGATCGGTCCGCGCCTGCGCTACGGGTGGTCCTTCGGCGCGCGGCTCGCGACCAACGCTGTCGGCGCCGTCGCCATCGTGCCGCAGGAGGAGGAGACGGTCGCCGGAGCGCGCGGCGGGGTCACCGTGGGCGTCGACGGCTCCGACACCGCCGAGATCGCCCTGGCCTTCGCCTCCGACGAAGCACAACAGCTCGATCAACCACTGAAAGTGGTGCATTGCTGGCGTGAGCCGCTGGCCGACGAACCGTTGATCGTCCCCGACGAGGACTTCGTCGACAGTCATGAGCGGGCTCACCGCGAACTGCTGGACGATCAGCTGCGTCGTCTGCGCGCTTCCCGGCCGGGAATCGAGGCCGAGCCGGTCCTGCTGCGCCGCCGGCCGGTCCAGGGACTGCGTCTGGAGGCGGAGCGCGCCTTCATGCTGGTCGTCGGAAGCCGCGGCCTGACCGGATGGCGGCGAGCCTGGGTCGGCTCCGTCTCGCACGGTGTGGTCCTGGACCTCGCCGCCCCGACGGTCGTCGTCGGGCCCGAGACCTCCGCGGATCTGTGAATGCACAACGTGGTGCCCCGAAAGGCGCCCAGAGCTACACTTCCCTTGAGCAACGTCACCGATACCGCCGCCTCGCGCGTCCGAGAGGGGGTCATGCGATGCCGGGCGATGAATCCCTCACCTTCCCCGATGCCCCGCGGGCCGAACTCGACAAAGCGCTCGCCCAGTTGGTCGAACAGGCCAGCCGGGTGATGCAGACGCAGGGGCGGCTGCGCGCGTTGGTGCGCGCGAACCGTGCGGTCGTCTCGCATCTCGAATTGCCCACCGTCCTCCGCACCATCGTCGAGTCCGCGGTCGACCTGGTCGGCGCCCGCTACGGCGCCTTGGGAGTGATCGCCGAGGGGGTGGCCTGGAGCAGTTCATCCACGTCGGCATGACGCACGAGGACGTCGCGGGGATCGGCCACCTCCCGGAAGGGCACGGCCTGCTCGGCGCGCTCATCGACGACCCGCGCCCGATCCGGATCGACTGCATCGCCGACGACCCGCGCGCTGCGGGCTTCCCGGCCGGTCACCCGCCCATGACGGCGTTCCTCGGCGTTCCGATCACGGTGCGGGACACCGTGTACGGCAACCTCTACCTCACGGATCCGGAATCCGGCGGCTTCAGCGACGAGGACGAGCAACTGGTCAAGGCGCTCGCCGCGACCGCCGGCTTCGCGATCGACAACGCGCGACTGTACGCGGAAACGGTGACACGGCAGCGCTGGACGGGTACCCTCGCCGAGATGACCGCGGCCGTGCTGGCAGCCGACGGCGCCGACGCGCTCAGCGAACTCGTCAGCCGGGTGGCGGCACTGGTCGACGCCCGGGCCGTCTTCGTGGCGGGCGCCGCAGCCGGGTCCGCCGAGATACGCGTGCTCGCTGCGGCGAGCGATGGAGCGGCGGATGAAGCCGCGTACCTGGTCGAGCAGCTGCATGGGGTGCTCGAGAGCGGCCAGCCGGTCCGCCTGGACGACATCCCGCTCCCTGCATGGAACGACGGGTGGCAGATCGGGCCCGTGCTGGTGGCGCCCTTCACCCTGGACGACGGCACGCCGGCAGCTTTACTCGCATTGCGAGAAGCCGGAGCGGCGGGATTCACCGCGTTCGAGCTGGAGCGGACCACCGGCCTGGCTCGTCAGGCGTCGCTGGTCATGGAACTCGCGGCGGCACGTGCGGATCGGCAACGGGCCCAGCTCCTGGAGGACCGCGCACGGATCGCGCGCGATCTGCACGACCACGTCATCCAGCAGCTCTTCGGTGCGGGCATCCAGCTCCAAGCCGTCGAGTCGGCAATCGGCCCGGGAGCGCACAGCGACCGGATCGACGGCGCAGTCGCAGCCATCGATCAGGCGATCGCCGAGATCCGGACGGCGATCTTCGCCCTCTCCCACCAGCACGACGTGGCGGGGGATTGAGGCACCGGGTGCTCGACATCGTCCACGATGTGGGTGGAGCGCTCCCCACCCGGCGACGGTGTCCTTCGCCGGCCCGGTCGACATCGTGACGGAGCCCGCGGTCGCCGACGATATCGCTGCATTCGTCCGCGAAGGCCTCACCAACGTCGTCCGGCACGCGGAAGCCGCCACCGCCTCCGTCGCCGTCTCGGCCTCGCCGGACGACATCACCGTGGCGGTCGTCGACGACGGCCACGGGATCGGAGAGACCAGCCGGCGGAGCGGCCTCGGGAACCTGGAACTGCGAGCGCGTTCCCGCGGAGGGACGCTCAGGGTGGAGTCGGGTGCCGACGGGACCCGGCTGTGGTTGCGGATCCCGATCGCAGAGGAACGGACGGACGCATGACGAGCTCGGCCATCCGCGTCTTCCTCGCCGACGACCACGAGATCGTGCGCCGCGGTCTCGCCGCCTTCATCGATGCCCAAGACGACCTCGAAGTCGTCGGGGAGGCGGCGACCGCCGCTCAAGCACGTTCACGCATCCTCGCCGTGAGGCCCGACGTCGCCGTCCTCGACGTGCGCCTTCCGGACGGCAGCGGAATCGAGGTGTGCAGACGGATCAAGCAGGAGGAGCCGGCTGTCCGCTGTCTCATGCTCACCGCGTACGACGATGAGGACGCGCTGCGCTCGGCGGTCATCGCGGGCGCGGACGGGTACGTCATCAAGGACATCCGCGGGAGCTCGCTCCTGGATGACATCCGCGCGGCGTCCCGCGGGCGTCGGCTGATCGACCCCCGCATGGCCGCGCGGGTGTCGTCGCAGCTCCGCGAGCCGGCCGACGATCCCCGGTTCGCCTCGCTGGGCCTCCGGGAGCGGCAGGTCCTCGCACTGATCGCGGACGGGCTCACCAACCGGCAGATCGGGGAGCGCCTGGGCCTCGCCGAGAAGACCGTCAAGAACTACGTCAGCTCGTTGCTGGCGAAGCTGGGCCTGGAGCGGCGGACCCAGGCCGCGGTGCTCCAACTGGAGCACCGCGGCCGCGGCTGATCAGCCGGCCTGAAAGTCCTCCCTCTGCGGGTGGGACCTTCGACTCTCACGGTGTGGTCACCGATGCGCGAACGTTGTGCCATGGACAGCACCAGCACGATGACCGGCACCCCCGATCCGCGCCCCGACCACGCGAGGACCGTAGACGACCTCGCGATCCGGCAGGCCGTCCAGGCGGAGCTCGCCTGGACTCCCGACGTCCACAGTCCCGAGATCGGTGTCGGGGTCAAGGAAGGCGTCGTCGTCCTCACCGGGGACGTCGGCTCACTGCGGGAGCGGATCGCGGCGATCTCCGCCGCACGGCGGGTCGCGGGCGTGCGAACGGTCGCAGACGAGCTTCGACTCCCCCGCGGTGACGGCGAGCCCGGCGGCCACAAACTGGCTGCAGCAGTGGACGCCATCCTCGCGTGGACCAGCGGCGTCCCGCACCAGGGCATTCGGGCCGAAGTGCACGACCACGCGGTGGTCCTCTCCGGAAGCGTCGACTGGGACTGGCAGCGCGTCGCAGCGAAGAAGGCGGTGGAACGAGTGTACGGAGTGCACGAGGTCGAGAGCCGGATCGAGCTGACCGGGCGCCCGCAGGCCGAGGACGTGCAGGAGCAGATCCGGAACGCCATCGTGCGGAGCGCGGTCCTCGACGCGGCGCGCATCCATGTCTCGGTGGAGGGCAGCGCCGTCACTCTGACGGGCCGTGTCGGCTCGTGGGTGGAGCGAAGCCAAGCCGTACGGACGGCATGGGCGTCACCGCACGTCACCGCCGTCCACGATCTGCTGCTGGTCGATTCCGGCGAGCGCGCGTGATCAGACCAGGCACTCCGGTGCGACCACGATGGTCGGCACCTCGATGCGCAGGATCATGGCGTGGCTGACCGACCCGAGCAGAAAGCGGTCCACGCCGCGGGTCTGCTGTGTGCCGAGCACCAGCAGTGAGGCGCTGCGTGCCTCCTGGGCGAGCGCGTCGGTCGCCTGTTCCTGTGTGAGGTGCGAGGAGATGATGAGGTCCGGATTGCTGCTGCGCAGGCTGTGGACGAACGCGTCCAGCATGCGCGCGTGCTCCGCCTCCAACTCGCCGAGGAGGGGCGACTCTACACGGATGTCGGAGACCGCGATCATCGGATCGAGCCAGGAGTGCACGACGAGTAATCCTTGCTCGAGCCTTCGCGCTTCCCGAGCGGCGAAGCGCGCCGCCTTCATCGACACCTCCGAACCGTCGATCCCGACGACGACCATGGTGCGGTCGCCCTCCGGCAAGGATGGTACGACTGCGAGCGCGCCGTGGACGCACCCCGCGAGCCGCGCGCCGAGGGACCAGTGGTATCGAGTCCGGAGTCCTGTTCGCCGACCGGTGCCGACGACCACCAGATTGTCCGGGCGCGAGAAGCTGCGCAGCTCGTCGAGCCGACCTCCCGCCATCACGTGCGTGTAGACGCGGAGCCCCGGATGCTGGTCGGAGATCCGCTCCGCCTCCCTGTCCGCGTCGCGGTGCCGTCGGCCACCATCTCCGGCGTGACCACCGCTCCGGGCACCGGTCGATCGGTGTCCTCGATGTCGACGAGGAGGATTCCGTCGCCGGTCCGTTCGGCCCGCTCGACCGCCCACTCCATCGCCACATCGGCCTCCAGCGAACCCTCCCAGCCGACGATCGTGCGCTCGCTCATACCCGGCCCCTCTCGTCCTGCCGCGTCGTGTGCGCAGCCGTGTTGCCGTTCGATGCAGGTCGGACCACCAGCACCGGGCACGGCGCCTGCGTGGTGCAGTAGAGACTGACCGACCCGAGGAACGGCGACGCCAGGCCACTGCGGCCCCGGCAGCCGACGACGAGCATCGCTGCACCCTCGGCCGCCGCGACCAGTACAGCGCCGGCATGCCCCGGCTCGGCCCGCACGGTGACCCATTCGGGGAGCGCTTCGCCGAACTGCTCCCGCGCGAGCTCCTGCAGCACCCCGTAGGCCACGACCTTCGGTGAGCGCCCGGGCTCGGGGAAGTACGCGTCGTACATGGAGGTCGAATGCTCCCAGGCCATGACGATCTCGAGGCGCGCGTCCAGCGCCTCTGCGAGCCGCGCCGCTTCGCGCAGCGCGTTCCGGGACTCGTCCGAACCGTCGACTCCGCACACGATGGGCGGCGACACAATCTTCGACTGGTGCATCTCCGGGCTCCTTCCAAGGGCTGAACGCGATCAGATCTCGTCGTCGAGCTCGGGCACGGAGAAGGCGTACTCGCGCGGCGTCACGAGCACGGGGCACGGCAGGTTCAGCAACACGTCGTGGCTCACCGAGCCGAGCATCGCGGCGGCCACCCTGCCCCGCCCGCGGGTTCCGACGATCAGGAGCGCGGCGCCGGCGCCCGCCGACACGAGGGCGGCCGCCGGGTTCTGACGCACCACCCGCGGCTCGATGCGCGCCTCCCGAGCGATCGGGACGTCGGCGATCGCGTCGGCGACGACCTGCTCTTCGCGTCGCACGTGCTCGGGGTCGGGCTCCGCCCCCGCGTCGAGAGCCGCCTGGAACATCACGGGGACGTCCCAGGCGTGGATCGCCTCCACCGTCCCGCCGAGCCAGCTCGCCTCGGTCACGGCGAGCGCCAGAGCCGAGCGCGCGAAGCTGGAGCGGTCGATCCCGACCACCACCGTATTGCGCTCCGGTTCCGGCGCGGCCGGTATCACGGCGACCGTGCACCGCGCCTTCGCAGCGACACGGAGCGGCAACGACCCGATGTGGGGCCCGCCCCCGTCGATCCGGCGGTCAGTGCCGACGACGAGGAGGGACGCGGCGTCGGATTCCCGCACCAGCGCGGCCGCCGGGGATCCGTCCACCCAGTGGAACGCGGCCGCGATGTCGGGTGTCAGCGCCCGCACGTGCCCGCGCGCCTGTCGCAACTGCGCCTCCACGGTCTCCGACAGGTCGAGGTGCGGACCGAACACGGCGCCGCTGAGGCGCGTGTCCAGGGCTGTGACGACGTCCAGGGCGCCGCCGCGCTGCCGAACCCGGGCGAGCGCCCAGTCCAGGGCCCGCCACGAGGATGCGGTGCCGTCGAAACCGACCACCGTCGTGCCGTCGCTCATAGCTCCTCCGCGCGTCCGGTGAAGATGTTCAACCGGATGCGGAAGACCGCTGCAGCACTGTCCGGCCGACCCAGAGTCGCCGTGTTCATGCGCGGGATGTCGACGACGCGGGCCATTCCGAGCTCAGCACCCGGGTGCTCCGTGCCAGTCGCGCCCGTGGCAGGTCGGAACCGTTCCAGCAAGATGTCGAGCCCTTCGCGTGCCGCGCCGCCGAGCAGCTGCTCGTATGTCCCCCACGCGATGACGCTCCGCCAGCGGTCGAGTGCGTCGACCGCGTCCACCTCGAAGCACACCTCCGGGCGCGCTCGCAGGGCCGACAGTTTACGGCCCTGCGCACTGTGGGCGTACACGTCGCCCTCGCGATAGGCGTAACTGATCGGCACCACGTAGGGTACGGAACCGTCGATCATCCCGAGCCGGCCCACCATCTGCTGCTCCAGGAGGTCTTCGATCTCGTCGCTCGTCATCTCTCGTGGCATCGGCCGCTCCCTTCAGCTCCTCCGACCCTGCCCCCTCGTGCGCGGGCCGGCCAGGACTTTGGGCCCTTCCGCCGCTCCCCCTGGCGGGCTTGAGTCGACACATGAACAGCAAGACCCATCAGTCCCCTCCGATGCCCGGCCCTGGCGGCAAGGCCCTTCTGGGGGCGGCGATCGCCTGGAGCCTCGCCTGGAAGGGCGCCTCCCTCTGGCGCGCGGCCCGCAACGGGAGCAAGCCGTGGTTCGTGACCCTCCTGGTCGCCAACACGCTCGGCGTGCTGGACGCGATCTATCTGTTCGGCGTCGACCGCCGACATGGGGATGAGGCGTTGGTCGAACGCGTGATCCTGGCCGAGACCGGCGAGCCCCCGCAGCGCGGCCACGCGCAGGAGACGTAGCCGTCACGCTCCCAGCAGCACCAGCACATGGTAGGTGACGTAGACCGGCCACACGATCGCCTCGAGCAGCCCGAGCACGACGCCCCAGAAGGAGCCGTCCGAGATCGACACGAAGTAGATCGCCGCACCGATGTACGCCAGCAGGAAGACGAAGCCCCACGGGCCGGCCGTCTCCACGATCCGGGTGTTCCTCTCACGAGACATCGCGCACCTCCATTGCGGACGATCATCGCGGGCGCGCGAGCGAGGCGACAGGACTTTCGGCCCCGGATGCCGTCAGCCTCCGGAATAGCGTTCAGACAGATGCTGAGCGCATCGTTCCCCGGAGGAGGAACCATGAACAGCCGGTCGCGAACCCGCCGATACCTCGCCGCTGTCGGCGCTATCTGCCTCGTCGTCCTCTGTGCGGGAGCGGCGCAGCTGCCGTCCGCGACAGATGCGCACGGACCCCATTTCTACAGCGGCGTCGCCGTCGACGTCTCCGGACCCGTCGACGGCGACGTCTACGCCGCCGGTCAGAGCGTCACGATCAGCGGCGATGTCCGCGGCGACGTCATCGCCGCGGCTCAGACGGTGACGGTCAGCGGCTCCGTCGACGGGAACGTCCGGCTCGCCGGGCAGGCCGTCACCATCACCGGCAAGGTCACGCGCAGCGGCACGATCTTCGCATCCACCCTGCTGGTCGATCGGCAGGGCGCCCTCGGGCGGGACCTCGTCGCGGCAGGCGGCTCGATCAACATCGCCGGCCAGGTCGGACGGGATGTGGTCGCTAGCGTCTCGCAATTGACGGTCGACGGCACCATCGGGGGCGATCTCACCTACTCCAGCGACAATACGGCGAGCATCCGGCCTGACGCGGTCGCAGGCACCGTCGAGCACACCCGACCCCAGGCAGCGCCACGGTGGAGATCTCCCCCTGGGCGGTCGTCGCCGGCTGGCTGCTGGGCGCGCTGTACGCCCTCGTCGCCCTCAGCCTCGTGACCGTTGCGGCCGCTCTGCTCGTCCCCCGCTGGTTGCACCGGGTGACGGACGAGCTCTTCCCCTCACCGTGGCGTGCGCTGCTCGTCGGATTGGTGGCGGCGATCGTCGTCCCGTTCGCGCTGCTGTTCCTCCTCGTCACCATCATCGGTGCGCCCCTCGCCCTGGCGGCCACGCTGATCTGGATCGTCCTGACGCTGGCCACGTTCGTCTTCAGCGCCCATTACCTCGGGCGACTCGTCATGCCCGGGCGGCACCATCCGGTGCTCACCACCTTCGTCGGCGGCGTCATCCTGATCATCGGGCTGCAGATCCCCTGGCTCAACATCCTGGTCTGGGTCGCCATGGTGCTGTTCGGCCTCGGCGCAGAACTGCTCGCGTTCCGCCGCGAGCGGCCGTGGACGATCGTGCCGCCTGCCGTCGGAACGGCCGCCACCGCCTCTGGGCTCGCACCCGCTCCTGCGACGACGGCGCCGCAGGAGACGCACTCGACGGCGGCTGCGCCGTCCCTCCCGGAAGGAGAGCACTGATGCGCGCATCTGTCGGAGAGTTCCTTGTCATCGCATCACGGCACGTCGACGAACCGGCCCGCGTCGGATTGATCCTGGAAGTGCACGGCCAGGACGGCGAACCGCCCTACGTGGTCAAGTGGGAGGACGACGAGAGCACCACGATCATGTTCCCCGGGCCGGATGCGCACACCGAACGACGGGGCAGCCGCGACCCCGACTCATCCCGCGGCTGACCGGTCCGGCACCGGCGTCAGTCGGCGAACCGTGCCCACTGATCGCGGGGTACAAGAACCTCCGCGCCCGCCCGCTCGATCACCCAGCAATCATCGCGGACGGCCACGAAGCGCCCGGCCAGGGTCTGCGGCGACCAATCCCCTGTGTCGTAGTGGACCCAGTGGACCAGATGGATCAAGGTGCCCTTCCGCGGGGTCGCCCCTGGCGCCAGTTCGGTCTCGGTCATGACGCGCCCCTTGTCCGCGCGCGTCGTACACGAAGGTGCGCACGGAGTGCATCGCCCGCTGCTCCACCTCCGCGACACCGGTGACGGCGTGGACGAAGCTGTCGGGGTTCAGCGAGAGGGAGTCGATCCCGTTCTCGACGAGGAAGCGTGCGAAATCCGGGTGGTCGCTCGGGCCCTGCCCGCAGATGCCGATGGGGATCCCGGCGGCGTGGCATTCGCCGATGGCGCGGGCGATCATCCACTCGACGGCCGGGTCGCGCTCGTCGAAGAGAGTTGTCAGCCGGTCGGAGTCCCGATCGACCCCGAGCACGAGCTGCGTGAGGTCGTTGGAGCCGATGGAGAATCCGTCGAACCGGGCGGCGAACTCGGCCGCCCGGATGACGTTCGACGGGATCTCGCACATCATGTACACCCGCAGACCGTTCTCGCCGCGCGCCAAGCCGTTGGCGGCGAGCTCGGCGAGCACGTGGTCCGCCTCGCCCGGCGTACGGCAGAACGGGACCATGACCAGGATGTTCCGGAAGCCGATCGACTCCCGCACCCGCTTGATCGCCTGGCATTCCAATGCGAACGCCTCGCGGTACGCCGGGTCGTAATAGCGTGAGGCGCCCCGGAAACCGAGCATGGGGTTCTCCTCGGGGGTCTCGAACGCCGCACCTCCGACGAGGTGCGCATACTCGTTGGCCTTGAAGTCGCTGAATCGGACGATGACGTCGTGCGGGTGGTAGGGCGCCGCCAGCTTCGCGAGCCCTCGCGCGAGCGTCTCCACGAAGAACTCGGACGGATACGCGAAGCGAGCCGTCGCCTCCCCTATCCGCCGGCGGGTCTCAGCCGGGACGCGCTCCGGATGCACGAGTGCCATGGGGTGGATGCCGATCAGCTCGCTGATGATGAACTCCATCCGGGCCAGACCCACCCCGGCGGCCGGAAGCCGCCACCAGCGGAACGCCGTCGCCGGGCTGGCGACGTTGACCATCACCCGTGTCCGGGTCGTAGGGAGATCGCTCACGTCGACCTCGATCCGCTCGAATCGCAGATCGCCGCGGTAGACCGTGCCGACGTCTCCTTCGGCGCACGAGACCGTCACGCGCTGCCCGTCCCTGAGGGTCTCCGTCGCGGATGACGCGCCGACCACCGCAGGAACACCGAGCTCGCGGCCGACGATGGCCGCGTGGCTCGTCGAGCCCCCGTGGTCGGTGACGATGCCGGACGCGCGCGTCATGATGGAGACCCAGTCCGGGTCCGTCATCTCGGCGACCAGCACCGCGCCGTCTGGGAAACGGGCGATGTCGGCGGGATCGCGGATGACGCACACGTCGCCCGAGGCGATACCGTCGCCGATCGCCGTTCCCGTCAGCAGCGGCTCCGAGCTCTCCAGGAGCCGATATTCGGTGAACGCCAGGTCGCTCCGTGCCGACTGCACCGTTTCCGGGCGCGCCTGCACCAGATACAGCGGCCCGGATTCGCCGTCGCGCGCCCACTCCATGTCCATGGGTCTTCCGTAATGCCGTGCGACCGCGACGGCCCAGCGGGCGAGTTGGAGGATCTCCTCGTCAGCCAGCACGAAGGCGCGCCGCCGCCGCGCCGGGGTCTCCACGATCCTGGTACGCCGCGTCCCGCCGCCTCCGTAGACCATGGTGCGATCCTTCGCGCCGAGCGTCCGCTCGATTATGGGAGACGCACCCGGCTGCTCGAGCAATGGCGTGAAGACCACGTAACGGTCGGGGTCGACGGCCCCCTGGACCACGAGCTCGCCGAGTCCCCACGCAGCGCTGATCACCGCGACCCGTGGGAACCCGGTCTCGGTGTCGATGGAGAACATGACGCCGGAGCCGCCCAGATCCGACCGCACCATGCGCTGCACGCCGACCGACAGGGCGACCGCGAGGTGGTCGAAGCCCTTCGCCTCCCGGTAACTGATCGCCCGGTCGGTGAACAGCGAGGCGTAGCAGCGGCGGCAGGCGTCCAGGAGTGCGCGTTCGCCGACCACGTTGAGAAAGCTCTCCTGGGCGCCGGCGAAACTGGCCTCTGGCAGATCCTCCGCCGTCGCACTGCTGCGGACGGCGACGGCCGGGGCCGCCTCCGCGGTCCGCTCGCCCAGTGCACGGTAGGCCTGCGCGATGGCGTCGGCTGTGCGAGCCGGAAAGGAGCCGCCCAGGAAGAGGGCGCGAAGAGCCTCGCCGGTCTCGCGCAGTCCGACCTCGCCCGAACGGAAGAGACGGAGCCGCTCCCGCAGCGCGGGCTCGATGCCGTTCTCCGAGACGTAGGCCCGGAAGGCTGCGGCCGTCGTCGCGAAACCGTCGGGGACCCGTATGCCCTCCTCAGCGAGCGAGCGGATCATCTCTCCCAGCGATGCGTTCTTGCCTCCGACTCGAGGGATGTCGGCCATGCCTACCCGCTCGAACCACACGACGTCTTCGTCCATGGGCTCAGGCTACGAACGGGCCGCCGGCATCCGCAGGGTCTTTGGGCCCCCTCGCGGAGGATCGCAGCCTCCAGCCGCTCGAACTCCGCCACGGTGCCGAGCCCCGTCCCCGGCGCGAGGACGGCCGCCGTCCCCGCGGCCACGCCCGCGACCAGCGCCTGCTCCGCCGGCCGTCCGGACGCCAGCCGATGCACCAGCCCGGCGACGAACGCGTCGCCGGCCCCGACCGTCCCCCGTGCGCGCACCGGCGGGGGCGCGACGAATCGAGCGCCGTCCGGACCGGCCAGGACCGCTCCTGCGGGGCCGAGCGTCACCGCCACGTAGCGGGCACAGCCGGCGTCGACGAGGGTGAGGGCCGCGGCCGCAGCCGCCGTGACGTCCGGGAGATCGCGTCCCAGGTGCGCCCCGAGCTCCCGACGGCTGGGGGTCGCGAGGAGGACGCCTTCGGCCAGCGCCTCCGCCAGGGCCGGTCCGGTCCCATCCACGACGCAGAGGACGTCGTTCTCCCGGGCGCGACGGGCCGCCCGCGCGTAGAAGTCGGTCGGCACCCCGGGCGCCAGGCTTCCGCTGGCCACCAGGATGTCGCCAGGAGCCGCGAGCTGCACGGCATCGTCGAGCAGCTCGCTCCACTCGGCCTCCCCCAGCTCCGGCCCCTCGAGGACGAATCGGTACTGCGAGCCGCTGTCGGCGTCGCCGACGCTGAAGCTGGCTCGGGTGCTCCCCCGCACCGGGACGACCACGGAGGGCACGTGCTCCTGCTCGACCAGCCGTCGGCAGGTCTCGCCGATGGTGCCGCCCGCCGTGTAGACCGCGACCGCGCGGCCGCCGAGCCTCCGCACCACCCGGGCCACGTTGATGCCGCCGCCACCGGGGTCGAGCCGGCTTCCGGTGCAGCACAGCTTGTGATCCGGAATCACCTCGGGAGCCATCGCACTGATGTCGAGCGCTGGATTCACCGTCAGGGTGATCACCAGCGCCTGCCGCGCGCTCGATTCGACCTCCATGTCGGGAGCATCGACCTCTCAGCCCGGGGACGCCAGGACTTTCGTCGCGCGGCCTCGTCGCCGTTCGGTCCAGCGCAGCAGCTCGTCCGCGCCCCAGACGATCAGCGGGCACGGGATCATCAGCACGACGACCCAGGGCGGGAGCGGGGCGGTGCCGAAGACCAGTTGAAGGGATGGGATGGTGCACAGGCCGACGACGAACAGCAGCTCCGCTGCGATCGCGCCCAGCAGCGGGCGATTGGTCAGCACGCCGATGCTGCGGAGGGATGACCGCTCGGTCCGGGCAGCGAACGCCGTGCCGACCTGGCAGGCGACGATCGTGGCGAAGGTCGCCGTCGTCGCTTGCACGTAGACCCCGTGAAGAGGCGTCCCCGGGCCGACGGGAGCACCCGGATACCAGCCGCCGACGCGGAGAACCACGAAGAACATGGCGAGCGCGAGGCACGCCGAGATCGTCCCCATGACCGCCCACGCCCGCAGGAGCAGCCGACGGCTGATCAGGTGCTCCGTCCGCGGGCGCGGACGTCTGGTCATGATGTCCGGCTCCGCGCGCTCGCGGCCGAGCGCGAGTGCCGGGAGGATCTCGGTGCCCAGATCGATGGCGAGGATCTGCAGCACCGTCAGAGGCAGCGGGATGAGTCCGCCGGACAGCGCGAACAGAAGGAACGGCACGATCTCCGGCACGGCGTGCACGAAGATGTAGAGGACGAATTTGCGGATGTTGTCGTAGACGCGGCGGCCCTCGCGCACCGCGGCGACGATGGTGGCGAAGTCGTCGTCGGTCAGGATCATGGTGGCGGCCTCGCGGGCCACGTCCGTTCCCGATCTGCCCATCGCCACACCGATGTCGGCGCGGTGGAGGGCCGGCGCGTCGTTCACCCCGTCACCGGTCATCGCGACGACGTGACCCAGCTGCTGGAGGGCCTCCGCGATGCGGAGCTTGCCTTCGGGGGTGCTCCGCGAGAACACGATCTCTCCCGGCTCCTCCAGCAGAGCGTCGAGCTGCGGTTCGGGGAGCGCATCCGCCTCCGGCCCCGGGATGACGCGATCGGCGCCGATGCCGACTTCCCGGGCGATCTCCGCGGCCGTGCGCCCGTTGTCACCGGTGACGACATGGATCGTGATGCCCGCGCTGTGGCAGGCGGCGACCGCCTCGGCGACTCCGGGTCGCGGGGGTCGAGGAGTGCGACGAGCCCGGTCAGGCAGAGGCCGGTCTCCGCCGACTCGGCGTCGGGCGGAACCGCGCCGACCTCCCGGTCGCCGAGGGCGATCACGCGCAGGCCACGACCGGCGAGGCCGTCGACGGCTCGTTCCACCTCCGCGCGCCCGACGTCCGTCAGCGGCTCCGGACCCTCGAGGGAGAGAACGGTGTCGCAGAGCGGGAGCACGGTCTCCGGTGCTCCCTTGACCTCGACGACCAGGCTGTCGGGTCGCCGGGTGACGACGCTCATCCGTTTGCGCTCCGCGTCGAAGGAGAACGTGGCGAGCCGGGGAGCGGGCTCGACCCCGAGCGCTCCGGCCCGCTCACGGAGAGCGGCCTCCATGGGATCCGTCGTCCGCTCGAGCTCCGTGCAGTCCGCCATGACGGCCGCCGACCGCCGCTCGACGAGGGATCCGGCGGCCGGCGGATCCGCCCCCAGGCCCAGAGCCGGTCCACCTCCATGACATTGCGGGTGAGCGTCCCGGTCTTGTCCGTGCAGATCACGGTCGTGCAGCCGAGCGTCTCGACCGCCGAGAGCTGCTTGACGATGGCGCCGAGCCGCGCCAGGGCACGCACCCCGACCGCAAGGGCCAGGGTGATGGTCGGGAGCAGCCCCTCCGGCACGTTCGCCACGAGCAGGCCGACCGCGAACACCGCCGCCTCCGGCAGCGAGAGCCCCGCGAGGAGCCCCAACGGGAGGAAGAGCGCACCGACGCCGACGGCGACTGCGGCGATCAGCCAGGTGGAGGTCCGGACCTGCCGCTCGAGCGGACTGGTCGCCGGCCGGCCGCGGTGGGAAAGCGCGGCGATCCGGCCGAGTTCTGTCGCGGCGCCGGTCGCGAACACGACCGCCCGAGCTGAACCTCCGGTGCAGGCGGCGCCCGAGAATACGGCGTCGGGGGCGTCGATCAGGCGCTGTGCGGTGTCGGGGATCCCGGCCGACCGCGTCACCGGAGCCGACTCGCCGGTGAGGGCGGACAGGTCGACCTGGACGCTGCCGCCGATGATCCGGGAATCGGCCGACACCCGGTCGCCCTCGGCGATCAGGAGCACGTCTCCCGGGACCAGCTCGGTCGCCGGGATGGTCGTCACAGCGCCGTCGCGGAGGGCCCTGGCCTGCTGCGGCAGGTAGCGTCCGAGCGCTTCGACGGCACGCTCCGCCTGACGCTCCTGCAGGAATGCCACGACGGCGTTGAGCAGGACCACCACGACGATCGCACCGGTGAGGATCGGCGTGCCGGCGATCCACGCCAGTACGGCGGCCAGCCACAGCAGCAGCGCCAACGGGTGCGTGAGCTGCCGCACCAGCTGCCCCGCCCAGCCGGTCTGCTTGCCTTTCGGCAGCGCGTTCGCCCCGTGGACGATCAGCCGCCGTGCGGCCTCGCGGCTGCCGAGGCCGTCCTCGCTCGTGCGCAGGTCGCGCAGGAGCACTGGCACGGGCATCTGGGTGATCCGGTCGGCCTGCACGCCCTCCCCTTCGCTCTCCCACAGGGTGCGGCCCCCTCCGCTCGCCGCGCAGGGGCTTAAGACCCGCACCCCGGACATGGAGCGCGCTAGCGTGCCGCTGTCGGAGGAGGCGCCTATGCACACGCTGCTCCACCGGACGTTCGCCGCGGTCGTCTTCGATCTGGACGGCGTGCTCACCGATACCGCATCCCGGCATCGTGAAGCATGGGCCCGCCTCTTCGACGAGGAACTTCCCCGGCTGTCCCCCGGCACGGGCGCGTTCACTCCCGACGACTACCGGCGGTATGTCGACGGCAGATCCCGAGAGGAGGGTATCCGCACGCTGCTCGCAGCGCGCGGCGTTCCGGCCGAAGAGTTGACGTTCGAACTCGTCGGGCGTCTCGCGCGCCGGAAGCAGTCCCTTTTCGAGGCGTCACTGGAGGAACGGGCCATCGCCCTTCTGCCGGGAGCGTCCGCGCTGCTGCATCGGCTTCGCAGCACGGGGGTGCGTGTGGGAGTGGCCACCTCCAGCAAGAACGCCGCGCGCATTATCGAGCAGACCGGGCTCGGTCCGCTCCTCGATGCACGCGTCGACGGAACGGACGCCGCCGCACTGGGCCTCCCCTCCAAGCCGGACCCGGCGCTCTTCCGCGAGACGTGCCGGCGTCTGGGCGTCGTCGCGTGCGACGCCGTTCTGGTCGAGGACTCCGAGGCAGGTCTCCTCGCAGCAGCTGCCGCCGGGTTCGGCTTCGCGCTGGGCATCGGCAGCGGACCGTCGCGTACCGCCGCACTCCGTCGGGCCGGTGCGGACGCGGTGGTCACAGGGCTGGACGTCGTGCGGGTCACCGCGACGGGAGGCCTCGCGTCCGTCGGTGTCATCGACGAGTGGGTGCTGCGCTTCGACGGCTCCGATACCGCGGCTGAGACCACCCGGGAGACCCTCTGCACGGTGGCCAACGGCTTCTGGGGCACGCGCGGATGCACCGAGGAGGCCGTGAGCGGGCCCGGCCACCGTCCCGGAACCTACTTAGCAGGGGTCTACGACGACGTCGAGGACAGCGCTGTCCATACCGAGGAGATCGTCAACCTGCCGAACTGGCTGCCTCTCCTCGTCCGGCCGGCCGGCGCAGACTGGCTCCGCCCCGGGACCGGGCGGTCCGACGTGCGGCAGGAGCTCGACGTCCGCCAGGGGGTGTTCCGACGCACCGTCACGATCTCCGACGCTGACGGTCGCGTCACCACGCTCCGATTCCAACGCTTCCTCTCCCTCGCCGACTGCCGCACGGGCGCGCAGCGACTGACCGTCGTCGCCCACAACTGGTCCGGCCGCGCGACCATCCGCAGCGGCATCGACGCCGGTGTGGTGAACACCTCGCCCGACATCCCAGGACCGGCACGCCGCCGGCACCTGCGCGTCCATGAACATCGGCCCCTCTCCGCGGACTCCACCGTCGTGGCCGCACAGACGGCGTCGACCGGGGTCGTGTTCGCTCTGGCGGAGCGCACCCGACTGTTCCGCAACGAGGTCGACGTGACCCCCGCCGGTCGATTCGGTCGCGACGCGGGACTCGCCTTCCACGACTTCGAGGTGGACATCGTCCCGGGCGAACCGCTGGTCATCGAGAAGACCGTCGCCATAGCGACGTCCCGCGACCGCGCGAGCGACGCGCCCGCGACCGCCGCGGCGGCCCGCGTCTCGCGGACCCCGTCCTTCTCTTCCGCCTTGGCGGCTCACGCCGAGGAGTGGGAGGCGCTCTGGAGCCTGTTCGCCGTCGAGATCCGTCCGGGCGGGCGCCACAGCCTGGAGGTGAATGTCAACACCTTCCACGTCCTTCAGACGCTCTGCGGCGCGGACGACGACCGCGACGCGGGCGTGCCGGCACGCGGCCTGCACGGTGAGGCCTACGGCGGCCACGTCTTCTGGGACGAGCTGTTCGTCCATCCACTGCTGACCCTGCGTCGGCCCGACCTGACACGGGCGCTCCTGGCCTACCGGGCGCGGCGCCTCCCCGAGGCCCGGTACGCGGCCGTCGCGTCGGGCCACGCCGGTGCACGATTCCCGTGGCGCAGCGCGACCTCGGGCGAGGACGTCACACCGGACCGGCTGCTGAACCCCCTGACGGGACGCTGGATGCCGGACCACTCGGCGCTGCAGCGCCATGTCGGCCTCGCGGTCGCCTACAGCGCGTGGCAGTTCTACGAGACCACCGGCGACGCGGACTACCTGGCGGAGCAGGGCTCCGAGCTCATCGTCGGCGTGGCCCGGTACTTCGCCTCGCTCGCCGAATGGGACGCTCCGTCGTCGCGGTACCGGATCTCAGGAGTGATGGGACCTGACGAGTTCCACGACGGACCCGTCGACGCGCCGGGGACCGGACTCACCGACAACGTGTACACGAACGTCATGACCGCCTGGTGCCTGCTCCACGCGGTCGACGCCGTCCGTCTGGTGTCCGCCCGCCCGGACCCCACCGCCCGGGACGCCCTGGGGGTTACCCCCGACGAGCTCGACCGATGGGCCCACATCGCATCACGCCTGCGCATCGTCTTCAACGCCGACGGCACTCTCTCGCAGTTCGACGGCTACGACGATCTGGAGCCGATCGACCTGGACGCGTTCCGGTCGCGCTACCCGACCGCGGGGCGCCTGGACCTCGTGCTGAACGCGCGGGGCGACACGACGAACCGCTATCAGGTCTCCAAGCAGCCGGACTGCCTGATGCTGCTCTACCTGCTCTCGGCGGAGGAGTTGCGTGACCTCCTGGCGCACCTCGGCTACCGCCTCGATCGCGATGCCGTCGTGCGGACCGTGGCGCGCTACTCGCGCGACTCGAGCTACGGCTCGACGCTGTCGAACGTCGTCCACTCCTGGCTGGAGGCGCGGGTCGATCGCGGGACGTCCTGGCGGTTCCTCGAGCGCTGCCTGCGGAGCGACCTGGCCGACATCCAGGGCGGCACGACGCAGCACGGCATCCATGTCGCCGCGATGGCCGGTTCGGTGGACCTCCTGGTGCGCTGCTACGCCGGCCTGGAGGCGCGTGCCGGCATGCTGTGGTTCCATCCGCTCCTCCCGGGCGAGCTCCGCTCCCTGCGGTTCACGGTCATGTACCGCGCCCATCGCCTTCAGGTGGCGATCACCCCGCGCACGGTGCGCATCGAGTCCGCACCCGGCGCGGCCGAGCCGATCCGGTTGATGGTCGAGGGCCGCCAGGCGGTCCTCCGCACCGGCCAGTCGCGGACCTTCCGGTTGTAAGGCACTCCCCGGTTCGGGTCGTCATGGACCGGGCGCGCCCGGTGGACGCCGGTCGAAACGAGCGCCGCGGGCGTTCGGCGGTAGCAGCGTCAGGACCAGCACGGTGAGCCCGCCCACGAGCGGAACGAGGACCAGCAGGAAGAAAGCACCCGAGAGGTCGGCGTCGTGCAGCCGCCGCCAGACCAGGGCAAGCCCGGGAACGAGGGTACCGAACGCCCAGGCGAGCGCGATCATCGTCGGGAGCGCCACGAGTGGTCCCGCGTCGAATCCGCCCTCCCCGTCGATCCGGCCGCCGGGCGGCGCGGAGACGAGGAACGTGACCTGGAGTGCCATCCCCTTCCCTGTCGAGGCCACCAGACCACTCCGCCCGCTCCGGCTCCGGTAGGGCCGATCGACCTGTCCGCGGTGTCGAGGCGGTGCTAGCCTCCGGCTGTCGACGGGAGGTCTGCGATGGCGGAACCGCAGGGCGCCCCGGAAACAGTGAAGGTGAGGATGTCATGCCCCGTGCGGTCAGCGGTTCGACACCGATGGCGGACGTGGACGCGGCGAACCTTGCGCTCGAAAGCGGCCAACCCAACGTCATCACCCTCGCCGGCCTCCTCGCACCGGGCGGCTTCGTCGATTCCCGGGGCGAGCCGGACGTGGCCGCGCTCCGCGACGCGCTCGCTCCGCGCATCCGGTCGGTGCCCGCGCTGAACCGGGCTCCCGAGAACGTCGACGGCGCGTGGAGCTGGCGGGAGGTCGCGCCGGATCTCTCGCACCACATCCGCCTCATCCCACCGGACTCCGCCTTCGAGGAGACGTGCGCCCGCGTCATCGTGCAGCCGCTCGCCTCCGGCCGCCCGCTCTGGGAAATGCTCCTCGTTCCGCACGCAGAGGATGACCGCTGCGGCTTGCTCTTCCGGCTGCACCACGCCGTGGCCGACGGAATGGGCGCCGAAGAATTGATCGCGGCGATCGCGGACCCGATGCGGACGGCTGGGCCCGGCGCCGTGACCGCGGGACCACCGCATCAGGCCGCCCCGCCACGGCGGCGGCCGCTCGTCCACCGAGCGGCGGACATCGCCGCGCAGACCCTCGCCGTCTTCCGCCGCTCCGTCGACTCCCGAGTCCTCCTCGGTCCGCTCGGGCCGACCCGCGACGTCGCGTTCGTCGATGTCGACCTGCAGAGGCTGCACGACGGAGCCCGGCTGCTCGGCGGCACGGTAGGTGACGCGTTCCTCGCCGCATTCGGACGCGGGCTCGGAGCCCTGCTGATCGCGGCGGGCGAAGAACCGCCAGTCACCGTTCCGGTCTCGTGTCCGGTCCGGATCACACGGCAGCAGGGCGAAGGGAACGCCACCGGAGTGATGCTGATCCCGGTGCCGGTGGCCCCGGTGGGCTCCGAGGACGACATCAGCGGTCGTGTCGCCCGAGTCGCTGCCGTGACCCGTTCCGAGAAGGTGCGAGCACGCGCCGCGGGAACGTTCCACCCGATGCGCAGCCCTCGTGCTGCCCGGTTGCTCATGCGATTCGCGCAGAGGCAGCGGGCGGTCGGCGCGATCGCGTCCGAGTTGACGGGACCGAGCCGCACCCTGCGCCTGGCGGGGTCGGAGCTGGTGGCCGCGTGGCCGCTCGCTCTGCTCTCAGGCAACGTTCGCGTCGGTGCCCTGGGCGTCTCCTACGCGGGGCGTTTCCGGGTGAGCATCCAGACGGAGGCGGATCACCTTCCGACTGCGCGGGTCGTCGCCGAGAGCATGGCGACCGCCTTGGACAGGATCGCCGCAGCACCGCAGGAGTCCGAGCGTTGAGATCCTTCCCTCAGCGAATCACTCCGAGGAGTGGGAGCCCTATACCTCCGCCGCGGCATCCGCCCGCTCGCGCTGCAGCCGGGAAATCGCTGCGATCAGCGCTACCCCGAGCACCCCGATCGCGGTCACCGCCGCCACGTGCTCTCCCGTGTGGCTGTGGCTCTCATGGCCGTGGTGATGATGCGCGCGCTTGTGCGCGCGCCGCCATTCGTGCTCGAGGTTCTTCCACTCGTGCTCCAGGCTCTTCTTGGACTTCGCGTTCATTTCTCGCACTCTCCGGCTCACGTCATGCGTCGACGCGGTCAAGCGACCGCCCGTGGCCAAAAGTAGATCGCGGCGCTTGCCGGGCGACAGACAGCGGAACCGCCTCAGTCGAGCGCGTTCCGGAGCCGCCGCAGAACGTCGGTCGTCTGCGCCAGCTCGTCCGGCGTGCTGACCCGGGCGGTCTCGTCCGCCCACGCCTGCCTCACGGGGCGAATGCGTTCGAGCGTCGCGCGTCCCTCCGCCGTGAGGTGCACCAGCGGTGCTCGTGCGTCATCCGGATCCGGCTCACGCCTCACGAGGCCGGCGCGTTCCAGGGCTCCGACGCTCTCGGCGGCGGACTGGCGGCGCATGCCGCGGCGGCGGGCGATCCCGGCGACGCTCAGTGGTCCGTGGGCGACCGCGCCGAGCGTCAGCCAGCGGGCCGAGGTCAGGCTCTCCCCCGCGACCAGGCGGTCCCCAGCCGCCGCGAAGGCGTCGGCCAGCCGGAAGACCTCGTCGACGAGGGCCGTGAGCTCCCGGCCGCCGCTCATGCCGACTCCACGAGGCAGACGAGGTGGCCGTCGGCGTCGCGCACCACGGCCATCCGCTCGCCCCACGGCTGCACAGCGGGTGGGTCGACGACCGCTCCCCCGGCGGCAGTCCAACGCTCGACCAGACGGTCGAGGCCGTCGACGGCGAACGTCAGCGCCACGGCAGCATCGGAGGCGGACGACGGCCGTTCGTGGAACATCATTTCGACCCCATCGCCGGTGCGCAGCCACGCGAACCCCTCCGCCGTGCGTTCGATGGCGAGCCCGAGCCCATGCACATAGGCCGGCAGAGTCGTCACGAGCGAACTCGACGAGATGACGACACGATGGAGGACCGCGCGAGATGACATGGCGCCATCATGCCGAGCTCGACAGGCCCCTGTCAAACCGTTGCGTGTCTCCCCGAACCCGTCGAACCAGTCCTACAATGCCGCTCGCCAGGCGCTGGCCGGGCGGTCGGGATCGGTGGAGTGATGAGCGAACCGCGTGCAGCAGGGATCGAGGGCCGCTTCGAGCGGTGGTTCGAGGCGGAGGTCGTCGAGCCGATGGCCGACTTCCGAAATCCGCGGCAGGAGTGGCGGCGGCTGGTGTCCGAGGTCTTCGGCACGTTCCTGCTCGTCATCGTCGCCGCCGGCGGAGGCATGATGAGCCAGGCGTATCCCGGCGCGATCAGCCGGACCGCCGCCGTGGTCGCGCCCGGGCTCATGGTGCTGGGGGTGATCCTGTTCATGGGCAAGGTGTCCGGCGCCCACCTCAATCCCGCGGTGTCGATCGCCTTCGCGCTGCGCGGCGACTTCCCGTGGTGGCGCGTACCCGGCTACATCATCGCCCAGCTGGGCGGCGCGGCGCTCGCGGCGTGGCTCCTGCACGGGATCATCGGTGTGTCTGCTCGCTACGGCAGCAACTACCCCGCGTCGAACGCCACGGACTGGCAGGCCTACTTCATGGAGGCGCTGCTGACACTCGGGCTGGTGAGCGTCATCCTCGGCACGGCGTCCGGCGCGCAGAACGTGGGCGTGGTCGGCGCTGTCGGCGTCGGCGGATACATCGCCCTGGCGGGGCTCTGGGGCAGCCCGATCTCGGGCACCTCGATGAATCCCGCCCGCACGTTCGGGCCCGACCTCGTCGGGCTCGACTTCCGGTCCTACTGGGTCTACGTGGCCGGCCCGCTCACGGGAGCCGTCATCGCCGTGCTGCTCGCGTTCGTGCTGCGGGGCTACGGCGGCGGCCGCAGCGGTTCCGCCGCGGCGCAGGGCGACCTGGCGACCGAGCCCGGTCGTCCGGACCAGGCCTGAACCCTCAACTCCCACGCACCAGCCGCGCCAGCGCCAGCCCGGCCGCCGACACCAACGGCGCCGCGGCGATAAGCACCGCGACGGGGTTCGGACGGAACACCGGCCCGCGGGGTCCGCCGATGTAGGCGCCGATCGGGAACGCGTAGCCGCCTCCACCGCCGCCGCTCCCCTCGCCGCGCTCCGCACCGCCCAGGTCCTCGCCGGACCCCTCGCCGCCTCCGAAACCGAAGACGACGATGGCGACGGGGAGGACGTCGTGACCGTCGAGCGTGGTCGTGTCGCCGTACGCGAGCCGCGCGCCCCAAGAGGGCACGTACTCAGCCAGTCTCTCGATGAGCTTCGTCATGGCTGAACGGTACGCGCGTGACCGGGCCACGGCCACTCTGGTGCACGAGGCCCGAGCGGACGATGATGTGCTCCGTGATGGCACCACCCGGGTCGACCCCATGACCCCCTCCGCCCGCCGGGTGCAGGGCGTCTACCTGACCCTCCTGCTCGGCAACACGCTCGCGGCGGCGTTCATCTGGGGCATCAACACGCTGTTCCTCCTCGACGCCGGCCTGACCAACTTCGAGGCCTTCGCCGCGAACGCCTTCTTCACCGCGGGCATGGTCGTCTTCGAGATCCCGACCGGCGTGGTCGCCGACACCATCGGGCGACGCGCCTCCTACCTCCTCGGCACCATCACCCTCTCGCTCTCGACCGCCCTGTATTGGCTGCTCTGGGTGTGGCACTCGCCCTTCGTCTGGTGGGCGCTGGCGTCCGTGCTGCTCGGTCTGGGATTCACCTTCTTCTCCGGTGCCGTCGACGCCTGGCTCGTGGATGCGCTGGGCGCGACCGGCTACACCGGGAGTCTCGAGGCGGTCTTCGGGCGCGGCCTGGTCGTGACAGGGGTGGCGACTCTCGTCGGCTCGGTGCTCGGCGGTGTGATCGCACAGGTGACGAACCTCGGCGTGCCGTTCCTTCTCAGGGCCGCGGTGCTGGCGATCATGTTCGTCGTCGCCTTCGTCGAGATGCACGACCTCGGGTTCACCCCCGACAAGTCGATGGGTCCGCTGAAAGCGACCAGGAACGTCCTGAACCAGTCCATCGAGCACGGGATGCGCAAGCGCTCGGTGCGGTACGTCATCCTCTCTGCACCGTTCGCGTCGGGCGTCGGGATCTACGCCTTCTATGCTCTGCAGCCCTACCTGCTGGTGCTCTACGGCGACCCGAACGCCTACTCGATCGCGGGCCTCGCGGCGGCCGTCCTGTCGCTCGCGCAGGTGGCCGGCGGCCTCCTCGCCCCTCGCCTCCGAAGGATGTTCGCCAAGCGGACGACGACCGTGATCGGGGCGTCTCTGACCAGCATCGTCATCCTGGTACTCCTCGGTCTGACGGCGTTCTTCTGGTTCGCAGTGGTGCTCCTGGTGGTGTGGGGGTTCGTCTTCGCCGTCGCCGGGCCGGTGCGGCAGGCGTACCTGAACGACATGATCCCGTCGAAGCAGCGCGCGACCGTCCTGTCGTTCGACTCGCTGTTCGGGAGCCTCGGCGGCGTCGTCATCCAGCCGACCCTCGGACGCGCGGCGGACCTCTGGGGCTACGGCACGTCGCTCGTCATCGGCGGCGCGATCGAGCTGATCGGGATCCCGTTCCTGCTCGCGAGCCGCCGCCAGGGCGATCCGGCCGACACGGCGGGCGCCCGGGACGACCAGGGCGACGCAGGCGACCACGGCGACACCGCGGTCAGCGCCTCCTGACGACGACCGGAGACGGATCAGACGGGCTGCCGCCTCTGCTGGCGCCGGAAGCGTGCGGGAGTCTCCCCCACGTCATCCCGGAACGCCCGGGTGAACGCCGACTCGGACCGGTACCCCACCTGCGATGCGATCTGTGCGACGCTCTCATCGCCGTCGACCAGCAGCTCGGCCGCGTGCATCAGACGCGCGCGGACCAGGAACCGCCCGAAGGTCATTCCGGTGGCCGCCTGGAAGCGCCGGAAGAACGTCGCCCGGGAGACCAGCGCCGTCGCGCTCATGCGGTCGACCGACCACTCCTCCCCCGGGTTCGCCAGCACCTCCTGGACGACGCGGCTCATGCGCTCGTCCGCCACGGCCGTCCAGAGTCGGGCGCGCCCGCCGGCGTCGGTCCCGGTGCGCAGCACGAGCGCGATGAGCACGGTGCACAGCGCCGACATGATCGCGGAGGATCCGGCGCCGTCGACGTCCGCCTCCGCCCGCATGAGAGCACTCAATCGCGCAAGGGTGGCCGCGCCGTCGCCGTTGCCGTCCCCGTCCCCGGACGCGTAGAGCGACGCTTGCGTCGGCGTCGGGAGCGACCCGAAGAGGATGGAGCCGGCTCCCGCCCCCACGCGGTAGTGGCCGCAGAACAGGTCGATGACGGGAGGCTCGTCCTCCCGGTCATCGCTCACGATCAGGTCGTACGACGACTGCTGCCGCTCCCGGGTTCCGGAGCTCGCCTCCGGCCCGCCGGTGATGATGCGGTGGCGATGCCCGGACGGGATGATGACGACGTCGCCTGCTTGCATGTGGTGGAGACGGCCGTCGACCTCGAGGTCGCACTCCCCTCCAGCAGGACGTGGAACGGCACTTCGCGCTCGCCGTGCGGGTCGATCGCCATCGTCGTCGAACCCGCGAGCAGGCAGCGCTTGTCGAGCGAGGCCTCGAGCCGCGCCATCCTCAAGAGTCGACTGATGTCGTCCATGATCTGAGACTATCGCGCGGATTCGTGACACCAAAACGCCTTCTGCTCTCACTCCAGCGCGAGCACACTCGAAGCATGAACACCACAACAGCACTGACCGCCGACGTCCTCGTGGTCGGCTTCGGAAAAGGCGGGAAGACCGCCGCACACGCGCTGACCGATACGGGGAAGCGCGTCATCCTGGTGGAGCAGTCCGACGAGATGTACGGCGGCACCTGCCCCAACGTCGGCTGCGTTCCCACGAAGATGCTGGTCCACTATTCCGGTTCGCGTCGCCTCGAGGACGAAGCCCAGGAGTTCTTCGCGAACTCGATCGAGGGTGTCCGGGCCCTCACCAGCGCCTTCCGCGCCGGGAACTTCGCGTCGCTCGATGGCAAGGACACCGCCACCGTCATCACGGGCACGGCGTCGTTCGTCGACCCGCACACTGTGAGCGTCGGGTCCGGAGAGGACCGCATCACGATCACCGCGCCGATCATCCTGATCAACACCGGTTCTGAGCCGATCCTCCCGGATGCGCCGGGCGCGGCCGGCAGCCGCTACCGGGTGACCAGCACCGACCTGATCAAGAAGGACGCGCTCCCCGAGCACCTGGTCATCATCGGCGGGGGCTACCTCGGGCTCGAGTTCGCCTCGATCTATCGGCACTTCGGGTCGCAGGTCACCATCCTGGAGGCCGCTGACCGCCTCCTTCCGAAGGAGGACGCCGACGTGGCCGAGGTGGTGGCCGGCATCCTGACCGGCGACGGCATCGAGCTCGTCACCGGCGCGCGCGTCACCTCCGTCGAGGACGCCGACTCGGGCGCCAGGATCGCGTACGAGAAGGACGGCGAGACGCACGTCGTCGAGACGGCAGCCTTCCTGGCCGCGACCGGCCGGCGCCCGGCCACCGACGGGCTGGGTCTCGCCGCCGCCGGCGTGGAGACCACCGCGCGCGGGGCGATCGTCGTCGACGAGAAGCTGCGCACCAGCCAGCCCCACATCTTCGCTCTCGGGGACGTGAACGGAGGGCCGCAGTTCACGTACATCTCGCTCGACGACGCGCGCATCGTCCTCGACCAGCTGCTCGGGGACGGCAGCCGGAGCACGACGGACCGCGTCGCGGTGCCGCGGACCCTGTTCATCACCCCACCGCTCGCCACCATCGGCCTGACGGAGGCGGAGGCGCGCGCCGAAGGTCGGAACATCAAGGTGGCGCGGGAGAACGTCGCCGACATCGTCGCGATGCCGCGCGCCTACACCGTGGAGGAGACGCGCGGCGTCATGAAGTTCATCCTGGACGCCGACACCGACCAGGTGCTCGGCGGCGCGATCCTCAGCATCGACGCGCAGGAGGTCATCAACGTCCTCGCTCTCGCCATGCGCCAGGGCGTGACGGCGAGCGAGCTCAAGCGCGCGATCTACACCCACCCGAGCAGCACAGAGGCCTTCAACGAAGTCTTCGACAAGATCGTGGCCTGAGGGTCACCGGCGACGCCGCGCCCGCTCCGTCAGGGCGGGCGGCGTCGCCGCGTAGCTGTCGTCGTTCAGTTCGGTGCCGGGCGGGACGATGGCGTCGATGCGGTCGAGGATGTCGTCCGTCAGGGTGACGTCGGCGGCGGCCAGCAGTCCGTCCAGCTGCTCCTGGGTCCGCGGGCCGATGATGGCGGCGCTCACCGCGGGATGCGAGGTCACGAACGCGATCGCCAGCTGCGGCATCGTGAGCCCGGCGTCGGCGGCGACCGCCTGCAGCTGCTCGAGGGCACGCGCCCGCCGCTGCCCGGCTTCGGTCTCCGGGTCGTAGAGCCCGGCTCGGGAACGGGCGCGGTGGCTCGACTCCGGACGTGGACGGCCGGACAGCCAGCCGCCGTGGAGCGGGCTGTAGGTGAGGACGCCCATGCGGTACTGCTGCGCGACCGGGAAGACCGCCCGCTCCGGGACCCGGCCGAAGATCGAGTACATCGGCTGCTCGCTGAGGAAGCGGTGGGTGCCGGCGGTCTGCGCGACCCACTGCGCCTCGACGATCTTCTCGGCGGCGAAGGTGGAGGCGCCCACCGCCAGCACCTTCCCGGACCGGATCAGGTCGTCGAGGGCGGTCAGCGTCTCGCTGAGGTCGGTCGTCCAGTCATATCGGTGCAGCTGGTAGAGGTCGATCCGGTCGGTGCCCAAGCGGCGGAGGCTGTCCTCCACGGCTCGCACGATCCACCGCCGCGACGCCCCCGCGGAGTTCGGGTCGGAGCCCATCGGGAGGCCGAACTTGGTCGCGAGCACAACCTCGTCGCGGCGGTCGCGGATCGCCCGGCCGACGATGGCCTCGGACTCCCCGCCGAATACACGTCGGCCGTGTCCACGAAATTGATCCCCGCGTCGAGCGCGCTGTTGATGATGCGGGCGGCGTCGTCATGGTCGGGGTTGCCCATCGCCCCGAACATCATGGTGCCGAGCGCGAGCTCGCTCACCGACCAGCCGGTCGCCCCGAAGGTCCTGCGTCTCATGTGGATCCATCCCTTTCCTGCGGATGACTCCATCGCATCACCGACGGCGGGGACGCCCTACACCGATCCTGCGGAGGTCGTGCACGATCCTGTCATGTCAGCGGACAACGCCACCGGATCGTTTGCGCCCAACCGCGTCCTGGTGCTTGTCTCGGAGCATGGGACAGCCGGCCGACCTGCGCGATCTGATCATCCGCCACGCGCGCGGTGGGATCCGCAGGAACATCGTCAACGGCCTCAGCCTCGGCGTCGTGACCGACGGCACTCCCCCGGCGGCCACCATGTCGGAGCCGTCGGTGACCCTCGTCGCCGGCGGCAGCAAGCGGACGGCCGTCGGCGACCTGGAGGTGGTCTACGGCGCGGGCGAATACCTCGTCGTCTCGATCGACCTCCCCGTCACCGGCCGTGTGGAGCGGGCGACCCCCGACGATCCGTTCGTCGTGTTCAGCCTGGCGCTGCGGCCGGCCGTTATCGCCGCCCTCCTGCTCGACACGGTGGAGGTCGCGCGGCCGCCCGCGTTCACGGGCCTCGCGGTCGGCACGGCCTCTCCGGACCTGCTCGACGCAGCGTCGCGGATGCTGCGGCTGCTGGACGACCCGGCCGACCTGGCGGCCTTGGGCGCCGCCGCCGAGCGCGAGATCGTCTGGCGCCTGCTCAGCGGCCCGCAGGGCGGGATCGTCCGGCAGATCGGCGTGGCCGACGGCAGCCTGGCGCACATCTCCCGGGCGATCCGCTGGATGCGCGATCACCTTGCCGAGCAGGTCGCGATCGAGGAGCTGGCGCGGATCAGCGGGATGAGCGCATCCACCTTCCACCGTCACTTCCGGGCGGCCACCTCGATGACACCCATCCAGTGGCAGAAGGCCTTGCGGCTGCGCGAGGCGCGGGCGCTGCTGCTCCGGGGCGCCGCGGGCGTCGCCGAAGCCGGGTACGCCGTCGGCTTCGGGAGCGCGTCGCAGTTCAGCCGCGAGTACCGCCGTGCCTTCGGGCAGCCGCCCGGACGCGACGCCCAGAACTTCCGAGGCGATGACGCTCCCGCCGCGCCCATCGGCGAGGGTGCCTGGATCCCCTGACCGCCGATGAGAGGATTCCCCGGTGGGGACCCTTCTGACTGCCGGCAGCCTTGCCCTCGTCTTCTCGTTGGCTCTGACTCCGGCGTTCATCCGGTTGTTCCGGCGGCTGAATCTGGGGCAGTTCATCCGCGACGACGGGCCGGAGAGCCACCACGTCAAGAGGGGTACGCCGACCATGGGCGGGATCGTCTTCATCCTGGCGACCCTGTTCGGTTTCTTCGTCGCCGCCTGGCTGAACGGTGGCGCCGCGATCACCCCGTCGGCCCTGCTGGTCCTCTTCATGCTCGTTGGGATGGCGGCGGTGGGCTTTCTGGACGACTACCTCAAGGTGCGCAATCAGCGGAGCCTGGGCCTCGGCGGCTGGTCCAAGATCGCCGGCCAGCTCGCCGTGGGCACCGCATACGCGATCCTCGCCGTCCAGCTCACGAACGCGGACGGCCTGACGCCGGCGTCGACGGCGATCTCAGCCGTCCGCGACATCCCGGACCTGGACTTCGCGCGGATCGCGACCGCCGTCCCGGCCGTCGGGGTCATCCTCTACCTGCTCTGGGTCAACGTCCTCGCCGCCGCGTCGACCAACGGCGTGAACCTCGCGGACGGATTGGACGGCCTCGCCACCGGGGCGTCCATCCTCTCGATCGGAGCCTTCGCGTTCATCGGCTTCTGGCAGTTCAGCCAGGCGTGCGGAGGCGATCGTGTGCAACCGGACAACGTGTCCAAGTGCTACCCGACCGCCGATCCGCTCTCCCTCGCCATCGTCGCCGCCGCCATCTGCGGAGCCCTCATCGGCTTCCTCTGGTGGAACACGAACCCGGCGAAGATCATCATGGGCGACACCGGCGCCCTCGGACTGGGCGGGGCGCTGTGCGCGCTCGCGATCGAGACGCACACCGAACTGCTGCTCCTGCTCATCGGCGGCCTCTTCGTCATCGAGGCGGGCTCGGTGATCGTCCAGCGCGCGTACTTCAAGGCCACCGGAGGCCGGCGGCTGTTCCTGATGACGCCGATCCATCACACGTTCGAACTCATGAACTGGCGCGAGGTGACCATCGTCGTGCGGCTGTGGATCGTGACCGGCATCCTCGTCGCGCTGGGCCTCGGCGTCTTCTATGCCGAATGGCTCGGCTGAGCTCGTCCCGTTCAGACGGCGAACGTCCCGGACGTCGGGGGTCTTGGCCGATCCTGTGAAAACGTACATACTCGATCCCACCGAATCCGCTTCGAGATCCAAGGGGGATCCATGCGAAAGAGAATCCTGGCAGCCGCGATCGCGGCCGCCGCTTTCGGCGCACTGCTGACCGGCGCACCCGCCGTCGCCAGCACCGGGGGCACGCCCGACGGGAACACCCATCCCGACGTCGGGCTGATCCTGTTCTACGACGCCGACGGGAGGTTCCGCTGCTCGGCGACGCTGGTGTCGCCGACGGTCGTGCTGACCGCGGCGCACTGCACCTCTGGGACGCTGGGCAAGACGCTCGTCACCTTCGACTCGGTCATCGCCGAGCAGCCGCCGGCGCCGTTCCCGGCCGCGGCGGACCCGAGCGCCGGGTACACGGCGGCGGAGATCACGGCTGCGGGGTACTACTCAGGGACCGCGTACACGCACCCGGACTACTCCGACTTCACCGACACTGCGAACTGGAACGACGTCGGCGTGATCGTGCTCGACCAGCCCCTCCCCTCGTTCGGCTCCGGCTACCCGGAAATCGCCCCGGTGGGGACGTTGGACGCGATCAAGAAGAGCGACCTGTCGAAGACGCTGTTCACGGCGGTCGGCTACGGCACCGAGGTGCGCAAGCCCGAGACCGGTCCGCAGAAGCCGCAGCCCATGAGCTACCCGCTCATCCGTCGCTACGTCGATATGCCGGGCCAGAAGCTGACGCCGCAGATCCTCCAGACGAACGGCAACCCGAACGACACCCGCGGGACGGGCGGCACCTGCTTCGGCGACTCGGGCGGCCCGGTGTTCCTCGGTGACCGGCTCGTCGCCGTGACGAGCTACGGCTACACGGACAACTGCCGCTACCTCGGCGGCTACCAGCGGGTCGACATCCCGGTGGTGGACGCCTGGCTCGCGACGTTCGGGGTGTAGCCGCACTGATGCAATAAACCGGCCCCTCCCGGTGTTGTTGAGAACAGGTTTCAATAAGGGAGGTCCGCCATGAAGGTACGCAACTCGTTGAGCTCGCTCAAGTCGATGCCCGGAGCGCAGGTCGTGCGCCGCCGGGGCCGCACGTTCATCATCAACAAGAAGAACCCGCGGATGAAGGCCCGCCAGGGCTGAGCGGCACGCGGTAGGAGGGCGCAGGGTCACGGACCCTGCGCCCTTCGTCGTGCAATCGCCGCCTTCCCGACCCGTCCCCTGCCCTGCCATACTCGCGACACCATCCGCGCGGGAAGGCGGTCGCATGAGCCCGGAGCAGTTCCCCATCCTCGGCGGCATCCTGATCGTCGCCGATCTCGTCATCCGGATCGCCGCCCTCATCATCGTGCCGCGCGACCGCAAACCGACTGCGGCCATGGCGTGGCTGCTCGCGATCTTCCTCATCCCGTTCATCGGCATCATCCTGTTCCTGCTGATCGGGAACGTGCGGCTGCCGAAGAAGCGGCGGGAGAAGCAGAAAGAGCTCGACCGGATCATCGCCGACCGAGCGCAGGGCATCCCTCCCCTCGGCGACCGCGGCGGATTCCCGGACTGGTTCGCGTCGCTCGCACGCCAGAACCGGGAGAACGGAGCCTTGCCGGCGGTCGCGGGCAACGCGGCCACCCTGATCGGCGACTACCGCTCGTCGATCGATGCGATGACCGCCGACATCGAGACCGCCCGGACGTTCGTGCACGTCGAGTTCTTCATCGTGTCCTGGGATGCGACGACGAAGCCGTTCTTCGCCGCGATGGAGCGGGCGGTGCAGCGCGGCGTGACGGTCCGGCTGCTCGCCGACTATGTCGCCTCCCGCCGCGCGGTCGACAGCGACAAGACGTTCGCCGAGCTCGACCGCATCGGTGTGAAGTGGAGCTGGATGCTCCCCGTCCGGCCGTTCTCGGGCGAATACCAGCGGCCGGATCTGCGCAACCATCGGAAGCTCGTGGTCGTGGACGGCCTCGTGGCGCACATGGGGTCGCAGAACCTCATCGACCGCAGCTACAACACGCCGAAGAACCTCAAGCGCGGACTCCAGTGGCAAGAGCTCATGGCCCGGATCACCGGGCCGGTGGTGGCCGAGACCAACGCCGTCTTCCTCTCCGACTGGTACCTCGAGACCGGTGAACTGCTGGGCGCGGATGCGCAGGTGCCCGCGGTGGACGTGCCCGCCGATCCCTCCGCCGACGCGCTCGTCTGCCAGGTGGTCCCGAGCGGCCCCGGCTACGAAGGTGAGAACAACCTCCGTCAGTTCCTCACCCTCGTCACGTCGGCGCAGCGGAAGGTCATCATCACCAGTCCGTACTTCGTCCCGGACGAGGCGATGATGTACGCCATCACCTCGGCGTGCCAGCGCGGGCTGGATGTGCAACTCTTCGTCTCCGAGATCGGCGACCAGGGGGCGGTGTGGCACGCGCAGCGGTCGTACTACGAACCGCTGCTGCGCGCCGGCGTGCAGATCTGGCTGTACCCGGCACCATTCATCCTGCACTCGAAGCACCTGTCTATCGACGACGACGTCGCCGTGATCGGGTCGAGCAACATGGACATCCGCTCCTTCGCGCTGAACTCCGAGGTGACCCTGCTGGCCTACGGCCGCTCGTTCGTCGACCAGATGCGCGCCATCGAGCAGGGCTATCGGGATGCGGGGCGGCAGCTGACACTCGAGGAGTGGCTGCGCGAGCCGAAATCGGCCACCTTCCTCGACGGGGTCGCCCGGCTCACCTCGGCGCTCCAGTAGGGGCCCTCCCTAGACTCGCGCGTATGGCCCTCGTCGACCACCTCGGAATGACCGTCGCCCACCTGCCGTCCGCGATCGCCCAGTTCGATCCGGTGTTGACCGCTCTCGGGTACACCCGGCGGGACGCCGAGGGGTCGGTGTCCTGGGACTGCGGGACCGAGACCGAGCTGATCCTCTTCCCCGAGCGGGAGGCTGGCTCCGGGCCGCACCGCCATGGTCGCGTCGGCTGGCAGCATCTCGCCTTCGACATCGCCACGCGGGAGGAGGTGGATCGACTCCACCAGATCGCGCTCGCGGCGGGATGGACGTCGGTCCGCGACCCGAAGCCGTACCCGCGCTTCAACGAGCGGTACTACGCGGCCTTCGTCGAGGACGACAACGGCATCCGCCTCGAGTTCGCGTATAACCCGCCGCGCACCGGCGCATAAGAAAAGGGAGGTCTTGACTCCCATACTCAATATATAGCACTCCAGGGGGCTTGCCGCAAGAGCCCCTCCCCGTGCAGAATGGCAGGCCTCACCCCGCCGTACGCACTGAAGGAGAGCGCTTGTCCGACATCCGGACCACATCCGCACCGACCGATTCCGCATCCGATCACTCCTCCCGCAACCGTCTCGTCATCTCGCTCCTGCTGGTCTCCGCCTTCGTGGTGATCCTGAACGAGACCGTCATGAACGTCGCACTGCCCGACCTCATGGCGGACCTCCACATCCCGCCGAGCCTCGGCCAGTGGCTGACCACGGCGTTCATGCTCACCATGGCCGTCGTCATCCCGACCACCGGCTTCCTGCTGCAGCGCTTCCGCACCCGCACGGTGTTCGTCACCGCGATGAGCCTGTTCACGCTCGGGACGCTCATCGCCTCGGTCGCTCCCGGCTTCGGCGTCCTCGTGGCAGCGCGCGTCGTGCAGGCGAGCGGAACCGCGATCATGATGCCGCTGCTCATGACGACCGTGATGACGCTGGTCCCGCCCACCTTCCGCGGCCGGACCATGGGGAACATCTCCATCGTCATGTCGGTGGCCCCTGCGCTCGGCCCGACGGTGGCCGGCGCCATCCTGAACGTCGCGGGATGGCGATGGATCTTCCTCTTCGTCCTCCCGTTCGCGGTCGGCGCGCTTCTGCTCGGCGCGCTGCGCATCCCGAACGTGAACGAGCCGAAGAAGGTGCCGGTCGACGTTTCTTCGGTCATCCTGTCGGCGTTCGCCTTCTCGGGGCTCATCTACGGGTTCAGCAGCGTGGCCGAGGCCGCGCAGGGCCGGCAGAGCCTTCCCGTGTGGATCCCGATCGCGATCGGCGCGCTCGCGCTCGCTGCGCTGGTCTGGCGTCAGCTCGCGCTCCAGCGGACCGACCGGGCGCTGCTCGACCTGCGCGTCTTCCGCTCGAGCGGGTTCAGCCTCGGAGTCGGAATGATGGCGATCGCGATGGCGTCGATGTTCGGGACGCTGATCCTCCTCCCCTCTACCTGCAGGGCGTGCTCGGGCTCACTCCCCTGTCGACCGGGCTCGTCCTGCTTCCGGGCAGCCTGCTGATGGGGCTGCTGGGTCCGGTCGTCGGCCGCAGCTACGACCGGTGGGGACCGACTCCCCTGATCATCCCGGGCACGATCGTCGTCAGCGCGGTGCTCTGGATGCTGACCCTGGTGGACCACGCGACCCCGGTGTTCCTCGTGGTGCTGGTTCACGTCGGCCTGTCCCTCGGGCTCGCGCTGACGTTCACGCCGCTGTTCACCTCGGCGCTGGGGTCGCTGCCGCCGCGCCTGTACTCCTACGGGTCGGCGATCATCGGGACGAACCAGCAACTCGCCGGTGCGATCGGTACGGCCCTGTTCATCACGGTGCTGTCGACCGTCGGCGCGCACGCGGTGACCGGCGGCGCACCCGCTGCCGCCGCGACCGAGGCCGGTATCCGGGCGGCGTTCCTCTGCGGGGCGTCGCTGTCGGTGCTGCTGGTGGTCGGCGCGTTCTTCGTACGCAAGCCCGTCGCGCCGGCGGCGACGCCTGTGCCGAGTGAGGAGGGATGACCATGGCGACGACTCTTTCGCCGTTCCGGGTCGAGGTTCCGGAGGCCGTGCTCGACGACCTGCGGACGCGACTGGAGCGGACGCGGGTCCTCCCGGCGATCGGGACGCCGAAGCGTCCGGGCGGACTCGGCGGGGAGCGACTGCGGGCGTTCGTGTCGCGCTGGTTGGACGTCGACTGGCGCGCCGAGGAGGAGCGGCTGAACGCGTACGAGCAGTATCTTGCGGAGGTGCGCGGGCACCGCATCCACGTCGTCCGGGTGCGGCCGCCCCGGCCGGCAGCGCGGGTGGTTCCGCTGCTGCTGCTCCACGGCTGGCCCAGCGCGTTCACCGAGTACCTACCCCTTGCGGACGAGCTCACGCGCGCCTCCGACGACGAGCTCGCGTTCGACATCGTCATCCCGTCGCTGCCCGGGTTCGTCTTCTCCGAGCTGCCGGAGGGACCGCTCACCCGGGTCGCCATCGCGGAGGACCTGCACGCGCTGATGACCGACGCGCTCGGCTTCGAACGGTACGGCGCCTTCGGCGGCGATATCGGGGGCGCCGCGGCGGGGTGGCTCGGCGCGGTGCACCCGGACGCCGTGATCGGGCTGCAGTTGCTGCATCCGCCGTTCCCCGCGGACGAGGAGCCGCAGTCCGACGAGGAGACCGCGTACCTCGCGGCCCTCGCGGAGTTCGACGAGGACGACGGCGGCTACAGCGCGATCATGGCCACCCGCCCCGACACCCTCGCCGCAGCGCTCGCCGACTCCCCCGCCGGCCTGCTGGCGTGGATCGGTGACAAGTGGGACGCATGGACGGACGGCGGGCTCGATGCCGCCACGGAGCGGGAGGTGATCCGCATCGCCACGCTGTACTGGACGACGGGCACCATCGCGACCTCGTTCCAGCAGTACGTGGACTGGCCCGACAACCCGCCGCGACCGACCATTCAGGCGCCGACCGCTCTGCTGCTCAGCCGGGAGTCGTGGCTGGACGGGTTCCCGCGCTCGTTCGCAGAGCGAGCGGTCGCCGGCCTCCGCTCCGTCGAGACCGCGGCCGCGGGCGGTCACTTCCTGGGCCTGGAGCACCCGCAGGCGACCGCTGCCGCCATCCGCGACACGTTCCGCCGATTCTGAAAGGAGCACCATGCGTCCCCTCATCGTCTCCGCCGCCGTCACCCTCGACGGCTTCAACGCGGGCCCGGGCGGAAACCCGCTCGCGCTCAACCTGGACCCGGCGTTCGACGCCCACAACCTCGCGCTGATGCGCGAGGCCGGGACCGTGCTGCTCGGCCGCGCGTCGTTCGACCTGTTCGGCTCGTTCTGGCCGATGGTCGCGGACGCGCCGGAGGACCCCGCCAACCCGGCCCTCAGCGCGGTGAACCGCGAGTTCAGCCGCCGCTATCGGGAGGTGCCGAAGCTGGTCGTCAGCGACCGGCTCGAGATCCCCGACGACCATCCCTGGCGGGACACGACCACGGTCGTCCCGGGCTCCGGCCTGCGTGAGCGGATCGAACGGGAGAAGGCGGGCGAAGGCGGCAGCATCGTCGTCTTCGCCAGCGGCTCCCTGTGGAATGGGCTGCTCGCCGACGGGCTGCTGGACCGGCTCGATCTCGTCGTCGGACCCGACGCGATCGGCGAAGGGGTGCCGGCGTTTCGGGGCGGTGTGCGGCTGAGGCCGGTTGAGGCGCGGATCCTCGACGGCTCGCGCAACGTGCTGCTCAGGTACGTGCCGGTGGCGGGCTGAGCGGGGGCCTCACACGGGTGGCGCGCCGAACCACCGGCGGAGCGCCGCGTCGAGCCCGTCCGCGTCATCGCCCAGCCACACCACATGGCCGTCAGGCCGCAGCAGCAGGGCGGGCGTGGGCAGCTCCCCCGGCGCCGCCGTGACCACATCGACACGCCCGGCCCACCCGTCCGCCGACAGCGTCCCCGTCCCGTCGAGCAGCATCCCGCGGCCGTCGCGCATCCGCTCGTAGAGGCGACCGTCGCCGACCGGCAGATCCCGCAGGCGGTTCCCGAGCAGCCGGGGCCCCTCGCCGACGTCGTAGCGGATGGCGGTCCCGGCCACCTTCTCGGCCAGGTACGTCGCCACGTCGTCGAACTCCATGAGCTCGGCCAGCACGCGGCGCACGGCCTGCGGCCCCGGTTCCGGCGACGTGAGCACCGCCTGTGCGCGCGTCGATGTGAGCACACCGTCGGCGACGGGATGCCGCTCGCTGCCGTAGGTGTCCAGCAGGCCCGCGGGCGCCCATCCGGCGATCTCGGCGGCGAGCTTCCAGCCCAGGTTCACCGCGTCCTGGATGCCGAGGTTGAGGCCCTGGCCGCCGAGGGGCGGATGCACGTGCGCGGCATCGCCCGCGAGCAGCACCCGGCCCTCCCGGTACCGCTCCGCCAGCCGGGTGGCGTCGGTGAAACGCGTGAGGGACCGTGGAGAGTGGACGCCGAAGTCGGTTCCGGCGACCTCTCGGAGCCGGGCGGCGAACTCCTCGAGCGTCGGCGCGACCGTCCGGTCCTCGGCGACGGCGGCGGCCGGGACGACGGCGCGCACCAGCCCGTCCGGGGTGGGGCCGATGCCGAAACCGCGCTCGGTCGTGCGGATCTCCGCGGTGACGGCGGCCATCTCCTCCGGCGACGCGGTCACCTGCACCTCGCCGAGGATCCACTCGATCTGGGCAGGCTCGCCGGGGAAGCCGATCCCGGCGAGCTTCCGGATGAGGCTGCGTCCGCCGTCCGCGCCGACCAGCCAGCCGCCGCGGACGGTCAAGCCGTCGGCCAGGGAGACGGTCACGCCCTCGTCGTCCTGGGCGAAGCCGACCACTTCGGCGCCGCGGCGCACCTCCGCGCCGAGCTCGACGGCGTGCTCGAACAGGATGCTGTCGGTGACCGGCTGCGGGATGCCGAGGACGTACGCGTGCGAGCTGTCCAGGTGCACGGGATGCGGGCTCGGAATGCCCGCGAAGTGCCCGATGGCCTGCGGATACGGGGTGCCGACAGCGAGGAACCGGTCCAGCAGTCCGCGCATGTCCAAGAGTTCGATGCTGCGCGGATGCAGGCCCAGCGAGCGGACCAGCGGCGTCGGCTCGGCGTCGCGCTCCAGCACCAAGACGTCGACGCCGTGAAGGCGCAACTCCGCCGCCAGCATCGTCCCCGTCGGGCCGGCCCCGCTGATGATCACGTCGTGCACATCGCTCCCCTCGTTCCGTGGAGCGACCATTCTGGTGCCTCACCGGGGCCTTGCAGCAAGACCCCACCCGGCCGGTATCCTGGAAATGCGGGAGGGGATCAGAGCAACTGCGCCGTGAGCACGTCGTGCAGCCAGCGCTCGAATCGCTCCGGCGGCCATCCCGACGCCACCACCAGCTCCTGGTAGACCCCGGGGGCCGCCATCGCGCGGTACACCGACTGCGCCTCCCCCACCGGCACAGCGAGGATCGGCTCGACCGACGCGATCAGGCTGTCCATCACGCGGTTCCTCCCGCGCAGTTTGGAGCGCAGCAGCTCCTGCGTCTCGCGGTCCTCATCCTGAGCGGCGTCGAGGATGCGGACCACGTCGAAGTCGGTCGAGTACAGCACGGTCAGCCAGTGGGCGGCGCCGGCGAGCCGGGCGCGGGGGTCGTCCTCCTCGAGAACGGCCTTGGCGAGCTCCCGCGCGCCCGCCCGTTCGAGCCATCGTTCGCAGATCAGGTTGAGGATTTCGCGCTTGGCTCCGAAGGCCGCGTACACGGTGCGGGTGGCGACCCCGGCCTCCCGTGCGATCGCCTCGATGCTCGTCACGGCGTAGCCGTCGCGCGCGAACAGCCGCTGCGCCGCCCACGCGATCCGCTGGCGGGTCTCGGCGGCCTGCTCCTGCCGGTACGTGCTCTTGACGTCAGCATCCACGAGTCGGATACTACCGGTGTACTCAGTGCAGTGTAACTGCATCGAGTACAGCGACAATGCAGACGAAGGAGTCATCATGATCACCGAGCGAGCGGCATCCACCGCTCTGAACGTCGTCGAGCGCATGCTCGACGAGGGGTTCTCCGACGGCCGTCTCGAGGTCGTCGACGAGCTGTGCTCCCCGGACATCGTGGAGCACCAGTTCGGCATGTCCGGCACGGCGGCGGACGCCATCCAGTACATCAAGAAGTGCATGGCCGACGTGCACACCGCGTTCCCAGACCTGCACTTCGAAGTGCAGGACTGGGTGGAGCGGGACGACACCATCTGGGTACGGGCCGAAGGCGTCGGGACCAACACCGGGCCGTTCGCGGGCCCGCCGACCGGGCTTCCGATGCGGCTCACCGTGTTCGACGTCGCGCGCGTGCGCGACGGACGCATCGTCGAGCACTGGGGCGTCCCCGACCGGTTCGAGATCCTGGTGCGGCTGGGACGCATCCCCGCCACCGCGGTCCCGTCGGCGGCGTAGCGCTACGGCCGGACGGGCGCCGTGGCCGTCTCTCCGAGTGCCGTCTTCCACTCGCGCGCCGTCCAGGCGGTGACCAGGCCGTGGGCGACGTACGGGTCGGCCGCGGCAAAGCGCTCGGCCGCACCGAGCGCGTCGTCGCCCTGGAAGACGAGCAGCCCGTCGAACGGGCCGTCGCCGAGCACGCCGCCGAGCAGCAGCTCGCCCCGTTCGACGGCCTCCCAGCCGAGGGCCAGGTGCGCAGGCCGAAGCGCCTCGCGAGCCGTCAGGTAGTCGTCGGCGTACGTGTACTGGAGAGCGGCGTGCATGGCTCCAGCCTAGGAGCATCCAGCGACGCCACAGAAGCGCAGGAGGAGGATGCGGTCGTCCCGAGATCCGAACGGAGCCGACCACGCCACCCCTCGCCGTCCTCCTCAGCACCTGGTCGCTCGATCCCGCGGCGGCGGCCGTCCTCGTCGCCGCGGCCGCCCTCTACCTCGGCGGCGTGGCGCGGCTGCGTCATCGGGGCCACCGCTGGCCCGCCCGGCTGACCGGCGCGTACCTCCTGCTCGGCCTCGGGTCGTACGCCGTCGTCTCGTTCGGCTTCCTCGGCGCGGAGAGCACCGACCTGCGCTGGGCCTTCACGACGCGGATCGCCCTCCTCCTGTTCGTCGTGCCCGCGCTGATCAGCCTCGGCCGCCCCGTCGCGCTCGCCCGCGCAGCGCTCGGCCCGGCCGGCCGTCGCCGCACCGACCGCATCATGCGCTCGCGGCCCGTCCGCGTCGTGGGCAGCGCCGCCTTCGCCCCCGTGTTCGCCTGCGCTGTGTTCCTGGTCTTCCTGACGCCGGTCGCCGCGATCCTGCGGGACTCCCCGTGCTCCGAGTGGACAATTTCGGTCGTGACCCCGCTCGCGGGCCTGCTCCTCGTCCTGCCGATCGCGGCGCACTCCGTGCTGCGCACAGGGTTCTTCGTCACCGTGGAGTTCCTGCTCGCATTCGTCGAACTCGTGCTGGACGCGATCCCCGGCCTCCTGCTGCGGCTCAACGACGGCATCCTCGACCACGCCCCGGCGATCGCCGGGCGCCTGCCGATCTGGTTCCCCACTCCCCTGCACGACCAGCACCTGTCGGGCGATCTACTGTGGTTCATCGCCGAGCTCGCCGACGTGCCGGTGCTCGTTATCCTCTTCGTTCGCTGGATGCGCCTCGACCGGCATGAGAGCCGCCGGCTCGACGACCTGAGCGACGAGGAGATGGCGGAGCTGACCCGGCGGCATCTGCAGGGGCGTAGTTAGGCCCCGGGTCGCCTTCTGATCCACTCAGACGGAGAAGTCACTATTCGGTCTTGCTAGGTACCGGTACTCAGTGATACTTTCTACCAGTAGTCAACATCACTGAGTAGGAGGTGACCCCGATGGCCAGCCAGATGACGGAAATGCTCAAGGGCACCCTCGAGGGGATGGTCCTCGCGATCCTCTCCGATCGTCCCGCATACGGATACGAGATCACCGCGCGGCTGCGCGACCAGGGCTTCACCGACCTCGTCGAGGGCACGGTGTACGCGCTGCTGGTGCGTATCGAGCAGCGCGGATTCGTGGACGTCGAGAAGGTGCCGTCCGAGAAGGGGCCGCCGCGCAAGGTCTTCTCGCTCAACGCGCAGGGGCGCGAACAGCTCGCAGAGTTCTGGAGGACATGGAGCTTCCTCGCGGAACGGATCGAACAGCTCCACACCGAAGGGAACGACTGATCATGGCAGCGAAGTGGATCGAGGCCCTTACCGGGTCGCTCGAGCAGAAGAAGCAGTACCGGCAGACCGTCGCGCGCATCGACGCGCTCCCCGAGCCCTACCGTTCGGCCGCGAAGGCGTTCCACCGGTACTTCCTGTACCAGGGCGGCCTGGTTGACGGGGACGTGCTCGTCACGATGTTCGGCGACTTCGCCGACCTGTGGGAGCGTGCGGCGGCCGACGGCACGCCCATCCGCGAGATCACCGGGGACGACCCGGCCGAGTTCGCGGAGACGTTCGCGGAGGCCTACACGGGCAAGCGCTGGATGGACAAGGAGCGCGACCGGCTCGACCAGGCGGTCGCAGCGGCCGCCGAACAGCAAGAAGGGGGAACACCATCATGACCGCCACCACGCTCGACCCGGCGATCCGGGTGCAGGGCATCACCAAGTCCTTCAAGGAGCTGGAGGTGCTGCGCGGGGTCGACTTCGACGTCGCCGCCGGCAGCATCTTCGCCCTTCTCGGCTCCAACGGGGCCGGCAAGACCACCCTCGTCCGCATCCTCGCGACCCTTCTGGAGGCGGACGGCGGCAGCGCCAGCGTCCAGGGCTTCGACGTCGGGTCGGCTCCGGCGGACGTGCGCCGCTCGCTCAGCCTGACGGGGCAGTTCGCGGCCGTCGACGAGGTGCTGACCGGGCGCGAGAACCTGGTGCTGGTCGCGAAGCTCCGGCACCTGAAGGACCCGGGCCAGGTGGCCGACCGGATGCTGGCCCGCTTCTCACTCAGCGACGCGGGCGACCGCAAGGCGGGCACCTACTCCGGCGGGATGCGGCGCCGGCTCGACATCGCGATGAGCCTGATCGGCGACCCGCCGGTCATCTTCCTCGACGAACCGACCACCGGCCTCGACCCGCAGGCGCGCATCGAGGTCTGGGACACTGTCCGCGAGCTCGCCCGCACCGGCACGACAGTGCTGCTCACCACGCAGTACCTCGACGAGGCCGAGCAGCTGGCCGACCGGATCGCGATCCTGCACAAGGGCACGATCATCCAGAACGGCACGCTCGCCGAGCTGAAGAGGCTCCTCCCCGCGGCCACGGTCGAGTACGTGGAGAAGCAGCCGACGCTCGAAGAGGTCTTCCTCGCCCTCGTCGGCGACGAGGACGCAGCAACCGAAAGGAGTGAACGATGAGCACCTACGTCCTCAGCGACACGCGCACCCTCACCGGGCGGTCGCTGCGTCACATCCTCCGCAGTCCGGACACGATCATCACCACCGCGATCACCCCGATCGCCCTGATGCTGCTGTTCGTGTACGTGCTCGGCGGGGCGATCCGGATCGGCACAGGCCAGTCGTACATCGACTACATGCTGCCGGGCATCCTCCTCATCACCATCGCATCCGGGATCGCCTACACGGCGTACCGGTTGTTCCTCGACCTCCAGGGCGGGATCTTCGAGCGGTTCCAGTCGATGCCGATCGCGCGGTCGTCGGTGCTGTGGGCGCACGTCCTCACCTCGCTCGTGGCCAACCTGGTCTCGGTCGCGCTGGTGATCGGGGTCGCCCTGATCATGGGCTTCCGCACCGGCGCGTCGGTCGGGGCGTGGCTCGCAGTGGCCGGCATCCTCATCCTGTTCACCCTCGCGCTCACCTGGATCGCCGTGATCGCGGGTCTGTCGGCCAAGACGGTGGACGGCGCCAGTGCGTTCAGCTACCCGCTGATCTTCCTGCCGTTCATCAGCTCGGCCTTCGTGCCGACGGAGTCGATGCCTGCGCCGGTCGCCTGGTTCGCGGAGAACCAGCCGGTCACCTCGATCGTGAACACCATGCGCGCGCTCTTCGCCGGACAGCCGGTGGGCACCGACATCTGGATCGCGCTCGCCTGGCTCGTCGGGATCCTGGTGGTCGCCTACGCCTTCGCCATCGCGAAGTACCGTCGCAAGTTCAACTGATCACCACGCCGACGCCGCCCGTCTCCCCATGGAGGCGGGCGGCGTCGCGTACGCTCGGCGCTATGTCATTCCAGGCGTATTTGGACACCATCGAGAAGAAGACCGGACTCACCCCGCGGCAGCTGGTCGACATCGCCCACGAGCGCGGGCTCGACGCGCCCGGCGTGAAAGCGGGCGACATCCTCGCCTGGCTGAAGGACGACTACGACCTCGGCCGCGGCCACGGGATGGCGTTGGTGCACGTCATCCAGAAGGGTCCGACGATCAGCACCAAGCACGTCGGCACGGACGGCGTGCACCGCGACGAGTCGGAGACCCTGTGGCTCGACGGCGTCGCGACCAAGCCGGCGAACCCGTGACCGAGTACCGCGCCGTGTTCGACGCCGAGGTCACGTTCTCGAACGAGGGCGGCCTGCAGGCGCAGGGCTTCCGCGTCGATCTGCCGGGGCCGGACGTCAGCGAGGACGAGATCGGCCGGCTGTTCGTGACCTCCCTCGACCTCCTCATGACCGAGACGGTGACCGTCCACAACGTGCGCATCATCGAGGAGCCGCACAAGGGGACGCGCGGAGGTCCTAGCGACCCGCGCGCGTTTGGCCCCGTCAATTCTTGACGGTTTCGGTCCTCCGAATTGAGGACACCGCCACTCCCCGCTAGCGTGATGGAGGCCCGGGGATGCCGGACCCGACGCGGACACGAATTCGCTGGCGAAGACGTCTCAACCCGACGCGAACGGATCGGCATCCCGGGGGAACCACCCCCGTTCCCCTAGCTGCTCTTGTCGCTGTGATCGACCAGCGGCTGCACCTGCACTCCGCTGTGATCGTGCCGCGCCTCCGCCAGTCCCGACGCCAGTTCGACCGCGGTCTCGCGGTCCGGCACGTCGATCAGATAGAACCCGCCGACGACCTCCTTCGCCTCGGTGAACGGCCCGTCGACCGCGACCGGTTCGCCGCCGTCGCCGCGCCGGACGGTCACCGCCGTCCGCGAGCCCTGCAGCTCGCCCGAGGCGCGGATCGCATCCCCGGCCTTCTCCCAGAACGCGCCGTGCGCGGCGTCGATCTCCGCACGCTCGGCCTCGGTCATGCTGCTCCAGCGCTCTTCGTCTCCCTGGATGAGGATGATGTATTCGGTCACGGTCAAGCCTCCTGTCTCGCATCATCTCGTGCTGATGCGTCGAACGGGAACCGCCCGGATCGACACGGCCCTGATCGACGCGGGCGGCCTCAGCGGACCGGTTCGAGCACCAGGAGCGGCGTCAGATAGTGCTCGGTGACCGTGCCGCCCAGCTCGTCGACCGCCCGGGCGGCTTCCTGCGCCTCGGCGGCCGTCCAGTCGCTGAACGTCGTGAACAGGTCCCGGACTCCGTCCGCGTCGAGGGCGATGGTCCAGGCGAACTCATCGGAGTGAACGGTGCGGAACAGGCCGCCGGACTCGAGAGCTCGTGCCCAGCTCACCGTGTCGGCCTCGTCCGGCTGCGGGCGGGGTGGAGCGTCCCGTGCGTCGACGATCCGCTGCACGCGTTCGCGGAACGGCCCAGGCGGGACCGACGGATCGCCGTAGGCGGTGCGCCACACCGCGAGCCGGCCGTCGGTCGCGAGGGTGCGGTGCAGCTTCGGCAGCACGACGTGGAGGTCGAACCAGTGCACGGCCGTCGCGATCGTCACGAGGTCGAACGCCCCGTCCGGGAGCTCGGCCTCCTCCGCCGTTGCGCGGATCACCTGCACGGCCGGAAGCGTCTTCTTCAGCCGCGCGGCCAGGGCGCGGCCCGGCTCGACGGCCGTGACCTCCATCCCGGCGTCGACCAGGATGCGCGTCGCCTGCCCGCTCCCGGCGCCGAGGTCGAGCGCCCGGGCGCCGGCCCGCAGCAGTCCGAGGGCGGCGAGGCGGTCGGTCAGCGCCGTCGGGTACGGCGGCCGGGCGCGGTCGTACAGGTCGGCATGCCGGTCGAAATGCATGGGGTCGGGCATGCCCCGACGCTACGCCGTCGGCGCCTCAGCGCGAGACGCGGTTGCGTCCCGTGTTCTTGGCGCGGTACATCGCCGCGTCCGCGGCGTCCAGGAGCTGCTTCGCCGTCGGCCCGGGCTCGATGGTGATGACGCCGCAGGAAGCCGTGACGGTCATCGCGCCGCGAGCCGTGTCGATGGGGTCGGCGATATCGCGCACCAGGCGGGCGGCGAAACGCTCCCCGTCCTCCTGCGTCGCCCCGCCGCTGAGCACGACGAATTCGTCGCCGGCCAGCCGCGAGATCACGTCGGTGGAGCGGCTGTCGCGGGTGAGCCGGTCGGCGATCGCACGCAGCACCGCGTCCCCGGTCTCGTGCCCGTGCCGGTCGTTGATCGACTTGAAGCCGTCGAGGTCGAGGAACAGCAGGACGCCGCCCTGGCCGTCGGTGACGGTCTTCTCGAGCTCGTGCTCGAACGACCGGCGGTTGTGCAGGCCCGTCAGGTGGTCGATCAGCGCGAGCTGCGCAAGATGGGCCTCGCGACGGCGGTCGAGCGCCCGAGCGAGGTCGCGGCCCAGTTCGCGCGACTCCTCGGCGACGGGACCCCACGGCAGGGCCGTGCCCTCGACGCTCTGCTTCCACTCGGAGAACGAACGGCGCGGCGACAGCGCATCGTCGCGGTTGGAGGCGGTCTGATCGCCGAGCCAGCGGATGACTCGCGCCACCTCGTGCCGGAAGAACAGCAGGACGCCGTGTGCGCCGACCGGGACGACCATGAGCCCCGCGAAGCCCGGCATCAGCACGCTGAGCGCCGGGTGCGTGCGCGCCAGCTCGTTCGTCGCCAGCGGCTCGGTGCCCGCGGCCGAGAGCAGCAGGCTGCGATCGGTCAGGGGCACGGCGCCGACGCTGCGGCTGACACCGTCCAGAGCGAGGATGGCGCCGTCGGCGCCCACGAGCCGGCACAGCTCGGCGCCGTTGTCGACGAGCGTGATCAGCGGGTCGTCGGAGGACGGGACCCCGGCGAGTACGGTAGCCCGCTGCTCCCGGATGCTGAGGTCACGGCGAAGCTGCCCGATCGACTCGAGCGCGCCGAGCTGCAGGGTCAGCTGCGTGGCCAGCACCTCCAGCGCGCGGCGCAGCAGGATCGGCATCCGTCTCCGGGTGCGGTGGGCGCACGTGATCATGCCGACCAGCCGGTCCTCCTGGATGAGCGAGAACGACACGGTCGACGCCTGTCCCATGTTGCGCATGAACTGGAGGTGGTGCGGCGACACGGCGCGCAGCTCCGCGCTGCTCAGGTCGAGCGGCGGGGAGTCGACGACCGAGACCAGCGGAGTCCCGAGGTCGTCCGTGCTGACGATCTGGCGCGAGAGCTTGGTCAGGTAGAGCGAACGGGCCTGCTGCGGGATGTCGGAGGCTGGGAAGTGCAGCCCACGATAGGACTCCATGTCCGGCTCGGACGCCTCGCCGGCGACCTCGCCGTGGCCGTCCTCGAAGAAGCGGTAGACCATCACCCGGTCGAAGCCGCTGATGCGCTTGACCTCCTCGGCGGCTGCCTGGCGGAGCTCGTCCGCGCCGGCCAGCAGGCCGAGCGAACGGATCGCACCGACGACGGAGGCCGACGGAAGGTCGGGCGCGGTGTCGGCGGGCTCCAGCTCGATGATGACCTGACCGCCCTGGCGGTGGGTCACGGCGTCGAAGGCCTCGTCGCCGATCTCGACGCGGATGGGGTCGCCGTGCGTCTCGGCGGTGACGCTCCACTCCAGCGTCGGGCTGTTCAGCTCGGAGACCGAGCGGCCGAGCCAGCGACCGGCGTTCTCGCTGACGGTGACGATTTCGTACGTCGCGATATCGACGACGAAGAGCATCCCGAACGACTGGATGCGACCGGGCGTCCTGATCGGTTCTTTGACGCATTCTTGCAGCCGTCGGAGCTCTGCGGGGTCGAGCCCGATATGTCCATCCACCACTTGACCCTAATGCACCTATTTCCGATTCACTAACGTCACCGTTATCCGAAAAACGCAGTCGCGAGGACTGTGCGCGGCGCCCGGACGGGTGGATGATGCCGCCGTGGACACGAAGGAGGACCCCATGGTCGACGCACACGACGATGACGTGACACCGCGCGACAGCGAGTACCCGGACGACGCGGGCTACCCGGACGGCGAGGGAACCCTCGACGAGGGCACCGGCGCCTACCGCGACGGGTCGTCCGCCGTCGGTCCGACCGGCGACGAAGCCGCCGACGACGGTGGCCGCGACGACACGGGCGCCGAGGGCGAGGCGGTCGTCGAAGAGCTCACCGAGTTCGACGGACCCGACCGCCGGGACGAGTAGGCCGGGACGAGTAGGCCGCGATCGCGATCCGGGCTCAGCTCGGGACGGATGCCACGGCGTCGATCTCGACCAGAGCCCCCGGACGCGCCGGCGTCACCGCGAGCACCGTGACCGCGGTGCGGTGGTCGCCCCACACGGTCCGCGTCGCGGCGTAGGCCGCTGTCGGGTCGATGCCCGCCGCGAGGTGGATGGTCAGCTTGACCACGTGCTCCGGCCCGCTCCCCGCGGCCGCGAGCACCGCGAGCAGGTTGCGCAGCGCCTGCTCCGTCTGCGCCTGCAGGCCCTCGAGGAGTTCGCCCTCGGCATCCACGCCGTTCTGGCCGCCGACGAAGAGCAGCGGCCCCGCCGGCGCGATCATCCCCTGCGCGAACGCCGGGCTGCGGAAGAGCTCCGGCGGGTCGACGGGTGTCGGTTCTCCGCTCATGACGCGTCCCTTTCTCCCTGTGCGGACCACTCTGCCCCCGACCACCGACATCGGCCAGAGCGTTAGAGTGGAAGAGTGAACCCGCTCATCTCGCAGCCCATCGGGCGTCTGGAGGTCGTCGGCGCGCTCAGCGCCGGCGCGAGATAGCGCTGTCCCCTCGCAAGTGATTCCGTGCGCTTCTGCGCGCGTCCCGCCGTGCATCCGCACGCTCCCGTGCGCTCGCGGCGTCTCCCACGGCCGGCATCCGGCCGTGCTCTCACGACCTCCGATAGACAGGTTCATCCATGATTCCCCTGACCGAGAGTCAGATCCGCTCCTCCTTCGTCAACGCCTCCCAGCGCGAGCGCAAGGAGCTCACCCTCCCCGACCTGGCGCAGCTGCGCTTCGACGACCTCGACTACCTGGGCTGGCGCGACCGCAGGCAGCCGGCACTGGGCTATGTCGTCGCCGTCGTCGACGGCGAGCCCGTCGGCGTGCTGTTGCGACAGGCGGACGGCCGCATCCGCTCGCGTCCCCAGTGCTCCTGGTGCGAGGACGTGCATCTCCCCAACGACGTCGTGTTCTTCATCGCGAAGCGCGCCGGCAAGGCGGGCCGCAACGGCAACACCCTCGGCACCCTGGTCTGCGACCACTTCCAGTGCTCGGCGAACGTCCGCAAGCGTCCGCCGACCGCCTACGTCGGCTTCGACGTCGAGGCCGCGCGACAGCAGCGGATCGACGCGCTGCGCGAGCACGTCGACGCGTTCGTCCGCCGGGTGATGGACGGCGACTGACGAAGACCCTGCGGGAGGCCGCCGCTCACGCCGCCTCCCGCAGGAAGTCCTGGTGCCGGTACCCGTCATCGTCCAGGATGGCGACGGTGGACTCCTCCACCTGGACGAACGCACCCGGCATGTCCGTCAGCGGTTCGGAGACGACCACCTTCGCCTTGTCACCGAAGACGTCGAGCCGCGCCGCATCCGGGTACAGCTCGCGGAGCTCCGGGATGGCCGTCGAGTGGAAGAGGGTCCGGCTCTTGTGCGCAGTGGAGTAGCGGAAGGCCCAGAGCGTGTGCCCGTCGGAGACGGCGATCGTGCCCTGCATCGGGTACTCGATGCCGGCCTTCCTCCCCTCCTCCTCCACGCGGCGGATGGCACGGCCGAGCGCGCCGATCGGGTCCTCCTGCAGGCCCTCCGTGATGGCGAGGTAGAACAGCACCTCGGAGTCCGTCGTCCCGTGGATGAGCGGGTACAGCGACGGGTCCACCGCGAAGGCGAGGGCGCGCTTGGTCTTCTGGAACCCGTCGAGGAAGCCGTTGTGCATGAACAGCCAGTTCTCGTAACGGAACGGGTGGCAGTTGCTCTGCTGGATGGGCGGACCCGCCGCCGCGCGGACGTGTCCGAAGAACAAGGGGCTGCTGACGGCGTTGGTGAGTTCGCGCAGGTTCTCGTCGTGCCACGCGGGCTCGATGCTGTGGAACAGGGACGGCGTGTCGCCCTGCACCGGGTCGCCGCCGTACCAGCCGAACCCGAAGCCGTCGCCGTTCACGGTCTCGTTGCCGAGCGGCGAGTTGAGCGACTGGGCGACCAGTGAGTGCTGCGTGTCCAGGATGAGTTCGGCGGGCTTCAGCGGCTCCCCCGAGTATGCGAGCCAACGGCACATGACGTTCCTCCCGAGGTTCCGGATGCGTCCGGGTGCGGACGGCCGCACCCTAGCCCGCGGCGGGGTATGGCGGGAATACAGAGAACGGCGGCGCGGTCAGCGGTCGAAGCGCTCCCAGTGCCCCTCGCTGACGACCTCGACGCGGTCGCCGACCACCGCGATCGCGGTCTGGTCGTCGATCGCGTACGACCGGCCCGGGATGCACTCCGCCCAGCGTCGCGCCGCGTCGAGGGTGTTCTCCGACCATCCCGGGTAGTCCAGGTGCGGGAAGATCGAGAAGTCGACCAGGCCGAGGGTGTCGTCCGGCCCGTCCGGCTGCCAGTCCAGGAACTCCCGGCCGACGCGCGGGGTCATCACCATGCTCCCCGCGCTGACGCCCACCCAGACGGTGTCGGGCAGCTCCGCGAGCAGGGCGGTGAGACCCGACCGCTCCATCCAGGTGCAGAGGTAGCGCGCCTCGCCGCCGTCGACCAGGAGCACGTCGGCATCGCGTACCCACGGCATCCAGCGCTCCTCGGCGATGCTCGGAAGCGCCGTCAGTTCGAGCACGCCGACGGACTTCCAGCCCAGCCAGACCAGGGCATCGCCGTCGCGGGTCGACCTCCACACGGTCTGCGGGCTGCACGCGGGCTGGCCCCATTGCGCGGTCGGGATGAACAGGGCGTCGCTCTCGGAGATCGGCTTGCCGAGCATCCCGACGAGCGCATCGCGGATGCTCGGATTGGTCACTCCGCCTGAGGTCAACAGCAGTTTCATCCATCACTCCTTCGTCGGTGCGGTGTCAAGGCCTGGCCGCAGAACAACCGGTCCACTTCACTTGGATGCATGACGACGCACACGGTCTACCTCCGGCAGGGGCTGGAGGTGGCGGAGATCTCGGACCACGAGTGGCGGATCAGCGACGCCGAGGCCGCTGCGCTCGGGGTGCCGCCGGTCGTGGGCTTCATCCTCCAGCTGGACGGCATGTTCGAGGTCACGCAGATCGGGCGGCCGGGGCGCCGCACCTACTTCCGCTCGTTCGACGCGGCGTTGCGCGAGCTGCACGGCTGACCCGCGCAGCGTCCGGGCCGACGGATGGACCCGTCACGCGATCGTCGGCGTGGCCAGGTCTTTGGCCGTCACCGGGACCACGACCACCGGTGTCCGCTGATCGTGCGTCAGCCGCGCCCCGACGGATCCGGCCAGCCAGTTCTCGAGCGCGTTGGAGAACCCCCGCCGGTGCGTCCCGACCACGATGAGCCGCGCCTCGGTCTCGGCCGCCAGCCGCCCCAGGGCCTTGGCCGGATCGCCGGCGAGCAGCCGCACCGACCATCCGCTCGGCGCGGGGTCGGCGTCGGCCAGCGCCGCTTCGATCGCGGAGGTGAGTGCCAGCAGGGCCTCGCCCTCCCCGCTCCGACCTCGGTCGGATGCAGCGACTCGTCGGCGACCTCGCCCGGCTTGTCCCACTCGGTGAGGTAGCTGTCCTCGGACACGTACGCGCACAGCAATGGTCTGCCCAGCTCGGCCGCCAGCCGCGCCGCCTCCGCCAGCACCGCTCGCGACTGACCGCGGTGCACCCCGACGATCACCGGATGATCCGGCGCGGCCCCTTCCCCGTCCGCCGCGGCAGCCGCTTCCCCCTCCGCACCGGCCGCTTCCTCCTCCGCAGCGGCCGCTTCCTCCTCCGGAACGCCGCCGCCCTGGTCGGACATCAGTCGTCCGACTCCTGCGGCGTGCCCGCGATGTTCACCAGCCACTGCACGCCGAACCGGTCGATCGCCATGCCGAAGCTGTCGCCCCAGGGCGCCTTGTTGAGCGGTTCGAGGACGGTGCCGCCCTCGACCAGCTTCTCCCAGTAGCCGGTGAGCTCGGCCTCGTCGTCGCCGCTCAGCGAGATGGAGATGTTCGAGCCCTCCTGAAGGTCCATGTGCGCGGGGACGTCTGCGGCCATCAGAGTGAAGCCGCCCGGAGTGGTGAGCTGCGAGTGCATGATCAGGTCGTTGTCCGCCGGGTCTTGCGCCATCTGGTACTCGGCGAAGGTGCTGCGCTGCACCTCCCCGCCGAAGACGGACTGGTAGAAGTCCATCGCCTCGCGCGCGGACGCGCGGAAGTTGAGGTAGGGATTCAGGATCGACGGCATGGTGTCCTCCTCGTGAGAGCTCGTGGATGCCCGTTCGCCGCCCAGCGTAGCGAGCGGTCCGGGCGCGTCACCAGAGCACAGACAGCCGGAAAAGCAGGCGAACGATCCGGCTCGCTCAGCGCCGGTACGCCGCCACGAACAGTTCGCCGCGGATCTCCCCCAGCCGCCCGAGGATGCGGTCCACGAGCGCGTCGGTCACGCCGCCGGCCGTGACGTCGAACGGCCCGATCGGCTGCAGTTTGCCGCACCGCACCCGGACGACCTCCCAGCCCACGGCGCGCAGCAGCCGGTCCTTCCGGCGGTCCGACTCCTCGCGCGGCCCGACGTGCTCGAGTCCGTGCCGCCCGGTCGTGTCGTACTCGATCGCCACCTTCAGTTCGGGGATGAGGATGTCGGGCCATACCTCGAGGTGCGCGTGGAACGGCTTCGCGACCCGTACCGCGTTGGCGTCGAGCGAGACGTCGAGCCGTGCCGCCAGCCGCCGCTTCAGCTCCGGCTCGGCCGCCGACGCGGGAACCGGCGCCCAGCGGCTGACGAACGCCTCTCCCACGGCGACCCGGTCGGCTCCGCCGCGCGCGTGCCGGCAGATCGGGCAGCGCCGACCTCCGAGGATGCGTTCGATCGTCGCCTGGTATGTCGGATGCCCGTGCTCGCACTGCCACGAGAACTTCCCGGCCGTGCTGTTCGCCGCCGATACCGCCACCCGCGACCCGGGCGCCGCCATGCTCACCAGCTGTTCGCGGGTCAGCGTCTCGCGGTCGAGACGCCGACAGAGGTAACAGCGGTCGTCATTCGGATCGTTCTCGATCCGTCGCAGGTCCCGCGCATGTCCGCAGACGTGGAGTCCCGCATCCGGCTCCGGAACCTTCACCGCGCGCGGCGCGGCCGCCTCCGCGCACTGCGGGCACCACACCGACCGCCGCCGCGTGCCGCCGGGCCGCGACCGCTGCTCCTCCGGGGTCGCCACGAACAGATGGCCGGAGTCGCACTGCCACACCAGGTACACGTCGGCAGCGGGCGGGATCTGCGTCAGCGTGATCCCATGGTTGAGGTCGGGATGGTACTGCCGCACGAGCACGGGATACCGCTCCCAGTCGGTGCGGTAGCGGCCGATCGCGTACGGCACGGCCTGGCCCTTCGACCACTGGCGGCGCGCCCACCACTGCTCGACGCTCTCGGGCACGGCATCCCTCCTTTCGGCGTCAGCCTAGGCGGGGCCGCCGACACCGTCAGAGCACGAAGGGGATGATCGCGCGCCGCTCGTGCGGATAGTCCGGGAACGTCGACCGGTACCACCGGTGGTTGGACACGGCCCTCGGAGCCAGGTTCGCCGCGGTGTACAGCGCGAAGGCGAGGCCGGCGAGCGACCAGGTCGCGATCGCCCACCCCGTCCATTCGACGATCTCGCCCAGATAGTTCGGGCTCGACACGTAGCGGAAGCCGCCGCCGTGCGGGATGCGGTACTCACCGCTGCCGTCGCCGCGGAGCTGCCGCAGCGTCCGATCCGACCGCATGTTGAGCGCCAGCCCGCCCGCGAACAGCGCCACGCCGATCCAGAACCGCGGGTCCGCGAGCCAGGCGGCCGGATACGCACCGTACTCCGAGATCCACCGCGCGTTGACCCACGCGTTGAGAAGGTTGAACAGGATGGCCAGCAGCATCACGACCACGGGCATCCGCGATCCCGACCGCATCAGGAACGGGTACACGAACGCCCGGTAGACGTAGTGCACCTGCCAGAGCAGCAGGAACAGGAGCGGCACGAGCTCGAACCGGTGCTCGCCCAGCAGATAGAACGCCGCGAACAGAAGGGACGCCGGCGCCTCCATCACGACCCACCCGACTCGCGCCGGCACCGTCGGCCCCCACCCGCCGCGCCCGTGACGCCCGCCGTACGGCGCAACGACGAACAGCAGCGCGACGAAGGTCACGGCCGCGAGCAGCAGCTCGGCGTACACGAACCAGCGGTATGGTCCCTCAGGCATGCCGTCAGGCTAGCGGGACACCACCTACTGGTCCCGACACGCCATTACGAGGCGGTCGATAACGGCGTGTCGGGACCAGTGGATGAGGCGCTACGCCTCCGGCGCGTTGGCCGCGGCGAGCAGCCCGTCGATCATCTCCGGCGTGACCGACCCGTCGGCCATCATGCCGATGCGGCCGATCGGGAACGAGCCCATCATCTTGTCCATGGACACCCCCTCCGGCATGATCGCCGACGCGCCCTCGAGCATCTGCGACATCCCGGCCAGCGCCTGCTGCACCAGCGGACCGGCGACAGGATGCGCCATCACCTCGGCGAGCGACGACTCGCGCGTGAGCGGCAACCGCACCTCGTCACCCGCGACCGCCACGGTCGCCGACGTGCGCAGGTCGCGGCTGGAGGCGCCGGCCTCGATCACGTAGTCGCCGCCCTCCACGATCCAGCGCTCGGCGCGGACGTCCCAGTACGCGAGATCCTGGCGGCGCACGGGGATCGTGACCTCGCGCGACTTCCCCGGCGCGAGCTCCACGGACACGAAGCCCTTGAGCTCGCGGGGCGCCCGCTGCACAGCCGATCCCGGCAGCGAGACGTACGCTTGCACCACCTCGCGGCCGGCGCGCTCGCCGGTGTTGCTGATCGTCAGGCGCACCTCCACGTCGCCCGCCGGGGTCGTCGAAGCGGTCGCATCGCCGTATCCGAACGTCGTGTACGACAGGCCGTGGCCGAACGGGAACGCGACCTCCATGCGCCGGGCGTCGTACCAGCGGTAACCGACGAAGATGCCCTCGCCGTAGCGGACGTGGCCCTCCTCCCCGGGGAAGTTGAGGAACGCGGGAGTGTCCTCCAGCCGCAGCGGGACCGTCTCGGTCAGCTTGCCCGACGGGCTGACGGAGCCGAACAGCACGTCGGCGGTGGCCGAGCCGCCGGCCTGGCCGAGCAGCCACGCCTCCACGATCGCCGGGACCGACTCCGCGAACGGAAGGGCGACCACACCGCCGTTCGACAGCACCACCACCGTGCGCGGGTTCGCGGCGACGACCGCGTCGATGAGGGCGAGCTGGTCGGCGGGGAGGTCGATGTCCTCGCGGTCGTAGCCCTCGGACTCCAGACGAGCGGGAAGCCCCGCGAACACGACCGCGACCGAGGCACGGGACGCCGCCGCGACGGCCTCGTCGCGCAGGCGTGCCGTCTCGGCGTCGGCGACATCCACCGAGAGCGAGAAACCCGGGGCGTACGACGCCTGCGGGGCGACCGCGCGGATCGAGGTGAGCGCGTCGTCCAGCCGCGTCGGGTGGATCATGGACGACCCCGCGCCCTGGTAGCGGGGCTTCTCGGCGAAGGCACCGATCACGGCGATGGACTGGTCGTCGCGCAGCGGGAGCAGCGGCGCGCCGTCCACCTCCTCGTTCTTCAGCAGCACGATCGAGCGGGAGGCGGCTTCGCGGGCGAGCGCGTGGTGCGCATCCACGTCGAGCGGTCCCTCCACCCTCGGAGTGGCCGCCCAGCGGACGGCGAGGTCGGCGTTGCGCTGCGCGGACGCGTCGAGCACCGCCTCGTCGAGCGTGCCATCCTCGACGGCCGCGACGATCTGCGCGTCGGTCACGCCGCCGGTGCCGGGCATCTCCAGGTCGAGGCCGGCCCGGAGAGCGGAGACGCGGTCGTTCACCGCGCCCCAGTCCGAGACGACCAGGCCCTCGAAGCCCCACTCGTTGCGCAGCACGTCGGTGAGCAGCCAGCGGTTCTCCGAGGCGAACACGCCGTTGATGCGGTTGTACGAGCACATCACCGTGTGCGGCTGAGCGTCCTCGACGACGCGCTGGAAGCCCCGCAGGTAGATCTCGCGCAGCGGACGCGCGTCGACGTCGGAGGAGGACCGCATCCGGTCGTCCTCCTGGTTGTTGGCCGCGAAGTGCTTCAGCGACGCGCCGACGCCCTGCGACTGGATGCCGCGCACCAGTCCCGCGCCGAGCACACCGGAGACGATCGGGTCCTCGCTGAGGTATTCGAAGTTGCGGCCGCACAGCGGGGACCGCTTGATGTTGATGCCGGGACCCAGGATGACGGCGACGTCCTCGATGGACGACTCGACCCCGAGGGCGGTGCCGACGCGTTCGGCGAGCTCCACATCCCACGACGAGCCGAGGGCGACCGCCGGCGGGAAGCAGGTGGCCGGGACGCTGTCGCCGAGCCCGAGGTGGTCGCCGCCCTCACGCTGCTTGCGCAGGCCGTGCGGGCCGTCCGTGAGCATGACGGACGGGACGTCGCCGACCGCCTTGGTGCGCCAGAAGCTCGCGCCGCTGGTCAGCGCGGCCTTCTCCTCGACGGAGAGGCCGGTGAGGTCGGCGCGCGCGCCGGTGGTGGTGTCGGTCATGGGGTTCCTTTCGGTGGTGATGGTCAGCGGGTCGCCTTGATGGGCCACACGGCCAGCGCGCCCAGGATGCCGAGAACGATCGCTATCGGGAAGAGCGCGGCGTAGCCGAAGGCGAGGACGATGGCGCCGGCGAGGCCGGGGGCGAGGGTCTGCGGGAGGGTGGCGGCGATGTTCACGACGCCGAGGTCCTTCGCGAACGACTTCGCCGACGGCAGCACCTCGCTCATCAGCGCGGTGTCGACGGCCTGGAACATCCCGAAACCGAAGCCCGAGAGGACGGTCATGATGATCCAGGCGTTCACATCCGGCCAGATCCACGGGAGCAGGAAGCCGAGGCTGACGACCGCGGCGGAGGCGAAGACGAACGGTTTGCGACGGCCGAAGCGGTCGGACAGCGGGCCGGAGACGACCGTCGAGATGATGATCCCGACGAGGCTGAGCAGGCCGAGCAGCGGGATGAGCCGTTCCGGGTGGTCGACATGGAAGTAGTCGGTGAGCAGGAAGAGCTGGAAGCCGGTGACGGCGAAGTAGCCGGTGTAGAGGAGCAGCCGCCCGGTGAACGCCCAGAAGAAGTCGGGGTGCGCGACCGGGTTCACCCAGAACGTCTTGAGGAACTGAACGTACGTGAACGGCTCGCGCTCCAGACGGGTGCTCGAGTAGTCCGGGTTGAACAGGACGAACAGGCTCAGCACCACGAGGGAGAAGACGGCGAAGAACACGTAGCCGACCGTGAGGCTGTTGAAGAAGAGGGAGCCGACGATCTGGCCGCCCAGCGCACCCACCATGAGCCCGATGCCGGACAGCGCGGCGAAGGTGCCGCGGCGCTTGAGCGGGACGCGGTCGGGCATGATCGCGGTGAGCGGGCCCTGGGCGAAGTTGTAGCTGATCTGCACCAGCGTCCAGGCGATGACGACGCCGACCAGGGAGTTCGCGAAGGCCAGGCCGACCAGGGACAGACCGCCGGCGAGCGATCCGATCACGATCCAGGGCGCGCGTCGACCGAACCGGGAGCGCGTCCTGTCGGAGATCTGTCCGGCGATCGGCTGGGCGATCATGGCGGCGAAGGCACCGATGGTGGCGGCGATGGTGAGGTTGGCGACCTTGTCCTGCTCGCCGAACAGCACGGTGATCTGCTGCGGGAGCAGGATGCCCGGCAGCGCGCCCCAGATTAGGTAGATACCGAGGTTGGCCGGGATGATCCACACCATCAGGCGGCGGAGCCCCCTGATAGGCGCGGGCGGGTCGTCGTTGCCGGCGGCGGTGCCGACGAAGGTGTTGGTGGTGACGGGTGGGACGGAGGTGTCTGACGTCATTGTCGTGGGGGTCCTCTCACCATCCACCGTGGATGGTGGCAAAACCTTACGTCACTCGGTTTTGGAAAAGCAAGCGTCGTTCGGGTTTATGCTCGGGACATGGCACGACGAGGCGCGTACGCGAAGGGTGTGGCCAAGCGGGAGGAGATCCTGGAGGCCGCCCTCGACGTCATTGCGCGCGAGGGCTGGCACGGCGCGTCGGTGAAGGAGCTGGCCGAGTCCGTCGGGCTGTCACAGGCCGGGCTGCTGCACTACTTCGGCAGCAAGGACGAGCTGTTCACGGCCATCCTGCGCAAGCGCGACGAGGTCGACTCGCGGCGCTTCCCGCAGGAGCAGCCCGTGTCGGCGGACCGCCTGCGCGAGGGCTTCGTGAGCGTCGTGCGGCACAACGCCGAGGTGCCGGGCCTGGTGCAGCTGTTCTCCCGCCTGGCGGTCGAGGGCGGCGACCCGTCGCATCCGGCCCACGAGTACTTCGCCGAGCGCAGCGCCACCCTCCGCGCCCTGTTCACGCAGGTGTTCGCGCAGCAGCAGGCCGACGGCGCCGTGACGCGCGACGTCGACCCCGAGACGCTGGCCCGCCTGGTGCAGGCGGTCTCCGACGGCCTCCAGCTGCAGTGGCTGCAGGACCCGTCGGTCGACATGGCCGCGACGGTGGATGCGATGTTCACCCTCCTGGCCGCGCACTCCCCCGGCCCGCACGACATCTAGTCGTCCCAACACGCCGTTATAGCCGGCGCCATAACGGCGTGTTGCGACCAGTAGATGGGCCGTGGCGCGCGTGTGCTGGGGTGCGGTGCGCCGGAGTTCAGGCAGCCATCTAGGCCAAGACAAGACCATTCTTCTCGGCCAACCACTTGGCAATAACCTCTGCTTGCTCTTGGTCCGGAACTTGGTCGTCGACCACCAGCGCAACTTCATATTGACCCCGGGGCCCGAGACTGACAGAAAAGTGCGCCCTATCGGGATGGCGCTTCAGGTAGTCACCCAGGTGGGCAAGATTCGGGTTGCCTTTGGCCGCGGGCTTTGCGGGGCTCCAGGCTCGACCAGGCGGGTAAGTGCTGGCTATCACACTCGCTTCACTCAAAGCGTGAGCATCGACTGTTTCCAGCTCGACGGTAATTGGGACGTCATGACCCATGGAGACGAGCATCGTGCCCGCGAAGATCGCGCCAAGACCAAGAGGCAGTGAAGGGGGCACCCCTTGAATAGATGCAAGAGCCTGTATTGCGTATGGGACGATGTATCCCAAAGCTTCCCTAGCTCGTTGGTTGAGCGGATGGACGATTATCGCCTCTCGCCAGGAACCGGAAGCGCCCCAGAGCAGGTCAAGCCGAATGTCTTCGCCTGGCGCGAGTGCTTCTTCCCCGAGCGCCGCGATAGCGGCAGCATCGAATGCTATCTGAAGTGCTCCGTTGAGGTTATTCACCACCCGCAGGTCGGTGGTTCGAATATGTAAATCGAGGATGAATACACCGAGTGTGGCCGACTCCAGTGGAGGCAGATCCAAGCTAACTTCCATCAGTGCATCGGCCAAACGGCGGACGTCATTGTCGTATGCGACCGTAGTCATGCACGGAAACTAGCCAATCTTTGCAGGGACGCACTAGTGGCTCGTTGCGGAAGTGGGCCCTGCCGGGATCGAACCGACGACATCCACGGTGTAAACGTGGCGCTCTACCAGCTGAGCTAAAGGCCCGGGATGCCGACCAGCCTAGCCGGTCGGAAACGGAGGAGTTCGGATCCGGCGCGCCGGAGGATGTTGCGATTGGGAGGGGTCGAGCGGGCCGGCAGCGAGCGGACTCCTCGGTTTTGATCGCAGGAGCCTAGTGGACGCGGTCAGACGTGCGCGGGCAGCCGGTCGAGCGCCGCGCGGTACGAGTCGATCGAGCGGGCCTCGCCCGGGGCCGTGATGAACGACGCGCGGATGATGCCGCGCTCGTCGACGAGGAAGGTCGCGCGGTTCGCGAAGCCCTTCTCCGGGAGGAATACCCCGTACTCCTTCGCGATCTCGCCGTGCGGCCAGAAGTCGGCCAGCAGCGAGAACGAGTAGCCCTCCTGCTCCGCCCACGCGCGCAGCGTGTACTTGGAGTCGACGGAGATCGCCAGGAGTTCGACGCGGTGGTCCTCGAAGAGGGCGAGGTTGTCGCGCAGCGCGCACAGCTCGCCGGTGCAGGTGCCCGAGAACGCGAGCGGGAAGAAGACGAGCGCGACCGCCTTACGGCCGCGGAAGTCGCTGAGCCGCACGGTCTCGCCGTACTGGTTCAGCAGCTCGAAGTCGGGTGCCTGGGTGTCGTTCTCAAGAGCCACGAGGAGACAGCATAAACCTGTCCGATCCGAGCGCCAACCATGCGGTCAACAGCGAACCCAGAGTGCGGCTAGGCTGAAGGATGGTGTCCACGCTTGTCGAGAACCGACAGGCTGCGACACGTCTTTCGATCCATCCGACACAAGAAAGAGGTCGAGGGTGACTGTAAACGACCAGGACCCGTACTCGGTGAACAACATCGATTCGGACCCGGAGGAGACCGCCGAGTGGCGGGAATCCCTCGACCAACTGGTTGCGGCCCATGGCCACGAGCGTGCGCGCGAGATCATGCTCAGCCTGCTGAAGCGCTCGTCCGAGCTGCACCTCGGCGTACCGATGGTCCCGACGACGGACTACATCAACACCATCTCCGCGGAGGACGAGCCCGCCTTCCCCGGCGATGAGGAGATCGAGCGCCGCTACCGCGCCTGGATCCGCTGGAACGCGGCCATCATGGTCCACCGCGCGCAGCGTCCCGGCATCGCCGTCGGCGGCCACCTCTCCAGCTACGCCTCGAGCGCCACCCTCTTCGAGGTCGGCTTCAACCACTTCTTCCGCGGCCAGGACCACCCCGGCGGCGGCGACCAGGTCTTCTTCCAGGGCCACGCCTCCCCCGGCGTCTACGCCCGTGCGTTCCTCGAGGGCCGGCTCAGCGCCGACCAGCTCGACGGCTTCCGCCAGGAGAAGTCGCACGCCGGCGGCGGCCTCTCCAGCTACCCGCACCCGCGCCTCATGCCGGAGTTCTGGCAGTTCCCGACCGTGTCGATGGGTCTCGGCCCGATCAACGCGATCTACCAGGCGCAGCTCAACAAGTACCTCACCAACCGCGGCATCAAGGACGCCTCCGACCAGCACGTCTGGGCGTTCCTCGGCGACGGCGAGATGGATGAGGTCGAGTCGCGCGGTCAGCTCCAGGTGGCGGCGAACGAGAAGCTGGACAACCTCACCTTCGTCATCAACGCGAACCTGCAGCGCCTCGACGGCCCGGTGCGCGGCAACGGCAAGATCATCCAGGAGCTGGAGAGCTTCTTCCGCGGCGCCGGCTGGAACGTCATCAAGGTGATCTGGGGCCGCGAGTGGGACGACCTGCTCGCCCGCGACACCGACGGCGCCCTGGTCAACCTGATGAACCAGACGCCGGACGGCGACTACCAGACCTACAAGACCGAGAACGGCGCCTACGTGCGCGAGAACTTCTTCGGTCGCGACCCGCGCGCGCTCGAGCTCGTCAAGGACTACAGCGACGACCAGGTGTGGGGCCTCAAGCGCGGCGGCCACGACTACCGCAAGGTCTACGCGGCCTTCAAGGCGGCCGTGGAGCACAAGGGCCAGCCGACCGTCATCATCGCCAAGACCATCAAGGGCTACGGACTCGGTCCGTCGTTCGAGGGCCGCAACGCGACCCACCAGATGAAGAAGATGACGCTCGACAACCTGAAGGCGTTCCGCGACGCGATGCGCATCCCGGTGTCGGACGCCCAGCTCGAAGAGAACCCGTACCTCCCGCCGTACTACAACCCCGGCGCCGAGGACGAGACCATCGGGTACCTGCACGAGCGTCGCCGCGACCTCGGCGGCTACGTGCCGGAGCGCCGCGCGAAGTACACCCAGTTCGACCTCCCGGACGACTCCGCCTACGCGATCGCCAAGAAGGGCTCCGGCACGCAGGAGGTCGCCACCACCATGGCGTTCGTCCGTCTGCTGAAAGACCTCCTGCGCTCGAAGGAGTGGGGCAAGCGCATCGTCCCGATCATCCCGGACGAGGCCCGCACCTTCGGCATGGACGCCTTCTTCCCGAACGCGAAGATCTACAACCCGAACGGCCAGAACTACACCTCGGTCGACCGCGAACTGCTCCTCGCCTACAAGGAGAGCCCGCAGGGTCAGATCATCCACGTCGGCATCAACGAGGCGGGCGCGGTCGCCGCGTTCACCAACGTCGGGACGTCGTACTCGACGCAGGGCGAGCCGCTGATCCCGGTCTACGTCTTCTATTCGATGTTCGGCTTCCAGCGCACCGGCGACGCCCTGTGGGCGGCGGGCGACCAGATGGCGCGCGGCTTCCTCATCGGCGCCACGGCCGGCCGGACCACGCTGACCGGCGAGGGCCTGCAGCACGCCGACGGCCACTCCCCGCTGCTCGCCTCGACGAACCCCGCGGTCGTGTCGTACGACCCGGCGTACGGCTACGAGATCGGCCACATCGTGCGCGCCGGTCTGGAGCGGATGTACGGCGGCAACCACCCCGACCCGAACGTCATGTACTACCTGACGGTGTACAACGAGCCGATCGTGCAGCCGGCCGAGCCGGAGGGTGTGGATGTGGACGGCATCGTCCACGGCATCCACCGCCTCCGCCCTGCCGACAACCAGGGCCCGAAGGCCCAGCTGCTCGCGTCCGGCGTCTCGGTGCCGTGGGCGCTCGAGGCCCAGCAGCTGCTGGCTCAGGACTGGGGAGTCTCGGCCGACGTGTGGAGCGTCACCTCGTGGGGCGAGCTGCGCCGCGACGGCCTCCGCGCCGACGAGCACAACTTCCTCTACCCGCAGCAGGAGAAGCAGGTGCCGTACGTCACCCGCAAGCTCCAGGACGCCGAGGGTCCGTTCGTCGCCGTGACCGACTACGAGCACGCGGTGCCGGATCAGATCCGTCCCTTCGTGCCGGGTGAGTACGCCACGCTCGGCGCCGACGGCTTCGGCTTCTCGGACACGCGTCCCGCGGCCCGTCGCTTCTTCAAGATCGACGGCCCCTCGATCGTGGTCCGCACGCTCGAGCTGCTGGCGGCGCGCGGCCAGGTGGACCCGAACGCTCCGGCGTGGGCGATCGAGAAGTACCTGCTGCACGACGTCAACGCCGGCACCACCGGCTCCGCGGGCGGCGAGGCGTAACACCGCCGTGGCAGGGAGCCAGGTGGAGAGGACGAAGCCCGAGACGTTGGCGTGGCTGCGCAAGATCTCGGGTGAGCTGGCCACGACCACGCTCAAGAAGCTCGAGGACACCCTTCCCTGGTACCGCGACATGCCACCGGGCCGACGCAGCGCCGTCGGCCTGGTGGCCCAGGCGGGCATCTCGTCGTTCATCTCCTGGTACGACGACCCGCGGTCCACGCCGTGGATCGCCGCGGACGTGTTCGGCGCGGCGCCACGCGAGCTGCTGCGCAGCGTGAGCCTGCAGCAGACCCTCCAGCTGATCAAGATCACGGTGGAGGTCGTCGAGGAGCGCGTCAAGACGGCGGGCGGCGAGGACCTGCGCGAGGCGATCCTGCTCTACTCGCGCGAGATCGCCTTCGCGGCCGCCGACGTCTACGCCCGCGCCGCCGAGGCGCGCGGTCTGTGGGACGCCCGGCTGGAGGCCTTGGTCGTCGACAGCATCCTGACGGGCGAGTACGACGACGAGCTGCCCAGCCGGATCGCCGCCCTCGGCTGGCACGGGCACGGCGAGGTCAGCGTCCTCGTCGGAACCGCGCCGAAGATGCTCGACGTCGACCAGCTGCGACGCACCGCCCGGCACATGTCGGCGGATGTGCTGATCGGCGTTCAGGGCAGCCGGCTCGTACTCGTGATCGGGCGCGCCTGGCCGAGCGACAGCACGCCGGACGACGCGATCGGCCCGGCGCCGGTCGTGTCGTTCCTCGAGATCGCGACCCAGCTGGAGCCCGGCTTCGGACCCGGCCATCTGGTGCTCGGCCACGAGGTCCCAAGCCTGGTGGACGCGTCCAAGAGCGCCAAGGCGGCCCTCGCCGGTTTCGCCGTCGCGAAGGCGTGGCGCAACTGCCCGCGTCCCGTGCACGCCGACGACCTGCTTCCGGAGCGGGCGCTCGCGGGCGACGGGCTCGCCCGCGCGACCCTGATCAGCCGCATCTACCGCCCGCTGCAGGCTTACTCGTCCGAGCTGCTGACGACTCTGTGGTGCTACCTCGACAACGGGCGCTCACTGGAGGCGACGGCGCGCGAGCTGTTCGTGCACCCCAATACGGTCCGCTACCGGTTGAAGCGCGTGTCCGAGGTGATCGGCTGGGACGCGACCGGCGCGCGCGAGGCGCTGATCCTGCAGGCGGCGCTCATCGTCGGCTCCATCAACGAGCCGGACTCGCCGCGCCGCGGCGGCTGAGTTGTAGACAGCCACAAGCATTCTTCGAATACTTCGTATCCATCCGACACATCCGCCTGGCGGAAGATTGGCAGACTGGAAACCGTGATCGTCATCGTGTGCCCGGGGCAGGGATCCCAGACCCCGGGCTTCCTCGAGCCCTGGCTCGCCGAATCCTCGTTCCGCGATCAGCTCACCGGCATCTCCGACGCGGTCGGCATCGACCTCGTCGCGCACGGCACCGTGAGCGACGCGGACACCATCCGCGACACCGCGGTGGCGCAGCCGCTCATCGTGTCCGCCGGCCTGCTGACGCTGTCCGCTCTGTTCGCCGACGGACGCCGTGAGCGCGTGGGCGGGATCGCGGGCCACTCCGTGGGCGAGCTGACCGCCGCGGCCGGCGCGGGCGTCCTGAGCGAGACCGACGCGGTCGCGTTCGTGCGCGAGCGCGGCGCCGCGATGGCGAAGGCGGCCGCCGAGGTGCAGACCGGCATGAGCGCGGTCATCGGGGCCGACGAGGCCGAGCTGCTGGCCCGCCTCGACGAGCTGGGCCTCTCCCCCGCCAACTACAACGGCGGCGGCCAGATCGTGGTCGCCGGCGCCCTGGATGCGCTGGCCCAGCTGGCCGAGAACCCGCCGGCGCGTGCACGCGTCATCCCGCTGCAGGTCGCCGGCGCGTTCCACACGCGCTACATGGCCCCCGCCGTTCCCGCGCTCGAGGCCTTCGCGTCCACGCTGACGACGAACGACCCGACCCTGCGCCTGTGGACCAACAAGGACGGCTCCGAGGTGACCGACGGCGCCGAGTTCCTGCGCCTGCTCGTCGGTCAGGTCTCGTCGCCGGTGCGCTGGGACCTCGACATGAAGGCGTTCGAGGAGGCCGGCGTCACCGGTCTCATCGAGGTCGCCCCGGCGGGCGCGCTCGTGGGCCTCGCGAAGCGCGGCCTCAAGGGCATCCCGACCGTCGCCATCAAGACCCCGGACGACCTGCCGGCCGCCTTCGACCTCATCGACCAGGAGGCCTGATGACCCACCCCACGCTGCAGCAGTCGCACGGACCGCAGTACACCCGCATCCTCTCCATCGGCGCCGCGCGCGGCGACCTCGTCGTGCCGAACGACGACCTGGTCGGCCCGATCAACTCCTCTGACGAGTGGATCCGCCAGCGCACCGGCATCATCACTCGCACGCGGGCCAGCCACGACGTCCTCGCCGTCGACCTCGCCACCGAGGCCTCGAAGGAGGCCATCGCGAAGTCGGGCGTCGACCCGTCGCTCATCGACGCGGTGATCGTCGCGACGATCTCCAACGTGCAGCAGACGCCGTCGCTCGCCGCCGTGCTCGCCGACCGCGTCGGCTCGAACCCGGCCGCCGCGTACGACATGAACGCGGCCTGCGCCGGCTACACGTACGGCATCGCCCAGGCGGACGCGCTCATCCGCGCAGGCGTCGCCCACTACGCACTCGTCGTCGGGGCCGAGAAGCTGTCCGACGTCGTCGACCCGACCGACCGCACCATCTCGTTCCTCCTGGGCGACGGCGCGGGCGCCGTGGTCATCGGCCCGAGCGAGTACCCCGGCATCTCGAAGACGGTCTGGGGCTCCGACGGCTCCAAGGCCGACGCTGTCGGGATGAACGGCACGCTCACCGAGTTCCGCGACGGCGAGAAGGAGTGGCCCACGCTCCGCCAGGAGGGCCAGACGGTCTTCCGCTGGGCCGTGTGGGAGATGGCCAAGGTCGCCAAGCGCGCCCTCGACGAGGCCGGGGTCGCTCCGGACCAGCTCGCCGCGTTCATCCCGCACCAGGCGAACATGCGGATCGTCGACGAGTTCGCCAAGCAGCTCAAGCTGCCGGAGACTGTCGCGATCGCGCGCGACATCGAGACGACGGGCAACACCTCCGCCGCCTCCATCCCCCTCGCGACCCATCGACTGCTCCAGGAACACCCGGAGCTGAGCGGCGGACTGGCGCTCCAGATCGGCTTCGGCGCAGGTCTGGTGTTCGGCGCCCAGGTCGTCGTGCTGCCCTAGACTGTTTCCCGGTCACAACGACACCCCCTCAAGGAGAGAAAACCATGGCATTGTCCACCGAAGAAGTTCTTGCCGGCCTGGCCGAGCTCATCAACGACGAGACCGGCATCGCGACCGACACGGTTGAGCTGGACAAGTCGTTCACGGACGACCTCGACATCGACTCGATCTCGATGATGACCATCGTGGTCAACGCCGAGGACAAGTTCGACGTCAAGATCCCCGACGAGGAGGTCAAGAACCTCAAGACCGTCGGAGACGCGGTCGAGTTCATCGTCAAGGCGCAGGACGCCTAAGGCTCAGGCCTGATTTCTCCGCGCGGGCGGCGCTCCCCGGGTCGCCGCCCGCGCGTGCGGGAGTGCTCTGACTCCCGCGACTCCACTCACAGAGAGTTGCCGTTATGACCAAGAAGATCGTCGTCACCGGCGTGGGCGCATCCTCGCCGCTCGGTGGCACCGCCCCTGAGAGCTGGGCCGCGCTGCTCGCCGGCGAGTCCGGAGCCCGCACCCTCGAGCACGACTGGGTCGCCCAGTACGAGCTGCCCGTCACCTTCGCCGCCGAGGCGAAGGTGCGCCCGGAGGAGGTGCTGGAGCGTCCCGTCGCCAAGCGCCTCGACCCCTCCAGCCAATTCGCCCTGATCTCCGCCATGGAGGCGTGGGAGGACGCCGGCCGTCCCGACGTGGCGCCCGAGCGCCTGGGCGTCGACTATGCCACCGGCATCGGCGGCGTGTGGACGCTGCTCGACGCCTGGGACACCCTCCGCGACCGCGGCCCGCGCCGCGTGCTGCCGATGACCGTGCCGATGCTCATGCCGAACGCGGCCTCGGCCGCCGTGTCCATGCACTTCGAGGCCCGTGCGTTCGCCCGCACCGTCGCCTCCGCGTGCGCGTCGAGCACCGAATCCCTCGTCAACGCCTACGAGCACCTGCAGGCGGGCCTCGCCGACGTGGTCATCGCGGGTGGCACCGAGTCCGCCATCCACCCGATCACCGTCGCCTCGTTCTCGTCGATGCAGGCCCTGTCGCGCCGCAACGACGACCCGGCGCACGCTTCCCGCCCGTACAGCGTCGACCGTGACGGCTTCGTCATGGGCGAGGGCGCGGCCAGCCTCGTGCTCGAGACCGAGGAGCACGCGCTCGCCCGCGGCGCTCGCATCTACGCCGAGCTCGCCGGCGGCGGCGTGACCGCCGACTCGTACCACATCACCGCGAACGACCCCGAGGGCCGCGGCGCCAGCCGGGCCGTCCACCTGGCGCTGCGCCAGGCGGGCGCGACGCCGGACGAGGTCACGCACATCAACGCGCACGCGACGAGCACGCCCGTCGGCGACCCGTCCGAGTACGTCGCCCTGCGCGAGGTGTTCGGCGACCGGGTGCACGGCATCCCCGTGTCGGCCACCAAGGCGTCCACCGGCCACCTGCTGGGCGGCACCGGCGCCCTGGAGGCGGTGTTCACGATCTTCGCGATCCGCGACCGCCAGGCCCCGCCGACGATCAACATCACCGAGATGGACCCGGCCATCCCGCTGCAGGTGAAGGGCGAGCCGCAGCCGCTGGGCGACGGCGCGCAGCTCGCGATCAGCAACTCGTTCGGCTTCGGCGGCCACAACGCCGTCGCCGCCTTCCGCAGCTACTGATCCGCTCCGCACAGCAGGAGGCCCCGGTCACGTGACCGGGGCCTCCTGCGTGTCACCGCGTGCGGGCGGCCGGAGCCTGGCCCGCCGCGGGAGGTCGTCGTCGCTCAGCCGACGTTGTGCAGCCAGATGACGGACGTGTCGTCGTGCGCGTGGCGGAACGGCTCGAGCTCGTCGTCCCACGCCTGCCCGAGGGCGAGACGCAGCTCACGGTGCAGCTCGAGGGCGTTCGCACCGGCGATCTCCATGGCGTAGCGGATGCGGTCCTCCGGCACGACCATGTTGCCTGCAGTGTCGACCTGGGCGAAGAAGATGCCGAGGTCGGGCGTGTGCATCCACCGGCCGCCGTCGGTGCCGTGGCCGGCGTCCTCCGTGACCTCGTAGCGCAGGTGCTCCCACCCGCGCAGCGCGGACGCCAGGCGTGCGCCGGTGCCCGCGGGACCGTCCCAGAAGAACTCGGTCCGCTGGGCGCCCTTCAGCACGGGCTGTGTCTCCCAGGTGAAATTGACCGCGCGACCCAGAGCGCGTCCCGCCGCCCACTCGATGTGGGGGCAGAGCGCGCTGGGAGAGGAGTGCACGTAGAGCACCCCTCGAGCTGCGTGTGCCGACATGGTTCTCCTCCGTTCGTTGGTGCGTCTTCCCCTACGACCAGGAACGGGATGGAGTGCTTCGGCGTATGAAATTGGATGCGCTCACGCGCGTTGCCACGATTATGCCTGAGAACCGCGGGTAGTTACAAGATTGTGATTCGGCGATTCGGTCGCCTGACGAACGCCGGAGCGGAATAGCATACCGAGTATGTCGGTGCAGAACGGTTTCCTGGCACTGCTGACGCAGGGCCCCGCCTACGGATCGCAACTCCAGAGCGAATTCCTCTGCCGGGCTGCGCACCGGCGCCAGCTCAACCCCGGGCAGGTCTACTCGACGCTCGACCGCATGACCGACCAGGGTCTGGTGGCGTCGGCCGGAGCGACCGAGGACGGCCTCCCCTCTACGAGCTGACCGAGGCGGGGCGCGAGGCGGCCGCCTCCTGGCTGAGCGACGGCCCGGCGGACGGCCGTCCCGACTGGGACGAGATGCAGGACCAGGTGCTTATCGCGGCGTCGCTCGACGGGGTGGATGCACTCCGCATCGTGGACGGGTATCGCGCGGCCTACGCGGAGCGCATTCGATACCTCTCGCACGAGGCGGACTCGCGGGCGCTCCTCGCCGCGAACCGCGCCGCCGAATTAGGCGCCAAAGCGGCCATCGAATGGCTGGACGAGGTCGCCACTACGCTCGCGTCGCATCCCGGCGCGCTGGCGCAGCCGCGGTCGCCCGAGCGCCCGCGTCGGGGCAGGCGTCCGGCAGCGGAGGCGGCTCCGGCCGACTAGCGGTCAGTGCAGCAGCTCACCCTGCTTGTTCAGCACGTTCTTCTCGCCCGCCTCGATCGGCACCGCGAAGCGGTTCTGCGCCGGCGGCAGCGGGCAGTTGAAGTTGTAGCTGAACGCGCACGGCGGCAGCACGGCGAGGTTGAAGTCGAGGGTGACGGTGCCGTCCTCGTTCGGGACGACGAACAGGAAGCGCCCGACCGAGTAGGTGCTGTCGCCGTTCGTGGTGTCCGCGAAGACGAGCTGCAGCGCGCGGCCGGCCTTGAACGCGGCGAGGTTGTAGTCGACGCCGTCCTTCGTGAAGGTGATCTCGCCGGGAATGACCATGTCGCGGGTCGCGCCGTCGTCCTTCAGGTGCTCGAAGCCGACGGTCTTGCCGCCCTCGATCGGGGTGAACTTGGCCTGGATGATCCACTCGGGGTTGAACGGGAAGGCGTCGATCGAGCCGAAGTTCTGGATGTCCTCGGAATTCGCGTCCCACACCCGCAGCGCGTAGTCCCCCGCCTCGCTGGCGATGACGAAACCGGTCTGGGTGTCGCTGAAGCGGATCGCGGACGGGTTGGGGTCGTCCTTGCCGCGGACGATCGCGGAGCCGTCGACGAGGACGTCGTCGACGACGATGTTGTCGGTCGCCTGCGCGGTGACCTTGAGGCCGGACTGGCCCTCGGGCAGCGGCGACCAGAGGCCCGGGACGCCCCAGACCGGCTGCTCCGACTCAGGGTCACCGGTGATCCACTGGGTGTTCACGAGGGCGAGGTTGCCCTGCGGTGCGGTGACCGCCTGCTCGCGGCGCGCGCGGTAGCGGGCCAGGACGGCGTTCGGGTCGGTCTGCACGGTGTCGGTCATGGTGTCCATCCTCGATCAGGTCGTAGGTCGTAACCAACTCCGACACTCGGGCATTCCTGTCGCGGCGTCATTTGGCCTGACCGTAGTCGTCGACGATCGCCGCGGTGACCGGGAACTCGACCGGGAAGCCGCCGAAGAGCAGACGCCCGGCCTGCGCAGCCGACTCCCTCACCGCGTCCGCCACCGCGTCGGCGAGTTCGGCGGGCGTGTGGACGATGACCTCGTCGTGCAGGAAGTACACGAGGTGCGGCGCCTCCGTCAGCATCGCCTCCGGGGCCAGGGCGGTCAGCCGGTTGCGCAGCTCGGCCATCCAGCACAGCGCCCACTCCGCCGCGCTCGCCTGCACGACGAAGTTGCGGGTGAAGCGGCCCCAGTCACGGGCGAGCGACCGCGCCCGGCGCTCGTCGGCGTCCGTCGACTCGGCGGCGAAGGCAGCGGACTGCGCGACCGCCCACTGCCGGCCCGGGAGCGGCGAGGAACGGCCGAGCCGCGACGTCACCTTCTCGCCGCGCTCCCCGCGCGCGCCGCCTCCTCGACCAGCCGGACGGCACGCGGGAACGCCCGCTGCAGCCGCGGCATCAACCGACCGCTCTCCCCGGACGTCGCCCCGTACATCGCGCCGAGCATGGCGACCTTGGCGTGCGCGCGCTCCTCCACCGCACCGGAGGCGACGATGCCCTCGTACAGGTCTTTGCCGCGTCCGGCCGCTGCCATCGCCTGGTCGGCGGAGAGCCCGGTGAGGACCCGCGGCTCGAGCTGGGCCGCATCGGCCACGACGAGCTTCCAGCCGGGATCGGCGACCACCGCCGCACGCACCTGCTTCGGCAGCTGCAGCGCGCCGCCGCCGCGCGTGGCCCAGCGGCCGGTGACCACGCCGCCGGGGACGTAGTCGGGCCGGAAGCGGCCGCCGCGCACCCACGCGTCGAGCCACGTCCATCCGTTGGCCGTCAGCAGCCGCGACAGCTTCTTGTACCGCAGCAGCGGCTCGATGACCGGATGCTCCACCCGCTTCAGCTCCCACGACCGGGTGGAGGTGGCCATGATCCCGGCGCGCTGGAGGGCCTTCAGCAGGTCGGGTGGGCTGTCCGGGTTGAGGTCGGGCGCGTCCAGGTGGTCGCGGATCTCCCGGACCAGCTGCTCGAGCACCGCGGGCCGGCCGTAGGACGGGCGCGGACCGAGCAGGCCGGACAGCAGCTCGTCGTGGCGCGCGGTGCTGTACGGGAGCCCCGCGTGCTGCAGCTCGACGCCGATGAGGGCTCCGGCGGACTCGGCCGCGAGCAGCAGGCGCAGCCGGCGCGGGTCGGCGCTCCGGGCCACGGCCTCCTCCTGCGCCTCGAACTCGGTGCGGACGGAGCGGGCCGGTGCGGCGGCCGACGGTTCGGGGTCGTCGAAGTCGAACAGCGCGGTGTGCGCGGGCGCGACGGGCTCGACCGGGTCGGCCACCACATCCCAGGGGCCCGGATCCGCGGTGGCCAGCGGGGTGCCGGCGGTCAGCGTCGAGTTGCGCAGGATGGTGTGGCAGAGCCGGAGGTCGACGCACCGCTCGACGCGCACCCCCGCGGCGAGCAGCGGCGGGTACCAGGCGCGGGTGTCGTCCCAGACCCACCGCGGGCGGTCGGCGCCGCGCTCTTCGGCTGCGACGAGTGCCGGCAGCCCGGCCTCTTCGACGAGCTCGGGCTCCTCCTCCGTCGCCGGCTCGTCCCCCGCGGCACGGGCCAGCCGCGTGACGCGCACGCGCCCGGGCGCGACGCGTTCGAGGAGGATGTGCACGCATCCATTCTCCGGCCCGCCGCCGACACCGGCGCGTCGCTTGCCAACCGGGTCGGCCGTGAGGATAATTCATCGAACGACGATGCCGACCCGAAAGGCATGATCGACGATGACCGTATACCTGCATGACAGTCAGGGTGTGTGGATAGCGTTCCGGACCGACCCGAGGTCCCGGGACCTGTTCAATCCGGATGGCGACTGGATCGGCTGGTTCCCCTGGGGCGACGACGATGCCGTCACGCCCGACGGGGAGTACCTGGGCACGATCCGCGGCGACCGGCTGTTCGCCCAGAGCTCGCACTCCTACCGCGGCTCCCCCGGCTATCCCGGCGCGCCCGCCTACCCGGGCGCCGCGCCCTATCCCGGGGCCGCCTCGTACACGGGCCTGCCGGACGGCTGCGACGACGTCGCCAGCGCGTTCCTCTGGCCGCGCGTCGCCTCCTGACGCGGGGCGTGCGGTCGCCTCAGTCCGAGAGGGCGGTCAGGCGCGCGCGGAGAGACGGCCAGGAGGCCGCGAAACCGGGATGCAGGGGCAGCGCGACGACTTCGTCGACCGGTACCCAGCGCAGCTCGATGCTCTCCACGTCCGCCATATGCGGCTCGAACGCGCGCACCGCCTGTGCGACGACGGTCGTGTAGGACCAGAAACCGAGGTCGAGCACGCTCTCGAACAGGACGTGGAGCGCGTCGGCGGGCACCGCCGCCTCCTCTGCGGCCTCCCGCAGGGCTCCCTCGACCGCGGACTCGTCCGCGTGACGCGCCCCGCCCGGCAGCCCCCAGGTGCCGCCGAAGTGACTCCAGTCGGCCCGGTGCTGCAGCAGCACCCCGCGCCGCAGGTCGTGCACGAGCAGCCCGGCCGCGCCGAACCGGCCCCAGAACCGCTGGCCGTCCGGCCCTTCCACCCACGCGTCACCCGAGTCCACGTACCCACGTTAGTCGCGCGGCTGGGGCGATGCGGTGGGAGGCTGGCTTCATGACCGTCCGCAGCGCCGCCATCCTCCTCCACCGCCGCCGCACCGACGTGGAGGTGTACATCGCGCACATGGGCGGCCCGTTCTGGGCGCGGAAGGATGAGGGGGCCTGGTCGTTCCCGAAGGGCATCGTCGAGGAGGGCGACCTCGGCGACGAGCTGTCGGCGGCCCGGCGGGAGTTCGCGGAGGAGATCGGGACGCCGCCGCCGGACGCCGACTACATTCCGCTCGGCGAGTTCCGCGGGTCGGGCAAGACGATCGTCGTGTTCGCGGCCGAGAGCGAGTTCGAGCCGGGCGAGGTGCGCAGCAACACGTTCGAGCTGGAGTGGCCGCCGCGGTCGGGGCGGAGGCAGGAGTTCCCGGAGGTCGACGACGCGCGCTGGTTCCCGCTCGACGTCGCGCGCACCAAGCTGACCAAAGCGCAGCGGCCCATTCTGGACGCGCTGGTCGCGCGACAGGAGCGCGACGCCGAAATGCCCTAGTCCGCACAGCCTCCCGCGCCCGTATGCTCGGCCCCACAGGGCGAGACCCGAGGGAGGGGCCGTGGCGAAGAGCAAGGCCGAGAAGGCCGCCGAGAGGGCGCTGGACACCGCGCGGGTCGCGGTCGGAGAGGCCGAGAAGGCCGTCCGCAAGCTCGACAAGAAGACCAAGCGCGAGGCCGAGGATCTGGCCGACAGGCTCGCCGCGGCCGCCAAGGATGCGAAGAAGGCCGTGCGGCGCGCGAAGGCCACGGCCGACGACGCCCGCGCCTCCGCCACGTCGGTGGCCGAGCACGTCGCCGTGCCCGCGTCGCACACCGGCATCCCGACGTTCCGCGAACTGCGCGACCGCGCGAAGGCCCGCGGCATCCAGGGCTACTCCCGCATGAACAAGGCGCAGCTGCTGCACGCGCTCGGCGAGGGATGACGACCCCGCCCCGAGTGCCCCCGGACGCCGTCGTTCACCGACGCTTAACCCGCCGCCCGTAGCGTGCCGCCGTGCCCGACAGCCCCGCTCGCACCACCCGAACCGCCCGACCGGCCGAGGTTCCGGCCGCGTCACCGACGCCCGGCCTGATGCTGCGCGGCGATCAGGCGCCGCCCCCGAGGACCCTGATCGACATCCTGACCGAGTCCGCCCGCCGCTTCCCGGACGCCTCGGCACTGGAGGATGCGGCCGGCGCCCTGAGCTACCGCGAACTGCTCGCCCGGGTCCAGGCGGGCGCGGCGGTGCTGCGCGAGAGCGGCATCCGGCGCGGCGACCGGGTCGGCGTGCGGATGAGCTCCGGCTCCCGGGACCTCTACCTGGCCATCCTGAGCGTGCTGACCGCCGGTGCGGCCTACGTCCCGGTGGACGCCGACGACCCGGAGGAGCGCGCCGAGCTCGTCTTCGGCGAAGCGGACGTGCGCGGCGTGCTCACCGACGCCGGGCTGCAGCTGACGGGCGAGCAGGACGCCCGGCCGGTGTTCGCCGCGGAGGCGCCGCATCCGAGCACCGCCGCCGTTCCGGTCATCGAGCCGCCGACGCCGGAGGACGACGCCTGGATCATCTTCACCTCCGGCTCTACGGGCACGCCGAAGGGGGTCGCCGTCCGGCACCGGTCGGCGGCCGCGTTCGTGGACGCCGAGGCGCGACTGTTCCTGCAGGAGGAGCCGATCGGCCCGCAGGACCGCGTGCTGGCCGGGCTCTCGGTCGCGTTCGACGCGTCCTGCGAGGAGATGTGGCTGGCCTGGGGTCACGGCGCGTGCCTCGTACCGGCCCCGCGGTCGCTGGTCCGCACCGGGATGGACCTGGGCCCTTGGCTGTCCGCCCGCCGCATCACCGTCGTCTCGACCGTACCGACCCTCGCCGCCCTCTGGCCCGTGGATGCGCTCGACAACGTGCGCCTGCTCATCTTCGGCGGCGAGGCCTGCCCGCCCGAATTGGTGATCCGCCTCGCGCTTCCGGGCCGCGAGGTGTGGAACACGTACGGACCGACCGAGGCGACCGTCGTGGCGTGCGCGGCGCCGCTGGTGCCGGGCGAGCCCGTCCGGATCGGTCTCCCGCTCGACGGCTGGGACCTCGCGGTCGTGGACGCCGAGGGGAATCCGGTGGCGGACGGCGTCGGCGGCGAGCTCGTGATCGGCGGCGTCGGCCTCGCTCGCTACCTGGACCCGGCGAAGGACGCCGCGAAGTACGCCCCCATGCCGACCCTCGGGTGGCAGCGCGCCTACCGCAGTGGGGACCTCGTCCGCTTCGACCCCGAGGGACTGTTCTACCTGGGCCGCGCCGACGACCAGGTGAAGATGGGCGGCCGCCGCATCGAGCTCGGCGAAGTGGAGGCGGCGCTGCAGCAGCTGCCGGGCGTCTCGGGTGCAGCAGCCGCGGTACGCCGGTCGGCGGCCGGCAACGACGTGCTGGTCGGCTACCTCGCCGTCCCCGATCCGGACGCCTTCGACCGCGCCGCGTCCCTTGCGCACCTGCGAGAGACGCTGCCCGCCGCGCTGGTGCCCCTGCTGGCGGTCGTCGATGAGCTGCCGGTCCGCACCTCGGGCAAGGTCGACAAAGCCGCCCTGCCCTGGCCGCTCGAGGACGCCGACGCCGACGGTGCAGGGGCCGCGACCGACGACCCCGTGGCGCAGGCGCTCGCCGCGGACTGGCGCAGCGTCCTCGGACTCCCCGTGTCGAGCCCCGACGACAACTTCTTCGACCTCGGAGGCGGCTCGCTCGCCGCGGCGCAGCTGGTGTCGCTCATCCGGCAGCGGCATCCCGACATCACGGTCGCCGACATCTACGCGACCCCGCGATTCGGGGCGATGGCGCAGGCGCTGGCCGAGAGCTCGCCGTCGTCGTCCGCGGGGTCGACGCACGTCGTGCCTCCGACGCCGTTCCGCATGCGCGCGCTGCAGACGGTGCTGGGCGTCCCGCTGTTCATCCTGGGCGGGATACGGTGGCTGCTCTACCTGCTGACGGCGTCCCTCCTGCTGCGGCCGCTCGGCGGCTTCGACGTACTGCCCGCGGTCGACCCTGTCTGGCTGATCATCGGCCTCGTGATCTTCGTCACGCCGTGGGGACGCATGGCCATCGCGGTGGTCGCCGCCCGGCTGCTGCTTCTCGGCGTGAAGGCGGGCGACCATCCGCGCGGCGGCGGCGTGCACCTCCGCCTGTGGCTGGCCGAGCAGGTCGCCCACCAGGTCGGCGCCGCCAGCCTCGCCGGGGCACCATGGATCCTCTACTACGCCCGCGCGCTCGGTGCGACGATCGACCGCGGCGTCGACCTGCACACGCTCCCGCCGGTGACCGGGATGCTGCGGATCGGCGCGGGCGCCTCGATCGAGCCCGAAGTGGACCTGGCCGGGTACTGGATCGACGGCGACGTCGTCCGCATCGGCGAGATCCGGATCGGCGCGGGCAGCTCGGTCGGCGCGCGCAGTTCGCTGATGCCCGGCACCAAGATCGGCCGCAACGCGACCGTCGCTCCGGGCTCCGCGGTGTTCGGCCGCGTTCCGGCGGGGCAGAACTGGTCGGGCTCCCCGCCGTCCGCGTCGGCCGTGCGCACGACTGGTGGCCGCAGGAGCGCCCGGAGCGCCGCACGCGCTGGGTGGCCGCGTATGCGGTCGCCTCGAGCGTCGTCTCCCTCGTGCCGGTGTTGGCGCTCGCCGTCGGCGCGGCCGTGGTGGCCGTCTTCGTGCGCGGCGCGACGGATTGGTGGGATGTCGTTGCACGCACAGCCATCGGTCTCGTCCCCGGCACGCTCGCCGCCGGTGTCGTGCTCGCCGCGCTGGTCGTCGTCCTGGTCCGCCTGCTCGGCATCGGGATGCGCGAGGGCGTGTACGCGGTGCGCAGCCGCGTCGGATGGCAGGCCTGGTCGACGGAGCGCCTGCTCGACCTCGCGCGCACCATCCTGTTCCCGCTGTACTCGAGCCTGTTCACCCCGGTGTGGCTCCGGATGCTCGGGGCGCGCGTCGGCCGCGACGTCGAGGCGTCCACGGTGCTGCTCCTCCCCCGGATGACGCGCATCCGCGACGGCGCGTTCCTCGCCGACGACACGCTCGTCGCATCGTACGAACTGGGCGGCGGGTACGTCCGGATCGCCAACGTCGACATCGGGGCGCGCGCCTTCCTCGGCAACTCCGGGATGGCGGGCGCCGGCAACCGCGTGCCGCGCGACGGTCTCGTCGCCGTGCTCTCGTTCGCCCCACGCAAGGCGAAGGCGGGGTCGTCCTGGCTCGGCTCCCCGCCCGTGCGGTTGCGACGGCAGGCGCAGGATGCGGACCTCTCCCGCACCTTCGAGCCGCCGGTCCGCCTGCGCGTCGCGCGCACCGCGTGGGAGCTGCTGCGCATCGTTCCGGTGTTCGTCACCTGCGCCATCGGGCTCGGCGTCGTCATCGCGCTGGGCGCCATCCACTCGGCATGGGGGCTCGCGTGGGCGATCGTGCTCGGCGGACCGGTGCTCATGCTGGCCGGGGCCGTCGCCGCCGCGGTGAGCACAGCGGCCAAGTGGGTGCTGCTCGGGCGGCTGCGCGCGGGCGAGCATCCGCTGTGGTCGTCCTTCATCTGGCGCAGCGAGGTGTCGGACACGTTCACCGAGATGGTCGCCGCTCCCTGGTTCGCCTGGGCCGCGGCCGGCACCCCCGCGCTGGTGTGGTGGCTCCGCAGCCTCGGCGCCCGGATCGGCTCCGGGGTGTGGATCGACAGCTACTGGCTTCCGGAGGCCGACCTGGTCACGCTCGGCGACGCATCCACGGTGAATCGGGGCTGCGTGGTGCAGACGCACCTGTTCCATGATCGAATCATGAGCATGGACCAGGTCACCATCGAGCGCGGCGGCACACTCGGCCCGCACAGCGTCATCCTGCCCGCCGCCGACATTGGCCGGGAGGCGACGGTCGGGCCGGCGTCGCTCGTGATGCGCGGCGAGACCGTCCCGGCCGGCAGCCGGTGGAGCGGCAACCCGATCGGTCCGTGGCGCGAGGTCGTCGTGCGCGAGTACCGGGCGCGGGTCGGCGGATGACGGACGTCCCGCCGCACAGCTACCTCCCCGCTCGGGCACCGACGACTACGCGGTGCTGCAGTACGACCTCGACCTGAACTACCGGGTGGCGACCAACCGGCTGGACGCGACCGCCGTCATCCGTGCCCGGGCCGCCGTGGATCTCGCCGCGGTCGTGCTCGATCTGGTCCACTTGAAGGCGAAGCGCGTCCGGTTCGACGGGCGGCGTGCGCGATTCTCCCAGAACGCGACGCATCTGCGGATCACGCCGCCCGCGGTGCTGGCGCCGGGTACGGAATTCACTGTGGAGGTCGCCTACGACGGCTCCCCGCGCCGCGGCGCACCCGATGGGGGACGCTCGGCTGGGAGGAGCTGACCGACGGCGTCATCGTCGCCGCGCAGCCCTCCGGCGCGCCGACGTGGTTCCCCTGCAACGACCGGCCCTCCGACAAGGCCGCCTACCGCATCCGGATCACCACCGAGCAGGCGTACACCGTGCTGGCGACGGGCGAGCCCACCGGCCACAGCGTGACCGGAGGCCGCGGCACCTGGAGCTTCGAACGCGACGAGCCGACCGCCACCTACCTCGCCGCCGTGCAGATCGGCCGCTACACCCTGGAGCGGCGCCACACCGACGGCGTGGACTGGGCCGTCGCCTATCCCCCGGCCCTCGCCCGCCGTGTGCTGCACGACTTCGAGCCGGTCGGCCGGATGCTGGAGGTGTTCCAGCGACGGTTCGGACCGTACCCATTCCCGTCGTACACGGTCGTCGTGACCGAGGACCCGCTGGAGATCCCGCTCGAGTCGCAGGCGATGGCGACCTTCGGGTCGTCGCACGCCGACGGCCGCGGCGGCTCGGAGCGGCTGATCGCCCACGAGCTCGCCCACCAGTGGTTCGGCAACAGCGTCGGCCTGGCATCCTGGCGCGACATCTGGCTGAACGAGGGCTTCGCCTGCTACGCCGAGTGGCTGTGGTCGGAGGGGTCGGGAGGACTGTCAGCGGGCGCCCACGCCCGCGCGCACCACGCCCGGCTGCGGCTCGCGGCCAAGGATCTGCTCCTCGGCGACCCGGGGCCGGACGACATGTTCGACGATCGGGTCTACAAGCGCGGCGCCTGCCTCCTCCACGCGCTGCGCAAGCGCATCGGCGACGAGCGCTTCTTCGAGCTGCTGCACGCCTGGTCGCGGAACCACCGATTCGGCACGGTCACCAGCGCGGATTTCGAGGCGTTGGCACGGGCGTACTCGGAGGAGCCGCTGGACGGGTTCTTCGACGCGTGGCTGCGGGAGACGCGGTTGCCGGCGCTGTGAGGATGAGTGCTGGCTAGCGCTGCTCGGCGGACGTGACGAGGAAGCCCGGTTCGCGGAGGAAGCGGAGGCGGTAGCGCATCCCGTCGAGTGCGGCGGCGCGGAACCGGAGGCGGACGGCGTCGGGCGCGACGCGCAGCCCGCGGCCGTCGGCCTTGAGGACCGCCTCGATCGCCGTCCATCTGCGAAGCGGATCGCCGCGTCCGGGTGCGAGGGAGGCGATGGCCGCGCGCCGCTCAGCGGTGACATCCTCGGGCTCGGCGTCGATGCCGACGGGGTGACGCGAGGCGGCGGCGAAGGCGCGTCCGCCGGCATGGGCGAGGGTCAGATGAATGGGCCTCGATGCGCCCTGCGCGTTCGGCCGTCCGTGCGAGAGGCTGCAATCGGGGCACCGTGCGTCGATGCGGATGCGAAGTTCGCCCACGCTTGCGGCCGCCGCGAACAGGGCGGCGCGACCCGCGAGGAAACGGCGTCGCGCGGCATCGTCCCGCAGACCGTCGAGTCGGGCGCGGTCGCCGTCGGAGAGGCGAGGGAGCGTTTCGTCGACGTCGGTGTCGTACGGCAGCACGACGAAGGCGGGCATCGCATCCTCCGTTCGCCGAATCCGACGGACCGATGCTACCCGGACGCCGCTGTGCGTGCCGGGCATCCAGGACCGGATGGACCCCGCACATGCGCGAGTCGCCGGTCAGCCGTCGGGCCGGCTGCCGGCGACTCGCCGTCAGGGTAAGCGGGACTTCAGTGGGATCAGCGGGCGGTGCCGTTGCTTCCGTCGTCGAAGCGCGGCGCCTCGTGGCGGGGCGCGTGACGCGCGGGGTCGTCGACCGGGGCTGCGGTGTCGTTGGCGGGAACGGTCCCGGCCGGCGCGGTCGTGCCCGCCGGAGCAGTCGTCCCGGCCGGCGCCGCCGTTCCTGTGGTCGCAGCAGCGGGTGCCGCATCGCGGGCGTCCACGTCGCGGCGCGTTCCGTCGTCCACGCGGTTGCCGTTGCGGTCGGTCTTCACGTCGGGGTCGACGCGGTCCGCCTTGCGCAGGGCCTCGTCCGACTCCGCGCGGGCCTTCTCCGCCGCCGCCTGGCGCTCGGCCGATTCGGCCTTCAGCCGCTCGGCGTCGACCTCCGCCTGCTTGGCGTCCGCGGCGGCACGGGCGGCCTTGGCCTCCCGCTCACGCGCGTCCAACTGCGTCTGTGCAGCCGACTGCCGCATCTCCTCGGCACGGCGGCGGTCGGCCTCGCGCTTGCGGTTGCGGCCGACGGTCGCGGCGATGACGGCGATCACGATGACGACGACCACCACGACGACGATCAGGATGATCCATCCGGTTGTGTTCATGCTGGCTCACGGTACTCCGGCGCGCCGAAATAGCTAGGGGATTGAAGGATTGCGCCGATGCGGTGGCCGAAGGGCTTACATCACCCAATGCAAACGTTGTATACTCACAACACACTCCCTAGGCTGGTCATATGGTCAGCAGAGGACGGCACCCCAAGAGTCCGATAGCGAATGTGCTCCGCGCGCTGTCCGGCGAACGGTTCGACGTGCTGCAGATCCACGTCGGCCACCGTTGGGGAAAGGTCATCTGCCGCGCATGCGACGCGAGCCAGGGAATCTGGACGACGCCGAGAGACGCCGACAACCACGCACGACAGCTGGAGCGGTTCGCCGCGAAGCACGACCACGAGGAGGCGCAGGGATGAGCACGCACACGTTCACGGTGCTGCTGGACCGAGAACCGACTGACGAGGACCACGACCGCCTCTACGAGGCCGGGCTCGACGACGCATCGGTGGAGACCGAGAACGGCACCGGTCTGCTGCACGTCGACCGCGAAGCCCCTACGCTCGACGACGCCATCCTGTCCGTCCTGCACGACCTCCGCGTCGCCGGATTCCGCGCAACCGGGCTGCAACAGGACGACCTCGTCTCACTGAAGACGATCGCCCAGCGGGCCGGCCGGTCGTACGAGGGCCTTCGCCTCCTGGCTACGGGGAAGCGCGGCCCCGGCGGCTTCCCTCCGCCCCTCTCGGGCGATGGATGGTCGCTGTACTCCTGGGCGCTCGTGTCGGCCTGGTTCCGTGAGCACTACCAGGTGGGCGACGAGGTCGACGACTACTCGCGAACCATCGCCGTCGCGGATCTCATGGCGCGCGCGCAGCTGATCGCGCACAGTGGGCGCCGACGCATCGACGTCGAGAGCTTCGCAGCCGGTTTCGCCGCGTTCGAGGTGGAGGCCGACGCGCAGAACGCGTAGGCGGACGGGATGGGTGAACGACGGCCACGTCTACCCGGCGGACCACAGCTCCTCAGCCTCCAGCGTCAGATCGACCACCTGACGCAGGAGACCTCCCATCGATGTCGACCTCAGCAGCGTGTACCTGTCGTATTCGCCCAGCGGGGCGCTCGCCGCCAGCTGCCACGCGGCTGCGACCGGATCCTCCGACAGCTCGATGTCCGCATCCGAGGACGACTCCGCGACGCGGGCGACCACGCGGCGGACGACCGCCTCAGCCTCCGCCCGCAGTGGCGCGAGTGCATCGGACCACTCCAGCTCCGGCAGCATCGACAGCTCAGCCCGGGGATACGGGTCCTCGTCGACCCAGCGATCGACCGTGAACCTCCTGGTTCCCACGCCGACGATGATCAGGTCGTCGGCTCCCAGGGCTGCATTCACCAGACGGGCCATCGTCCCGACCGACGCGCGCTGGTCGCCACCCCCGGCTTCGGAGCCGCGCTCGATGAGCACGACACCGAACTCGAACCCCGGTTCGTCCTCGTCGAGGAGTCGCCCGACCATCGTCAGATAGCGCGGCTCGAACACCCGCAGCGGGATGGGTGTGTACGGGAACAGCACGGAGCCGAGCGGGAACATCGGTGAAGCGGCCATACCCCAGTCAAGCACCGGCGCATAGAGTGAAGAAGTGCTCCGACCGCGTCCCGAGATCCCAGCAAAGGGACAGGAGTCCGTCTGGGACTACCCGAGGCCGCCGCGCATCGAGCGCGTCAGCGCGCCGGTCACCATCCGCCTGGGCGGGCAGCTCATCCTCGAGACGCGCGACGTCGTCCGGGTGCTCGAGACCAGCCATCCGCCGGTCTACTACCTGCCCATTGCAGACTTCGCGACCGGGGCGCTGGCCGACGCCGATGGTACATCGTTCTGCGAGTTCAAAGGCACCGCCCGCTATCTCGACGTGTGCGGCGGAGGCGAGGTGCGTCCCGCCAGCGCGTGGAACTACCCGCACCCGTCGCGGGGGTACGAGCTCCTACGCGACCGCGTGGCCGTCTACGCGCAGCGGATGGACGAGTGCACGGTCGACGGCGAGGTCGTCACGCCGCAGACCGGGGGCTTCTACGGCGGCTGGATCACCAGCGCGGTCGTCGGGCCCTTCAAGGGCGCGCCCGGATCGTCGGGCTGGTGAAACCCACCTCGACGAGAGGTGGGTTCGTAGGGCGGACGGGACTTGAACCCGTGACCGAGGAATTATGAGTTCCCTGCTCTGACCAGCTGAGCTACCGCCCCGAGCGGGCCGGCCCCGTCACTCCGGGGCGGGCACGCTGGAGGCCGCGTCCGTCACCGGGTCGGCCACCGGCTCACCACGATACAGGCTCTCGAACGTGCTGATCGTGGTCTGGATGTCGTGTGCGGCGACGATGCGGAGCGATGCGCGCTTGAGCACGTCGAGCTCGTCCTGCGGGAGGCGCAGGACGCTCTCCAGCTTGTCCGCGAGGTCCTGCGCGTCGCCCGGCCGGAACAGGTGTCCGTTCTCGCCGTCGTGCACGAGGTGCGGTAGCGCCATGGCGTTCGCCGCGACCACCGGCAGGCCCGAGGCCATGGCCTCCATGGTCGCGATGGACTGCAGCTCGGCGATGGACGGCATCGCGAACACGGTCGCGCGTGTATAAGCCTGGCGCAGCTCCTGGTCGCTCACGTAGCCCAGGAACTCGACCCGGTCTGCGATCCCGAGGGTTTCGGCCATCGTCTGGAGGTTCTTCAGCTGGTCGCCGCCTCCGACGATCTGCAGGCGCGCATCCAGATCCGCGGGCAGCAGCTTGATGGCGTTCAGCAGCACGTCGATGTGCTTCTCACCGGTGACGCGGCCGACGAAGAGGATGCGGTTCGCCGTGCGCGGCGTGAAGTCGGGCGTGTAGTTCTGCGCTTCGATGCCGCACGAGATGGCGTGCACTCCGCGCAGGCCGGTCGCGTTCTCGAGGAAGTCGGCGGCCTTGCGGGTCGGCGTGGTGACGGCCTCGGCGCGGTCGAAGCTCTTGCGGGCGTCGCGCCACTCGATCGCGATCAGCGCCTTCTGCAGGAACTTCGGGATGACCGTGAACTCCATGATGTTCTCGGGCATGACGTGGTTGGTGGCGACGATGCGGATGCCGCGCTTCTGCGCCTCGTAGGCGAGGCCGCGGCCGACGACGATGTGCGACTGGAAATGCACCACGTCCGGCTTCACCTCGTCGAGCACGCGACGAGCGTTCGCCTTGCTCATCCACGGCAGCGCGAAGCGGAGCCAGTCGTGCGGGTACCAGCGCCAGCTCCGCAGGCGGTGGGCCGTCATCTTCTGGCCCTCGTGCTCCTCGATCCAGGTGCCGTGCCTGCGGCTGGCCGCCGGAGCGACGATGTGGACGTCGTGGCCGCGCTCGACCAGGCCGGCGGCCAGGCGCTCGGCGAAGCGGGCGGCTCCGTTGACGTCGGGGGCGAAGGTGTCGCAACCCATGACGATGGTCAGCGGCTTCTTGGCTGCCGGGGCGGGCGGGGTCTGATGCGGTCCGCTCGTATCAGGCACGTGGTTCGTTCCCTACGGTCGAAGTGTTCGGTTGGCGAACGGGCACATCGTTCGCATTCCGGGCTGCAGGTGGGCCCGGTCGATTCAACGGCCTAGTCTAGGCGGGTTTCGCTCGCCACGTCCGCAATGCGGTCCGCGACCGGCGCGTCCGACGCCGACTGCGGGTGGTACTTCGCGAGCTGGAAGACGCCGAGGATTGCGACCGCACCGGTGAGCGCGAATCCGACCATCGCCCACCAGGGGCACCCGCCGCCTCGTTCAGCACGACGATGCCGATGGTGACCGCGACCAGCGGGTCGATCACCGTCAGCCCCGCGATCACGAGGTCCGGTGGCCCGGACGAGTACGCGTTCTGGACGAAGTACGCGCCGAGTACGGCGGCCAGCAGCAGCGCCACGATGCAGGCGACGAGGAGCCAGTCCCATTCCTGGTTCGAGATGCGGTCGATGGCGACCTTCGCGAGGGTGGCGACGAAGCCGTAGAGCACGCCGGCGCCGACGATGTACATGATCGCCTTGAACCGGTGCCGCAGGAACGCGAAGAGCAGCCCGAAGGCGATCAGCACGACGGCGAGGATGATCAGGATGACGACCAGCGCGCGGCTCGACACCGGCAGATCCCGAGCGAACACGGCGGCCAGCAGCACGAACGCGCCGACGCCGCTGACGCAAAGCGTGACCGCGATCACCGATTGATGGTTCAGCTTCACGCCGCTGACCTTGGCGTTCAGGATGCTCGTGATGACGAGTCCGACGACGCCGAGCGGCTGGACCAGGATGATCGGCGACAGCTTCAGGCTGACGAGCTGGAAGACGATGGCGAGGCCGAGCAGCAGCGTCCCGATGACCCAGGACGGGCGCGCGAGCAGCAGGCCGAGCTGGCGCACGTTGAGTCCGCTCTCGGCATGGCCCGCGTTCGCCTCGACCTTTGCGACGCCGTGGTGCTGCAGCTGGGCTCCGACGGAGAGGAAGACGGCACCGACGAGCGCGACCGGGATGCCCAGGAGCTGGCTGGGCTGATACGACAGGTCGAACGCGTCCATCAGTTCCGTACCCACCTGAACGACCCTACCGGGAATGATCCGGATAGTCTTGCCGAATGGCCGTCCTCCCGATCCGGATCACCGGTGACCCCGTCCTCCACTCCCCGCACGTCCCGTCGAGCAGATCGACGAGGAACTGCGCACCCTGGTGGCCGACATGTTCGAGACGATGGATGAGGCTCCGGGCGTGGGACTGGCCGGTCCCCAGGTGGGCGTGCCGCTGCGCCTCTTCGTCTACGGCTGGACCGACGACGACGACGTCCAGCACCGCGGCGTCGCGATCAATCCGACGCTGTGGCTCAGCCCGGCGGCCGTCGGCGAGCTGGATGAGGACACCGAGTCCGAGGGCTGCCTGTCGTTCCCGGGTGAGCGTTTCCCGCTCCGCCGGTCCGACCGAGCGATCCTCCAGGCGACCGACCTCGAGGGGAACGAGTACGAGGTCCGCGCGGAGGGCTGGCTGGCCCGCATCTTCCAGCACGAGTACGACCACCTCGACGGCGTGCTCTACGTGGACCGGCTGACCCACCCCTTCGGCAAGTCGGCGCAGAAGGTGCAGCGCAAGAACAGCTGGGGCGTTCCCGGCTTGAGCTGGCTGCCCGGGCGCGACCACCTCGAAGACTGAGGGACGCGGCGCTAGCGCCGCAGGTCGAGCCCGTGCACGCCGTTGTGGTGGCGCAGCGCGGGGAACACGACCGACAGGGTGAACCCCACTCCCGGCACGGTCTGCGCGTGCAGCGTTCCTCCGAACAGCGCGGCGCGGTCGCGCATCTCGATGATGCCCGCGCCCTCGTAGTGCTCCGTCAGCGCGCGCACGTCGTCGGCGATGGAGTAGGCGGTCGCCTGGTCGACGCCGTCGCGGTCGAGCCCGAGGCGTCTGGCGGCGGCGCGGATGCCGTCGTCCTCGACGCTCACCTTGAGGCCGTCGGACGTCCACGCGAAGGCGACGGAGGCGTTGGTGCCCGGGCCGCCGTGCTTGAGCGCGTTCTCCAGGCTCGTCTGCAGGATGCGGAAGACGGCCAGCTCGGCGCCCTGCCGCAGCTCGAACCGCTCGCCGGTCTCGGTGAAGGACACCGCGAGTCCGGCGTCGCGCAGCACCCGGAACAGGTCCCGCGCGGAGTGGAGGCTCGGCTGCGGGAGGGAGGCGTCCTGCGCTTCGCGCGCGACCGCCTGCAGCCGGCGCAGGTCCGCCAGCGCATCTCGGGCCGAGGTCTCGAGCGCTCCGACCGAGCGGACAGCCGCGGCGGGATCGGCGTCGGCGGCATACCGAACGCCCTCGGCCTGTGACACCAGCCGGGAGACGGACTGGATGGCCACATCGCCCAGGTCGCCGATGATCCGGAAGCGGCCGGCCTGTTCGGCGAGGTCGAGCTCGCGGTCGATGCGGTCCCACTCGGACTCCTGGCGGGTGTCGCGCAGCCGGCGGCGCAGGGATCGCTCCCTCAGCCACAGCACGAGGAGGATCAGGGCGGCGACGACCGCGATCGCGGCGATCACTGCGACGGCATCCATCCCGTGCTCCTTCCGGCCGCACGCGCGCGCGGCCCCGTCGATCGTACCGGGGCCGCGCGCGGGTCGTCGCCCGCAGTGGATCAGGCGGTGCCGTCGCGGTTGGCGCGCAGCACCTCCAGCCGGGCGCGGTACTCCTGCTCGTCGATGTCGCCGTTCGCGTAGCGCTGCGCGAGGGTCGACTCGGCGGACCGGGTCGCACCGCGCGGACCCCAGGGGCCGTAGCCGCCGTACCCGCCGCGCTCCGCGGCCGCACGACGCCAGCGCCGGCCGAGGAGGCCGAACAGGAGCACGAAGACGAGGATCCAGAAGATCGGGATGAAGATCCACCACCAGCCGACGAACGGCGGTCCGTACGCGACGACGCAGGGCGCTGCGGCGACGGCGGTGGCCAGTGTGCTGAGCATGATGTCTGTCCAATCGGTGTGGTCCGCGCCTGTCGCGGACGTCACTGTCAGCCTCGTCGCGAAGCCGCCCCGCCGAATCCGCCGCCGGGAGCGATCCGCGGTACTCCGCCGGGAGCAGGCGGCGGCGCGAAAGACCCCTGCCGGGAGGCGCCCTCCGGGACGTACGATGCGCGCATGGAGCACGAGGACGGACGGCACGACGACTCTTCGAACGAGGAGCCGGACGACGAGTTGAGCGAGTACGAGAACGACGACGCCGAGATCCGAGCGTCGGAGGAGCGCGAGGCCGGCCTGACGGCGTTCGGCGGCCCGGGCTTCGGCGGGCTGTTCGGCCATCATCGCGACGACGACGGCTTCAACGCGCAGAACAACCCGTGAGGTCGCCGGGCGCCGACCGCGTACTCCCCGGGGAGTAGCCGGGCAGCCGCCGGGAGACGCCCTGAGGCGGATGTGGGCCCCAGGGTGCGTGATTAGCATGAGGGAATGCCCTGGACTCCGCCCGCCGATCGAGGCGAGGGCGCGCGCCCGATGAGCGCGCCCACGGGTCCGGAGAACTGGATGCGGGGGCCGTGGTCGGAGCGGACGCCGCCGCACGGAGTCCGCTGGTTCGCGGCCGTGCTGGCAGCCGTGTTGCAACTGCCTGCCATCGCGATCGCCGGGAGCAACGCCGCGGCCGACCCGCTGGCGCTCGGCTTCGCGCTGCTGGCCTTCGCCGCCTCCTTCGTGCTGCTGCTCGCGCGCCGGCATCCGGGACTCACGGTCGTGGTGATCGCCGCGCTCTGCGCCCCTGCCATCGCGATCACGACCGGGCCGCCGTTCTCGGTCGTGCCGCTGGCTTTCGCGGTGGTGAGCGCCGTCGTCCGCGGCGCGCGGGTGTGGGCGTGGTGGACGCTCGCCGGGTTCGCGGTCGTCGGGCCCGCCGCCGCGTACCTGCTGCGGGGCAATCCAGCGGCCATGATCCGGCCACTCATCGTGGCGCTCATCCTCTGTCTGCTGGTCGGCGTCGGCGAGGCTCTGCGCAATCGGGGCGAGCGCTACCGGGAGGTCGCCCGCTCCATCGCCGCCCGGCGCGAGGCCGCGGCCGAGGCGGAACGGCTCCGCATCGCGCGGGAGCTGCACGACGTGCTGGCGCACTCGCTGTCGCAGATCAGCGTCCAGGCCGGCGTGGGGCTGCACCTGTTCGACTCGCGGCCCGAGAAGGCGCGCGAGAGCCTGGAGGCGATCAAGACGACGAGCAGTCAGGCGCTGGAGGAGGTGCGCGGCGTCCTCGGGTTCCTCCGGGGACCGGACGGGTACGCCGAGCGCTCCCCCGAGCCCGACCTCGCGCGCATCCCGGTGCTCGTGGAGACGTACCAGCGCGCGGGGCTCCGCATCGATTACGCGAATCGGATCGCGTCCACGCCGTCGGCCGCCGCGCAGCTCGCGCTGTACCGGATCGTCCAGGAATCGCTCACCAACATCGGACGGCACGCGCAGGCGTCGCGGGTCGACATCCACCTGGATGAGGCCGACGGCTGGTACGTGCTGACCGTCCAGGACGACGGGCGCGGGCTGCCGGCCGCGTCCGGCCCGGGAGACGACGGCGGCAAGGGGATGCTCGGGATGCGCGAGCGGGCCGAGCTGCTGGGCGGCCGGTTCGAGACGCGAACGCCCGATGGCGGCGGGCTGCTCGTGGAGGCGCGCATCCCCGCAACGCCCGCGGCCGAGGCGGTCGGCTCGTGATCCGCGTGCTGCTCGCGGACGATCAGCTGCTGGTCCGGGCCGGTTTCCGGGCGCTCCTGGAGTCGGAGGACGACGTGGAGGTGGTCGGCGAGGCCGGCACCGGCCGCGAGGCGGTCGAGCTGGTGCGCCGGACGCATCCCGACGTCGTGCTGATGGACATCCGGATGCCCGACGGCGACGGCCTGTGGGCCACCGAGGAGATCGTCGCCGACCCGGAACTCGCGGGCACGCGGATCGTCATCGTGACGACGTTCGAGCTGGACGAGTACGTGGCGCAGGCGATCGTCGCCGGCGCGAGCGGCTTCCTGGTGAAGGACACGGAGCCGGTGGAGCTGATCCGCGCGGTCCGCGTCGTCGCCGCGGGAGACGCGCTGCTCTCCCCCGGCGTGACCCGTCGCCTCATCGAACGCGTATCCGGCGGCCTGCGCCCCGCTCCCGACTCCGCGCGACTGTCACAGCTGACGGAGCGCGAGCGCGAGGTTCTGGCACTGGTCGCGCACGGCCTCACCAACACCGAGATCGGCGAGCGGCTGTACCTCAGCCCGCTCACCGCGAAGACGCACGTGTCGCGGATCATGACCAAGCTGGACGCGCGCGACCGCGTCCACCTGGTCGTGCTCGCCTACGAGACCGGACTGGTGCAGCCCGGCTGGCAGTAGCGCCGTCCGAACACGCAAAAGGCCCCCACCCCGAAGGGTGAGGGCCATACGCTCCCCGACTTGGACTCGAACCAAGAACCTGCCGGTTAACAGCCGGCTGCTCTGCCAATTGAGCTATCGAGGAATGCTTGATCAGCGAAGCTACTCTAGCAAGCTTCCCGGCCGCTCGTGAAATCGGCCGAGCGTCCCGGGTGCGTCGCCGCTCAGTAGCCCGCCGAGGGGTCCACGACACCCACGAAACGGCCGTCGTCGAGAAACGCGCGCACGTTCAGCCGGATGCGTTCCGCCAGCAGCGGCGCCGTCATCTCGGGGGTGTCCGCCTGGTGCGGAGTGATGAGGACGTTCGGCTCGTCCCAGAGCGGGTGCCCGTCGGGCAGCGGCTCCGGATCGGTCACATCCAGCCCTGCGCCCGCGATGGCGCCCGACCGCAGCGCGTCGAGGAGGGCATCGGTGTCCACCAGCCCGCCACGGGCGATGTTGACGAGATAGGCCGTGTCCTTCATCGCCGCGAACTCGGGGGCGCCGAACAGGTGCCGCGTCCCCTCGGTGAGCGCGGCCGCGACGACGACCAGGTCGGCCGAGGGCAGCACCTCGCCCAGCTGGGATGCGGTCACCGTGCGGACAGCGCCGGGCACCGGGGTCTCCGACCGCCGCACGATCGTCACCCGGGCGCCGAACGGCTCGAGCAGCCGCATGAGTTCGAGCGCGATCCCGCCCGCACCGACGATCACCACGTCGAGCCCGTACAGGGAACGGCCTTCCGGCTCCGTGGCCCACGAACGTGCCCGCACCCGTTTCGGGAGTACGCGCAGCAGGGCCAGGGTCAACACGAGCGCGTGCTCGGCGACCGGCTGCGCATAGGCGCCCTTCGCGCTGGTCCAGACCAGCCCCGCCCGGTCCTCCGATGCCAGGATGCCGGCGAAGGCATCCACCCCGGCGAACGGGAGCTGCACCCAGCCGATGCCGGGATGCGCCTCCAGCACCGCCGGGAAGGCCGCGGCGTCCTTGTTCGACAGCCACACGACGCCGCGCGTGCGCTCCGACAACGGCTCGACCGTGCCGCCGGCCGCCTCCACCGCCTCCACGAACTGCTGCTCGGGCTCCGGAAGCACCGCGATCGGTCCGGGCTCGGGGCGGCGGTCCGCGGGAAGCGCGGTGACTTCGTCCGCCATGACCGCCCGGTGCCGCGCGGTGTTCGTCGTCTCGTCCGTGCTCATGCCGTCTCTCCTCATCCGTCCTTCTGCGCCGCACGGCGGGTCGTCGCCGCCCGCTGCGGCCGCCGCTCCGTCCGCTGCTGCGGCGGCTTCAGCGCCTTCGCGAGCCCGGCGACGAAGGGGTGCGTCGGGTCGGCCAGCACCTCCTCGATCGGCCCGTAGCCGACCGGGCGGCCGCCCTGGAGCACCAGCGAGGTGTCCGTGGCACGCCGCAGCACGGCGAGGTCGTGGCTGACCACGACCGCGGAGAAGTCTTCGTGGGTCCGCAGCTGCGCGAGCAGGTCGATCACCGCATCCCGGACCGTCGCGTCGATTCCCGCGGTCGGCTCGTCGGCTATCAGGATGCTGGGGCCCAGCACCAACGCCCGCGCCAGGGCGACGCGCTGCCGCTGACCGGAGCTCAGCTCGTACGGGTACTTGTTCAGCACCGACAGCGGCAGATGCACGGTGTCGAGCATGGTCGCCGCCCGCGCGCCCGCCGCCCGCTTCGGGTAATGCGCATCGCGCTCGAAGATCGGCAGCGCGACGTTGTCCTGGACGCTGAGCGACGGCTCCAGCGTGGCCGCCGCCTCCTGCGGCAGGTAGCCGACATGGAAGGTCACCTCGGCCAGGTCGCGCCTCTTCGCCTTGCGGAGCTTGTGCCCGAGAACCGACGCCTCGCCGCCGCTGATGCGCGGTCCGGGATCGGACGCGCGCGCCGGGAGCACATGCCCGGCGAGCACCTGGGCGAGCGTGCTCTTGCCCGAGCCGGTCTCACCGAGAACCCCGAGCACCTGCCCCCGCTCGAGGCGGAAGCTCACCCCGCGCAGGGCCACGCACGATGTGCTGGGGCCCCGCGCGGGGTATTCGACGGACAGGTCGCTGACGACGATGGCGGGCTCGGAACTCACACCATCGACCCTAAGCGGTCGGCGCGCTCAACCTCCGCAGTTCCTCCCGCCGGTCGGCCTGTTCGGTCGGGTCCGGTACCGGGAGGGACGCGAGCAGCCGCTGCGTGTACGGCTCGCGCGGGTTGCCGAGCACTTCGGCGCCGGTGCCCTCCTCGACCAGGCGGCCGCGGTGCAGCACCGCGATCCGGTCGGCGAGCAGGTCGACCACGGCGAGGTCGTGGCTGATGAACAGCGACGCGAAGCCGAACTCGCTCTGCAGGTCGGAGAACAGCTCCAGCACGCGCGCCTGCACCGAGACATCCAGTGCCGACGTCGGCTCGTCCGCGATGAGCAGCGTGGGCTCCAGCGCCAGCGCCCGCGCGAGGCTGGCGCGCTGACGCTGGCCGCCGGACAGCTCGTGCGGGAAGCGGTCGCCGTAGGCACGCGGCAGCTGCACCGCCTCCAGCAGCTCGTCGACGCGCTTGCGCGCCTCGGCGGGCGAGGAGGCGCGGCCGTGCACCACCAGCGGCTCGGCCACGCACTCGGCGATGGTGAGCAGCGGGTTGAAGCTGGACGCCGGATCCTGGAACACGAACCCGATGTCGCTCCGCACCCCGCGGAATTGCCGTTCACGGACGCCGTTCATCTCGACCCCGAGCACTTCCAGCGATCCGCCGGTGACCCGGTTGAGGCCCGCGATGGCGCGGCCGATCGTGGTCTTGCCGGATCCCGACTCGCCCACCAGCCCCAGCACCTCGCCCGGACGGATCTCGAACGAGACCCCGTCCACCGCGACGAAACCGGGACGGCCGAGGCGGCCCGGGTACTGGATGCGCAGGTCGCGCGCCCGGACGACCGGCGCCAGCTGCGGGCGCTCGGCCCGGGCGATGGCCCGCTCCTGCGTCGCGACCGCGCCCTGCCCGATCTTCGGGACGGCGGCGAGCAGCTTCTGCGTGTACTCCGCCTTCGGCGACGCGAACAGCGTGTGCACGTCCGCCTGCTCCACGACCTTGCCCTGGTACATGACGGCGACGCGGTCGGCCAGGTCGGCCACCACGCCCATGTTGTGCGTGATGAGGACGATCGCGGCGCCGAACTCGTCGCGGCAGCGGCGCAGCAGGTCCAGGATCTCGGCCTGCACCGTCACATCCAGGGCCGTGGTCGGCTCGTCCGCGACGATGAGACCGGGGTTCAGCACGAGCGCCATCGCGATGACGATGCGCTGCTTCTGGCCGCCCGAGAACTGGTGCGGGTAATACTTGACCCGCTTCTCCGGCTCCGGGATGCCGACCCGCTCCAGGATTTCAATGGCCCGCGCCTGTGCCTCTTTCTTCGACAGCTTGGAGTGGGCGCGCAGCCCCTCCGCGATCTGCCAGCCGACCGGATAGACGGGGTTGAGGGCCGTGGACGGCTCCTGGAACACCATGGCGACGTCGGTGCCGCGCACCTCGCGGAGCCGGCGCTTGTCGATGGAGACGATGTCCGCCTGGGTCGCGCCGTCCTTGCTGCGCAGGACGACCGCGCCCGAGGCCGTCGCGGTCTCCGGCAGCAGGCCGAGGATCGTCTTCGCGGTGACCGTCTTGCCGGAGCCGGACTCGCCGACGATCGCCAGGACCTCCCCCGGCGCCACGTTCAGGCTGACGCCGTCGACCGCCTTGACGACGCCGGCGTCGGTCGCGAAACTCACCGACAGGTCGTCGATCTTTACGACGTCGCTCATGGACGCACCTCGATTCCGTGCTGATCGAACGATTCCCCGCCCTCGAGCCCGTCCACTCCGCCGGGGCCCGCGCTCAGCGAGCCGCCGGGGACGACGGACGTCTCGGCGACCTGGCCGGATGCCACCGCGGCACGACGGCGGCCGCGCAGACGCGGGTCGGCGAGGTCGTTGAGACTTTCGCCGACGAGCGTGATGCCCAGCACGGCCAGCACGATCGCGAGACCCGGGTAGATGGCCGTCCACCAGATCCCGGAGGTGACGTCGTCCACGGCCTTGTTGAGGTCGTAGCCCCACTCGGCAGCAGCCGTCGGCTCGATGCCGAAGCCGAGGAAGCCGAGGCCCGCCAGCGTCAGGATGGCCTCCGACGAGTTGAGCGTGAAGATGAGCGGCAGCGTGCGGGTCGAGTTGCGCAGGACGTGACGGAACATGATCCGCCCGTTGCTCGCGCCGACGACCTTCGCCGCCTCGACGTACGCCTCCGACTTGATGCGGACGACCTCGGACCGGATCACCCGGAAGTACTGCGGGATGTAGACCACGGTGATCGAGATCGCCGCGGCGAAGATGCCGCCCCACAGGCTCGACTGGCCGCCGCTGATCGCGATCGCCACGACGATGGCCAGCAGCAGCGACGGGAACGCGTAGATCGCGTCGCAGACCACGACGAGCACGCGGTCGAGCCAGCCGCCGAAGTAGCCGGAGATCAGACCGAGCAGCACGCCGAGGAAGATCGACAGGATGACCGCGACGATGATCACGAGGATGGCGGTCTGCGCTCCCCAGATCACGCGCGAGAACACGTCGTACCCGCCGGAGGTGGTGCCCCAGATGTGGGCGGCGCTCGGCGGCTGCTGCGCGCCGAACGACGTCCCGTCGGCCTTGGTCTGGGAGAAGCCGTAGGGGGCGATCAGCCCGGCGAAGATGGCCACGAGGATGAACACGACCGTGAGCACGAGGCCCACGACGAGCATCCCGCGCTGCAGCCCGACGCTCTGCCGGAGCTGGTGGACGATCGGCAGGCGGTCCCAGAGGGAACGCTTGCGGGAGGTGAGAGCTGCGTTCGACATCTCAGTACCTCACTCTCGGGTCGATGAGGGCCGCGATGACGTCGACCACGAAGTTGGTGAGGGTCACGATCACCGCGAGCAGCACCACCATGCCCTGCACGGCGACGAAGTCGCGCGCCTGGAGGTAATGCACCAGCTGGAAGCCGAGTCCCTTCCACTCGAAGGTCGACTCGGTCAGCACCGCGCCGCCGAGCAACAGGGCGATCTGCAGGCCGATGACCGTGATGATCGGGATGAGGGCCGGCCGGTAGGCGTGCTTGCGGAGCAGCCGCGACTCGGGCACGCCTCGGGAGCGGGCGGCGTCCACGTAGTCGGTGGACAGCGTCCCGATCACGTTCGTGCGCACCAGACGCAGGAAGATGCCCGCGGTCAGGAGGCCCAGGGCGATGCCGGGCAGCAGGGCGTGGAGCAGCACGTCGCCGACGACGGCCGGGTCGCCCGTCTGGAACGCGTCGATGAGGTAGATGCCGGTCTTGTTGTCGAGCGTCTGCATCTCCAGTTCGGAGCTGGTGGATGCGCGTCCGGCGACCGGGAGCCAGCCCAGCCAGATCGAGAAGATGAGCTTCAGCACGAGGCCGACGAAGAACACGGGCGTGGCGTAGAAGAGAATCGCGAAGATGCGAAGCGTCGCATCCTGCGCCTTGTCGCGGTAGTACGCCGCGATGAGACCGAGCGGGATGCCGACGATGAAGGCGACGATCAGCGCGTAGAACGCGAGCTCGAGGGTCGCCGCGCCGTAGGTGATGAGCACCTGCGTGACCGGCTGGTTGTCCGTGAACGTCGTGCCGAAGTCACCGCGCAGCAGCTGGCCCAGGTACTCGAAGTACTGGACGATGATCGGCCGGTCGTAGCCGGCCTCGTGCACCCGTTGTGCGAGCTGCGCCGGGGGCAGCTTGCCGCCCAGCGACGCGGTGATCGGGTCACCGGTCGACCGCATCAGGAAGAAGACGACGGTGACCAGGATGAAGATCGTGGGGATGATCAGGAGAGCGCGGACCAGGATGTAACGGCCGAGGCCGCCTCCCGATCGCCGCTTCGCCTTCGTCCGCTCGGGGCCGGGGGTCGTCCCGGCGTCGGCGGTGCTGACAGTCGCTGTCATGGAAGCCAATCGTGGTGGTTCGTGGAGAGGGTGGCTCGCTGCGTCAGCGAGCCACCCCGGTTCAGCTCAGAGCGTTTTCGCTCGTCGCCGAGGTTACTTCGAGAGCGCCCCGTAACGGAACTTGAAGGAGGCGTCGAGCGTCTTGTCCGCGCCCGACACGCCCTTCGCGACGACCGCGACCTGCGAGCCCTGCAGCAGCGGCAGGGTGCTCAGGTCGGCGCCCACCTTGGCCTGGATCTCCTCGATCAGCTTGGTGCGCTCGCCCTTGTCGGTCGTGCCCGCCTGCTTCGCGATGAGGTCCTGGACCTCGGCGTTGTCGTAGTGGTTCGCAAGGAAGTTGTCCTTGATGAAGAACGGCGACAGGTAGTTGTCGGCGTCGGAGTAGTCCGGGAACCAGCCGAGCTGGTAGGCCGGGTACACGTCGGCGGTGCGGTCCTTCGAGTACTGGACCCACTCGGTCGACTGCAGGTTGACCTTGAACAGGCCGCCGTTCTCCAGCTGCTCCTTCACGAGCGCGTACTCGTCACCCGAGGACGGGCCGTAGTGGTCCGGGTTGTACTGGAGGTTGAGGCTCACCGGGGTGGTCACTCCGGCCGCCTGCAGCGCCGCCTTCGCCTTGTCGAGGCTCGGGCCGCCGTTGCCGTCGCCGTAGAGGTCCTTCAGCACCGTGGTGGCGCCGGTCAGGCCGTCCGGGACGTAGGAGTACAGCGGGGTGTACGTGCCCTTGTAGACCTGGTCGGCGATGGCCGCGCGGTCGACGAGGTCGGCCGCGGCCTGGCGCACTGCGAGAGCCTTCTTGGCGTCCGCGTCGGACGTGGTGGCGCCGAACGGCTGGGTGTTGAAGTTGAACACGATGTAGCGGATCTCGCCACCCGGGCCCTTGACGACCTTGACCTTGTTGTTGCCCTCGAGGCTCGAGATGTCGGTGGCCGACAGGCTGCGGAAGGCCACGTCGATCGCGTTCTTCTGGATGTCGAGCTTCAGGTTCGACGACTCGGCGTAGTACTTGACGTTCACCTTCGCGGTGGCCGGCTTGCCGAGGATGCCCTTGTAGCCGTCGAACGCCTTGTACGCGATGAGGTTGTTGAAGTCGTAGCTCGTGATGTCGTACTGGCCGGCGAAGGGGTGGCCCTTCACGATCGTGTTGTCCGGCGTGACCTTGTCAGCGGAGAACACCTGCTCGTCGACGATCGGACCGGCCGGGCTCGAGAGCACCTGGGCGAAGGTCTGGTCGTTCGGGACCTTGAGCTTGAAGACGACCGTGGTCTTGTCCGGCGTGGAGACGCTGTCGAGGTTCGCGAGCAGCGACGCGGGGCCGTTGGGGTCGTTGATCTTGATCTGGCGGTCGAAGGTGAATTTCACATCCGACGAGGTCAGGTCGTGGCCGTTCGCGAACTTCAGACCCGGCTTGAGCTTGACCGTGAACTCGGTCGGCGACGTGAAGTCGGCGCTCTCGGCGATGTCCGGCTTGACGTCCGGGCTGCCGTAGGGGCTGTTCAGCAGGAACGGGTAGACCTGGTTCATCACGGCGAACGAGCCGTTGTCGTACGAGCCCGCCGGGTCGATCGACGTGATCTTGTCGGTCGTGCCGACGGTGATCGCGCCGCCACCGCCGCCGGATCCGTTGTTGCTGCCCGAGCAGCCGGCGAGCACCAGTGCCGCGGCCGCGAACGCGGCGGATACGGCGAGCAGGCGCCGTCCACCGTTGTGTGCGGATGTCATATCCGAGTACCTCTTCCTGGTGTGGGATGCGCGGCGGCGTCGTTGCAGGCGTGCGTGATCGCCGTTCGCGTGATGACTTTCCTAGCACGGAATCCTCACGGAACATGCATTCGAATGCGGATCCGGGCGCGATCTTCACACAAGCGCAACAAAAGAGCGCGGAAGGCTACTCGCCGCGAAGGCGACGTCGCTCGGATTCGATGGCGACCATGGCGATCGAGATCTGCCGCCGCAGCTCCGGATCCTCGGTGCGGCCGAGGCGCGCGGTGAGCTCGGCCTTCTCGCGCAGCAGGTCGCGGTCGATGAGGCCGTCGACGATGGAGCGGGCGTAGCGTCCCGTGTCGCCGTCCTGCGGGAGCGCGGCGACCGCCAGGGCGTTGACCGTCGGAGCGTAGGCCTGCGGGACCTCGGCGAGCACGCGGTCCACCCAGCCCGGCTGCGCCAGCGTGGAGAGCTGGCTCGCGATGGCATCGCGCACGACGGCGTGGGTCGGGTTCACGAACGGGACCTGCACCGCGCGGGCGGCCCGCTCGGCGCCCACCTCGCCGGGAAGCTGCAGAAGCACCATGAGGCTTTCGCGCTCGGTGCGCTGGGTCGGGTCGGCCAGGTCGGCCTGCGGGAGCGGGCGCGGCTGCTGCTCTGCGGCGGCGGCGTCGTACGGGGACGTCGGGCGCTCACGGGTGTCGCCGGCGCGCTGGCCTCCACTGCGCTGGGCCGCGCGGACCGCGCGGGTCGCATCCTGCAGCTCGGCGCCGGAGAGGCGGGCGAGCTCGCGGGTGTAGCCGCTCTGCGAGGCAGGGTCGCGGATGGTCGCGACGATCGGGGCGCCGGCGCGCAGGGCGGCGGTGCGTCCCTCCACCGAATCCAGGTCGAACCGCTCGACCACCTGGCGGATCATGAACTCGAACATCGGCTTGCGGGCGTCGATCATGCGGCGCACCGCGTCGTCGCCCTTCGCCAGGCGCAGGTCGCACGGGTCGAGGCCGTCGGGGCCGACGGCGACGTAGGTCTGAGCGGAGAAGCGCTGCTCCTCGCCGAACGCGCGGGTGGCGGCCTTCTGGCCCGCGGCGTCCGGGTCGAAGGTGAAGATGACGGAGCCCTGGCTGTTGTCGTCGCCCATCACCCGGCGGATCACCTTGATGTGGTCGACGCCGAACGACGTACCGCAGGTCGCGACGGCGGTCGTGATGCCGGCGAGGTGGCAGGCCATGACGTCGGTGTAGCCCTCGACGACGACGACCTGGTCCTGTCGCGAGATGTCGCGCTTGGCGAGGTCGAGGCCGTAGAGCACCTGCGCCTTCTTGTAGACGGCGGTCTCGGGGGTGTTCAGGTACTTCGGGCCCTTGTCGTCGTCGAGCAGGCGGCGGGCGCCGAAGCCGATGGTCTGGCCCGTGACGTCGCGGATCGGCCAGATCAGCCGGCCGCGGAAACGGTCGTAGACGCCGCGGTCGCCCTGGGAGACCAGGCCGGCGGCGAGCAGTTCCTCCTGCGTGTAGCCCTTGCCGCGCAGGTGCTTGGTGAGCTCGTCCCAGCTCTTCGGGGCGAAGCCGACGCCGAAGTGGGCGGCCGCGTTCGCGTCGAAGCCGCGCTCCCCCAGGAACCGGCGGCCCGGATCTGCGTCCGGCGCCGAAAGGCGGTTGCGGAAGAACTCCTCGGCGGCGGAGTTGGCGGCGAGCAGGCGGGCGCGGTTGCCCGACCCTTCCGACGGGCCGCCGCCGCCCTCCTCGTAGTGGAGCTGGTAGCCGATCCGCGCAGCAAGACGCTCGACGGCGTCGGTGAAGGACACGTGGTCCATCTTGAGCAGGAACTCGTAGACGTCGCCGCCCTCGCCGCAGCCGAAGCAGTGGTAGCGGCCGACGCCCGGGCGCACGTAGAAGCTGGGGCTCTTCTCGTCGTGGAACGGGCAGAGACCCTTGAGCGCGCCGACACCGCCGGTCTTGAGGCTGACGTAGTCGCCGACGATGTCGGCGATGTTGGTGCGGGCCTTGACCTCTTCGATGTCGCTCTGTCGAATCCGGCCGGCCATGCTCTCGATTCTAGTGAGCCGGACCGACGCTCACGGCGGCCTGTGGATTACTCGTTCGGTGGACGCCGACGCCGCGTGTTCTGGGCGATCTCGATGATGGCGCAGAACACCTCGATGCCGACGCGCAGCAGCAGCACCGCCAGCATCGCCCCCACCAGCGTGATCAGCACGCCGAACAGGAACACGAACGCCCCGATCGGAGCGTGCGTCGCGATCGCCGAGGTGAGCGAGTTGGCGAAGCCGACGACGATGCCGAGCCCGATGAGGACGAGGCCCACCACGTACACCGGACCGGCCAGCTTGCGCGTGACGTAGTTGGTGAAGGTGAAGTCGAACAGCGAGGAGAAGAACCGCGAGTCGTCGAGCCGGTCGGCGAGGTCGTTCACGGTGCGGCCGTGGGCGCCCGGGTGGGCGGTGCTGGGCGCAGTGCCGGCAGGCGCGGTGCCGGCAGGCGTGGGGCCGGAGACGCCCGGCGAGGCGGGCACGGCGGCGGGATGAGCGCCGGCCTGCGCTTCGGCGGTCGTGGCGCTGGAGTCGGCGACCGGCTCCAGGCGCTCCGTCGCGGCGGTCGTCTCGACGGTCGCGTCCGGGACTGTCGTCTCGGACGTCGGCGCCGCATCCGGTGTCGTCTCGAACCCGGACACGTCGGGGCCGGTCGCGGCGACCGGCTCGACCGGTTCGCTCGGCTCGGGCGGCACGATGGTCGCCTCCTGGTCCACGGCGGCACTCGCGGTGTCACCGGCCGCGTCGCCCGCAGCGGTCGTCCCCGCGTAGACCTCCTCCGCGGTGGGGAGGCGCTTGGTCGTCGCGACGTCCGTCTCCGCCAGGGGTTCGACCGGCGAGCTGGAGGTGTCGGCGGTCGTGGCAGCCGTCTTCGACTCCCCGGCCAGCGGCTCCCGCGCGCCGAGGGCGGCATCCATGATGCCGGGAGCCTCGCCCTCGGGGGCGATCGCCGGGGGCTTCGCGGTGGTGCGACGCGTGCGCGGCGTGGACGGCTTCTTGGCCGCCGCCGCGCCGGTGGCGGACGCTCCGGCGGCCTTCGAGGTCGCGGTCTTGCGCGTGGTGGTCGCCTTGACGGCGGCGGCTTTGGACGGAGTCCCGTCCGCGGGCACGGCGCCGTCCGCGCCGGTCGGGGTCTCATCCGCGGCGGTGGAGACCGTCTTCCTGGCCGTCGAGCGGGAGGTGGTCGTCCGTCCCGCACCGGTTCCGGTGGACGCGCGCGGAGTGCGGCGGGGCTTCTCCGGCGCGGCCGGGTTCGCCTCCGCCGACTCGCCCTCGGTGGGGCGGTCGTCGTCCGACGGCGGTAGTGCGGTGCTCATTCGTCTCCTCCTGAAGGCCTGTCCCCCAGCATTCTGCACAGGGCGGCCGGATTCAAGCCCGGTCGTCCGGACGTCAGTGCTGGACCAGTCGCTCGTACCAGCTGAGCGCGGACTGGTCGGTGAGGCTGGCGACCTGGTCCACGACCACCCGGCGGCGCTGCGCGTCGGTGTCGGCATCGCGCCAGTCCTCGGCGAAGCCCGGGTCGAGCTCCGCAGGACCGCGCTGGTACAGCAGGTCGGCCAACGTCGTCAGGATCTGCCGCTGCTGCGCGTAGATCGGCTGCCGCGTGTTCCGCGACATGACGAACGTCGCGACGATGCCCTTGAGCACGGCGATCTCGGCTTGGATGCCGAGCGGCACGACGACGTCGGCGCCGAAGCGGATGAGGTCGGTGCGACCCGCCGACTCCTTCGTCGCGTGGACGGCGGCGTGGGCGAACCGGCCGATCAGCTGGCTGGTGAGGTTCTTGAGGCGCGCCTGCGAACGGCGGGAGCCGTCCCAGCCGTCGAGCCAGATGTCCATCGAGTCGAGCCGGTCGAACGCCTCGATCAGCTCCTGATGGCTGACTTCGCCGCCGACCCACTCGTGCATCGACTGTACGAGGTCTTCGTGGTCGACCCGGCTGCCGAGCGCGGCGACGTCGATGTAGCCGTTGACCACCGCGTCCTCGAAGTCGTGCACCGAGTAGGCGATGTCATCGGAGAGGTCCATGACCTGCGCCTCGATGCACCGCTGGCGCTCGGGGGCGCCGGCGCGCATCCACTCGAAGACGGCGTGGTCGTCGTCGTAGAAGCCGAACTTCGCCCGTCCGCTCGGGTCGGGCACCGAGGACGAGGCCGGCCACGGGTACTTGCAGCTCGCGTCGAGGCTGGCGCGCGTCAGGTTGAGGCCGTACGGCCGCCCGTCACGGCCGAAGACCTTCGGCTCCAGCCGGCTGAGCAGTCGGAGGGTCTGGGCGTTGCCCTCGAAGCCGCCGATGTCTTCCGCCCAGGAGTTGAGGGCGCGTTCGCCGTTGTGCCCGAAGGGCGGATGCCCGATGTCGTGGGCGAGGCAGGCGGTGTCGACGATGTCGGGGTCGAGCCCGAGGCTGTTGGCGAGCTCACGCCCGACCTGCGCGACCTCGAGCGAATGCGTCAGCCGGTTGCGGGCGAAGTCGAGCCCGGCGGTCGGGCTGAGCACCTGCGTCTTGGCCGCCAGCCGGCGGAGGGCGCTGGAGTGCAGCAGCCGTGCCCGATCACGGGCGAAGTCGCTCCGTCGGTTGGAGTGGAGCTCCGGCAGCCAGCGTTCGCTGTCGTGCTCGGTGTAGCCGTCCGCGGCCGCCGCCCGGGCGTCCCGCTCTGCACCGCGCCCGCGTTCGGCGTCGTTGCGCGTGGTCGCCGCCACGTCATCCACCACTGTTGTGCACCTCCGCGTCGGCGACCTCGGCGCGCTGCGCGCCGTCGAGGTCGCGGCTCTGCAGCCAGCCCTCCGGCAGCGCCGGCCGCTTCGGCGAGCCCGCGCGGCCGCGCTGGCCCTCGGCCGCCTCGCCGGGGTACTCCTGGTCCCAGTCGAGGGTCGCGAGCAGGTCGTCGAGGTGCTGCAGGGTGTCGACCGTCGCGAGGCTCGCTCGGAGGTCTCCGCCCACCGGGTAGCCCTTGAAGTACCACGCCACGTGCTTGCGGATGTCGCGGCAGCCGCGCTCCTCGCTCTCGAAGAACTCGACCAGCAGCTCGGCGTGCCGGCGGAACGTCTGCGCCACCTGGCCCAGCGTCGGGTGGGCCTGCGCCGCGTCGGCCTCTGCCGCGCTGATCTCGCCCGCCCGTGCGCGGAACGCCGCGGCCAGGTCGCCGAACAGCCAGGGACGCCCCAGGCACCCGCGGCCCACGACGACGCCGTCGCAGCCGGTCTCCTCGACCATCCGGATCGCGTCGGCCGCGGACCAGATGTCGCCGTTGCCCAGCACCGGGGTGGACGTGATGGTCTCTTTCAGCTTCGCGATGGCCGACCAGTCGGCGTGCCCGGAGTAGAACTCCGCGGCCGTGCGCGCGTGGAGCGCCATGGACGCGACGCCCGCGCCCTCGGCGATGCGGCCCGCTTCGAGGTAGGTGAGGTGGTCGCTGTCGATGCCCTTGCGCATCTTGATGGTCAGCGGGATGTCGCCCGCCGCCCTCACGGCGCCCTCGACGATCTCGCGGAACAGGCCGAGCTTCCACGGCAGCGCCGCTCCTCCGCCCTTGCGCGTGACCTTGGGCACCGGGCAGCCGAAGTTGAGGTCGATGTGATCGGCCCGGTCCTCCGCGACGAGCATCGTGACCGCCTCGCGCACAGTGACGGGGTCGACGCCGTACAGCTGGATGGAGCGCGGCGTCTCGGACTCGTGGTGCGTGATGAGCCGGAGCGATTCGGGCGTGCGTTCGACGAGCGCCCGCGAGGTGATCATCTCGCTCACGTAGAGGCCGGCGCCGAACTCGCGGCACAGCCTGCGGAAGGCGGTGTTGGTGATCCCGGCCATCGGCGCCAGGACGACAGGCACGTCGAGCCCCAGCGGACCGATGGTCAGCTGAGGGGCGTGGCTTAGGGTGGCTGTGGTAGACATCTCATTCGATTCTCCCAGAAAGCGTGCTGAGCCATGGCCGAGAGCCCGGAATCGGTGGACAACTCATCCACTTCGCCCAGCGGTGGAGAACTTCCGCCCGGCCGCGAACGTGTGAGCGCGGACGCGGCGGCGCGCGGTGTGGACATCCGCATCGTCGAGCGTCCGGCCGCTCGGAGCCTGGAGGAGGCGGCCTCGCTGCTCGGCCTGCAGCCGTCGGACATCGTGAAGACGCTGGTCGTGAAGCGCAGCGACGACACCTTCGTGTTCGCGCTGGTGCCCGGCGGACGCAAGATCGCATGGGCGAAGCTGCGCGCCGTCCTCGGCGTCAACAAGCTGCAGCTGCCGGATGCGTCGGTCGCCCTCGCCGCCACCGGCTACGAGCGCGGGACGATCACGCCCTTCGGCAGCACGACGGCATGGCCGGTGGTCGCCGACGCGACCATCCCGGGCCGGACGGTCTCGATGGGCGCCGGCGAGCACGGCTACTCCCTCTTCGTCGACGCCGACGCGCTCATCGCCGCCTACGGCGCCACCGTCGCCGACATCACCGACCCCGAATAGCCCCTTCACCTACTCGTCCCAACACGCCGTTAAGGCCCGGCCCATAACGGCGTGTTGGGACGAGTAGGTGGTGGCCTGTGGATAGATTCCGGCGCGCTTTCGGCACGTCGGGCAGGGTGGCTGGATGAGAACCGCCCAGCCTCTTCCACCGGCGCTGCAGCTGTCCGCTTTCTCCGTAGCCGCGGCGCGGCGGCAGGGAGTGCCCCGCAGCGGCTGCGGCGCACCGATCTGACATCGCCCTTCCATGGCACGCGCCTGGCGGCCGAGATGAATCCGGAGATCCGCCTCCGGTGCGAGGCCTACCGGACGGTGATGATCCATGGATTGTTCTTCAGCCACGCCACGGCAGCTGCGCTGTACGGTCTGCCGCTCCCGACCCGCGTGCGCGATGCGGAGATCGACGTCAGCTGTGTGCTCCCGGCGAGGGCGCCGAAGGGACGCGGCGTAACAGGACACGCTCTCGCGACCGGCCCGACGCTGACAGAGATCGACGGTCTTCCGGTTCCGGAACCGGCAGAGGTGTGGTGCCAGTTGGCAGCCATCCTGACGGTCGACGAGCTGGTGATCGCCGGAGACGCCCTTCTCCGCCGCAAGCACCCGTTGTGCGCGCAGCGCACGCTGCAGGAGGCCGTCAGCGCGGCCGGATGCCGGCCAGGGGTGCGCAAGCTTAGGCAGGCGATCGAGCTGGTGCGGGCTCGGACGGATTCGCCGATGGAGTCCGTCCTCCGGCTGGCGATCATCCGCGCCGGATTGACGGAACCGGCCGTCAACTACGCGATCGCGGACGCAACGGGTCGGATCCGTGCGTCAGGCGACCTCGTCTTCCCGGCGGCGCGGGTCGTCGTCGAATACGACGGGGACCACCACCGGTCCGACCGCCGCCAGTGGAACACCGACATCGACCGTCTATACATCATCGAGTCGATCGGCTGGCGGGTCGTGCGCATCAACAGCGCGCACATGGCCGACGGCGCGCGCGAAGCGCTCGCGCGCATCCGCTCCGCGCTGAGATCTAGTGGTCCCAACACGCCGTAAAGAGGCGGTCGATAACGGCGTGTTGGGACGAGTAGATGGCTACGGGAGGGCGCAGGTGTCGCCGTCGCAGACGGCGGCGGCGGCGCCGAGCGGGATGAGGGATGGGCGTGGGGCGGGGGCGGGCGCCGCCGGCGCGGGCGCCGCAGGCGCAGCGCCAGCCGCCTCGGCGGCGGTCACGCGGTCACCGCGGCGCGCTCGGTCCAGACCTGCTCGAGGACCCGGGCGAACGTCTGCGCGTCCTGCGCGCCGGAGACGCCGTACTTGCCGTCGATCACGAAGAAGGGGACGCCGTTGATGCCGTACTCGGCCGCGGTCGCCTGATCGGCGCGCACGTCGGCGAGGTACTGCGACGACTCCAGCGCGGCAAGAGCCTCCGCGCGGTCGAGACCGATCTCGGCGGCGAGGTCCGCGAGGTCCGAGGTCCGGCCGACGTGCCGGCCCTCGACGAAGTAGGCGCGGAACAGGCGCTCCGAGAGTTCGAGCTGCTTGCCGTGGGCCTTCGCGAAGTGCAGGAGCTCGTGGGCCTTCACCGTGTTGGTGTGCTGGAGGTTGTCGTAGTCGTACTCGAGGCCGACGGACGACGCGATGCCGGTCACCCGCTTCAGCATCTGCTCGACCTGCGCGGCCGGGATGCCCTTGTGGCCGGACAGGAAGTCGATCTCGCTGCCGTCGAAGTCGACGGGGGTGTCGGGCGACAGCTCGAAGGAGTGGTACTCGACCTCGACGTCGCGGCCCTCGCCGGCGCCGGCGAACAGGCCGCTGCCCGCCTCGAACTTGCGCTTGCCGATGTAGCACCACGGGCAGGCGATGTCGGACCAGATGTCGATCTTGATGGGTTCGCTCACCTCAAGGGCAACATCCTGCACGACTGCAGTTATTCCGCCACCGCCGAAGCCGTCGGCGCATCGACCGCTCCCCCGAACCGGCGGCTGCGTCCCAGATACAACGAGATCGCGTCCCACAGATCAGTCCGGCTGAAGTCCGGCCACAGCGTGTCGAGGAACACCATCTCGGCGTACGCGCTCTGCCAGAGCAGGAAGTTGCTGGTCCGCTGCTCCCCCGAGCTGCGCACGAACAGGTCGACGTCCGGCATGTCCGGGAGGTACAGGTGGCGCTGGATGGTCTTCTCGCTCACCGCGGACGGCCGCAGCCGACCCGCGGCGACCTCCTCGGCGATGGTCCGCACCGCATCCGCGATCTCGGTCCGCCCGCCGTAGTTGACGCACATCGTGAGGGTGAGGATGTCGTTGCCGGCGGTCAGCTGCTCGGCGTACTGCAGCTCCTTGATGACCGACGACCACAGCCTCGGCTTGCGCCCGGCCCAGCGGACCCGCACGCCCCACTCGTTGAGCTGGTCGCGCCGACGGTGCAGGACCTCGCGGTTGAACCCCATCAGGAACCGCACCTCATCCGGCGACCGCTTCCAGTTCTCGGTCGAGAACGCGTACACGCTGAGGTGCTTGACCCCGGCCTGGATGGCGCCCGCCACCACGTCGAGCAGCGCGGCTTCGCCCGCGCGGTGGCCCTCGATGCGCGTCAGGCCCTGGCGGTTCGCCCAGCGGCCGTTGCCGTCCATGACGATGGCGACGTGCGAGGGCACGCTCCCGGCAGGGAACGCCGGCGGGTAGACCCCGGTCCAGTCGAGCGGGCGGTACTCCACCGCATCCTTGTGCGTGTACGGCTTCGGACTCATCCACTCGCCTTCGTGTCGTGCTGGACGTGCTGCAGGGAGCGCAGGCCGCGCTCCAGGTGCCATTGGGTGTACGCGGCGACGACGCCGTTGGCGCGGTTGCGCGTGGTCTCGGACGCCGCCTCGGCCGTCTCCCAGTCGCCGGTGAGCAGCGCGCCGAGCACCGCGATGGTGTCGGCGTCGACCTTCGGGGCGCCCTGCGGCGCGCAGTCGGCGCAGACGACACCGCCCAGCTGCACCACGACCGCGGTGTGCGGGCCGGGCGCGCCGCAGCGCGAGCAGTCCTGGAAGCTCGGCGCCCATCCGGCGAGGGACAGCGCCCGCAGCAGGTAGGAGTCGAGCGTAAGCCCGGGGCCGTGCTCGCGGCGGGACAGCGACCGCAGCGCGCCGACCAGGAGGAGGTACTGCTGCAGGGACGCCTCGGCGTCGGTCAGCCGGTCGGCCGTCTCGACCATCGCGTTCGCCGCGGTGTAGCTGGCGTAGTCGTCGGCGATGAGCGCGCCGTACGCGCCCAGGGTCTCGGCCTGGGTGACGACGTCGAGCGAGCGGCCCTCGTAGAGCTGCACGTCGGCGACCATGAACGGCTCCAGCCGCGACCCGAACCGGGACGCCGTGCGCCGCACCCCTTCGCCACCGCGCGGATCTTGCCGTGCTGGCGGCTGAGCATGGTGACGATGCGGTCGGCTTCGCCCAGCTTGTGGGTGCGGAGCACGACGGCTTCATCACGATAGGTCGGCACACTCCAGTATCTCGCTTTGGGCTGACAGTGCGTCGAACCTCGGTCGCAGGCTCCCTCGGCGCTGGGGTCGCGGCATCGCTCCGCGCTGCTCCTAGCTCCACCGCGCTGACAAGAAGGCGGATGCGCGCATGGTACTTATGGGTGGTGAGCAGCACGACCGTCCTGGCCATCCCTCTCTGGGGCGACCTCCTCGCCGTCGGCATCGGCAGCCTGCAGGGCGCGATGTTCGCCGCCGGCTTCCGCGACCGCCGGCTCGACCTGCTGGGCGTCGCGATCATCGGCGTCGCGACCGGCGTCGGCGGCGGACTCCTGCGCGACATCCTGCTCAACGTCACGCCGGTCGCGCTGCAGTCGAACTGGTACCTCCCGAGCACCGTCGTCGCCGCCCTGCTCGGGATGCTGCTGATCCGCCTCTTCCGGAGGCTGGACCCGCTCATCACCTTCCTGGACGCGCTGACCATCGGCCTGTTCGGCGCGATCGGCGCGAGCAAGGCGCTGGCGCTCGGGCTGCCGGAGGTTCCCGCGGTGTTCGTCGGCGTGGTGTCGGCCGTCGGCGGGTCGATCCTGCGCGACATGCTGCTCAACCTGCCGATCGCGCTGATGCACGTCGGCTCGCTCTACGCGGTGGCGGCCGGCGCGGGGACCATCGTTCTGGTGGTCATGATCGACCTCGGCGTCCCGCTGACCGTCGCCGCGATCGTCTGCGTCGTCGTCACGACTGTGATCCGCCTGCTCGCGGTCCGGTTCGGCTGGAGCCTGCCCGAGCAGCGCGAGCTGGGACGCATCCCCGCATGCGCTGGCCGCGCTTCGCCCGACGCCAGAGCGCGGCGCAGACCACCGAGCGCACCGAGACCGGCGCCATCCCGCGCTATCGCATCGACAAGGGCGAGTAGCGCGGGAGGCGAACGGGCTTAGGCCGAGACCAGCTCCTCGGCGCCCTGCTGGCTCCGCACCGCGCGGTTGACCGCCGAGACGACGGCCTTGAAGGACGCCGTGGTCGTGTCCGCGTCGATGCCGACGCCCCAGCGGCGCTGGCCGTCCACATCCACCTCGACGTACGCCGCCGCCAGCGCGGACTCGCTCGCCGACAGCGTGTGCTGCGAGTAGTCGTACAGGTGGGCGTCGACGCCGTGCTGGTGCAGGATGTCGAAGAACGCCGCGATCGGGCCGTTGCCCTCGCCGGTGGCCTTCGAGACGGTATCCCCGTCGCGCAGCGTCACCGTGAGGACGACGTGCTCGCCGGTCTCGTTCGACGTGGTGGTCGCGCCCAGTTCGAACCGGCCCCACTTGGCGTCCGGGTCGGAGGCGGGAGCCGGCAGGTACTCGTCCTGGAAGATGTCCCAGATCTGGCCGCTGGTGACCTCGCCGCCCTCGGCGTCCGTCTTCGCCTGCACGACGCCCGAGAACTCGATCTGCAGCTTGCGCGGCAGGTCGAGCGAGTGGTCCGTCTTCAGCAGATACGCGACACCGCCCTTGCCCGACTGCGAGTTGACGCGGATGACCGCCTCGTACGACCGGCCCAGGTCCTTCGGGTCGACCGGCAGGTACGGCACCGCCCAGACCAGGTCGTCGACGGTGACGCCCTCGCGCTCGGCCCGTGCCTCCATGGCCTCGAAGCCCTTCTTGATGGCGTCCTGGTGCGAGCCGCTGAACGCGGTGAAGACCAGGTCGCCTCCCCACGGGCTGCGCTCGCCGACCGGCAGCTGGTTGCAGTGCTCGACCGTGCGCTTGATCTGGTCGATGTCGCTGAAGTCGATCTGCGGGTCGATGCCCTGCGTGAACAGGTTGACGCCCAGCGTCACCAGGTCGACGTTGCCGGTGCGCTCGCCGTTGCCGAACAGGCAGCCCTCGATCCGGTCCGCGCCGGCCATGTAGCCCAGCTCGGCCGCGGCGACGGCGGTGCCGCGGTCGTTGTGCGGGTGCAGCGACAGGATGACGTTCTCGCGGTGGTTCAGGTGGCGCGACATCCACTCGATCGAGTCGGCGTAGACGTTCGGCGTCGCCATCTCGACCGTCGCGGGCAGGTTGATGATGACCTTGCGCTCGGGGGTGGGCTCGAAGATCTCCAGCACCTGGTTGCAGATGTCAGCGGCGAACTCGAGCTCCGTGCCCGTGTACGACTCGGGCGAGTACTCGTAGTAGATGGTCGTGCCGGGGACCAGCGACTCGAACTGACGGCACAGACGTGCGCCGCTGAGCGCGATGTCGACGATGCCCTGCTGGTCGGTGCGGAACACCACATCCCGCTGCAGGATGCTGGTGGAGTTGTACAGGTGGACGATCGCCTGCTTGGCGCCGACCAGCGACTCGTAGGTGCGCTTGATCAGGTGCTCGCGCGACTGCGTCAGGACCTGGATGGTGACGTCGTCCGGGATCGCGTTCTCTTCGATCAGGCTGCGGACGAAATCGAAGTCGGTCTGGCTCGCGGACGGGAACCCGACCTCGATCTCCTTGTAGCCCATCCGGACCAGCAGGTCGAACATGATGCGCTTGCGCTCGGGGCTCATCGGGTCGATGAGGGCCTGGTTTCCGTCGCGCAGATCGACGGCGCACCAGCGGGGCGCCTGCGTGATGTGCTGGGACGGCCAGGTGCGGTCCGGCAGGTCGACGCGGATCTGCTCGTGGAACGGCCGGTACTTGTGGATCGGCATGGCGCTCGGCGCCTGGGTGTTCTTCATGGTCTTCTCGAATCCTTCACTCGTGTGCTGGGGAGAGCCGACGACGAACTCCGCGACGAGTGAGGCCCGGGATTAGGACTCGTCGCGGCAGCTAAGGAGGAGCAGACCGTACACAGACACAACGCTACCACGCGCGGTCAGGCGCGTCCTCGCACGAACGACGCGGTCTGCCGTACGGACAGCCCGGGGAGGTACGCGCGGGTGAGCGCGATGCCGATCGCCGGCAGGGCCACCGGGTCCGGGTAGGCCATGATCAGCGGGTGCAGTTCGGGCTGGAACTTCCGCTTGAACTTGAGCAGCGACCGGAAGCCGTACACCGGTTCCAGCGATGAGCTGAGGTAGCCGAGGACGCGATCCATGGCGTCCTTCTCGTCGTCGGGTGTGGCCGCGGTGTGCGCGAGCGGCGCCGCGGAGAGCGACATGAACTCGATGCCGTCCTCCTTCATCCGCGTCGCGGCTTCGGCGATCAGGAACTCCATCACGCCGTTGATGCTGTCGGGGCGGCGGCGCATGAAGTCGAGCGTCCAGCCGACGACGATGCCGTTGCGGTACGTGGGCAGCCAGCTGGTCACAGCCTCGATGCGGCGGCCGTGGTCGTCACCCTCCCCTCGGCGACCGCGAGCATGAGCCGCACCTCGGGATCGCGCAACTCATCGATCCCGCCGAGCGTGAAGCCCATCTCGGGGAGGTCCTTCTCGGCGACCCACTGCTCGGAGATGTCGGAGAGCTGCAACGCGTCGGCGAGCGGGAGCGCGCTGTACGACGTCCACTCGGCCCGGATGCCGGCCCGCTGCGCCCGGTTGATGGACGACCGGACGTCCTGCCACTTCTTGCCCGTCGTCGCCCAGAGCTGCGGCCGGATGACCGTCTCCTCCGCCACGGTCATGGTGGACCAGCCCAGCCGCTCGAACAGGCCGCGGTAGCGGGATTCGACGCTGTAGAAGACGGGGATCCACCCGTTGTCGTCGCAGAAGCGCGCAAAGCCCTGGATGGCGCCGTCGTGCGGGGTGGGAGCGCCGAACGGGCCGCCGATGGTGAGCGCGACGCGACCCTCCACGCGGTACGCGATCGCTGCTCCGCGCTCCGGGTCGAACCAGTACGAGTTCCCGGGCCAGGTCGCCATGAACGAGATGGCGTCCCCGCCGCCCAGGTGGAGCAGCCTGCGGACGCGCACCGAGTCGTCCGTTCCTCGGCGGAGGCCCCGGCCGAGCATCGGCGCCAGGGCGCCGATGATGGCCACCAGCCAGAACACGGTCCCGATGTTGTGGTAGACGATGGTCGCGAGCGGCGTGGTCGGCAGGTACTGCACCGGCTCCCGCCGGAGGAAGCTGACCGGGACGAACCGCTCCAGCACGTCGGCGAGCAGGTCGCCCACGTCCACCGGCCGCGTGAAGCCGGTGTCGCGCTGGAGCCAGCCGACCAGCACGTAGAGCACGATCAGTCCGAGTCCCGTGGCGACGACGAGCAGGACGTAGCGCCGCACCGCGCGCGCCGACGGCATCACCGTGAAGTGCCGGCGGAAGATCACCAGCAGGATGGCCATCGCCAGCGGAACGAGGGTCGACAGCGCCAGGATGGCCGTGACCTCCCAGTACCGCGGCGAGACGGACGGGCGCGCGGACGCGATGGGCAGGATGCCGTAGTACAGAGCCGAGAGCAGTGCCAGCAGGCCGTTCACGGCGACCGCGAGCCACACCGCGAACCGGCGCCCGCGCAGCGAGGCCGTACGCGGCGACGAGGAGGAGCAGCAGCGGCAGCACGGAGAGCAGAACGGGCCCGAGCCCGTTGATCCGCTCGAGGGTGAGGTCGCGGACGCACTCGCGCGTCACCGCGAACGCCTGGCAGCGCTCGACGACCGACGACGCGCTCGGCGCCTCGTTGCTGAACAACAGGCCGACCGGCGACAGCATCCCGTAGCGGGTCGAACCGAGGAGGCCGATCACCGGGCCCAGCGCGGTGATCGTCACCGCGGAGGCGAGGAGCACGCGGACCTCGTGATGGGAGCTGCGCAGCCACCCGGCCGCGATCTTCCGCTGACGCAGCAGCGGGCCGAGCGCCAGCCCGGTGAGCACCGCGAGCAGGCGGTAGAGGTCGGACGGGAGCCCGGAGTACAGCAGGTACATCACCGCCACGAGCAGTGTGATGACCCGGATGCGGCGGCGCCACAGCGTCCCGGCGAACGCGCTCGCCGCCATGATCGTGCCGCCGATCGCGGTGAACGCGTCGAGCACCAGCAGGCCGTGCACGTTCCGTGCCCACAGCTCGCCGATGTCGTTCGCGAGCACCTGCAAGGTCGCGCCCACGACGATCCCGACCGCCGCCGTGCCGAAGAACGCCAGCGCGGTGCGCCAGGTCCCCATCAGCCGCTCGGACGCTCCGACGAGCACCACGCTGAGCACCAGCACGACGATGAGCTCGAGCAGGTCGTCGGTGAACACGACCGCCGTGAACGGCGCCCACCAGTGTCCATCGAGGAGCTGGACCGCGCCCGCCCCGAGCCAGCCGCGCAGCGGCGCGGTGCGGACCGCGCAGCGGGCCGGTGGCCAGCGCGAGCACGAGGATGAGCAGCGTCACCCCGGTGGTGAACGGATGCGTCGCGACCAGCCGGCCGAGGCGTTGGAGGAGGGCTTTCGGTCTCACGAACCGAGGCACATCTGCGCTGCGATGGCGGGGAAGCCGTGGGCGAGCACGTACCGTACGGTCTTCCAGTCGTGCGCGGTTCCCGGCGAGCTCAGCAGCTCGGCGTGGATGCCGGCGTTCTGCGCGTCCTGGTAGAGCGTGCGGGCGAACGCGGTGTACTTGGCGTCGCCCTGCCCTGCGCCGAATACCATCACGCTGTCGCGGTACGGGGCGTTGGCTTTCATCCGCGCCGCGGGCTGCGCCTTCTCGTACGCGGCCTTCGACCCGCCGAATCCCGTCGCGATGGTCAACTCCTCGTTCCCCAACGTCGGCCCCAGCTCGCTCGAGGACGCGAGCGCGGATCCGAAGAGATCCGGGCGCTCCGTCGCGAACTGCACAGCGCAGGTGGCACCCTGCGAGTAGCCGAACACCCCCATCCTGCCGGATCGCCGGTCACGCGCAGGTGAGAACGCACCCAGTTGCGCACATCCGCCAGCAGATAGGTCGCGGAGTTGCCGTAGTCGCGCGAGTCCACGCACATCGGGTTGCGGCCGGGGCCGCCGAGCTGGTCCGCGGCGACGACGATCGGCGCGTAGCCGCCGTGCGTCTTCGCGAAGGCGTCCATGGCCGTCGCAACGCCGCCGGCCGTGAACATGTCCGCGGGCGCGCCGGGCTGGCCGGAGAGCGCGTAGAGCACCGGGAGGGCGGGCGGGTTCGCCGTGAGGGCTATCGGCGGGAGGTAGACGACGGCCTCGCGCGCCGGGAACCGCGATTCGGTGCCGGGAATGCGAACGGTCCCGACCTCGCCTTTGGCGGGAACCGCCGGCGGGTCGCCCGCCGGGTCGGAGACGGTCGCCTTCCAGTCGGTCCCGGCCACGACCTCGCCCCGCTCGGCGTGCAGATCGAGACCCCGGTAGGGCACCACTCCGAGGGTGTCGTTGAGATTGCGGTACGCGCCGAAGTCGGCGTTGATGCCGCAGAACGCGGCAGCGAGGAAGACGGGGATGCTGATCAGGGCGATCAGCTTCCGCCACCACCGCGAGCGGAACAGGTTCGCGACCGCGAGGCTCACGCAGCCGAAGCCCAGCGCCGTCCACAAGGTCGTGACCGGAGTGAGCGCGACCCCGAACACGTCCATCACGTCGGTGACCAGCCAGACGACGAACCAGCCCGCCAGGCCGCCGAGGAGCGCGGCCGTGAGCCCGGCGAGCGTGCGCTTCCAGGTGGGGCGGATGAGCAGGTACAGCGCGAGGGCGGCGGCGAGGACATCGAGCGCGATGAGGAACGGCGGCTTGTCGATCCTCAGAGTCAGGAGCCAGTTCAGGGGATGTTCCTCTTCTGTGCGGGCGATGCGGCGTCACGGTCGGTGCGCGCCGGCGGCAGGACGCTCCATTATTCAGCGCCCAGTTCATCGATAGCTGAGGCTCTGTGAGAGTTCAGCCAACATTCAGCGCGTGTCACTCCACAGTGAGCGCCTGGACCGGCGAGACGCGGGTGGCCCGGCGCGTGGGCGCGAGCGCCGCGAGGACCGCGAGCGCGGCCGCCGCGAGGATGATCGCCCCGAGGAAGGGCCACGGCAGCACCGGGACGAGCAGGCCTCCGCCGGGGATCATCCCGAGCAGCGATTGCGCTCCGATCCAGCCGTACACGGTGCCGAGGACCAGACCGGTGAGCACCGAGGCGACGGTCAGCTGAGCGCTCTCGGCGAGGATCATTCGGCGCACCTGCGCGGCACTGAAGCCGAGCGCGCGGAGCAGCCCGAGCTCGCGGGCGCGCTGCAGCACGCTCAACGACAGCGTGTTGACGACACCGCACGCCGCGATGACCGCGGAGAAGCCGACCAGCACCGTGAAGACTGCGAGTGTGCCGCCGATCACGCTCTCAGCGCCGGCGTACATTCCCGGCTCCTTCGCGGCGGCCGAGCGGATGAGCTGCAGCCAGGTGGACGCGGCCACCACGAACATCGTGATCAGGGTCACCCCGATGACCAGACCGATCGCCGTGCGGGAGCTGCGCTCGGGGTTGCGGACGGCGTTGGCCGCCGCGAGACGGCCGGCGGCGCCGCGGCCGAGCAGCAGCCCCACTCCGCGCAGCACCGCGGGCAGGAAGAACGGCGCGGCCAGCACGATCCCGGTGAAGGACAGGATGCCGCCCGGCAGTGCGACGAGCACGCCGTACGACGACAGGTCGGCGAGTGGACCGCCGAGCCGGACGAAGACTCCGAGACCGAGGAGCAGGCCAAGCGTGAGGAGGGCTGTGCCGCCGAGCACCAGCAGGAGCGACACCGCCAGGCGGCCGCGGCTGCGCACGACGCGCGCCGGCCGTTCCTCGGCGGCGCCGAGCGCCTGCACCGGGGTGACCGCAAGGACGCGGCGGCTGCCGATCCATGAGGCCAGCCAGGTGGTCAGCGCGACCACGACCGCGGGGCCGACCATGGTGACGCTGAGCACCGGGTAGAGCGCGTCCGGGAGGATGCCGACGGCGACCATCGCCCGCACGGCGACGAGAGAGAGGACGGCGGCCGCCGCTCCCCCGATCGCCGCGCCGATGAGGCCGACGGCCAGACCTTCCGAGGCGACCGACCGGCGCTGGGTGCGGGCGCTGGAACCGATGAGGCGCAGGAGCGCGATGGTGCGCGTCCGCCCCGCGATCACGGTGGCGAACGTGTTGGTGGTGACGATGGCGCCGACGTAGACGGCGACGACGAAGAAGAGGCCGGCGACGATCGCGAGGGCGAGCTGGACGCTGCCGTGCTCCCCCATCGTGGACGCGCCGATGTAGGCGCCGAGGACGTTGACGCCGCCGACGAGGGCGACGCCGAACGCGGAGCTCAGGGCCGCGACCAGGATGCCCGCCCGGTGGTCGCGGGCGTTGGCGCGGAACGCGGAGAACGGGCGACGGCTCACGCGCGCGCCTCCATCCCGAGCATGAACGACGAGATCTCCTCCGGCGTCGATTGCGGACGCTCGGCGACCACGCGGCCGTCGGCCAGGAACACGATGTGGTCGGCGTAGCTCGCCGCTACCGGGTCGTGGGTGACCATCGCGATGCTCTGGCCGAAGGTGCGCGCCGCATCCTGCAGCACGCCGAGCACTTCGCGCCCCGTGCGCGAGTCGAGGTTGCCGGTCGGCTCGTCGGCGAACACCAGGTCGGGCCGGGTGGCGAGCGCGCGGACGATCGCGGCGCGCTGCTGCTGGCCGCCGGACAGTTCGTGCGGTCGGTGGGTGAGTCGGTCGCGCAGGCCGAGGGTGTCGATGAGGTGGTCGATCCATTCGTTCTGGACGCGGATCGGTCGGCGCCCGTCGAGCTCGAACGGCAGCAGGATGTTGCCGCGCACGTCGAGGGTCGGGACGAGGTTGAACGACTGGAAGACGAAGCCGACCCGGCGGCGGCGCAGCAGGGTGAGCTCCGCATCCCCGAGGCGGGTGATCTCGGTGTCGCCCAGGAAGACGCGCCCGCTGGTCACCGAGTCGAGCCCGGCCATGACGTGCATCAGCGTCGACTTGCCAGACCCGCTCGGCCCCATGATCGCGGTGAACCGGCCGGCGGGGATGCCGACGGTGACGCCGTCGAGCGCGTTGACACGCCCCGCGCCCGTTCCGTAGGTCTTCGTGGCCGCTTCGACGCGCGCCACCGTTTCGGTGAGAGTCAGCCCCATGACGTCGACGCTACGGAGGCGACGGCGCCGCCGGATCGGGCGTCGGGCCGATCCTGTGTCCTTCCTGAGGATGATGTGCGGCCCGGGGATGATGTGCGGCCGCCGCGTGCCTGACCCGCCAGCGCGGAGCACCCGTGAGGAGGACGGACGCGGGAGTCAGGTGCACGAGCAGCGCGAGCAGCCACGGCACGACGAGAGCGGTGACGAAGACGAGCGCGGACGGCGCGGCGCCGGCGACCCGCCACGTCTGGATCACGACCGCATGGGTGAGCACGACCATCAGCGACGGGACGGCCAGACGCGAGATGGCACGCCCCAGCCGGCCATTCACGCCGACGAACAGACGTAGGGCCACGAGCACCAGCCCCGCGCAGATCGCGAAGGAGACGACGACGGTGACCACGGGCATCCCCGTGTCGGCCTTCTTCAGGTCGACCGGCGGGACCAGCCGCGTCGCCACTGCTGCCAGCCCGGCCCCGGCGAGAACCACGCCCGCCACCGTCGGGTACGGGATGCGGTGCCGGTACCGCGCCAGCAGTCGCCCTGCCAGCACGAAGAACAGGCACGCCACGGCGGTCCCTGCGGACAGCGGCACGTCGCCCAGCGGAGCCCGGAACACCCACAACGAGACGAGTGCCGCCACCGGCGCGCACCATTGCAGCCACAGCGGAAGGCGCTCGAGCAAGCGGACGACCACAGCGGCCACGAATAGCGCCGTGACGAACCAGAAGGCCGCGAACTGCCCGCCGAGCGCCGTGCCGCCCCGCAGGGCGCTCTCGGCCGGGAAGGCCGCCTGGCCGCGAAGCAGGAGGTCGCCGACCAGCGGCGACATGATGATCGCCAGCCACGCTGCGTACGGTAGAAGCAGGCTGAGCGCCCGCCGCCGCACTTCGCCGATGATGCTGCGGCCGGGCTTCCACAGGTACCCCGTGAGCACGAAGAACACCGGCACGTGCCAGGCGAACAGCACGTCGCGGAGGGGTCGGCGCCGAAGACGTGCGTGTACACGACGGCGGTGACGCCCACCACGCGCAGGACGTCGACACCCACCGACCGTGTCCCGCCCATCCGCCGCTCCGTCCGCCACGCGAGCCCGCGGGCGTGCGAGCCGCGCCGGGCGACGTGCCGGATGGCCCGTCACCTATAGAGACGGAGTTCGGGCCGGTTCATGACTCCGAGGGACGGCTTACACAAGCCTTGTCTTCGCTGCGGGCTATTCGCGCAGACGACCATCTGCGCGCGGTCGCGCAGGCCGAGCTTCGCCAGGATGCGCGAGATGTGCGGCCTGCGGGTGGTGTGCTGCGCGGGGATGATGCGCGGCGGCCGCCGCGTGGCATCGCCGCAGCGCGCATCCCGTCGCATAACCTCCATCGGGTGATGGACGACCGCTACGGATCCGATGTGCTGGCCGGCGACTGGAGGAACGCAGGGCGCAAGCCCGTGCCGACCGTCGATGCAGTGCGGGATCTCGTCATCGAGGAGGCCGTGACCGGGTTCTGCGGGGCCGTGACGCGGCTCGAGGCGCAGACCGTCGAGCTGGAGGACTACTTCGGCAAGAAACGGGTGTTCCCGCTCAGCGGATCCTTCCTCATCGACGGCGAGCCGGTGCGGCTGGTCGTGCCGTCGAAGGCCGCGGCGGGCCGAACCCGCACCGCCTCAGGTTCGTTCAGCGTCGGCGAGCAGAAGGCGCGGGTGGCGCGCGCGAGCCGCATCTTCGTCGAGGGACGCCACGACGCCGAGCTCGTCGAGCGCGTGTGGGGCGACGACCTGCGCATCGAAGGCGTGGTCGTGGAGTACCTGGAGGGCGTGGACGACCTGGACGCCATCGTCAAGGAGTTCCGTCCCGACCGTGGGCGGCGCATCGGCGTCCTGGTCGACCACCTGGTGCCGAACTCGAAGGAGAGCAGGATCGCCGAGCAGGTCGCCCGTGGACCGTACGGGCAGCATGTGCTGGTGGTCGGGCACCCGTACGTCGACATCTGGCAGGCGGTCAAGCCTGCCCGCGTTGGACTGGAGGCCTGGCCCGCGATTCCCCGCTCGGTGCCCTGGAAGCACGGGATCTGCGCGGCGCTCGGGCTCCCGCACGAGACGCAGGCGGATATCGCGCGGGCGTGGAAGCGCATCCTCGGCCAGGTGCGGTCGTACTCCGACCTCGAGCCGGAACTGCTCGGCCGGGTCGAGCAGCTGATCGACTTCGTCACCGAGCCTTGAACGCACTGCAATGACGTCATTGGCTCCCCGCGGACGTCAGGCACCGGTCTCCCGCCTCGTCTGAGAGTGTGGGGAGGCGATCGCCTCCCTTCCGGCTCTGGACCACGGGGAGGCACCGGCGATGCGCCACCGCTACCACGATCCGTCACGACGTTCTCGCCATGTCGCTCGTGCGCGGCCGCTGCGACGACACCGCACCGTGACGGTGTGGCTCGCTGGTATCGCGGCGGGCGTCATGCTCGCGGTCGCGATGCTGCCCGAGTCACATGTGCAGGCGGCGACGACCACGGCCTCCACCGTCTACACCACCGGTTCCGACGTACAGACGGGCTCGAAAGCGGCCTCGTATGACGCCCCGGGAGGCCAGCTCACCGGAACTGTTGCCCCGGGTGACACTGTGAAGTGGGTCGTGCCCTACCAGAACAACACCTTGCGCAATGCGACGGTCGACCTCAAAGACGACCTCGCCTCCGCCGGCACCTACGTGGCCGACTCCCTCGTGCTCCCACCGGACCGCAGCGCAGGCATGGGCAGCCTGGTGGCGCAGTACAAGACCACCGGAGCGTGGACCACGGGCACGCCTCCCGCAGGGAGCACCGGCATCGGGTTCAGTGCAACCCTCATGCCGTCGGGAAACGAGCAGCGGTCATCGACCTTCCCGACACCGCCATCTGTCACCGCGCTCACCCTAGCTGGCGGCGATGGGTACAACATCGTGGAACACAAGAACGTGATCTACACGATCTATCACCATCGGACCGGCCCTGTGGTCTTCTGCGCGCGGCTCGATGGCGGCATCTGCCCCGGATGGCCGGCGGGGGCGAACGTCCAGTCGTGGTCGGCGACGGTCGGTGCGGCCATCGGAACCGGCACCTCGTTCCCGGGAAAGACGGCCATCCAGGGCGGGACCTGGCTCGTCGGCGACCGCTTGTACTGGCTGGCCGCACCCACCGACAACTCCAGCAACGGAATGGCCTGCCTTGATCTCGCGGCCAGCCCGCCGACGAGCTGCGGCTACACCGCTCTCACGGGCACGTCGAACAACAACAACAGCTGGTCGGCGCAGATCGGGGGCACCGGCATGCCGGCGGCGAACGGTAACCGCTACTTCGCCGCGATCAATGCGGGCAAGGCCGTCCTGATCTGCCTCACACCGACGAACGCCACGTGTGTGGGAGCGACCTTCTACGCGTCCGGGGTGACCAACGAGTTCTCCTACACTTCGGCGGCCTTCGGCGACTATGTGTTCGCCAGCCTCGGGCAGAACAACTTCAGCACCTGGCAGACCTTCTGTTTCAACACGAAGACGAACGCGCTCTGCTCGGGGACCTGGCCACGGGACTCGTCCGCGGGCGGCTCGATCGTCGGTGTCGGCACGCCGTTCGCACCCCTGCTCTCGACCACGGGCGTGCTGACGGGTGTCTGCACCATCGTCAACGGCCCGAATTCGTACTCGAACTGCTGGAACCTGAGCGGCGCGGCCGTGGGCAACGCGTACTCGGGAACCTCCGCCCAATTCACCGCGGGTGGCAACGGAACCGGAGACGTTCTCGTGCGCGGCACAAGGGTCTATCTTTCCAACGGCAACCAGGTCATGTGCCGCGACTTCGCTTCCTGGTCGGGCGCAGGCACGGTACCCGCCTGCTCGGGGTTCACGAACGTCGCCAACTCGATCAACTACACGATCCGCGAGGTCCCCGGGATCGCGGCGGACTGCCTGGTGGCCACCGGCGACACCGGTCAGATCCGATTCTTCGACGCCGTGACCGGCGGCACCTGTACGGCCACGTCGACCGTCGACCTCCGTGTGGATCCCACGGCGAGCTACTGCGGCAGCGGGGCGACCTCGTTCACCAGATGGAAGCTGCTGTCCGTGGCGGGACTCACGGCGGGCACCTTCCGGAACGTGACGGCGACGCTCAAGGACAAGAACGGCGCGATTCTCAGCGGCTTCAACGAGGCGGTCGTTCCCTCGGGCGGGTTGGACCTGTCGACGATCGCGACGACCGTGACCCCGCTCACCGCGACGGTCAGGGTCAACGGCGTGACCACTCCCTCCGGGGTGACCGCCGGCGCGGTGCGGATCACGTGGCAGGGGGCGCCGCCCGAAATGTGCTTCCAGACGACGGTGCCGACCGTGCAGTGCGACGCTCCGGCCACGACGATCTGGAATGCCGCGACAGCGGTGACGAGCTACCCGGGCGCGACGGACTCCCCGGGCAACCCGACCGGGCGTGCCTCGTTCTCGATCACTCCCACGACGGCCCAATGCAAGCTGACGATCGCCAAGACCTCGCCGGTGCAGACCGCGAATCCCGGGGATCGGGTTGTCTACACGATCACGGTGAAGAACGCCGGGACGCTGGCGTACGGCGCCGCGCAGTTCTCCGACGACATGACCGACGTCCTGAAGGATGCGTCGTTCCTCGGCGACCAGGCCGCGTCCACGGGATCCGTCCGCTACAGCGCCCCGGTGCTGAGTTGGTCCGGTGCTCTGGCGGCGGGCGCCACGGCGACGATCACGTACGCGGTGCGCATGTTCGATCCGGCCTCCGGGGACCACCGACTCGTCAACACCGTGGTGTCGTCGTCGCCACGAAGCAACTGCGCCGCCGGTTCCGTCGATCCGACCTGCACGGCGACGATCGTGGTGGTGGTCGCCGAGCTGGTCTGGCGCAAAGTCGATGCGACCGCCGCACACAACATCCTCACCGGAGCGGAATGGACGCTCAGCAGGGTGGACGCGTCGGGCATGCCGATCGGCACTGCGCTGACGGTGACCGACTGCGTGGCGGTATCGGCCGACCGCTGCACCGGGGCCGACCTCGATCCGCTGGGCGGCGCGTTCCGGATGGCGAACCTCGGCGGGGGCAGCTACCGGCTGACGGAGGCGCGAGCGCCGGTGGGCTACCGGATCAGTCCGACGCCGATCCCGGTGACGATCGCCGCGGCGTCGACCACGGTGACCCTCCCCGATGTGGTGAACCAGCAGATGCCTGTCCCGCTGCTTCCGTTGACCGGCGGACTGGGGGCCGAGCACCTGCAGCTGGCCGGTGGCGGACTGCTGGCCCTCGCGGCCGGGTTCGCCGTCTGGCAGCTGATCCGGCGCCGCCGGACAGCGTGATGGGCGCACGCGCGCGGCGTGCTGTGAGCCGGAACTGCTGGGCAGGGTGGCGCAGCTCCTCACGACAGCCGCCTCCGCTTCACCATCTGCACGGCCGCGAGGATGCCGGACAGCCCGGCGAGGATGCCTCCCGCGATCGTGTAGGTGTCCGCTCCGATGCCGCCCGTGAAGGGGAGGACCGGTGCGGGCATCTGCTCATTCACGACAGGGTCGAGGGTGGTCACGGTGCCTGCGGTGATGGTCACCGTGATCGGCGTCGTCACGAGGCGGAAGCCGACCGGTGCGCGGGTTTCGGTCAACACGTACTGTCCGGGGCGCAGGCCGGCGAGCCGGAACTGACCGCCCACCGAATCCGCATCCGGACCGGCACACGGCGCCGCGGCGCAGTCGTCCACCACGACTTCGCCGTTACCGTCGGCCGCTGCGAACTTCCACACAGCCCCCGACAGGAGATTGTGGTTCGGGGTCGCATCGACCTTCCGCCACACCACGTCACCGGCCGCGACGGCGACCGTCGCGGTGCAGCGCTTGTCGGTGGAGCCGGTGGAGCAGTTCCCTCCGCTGGCGGAGGTGACCACGGTGTTGACCAGCGAGCGGTCACCCTTTACGGGGCTATTGACGGTCACGGAGTAGGTGATCGTGACCGTCTCCCCCGCGCGCAGCGGACCCGACCAGGACAGCACCGCTCCGTTGATCGTGGCGCCGCCCGTCACGTCCCCGTTGTAGGTCGCGTCATCGAGCACCCGGGAGAGGTTGTCGGTAAGTGTGGCGGGGGATGCCGCCGTGAAGTCGCTGCGGCTGGGGTTCTTCACGGTCACCGTGTAGCGCACCACATCGCCCGGCAGGACGGACGCGGCCGACGCTTTCTTCTCGGCTTCGTACCATCGCACCGGGGTTTGCGTGGTGGCGGTGCATTGGCTCATGCACGAGGCACCACCGGTCACCGTGTTCACGAGGTTCCCGTCACCCGAACCGGGCTGTTTGACCGTGACCGAGTACGTGATCGTCACCTTGGCGCCGACGGCGAGCGCCCCCTTCCAGGACAGGGTCGTCCCGTTGATCGTCGCCCCGCCCGTGGCGTCCCCGTTGTAGGTCGCATCATCGAGTACCCCGGAGAGGTTGTCGGTGAAAGACGCCACGTCGGTGCCCGTGCCGGTGAACGCGGTGCGGCCCGTGTTGGTCACCACGACGGAGTAGGTGACCTTCTGCCCCGCGGCCACGATCGTCGGAGGCGCAGGGTTCGCCGTCTTCGCCACCGTGAACGTCTTCGACGAGTTCGTGATCGTGCACTGGTACGACTGCGCCCCGGTCGGGATGGTCACCGTCCATGTCGGATAGGCACCTGTGACAGCGGGTGGTTTGGATGCGTCCGTGCGGTTCGTGCAGGTCAGCACGCCGTTGTATTGATTGGCGGCGGATGTCGACCCGGCGGCGAGCGTGTCGCTGATCGTGTACGTACCCGGCACCGCGTATCCGTTCGCGGAGACGGTGAGACCCGTCCCGGTCGTCGTCGCGGTCGCGATCGTCCTCGATCCGCTCACCGCGGAGACCGTGAACTGGTCGGCCGGTGCGATGCGTGCCGTGTTGATCGTCTTCGTGAGGGTGAACGGTGATGCCGTCGGGCACAGCGCTGTGGAGCGCGCCTGGGCCAGGAAACCTTCCGCGTCGACCGTGCTCCCCACCTGCACCATGATCTCGTTCTTCCCCGTCACGAAACCGGTGAGGACGGTGCTGACCTGTGCGCCTGCCTGGTACCCGAATGCGTCGTAGGGCTTCGTCTGGGTCTGGGCCTTCAGTGAAGAGTTGACCCAGACTCCGCGCACGGTGTTGTCGGCGTACCAGTCCATCGAGACGCTGAACGAGGAAGCGACCACCACCGGATCGAGGGTGAAGGTGAATCGGTAGTAGAAGTTCCCGTAGACGCCGGACTGGTTCGAACCGCCCGAGGCCGGGGTCACGTACTTATTGGAGATCCACTGCGCGTTGCTGTACGGGCTGTTGACCCACTCGTTCTTCGTCTTCCCGACGTACGCGTTCGCGAAGGTCGCCGACCCTGGCAACGACGGAGCCAACGGGCCTTGCGGCACTGCGCCGGTTCCGGGATTCACGCCCGCGCTCCCGGTGCCGGCGGCGACCATCCACCGCTCCTCGACGGCCGCGTTCGCGGCAACAGCCTTCCGGCTCTGCACGTAGCCCGTGCTGAAGATGTTCGGGTCCGTATCGCACGTCACGGTCGGCACATCCGCCGCCTGCGACTCCTGTTCCGGTATCGCGCCGATCCCCAGCACAACACCGAGCGCGGTACAGGCAGCCACCGCCATCGCTGCCTGCGTCCAACGCAGCCTTCGCCTCCGCGCACCGCTGTGATACGTCTTCATCCCCGTCTCCTCTGCCGGGGGCAACCGCCCCTCACTGATGAGGACGTTGTTGGGAGGAGTAAACGACGCGGTCTGTCGGGCTATAGCTGTAATGCGGGCACGCGGCACGCGTGCTAGTGCAACGCCCTCCGAGTTCCCTGAAATGCCCCTATTTTCGCGTCGGATACGTTTCCGCCAGTCGCTAAACGGCGGCGCAACGATTCGAGGAAATGATGACAACTGCCGAGCCTCGCACGCCTGACAGGGATACCGACCGATGGCTGCTGGTCGCGTCCGTCGTCGTGGGCGTCATGACCGCTTTCGTCCCGCTGACGTTCATCGGTGCGGTCGGTCTCTTGGCCACGTTATCCGTGCGGTTGGCCCGTCAATGGCCTCAGTCAGCAGCGGTGCTGACGGCCTCGATCATCGTGCTCGGCGTGTCGCTCGTCGTCGCACTGGCGATCGGCATAGCCGCCGCCACCGTCTCCGACGCGGGCGCAGGAGGCGTGACCCTCACGCCGTGATCGGCGGACGCACGCGCTGCGGTGTCGGAGGCTCGGCGTAGGGTTCGTGCGCGGCCTCCGGCCGCCCTCCGTGTCCCTCCACAGGGATGGCAAATTCCGTTTGCACTGTTCGAACATATGTTCGAAAATAGGAGGGTGTCACTCGCAGCCCAGCACCTCAGCGAACCGGTCGTCGACCGGGCGCAGGTGCACGAGCTGCAGACCCGCATCCGGCAGATGCAGGCCACCAAGCTCGAGAGCCGCACGCTGCAGACGCATCCCGCCCTCTCCGCGCTGCTTCCCGGCGGAGCGCTCAAGGCGGGGGCGGCGTACTCGGTCCACGGATCCACCACGCTGCTGATGGCCATGCTGGCCGGCCCGAGCGCCGCCGGCGCCTGGTGCGGCGTGGTCGGTATGCCCGACTTCGGCGCCGAGGCTGCCGGTCGATTCGGCATCGACCTCGAGCGGCTGGTGCTGGTGCCCCATCCCGGCGACGACTGGCTGACCGTGACCGCGGCCGTGGTCGACGTGCTCAGCGTGGTGGTCGTCGCGCCCCCGTCCCGCGCCCGCGACGGCGACGTCGCGCGGCTCACCGCCCGGCTGCGGCAGCGCGAGGCCACGCTCATCGTCGCGGGTGACTGGCCGCAGGTCGAGGCGACGCTCACCGTCGCACGCAGCGGATGGGCCGGGCTCGGCGCGGGCGACGGCTACCTCTCGTCGCGGCGGGTGACGGTGGAATCCGCCCCCCGCGGCGGTTCCGGCCCGCGCCGCACCGCCGACCTGTGGCTGCCGGCGGTCGACGAGAGCTTCCGCGTCTCCGCCCCCACCCGGCTCGAGGCGGTGAGCTGAATGGCCGGTGCCCACGACCCCGCCGTCACCCGTGCCATCGTGCTGTGGTGCCCGGACTGGCCGGTGATCGCCGCGCGGCAGACGCTCGACCTCTCCGACGACCTGCCGCTGGCACTGGTCGACAAGGGCCTGGTGTTCGCGTGCTCCGACGCGGCCCGCGCCGACGGCGTGAAGCGCGGCCTCCGGATGCGCGAGGCGCAGGCCCGGTGCCCGCAGCTGGAGGTCGTCCCCTACGACCCGGTGCAGGATGCGCGCGCGTTCGAGCCCGTACTCGCCGCGATCGAGGAGATCACCCCCGGTGTCCAGCCGGTGCGTCCCGGCACGTGCGTGCTCCGCGCGCGCGGGCCGGCCCGCTACTACGGCGGAGAAGACGAAGCGGGCGCCGAGCTGCTGCGCTGCCTCGAGGGGCTGGGGCTGCCGGATGCGCGGGTCGGAATCGCCGACGGTCCGTTCGCCGCGGAGCAGGCGGCCCGCTCGACCGGCCGCGGCCGCGTGCGCATCATCCCGGCCGGCGGCTCCCCGCGTTCCTGGCGCCGCAGCCGGTGTCCCAGCTGGGCCTCGCCGACCTGACGCCGCTGCTGCGTCGGCTGGGCCTGCACACGCTCGGCGACATCGCCGCACTCTCGCGCACCGACATGCGCGAGCGCTTCGGCGAGCGGGGCGAGCACGCCCACACCCTCGCCAGCGGGCTCGACGGCGCCGCCGTGGTGCCCCGCACGCCGCCGACGCAGCTCGAGCGCGCCATCGAGTTCGAGCCTCCCCTCGACCGGGTCGATCAGGTGACCTTCGCCGTCCGCGGAACCGCGGAGCAGTTCGTCGCCGGCCTCACCAAAGCAGGGCTGGTGTGCACGTCACTGCGGGTCGAGGTGACCGACGAGTCGGGTCGGGTGAGCGAGCGCACCTGGCTGCATCCCCGGCTGTTCTCGGCGCCCGACGTGGTCGACCGCGTGCGCTGGCAGCTGCAGGGGGCGGGGGCGATCGACTCCGGTCTCTCGTCGCCGATCGCCCGGGTCGTGCTCGAACCCGAGACGGTCGACGACATCGGGCACCATGAAGACGGCCTCTGGGGCGGCGGAGCCGACGAGCGCATCCATCATGGGCTCACTCGTGTGCAGAGCATGCTCGGGCACGACGCCGTCGTCACGGCCACGATCGCGGGCGGCCGGGCGCCCGCGGAGCGCCAGGTGCTGGTGCCGTGGGGCGACCGGCCGGTGGGGGTCGCCCGCGCCGACCGCCCGTGGCCCGGCTCGCTGCCCGCACCCGCCCCGTCCACCGTGTTCGAGGTGCCCCGTCCCGTCGCCGTCCTGACCGAGGAGGGCACGACGGTCGAGGTGACCGATCGCGGCGACGTGACGGCCCCGATCGCCCGCTTCTCCCCCACCGGCCGCCCGGCGGATGCGCGCCCGGTCGACTCGTGGGCGGGGCCGTGGCCAGTGAAGGAGCGGTGGTGGGACGCCTCCCTGGCCCGCGCGCTGCACCGCTTCCAGCTGGTCGACGCCGACGGCACCGCGTGGCTGCTCGCCCTCACCGGCGAGGCCTGGTTCGCAGAGGCGAGGTACGACTGATGGGCTTCGACAACCCGCCCATCCCCTGGGCCGAGTTCGAGCGGCGGCTCTCCGGCCGGCGCACGAGCCAGCAGACCGACGAGCGACCGTCGTCGCGCAAACGGCAGAAGTACGTCCCCCAGCCCATCCCGGAGGAACCCGCCGAGGGTGCCGTCCCATACGCCGAGCTGCACGCGCACAGCAACTTCAGCTTCCTCGACGGCGCCTCCTCGCCCGAAGAACTCCTCGAAGAGGCGACCCGCCTGAACCTGCACGCGCTCGCGCTGACCGATCACGACGGACTGTACGGCGTCGTGCACCTGGCTGAGGCGGCGGAGGCCTACGACCGCGTCAAGACGGTGTTCGGCGCAGAGCTCTCGCTCTCGCTCAGCAAGCCGCAGAACGGCGAGCCCGACCCCGAGGGCAGCCACCTCGTCCTGCTGGCCCGGCAGCAGGAGGGCTACCACCGGCTCGCCGCCGCGATCACCGACGGGCAGCTCGCCGGAGACGAGAAGGGCCGTCCGGTGTACCGGCTCGAGGCGCTGTCCGAGCGCGCCGCCGGCGAGTGGATGGTGCTGACCGGCTGCCGCAAGGGCGACGTGCGTCTCGCCCTCGCCGAGCACGGCGAGCGGGCCGCGGAGCGCGAGGTGGCCCGGCTGGCCGAGCTGTTCGGGCACGACAACGTCCTCGTCGAGCTGATCGACCAGGGTGCCCCGCGCGACTCCACGGACAACGACATCCTGACCAGGATCGCCGGGCGCCTCGGCCTGCCGACCGTCGCGACCAACAACGTCCACTACGCGAGTCCCCGGCAGTACCCGCTGGCGACCGCGGTCTCGGCCGTGCGCGCCCGGCGCAGCCTGGACGAGCTCGACGGCTGGCTGCCCGCGGCAGGCTCCGCGCACCTGCGAAGCGGGGCCGAGATGGCCCGGCGCTTCGCCCGCTATCCCGGCGCGGTCGAGCGCACCGTCGGGATCGCCGACGACCTCGCCTTCCGGCTGCGGAGCGCCCGGCCGCGGCTGCCGAAGCAGGAGGTCCCGGAGGGGCACACGCCGATGAGCTGGCTGCGCGAGCTCACCTGGCGCGGCGCCGCCGAGCGCTACCCCGACCTCGACCGCGACCCCGCCAAGCGGGAGCGTATCGAGCGCGAGCTCGACGTGATCGAGGCGAAGGACTTCCCCGGCTACTTCCTCATCGTCCACGACATCGTCCGGTTCGCCCGCAGCCGCGGCATCCTCTGCCAGGGCCGTGGCTCCGCGGCGAACTCGGCGGTCGTCTACCTGCTCGGCATCACGGCGGTCGACTCGATCAAGTACGACCTGCCGTTCGAGCGGTTCCTCTCCAGCATGCGCGAGGAGGAGCCCGACATCGACGTCGACTTCGACTCCGACCGCCGGGAGGAGGTCATCCAGTACGTCTACGCGAAGTACGGCCGCCACAACGCCGCCCAGGTCGCCAACGTCATCACCTACCGGCCCAAGAACGCCGTGCGCGACATGGCGAAGGCGCTCGGCTACTCCACGGGCCAGCAGGATGCCTGGAGCAAGCAGATCGACTCCTGGGGCTCCGTGCAGACCAGCGACGACCACGACATCCCGGACGACGTGGTCGGGCTCGCGCAGCAGGTGCTGAAGTTCCCGCGGCACCTCGGCATCCACTCCGGCGGCATGGTTCTGACCGACCGGCCCGTCGGCGAGGTGTGCCCGATCGAGCACGCCCGCATGGAAGGCCGGACGGTGCTGCAATGGGATAAGGACGACTGCGCCTGGATGGGCCTGGTCAAGTTCGACCTCCTGGGCCTGGGCATGCTGTCGGCGCTCGACTACTCGATGCGCACGATCGAGGCGTCGCTCGGCGAGAAGTGGACGCTCGAGACCATCCCGAAGGAAGAGGCGGGCGTGTACGACATGCTCTGCCGGGCCGATTCCATCGGCGTGTTCCAGGTGGAGAGCCGCGCCCAGATCGGCACGCTCCCGCGGCTCCAGCCGCGACGGTTCTACGACCTCGTCATCGAGATCGCGCTCATCCGTCCCGGCCCCATCCAGGGCGGGGCGGTGCACCCGTACATCCGCCGCAAGCTCGGCAAAGAAGAGGTGACCTACCTGCACCCGGCGCTGGTGCCGGTGCTGGAACGCACGATGGGGGTGCCTCTGTTCCAGGAGCAGCTGATGCAGATGGCCGTCGCGGTCGGCGACTGCACCGCCGAGGACGCCGACCAGCTGCGTCGTGCGATGGGCTCCAAGCGCGGGGTCGAGAAGATCGACGCTCTCAAGGCCAAGCTCTACGAGGGGATGGCGCACAACGGCATCACCGGCGACGACGCCGACGCGATCTACGGCAAGATCGAGGCGTTCGCGAGCTTCGGCTTCGCCGAGAGCCACGCGATCAGCTTCGCCTTGCTCGTCTATGTCAGTTCGTGGATGAAGCTGCACTACCCGGGCGCCTTCCTCGCCGGGCTGCTGCGGGCGCAGCCGATGGGGTTCTACTCGCCGCGCACGCTCACCGCCGACGCGCGCCGGCACGGCGTCGTGGTGCAGCGGCCGGACATCCAGCGCTCGGGCGTCTTCCCGCTGCTCGAACCGCTCGACGAGGCACGTCAGGGGCCGACCGGCTCCGACGCATGCCTCGACACCGAGCAGCCGCCGATCGACCCGTTCGACCCGCGCGTGCCGCTCGACTTCGACGCGCATCGCCGCGACGGCGGCCACGCCGTCCGGCTGGGACTCGCGGGCGTCACGTCCATCGGCGAAAAGCTCGCGGAGCGGATCGTCGCCGAGCGCGAGGCGTTCGGCCCGTACCGCGACCTCTCCGACCTGGCCCGCCGCACCGGCCTCAACACCGCCCAGCTCGAGGCGCTGGCCGCCGCCGGCGCGTTCGAGGGCTTCGACCTGAGCCGGCGCCAGGCGATCTGGGAGGCGGGCAACGCCGCGCAGGAGCGCCCCGAGTACCTGGCGGGCACCGCCATCACCGTGCAGCCGCCGCTGCTGCCCCTGCTCTCCCCCGCCGAACAGCTGGCCAGCGACCTCTGGTCGACGGGCATCTCGACGGACGACCATCCCATCCGGTTCCTGCGCCCTGCGCTCTCCGCGCGCGGCGTCTACCCGGCCGACACGCTGATCCACGGCGAATCGGGCCGCCGCATCGAGGTCGGCGGCGTGGTCACCCACCGGCAGCGGCCCGCGACGGCGGCCGGGGTCACCTTCCTCAACATCGAGGACGAGACCGGGATGGTCAACGTCATCTGCCCTGTCGGCGTCTGGAACCGCTACCGCCGGGTGGCGCGGCAGGCGCCGGCGATGATCGTGCGCGGCATCCTGGAGCGCAGCGAGGAGGGCGTCGTCAACATCGTCGCCGACAAGCTCGAAGCGCTCGACACCGGCATCCGCACCGTCTCGCGGGACTTCCGATGAGCGCCGTGCCGCCCCGACCGCTACTCGTCGAAGCGCAGGTGCCGCACGCTGCGTCCGTTGCGGCGCACCAGCCGCAGCGCCTCCACCCCGATGCGGATGTGCCGCTCGACGTAGTCGCGCGTGACGCCGGCGTCGCTCTCGGACGTCTTCACGCCCTCCGGCGTCATCGGCTGGTCCGACACCAGCAGCAGCGCGCCGCTCGGGATGCGGTTCGCGAACCCGGCGGCGAACACCGTCGCCGTCTCCATGTCGACCGCCATGCAGCGCGTCCGGCGCAGGTAGTCCTTGAACGTGTCGTCGTGCTCCCACACGCGCCGGTTGGTCGTGTAGACGGTGCCGGTCCAGTAATCCTGCTTGAAGTCGCGGATCGTCGACGACACGGCACGCTGCAGCTGGAACGCCGGCAGCGCGGGCACCTCGGGCGGCAGGTAGTCGTTCGACGTGCCCTCTCCGCGGATCGCCGCGATCGGCAGCACCAGGTCGCCGACGCGGCTCTTCGGTTTGATCCCGCCGCACTTGCCGAGGAAGAGCGCCGCCTTCGGGCACACCGCCGACAGCAGGTCCATCACCGTCGCCGCGTTCGGGCTGCCCATGCCGAAGTCGATCATCGTGATGCCGTCCGCGGTCGCGTTAGGCATCGAGCGGTCGAGGCCGCGCACGTCCGTGTCGTACCATTCGGCGAAGCGCTGCACGTAGTCGGCGAAATTCGTCAGCAGGATGTACTCGCCGAACTCCTCGACGGGGGTGCCGGTGTAGCGCGGCAGCCAGTCACGGACGATCCCCGCCTTGTCGCGCATCGCGTGCTCGGAGGGAGCGGGGGTCGTGTCGATCGTGTTCTCCGCATCCACCACGGCCGGGACTCTCCTCTCGGGCGCCGATGCGCCGTTGCTCGTACGCTACCCGGCGACGGACGTTCCGAGGAGCGAACCCACCAGGAACGTCGCTGCAAGGGCGAGCGCGCCGCCGACCACCACGCGGATCATGGCGCGCCCGCGGGAGCTGCCGCCGATCCACGCGGCGATGTACCCGGTGATCGCGAGGGCGATGAGCACCGCCACGAACGTGACCGGGATGCGCACCGCGGCCGGCAGCAGGATCGTCAGCATCGGGAGGATCGCTCCGCAGGTGAACGCGACCGCCGACGCGATCGCCGCGTGCCACGGGCTGACGACGTCGTCCTGGTCGATGCCGAGCTCGGCCGAGAGGTGGGCCGAGAGCGCGTCGTGCTCGGTGAGCTCGAGCGCCACCTGCCGAGCGGTCGCCGGCGACAACCCCTTCGCCTCGTAGAGGCCGGTGAGCTCTTCCAGCTCCTCCTCCGGCATCTCGGCCAGCTCGCGCTTCTCCTTCGCGATCAGCGAGCGCTCGCTGTCGCGCTGGCTGCTCACCGACACGTACTCGCCCAGCGCCATCGAGATCGCGCCACCGACGAGGGCGGCGAGACCGGCCGTCACGATGGCCGGCACCGACGTGGTCGCGCCCGCCACGCCGACGACGACCGCCGCCACCGACACGATGCCGTCGTTCGCGCCGAGCACTCCGGCGCGCAACCAGTTGAGCCGTTGCGCCAGCCCGGCGCGATGCGGCTCGTCCGCGTGCGCGCCGTTGCCGGCGCCCTCTGCCATCTCGCTCATGTCGCCCAGCCTAGGAAGCGGCGGCACGCGCCGCCAGCAAGGTTCGGCGACCCTAAGCCGAGCCCCGGGCTACGCCGTGAGCTCCGCGACCGCCTCGGCGACGGGCAGCGTGCGGCGGTCGCCGGTGCGGCGGTTCCACAGCTCGACCTCACCCTGCGCCGCACCGCGGCCCACGACGAGCACCCGCGGGACGCCGATCAGCTCGGCGTCGCCGAACTTCACACCCGGCGAGACCTTCGGGCGGTCGTCGTAGAGCACGTCGAGACGGGCGTCCTCGAGCTGGGCGATGACCTCCTCGGCCAGCTCGTACGCCGCCGCGTCACGGCCCGTCGCGACGACGTGCACGTCGAACGGCGCGACCGACTCCGGCCACACCAGCCCGCGGTCGTCGTTGTTCTCCTCGGCGATGATCGCCAGGATGCGGGTGACGCCGATGCCGTACGAGCCCATCGTGACGGTGACGAGCTTGCCGTTCTCGTCGAGCACCTTGAGGCCGAGCGCTTCGGCGTACTTGCGGCCGAGCTGGAACACGTGGCCGATCTCCATGCCGCGGGCGAGCTCCACCGGGCCGGAGCCGTCCGGCGCGGGGTCGCCCGGCTTGACCTCGGCGACCTCGACCACGCCGTCCCACGAGAAGTCGCGGCCGGCGACGAGGCCGAAGACGTGCTTGCCCTCGATGTTCGCGCCGGTGATCCATCCCGAACCGTCGACCACGCGCGGGTCGACGACGTAGCGGATGCCGGTCGCCGACTCCTCGCCGAGCACGGGGCCCTCGGCCGACCAGGGGCCGATGTAGCCCTTCACGAGTCCGGGGTGGGCGCGGAAGTCGTCGTCGGTCGCTGCATCCACCTCGGCGGGAGCAAACGCCACTTCGGCGCGCTTCAGGTCGACCTCGCGGTCGCCGGGCAGGCCGACGACGACCAGCTCGCGGGTGCCGTCGAGGTGAGTGAGCGCGAGCACGACGTTCTTCAGCGTGTCCGCGGCCGTCCACGCGCGGCCGTCCGGACGGGGGTGCTTCTCGTTGGCCAGGTCGACGAGCGTCTGGATGGTGGGGGTGCCGGGCGTGTCCAGCACCTCCTGCGGGGTCAGCTTCTCGTACGAGCGCGCGGGCGGGGCGACCGTCGTGAACGCCTCGACGTTCGCCGCGTAGCCGCCGGGCGAGCGGACGAACGTGTCCTCGCCGACGACGGTCGGGTGCAGGAACTCCTCCGACCGCGAACCGCCCATCGCGCCCGCGTCGGCCTGCACGATCACGTACGACAGCCCGAGCCGGGTGAAGATGCGCTCGTACGCGTCGCGCTGCGCCATGTAGCTCGCGTCGAGACCTTCGTCGGTGGCGTCGAACGAGTAGGCGTCCTTCATCGTGAACTCGCGGCCGCGCAGCAGGCCCGCTCGGGGACGCGCTTCGTCGCGGTACTTGTCCTGGATCTGGAAGATCGTCAGCGGCAGGTCTTTGTACGACGAGTACAGGTCCTTCACCAGCAGCGTGAAGACCTCCTCGTGCGTGGGCGCGAGCAGGTAGTCGGCGCCCTTGCGGTCTTGGAGTCGGAACAGGCCGTCGCCGTACTCCTCCCAGCGGCCGGTGGCCTCGTAGGGCTCGCGCGGCAGCAGCGCAGGGAAGTGCACCTCGTGCGCCCCAGCGGCCGCCATCTCCTCGCGGATGATGCGCTCGATCTTCTCCTTCACGCGCAGCCCCAGCGGCAGCCACGCGAAGATCCCCGGCGCCTGGCGGCGGATGTAGCCGGCGCGGACCAGCAGCCGGTGGCTGGTGACCTCGGCGTCGGAGGGGTCTTCACGAAGGGTGCGGAGGAAGTAGTTGCTGAGGCGTGTAGGCACCAACCCAGTTTATGGGGAGGACGGGCACGCCCGCCGCGGCCGGAAAGACCCGGGGCTAGGGTGGCGGCATGCCCGACCGCAGGACCCGCGTCGCCCCGTCCCCCGCCGCCGCTCCCCTGGCCGCGTCGCTCCGGGCCCTCCGCCGCGAGTTGAAGCTGCCGGACGCGTTCCCGGAAGAGGCGAAAGCGGAGGCGCAGGCGGTCGCCGCACGGCATGCGCTCCCCGAGGCCGACCTCACCGACGTTCCGTTCCTCACCATCGACCCGGCCGGGTCCACCGACCTCGACCAGGCGCTGCACCTGGAACGCACCGCCGACGGGTTCCGGGTCCGCTACGCGATCGCCGACGTCCCTGCGCTGGTGTCTCCGGGCGGCGCCGTGGATGCGGAGGCGCGGCACCGCGGACAGACGATCTACGCTCCGGACGGTCGCGTCCCGCTGCACCCCGACGCCATCGGCGAGGATGCCGGGTCCCTGCTGCCCGGCGTCGATCGCGGTGCGTTCGTGTGGGACATCGCCTTGGACGCGACCGGCCACGAGACGGCGATCCAGGTGACGCGGGGGCGCATCCGGTCCCGTCGCCAGTGGAGTTACGAGGAGGCCCAGACGGCCCTCGACGACGGCACCGCGCCTCCCGAGCTTGCGCTCCTGCGCGAGGTCGGTGAGGCGCGCATCGCCTGCGAACGCGAACGCGGCGGCGCCAGCCTGAACACGCCCGACGAGGAGATCGTCGTCCGCGACGGCGCCTACACGCTCCAGCGCCGCACCACCCTCCCGGTCGAGGACTGGAACGCGCAGCTCTCCCTGCTCACCGGGATGGCGGCGGCGAAGCTGATGATCGACGGGCGGGTGGGCATCCTGCGCACCATGCCCGCGCCCGACGAGGAGGCGTTCCGCGGTTTCCGGGCGCAGACCGTCGCGCTCGGGCTGCCGTGGGCCGAAGGGATGCCCTATGGCGAGTACCTGCGGACGCTCGATCCCGCGCACCCACGGGCGGCCGCCGTACTGCAGGCGGCGACCGCACTCTTCCGCGGGGCGGGGTACGTCGTCATGGACGGCACCGTGCCCGCCGACCCGCAACAGGCCGCGGTCGCCGCTCCCTACGCGCACGTCACTGCGCCGCTTCGCCGCCTGGCCGACCGGTGGGCGCTCGTCATCTGCGAGGCGCTGTGCGCCGGACGGCCGGTGCCCGCGTGGGCGCGCGACTCGCTCGGCGAACTCCCCTCCATCATGGGTGCATCCTCCCGGCTGGCCGCTCAGGTCGAGGCCGGTGCGGTGGATCGCGTGGAGGCGGCGCTGCTCAGCTCTCGGATCGGCGACGTCCTGGACGCGACGGTGCTGGCGGTGCGCAACGGCACGGTGCTTGTGCAGCTCGACGACCCGGCCGTGAGCGCGTCGGCGCCGCGGGCGGACGGCGTCGCCGCGGGCGACCGGGTGCGGCTGCGGGTCACCGCCGCCGACATCGCGACTGGCAAGGTCGCGTTCGACCCCGTGCCCTGATCGGACGTGTCAGCGAGGACCCGTCAGCGAGGACCCGCCAGTGAGAACCCGTCAGTGCGCGCCGACGGTGACGCTCGGCTCGCCGGACGGGCGGTCGCCCATCTCGTCGGCCAGGCGGTTCGCCTCGGCGATCAGGGTCTGCACGATCTCCGACTCCGGCACGGTCTTGATGACCTCGCCCTTGACGAAGATCTGGCCCTTGCCGTTGCCGCTCGCGACGCCGAGGTCGGCCTCGCGGGCCTCGCCCGGGCCGTTCACGACGCAGCCCATGACCGCGACGCGCAGCGGCACGCTCATGCCCTGCAGACCCTCGGTCACGCTGTCGGCCAGCGAATACACGTCGACCTGTGCGCGGCCGCAGCTCGGGCACGACACGATCTCGAGCTTGCGCTCGCGCAGGTTGAGCGACTGCAGGATCTGCAGGCCCACCTTGACCTCCTCGGCCGGCGGGGCCGACAGCGAGACGCGGATGGTGTCGCCGATGCCCTCACCGAGCAGGATGCCGAACGCCGTCGCCGACTTGATCGTGCCCTGGAACGCCGGACCGGCCTCGGTGACGCCGAGGTGGAGCGGCCAGTCGCCGCGCTCGGCGAGCATCCGGTACGCCTTCACCATGACGATCGGGTCGTTGTGCTTGACCGAGATCTTGAAGTCGTGGAAGTCGTGCTCCTCGAACAGGCTCGCCTCCCAGACGGCCGACTCGACCAGGGCCTCGGGGGTCGCCTTGCCGTACTTCTCGAGCAGCCGCCGGTCGAGCGAGCCGGCGTTCACGCCGATGCGGAGCGAGACGCCCGCCGCCTTCGCGCGCTTCGCGATCTCGCCGACCTGGTCGTCGAACTTGCGGATGTTGCCCGGGTTGACGCGCACCGCCGCACAGCCGGCGTCGATCGCGGCGTAGACGTAGTTGGGCTGGAAGTGGATGTCGGCGATCACCGGGATCTGGCTCTTCTTGGCGATGATCGGCAGCGCCTCGGCGTCGTCTCGGCTGGGCACGGCGACGCGGACGATGTCGCAGCCGGAGGCCGTCAGCTCGGCGATCTGCTGGAGCGTGGCGTTGATGTTGGTCGTCGGCGTCGTAGTCATCGACTGGACGCTGATCGGGGCGTCGCCGCCGACCAGGACTTTGCCCACCCGGATCTGGCGGGACTTGCGACGAGGGGCGAGGGTTTCGGGGACCTTGGGCATCCCCAGATTGATTGCTGCCACGTCCCCATCCTACGCAGCGGAGTGGGAGCGGGCTGGATGGCGGCCGAAAGCGGCCGGAACGCGGTCAGCCGAACAGGTTGACCGGCTTGACGATGTCCGCGTACATCAGCAGGACGCTCATCCCGCCCAGCACGATGACGACCGCGAAGGTGAGCGGCATCAGCTTGGCCATGTCCACCGGGCCCGGGTCGCGGCGACGGAAGATCTTCGCGATCGTGCGCCGGAAGCCCTCCCACAGGGCACCCGCGATGTGGCCGCCGTCGAGCGGGAGCAGCGGGACGAGGTTGAATACGAACAGCGCGATGTTCAGCGACGCGAGCATGCCGATCATCGTGTAGACCTTGTCCACCACGGGCACGCCATCGAGCGCCGTGAGCTCACCGGCCGCGCGGCCGATGCCGACGACGCTGATCGGGCCGTTAGGGTCGCGCTCGGCGGACCCGAAGGCGGCGTTCCAGACGTCGACCATCCGCTGCGGGAGGTGCACGAAGACGTTGGCCACCGCGGCGGTCTGCGCGCCGACCGCGGGGAGCACCGCCGTCGGGGGCTGCGGGACGAGCTTGGTCACCGGACCGATGCCGACGAAGCCGACGGTCAGCGTCTCGATGCCGCCCGCGGCGTTCTTGACCACGGCGCCGTTCGCGTCCGTCTTCGCCACCTTGTTGACGACGGGCGTCACCTGCACCGTGCGCTGCTCCCCGTCGCGGCTGAGCACCATGGTGAGCGGCTGGCCGGCCGACTTCCGGATGATCGCGGTGGACTGATCCCAGCTGCTGATCTTCTGGCCGTCGATGCTGACGATGGTGTCGCCGGGCTTGAGGCCCGCGGCGGCCGCCGGCCCCTGGGTCGCGTCGGACGGGCAGGTCGCCGAGGTGCTGCCGGCGGGCAGCACGCACTGGCTCACCGTGGCGACCGTGGTCGAACTCTGCGGCGCGCCGAAACCCATCAGGAGCACGCCGAACAGCACGACCCCGATCACGAGGTTCATGAACGGGCCGCCGAACATGATGACGATGCGCTTCCAGACCGGCAGGCGGTAGAAGGTGCGCTCCTCCTCGCCGACGGCGACGGTCTCCGAGCTCGCGGTGCGCGCGTCCTGCACCATCTGCTGCATGAAGCCGGTGGTCGCGTTGCGGCCGCGGCCGCCCTCCTTGCCGGGCGGGAACATCCCGATCATCGAGATGTAGCCGCCGAGCGGGATGGCCTTGACGCCGTACTCGGTCTCGCCCTTCTTGAACGAGAACAGCGTCTTGCCGAACCCGATCATGTACTGCGTGACCTTGACGCCGAACAGCTTCGCGGGAACCAGGTGCCCGACCTCGTGCAGCGCGATCGACAGCGCGACGCCGATCAGGATGATGACGACGCCGAGGACGAACAGGAGCACGGATTCCACGGCTTCAGGGTAGCGGCGGCCGCCTTGGAGCTGGCCGCGAAGCCGCTCGGTGCGGGCTATGCGGCCTCTGTCAGTGTGCGGCGATCAGGGCGTCGGCCTTGGACCGGGCCCAGCGCTCCGATTCGGCCAGCGACTCGCGGGTCAGCTCGCCCGCGGGGACATGCGAGTCCACGACCCGCTCGACCGTGCCCAGGATGTCGAGGTAGCCGATCGCACCGGCGTGGAACGCGGCGACGGCCTGCTCGTTCGCCGCGTTGAAGACGGCCGGATACGTCCCGGCGGCCATGCCGACCCGCTTCGCCAGCGCCACGGCAGGGAACGCCGCGTCGTCGAGCGGTTCGAAGGTCCAGGTGTGCCCGGTGGTCCAGTCGAGCGGCGCCCCGACGTCCGGGACGCGGTCGGGCCAGCCGAGGCCGAGCGAGATCGGGAGGCGCATGTCCGGAGGCGAGGCCTGCGCGATCGTCGACCCGTCCACGAACTCCACCATCGAGTGGATGACGGACTGCGGATGCACCGTGACGTCGATCCGGTCGTAGGGCACGTCGAACAGCAGGTGCGCCTCGATCACCTCGAGGCCCTTGTTGACGAGCGTCGACGAGTTGGTGGTGACCACGAGGCCCATATCCCAGGTGGGATGCGCCAGCGCCTCCTGCGGCGTCACGTCGCGCAGCGACTCTCGCGAGCGTCCCCGGAACGGACCGCCCGAGGCGGTCAGGACCAGTCGCCGCACCTCCTCGCGGGAGCCCGACCGCAGGGCCTGCGCGATGGCGGAGTGCTCGGAGTCGACCGGGACGATCTGCCCCGGCGCGGCCGCGCGCTTCACCAGCCCGCCGCCGACGATCAGCGACTCCTTGTTGGCGAGCGCCAGCATCGCGCCGACCTCCAGCGCGGCGAGTGTCGGCCCGAGTCCCACGGAGCCGGTGATGCCGTTGAGCACCACATCCGCCTCGACCGAGCGAACCAGCAGCTCGGAGTCGTCGGCGCCGAGCGCGGTGTCGACCACCCCGAAGCGCTCCGCCTGCGCGGCGAGGTCCGCGGCGTTGTGGCCGGCGCTCAGGCCGACGACGCGGAACCGGTCGGGGTTCGCCGCGACGACGTCGAGCGCCTGCGTGCCGATCGAACCGGTGGACCCGAGGATGATGACTCTGCGCACGCTGCCATCGTACGCAGGCGCGGCTCGGCCGAGGTGGCGGATCGGCCCGCTCGACCCGGGGTCAGCCCAGCCGGCCCAGCGCCTCCTCGAGCACGGTGGCCGCGTCGTCGATCAGCTCCTCGCTGATGACGACCGACGGGAGCAGACGCAGGACGCTGTCCCAGCTGCCCGCATCCAGCGGGATGACCCCGTTGCGGGTCGCGTGGGCGAGTACGGCCTGCAGCGCCTCCGGGTTCGGGGTCTTCGTGCCCGGCTTCACGAGCTCGACGCCGAACATCGCGCCCTTGCCGCGCACCTCGCCGACGACCGGGAACCGCTCCGCCCAGTCGCCGATGCGGGCCAGGAGCGCCTGCTCGACGCGGCGGGCCTCGCCGAGGAGGTCTTCATCCTCGATGGCCTGGAGGGTGGCCAGCGCTGCCGCCGTCGAGACCGGGTTGCCGCCGAAGGTGCCGCCGATGCCGCCGGGCTGGACCGCGTCCATGATCTCGGCGCGGCCGGTGACCGCCGCGAGCGGGAACCCGCCGGCGATGCCCTTGGCGCTGGTGACGAGGTCGGGCACGACGCCGTGGTGCTCGATCGAGTACCACGTGCCGGTGCGGCCGATGCCGGCCTGGATCTCGTCGGCGACGAACACGATGCCGTTCTCGGCGCAGAACTCCGCCAGCCGCGCGAAGTAGCCGGGCGCCGGGATGATGATGCCGCCGTCGCCCTGGATGGGCTCCACGAACAGCGCCGCGAGCTCGGTCGCGCCGATGTGGGTGCGGATGTAGTCGATGGTGCGCTCCGCCGCCTCCTCGCCGGTCATCCCCTCGGGGTCGCGGAACGGGTAGCTGATCGGGAGGCTGTAGATCTCGCCGGGGAACGGGCCCATCCCGGCGCGCTCCGGCCAGGGGCGGTAGGTCATCGCCATGGTCAGGTTGGTGCGGCCGTGGAAGGCGTGGTCGAGCGTCGCGATGGCGCGACGGCCCGTGTACTTGCGGGCGATCTTGACCGCGTTCTCGACCGCCTCGGCGCCGGAGTTGACCAGGATGCTGTGCTTCTCGAAGTCGCCCGGCGTGATCTGCTGCAGCTTCTCGGCGACCGCGACGTAGTTCTCGTACGGGGTGACCGTGAACAGCGTGTGCGTGAGCTTGGACGCCTGCTCCGCGGCGGCCGCGGCGACGGCGGGATGCGCATGGCCGATGGTCGTCACGCCGATGCCGCAGCCGAGGTCGATCAGGCGGTTGCCGTCTACATCCACGAGGATCGCGCCGGAGCCCGACTCCATGTAGATGTTCGCGAGCGTGCCCGCGCCGCGGCTCACCGACGCGACCCGCCGCTGCTGCAGCTCCACGGAGCGCGGGCCGGGCAGCTCGGTGACGAGGTGACGGGACTGGGGCACGGAGAATTCGCGGGTCATGCCTTCCATCGTAGGCGGCGCATCCAGCGCACCCATGACCTCTTGTCAGCTTCGGCGGAGGCGGATAGGGCAGGATGGACGACCGTGCGTACCTCTCTCAAGGCCCTGACCGCGTCCGCGACCGCGGCCCTTCTCGTCGCCGGTCTCGCGGCGTGCAGCAGCAGCTCGTCCGAGCCGTCCTCGACCGCGACCCCGGGCGCCGCCGCCTGCCAGAACGTGAAGTCCGGCTCCACCTCCGACTCGGTGAAGGTCAGCGGCGACTACCAGAAGACCCCCAAGGTCACCTTCGCGACGCCCCTCAAGGCGACCGACCTGCAGCGCACCGTCGTCACCAAGGGCGACGGCGAGGAGGCCAAGGAGGGCGCGACGGTCGACATCGCGCTCGCCGCCTACAACGGCACCACGGGCAAGGAGCTGACCGCCGCCCAGGGCTTCGACGGCCAGGCCGCCGCGACCGTCCAGCTGAACGACAAGGCGTTCGTGCCGGGCCTGGTGCGCGCTGTCGAGTGCCTGACGATCGGCTCGCGCGTCGTGCTCACGGCGCCGGCGAAGGACGCCTTCGGCAACCAGGACCTCTCCCAGCTCAGCCTCACCGAAAAGGACAGCGTCGTGTTCGTCGCCGACGTCGTCGACATCCCGCCGACGCGCGCGGACGGCAAGGACTTGGCTCCGACCGCCGGCTTCCCGACCGTCAAGCTCAACGCCAAGACCGGCGAGCCGAGCATCACCATCCCGAAGGCCGACGCGCCCACCGAGACGAAGATCGCGCTGCTGAAGGAGGGCGACGGCGAGACCGTCCAGGCCGGCGACACCGTGACCGTCCAGTACAAGGGCGTCCTGTGGCGCAACGGCGAGATGTTCGACTCGTCGTGGAGCCGTGGAGCGCCCGCGTCGTTCCAGACCACCGGCGTCGTCCCCGGGTTCAAGAAGGCGCTCGAGGGCCAGAAGGTCGGCTCGCAGGTCATCGCGATCGTGCCGCCCGCCGACGGCTACGGCTCGGCCGGCTCGGGCGAGATCAAGGCCACGGACACCATGGTGTTCGTGATCGACATCCTGAAGACGTCCCGCTAGGCAGCCCGTGCGGCTCCCCCGCCTGCGTCTGATCGCCGCGGCGTCCGCCGTCGCGGCGGGCCTCGCGCTGGTGCCCGCGCCCGCGCTGGCCGAGTCGCCCGCGCCGTTCTACCCGGGCTACATCATCAGCGACGACAGCTTCTACAACCCGGATGCGATGACCCCCGGGCAGATCCAGGACTTCCTGGAGGAGCGGTCGTGCCACCCGAAGGACGGCGTGCCGTGCCTCGCCGACTTCCGGATGAACTCGCCAGCCCAGCCCGCGTCGGCGGAGCGCTGCGCGGCCATGCCCGCGCGGAAGAAGGAGGCGGCGAGCAGCATCATCGCCCGCGTCGCCAAGGCGTGCACCGTCAGCCCGCGCGTGCTGCTCGTCCTGCTGCAGAAGGAGCAGTCGCTCCTCACCGCACCGAGCGCATCCGGCTACCAGAAGGCGACCGGTTACGCCTGCCCGGACACCGCGGCGTGCGACACCCGCTACTTCGGGTTCTTCAACCAGGTGTACCGGGCCGCGTGGCAGTTCCGGGAGTACACCGTCCATCCCGGCGACTGGCGGTACAAGGTCGGCGACAACCGGATCCAGTACCACCCGGATCCGGCGTGCGGCGCCGGCGAAGTGAGGATCCTCAACCAGGCGACGGCGAGACCTGTACAACTACACGCCGTACCAGCCGAACGACGAGACGCTGAAGGCGAGGAAGGGTCAGGGAGGCGCGTGCTCGGCGTACGGCAACCTCAACTTCTCGCGGCTCTACTCCTCGTGGTTCGGGTCGCCGCTGGCGGTGCGGTACACCGGCTTCGTCGAGAGCTGCCTCACCTACACCGGCGGGTTCGGCTGCCGGATGGGCACCCCGCTCAAGCCGTGAACGGTTCGCATACCGCTCACGGCATACGCGCGCGCATAATCTCGTAAGGATGAGCAGCGACCAGACCGACGAAGGCGTCGCCGAGGTACAGAAGCCCGGCGCGATGTACTACGCCGGTCGCATCCTGATGGCCCCGCTGCTCAAGCTCGTCTACCGGCCGCACGTGATCGGCAAGCGCAACGTCCCGAAGCACGGCCCGGTCATCCTCGCCAGCAACCACCTGTCGTTCATCGACTCGGTCGTGATCCCGATGACGGCCCCGCGGCGTGTGCAGTTCCTCGCGAAGTCGAGCTACTTCGAGGGCACGGGCGTGAAGGGACGCATCTCCCGCGCCTTCTTCACGGCCATCGGAGCGGTCGGGGTCAAGCGCGGGGCGGGAGCGGCGGCCCAGGAGGCGCTGGACCAGTCACGACGCATCATCGACACCGGCGCCGCGTTCGCGCTTTATCCCGAGGGCACCCGTTCGCTCGACGGCCGCCTCTACAAGGGCCGGACCGGGATCGGCTGGCTCGCTCTCACCACCGGCGCTGTCGTCGTGCCGGTCGGGCTCATCGGCACCGACCAGATGCAGCCGGTCGGCGCCAAGTTCCCGAAGCCGCACCGGATCACGGTGCGGTTCGGCGAGCCGCTGGACCTGTCCCACTTCGGGCCGCCCGAGTCCGGACGCGCACGACGCCAGGCGACGGACGCGATCATGGCGGCCATCCACTCTCTCACCGGGCAGGAGCTGGCCGGCGTCTACAACGAGGCGCCGCCCGCGAGCACCGTGGAGCGCGTCAAGCGCGCACTGCGCCCCGAGCGCTTCTAGGCGTCCTTCTCCTTGGCGCGGTAGGTACGCGCCTTCTGCCGGTTGCCGCAGACCTCCATGCTGCACCACTGCCGCGACCCGTTGCGGGAGGCGTCGTAGAACGCCCAGCGGCAGTCCTCTCCCCCGCACAGCTTCACGCGGCCGAGCTTGCCCTGGATGCCGAGCACCACAGCGCTGGCCACGGCGGCCTCGGCGGCGGTGCGGGCGGTCAGGGCGACCGACCCGGGCTGCGGGGCGACCGGAAGGGCGAGGGACGGGAGGGGCGCCTCCTCGCCGGCGACGATCGCGCGCAGCGCGTCGCGCACCCGCTGGGCCTCTGCCCGGTCGCCCGGCTCGAGGCCGTTCTCGGCGGCCCACCGAGCGGCGACGGCGTCGTCGGCGAGCTGATCGACGTCCTCCTCGACGTCGAGGGTGTTGAGGAACGACACGAGCAGGTCGGCGCCCAGCTCGGGGGTCGCATTCGTACGCATGTAACCATTGTAACTCAATAGCGGGTTACGGTACTGTGTAACTACTCAACGCTGATAGGTGGTTATCATGCATCCGCTGTTCTTCTGGTCCATCTCCGTGAACGACCTCACCGAGCGCCAGCGCGAGGAGGCGGTGCTGCGGGCGCAGCGCGACTCCGGCACCGAGCAGCCGCCGCCGCTCTCCCGCGACGACCGCTGGCGCGCGGCCATCCAGCGCTGGGCCGCCGCCGAGCCCCCGCAGTCCGCCACTCCTGCGCCCGCCGCCTCCCCGACATCCGCGCCGCGCCTCGGCTGCGCCTGACCCTCGCCCTCGGTTCCGCCGGAGGGGTCAGGCGAGGGTGAGGAGTTCGGGGGCGTGGTGGACCGGGAAGTTGACGCTCGCGGCGATGAAGCACTTCTCCGAGGCGGGGGCGTGCAGGGACGCGGCCAGCTCGGCCTGGGCGGGGTCGGCGATCGTCACGCGAGGACGCAGGGTCGCCTCGGTGAAGTGGCCGCCGCCGTTGCCGGTCTGCTCCATGGTGCCGGTCGCCGCATCCGTGTAGCCCACAACCACGACGCCCGCTCGCGCCGCCTCGGCCAGGTAGCTGAGCATGTGGCACTGCGAGAGCGCGGCGAGCAGCAGCTCCTCGGGGTTCCAGCGGTCGCGGTCGCCGAAGAACACGCGGTCGGCCGATCCCTCGATGGAGTGCTTGCCCGCGGCGGACACGACGTGGTCGCGCCCGTAGTCCTTGTACCCGCTGGTGCCCGTCCCCCGGTTGCCCGTCCACTGCAGATCGATCGCGTACCCGTGCTCCAGCTTCATGGTCCGATTCTCGCACCGCCGGTAGACTCGGTTCACCATGACTGACACCGTGAGCACCCCCGCGCCCGTCTTCTCCGTTCCACAAGAACGCCGCATCGTCACCGCCGTCCCCGGCCCGAAGTCGCAGGAGCTGCACCAGCGCCGCCTCGCGGTCGTGCCGACCGGCGTCTCGTCCGCCCTGCCGGTGTACATCGCCAAGGCGAACGGCGCGATCCTCGTGGATGTGGACGGCAACCAGTTCGTCGACTTCGGCGCCGGCATCGGCGTGACCACGGTCGGCCACACCGAGACGGCGGTCGTGGAGGCCGCGGCCGGGCAGCTGCAGGACGTCATCCACACGCTCTTCACGATCACCCCGTACGAGGAGTACGTGCGCGTCGCCGAACTGCTCGCCGAGCACACCCCCGGCGACCACGCCAAGAAGACCGTGCTGGTCAACTCCGGCGCCGAGGCCGTGGAGAACGGCGTCAAGATCGCCCGCAAGTTCACCGGCCGCCGCGCCGTCGCCGTGCTCGACCACGCCTACCACGGCCGCACCAACCTCACGATGGCCATGAACTTCAAGGCCATGCCGTACGCGACCGGCTTCGGCCCGTTCGCCGGCGACGTCTACCACGCGCCGAACTCCTACCCGTACCGCGACGGGCTCACCGGCGAGGAGGCGGCCGCGCGCACCATCGCCTACCTCGAGAAGGTCGTCGGCGCGTCCGACCTCGCCTGCCTCGTCGCCGAGCCCATCCAGGGCGAGGGCGGCTTCATCGTCCCGGCCGAGGGCTACCTCGCGGCGCTCCAGGAGTGGTGCACCGCCAACGGCGTTGTCTTCATCGCCGACGAGATCCAGTCCGGGATGGCGCGCACCGGCGCGTTCTACGCCAGCGAGCACTTCGGCGTGGTCCCCGACCTCGTGCTGAGCGCCAAGGGCATCGCGGGCGGCCTGCCGCTCGCCGCTGTCACGGGCCGCGCCGAGATCATGGACTCCGCCCAGCCCGGCGGCCTCGGCGGTACGTTCGGCGGCAACCCGGTCGCCGCGGCCGCCGCGATCGCGGTGTTCGAGACCATCGAGCGCAACGACCTCCTCGCCGAGGGACAGCGCATCGAGAAGGCGCTCAAGCCGGCCCTCGAGAAGCTGCAGGAGAAGTACGACATCATCGGCGACGTCCGCGGCGTCGGCGCCATGATCGCCGTCGAGCTCGTCAAGCCCGGCACGGCGCAGACGACGAAGGAGCCGAACCCGGAGGCGGTCAACGCGATCGTCGCGGCGGCGGCGCAGCAGGGCATCCTGTTCCTCAACGCGGGCACGTGGGGCAACGTCCTGCGCTTCCTGCCGAGCCTCGCGGTGTCCGACGAGCTGATCGCCGACGCGGTGTCGGTCATCGACGACGCCATCGCCGGGCTGTGAGCGCGGTGGCGGCAGAGGTCTTCTCGGTCGACGAGGCCGTCGAGCTGGCGGTCGTCGAGCGCAGCGGCTTCGTGGAGTCGCGCCACGCCGGCTCGGCCGTGGTACTCGGTCCGGACGGCGCGATCGCCCAGTCGCTCGGCGCGCCCGAGCGCCCGGTGTTCCCTCGGTCGAGCATGAAGCCGTTCCAGGCCGTGGCGGTCATGGGCGCGGGCGTCCCGCTGGAGGGTGCGAGCGCCGTGCTGGCGACCGCGAGCCACGCAGGCACGCCGGCCCACCTGTCCGTCGTGCGCAAGCTGCTCGCGCAGGGTCAGCTGGCGGAGGACGCGCTCCGCTGCCCTGCTGACTGGCCGCTCGACGGCGCGTCGCGCGACGAGCTCGTGCGCGCCGGCGAGCACAAGCACCCGGTCTACATGAACTGCTCGGGCAAGCACGCCGCGATGCTCCTCGCCTGCCGCGTCAACGGCTGGCCGACCGAGAGCTACCTCGACCCGACGCATCCCGTGCAGCAGCACATCCGCGACACGATCGAGCGGCTGACAGGCGAAAAGGTCGTCGCGACCGGAGTGGATGGATGCGGCGCCCCGGTGCACGCGATGTCGCTCGTCGCGCTCGCCCGCGGCATCCAGCGCATCGCGACTGCCTCGGACGGCTCGCCGTTCGCCCTGTTCCGCAATGCGGCGCTCCTGAAGAACGCGGTGCTCGCGAACGGCTGGGCGATCGACGGTCCTGGACGCGCGAACACGGTGGTCATCGACGAGCTCGGCGTCTTCGCCAAGGGCGGCGCCGAGGGCGTCATGGTCATGGCGGCGCCCGACGGCACCACCGTCACGCTGAAGATCATCGACGGGAGCCTGCGCGCCGCTTCCATCGTCGCCCTGCGCCTGCTGGCCGACGCCGGAGCCCTGACACACGACGACGTCGACCGGGTAGCCCCGCAGCTCGACCTCGCCGTCCTCGGCCGCGGCGAGCCCGTCGGCTCCATCCGCGCCTCCTACTAGCCCCACCAGCCGTCGAGCACAGGAAAAACGCTCCGATCCACACGGATCCGGAGCGTTTTTCCTGTGCTCGGAGGCTACTGGCGGGCCAGGCGCTTGGCCCGGGCGGCGGCGGTCAGCTGCGAGATCAGCACCACGAGCAGGGTCAGGATGAAGACCGCACTCGCGATCACGTTCGCCTGGGCCGGGATGCCGCGGGACGCAGCGATGTAGATGTACATCGGGAACGTCGTCACGGCGCCGGCGTTGAAGTTCGTGATGATGAAGTCGTCGAAGCTCAGCGAGAACGACAGCAGCGCGGCCGACAGGATGCCCGGCAGCAGCAGCGGGAAGGTGATCCGCCAGAACACGGCGTTCGGCGAGCCGTACAGGTCGCGTCCCGCCTCCTCCAGCGCCGGGTCGAGCGACGCGACGCGCGCCTTCACCGTCACCACCACGAAGCTGATGCAGAACATGACGTGGGCGATGATGATCGTCAGGAAGCCCTTGTTCACGCCGAGGCTCAGGAACTGGGCGGCCAGGCCCGCACCGAGCACGACCTCCGGGCTCGCCATCGGCAGGAACAGCAGCAGGCTGGTCTGCGACCGGAACCGGAAGCGGTAGCGCATCAGCGCGATCGCGATCATGGTGCCCAGGGCCGTGGCGACGACCGTCGAGATGACGCCGATGATGATGCTCGCCATGAAGGCGTCGCAGATCCCGGCGGCGTCGCAGACGTTCGTCCAGTTGCGCAGGGTGAAACCGCGCCAGGCGATGTTGTTCTTGATCGCGTCGTTGAACGAGAACACGAACGTGTAGACGATCGGGATGAGCAGGAACGCCAGCGCGAGGAACGCGTAGACACCGAGTCCGAAGCCCTTGAACCGTCGCCGCCCTCGCGCTGCGCTCGGCGGAGTGGTGGTGTCGGTGATCGTGGTCATCTCGGTCACAGCAGCTCCTCCGTTCCGCTCCGCCGCACGTAGAACCCGACGATGACGAGGATGACGGCCATCAGGATGACGGACATCGACGCCGCGGTCGGATAGTTCTGCAGCACCAGGAAGTTGCTCTCGATGACGTTGCCCATCATCGAGGTGTCGGCCGCGCCCAGGAAGTCCTGCGACGCGTTGATGTAGTCGCCGGCCGCCGGGATGAACGTGAGCAGCGTCCCCGAGACGATGCCGGGCATCGACAGGGGCACGGTCACCTTCCGGAACGTCGTCCACGGGCTCGCGTACAGATCCTGTCCCGCCTCCAGCAGGCGCGTGTCCAGCCGCTCCAGCGTCGAGTAGAGCGGGAGGCACATGAACGGGATGAAGTTGTACGTCAGACCGAAGATCACCGAGAACGGAGTGCCGGTGATGTGGGCGTCGGGCGGCAGCACCGAGATCGCCTTGAGCGAGCTGGCGATCCAGCCGTCGTCGCTGAGGATCGCCTTCCAGGCCAGCGTCCGGAGCAGGAAGCTGATGAAGAACGGCGCGATCACCAGGGTCATCAGCAGGTTCTGCGCGACCGGCCGGCCGCGCATCTTCACGCCGATGAAGTACGCCAGCGGGTAGCTGATCACCAGCGCCGCCGCCGTGGCGATGAGCGCGTAGACGAACGAGCGCAGGATCTGCGGCCAGTACTCCGAGAACGAGTCGACGTAGTTCTGCCACTGGAACGCCGTCTGGTACTGACCGATGTCCCCGTCGGGCACCGGCGCCTGGAATGACGTGATGATCAGCGAGATCAGCGGCGTGAGGAAGAACAGGACGAGGTAGAGCACGCCGGGCAGCAGGAGGACGAGCGCGATGCCGCTCTTGCGGCGGACCGCGGGCTCCTGATCCTGCGTCGGCGGCGCGCCCGTGAACGCGGCGAGGGCCATCAGGCCTCCTCCAGCTCCGTCAGCATCCGCTCCCGGGCCTGCGCCGCCAGCGCCTGCGTGTCCGCGTCGTCGACGAAGCGGCCGTCCGCGGGCGGCTCGTCGGCGAGGACGAACGTGTGCGCCGGATCCCACGCCACCCAGACCTCGGCGCCGAGTCCGGCGACCGGTCCACTGGTCGTGTTCTGCGCGAACACGACGACGGTGCCGATGCCCGGCACGTCGACGAGGTACTGCGTGCTCACACCGCTGAACGACACGTCGGTCACGCGGCCCGGCCCGAGCCGGTTCGCGCCCGAAGCGATCGCGGCGGGGTCGGTGTGCAGGGTCAGCTTCTCCGGGCGGACGCCGACGGTCACGTAGCCGCTCGTCCGCTGCGCCCGCGAGCGGGGCACCTGGATGCGCTCTCCCCCGACGTCGACGCCCAGCGTCTCGGCGCCCGCATCCTTCACCGGGCCGGCGAACAGGTTCGACTGGCCGAGGAAGTTCGCGACGAACACCGTCGACGGCAGCTCGTACAGGATCTCGGGCGAGCCCATCTGCTCGATGCGCCCCTTGTTCATCACGGCGACGGTGTCGGCCATGGTCATGGCCTCCTCCTGGTCGTGCGTGACGTGCACGAAGGTGAGGCCGACCTCGGTCTGGATGCTCTTGAGCTCGAGCTGCATCTGCCGGCGCAGCTTGAGGTCGAGCGCGCCGAGCGGTTCGTCGAGCAGCAGCAGGGCCGGGCGGTTCACCACGGCGCGGGCGAGCGCGACGCGCTGCTGCTGACCGCCGGACAGCTGGGCGGGCCGACGGGCCGCCAGGTGGTCGAGCTCCACGAGCCGCAGCGCCTCGTGCGCCTTTGCGATCGGGTCGCCGATCCTCCGGCGGCGCAGGCCGAACGCGACGTTCTCGAGGATCGTCATGTGCGGGAACAGCGCGTAGCTCTGGAACACCGTGTTGACCGGACGCTGGAACGGCTTGGTGCGCGTCACATCCTGACCACCGATGAGGATGCTGCCCTCGGTCGGCTCCTCCAGTCCGGCGACCAGCCGCAGCGTCGTCGTCTTACCGCAGCCGCTCGGGCCGAGCAGGGCGAAGAACGACCCGGCGGGGATGGTGAGGTCCAGGTGCTCGATCGCGGTGAACCCGGGGAAACGCTTCTTGATGCCGTTCAGGCGCAGGTCCGCGCCCGACTCGGCGAATACTCCCTTAGCCATCAGGCCCCCAGGATCACCTTCTGGAACGCCGCCTGGTACTTCTGCTCCTCCACAGGGCTCAGCGTGCGGAAGACCTTGACCTGGCTGAGCGTGTCCGCGTCGGGGAAGATCAGCTGGTTGTCGGCGAGCTCCGGGTCGATCTTCGTGGCCGCCTCCTTGGCGCCCTCGACCGGGGTGATGTAGTTCACCCAGGCGGCGACCTCGGCCGCGACCTCCGGCTGGTAGTAGTAGTCGATCAGCTTTTCGGCATTCGCCTTGCGGGGCGAGCCGATCGGGATCACGAAGTTGTCGCTCCACAGGGTGCCGCCGGCCTCCGGGATGGCGAACTGCCAGTTGTCGCCGGCCTCGGCGTTGAGCTGGGTGATGTCGCCGGACCAGCAGATCGCGGCGAGGGTGTCACCGGACTTGAGGTCGTTGAGGTACGAGTTGCCCTTAATGTTGCGGATCTGGCCGTCGTTGACGTGCTTCGTCAGGGTGTCGATGCCCTTGTTGAAGTCGTCGTCACTGAACGTCTTGGAGATGTCGACGCCCTGCTGCAGCAGGATCAGGCCCATCGTGTCGCGCATCTCGCTGAGCACGCCGACCTTGCCCTTGAGGTCCGACTTCCAGAGGTCGTCGACCGACTTGAGGCCGTTCGGCAGCTTCTCCTTGTTCCAGCAGATGCCGGCGAAGCCGCTCTGCCAGGGGAGGGACTTCTTGCGGCCCGGGTCGAAGTCGACGTCCTTCAAGTTCGAGACGAGGTTCTTCTTGTTCGGGATCTTCGCCTCGTCGAACGGCTGCACGTAGCCGAGGCGGATCCAGCGGGCGATCATCCAGTCGGTGAGACAGACTGTGTCGGCGCCGATGTCCTTGCCGAGCTTGAGCTGGTCCTTCACCTTGGCGTAGTACGTGTTGTTGTCGTCGACGGCGACGTCGTACTTGACCTTGATGCCGCTCTGCTTCTCGAACGCCTCGAGCGTGGGGTACTTGCCCGCGTCATCCTGGTCGAGGTACGCCTGCCAGTTCGCCCAGGTGAGCGTCTTGTCGCTGGCGGACTGGTCCTTCGCGGCGGTGGGCTTGGAGTTCGCTCCCCCGGTGGAGCAGGCGGCCAGCGCGAGGGCGGCCGCGCCGGCTCCCGCACCGGCGAGGAGACCGCGGCGGGTGAGCTGGGAGGCGCGCGCCGACTGGACGAGCTGGCGGATCATCGGGTCTTGCGGGAGGTTGCTCGGTTTCACAGTGGTGCTCCTTGGGGGATCGAACACGGACCACGGGCGACGGCGCATCGGCGGCACGCCCTCGTGCCGTCGCGGTGGACCGATCCTGACACACAACCGTCGCGATCCGCATCAGAAAGTGCTCTGATGCTCCATTTGGAAACACAATCTTTACGAAATCCGTGCTGGATCGGTCGAAACGCCCGGGAAACCGCAGACGGGACGGTCCACCCGGCGCGGTCGCGCTGGGGGTGCGCGCTGGACGAACCGCCCTCGGAACGGCCGCCGCTGCGGAAAACGTCTGCGCGTGCCGGTGGATGGCGCGAAATCAGCACACTACGCACGAAAAGAACGTCGAAATCCTCCGTGAACCTCGCTATGGTGAGAGCGAACCCCATGTCGAGTGTCGAAGGAGCCCCATGAAGGTCGCGATCCCCCGCGAGATCAAGAACAACGAGTTCCGGGTGGCGATCACGCCGGCCGGCGTGCACGACCTGGTCGGCGCGGGTCACGAGGTGTTCGTCGAGACGGGTGCGGGCGTCGGCTCCTCCATCCCCGACGACCTGTACGCGGGCGCCGGAGCGACCATCCTGCCCGACGCGGCGGCGACCTGGGCGGCCGGCGACCTCATCCTGAAAGTGAAGGAGCCGATCGAGAGCGAGTACGGCTACTTCCACCCCGGTCTCGTGCTCTTCACCTACCTGCACCTCGCGGCCGACGAGGCGCTGACGCGCGCGCTGATCGCGAGCGAGGTCACGGCGATCGCGTACGAGACGGTGCAGCTGCCGACGCGCGCCCTCCCGCTGCTCGCCCCGATGAGCGAGGTCGCCGGGCGGCTCGCGCCGATCGTGGGCGCGAACACCATGCTGAAGCCCAACGGCGGCCCCGGCCTGCTCGTCCCCGGCGTCCCGGGCACCCACCCGGCCGTCGTCACGGTTCTCGGTGGCGGCGTCGCCGGCACGAACGCGATCTCGGTCGCGGTCGGCCTGGGCGCGGAGGTCACGGTGCTCGACACGAACATCCAGCGCCTCCGGGAGCTGGACGCCCTCTACGCCGGGCGCATCAAGACGATCGCGTCGAACAGCTTCGAGATCGACAAGGCCGTCGTCGCGTCCGATCTCGTCATCGGCTCGGTGCTCGTGCCCGGGGCGAAGGCGCCGAAGCTCGTGACCAACGAGATGGTGTCCCGGATGAAGGCGGGCAGCGTGCTCGTCGACATCGCGGTGGACCAGGGCGGCTGCTTCGAGGACTCGCACCCCACCACGCACGCCGACCCGACGTTCACCGTGCACCAGTCGGTGTTCTACTGCGTCGCCAACATGCCGGGTGCGGTCCCCCACACCTCCACCTACGCGCTGACGAATGCGACCCTCCCCTACGCACGTGCGATCGCGAACCGCGGCTGGCAGGAGGCGCTGCGCGCCGACGACTCGCTGGCCCTCGGCCTCAATGTGCACGCGGGCCGGGTCACGAACGAGGGCGTCGCCTCCGCGCACGGCCTCGAGGCGACCTCCGTCGCCGACGCCCTCCGCTAGGCGCCCGCGAGCACAGGAAAAACGTCGCCGATCGAGTCGATCGGCGACGTTTTTGCTGTGCTCGGCGGCTAGGCGCGGAGGGGTCGGAGGGTCAGGATACGTCGAACCACTGGTCGCCGATCTCGACGCGGGTGCCGCGCGTGACGCGGTAGCGGCGGCCGGCCTCGCATTGGCGGGCCACACCGCCGAGCGGATGCGCGACCGTGCCGTTGCCGGAGTAGCGGTCGCAGATCCACAGTTCGTCGCCCTCCAGGCCGAACTCCAGGTGCGTCTTCGAGACGCTGCGCGTCGGGTCGGAGAGGACGACCAGCTGGTCGACGTGCTCCCCGGCTGTGTGATCGGGCGGCGGCCGACGAGTCCGGAGCCGGAGACCTCGATCACGTCGCCGGTCGAGAAGCTGAGCGTGAAGCTGCGCTGCACCGCCGGACGCGCGGGCGGCGCGTCCTCGACCGAGACGATGGTCATCGCCTGCGTCGGCGGCAGGCCGTCCTCATCCAGCTCGACCTCGCCCGGGAAGCGGCCGGCGACAGCGGGCGCGGGCGGACGCTCGGCGACACGGTCGGAGATGATGGACGTGTCGGACGGTCGCGAATCGGCCACCTCCGGCGGCCGCAGCCGGGACGAGGTCACCGAGCTGCCGCACATGGGGCAGAACAGCGTCCCCTCGGCCAGCTCCGTCCCGCACACTCGACACTTCATCGGCTCTGTCCCTTTCCGCTTCCTCTCCCACGGTAGCCGAGCGAGCGCAGCGAGACCGCCGCGAGCAGCCGCTTCCACCGCGTGTCGCGCTTGGCGAGCTGTCCGCGCAGGTCGTCGACGGCTTTCCAGACGGACTCCGCCTCGGCCGGGGTGGGCGCGACGCCGCTGTAGGTGGCGCGGTCGGCGACCATCGCCAGGGCGTTGGCACGGGAGCCGCCGATGGTCTCCGCGAACTCGACCCGGGTGGCGGCGGGCGGAGGGTCGTAACCGTGGTCGACGGCCGCATCGGCGAACTCGCGCCAGCCGCCGACGATCCGCTCACGCGCGGTCGGGGCGCGGCGGCGGAGGGTGCGCCGTCGCCACTTGGCCGCGAGCACCGCGAGGAACGGGGAGGCGATCAGGGCGAGGATGAGCACCGTCCAGCCGGCGATGACCAGGACCGTGAGCAGCGTCTCGAGCGCCGGGTCGGGCTTGGGCTGGTTCGACGGGTCCACCTGCGCCTGCGGCGGCTCGTCGTTCTGCTGCGGGTTGTCGTCCACCGGCGGCTGGACGTTGGTCTGCGGTCGCGAGATCTGCGTCGGCTGGTCGGGCTGCTTCGGCGGAACCGGACGCAGCGGCGGGGTCGGATCGACGGTGACCCAGCCCTTCGTCGTCTGGACCTCGATCCACGCCGAGATGTCCGAGCCGGTGAACACGACCGCACTCCCCGCGACGTCCTCCGGCGCGACGAACCCGACGACCACGCGGGCCGGGAATCCGAGCTGGCGTGCCATGAGCGCCGCCGTGACGGCGTACTGCTCCTGGTCGCCGAGCATCGGGACGTCGGTGAGCAGTTCGGTGATGCGGTCCGCACCGTGACCGGAACGGCTCGCCGGCTCACCGGGGCCGATCCCGTGGCTGATGTAGCCGTCCTGCGCGAGCCCGCGGAGCGCCGCCGCCAGTTTGGGCCCTGCACCGCTGACGCCCGCGGTGTACTTCTGCAGCGCCGACTGCAGCTCGTCCGGGATCACGGACGGACGCGGCACCGAGTCGGTGCCCGGCTGCACCTTCTGCAGCTGCGCGGCGGTGAGGATGGGCTTGACCACCGACTCCTCGGTGTAGCTGTCGCCGGCCCGCAGCGACGTGGTGACCGCGCCCGTGCCGGTCACGTCGTTGTAGAAGAACGCGCCGGCGAGGCTGGAGGCGCGCGGGCCCGAGAACTGCACCTGCTCCAGCTGCCCGGTGCCCGGGAGCCACGGGCCGCGATAGCCGCCCACCACGACGGTGATCGTGGTGCGCTTCCCGTTCGTCGCGCCCTGATCGAGGCGGTACGGGACGCGGGTGAACGATCCGGACGCGCTGGTCGCCTCGGCGCTTCCGACGGAGTAGGTCACGCCGTCGTAGGTGTCGAGCGTCGCGATCCGCAGCCGCCGGTCCGACGGCAGACCGGCGACCGTGAGCATCCGCTCGTCGGCCTTCGCGGGCTCGAGGAAGGAGCGGAAACCGCTCAGCGGGCTCGGGTACTGCCGCGGGTCGAACGGCTGCTCGACCGCCGTGCGCACGACCTGCCGGTCGCCGGTCGGGGGAAGCAGGGCCGCCGCGGCGATCCCCCGGCGGCCGCGGCGACGACCATGACCGTCGCCCCCGCTGCGGTGAGCACGGCGGTCGAGACGCGCTCGCTCCTGCTCTCGACGAGCTGGCCGCTCTGCTCGCGCAGCGTTCGCACGGCAGCCGAGCGCCGCAACAGCCGGAACCGGATCAGCCACGCGAGGATGACGACGAACAGTGCGAGGAGCAGCAGCAAGGGGACGGGCGCCACCGACGACCCGAGCAGGATGCCGGCGACGACGAGGAGCACCGGCGGGATGGCGGCGAGCTCCGGGCGGGACGACCGCAAGGCGACGGTGACCGTCAGCACCGTCGCCAGCAGCGTCAGCAGGAAGGCGGGCACCAGGAGCGCCTGATATGAGCCGACCGGCACGGTGATCGTCACCAGCTGCTTCCAGCTCAGCCAGGTGCCCTGCACGAGGTCGACGAAGCCCTCCGGGCTGGGGAGCAGTCCCCCGGCGGCCGCCTCGGACGGCACCGCGAGCTGCACGCCGGTGCCGAGGTACACGAGCACGACGAGCCCCGCGACGGCGATGCTCGGCAGGCGCCACGCCCATCCCGCGACCGCGATGGCGGTGCCGAGGAGGAGGGTCGCGGCCAGCATCAGGATGAACGCGCTCGACTGGTACGTGGGCCAGAACGACCACGCGCCCAGCGCCACTGCGACCACGGCGAAGAGGACGTCGACCAGGGCCCGAAGGGAACGACGCGCGGGCATCAGGTGGCCAGCCGTTTCGCGAGGCTGCGCTGAAGGTCCTCCAGGTAGCCGATGGTGAGGACGCTGAGGTCGGCCACGCGCCGGAGCGACGGCACGGCGCCCTCGTCGCAGACGATGGCGACCACGTCCACTCCGAGCGGGAAGTGCGCCGCGGCTGCGCGCAGCTGCGTGGCGGTGGGCGTCGACCCGCAGATCAGGAACGCGATCGAGATGCCGGCCGCGTCGTCCGAGGCCACCTGCGCGAGCTCCGGGAGCCGGAGCGCCGCGTCGGCGGTCTCGACCCCGGCGAGGTCGTCGAGCAGCCGGCCGCGGTTGACCGTGCTCAGGCGGCGGACGGTGAACAGCATCCGCTTGGCGAAGTCGGGCGTCGCGGCGGATGCGACCACGGAGACGGTGCGGGAGTCGAGCATCGCCCGCACGCCGAGCGACCCCGTGGCGCTGACCGCGAGCTCGAACTCCTCGTCGGTCGCGTAGTCCGCCGCCGACAGGCTCAGGGCCACCAGCAGGTGGCTGCGCCGGGTCTCCTCGAACTGGCGGACCATGTAGCTGCCCGTCTTGGCGGTCGACTTCCAGTGGATGAAGCGGCGCTCATCCCCCGGCACGTACTCGCGCAGCGCGTGGAAGGCGATGTCGCTCGCGGTGAGGTCGCGGGTCGGCGACCCCTCGAGGTCGCGGACGAAGCCCGTGCTCATGCTCGGGATCGCGATGGTGCGCGGATGCACGAACAGATCGAGGGAGTCCGCCCAGACCACTTCGCGCCGCAGCAGCCCGATCGGGTCGGCGCGGACGGTGCGCACGGGGCCGATCGGCACGATCCCGCGACGGCTGGTGGGCACCACGAAGACGTCCGAGTGCTCCTCGGCGGGCGCCAGGGAGGGAGCGGCGAACTCGGCGAGCCCGTGGCCGACGGGCACCTCCACACGCACGCCGGGGAGTCTCCGTCGAAGCGGATTGCGGACGGACACCTCCCCGGGGGCGCGGTCGCCGACCACCACGCGGTTGGCCGGGAGCGAGAGCCCGACGTCGTACGCCGTGCGGCCGATCAGATAGCCGGAGGCGACGACGAGGAGCACCACGGCCGTCCACCCGGCGACGACCGCCTCGACCCAGCCCCAGACATAGCCCGCGGTCAGGGCCAGGACGGCGAGCACGAGCATCGACCAGCCGAGCGCCGTCACCACGGAGCCGACCCGGCGCGCGAGTGTCGCGACCGCGCGGCCGGCGGTGGCCGAGCTGCGCACCACCCACACGATCGCGTCCGCGAGGAACCCTTCGCGCTCGCCGACGATACGGGCGCGCGCGTTGGTGAGCTCGGTCTGCGTACGGGTGATGGTAGTGGTCACACGGCAGCCCGATCGCTCGGCGGCGGCGTCTCGATGAGCAGCTGGCCGACGATGCTGGAGGCGCTGACGCCCTCGAACTCCGCCTCGGGGTCGAGCACCAGGCGGTGGGCGAGCACCGGCTCGGCGAGGGCCTTCACGTCGTCGGGCGTCACGTAGTAGCGGCCGGATGCTGCGGCGAGCGTCTTGGAGGCGCGCAGCAGCGCCAGGGCGCCGCGCACGCTCACGCCCAGGCGGATCTCGTCGGCGGTGCGGCTGGCCTCGACCAGACGCGACACGTAGTCGTTGATGGTGGGGTCGACGTGGACCCCGCGCGCGATCGTGGCCATCTCGACCACGGTCGCGGCGGAGATGATCTCCGGCACGACGACCTCGTGCGCCCGCCGTTCGCTCCCCTCGAGGATGCGCAGCGTCGCCTCGTGGTCCGGGTAGCCGATCGACGCCTTCATCAGGAACCGGTCGAGCTGGGCCTCCGGGAGCCGGTAGGTTCCCGCCTGCTCGATCGGGTTCTGGGTGGCGATGACCATGAACGGCGCACCGACGGAGTGACGCACGCCGTCGACGGTGACCTGCTGCTCCTCCATGACCTCCAGCAGAGCCGACTGCGTCTTCGGGCTCGCGCGGTTGATCTCGTCGGCGAGGACGATGTTCGCGAACACCGGGCCGCGGTGGAACTCGAACGCGCCGGAGCGCTGGTCGTAGACGTTGACGCCGGTGATGTCGCCGGGCAGGAGGTCCGGGGTGAACTGGACGCGGTTGGTCGTGCCCCGGACGCTCTCGGCGATCGCGCGCGCGAGCGACGTCTTGCCGGTGCCCGGGTAGTCCTCGAGCAGCAGGTGCCCCTCGCTGAACAGCGCGGTAAGAGCGAGCCGGATCACGTGGGACTTGCCGAGCAGGACCTTGTCGATGTTCCCGACGAGGCGGTCGAACACTCCGGAGAACCAGCCGGCCTGCTCGGGGGTCATCGTCATGCTCCGGCCTCTTTCGGTTCGGGGCGCGGCGCGAGGGGCCGCAGGGAAGGGGTGTGCACCGCGCGATGCGGCTGAAGACAGTATGCCGTTCGTGGATCATTGCAACGTCGATCCCGGATAGTCGGTGGAGAACGTGTCGCCACCAGAGACGACGCTCACCGTCAAGGTCGGCGCGGGGTCGTTCGCCGGCGCCGTGCAGGAGGCGGTCTCGCCCGCGGCCGGCATGGGCAGCTGCGTCGTGCCGTCGCAGCTGTACGTGACGGCGTCGTAGGCCCCGGTCGGCCAGCTCGTCCAGGTGAAGACCTGGCTCGCCGGGTCGTACCGGGCGCCGCCGATGGTGAGGTTCACCGCGACCCCCAGGTCCTGCGTCGCGTTCTGCGCGGTGCAGAGCGACGAGCCGTCGGGATAGCCCTCGCAGACCTGGGTGATCCGTACGGTCAGCGGGACGCCGTAGTGGTTGGCCCCCGAGCCGTCCAACACGCCGCTCGTGCCGCTCAGGGTGCCCGAGTCGACCACCGCGCCGCCGCTGAGCAGCTGGTAGGCGAATCGTGGGTTGGAGCCGCCGCCGGCGCGGTACGACACGGTGACGTTGAAGTCGGCGGTCCGCGTGGTCTGGTTCAGGACGCGCGACACGACCGCGATCCCGGTCACGTCGCCCGGCGACTGCCGCGGGGTCGCGCTGACGATCGCCGCCGGCGTGCAGCCCTGACCGTTGTAGGCGTAGACGATGAAGTTGTAGGTCTGGTTCGGGCTGAGTCCGCTGATGACGGTGCTGCCGCCCTGCACGCGCCTGAGGCCGTTGGTCGACAGGGACGACTGCCCGGTCTCGACGCCGCTGACCTGGCAGGAGGTGGGGTTCGCGCCCTGGAAGGCGGCCACGAAGTAGTCGGTGATCGTCTTGCCGTTCTCGCCGAAGACCCCCGACCAGCTGAGCGTCGCGCTCGTGCCGGCCTGCGTGTCGGGCGTTGCGACCGGGGCGACGCCCGTCGTCGTGGGCGCACCCGCCGGCACGCCGCTCCCCTGTGTCTGGTTCCACGTCGTCCGGCCCTGGTAGAACTCGTTGCGCGACGAGACGGTGAAGGCGATCGTCGCGCCGTTGGCGATACCGGGGTCGGTGACGTTGAGCGCGTAGCCGGTGCCGACCGGGTCCGAGCCCGAGACCTGGAGAGCGTTCGTCACGCCGCCGATCGTCACCACGTACGAGGTGATCGGGCTGGCGCCGGGCGCGTTCGCCGGCTTGGTCCAGGAGATGCGGAGGCCATGGTCGAGCGGCGTCGAGGACACGCCGGACGGCGCGTTCGGGATGACGTCCGACCACACCGGCTCGGCGTACGAGGTCGGGTCGGAGAGGCCGAGCGCGTTCTGCGCGCGCACTGTCAGCGTCACCGCGTTCGAGGGGCCGTTGCCCGGCGTGGTGACCGCGCAGGTCGTGGTCGTGCAGGGCGTGGTGGAGAGGACCTGCCCGGTCGCGGCGTTCGCCATCGTCACCTGGAAGCCGGTGATCGGGGAGTTGTTGAAGGCCCCGGGGATCCAGCTGAGCGTCAGGCTGCGGTCGGCGATCGTTCCGATCTGCACGTTGGAGACCGGGGCGGGCCGGTCCTGCACCGAGACGGTGACCGTGCCCCAGGTGTACCGGTCGGGGTCGCCGGTGGCGTCCGCCACCTCGTACTGCAGGGTGGTGTCGGCCGGTGCCGCCGTCGGCGAGACCGAGATCTGCAGCTCGGAGTTGTCGGCGCTGGGCGTGATGCTGAGGCCGTCGGGCAGGCCGCTGCCGAGGCCACGCACCGCGACGACACGCAACGGCTTGCCCGGGAACGGGTTGGTCGCGCCGTCGTTCGCGAGCACGTCGACGGTCGTGGTCTGGCCACGCGGCGCGATCACGCGGTCGGGCTGGGGGCTCGCCAGCGGACGGGTGGACGGCACCACCTGGATGTCGATTCGTCCGGCCTGGCCGGAGTTGACCGCGTCCTTCACCCCGATCGAGAGCGACGGCATGGAGCCCTTCGGCGTGCCGGTGGCCACGGTCACCGTGAGCTGCTGCCCGTCGATGGACGCGGTGACGCCGTTCGGCCGGGGGTTCTGGATGGAGTAGACCAGTTCGCCCTGGTCCTTGGCGTAGGGGTAGGTCGTCACCTTGGTCAGGTCGACGGTCTTCGTCTGGCCCGGCTCGAAGTCGATGAGGGCACCGGTGAACACCGGCGGCTGGTTCTCCCGCGGCGTGACGTCGATCGGGAGCACGATCGTGGCGACGTTTCCCTGCGGATCCGTTGCACTCGACCCGTCGGTGACCTGGAACGAGATGGACGCCGGCCCGAAGTAGCGCGGCGACGACGTGAACTGCAGGGTGTCGTTGCCGGCCACGAGGTCGTCGCCGTTGGCGTGGGTCGCGCGCACGGTGGCGGCGTCGGTCAGCCGCACTTTCCGGTTGCCGACCGCGACGATGTAGTCGTTCAGGTGGATGGTCAGCGTCTTCTCGCTCACCACCGTCAGCTTCGGCGCCCCGCGCTTCACCTGCGGCAGCGCGTCGTCGTAGCCCGGAACGTGCACGAAGCCGTACGCGACGACGGACTCGTCTTCGGGGTTGGCGACCTTGAACGGCACGATCTGGCTCTTGGCGCCGATCGCGATCCGGATCCGCTTCGCCGCCGTCACCTGCGCATCCGCGCCGTACCCGGACACCAGCGAGAGCTTGAGGCTCGAGACCGGGCCGTCGGCGAAGAACACGTTCGCCAGCACGTTCACGTCGACCCGGTTCTTGCCGAGGATGTCGGAGAGGCCGAGCGTGGTGTCCGACACCACCGGCCGCGCCGGCGGGGCCTTCTCGTCGACGGTGAGGCGGAGGAACGCCTGGCTCGTCCCGCCGCGCTGGTTCTGGATCGTGTAGAGGAACCCGTAGGCACCCGGAGTCTTCGGAGCGGTCACGGTGACGACGTCGCCGCTGATCTTCGCCTTCGCCTTCCCGTCGAGCGACGTCACCGCGGTGACGCTCAGTGGACTCCCGTCGGGGTCGCTGTCGTTGGCGAGAACCTGCACGCCGAGGGTGCGTCCCGGCTTCGCCGTCACGTCGTCCTCGACCGCGATCGGGTTGCGCGCGCCCTCCACCCGGGCGGCGATGCCGACCCGGACGGTCCCGGTCGCGCGCGCGCCGAGCGCGTCCACGACGGCGTACGTGAAGGTGTCGGTGCCCGCGGCGTAGTCGCCGGCCTGGAAGTCCATCCAGTCCGGGCCGGACGCGATCACGGCGCCCTTCTGCGGGTTGGTCTCCTGGCCGATGAACTGCACCGAGTCGCCGTCCGGGTCGATGCCGGACAGCGGCACGGTGATGCGCACCGTGTCGCCCGCGAGCACGCGCGCGGTGACGGTCTTGGGCACGGGCGGGTTGTTGGTCGCCGCGTCGCGCTCGCGCACGGCGATGGTGACCTCCGCGGTGGCCCACTGCCCGTCCTCGCCCGAGACGCGGTACGCAGCGGTGTAGTTGCCGGGCTTCGCCGGAGCGAGGTAGCGGAGGTGGTCGCCGCTGACGAACAGCAGACCGGCGCCGCTCGGAAGCGGCGTCGCCAGGGTCGGGTCGAGCGTCAGCTTGTCGCCGTCCGGCTGGATGTCGTTGGCCAGCACCGGGATGTCGACCACGTCGCGGACGCGCACCGACACCGAGTCGGGCGCGGCGATCGGCGGCTGGTGGACCGTCAGCGGCGGGAGCTGCACCACGGTCACCGTGCCCACCGTGTCCGTCAGGCCGTTGCTCAGCCGGTAGTGGAAGTCGACCGGTCCCTCGAGCGGCCGGCTCAGCGTGACCCGGAGCGTCCGCTGCTGCAGGACCTGCACGCGGACGCCCGTGGACGCCTCCGGATCGGTGACGCCGGTGACCAGCAGCACGCCGCCGGAGGGGTCGATGTCGGTGGAGAGGACGTCCACATCCTGCGTCGACTGCTCGCGGATGAACGCGGTGTGCGGGACGGCGATCGGCGCCGTCTTCGCCCCGGGCGGCGCCTTGACCTCGACACGGACGACACCGGTGGCGGTGATCACGCCGTCCGTCACCGAGTACTCGAAGTTGTGCGTGCCTGCCTGGTCGGACTCGAAGCGGAACGTGCCGCCCTGGTAGTCCGGCGTGATCGTCGCATCGGCCTTTGTCGGCACGGTGCTCAGGCGGACGGGGCCGTTGCCGCCGCGCACATGGTCGAGCGGCGAGACCGTCACCTCCTGGCCCTGGTAGGCGAGCACGGCGAACGGGTCGGCGATGATCGGCACCTGGCCGGGCGGGCGGACGGTCACCGCGAGCAGCCCCGCGGATTCGGCGCGACCGTCGGAGAGCGTGAGCGCCACATCCTTCACGCCCGTCCCGTCGCCGTGATCGGAGTATGCGACCTGACCCTGCGGGGTGAAGGTCACGGTGTCAGGGGCGGCGATGGATGCGGCGGACAGGTAGAAGGAGTCGCCGTCGGGGTCGAAGCAGTCGCCGAGCACGGGCGCCGACACGCGGCCTCCGGATTGCACGACGGCCTTGGCGTTCCGGACGCAGACCGGCGGCGTGTTCTCGGCCGCCGTGCGCACGGCCACGGTGACGTGCGCGGTCGCGGTCCCGCCGCGGCCGTCGGAGATCGTGTAATCGAACGCGATGGAGCCGGTCGCCGTGTCCGGCAGCGAGATCTGCAGCTGCTGATCGGCGTTGGTGAGCTCGAGGGTGCCCTGCGACGCCGGCACGCCGGTGAACGAGTCGATCGTCAGCACGTCGCCGTTGGGGTCGTAATCGTTGAGCAGCACGGGCAACGGCGTGACGCGTCCTGGACGGGCGCCGAACGAATCGTCGACGGCGACGGGAGGCTGCTCCTGCTTCTCGTACTGCGGAGCGGTGTCCTGCTTGGTCTGGTTGACGAGCTCCTGCGTCGACTTCTTGGAGACCAGCTCGTCCCAGTTGTCGATGCGCGTGTTCCCGCTCTGCACCGCCCAGGCGACGCCCGACCGGCCGTCGTTGAGCACGACCCGGGAGCCGTTGACCCGGAACCCGAGGGCGGCGCCCGACGGGACGTCCTTCAGCGTCGCCCTCTCGCCCGCGCCGGAGGCGCCGCAGGAGCGCCAGGTGTTCCCACCGCTCCAGGCCGCGTACGTGCAGCCCGCGACCGTGACCGGGGCCGCGGCCGCACCGCCGCTCTGTGTGACGGGACGCGTAGGCCGGCCGCCGTCCAGCGGCACCCGCACGAGACCGGCGCCGGACGCGATCCACACCGCCCCGCCTCCGGTCGACGGCTGCTGCAGCACCGGTTCGGAACCCTCCGGCAGGACGCCGCGGAGATCGACGGCGCGTCCGTCCACCCACAGCGCCCGCTGGTCGGGGTCGAGCAGTGCCCAGTGGCCGCCGACCGACGTCAGCGACACGTTGGCGCCGTCGCCCTTCGTGGCGACGTCGGTCGTGGCGGTGGACGGCTCCGCCGCGTTCAGGTCGGCGCGCACCAGTGTCCGGGTCGCGGGCTGGTAGGCGAACAGCACGCCCGACGGGTCCATCGCGGAGACCGCACGGCCGCCCAGATCGATCGTCGCCGCCGAACCCGAGTTGAACGTGTCGAGCTGCTTCACGGTGGTCAGCCAGAGCTGTCCCGTCGTCTGGGACATCAGCGCGACATGGCCGCCGGCGAGCGAGACCTGCGGCGACCGCGGCGGCAGCGCGACCGACTTGCCCGCCTCGGCCGTGGCCGGGTCGACGACCGCGACCGTGTTGGCCTCGCGGTCGATCAGCAGGACGTCGGTGCCGTCCTGCACCACGTCGAGCGATTCGCCGGTGCCGGCGACGACCGAGTTGAGCTTGTCGATCTCTGTGTTCGCGCGCCCGAGCGACTTCTTGGCGTCGCTCGCCACCCACACCGCCGCGTCGTCGAGCTGGAGGTGCTGGGCGCTATAGCCGCCAGAGACGACCGCGAGCGTGGTCACCAGGGCCGCCACGGCCGTCCCGCTGACGGCCGTCGCGGCGACCGACTTGTGGGCGGTCAGCCAGGACCAGAACGCGGCGAGGCGGGTCACGTCCCGGCCGTCCTCTCGACGCACTTCTGGCCGCTGGGCGTGCCGGTGCGGCCGTCGCGGTTGACGGTCACCGTGACGCACACGGTCTGGCCGGGCTTCGCATCCACCCGGAACTCGGTCGCATGCTGGCTGCTCGGCGGCTGGTCCTGCACGGTCACCTGGTAGGTGTCGCCGTCCTGCAGACCCGGGTCGCTCCAGCTGAACACGATCGTGCTGCCGGTGACGCGGCCGCTCAGGTCGCGGACCGTCGGGATGTCGCTGCTGGAGCCTGCGCGCACCAGCACGAGGGAGGCGGTGATGCCGAGGACCACCACCAGCGTCGCGCATGCGATGAGCGCGATGACGAGGGCACGCGGCGTCTTAGACGGCGGCGCCTGCTGCGGGATCTGCCCGCTGCCGCCGGTCTCGCGCACGACCGTGCGCGTGGGCGCGCGGGTCACCGTCGCCGACGCGGGTGCGGCCCGACGCCGGCGGCGGCGGGCGCCCGGGTCGACCGCCATGACGCCCTTGACGCGGGTGCGGTCCTCCGGGTCGCCCGCTGTGGCGAGCGCCCAGTCGTCCATGGCGACCTCGATCGGCGTCTGCGGCAGGCCCATCTCGGCCTCGACCGCCTGCAGCTCGCGGATGAACTCCAGAGCGCTGCGCTGCCGCTGCGACGGCTTGCGCGACATCGCCTTGAGCAGCATCTGCTCGAGCCGCGGCGGCACGTCGGCGCGGCCGATCGGCAGCGGACGGCTCTTGGTGATGCGCTGGATGAGCTCGGCGGCGGTGTTCTCTTTTCCCGGCACCTCGAACGGCGAGCGGCCGGCGAGCAGCGAGTACATCGTCGCGCCCAGCGACCAGACCTCGCTCGCGATCGTGCCGCTGGTCTCGTCGAGGAGCACTTCGGGCGCCGACCACGGGATCGACAGGCCGATCGCCTCGGTGACATCGGCTTCGCTCAGCGTCGCGGCGATTCCGAAGTCGCTCAGCACGGGATGCCCGTACGCGGTGCTCAGGATGTTCGACGGCTTGATGTCGCGGTGCAGCACGCCTGCGCGGTGCGCCGTCTCGACCGCGCTCGCGATGCGCACGCCGATGCTCAGCACCTCGGGGACCGGTAGCGGCTCCGAGCGGTAGCGCTGACCGATCGCCGCCGAGCACAGCTCCATGACGAGGTAGGGGCGGCCGTCGGAGGACACGCTCGCCTGGTACACCGTGAGGATCGACGGATGGGTGCTCAGCTGCGCCATGAGGTTGGCCTCGGCCTGGAACATCTGCTTGACCTGGCTGGTGACCACCTCGGCCAGCATGACCTTGACCGCGACCTGCCGGCGGGGCATGTTCTGCTCATAGAGGAACACGTCGGCGAAACCGCCCGAACCGAGCACCCGGACGTACGAGAAGCCGGGAAGGTTGGGCGGCTGGGACGGCAAACGCCGGGCCATCGGATCCCTCCCGTTCGTCGGCGAAAACGCAGCGCGCAGAGTGCGAAAAGCGTCTGACAATTGTAGGCAGCGGCCCCTGAGCCTGGCCTGGCCGGGACCCGTACTGGGGATAACTCGATGACCCCCAACTCGGGGGACAACATCAGTGGCGGCGAGCCGCCCGACGGGACTCGCCGTCGCGGTGGGAGCCGGACTCCGGCGTCGCCAGGACGTCGACCACGACGACCGTGACGTTGTCCCGTCCGCCGTTGCCGAGGGCCGCATCCATCAACTGCTGCGCGGCGTCGAGCGGCGACGATCCCTCGCCCAGGAAGTAGCGGATGCCGTGCTCGGTGAGCTCCTTGGTGAGGCCGTCGGAGCACACCAGCAGCCGGGATCCGGCGACGATCGGGAGGAGGAAGTAGTCCGGGATCGGGTCCTCGTTGAAGCCGACCGCGCGGGTGATGACGTTGCTGTGCGGGTGGACCTCGGCCTCCGCCGGAGTGATCGCGCCCGCGTCCAGCAGCTCCTGGACGATCGAGTGATCGACGGTCAGCTGCTCGAGGGTCCCGTCGCGGTAGCTGTAGACGCGGGAGTCGCCGATGTTGAACACGAGCCAGTAGGGCGCGCCGTCGACCAGCGTCAGCGCGATGCCGGTCACCGTCGTCCCCGTGCCGAGGTCGGTCTGGCCGACGCCGCGGCTCATGTCGTCGACCGCGGAGCGCAGCGCCTCGGTGAGTGCGACCTCGCCCACGAAGTCGGCCTTCACCTTCTCGGCGAGCCGGGTGACGACCGCGGTGCTGGCGAAGTCGCCGGCGGTGTGGCCGCCCATCCCGTCGGCGACGGCGAAGATCGGCGAACGCGCGAGGAGGCTGTCCTCGTTCACGCTGCGCCGGTAGCCCGTGTCGCTCAACGCCGCCCACGAGAGGCTGATATGCGCGTCGGGATCGCCGGGCACGGCCACGGTGTGGCGTCTGCTGCTGCGACCGATCTGGGTCACTCGCGTCCTTCTGCTCGGCGGGCGGTGATCTCGATGATATTACCGTCGCCGATCTCGACCCTCGCCCCGGCGAGCACCACGACCGACTCCCCGGCCGCAGGCGCCGGCTGCCGGCCGGACCCGTGACGACCGTCCCGTTCGTCGAGCGCAGGTCGGTGACGACGACGGCGTCCCCCGCCTGCTCGATCCGTGCGTGGGTCGACGAGACCTCCTGCGTGGGCGACGCCACGGTCACGAGCCGCGGCGTGATGCCCGACTCGACCCGCTGCAGGGTGGGGCGGCGACCGACGAGAAGGGGTGTGTCGAGGGTGAGCGTGTCCCCCGACGGGAGGCGTGCGGCGAAGGCGGCGGGAGGCGGCGGGAGGACGACCGGCTCGGTCGCAGGGAACGCGTCGGCGGGCGGGAGGGTCAGCGGCCCAGCGGGGAGCACCGGCGTGTCGCGGGCGGCCTCCGGCTCCTCGATGTCGACGGCGCCCGGCAGTTCGTGCGCCGCGGGCCGTACCGCGGGCGGTACCTCTTCGGGGTCGGCGACGACGGGTCCCGCTCCGTGGCCGAACAGGCTGGAGCTGCGCCCGCGTTCCCGGATGATCGTCTCCTCGGCGGCCGGTCCGGCGGTTCCGGCAGGGCCCGAAGGATCGGCCGCGGCCTGCGCCGCCGCATCCTCCGGGGCGGCTGCGCTGCGCTCAGCGCGCTCGATGGGCTGCAGGGACCAGGTCAGCAGCTCTCCGTCGGCGACGCCGATCCCGAGCGGCAGCGACCCGACCGAAAGCCGGGCGACCGGTCCGGTCTGCGCGTCGTCGCCCTGCAGCACGAGGCCTGTGACGGTGCGGAACTCCGCGAGCACCCACGGCTGGACGCCGCCCGCGGAGAACCGTCGCGAGCCTCCGACCGAGAAGACGTCGATCGCCGCGGAGCCGCGGACCACGGCGGTCACGGTCACCTCGCCCGAGGCGTTCGGCTCTGCGAGCTCAGCGACGGCAAACGAGCGAACACTGTCCGTCCCGGCGAGCGGGAAGGCGCCGACCACGGACTCGATGGTCGCGAGCTCCGAATCGGCGAGCCAGAACACCTGGTCGACGATCGCGTCGGAGACCGTGCTGTCGACCGCCGCGACGAAACGCCGGCCGGCGATGAGCAGCCAACGCGACGGTCCGGACGTGGGGGCGTAGCGGATGAAGCCGCTCGTCATCGTCGGCTCCTCCTGATCGTGCCGGGGTGGGGGTCGATGCGAGTGTACCCGGCCGGGTCACGGGCGCGGGCGCGCGGTCCGCACCACCCGGAACGGCGTCCCCGCGCAGGACAGCGCGTCGTCCGGCACCGGCACCACCGAGCCGACGACGACGGCCGGATCGCCGGAGAGCAGCACCCGGCCGGAGGCGTTGACCAGGGCGATCGGCTCCCCCGTCGCCAGCAGCACGGGCAGCAGCTCCCGCTCCAGCCGTTTGACGTAGACGTCGACGCCGACGACACCGAGCACGGCGCCGTCCCGTTCGACGGGAGACGTCATCGTGACGATGTAGTCGCACGCGCACAGGTGGTCGACGTACGGACCGGTGATGTGCGTCCGGTGCGTGGACGAAGGGACGCGGTACCACTCCAACGACGGGAAGTCGCGCAGATACTCGGCGTACGCCCGCGACGCCAGGTCGAGGCGCGACGGGCCGGACGTCGCCCCGAAGACCGGGTTGTCGTCCAGGGCCCCCAGCCACCACGCGAAGTGCAGGTCTCCGGTGCGGGTGGTCTCCGGCGCCGCGATGAAGCCGGCGCCGATGAGGAGCGGATCCGCGGACGCGAGCTCGGGAAGCACAAGGCCCCCGACGCGCTCGTCGAGAGCTGCGGGATCGGTCGCGCCCTCCCCGGCCACGACCTCCAGGATCGACGTCCGCCAACTTGCGAGCAGAGAGTGGATGCCGTCGAACAACTCCGCAACGCGTTCGGCCACGGCCTCCGCGTCCACCGGGGGACGGACCGGCGCGAGCTCAGCCATCGATCGTCCCGCCCGTCTCCACGCGGGCTTTCGCCTGCAGCAGCCACCGGGCGACCGCATCGACGAGGCCGCTCACCTCGGCACGCGCCGACACGGCGTCGCGGGCCGCGACCGCATCGGCGATCCGCCGCGCGCGTTCCTCAGCCGACGCACGCAGAGCCGAGTCGCGCATCCCGAGCCAGAGCAGCGGACCGAACTCGGCCTGCAGCCGCAGTTGCTCCCGCACCAGGCGGGTCGACTGGCTGAGCACCGCCAGCTCCAGCAGGAAGCCGCCCGCGTTGCGTCGTGCCTCCGCGGCGGCCGAGAAGTCGGCCGCGTCCAGCCAGCGGCGGAGGCGGTCGTCGTCCTCGGGCGTCGAGCGCTCCGCAGCGCGGTCCGCGCAGCCCGCGGCGATGGTCGTCACGTAGACGGCGAGGTCGCTCAGCTCGACCTGCGAGAGGCCGCGCAGCCGCGTGGTCAGCAGGGCCTCGTCCGGGTCGCCGGGGTGCACGACGAAGCTGCCGCCGTCGCGCCCGCGACGGGTCTCGACCAGGCCCGCCTGGCGCAGCATCCCGAGTCCTTCGCGCGTGGTCACGAGCGCGACGCCGAAGCGGCGGGCGAGCTCGGCCTCGCTGGGCAGCCGCTCCCCCTGCGCCAGCACCCCGAGGACGATGGCGTCGGCGAGCCGCCGGGCCACCTGCTCGGCGCGACCCGCGTCGGCAAGCTGGGCGAACACCGCGTCGCGCGCACCGGGCGCGGCCCGCGTCGTGCGCGGGGCGGGGGCGGAGGACGCGGTCACGCCACCACGATATCCCGACTCAATCATTCGCTATAGGATGAATTCGCGTGAGCGAAGGAGCGAGCATGGCGGACTTCCCCCGAAGGGCACACCGGGCGTCCTGAACGGGCTCCGCGTCGCCGACTTCTCCCGCGTCCTCGCCGGTCCCTATGCCACCATGATGCTCGCCGATTTCGGCGCCGACGTGGTCAAGATCGAACCGCCGCACGGCGACGACACGCGCGCCTGGCGGCCACCGGTGGACGACGCCGGCGAATCGACGTACTTCGGCGCTGTCAACCGCAACAAGCGGTCCGTGGTCTGCGACCTGACGACCGCCGAGGGACTGGAGACCGCGAGACGCCTCGCCGAGACGGCGGACGTCGTCGTCGAGAACTTCCGCCCGGGCGTCATGGAGCGTTTCGGCCTCGACGAGCAGACCCTCCGCGCCGCGAACCCCGGCGTGGTGTACTGCTCCATCACCGGTTTCGGACGCGACGCGGGCGCGGCGCTGCCCGGCTACGACCTGCTCGTGCAGGCGGTCGGCGGCCTGATGAGCATCACCGGCGCCCCGGACGGCGAGCCGAGCAAGGTCGGCGTCGCCCTGGTCGACGTCCTCACCGGCCTCAACGCGTTCTCCGGCATCCTGCTCGCCCTGCGCCAACGGGACGCCACCGGCCGCGGCTCCCGAGTGGATGTCGAACTCCTCGGCTCGCTGCTCGCGGCCCTGACCAACCAGGCCTCCGGGACGCTCGCCACCGGGCGCTCCCCCGCCCGGCTCGGGAACGCGCATCCCTCGATCGCCCCCTACGAGCTGTTTTCAGCCGCCGACCGCGAGCTGGTCGTCGCGGTGGGCAACGACCGCCAGTTCACCGCGTTCGCCGCCGCCGTCGGCCGGCCGGACCTCGCCCAGGATGCGCGCTTCGCCACCAACGAGGCGCGGGTCGCGCACCGCGACGCCCTCAGGGACGAGCTCGCGCCGCTCCTCGCCGCGCGGCCGGCCGCCGACTGGGTCGCGGCCCTCACCGCCGCGCGCGTGCCCGCCGGCCTCGTCAACGGCGTCGCCGAGGCGTTCGCGTTCGCCGAATCGCTCGGGCTCCCCGCGGTGGTCGAGACCACCGATCCCGCCACCGGCCGGCGCTCCCGCCAGCCGGCCACGCCCATCCACCTGGACACGGCCCCCGCCGTGCACCGCACCCCGCCCCCGCTGCTCGGCGCGCACGACGCCCGCTGGGCCGACGAGACCGACCGAGAGGACCGACCGTGACGACGACGCTCGACGAGGCGTTCAGCATCGACCACCTGCTCACCGACGAGGAGCGCAGCTGGCGCGACCGGGCGCGCGCGTTCGCGGCCGACCGCATCCGCCCGGTGATCGAGCAGGATTTCGAGGACAAGCACTTCCGCCGCGAGCTGGTTCCGGAGCTCGGCGCGCTCGGCGTGCTCGGCATGCACCTGAAGGACGAGGGATGCGCCGGCGCCGGTGCCGTCGCCTACGGCCTGGTCTGCCACGAGCTGGAGGCGGCGGACAGCGGCTGGCGCACCTTCGTGTCGGTGCAGGGCTCGCTGGCGATGAGCGCCATCTCGAAGTTCGGCTCCGACGAGCAGAAGGCCGAGTGGCTGCCGCCGATGGCGCGCGGCGAGCGGATCGGCTGCTTCGCCCTCACCGAGCCGGAGGGCGGCAGCGACCCCGCCGCGATGCGCACCCGGGCGCGGCGCGAGGGCGACGACTGGGTGATCACCGGGACGAAGCGCTGGATCGGGCTCGCCGCGATCGCCGACGTCGCGGTCGTCTGGGCCGCCACCGACGAGGGCGTGCGCGGGTTCCTCGTCCCCACGACCACCCCCGGATTCACGGCGACGGCGATCGACGGCAAGCTGTCGATGCGCGCGTCCATCCAGTGCGACATCGTGCTCGACGAGGTCCGTGTCCCGAGCGACGCGCAACTGCCGGGCGCCCGCGGACTGTCCGGGCCGTTCTCCTGCCTCAACGAAGCGCGGTACGGGATCGTCTGGGGCGCGATGGGCGCCGCACGCGACTGCCTCGAGGTCTCGATCGGGCGCGCGACGACGCGCGAAGTCTTCGGCCGCCCGATCGGGGCGACCCAGCTCATCCAGGAGAAGCTGGCGAACATGCTTGTCGAGTACGAGAAGGGGATGCTGCTCGCGCTGCACCTCGGCCGCCTGAAGGAGGCCGGTCGCCTCACGCCCACGCAGATCAGCGTCGGGAAGCTCAACAGCGTCCGCGAGGCGTTGGACATCGCGCGCGAGGCCCGCACCATCCTCGGCGGAGACGGCATCACCAGCGCGTTCCCCGTGATGCGGCACATGGCCAACCTGGAGTCGGTGCGCACCTACGAGGGCACGGACGAGATCCACACCCTGGTGCTCGGCCGCGCTCTGACCGGGCTGGCGGCGTTCGCGTGAGTGGCGCGGAGGCGCAGGTCGCGGCGGACGTGGACGCTGCGGTCGCCGCCGCGGCACGCGCGGCGCGCATCCCGACGACCCGCGAGCAGCGGGCCGGCTGGCTGGACGCGCTGGCGGACGCCCTGGACGCCGGCCGGGAACCGCTGGTCGCCCTCGCGCACGAGGAGACGCACCTCGCGACCGCACGGCTCGACGGCGAGGTCACCCGGACGGTGTCGCAGCTCCGCTTCTTCGCGGGCGTCGTCCGCGAGGGCGGCTACCTGGAGGCGGTGGTCGAAGCGCCCGACGCGACGCTCGTGCCGCCGCGTCCCGACCTCCGCCGGATGCTCCGACCTCTCGGACCCGTCGCCGTGTACACCGCGTCCAACTTCCCGTTCGCGTTCTCGGTGCTCGGCAACGACACCGCGTCGGCGCTCGCCGCCGGATGCCCGGTGGTCGTCAAGGCGCATCCCGGACACCCCGAGCTCTCCCGCCGCACCGCCGCGCTCGCCCGGGCTGTGCTGCCGGTCGGCTGGTTCGGCCTGGTCGAGGGGATGGACGCGGGCGTCGCCCTGGTGCAGCATCCCGGCATCCGGGCGGCCGGGTTCACTGGGTCGGTGCGCGGCGGACGGGCCCTGTTCGATCTGGCCGTGTCGCGTCCTGACCCGATTCCGTTCTACGGCGAGCTCGGCAGCATCAACCCCGTCGTGATCACGTCGGCCGCCGCGACGGAGCGCGCAGCGGCGATCGGCGCCGGCCTCGTCGCCTCCTTCACGCGGGACGCCGGCCAGTACTGCACCAAGCCGGGACTGGTGTTCGCGCCGCAGGGTCTCGGGATCGAGGACGCGGTGCGCGACGCCCTCGCGGACGCTCCGGCGAGCAGGCAGCTGACCCCCGCCATGGCGGACGGCTTCGCGAGCGGGGTCGCGGAGCGGGCGTCGCTCGCCGCGGAGGTCCTAACCGGTGCGGCGAGCGACGGGGAGTCGACGCCCACGGTGCTCGTGGTCGACGGCGCCGCCTTTCGGGCGGATCCGGACGCCTTCCTCGCGGAGTGCTTCGGCCCCGTCACCGTGCTGGTCCGCTACGCCGAGGGTGAGCTCGACGGGATGCTCGACGCTCTCGAGCCCTCGCTCACGGCGACGATCCACCGCGGCGGCGACGAGGACGTCTCCGCGCTGGCCGAGCGACTGACGGCAGTGGCCGGACGCCTGCTCTTCGACGGCTGGCCGACCGGCGTCGCGATCGGCTGGGCGCAGCACCATGGCGGCGGCTGGCCCTCGACGACGGCGAGCGTCCACACATCCGTCGGCGCGACGGCGATCCGCCGCTGGCTCACGCCGATCGCGTACCAGGACGCGCCCCACGCGGTCCTCCCGCCGGAACTGCGCGACGGCAACCCGCTCGGCATCCCGCGCCGCGAGTCCTGACGCGCGAAGATTCGTGCCGAATGTGCGTTCTGGCCGTGCCATTCCGCACATTCGGCACGAATGCGTGACTGCGTCAGTCGGTGGTGGGCGCGAGCTCCGTGTCGCCGGCATGGGCGCCGTAGAAGGCCGACTGCTGCCGCATGATCTGACGCATGGTCGCGCCGGCTCCTGCGCCGTACACCGTCCCCGTGAAGTCGAGCTCGCGCTGGACCGCCCAGATCTCGTCGTGGCGGTCCGGCGGCAGGATGTGTGCGGGATCGCCGACCGCGACCCACCCGATCGGCACCACCGCACCGGGCGCCAGGACCGTGTTGACCTGGACGACCCCGTTGATGCGGACCTCCGCACCCGCGCCGATGCGGCTCCCAGGGAACAGGGAGGCGTTCGTCGCGATGAACGCCTCATCCCCCACGGTGCTCCCGTTCACGTGGGCGCCGGGACCGACCATCACGGCGGCTCCGACGTGCGCCGGGTGCCCTGCTCGGCCGCGGACCAGGGCGTGCTCCATCACGACGCTGTCCTCGCCGATCGTCACCACCCCGTCCTCCGCGCTGAGCACGGCCCCGTGCAGGATGCGGGCCCCGGCGGCGATCCGCACGTCGCCCACGACCACCGCCGACGGCGCGACCCACGCCCCCGGATCTACCCGTGGCTCAGCGCCCCGATGCCCGTACAACATCCCCACACCCTAGCCGCCGCCCGCGAGCACAGGAAAAACGCCGCCGCTCGGGCTGAACGACGACGTTTTCCCTGTGCTCGACGGCTGCTAGACGGGCGTGGAGTCGGGAGCCGCGGCGGGCTGAGCGCGGCGGGCGCGCAGCAGCTCGGCCACGCGGATCGCGTCGCCCTCCGGGGCGTTCGAGTTGCGGTCGGGACGTGCGATGAAGAGGTACAGGAGTCCCGCACCGGCGACGATCCCGAGCCCGATCAGCACGATCCAGTCGTTGAACACATTGCCCGTGTTCGTCGGCCACGCCAGCAGGATCATCGCGAACACCCCGTACGCCAGCGCCAGGATGTTGACCACGAGTCCTGCGCCGCCCAGGCTGAACGGCCCCGCCGGACGCCACCCCTTGAGGCGCTGACGCAGCGACGCGAGCACCACCGACTGGAACGCCACGTAGATCCCGAGCACCGCGAACGCGGTCACCTGGGTGATGAGCCCGTCCGGCCCGACGTAGACGATCAGGCTGATGATGACCGGGATGCTGCACGCCACGATCAGCGCGTTGACCGGCACCTTCGTGCGCGGCGACACCTTCGCCAGCCAGCGGTGCGCCGGGACCATCCGGTCGCGCGCGAACGAGAAGAGCAGCCGGCTCGCGGCCGCCTGCAGACTGAGCACGCACGACAGGAACGCGGTCACCGCCACGACCAGGAAGATCTTCGCCCCGACCGTGCCGAGCGCCGACTGCAGGATCTCCGGGATCGGGTCCACATCCTTGCCCGCGACGATCTTCTCGAGGTCGGGAGCTGCCAGCACGTAGCCGCCGAACGCGAACAGCGCCGAGACGCCGCCGACGAGGATCGTCATGATCATGGCCTTCGGGATGCGCCGGGCGGGATTCGCGACCTCCTCGGCCACATCCCCGCACGCCTCGAACCCGTAGAAGAGGAACAGGCCCGCGAGCGCGGCGCCGAGGAACGCGGCGATGTACGACCCGTCGCCCTGCACCCCCATCGAGTCGAAGAACACCGAGAACGGGTGCTTGCGCTGGAAGATCAGCAGGTACAGCCCGACCGCGATCACGCCGATGAGCTCGGCCGCCAGGCCGATCCGCGCCACGGTGGCCAGGGTCTTCGTACCGGTGAAGTTGAGCGCGAGCGCGACGACGAGCAGCAGAACGGTCAGGCCGAGCGTGACCTCCTTGGTCGCCTCCAGCCCGAACAGGCTCGCCAGGAACCCGCTGCCGTAGGACGCGACGGCGGTGATCGTGACGATCATCGCCCAGACGTAGACCCACGCCGCCATCCAGGCGTAGCGCCGGCCCCACAGCCTCCGGGCCCACGGGTAGATGCCGCCGTGGATGGGGTACTGCGAGACGACCTCGCCGAACACCAGCGACACCAGCAGCTGGCCGGCGCCGACGATGACGATCCACCAGATCGAGGGCGGACCGCCGGTCGCCATGGCCACGGCGAACAGCGAGTAGACGCCCACCAGGGGCGACAGGTAGGTGAACCCGAGGGCGAAGTTCGCCCACAGGGTCATCGACCGGTTGAAGGAGTCCTCGTACCCGAGGACGGCGAGGTGTTCGCCGTCCTCCAGATGCGAGGACGAGTGCTCTGCAGACATCGAATGCCTTCCACGTCGGTTCCACACGGCGATGTGTGTGGAGGCAGCGTAGCGGAGAGCGCGGCCGAATACCTATAGGACAGGATGTTTTACTCGCCGATGTACGACATGACGTGCTTGATGCGCGTGTAGTCGTCGAATCCGTACTGCGAGAGGTCCTTGCCGTATCCCGAGTGCTTGAACCCGCCATGCGGCATCTCGGCGACGATCGGGATGTGCGTGTTGATCCACACGCACCCGAAGTCGAGGCCCTTGGCGAAGCGCATGGCGCGGCCGTGATCCTTCGTCCACACGCTCGAAGCCAGGCCGTACTTCACGCCGTTGGCGTTCGCCAGCGCCTCCGCCTCGGTCGAGAACCGCTGCACGGTCTGCACGGGCCCGAAGATCTCGTTCTGCACCGCCTCGTCGTCCTGCCGCAGCCCGGACACGATGGTCGCCTCCCAGAAGTAGCCGCGCTCCCCTGGCGGCGCCCGCCGGTCTCGACGGTCGCGTGGTCCGGCAGTCGGTCGACGAACCCGGACACCTGCGCCAGCTGGTTCGCGTTGTTGAGCGCGCCGTACAGGATGCCGTCCTCCCGCGGCGCGCCGGTCCGCGCGTTGCCGCGCGTGTACTCGGCGAGGGCGGCGACGAACTCGTCGTGCACCCCGTCCTGCACCAGCAGCCGGGTGGCCGCCGTGCAGTCCTGGCCGGCGTTGAAGTACCCGGCCGCGACGATCCCCTCGACCGCCTTCTCGATGTCGGCGTCGTCGAAGACGATCACCGGCGCCTTGCCGCCGAGCTCGAGGTGCACCCGCTTGAGGTCGAAGGAGGCGGCGCGTGCCACCTCCATGCCGGCCCGTACCGAGCCGGTGATCGAGATCAGCTGCGGGATCGGGTCCGCGGTCATCGCGGCGCCGGTCGTCCGGTCGCCGAGCACGACGTTGAGGACGCCCGCCGGCAGGAACTCGGCCGCCACCTCCGCGAGCAGCAGGGTCGACAGCGGCGTCGTGTCCGACGGCTTCAGCACGGTCGTATTGCCCGCGGCGAGGGCCGGCGCGAACTTCCACACCGCCATGTTGAGCGGGTAGTTCCACGGCGTCACCTGCCCGACGACGCCGATCGGCTCGCGGCGGATGAACGACGTGTGGTCCTTCATGTACTCGCCTGCCGAGCGCCCCTCGAGGTTGCGGGCGGCGCCGGCGAAGAAGCGGATCTGGTCCACCGACAGCAGGATCTCGTCCTCCACGAGCGTGGCCCGCGGCTTGCCGGTGTCCTGCGATTCAAGGTCGGCGAACTCGTCCGCACGCTCCTCCATCGCGTCGGCGATGCGGAACAGCGCGAGCTGCCGCTCGGCCGGCGTCGTCTCGCCCCAGACGGCGAAGGCGGCCTCGGCCGCGCGGTACGCCTCGGCCACGTCCTCCGCCGTCGAGATCGGCGTGGTGCCGTAGACCTCCTCGGTCGCGGGATCGACCAGCTGGATGGCGTCCGAGCCGCGCGCATCCACGTGCTCGCCGCCGACGAAGTTCCGGAGTTCGGGTGTGCTCATGCCCGCAGCCTACTGATTTCGTCAGCGAAAGCGGTAGATCGGTGCGGAATCGCTTGCCAGGTCCCCCATCCGCTGACAGAATCGGTCCATGAGTACCCCTCGGGCAACGAACGGCCAGAAGGCTGCGACCATCGACGATGTCTCCAAGGCGATCATCGAGCAGTTGCAGGTGGACGGCCGCAAGTCGTACGCGGAGATCGGCAAGGCCGTCGGTCTCAGCGAGGCGGCGGTGCGCCAGCGCGTGCAGAAGCTGACCGAGTCGGGTGTGATGCAGATCGTGGCCGTGACCGACCCGATGCAGCTCGGCTTCTACCGCCAGGCGATGATCGGCGTACGGTGCACCGGAGACACACGGGCCGTGGCCGACAAGCTGGCGGCCATGCCGGACGTGGATTACGTGGTGCTGACCGCCGGCACCTTCGACATCCTCGCCGAGGTGGTGTGCGAGAACGATCTCGACCTCATCACGATGCTCAACTCCGAGATCCGGACGCTTCCGGGAGTGCTCTCCACGGAGACGTTCGTCTATCTCAAACTCCACAAACAGTTCTACAACTGGGGAACGCGATAACCATGACGACAACCGTAGAAACCTTCGGCGAGCCCATCACACCCGATGAGGCGGACCTGCAGGCGAAGGCCCGGGACCACCTGTGGATGCACTTCGCCCGCCAGTCGGTGATGGAGGATGGCCACGGCGTCCCGATCATCACCAAGGGCGAGGGCCACCACATCTGGGACGACCACGGCAAGCGCTACATCGACGGCCTCTCCGGGCTGTTCGTGGTGAACGCGGGCCACGGGCGGAAGCGCCTCGCCGAGGCTGCTGCGAAGCAGGCGGAGGAGCTGGCGTTCTTCCCGATCTGGTCGTACGCCCACCCCAACGCCATCCGCCTGGCCGACCGGCTCGCGTCCTACGCGCCCGGCGACCTCAACCGCGTCTTCTTCTCCACCGGCGGCGGCGAGGCGGTCGAGACCGCGTTCAAGCTGGCGAAGTACTACTGGAAGCTCCAGGGCAAGCCGACCAAGCACAAGGTGCTGTCGCGCTCGGTCGCTTATCACGGCACCCCGCAGGGCGCGCTCGCGATCACCGGCATCCCCGCGATGAAGGAGATGTTCGAGCCGCTGACCCCCGGCGGGTTCCGCGTGCCGAACACGAACTTCTACCGCGCCGACGAGATGGGCGCCCCGAGCGACGACATCGAGGCCTTCGGCGTCTGGGCGGCGAACCGCATCGAGGAGATGATCCAGTTCGAGGGTCCGGACACCGTCGCCGCGATCTTCCTCGAGCCGGTGCAGAACTCCGGCGGCTGCTTCCCGCCGCCTCCCGGATACTTCCAGCGCGTGCGCGAGATCTGCGACAAGTACGACGTGCTCATGGTCAGCGACGAGGTCATCTGCGCCTTCGGCCGCATCGGCCACATGTTCGCGTGCGACGAGTACGGCTACGTGCCGGACATGATCACCTGCGCGAAGGCGATGACCAGCGGCTACTCCCCCATCGGCGCAACCATCATCAGCGACCGCATCTACGAGCCCTTCAAGCACGGCAACACGTCGTTCTACCACGGCTACACGTTCGGCGGTCACCCGGTCTCGGCCGCGGTCGCGATGGAGAACCTGGACATCTTCGAGGAGGAAGGCCTCAACGAGCGCGTCCGCGAGAACTCCCCGCTGTTCCGCGCCGAGCTCGAGAAGCTGCTCGCGCTGCCGATCGTCGGCGACGTGCGCGGCGCCGGCTACTTCTTCGGCATCGAGCTTGTGAAGGACAAGAACACCAAGGAGACCTTCGACGACGACGAGTCGGAGCGCCTGCTCCGCGGGTTCCTCTCGAAGGCGCTGTACGACGCGGGCCTGTACTGCCGCGCCGACGACCGCGGCGACCCCGTTGTCCAGCTCGCTCCGCCGCTGACGATCGGACCCGACGAGTTCGCCGAGATCCGGCAGATCCTGGAGTCGGTCCTCACCGAGGCGTCCAACCACCTCTGATCTGCATCCACTGGTCCCAACACGCCGTTATGCACCCGAACGTAACGGCGTGTTGGGACCATTCGTTCATCTAGGGAGACGCATGGATTACCGCGAGGTCGGGTTCTGGTTCGATTCGATCGCCGAGCAGGAGGACGGGTTCCGGGCCCGGCCGGGGCTGGAGTCCGACGCGGACGTGGACGTGGCGATCGTCGGCGCCGGGCTGACCGGGCTGTGGACCGCGTATTACCTGCAGGAGCGCGACCCGTCCTTGCGCATCCTGCTGCTGGAGAAGGAGGTCGCCGGGTTCGGCGCCTCCGGCCGCAACGGCGGATGGTGCTCGGCGCTGTTCCCCTGGTCGGCCTCGAAACTGGAGAAGCGGTACGGCTTCGACGCGGCCGTCGCGACCCGACGGGCCATGGTCGACACGGTGGATGAGGTCGGCCGCGTCGCCGAGGCCGAGGGCATCGCCATCGACTACGCCCGCGGCGGAACCGTGACCTTCGCGCGCTCCCGTCCGCAGGTCGAGGCCGCGCGCGGGGAGTTCGAGGAGTCGGAGCGCTTCGGCGTCGACGAGGTCGCGCTCTGGGGCACCGAGACGGTCCGCAGCCGGTTCAACGCGCCGGATGCGGTGGCCGCGACGTTCACGCCCGCGTGCGCGCGCATCCACCCGGCCAAGCTCGTGCGCGGCCTCGCCCGCGTCGTCGAGCGCCGCGGCGCGACGATCGCCGAGGGCACCGAGGTGCTGTCGTGGGACGACGGGACCGTCCGGGCTCGCTCCGGCGGCGCCGACCGACTCGTGCGCGCCGGGACCGTGGTGAACGCCACCGAGGGCTACGGCTCGCAGCTGCCGCAGGTGGGCCGACGCATCCTGCCCCTCTATTCGCTGATGATCGCGACCGAGCCGCTGCCCGACGCCACCTGGGAGCGCATCGGGATCGAGCACGGCCAGACGTTCACCGACTTCCGGAACCTCATCGTCTACGGGCAGCGCACGGCCGACAACCGGTTCGCGTTCGGCGGCCGCGGCGCGCGCTACCACCTGGGCAGCGCCATCCACCCCTCCTACGACCGGTCGCCGCGGGTGCGCGAGCATCTGGTGCGGACCCTGTTCGACCTGTTCCCGGATGCGGCGGGCGCGCGGATCACGCACCACTGGGGCGGGCCACTGGGCGTCCCGCGCGACTGGCACGCGAGCGTCGGGTACGACGTGGACGCCCGCGAGGCGTGGGCCGGCGGTTACGTCGGGGACGGGCTGAGCACCACGAACCTCGCCGGTCGGACGTTGGCCGATCTGCTGACCGGTGCACGCACGTCGCTGACGGAACTCCCCTGGGTCGGCCACCGCTCCCCGCGCTGGGAGCCCGAGCCGCTGCGCTTCGCCGGCGCGAACGCCGGCCTGGTCGCGATGGAGTCCGCCGACCTCGAGGAGGCGGTCACGCGCCGCCCGTCCGTCGTCTCGCGCGTCCTCGCCCCGCTCCTCGGCCACTAGCCCGCGAGAACAGGAAAAACGTCGCCCCGCGAGCGCGGAGGCGACGTTTTTCCTGTGCTGGGCGGCTGGGATCAGGCCTGGTTCAGGACCGCCTGCAGCTCGAGGGTGATGGTGACGTCGTTGCCGAGCAGCATGCCGCCGGTCTCGAGGGCCGCGTTGTAGGTGAGGCCGAAGTCCTCGCGGTTGATCTTGGTCTTCGCGGTGGCGCCGGCCTTGTAGTTGCCGTAGGGGTCCTGGCCGAAGCCGCCGAAGTCGAACTCGAAGGTGACCGGCTTCGTCACGCCCTTGATGGTCAGGTCGCCGTCGACCAGGAACTCGCCGCCCTCGTGGCGAACGCCGGTGGAGACGAAGTCGATGGTCGGGTGCTCCTCGGCGAGGAAGAAGTCGCCGGTGCGGAGGTGCGCGTCGCGGTTCGCGTCCTTGGTGTTGATGGACGCGACGTCGGCCTTGGCGGTGACCTTGGAGTCGAGCGGGTTCTCGGCGGTGACGAAGGTGGCGTCGAAGTTCTCGAACACGCCCTTCACCTTGCTGATCATCAGGTGGCGGATGCTGAAGCCGACCTCGCTGTGGGTGGGGTCGATGGTCCAGGTGCCTGCCTTGTAACCGGGGATCTCGATGGTCACGGGTGTCTCCTTCAGGGAAGTCGCTCACGGGATGGCCTATCCATCCGCGTCAGGTACATGCAAGCGCATCGAGTCCGGGGATATTCCGATTTCGCGAAAAAAGTTGACGCGTCACCCTTTGGGCGCGAGCGAGTGCCGGAGGACCAGGAGTTTCCGGGCATCCGCGTCGATCTGCTCGAGGGGGATGCGCCCCCGCTGCACCGCGACGGTCACGGCGTCGATCAGCGCGTTCGGGTCGGTCTGCGGGCTCTGCACGATCAGCACCATGGTGTTGCCGGCCGCGACCGCCTGCACCGCGTTCTCGCCCGCATCCTGATACTGCGGCAGGCGCGTGTCCTGCAGCATCCGCAGGTCGTCGGTGATCGTGACACCGCGGAAGCCGAGCCGGTCGGCGAGGAGGCGGTGCCAGGTCGCCGAAAGCGACGCGGGCTGCGCATCCACCCCGCTGTAGACGAGGTGCCCGAACATGACGAACTCCGCTCCGGCGTCGACGCCCGCGCGGAACGACGGCTCGTCCTGGGCGGCGTAGCGGCCGAGGTCGACGGCTGCGGTCGGGACGGTGTGGTGCGAGTCCGCCTCCGTCTCGCCGTGACCCGGGAAGTGCTTGAGGGTGCTGAACACCGCGCCGCGCTCCCCCGTCACCGACGCGGCGACGCGCGCTGACGCCGAGGCGGGGTCGGTGCCGAGCACGCGGTCGGCGATGAACGACGACGGATCGGCGGTCACGTCGGCGACCGTGCCGAAGTTCACGGAGACGCCGGCCTGCTTCAGCAGCTGCGCCCGCGCGGCGAACGCGGCCTGCGTCGCCGCGGGAGGCTGCGACCGCAGCCCCTCGCCGCCGGGCTGTCCATCCCACGGCAGGCGGGTGACGTCGCCGCCCTCCTCGTCGATGCCGATCAGCGGCGGCAGCGCCGGGTCGGTCGCCCGGGTCGCCGCGGTCTGCGCGGCCAACGCCTGGGGCGTCGGCGGGATGTTGTCGCCCATGAAGATGAGGCCGCCCAGTCCGTAGCTGCTGACGAACGCCTGCAGGGCGGCCGGGTCGGTGCCGGGCGCGTGGAGCATGAACAGGCTCGCGACCTTCTGCCGCAGGGTCATGTTCGCGAGGCGCACATCCACCCACACCTCTGCCGGGTCGCGGGTCGGCGTCGGTGTCGCGGAGGGCGTGGCGCGCGCCGAGGTGCGCCCGGCCTCCGCCGGCGACGCAGCCCCGGAACACCCGGCCAGCGCGAGGACAGCGGCCGCCGCGACGGCGGCGACGAGCATCCAGCGGGACCGGTTCGAAGGCATCCCACGATCGTAGACGTCAGCCCTTGACGGCGCCTCCGAGCCCGGCGCTCCGCAGGAACAGCCCCTGGAACACGAGGAAGAGCGCGATCGGGATGAGGGTCGAGATCGCGAGCGCCGCCAGGTACACATCGAGCTGGATGGCCGCCTGCAGCGTGGGCAGGCGCACCGACAGCGGCTGGATGGCGGGGTCACGCAGCACGAGCAGCGGCCAGAGGTAGTCCTTCCAGGCGGCGATGATCGCGAACACCGACACGACGCCGAGGATCGGCTTCGACATCGGCAGCACGATCGACCAGAACAGCCGGAACGGCCCGGCCCCGTCCGTCTTGGCCGCCTCGAACACCTCGCGCGGCAGGTTGTCGAAGAACCGCTTCACCAGCACGACGTTGAACGCACTCGCGCCGGCCGGCAGCCACACCGCCCAGAAGGTGTTGATGAGCGACTGCCCCAGCAGCGGCGGGTTCAGGATCGTCAGGTATAGCGGCACGAGCAGCACCACCGACGGCACGAACAGGGTGGTCAGGATGAGGCCGTACAGCACCTTCCCGTAGGCGGGACGGAGCACACTCAGCGCGTAGCCGGCCGTCGTCGCGACGATGATCTGCGCCGCCCACGAGCCGGCGGCGACCCAGATCGTGTTCACGAACTGCACGTCGATGTGGACGGTCGACCACGCGGTCGACAGGTTCGCCCAGTCGACGCCGTGCGGGAACAGCGCCATCGGCGTCCGCAGCGTGTCCTCCGTCGGTGTGATCGCCGACTTCGCGAGCCAGAGCAGCGGACCGAGGCCCACGACGACGAGCACAAGCAGGAGCAACCCGTGCACCACGCGCGTCGACCAGCGCACGCCGGGCTTCCGCCGATCGGAGACCGAGAGGATGCCGCGCTCCCCTTCTTCTGCCGGACGCCGGCGCCGACGCCGACGGCGCGGCGGCTCGGGCGCGCCGCCCTCCTCGATGACGTCGCCGAGCACGTTGCGGACTTCGGGCGGGAGCGTTGTCGTGGTCGTCAATTCTGGCTCCAGGACTTGGTGAGGCGGAAGTACACGAGCGACAGCACGGCGAGGAACGCCGCGAGCATCAGGCTGAGGGCGGTCGCGGCGCCGTAGTCCCCGCCGAGCGAGTTCTGGAACGCGTACCGGTAGATCAGCAGCAGGATGGTGACCGTCGAGTCGACCGGCCCTCCGCCGGTGAAGAGGAACGGCTCCAGGAACACCTGCGCCGTCCCGATGATCTGCAGGATGAGCGTGATCAGCAGGACGCTGCGCAACTGCGGCATCGTCACGTGCCAGACCTTCTGCCAGATGCCCGCGCCGTCCACCTCGGCCGCGTCGTACAGCTCCGGCGCCACGCCGGTGATCGCGGCCAGGTAGATGATGATCGTCCCGCCTGCGGCCGCCCACGTCGCCTCGACCACGAGCGACGGCATCGCCTGCGTCGCCGACTGGATCCACGGCTGCGGCGGGATGCCCACCCAGCCGAGGATCGTGTTGAACACCCCGTCGGGGCGCGCGTCGTAGAAGAACTTCCACAGCAGCACCGCCACCACCGGCGGCACGACCACCGGCAGGTACGCGAGCGCGCTGTACAGCCCCTTCGCCCGCTTCACCTCGCTCATCAGCACGGCGGCGACGAGCGGGATCGGGTAGCCCAGTATCAGCGCGAGGAAGGCGAACCAGGCGGTGTTGCCGACCGCCGTCCAGAACAGCGGATCGTTCACCACCTGCACGAAGTTGTCGAACCCCACCCAGGTGGGCGCGGTGACGAGGTTGGTGTGCTGGAAGCTCATCACCACGCTGCGCACGATCGGCCACCACGAGAACACCCCGAAGATGACGAGCATGGGCAGCAGGAAGAGCAGGGAGCTGAGGCCCCCGCCGCGCACCCAGGTGAGGGGTGTGCGGCGGGGACGCGTCAGCGTGCGATCGTGTGCGGTCACGGTCACTTGTCGGCGTCGACGAGCTTCTGGATGTCGCCGTCGACCTTGGTGAGGAGCTGGTCGATGTCGGCGTTCTTGTCCGTCAGCACCGCCTGGACCACCGAGTCGAGCGCGCCGTACAGCTCCTGCGTGTGCTTGTTCGGCTCGGGCACCAGGTTGGCGTCGAAGATCTTGTCCGTGAATCCGGCCACGTTCTCCTGCGGCACGTTGATCTCGTCCTTGATCCACTCCATGTTCTGGTCGTAGGTGGCCTTGTCGAACACCGGGAGGGTGGGGACGCCGACCGGCTGACCGGACTTCACCAGCACCTTCGCGTCGGCGACCGCCTGCTCCTGGTTCAGCAGCTTCTGCATGTAGTAGAAGTCGATCCACTTCACCGCGGCCTCCTTCTTGGCCTGCGACGACTTCGGGCTGACCGCCGCGACGTTGCCGCCGCCGAGGACGCCCGCGTCGCTGTTCGAGGAGTCGATCGGCAGCATGGTCAGGCCGTAGTTCTTCGGGTCGACCGCGTTCTGCTGCACGAGCGAGGTGAGAACGTCGGAGCCGGACGGGTACATCGCGATCTGCCCGGCGCCGAACGCCTGGTTGATGCCGCTCCAGTCGAGCAGGAAGTTGCTGCCGACCGAGTTGTCCTCCCAGCGGAGGTCGTGCAGCCACTGCAGCGCCTCCTTGGTCACGGGGTTGTTCGTCGTGACCTTGGTCTTCCCGCCGTCGGTGGTCTCCATCCGGCCGCCGCGCGAGTACACGGTGGTGGTGAGCTCCCAGCCGCCGGTGTTGCCCTGCGTCATCTGCATGTAGCCGGCGACGCCCGGCACCTTCTCGGAGATGGTCTTCGCGGCTTGGCGGACCTCGTCCCAGGTCGTCGGCGGCTTGTCCGGGTCGAGTCCGGCCTTCTGGAAGATCTCGCGGTTGTACGACAGGCCCATCGCGTAGGGGCCGTACGGAATGCCGTAGATCTTGTCGCCGGACTTTGCGACCGCGAGCACGTTCTCGTTGAACTTGTCGGCGTACGGCAGCTTGTTCACCTCAGCGGTGATGTCGGCGAGCTGGCCGGCCTGCAGGAGCGACTGCGAGTCGGTGAACGGAACGTTGAAGACGTCGGGGAGGGTGCCGCCCGCGAGCTGCGTCGCGAACGTGGGACCCGTCCACTGGTACTCCTCGGACTTGACGACGATGTTCGGGTTCGCCTTCTCGAACTCCTTCACCCGGTCGTCGAACGCCTTGAAGGCGGCCTTGTCGCTGCCCGGGATGAGGCTGGCGACGGTGATGTGGACCTTGCCGTCGTTCGCCCCTCCGCCGGCGGAGGAGCATCCGGCGAGGAGGCCGGCCCCGGCGATCGTGACCGCGGCGACGGCCGCGATGGTGCGTGGTGACTTCATTGTCTGGACCCTTTCGAGTGTGATGCGGTGCGTGGATGGTGCGATTCAGGTGGTGAGGTGCCCCGCGGCGCCGGGCCGCGTGCGCAGCCAGGCCGTGGAGTCGGGAGGGAGCAGGCCGCCGACGAGCGGGCTGCTGCTGAGGAGGATGGCCTGGTGCTCGGGCAGGGCGACCGGGCTCGCGGACAGGTTGGTGACGCTCGCGAAGGCGGGCCCGCGCCCGAATGCGAGCACCCCTCCGGAGCGTCGAGCCAGGCGAGCGGTCCGTCTCCGAGGCCCGGCTCGGCCCGACGGAGGCGCAGCGCCTGGCGGTACAGCCACAGCATCGAGCTGGGGTCGCTCTGCTGCGCCTGCACGGTCAGGCCGGCCCAGTCGGCCGGCTGCGGGAGCCACGGGGCGGCGGCCGCGCCCTCCGGGCTGAAGCCGAAGGGCGGCTCGGTCCCGCGCCAGGGCAGCGGGACGCGGCAGCCGTCACGGCCAGGGTCGACACCGCCGGAGCGCTCGTGCATCGGATCCTCGCGCAGTTCGTCCGGCAGGTCCTCGACCTCGGGGAGGCCGAGTTCGTCGCCCTGGTAGATGTACAGCGAGCCGGGCAGCGCGGCGGTGAGCAGGGCGGCCGCCCGCGCGCGGCGGCGGCCGAGCACGAGATCGGTGGGCGTCCCCTTGCGCTTGGTGGCGAACGCGAACGACGAGTCCTCGCGGCCATACCGGGTGACCGCGCGCGTGACGTCGTGGTTCGACAGCACCCAGGTGCTCGGCGCGTCGACCGGGGCGTGGGCGGCCAGGGTGTCGTCGATGGATGCGCGCAGCTCCCTCGCATCCCACGGCCGGGCCAGGAAATCGAAGTTGAATGCCGTATGCAGCTCGTCGGGCCGCAGGTAGAGCGCGAAGCGGTCGATCTCGGGCAGCCAGATCTCGCCGACGAGGACGCGGGTGCCGGGGTAGCCGTCGGCGAGGGCGCGCCAGCCGCGGTAGATGTCGTGGAGCTCGTCGCGGTCCTGGGTGGGGTGCTCCCCGCTCCCGGGTTCTCGGGCACCTCGGGCAGCGAGGGGTCCTTGACCAGCAGCGCGGCGGAGTCGATGCGGACGCCGGCGACACCGCGGTCGAACCAGAAGCGCAGGATGTCCTCGTGCTCGCGGCGCACGTCCGGGTGGTTCCAGTTGAGGTCGGGCTGCTGCGGGCTGAACAGGTGCAGGTACCAGTCGCCGGGTGTCCCGTCGGGGTTCGTGGTGCGCGTCCAGGTGTCGCCGGAGAAGTTGGAGCGCCAGCCGGTCGGCATCCCCTCGCCGTCGGGTCCGGTGCCCGGGCGGAACCAGAACCGCTCCCGCTCGGGCGTCCCGGGACCCGCGGCCAGCGCCTCCTGGAACCAGCGGTGCCGATCCGAGACGTGATTCGGGACGATGTCGATGATGGTGCGGATGCCGAGCGCGAGGGCTTCGCGGATCAGCGCCTCCGCCTCCTGCAGATCGCCGAAGGCCGGGTGGATGCGGCGGTAGTCGGCCACGTCGTAGCCGCCGTCGGCGAGCGGCGAGTCGTACCAGGGCGTGAACCAGAGCGCGTCGACGCCGAGGTCGGCGAGGTAGGGCAGGTGCTCGCGAACGCCGGCCAGGTCGCCGACGCCGTCGCCGTTCCCGTCGGCGAAGCTCCGCGGGTAGATCTGGTAGATGACCGCGCTGCGCCACCACTCGGGGTCGTCGAGGGGTGGCGTCGGGAAGACGGGCGCTTCCACCAGGGAGAGGTCCACGCTGAGCCTTTCGGTCGTCTGTCACGACGGACCGTCCGGCGCCGTCGTCGCTTCCGAAATGTAGCTAGCTCGACGAAATGACGCAAGAACTAAACAAAACGCAATCAGCTTGCGTACTTTTGCGTGCGCTTGCGAGTCAGGAGGGGTGCGGAGCGGGCCCCGTCGACCCGCGGACGACGAGCTCCGGCTCGAAGAAGAGCTCGTCGCGGATGGCCGAATCGCTCGAGATCTGCCGCAGCAGCAGCTCGATCACGGTGCGCCCCATCGGCTCGATCGGCTGCCGGATCGTCGTGAGCGGCGGCTCGGTGGAGTTCATCAGCGCCGAGTCGTCGTACCCGACGATGGAGACGTCCCGCGGCACGGACAGCCCCGACCGCCGCGCGGCGCGGATCGCGCCGAGCGCCATCGGGTCGCTCGCGCACAGGATCGCGGTGACGCCCTGCGCGAGCAGCCGCGTCGCCGCCGCCTGCCCCGCCTCGAGGGAGTAGAGCGAGTGCACGACCAGCGACTCGTTGAGCGGAGTGCCCCATCCCTCGGCCAGCCGGCGTGCAGCCTCGAGCTTGCGCTGCGACGGGACGTGGTCGCGAGGCCCCAGCAGCAGCCCGATGCGCTCGTGGCCGAGCGAGCGCAGGTGGGTCAGCGCCTGGGCGGTGGCGACCGTGTCGTCGCACGAGACGGTGGCGAAGTGGAGGCTGTCGACCGGTGCGTTCACAAGCACGGTCGGCAGGTTGAGGTCGGTCAGCCGGCCGTAGTGGGAATGGTCGGCATCCTGCTGCGCGTAGGCGCCGCCGACGAACACGACGCCGGACACCTGCTGCTGCAGCAGCAGCTCGACGTAGTCGGCCTCGGAGATGCCGCCGGCGGTCTGCATGCAGAGCACCGGCGTGTAGCCGTTCTGCGCGAGCGCGCCGCCGATGATCTCGGCGAAGGCCGGGAAGATCGGGTTCTGCAGCTCCGGCAGCACGAGCCCGACGAGCCGGGCGCGCTCCCCCGCAGCTTGGTGGGGCGCTCGTACCCGAGCACGTCCAGGGCAGTGAGCACGGCCTGGCGGGTCGCATCCGAGACCCCGGGCTTGTCGTTCAGGACACGGCTGACGGTGGCTTCGCTGACTCCGACCTTGCGCGCGACCTCGGCGAGACGTTTCGACATGGCAGTAGTGTACGCAAGTGCTTGCAGATGGGTGCAAGTTTCTTGCAGTTACTCTCTAGGCGGGCCAGTTGAGACGCTTTCGGCGGAGCCCGCTCACGGAGAGCGAGAAGACGAAAGGCGGCCGCACGGTCGCCAATCGGTGGATCCGGACAGCGTGCTGCAGACAGACGTCCCCCATCGCCTCCGCCGTGAGGTCGCCGCGCGCGAAGGCGATCACGCGCGCGTCGTTGACGTGGATCGCCATGGCCTCGAGCGGGCGGGACGCGATCATGTGGTCTTTGGTGAGCAGGAGGAAGCCGGCACCGGTCCCCGCACTGATCCACTCCTGATCCGCCATCTTCTGGGCGCGGGCGTCGCCGAAGTGCTCGGCCAATGTCGTCACATCCCAGTCGGCAGCCCTGAGGCGCGACACCAGCTTGCGCTGCCCCAGCGACCGGTCGAGAAGCATGCGCGCGGACTGCATCTCAGGCAGCCTGGATGATCAGCGACCTCAGCTCGCGAGGTTCGAGATCGAAGTCCTCGGCGACATCGCGCAGGGCCTCGCCGGCACGCACTCGACTGAGCACATCGTCGACCCGCACTCCGATCCGGTCGATCGTCGGATGTCCGGAGTTCCGCTTCGGATCGACGACCACATCGACCACCTCGAAGGTCGGCAGGTGGATGACGCTGACGTAGCCGTCCTCGTACTGGATGCTCTTCAGGAACTCGTTGACGACCTCCTTGAAGACGCCCTGATGGTTCCGGACGACCACGAGATCGCCTTCGCCGTTGCGGATCAGGATCTCGGCGCCGTCCGTCATCAGACGCTGGCTCAGCAGCGCATCCTCCATACCGATCTCGTGCCGCAGCACGTCGATGGCGGGTCGGATACGGGCCATCGGGAGGCCGGCTCGGCGGAACGCTTCGATGATGTACCCCTCGGCCAAGGCGGTGAAGGGAACGGTGAGTCCGCGTCCCGGGCGAACGCCGGTGAGGAGCGGCGCGCTCTCACCCCAACGACCTTCCTGGCGCTGCTTGAACTTCTGGCCGTGAGCCCACCGCGTGAACGACGTCGGCGGAGCCTGGATGATCCGGGCGGCCTCGCTCTGCGAGTAAAGGGGCGCCGTGTACGGCAGCTCGCGCGTCAGCGGTGTTTGCATGCAAACATTCTACCGTGTTCGGCGGAGGCGGAGTAATTGCGGCCATCGCCGAGGACTACCATGACCCCCATGGCGAAGAAGGTGGTCTCCCTCCTCCTCGCCAGCCACCCCGGCCCCACCGTCGTCGTGACGGTGATCGCCGTCGGCCTCGGCATCGGGCTCGGCTACCCGCCCGGCCGCCTCGTCCTCCTCGCCCTCGCCATCCTGTTCGGCCAGTTGTCCATCGGCTGGAGCAACGACTGGCTGGACGCGGCCCGCGACCGAGCCGTGGAGCGCACCGACAAGCCCGCCGCCCGCGGTGACGTCTCCGTGACGACGGTCCGCGCCGCCGCCTTCATCGCGCTGGCCGTCGGGCTGGTCCTCACCCTGCCGCTCGGGATCGCCGCCCTCGTCGTCCACGCCATCGCCATCGCGAGCGGCTGGGCCTATAACCTGGGCCTCAAGTCGACCGCGTACTCCTGGGTGCCGTTCGCCGTCGCCTTCGGCCTCCTGCCCGCCATCGCGACCCTCGGCCAGGAGCAGCCGGCGTGGCCGCAGTGGTGGGTCTACGCGGCCGGCGCCCTGCTCGGCGTCGCCGCGCACGTCACCAACGTGCTGCCCGACCTCGAGGACGACGCGCGCACCGGCATCCGCGGCCTGCCCCACCGCCTCGGCGCGCGGCCGAGCGGGCTGCTCGCGTTCTCCGCCCTCGCACTCGCCACCCTCTTGATCACGTTCGGGCCCGGCCTGCCGGTACGGCCCGTCCTGCTCGTCGGGCTCGTCATCGGACTCGCGGCCGCGATCACCGGGGTTGTGCTCCTGCTGCGCCGCAGCCCGACACGCCTGCTGATGCAGCTCATCATGACCTGCGCCATCGTCGACGTCGTGATGCTGGCGCTCGCCGGTCAGTCCGTGACGGTCTGAACCTTCTCGGCCGCCGGCACGCCGTTGCGGATGCCGATGCCCGAGACCACGCCGCCGATGAGCAGCAGCAGGGCGCCCGCCACCATCGCGCGGTGCAGCCCCGCCTCGTCGAGCGTGCCGCCGATGATCATCCCGATCGCCGCTACCGCCAGCAGACCGGCGATGCGCGAGACGGCGTTGTTCACCGCGGAGGCGATGCCGGCCTGCTCCGGGTGGATGGCGCCCAGGATCGCGCTGGTGAGCGGCGCGACCGTGATTGAGAGGCCGATGCCGAAGAGCAGCACAGCGGGCAGCAGCGTCGTCCAGTAGTTGACGTCCGTGCCCATCGTGAGCAGCCACAGGAAGCCGGCGGCGGCGATGACCGGGCCGATCGCCATGAACAGCCGCGGCCCGTACCGCCCGGCGAGGCCGCCGAAGAAGCCCGAGAGCAGAAGCATGCACAGCGTCGACGGGATGAAGACGAAGCCGGCCGCAATGGCCGAGAACCCGGCCACCTGCTGCAGGAACAGCGTCACGACCAGCGGTCCGAACGAGAGCGCGCCGTAGACGAAGAAAGTGGAGATGTTGCCCACCCAGAAGTTGTGGACGCGGAACAGCCCGAGCGGCAGCATCGGCTGCTTCACCCGCGTCTCGACGACGAAGAACGCCGCCAGGCTGAGCAGACCGACCACGAAGGGGATCCAGACCCGCGGGCTCCCCCAGCCGAACGTACCCTGCTCGATCAGGGCGAACACCGTGCCCGCGAGGCCGAGCGAGCCGAGGATCGCGCCCGCGATATCGACGCGGCCGCCCATCCCGCGATCGGCCACGTGCACCGTCATCAGGAGCACCAACGTGATCGCGATCGGGATGACGTTGATGACGAACACCCACCGCCAGCCGAGGGTGTCGACGAACAGGCCGCCGACCACCGGACCCGCGATCATCGCGATGCCGGTCCACGCGGTCCATCGCCCGATCGCCTTCGCCTGCGCCGGTCCCTCGAAGCGGGAGATGATGATCGCCAGCGAGCTCGGCACGAGCAGCGCGCCCGCGACACCCTGCAGCGCCCGCGCGAGCACCAGGAACACCCCGGATGGCGCGAAGGCGCACAGCAGCGACGTGACGCCGAAGCCGATCAGCCCCGCGTAGAGCACGCGCTTGCGGCCGAACACATCCGACAGCGAGCCCGCGATGAGAATGAGCGAGCCGAGGGTGACGAGGTACGCATCCACCACCCACTGCTGCAGCTGCAGGCCGCCGCCCAGCTCCTTCGAGATCGCGGGGAGCGCCACGTTGATGACGGCGCCGTCCAGGAACGCGACGAAGCTCGACAGGATCGCGATGACGAGCACCCGGAGTTGAAGGGACGTCATCGGTTCGATCCGCGTTGTGGCCATGGGCTCATTCAACGCGTCCGGAGGGCGGCGCGGCAAGCGCGCCGCGCGGGGCGCGGCGTAGAGTTCGCGCATGGCTGAGCAGGGGCGCGCCGCGCCGTCCGAACGGCGCACCGCCTCGGCCCGCGTTCTGCTGCTGACGCGCCTGGCATGGATCGCGGTCCTGCTCGTGACCACCCTCTTCCATGTGGTCCGCGGAGCCCCCGTTGACGCGTGGATCTACGGGCTCGGGGCCGCCGCGCTCGTCCTCGACCAGCTGCGCTGGCTGCGCATCCCGCTGCGGCTACGCTCCGACCGTGACAGGCTGTCGCGGAGGATCGTCGCCGGGGTGCTGATCGCCGTCGCGGCGCTGACCGTGGCTGTGACGCCGCTGTACGGCCCCGCGGACACGGCGATCGTCGTGGGCCTCGGCGTACTGCTGCTCCCGGTCGTCTGGGCCGACCGGCCCGCCGGCGCGGCCGAGGCGACGGATGCCTCCTCCCGTCCGGTCCGCCGCGCTGCGGTCCTCTGGTCGGCCGTGATCGCCGCCGGCTGCGCCTGGGAGATCGGCGCGTTCTTCCTCGGCCGCGACCTGCCCGCGCACGAGCAGGACTTCCCCGCGCTGTCCGACCTCATGGATCCGGTGCTCGCCTGGCAGCCCGCGCGCGGCGTCCTCGTGGCGCTCTGGCTGCTCGGCGGGTATGCGCTCATCCGGAGGGGGCGGAGGCGATGAGGGACATCACGACGGCCGGGTTCGTGCTGTGCGGGCTGCTGATCGTCGCGCTGGTGGTGCAGGCGCGGATCGCACCGGGGACTGTCGCGCGGCTCACCACCGTGCTGGACATCGTGATGACCGACCGCGCCGCCCGCTTCACCGTGATGCTGTTCTGGTGGTGGATCGGCTGGCACTTCCTGGTCGTGCCGCCGCAGCCCTAGTTGTTGCCCTTGGTGCAGGTCTGCTGTGCGGCGGTCTGGCCGGTGATCGTCGACGGCAGGTCGATCGGTCCGCCGGAGCCGGTCGGCGCGGGCGTCGCGCCGGTGTCCGGTGCGGCGGGTGCGGCCGGAGTGGTCGGCGTCACCGGGGACGGCTCGCCGCCGGCCCCCGCATCCGGCGCGGGCGACGCGGTCGCGGTCGGGTCCTCCGCCGCGCGGCCGGTGGAGCCGGTGAGCTTGACCGGCTGGTCGTTCACCAGCGCCTCGTCGAGCGCACTCGCGGCCGTGTCGTCGGGGACGACGCGGTTCGGGTCGTCCGGGTCGGTGACCGCCGGATACTGCACGAAGACCATGTTCTCGAGCCCGGTGTCCTTCAGCGCGAGAGCGATCTGCACCAGCGTGGTCGGATTGGTCAGGCTCTCCGACGGCGTGATGTTGTCCACCGCCGCCTTCGCGAGGGAGTAGAGCTGCACGGGGTTCGACAGGACGCCGCCGCTCACGATCTTGCGCGCGAGCGCCGAGAGGAACACCTGCTGGTTGGAGATGCGGCCGAGGTCGCTGCCGTCGCCGACGCCGTGGCGGCTGCGCAGGAACGAGAGGGCCATATCCCCGACGATCGTGCTCTCGCCCGCCGGCAGGTCGAGCGGCGGGTTCGTGTAGTCGTCGGTGACCGGGCTCGCGAGGCACACCGTCACTCCCCCGACGGCGTTCGACATCGCGCTCACGCCGTTGAAGTTGATGGTCGCAGCGAACGGGATGGTCAGCCCGGTCATCTTGGACACGGTCGCCACCACACAGTTCAGGCCGCCGCGCGACAGGGCCGTGTTGAACTGCGCGTACGAGGTGCCGTCGATCGTCCCCTGGCCGTTCGGGTCGGGACAATCCGGGATGGCGACCATGAGGTCGCGCGGGAAGCTGACCACCATCATGCTCTTGTGGTCCTGGGCGATGTGCAGCAGCATCGTGACGTCGTTGTTGCCGGCGCCGCTGCTGGCGTCCTGCTCCTCCGCGCTGTTGTAGATGCCGCCGAGGTCGCTGCGGCTGTCGGTCCCGGCGAGCAGGAGGTTGATGCCGCCCGGCATGGCGGAGACGTTCGGGATGTCCTGAGGGATCGCCGACTGCCCCGGCGCCGCCTGCAGATGCACGCCGGTCTTGATCGAGCGCGCCACATCCCACACGGCGTAGGCCGCGATGGACCCGGCGCTCACGAAGGCGACGACCACGACGGCGGCGAGCAGCTTGAGGGCAGCCACGGCGCCGCGCCGCCGGGGCAGGCGGCCGTGCCGGACGCCCTCCGGTCCGCGGGCGCGCTGGTGGCGTCGCGGCAGATCGGTCATCGGCATCCCTCGGTCGTCGGTCGTTGACGCGATCCTAGCCGCCCAGCCTTTCCCCCGGCTGCGAAGCGCGCGGGCGGGGTGTGACCGTTCTCATGACGCGTAGGGGCTTTCCCCCAATTCCTTCATCCACCCCGCATGCCCTTGGGGGTCTTCCGGATGCCACCGCCCGCCCACCACGCGCACGCTCGTCGTGCGGGGGTCACTCGGCCGCCGCCACACCCGCAGGAGGACCCCATGACCGTCACCGAACCGCGCCCGGCCGCCGGGAGCGCCGCGCCCCAGATCCGCCCCTTCCACTACACCGCCTCAGACGACGAGCTCGCCAATCTCAAGCGCCGCATCCTCGCCACCCGCTGGCCCGAACGGGAGACCGTGGACGACACGTCGCAGGGGGTCCGGCTCGACGTCATGCGTGCCCTCGCCGACTACTGGGCGAACGAGTACGACTGGCGGGCGATGGAGGCGCGGCTCGCCGGGCTGGACCAGTTCGTCACCGAGATCGACGGACTCGACATCCACTTCATCCACGTCCGGTCGCCGCACGAGGAGGCGCTGCCGATGATCGTCACCCACGGCTGGCCGGGGTCCATCATCGAGCAGCTGAAGATCGTCGGACCGCTGACCGACCCGACCGCGCACGGCGCCGACGCGTCCGACGCCTTCCACCTCGTCATCCCCTCGCTCCCCGGGCACGGCTTCTCGGGCAAGCCGGACGCGACGGGATGGGACCCCATCCGGATCGCGAAGGCCTGGGCGCAGCTCATGGAACGGCTCGGCTACGACCGCTACGTCGCCCAGGGCGGCGACTGGGGCAACGCCGTCACGGAGCAGCTGGCACTGCTGCAGCCTCCCGGACTCGTCGGCATCCACACCAACATGCCGGCGACCGTGCCCGACGCCATCCAATCCGCCCTCGACGCCCACCAGGACCCGCCGGCCGACCTGAACGACGAGGAGCGGGGCGCCTGGGACCAGCTGGCCTACTTCTACGCGCACGGGCTGGCCTACGCGCAGGAGATGGGCAACAAGCCGCAGACGCTCTACGCGCTCGCCGACTCCCCCGTCGGCCTTGCGGCGTGGATGCTCGACCACGATGCGCGCAGCTACGACATGATCGCCCGCGTCTTCCAGGGCGGCTCCGAGGGGCTGAGTCGCGACGACGTGCTCGACAACGTGACGCTCTACTGGCTCACGAACACCGCCGTCTCCTCCGCCCGGCTGTACTGGGAGAGCAAGCTCGCGTTCTTCGCGCCGAAGGGCGTGCCGCTGCCCACCGGCGTGAGCGTCTTCCCGGATGAGATCTACGCGGCACCGCGGACGTGGGCGACCGCGGCGTACCCGCACCTCATCCACTTCAACCGCCTCGACCGCGGCGGCCACTTCGCCGCCTGGGAGCAGCCGGAGCTGTTCTCGCAGGAGGTCCGCGCGACGTTCCGGTCGCTGCGGTGAGCGGGGCGGATCCGCTGCCGGTGCAGCAGGTCGACGCCGGCGAGCTGAACGTCGGCTACGCGGATGCGGGAGCGCCCGATGCTCCTCCCGTGCTGCTGCTGCACGGCTGGCCCTACGACCTCCACTGCTACGACGGCGTCGTCCCGTTGCTCGTCGACGCGGGGTTCCGCGTGGTCGTGCCGTACCTCCGCGGGTACGGGACGACCAGGTTCCGCGACCCGGGGGCGCTGCGGAACGGACAGCCGGCCGCGCTCGCATCCGACGCCCTCGCGCTCCTCGACGCCCTCGGCATCGACGCGGCGCTCATCGGCGGTTGTGATTGGGGCGCCCGGACGACGAACGTCCTCGCCGCGCTCTGGCCCGAGCGCGTCCTCGGCCAGGTCACCGCGAGCGGCTACCTCGTCGCCGGGCAGGCCGCCAACGCGCATCCGCTGCCGCCCGCGAGCGAGTTGGCGTGGTGGTACCAGTACTACTTCGCCACCGAGCGGGGACGCGAAGGCTACGACCGGTACCGGGACGACTTCGCCCGCCTGATCTGGCGAACCGCGTCGCCGGAGTGGGCGTTCACCGACGCCGACTTCGAGCGCAGCCGGCCGGCGTTCGCCAACCCGGACCACGTCGACATCGTCATCCACAACTACCGCTGGCGCCTCGGTCTCGCGCCCGGCGACCCGCGGTTCGACGACGTGGAGGAACGGCTCGCCGCCCGGCCCCCGATCGCCGTCCCGGCGATCACCCTCGAGGGCGACGCCAACGGCGCCTTCCACCTCGAGCCCGCCGCCTACCGTGACCGGTTCACCGGGCCCTACGAGCACCGGACCATCGGCGGCGGAGTCGGCCACAACCTCGCGCAGGAGGCACCGCGAGCCTTCGCCGACGCCGTGATCGACACCGCCCGCATGGCCGGGATCCTCGCCCGCGGATCGGAGGAGGCGTCCGGTGTCCGATGACCGCTCCCGCGGGCTGTTCCGTTCGATTGCGCACCGGCTCGCCGGCGACGAGGAGGCTCTGCCGGATGAGGGCCGCCTCCCGTCGTTCTCCCGGGCGACCGGGTGGCTGAACAGCGAGCCGTTGACGCCGGAGGGGCTGCGCGGCCGCGTGGTGCTCGTCGACTTCTGGACGTACACGTGCGTCAACTGGCTGCGGACCCTCCCGTACCTCCGTGCCTGGCACGAGAAGTGCGCGGACGACGGGCTCACCATCCTCGGCGTGCACACGCCCGAGTTCGGCTTCGAGCACGACCGCAGCAATGTGGTCGCGCGGACCGCAGCGCTCGGGGTGCGTTACCCGGTCGCGGTGGACGACGACTACGGCGTGTGGGGCGACTTCGCCAACCACTACTGGCCCGCCGTCTACCTCGCTGACGCGGACGGCATCCTCCGGTACCACCACTTCGGCGAGGGCGAGTACGCGCGCACCGAGATGATGATCCAGCGGCTGCTGAGGGACGCGGGAGCTCACGATGTCGACCTCGACCTGGTGATGGTCGACCCGGTGGGGCTGGAGGTCGCCGCGGACTGGCGCGACCTCCGCTCGCCCGAGACGTACCTGGGCTACGCGCAGAGCAGCGGCTTCGTCGACGAGTCGCCCGACCGGTACGACCGGCCGGAACGGTACACGGCCGACCGACGGCTGCCGCTGAACGCCTGGACGCTCGACGGCCTGTGGACGCAGGCGCGGCACGCCGCCGTGCTCGGCGAGGCGGACGGCGGGGTGGCTTTCGCCTTCCAGGCCCGGGATGCGAATCTCGTCATGGGTCCGACACCGGCCGGCACGAGCATCCCGTTCCGGGTGCTCCTCGACGGCGAGCCGCCGGGCGACGCCCACGGGACCGATGTGGATGCAGAGGGCCGCGGCGTGCTCGACCGGCAGGACACGTTCCAGCTGGTCCGCCAGACCGGCCCGATCCGCCAGCGGGTCGTGGAGCTGCGGTTCGACGCGCCCGGGGCGGAGGCCTACTGCTTCACCTTCGGGTGAGGAGCGGCTGCCCGTTCACGCGATCCCGTGCCGCAGGGCGTACGCGGTGGCCTCGCTTCGCCGGGCCACCCCGATCTTGCGGTAGAGGCTGGTGATGTGGCGTTCGATGGTGCGGTCGCTCAGCCACAAGAGCGCCGCCATCTCCTTGTTGGACAGGCCCTGCGCGAGGAGACCCAGCACCTCCAGTTCGCGGCGGGTGAGGGAGGCGGCGAGCGGTGCGATCGCCGAGGCCGCCGCGGGCGTCGGCGGGGTGGCCACGGGCTGGGGCGTCGGCCGCTCGGTGTCGCGCGCCACCTGCTGCAGCCGCCTGGACAACGCCGCCAGCGCCGGCGACAGGTCGTCCATCAGTGACCGCAGCATCCGGTCCCGACGATCCAGCTCCCGCTCGGCGTCCCGCCGTGCCGCCTGCTCCCGCGCGATCCGCCGAGCGGTGTGCAGCGCGATCGCGGCCTGACCCACCGCGACCCGCAAGAGGTGCGTCTCGCGCTCGGTCGGGAAGTCCGGCCGCGGGGCGGAGACGGCGACCACGCCGGTGCCCCAGGGCAGCGTCAGATCGAGGGTGGCGACCTTCGCAATGTCGTCCGCGTCCGTGTCGTGCGAGCGGAGCGCACCCGTGGTCACGCCCGGGCGGCGTCCGGCGTTCTCACGTCCGTCACCGTCGATCGCCGCCAGCAGCCGCAGCCGAGCGGCGGGTCCGGACGGGCGCCAGGCTTCGAGTGCTTCTCCCTCGTCCGGTCCGGCGAACCGGGCGAACGCCGCATCCAGACGCAGCATCCCGACGAGCACGCTGAGCAGCCCGTCGGCGATCTCAGTCGGGGTGTGGTCGACCCAGAGGGAGGGCAGCGCCAGCAGCGCGCCGAGGTCGCGCATCCAGGTGCGGTCGTCAGCGTCCATCGCGGTCCTGCTCCCCCAGGAAGTCCTCCGGCGGCAGGAAGAACGGGTTCTCCTGCAGGCAGACGTGCCGGTAATGGTCGAGCACCCCGCCCGCGCAGGTCACGGTGTCCGCTGCACGTCCGCTGTCCGTCATGGTCCGTCATCCGCCCCGCTTCGCGAGGGTAGTGCAGGCCGCTCGGCCCGCACAACGGCCGACCGACCGTTCCGCCGCCGAGGCCCGGCGGCTACGCTCGCAGCATGACGAACAAGACGCCGCGCGAAGAAGAGATCCAAAAGGAGCAGGAGGCGAAGGACGCCGAGAAGGAGCGCCTGGAGCAGGAGGAGGAGCGCCGGCTGCGCTGACGCCGGTCTGCCGCCGGTGAACGACCACCACGAGTACCTGGTCGTATACGACTACGGAATGGGCGGCCTGTGGGGCTTCGTCAGTGCACCGTCCGCAGAGGCCGTACGAGAGCGCTACCCGGAGTTGGCCGTCGTCGACGATCCACCCGAATGGATGGACGCAGACACGCTCGCGGAACTCCGCGCGACGCGCACGCCCGGCATCGACGATCCCACGACGGGGATTCTCGCCGTCGTGGTGCGAGATCGGAGAAGCCCGTAGCGGCCCCCGCGCTGACCGCTCCTTGCCCCCCAGGGCCCCGACCCGGTACAGTCGGGAACCCTGCGCCACCGGGCGCAGGCAGCCCACGCTGACGAACGCCGAACGGAAGGACACGCGATGAGCCCCCTGCAGCTGAGCTCTCTGCAGTACGCGCAGCGCGACAATCGCTTCCGCGCGCTCGAGCGCATCCGGGGTCTGTAGCACCATTGCCGCAGCCCCGCCGTTCGAGGACCGGGGCTGTCCTTCCTTCGCGTCTCGCGTCGGTCCGGCCGTCCCGGCCGCACACCGATGAAGAGACGAAAGGATCATGGAAAGAATCTCGAACCGCCTGCTGAGCTGGGCCTCCCTGCTGGAGGACTCCACGCGCACCCAGGCGGTCACCACCTCGCGGATGCCGTTCATCCACCCGCACCTCGCCCTGATGCCGGACGCGCACCTGGGCCTGGGTGCGACGGTCGGGTCGGTCATCCCGACGCTCGGCGCCATCATGCCGGCCGCCGTCGGGGTCGACATCGGCTGCGGGATGATCGCCGTCCGCACGCAGTTCACCCGCGACGACGTGGCGGCCATCACGACGCCGCTGTCGGTGCTGCGGACGGACATCGAGCGCGCCATCCCGCTGTCGGCCGGCGCCCGCAACCGGAAGATCGTCGCGACCGCCGAGCCGCGCATCGCCGAACTCACCCGGATGGCCGAGGAGGCCGGGTTCGACCCGGCCGAGCACAGGCGCGACTGGGAGTACCAGCTGGGGACGCTCGGCTCCGGCAACCACTTCATCGAGGTGAGCCTGGATGAGGACGACGCCGTGTGGCTGTTCCTGCACTCGGGCTCGCGCGGCGTGGGCAACCGGATCGCCGGCCACCACATCGCCGTCGCCCAGGAGCTGATGCGAAGGTGGTGGATCGAGCTCCCCGACAAGGACCTCGCCTACCTGGTGGAGGGCACGGCCGAATTCGACGCGTACATCGCCCAGCTGCGGTGGGCGCAGCACTTCGCCCTGCTCAACCGCGAGGAGATGATGGACCGCCTGGTGCGGCAGACGTCGGAGTGGTTCGGCACGCCGGTGATCGAGCAGGGGCGCATCAACTGCCACCACAACTTCACGGAGCGGGAGACCCACTTCGGCAGGGAGGTGTGGGTGTCGCGGAAGGGCGCGATCTCGGCGCGTCCGGGGCAGCCCGGGCTGATCCCGGGCTCGATGGGCACCGCCTCCTACGTCGTCGCGGGGAAGGGAAATCCGCTGTCGCTGCACTCGTCGCCGCACGGCGCCGGGCGGCAGTTCTCGCGGTCGGCGGCGCGCAAGCGCTTCACCGTGGAGCAGCTTCGGGAGGCGATGACGGGGATCGAGTTCCGCGACACCGACGCCTTCCTGGACGAGATCCCGCAGGCCTACAAGCCGATCGACCAGGTGATGGCGGACGCCGCGGACCTCGTCGAGGTGCGGCACACGCTGCGTCAGCTCGTCAACGTCAAGGGCGACTGACCGGCGCGGGCGGCACGTCACGCCACATGGTCGTGACGGCCGCCCCATCGATCACCGAACGGAAGCCGCCGAGCGGGCGGAACCCCGCCCGCTCGTAGCGGTGGTCGTTGGCGGGGTTCGTGGACTCCAGATAGGCGGGGATGCCCTGCTCGTCGAAGGCGCGCAGGCTCTCGGCCAGCAACTGCTGGCCGATCCCGCGGCTGCGGTGGTCGGGGTGCGTTGCCAGCAGGCTCAGGTACATGTGGGACCGGTCGTGCGGGTGGGACTCCTCGAACCGCTCCCAGAGGCGCTGGTACGCCTCGAAGCGGTCGGGCGTCAGCGTCCGCCGCATCAGGGCGTCGGCCTCGGCCTCCTGCTCATCGGTCAGCTCGGGGACCTCCGGCGGGAGCCAGATCGCGACGGTCGCCGCCTCGCCGTCCGGACCGTCGGCGAGGCGGACCGCGCCATGCGGGATGGCGCCCTCGACGAAGAAACGCCAGAACGGCTCCAGGTGGCCGGTGCTCCCGTCAGCCGCCTCGAGCGCGGGACCCCAGACCGGGTCGTCCCGGAACGCGAGCGCGATCGTCGTGGTGATCGCATCGACGTCGGCGGGCGTGGCGCTGCGGCTCTGCATACCGAGAACTGTAGCGGCAAAGAAAAGACCCCCGGCGGAGCGTTTCCGCTCTCGACCGGGGGTTTCGGTGGATCTGAGGGGACTCGAACCCCTGACCCCCTGCATGCCATGCAGGTGCGCTACCAGCTGCGCCACAGACCCAGAGTGTGTTCCGTTCGGGCCGTTCGGACCTCCCGGGACAACTCCTCAAGCCTACTACATCGCAGGCGCGAGAAAAAACTGAGGGCTACTCGGCCGATTCGTGGACCGGCAGCTGGATCGGGAGCACCGGGCAGTCCTTCCACAGCCGCTCCAGCGCGTAGTACATGCGGTCCTCCTCGTGGAAGACGTGCACGACCAGGTCGCCGAAGTCGAGCAGCACCCAACGGCCCTCGGCCTTGCCCTCTCGACGGAGGGTCTTGACGCCGGCCTCGTTGAGCTTGTCCTCGACCTCGGAGGCGATCGCGAGCACGTTGCGCTCGACGCGGCCGCTGGCCAGCAGGAACGCGTCGGTCAGCGGCAGCGGGCCGGAGACGTCGAGGGCGACGAGATCCTGCGCGCCCTTCGAGTCGGCGGCGGCGGCTGCCACCTGCAGGATGTCCCGGGCGTGCTGGGATGCGGTCACAGAGAGTCCTCCGGTCGCGTTCGGTGCGAGGGTGATGCGTAGATGGATGCGGACGCGCGGATGATCAGAACACCTTCAGGACGTAGGCCGCGACGAGCAGCCCGATGACGCCGACGGCGAGGACGCCCGCGACGGTCATCAGGATGACCGGGAGGGCGTTGCCGCGCTTCTTGGGCGGCGCGATGACGCCGCGGGTCGAGGTGTGCGTGCTGATGGCGCGGGATGCCCGCACCGGCTGCACCTCGGACGTGTTGAACTCGTTCTCCTCGCCGTCGAGCAGGCGGTCGATGTCGGAGGAGTCGATGCGGTCGGGGTGCGCGCCGGTCGCGCCCATGCCGCGAGGCAGGTCGATGGATCCGGTGACCAGGATCTCGCCCGTCTGGGTGAGCGGCGAGCTGACATCCGGCTGCGGGATGACCGGCAGGATGAGCGCGTTCGTCGTGGTCGCGGCCGTCGACTGCGTGACGTTGCGGGTCGTGATCGGCTGGTTCTGGTCGTCGAGCTCGGCCGCGGTCGACCAGTGGCCGGTCGGCGGGGTGAACGGGCGGCGCTCCTGCGCGGAGGTGTCCTCCTCCGCGTCGACCGGGGCAGCTGCAGCGGACGCGGCCTGCGCGGGCGCAGGCGTCTCCGCCTTGGGCGCAGTCGGCGCGCCGAACGCGGCGAACGGCGATGTGGAGCTCTGGGTCACCGTGGTCTCGGGCTCGGCGGTGCGCGAGGCGCCCGGAGCGGAGGACGGGGTCAGCGGGGCGAACGGCCATGCCGACTTCTCGCTGGTCGACGGAGCGTCGGCCTCGGCCGGAGCGGCGGCGCTGGACGCCGCGGGAGCGGCCGCCGCCGTCTCGGCGCCGTTCGCCGCCTCGGACTCGGGGCCGGAGGTGAACGTCACCGGGAACACCGGCTCGCCGACCGCGGCCGGGTGGTTGGCCTGCGCGTTCGCCTGCTGGGCCTGCAGCATGGCGCGGAGCTCACGCCGGGTGAGCGTGCGCTCGGGAACTGAATCGCCGGCTGCGGGTGCGTTCGTCGCCGACGCCGGGGCGCTGGAAGCGGCAGCGGGCGCCGCCGAGTCGGCGGGCTGGAGGATCGCCATCGGCTGGGTCACGGGCTCGGGCTGCGAGGGGTCGGGCGCCTGGCGGAACAGGCCGAAGGAGTTGCCCGAGGGCGACGAGACACCGGGCTCGGCGAAGGCGCTCGCGGGGATGGCGGGACGCTCGTCCGCCTGGGCCGCCGGAACGGCAGCCTTGGGCGCGCCGGTCTCAGGTGCAGCAGCCTCGGGCACGGCGGTCTCAGCCGCAGCGGTCTCGACCGTGGGCGCTGCGTCGTCGTCACGCTGCCCGGACGTGGTCATCTCCGGGATCTGGCCCGCAGGGGTCGGCTCAGCCGTGCCCGCGCGACGCGAGCGCTCGAACTCCCGTGCCTGTCGCCGCGTCTGCGCCTGCGGCTGGCCCGTCGGCGGCTGTTCAGGCCACGATGTCATGCCACGCTCCGATACAGATGGTGCTTGGAGATGTACTGAACGACCCCATCCGGCACGAGGTACCAGACCGGGAATCCCCTGCTGACCCGGCTCCTGCAATCGGTCGAGGAGATCGCCAGGGCCGGAACTTCCAACAAGCTTACGTCCTGCTCCGGTAATCCAGAAATACTCAAGTCGTGTCCCGGACGACTCACAGCTACGAAGTGCGCGAGCTCCCACAGCTCGGCGACGTCGCGCCAGCTGAGGATCTGCGCGATCGCGTCCGCTCCCGTGATGAAGAACAGCTCGGCATCCGGACGTTCCTCGTGCAGATCGCGCAGCGTGTCGATCGTGTAGGTGGGACCGCCGCGGTCGATGTCGACGCGGCTGACGGTGAACCGAGGGTTGGACGCGGTGGCGATCACGGTCATCAGGTAGCGGTGCTCCGCCGGGGTGACCGGTCCCTTCTGCCACGGCTGGCCGGTCGGCACGAACACGACCTCGTCCAGGTCGAACGATTGGGCGACTTCGCTGGCGGCGACCAGGTGGCCGTGGTGGATCGGGTCGAAGGTGCCGCCCATCACGCCGATCCGAGGCCGGCCCGTCTGCGTCAGTTCCATGCCGGCGTCAGCCCGCGCGCGGGCCGGCTCAGTGTCCCTGGGTCGGGTGGCCGGTGCCGTGGTGCGTGGCACCCGGGGCGCCGGCGTGCGCGGCCGCGTCGGGGGCGGAGCGGTGGCTGTGCCGGTTGGCGACGTCCTTGAAGCTCCAGATCACGAACGCGAGCGAGATGAAGATGACGATCGCGATGGCGCCGAACGCCCAGGCCGGCATCGGGAGCTCGACGTGCGTCTCGGCCTCGGCGAGGACGGTCGTCAGGAATGACATCGTGCGTGGTCCTTTCTGCGGGCCTCACGGCCCGATGACGAGTCTAGCGGTCGCCTACGCCCGGATCTGGCCGGACCCGCGGACGATCCACTTGGTGCTGGTGAGCTCGGGCAGCCCCATCGGCCCCCGCGCGTGCAGTTTCTGGGTCGAGATGCCGACCTCGGCGCCGAACCCGAACTCGCCGCCGTCGGTGAACCGCGTCGAGGCGTTGACCATGACGACGGCCGAATCGACCTCGGCGAGGAAGCGCTCGGCGTTCTCGAGGTCGCTTGTGATGATCGACTCGGTGTGCTGCGTCGAGTAGCGGCGGATGTGGTCGATCGCCTCGTCGAGGTCGTCGACGACCTTGACCGAGATGTCGAGGCTCATGTGCTCCGTGGCGTAGTCCTCGTCGGTGACCGGCACCCCGTCCGGGGCGAACGGCAGCGCGCGCTCGTCGGCGTGGATGGTGACCCCGGCCTCCCGCAGCGCGCCGAGGACCGGCGGCAGCAGCCGGTCGGCGGCGGCACGGTGCACGAGCAGCGTCTCGACCGCGTTGCACACGCTCGGCCGCTGGACCTTGGCGTTGCGCACGATGTCGACCGCCCAGTCCTCGCGGGCCGACTCGTCGAGCACCACGTGCACGACGCCGGCGCCGGTCTCGATGACCGGGACGGTGGACTGGGTGACGACCGTCTGGATGAGGTCGGCACTCCCCCGCGGGATGAGGACGTCGACGAAGCCGCGCGCCGTCATCAACTCGGCCGCGCCCTCCCGACCGAAGTCGTCGATGGTCTGCACCGCGTCGGCGGGCAGACCCGCCGATGCCAGAGCCTCCTGGATGACCCGCACCAGCACGCGGTTGGTCTCGATCGCGGCACTTCCGCCGCGCAGCACCGCCGCGTTGCCGCTCTTGATCGCGAGCGCCGCGATGTCGATGGTCACGTTGGGCCGCGCCTCGTAGATCGCGCCGACGACGCCGAACGGCACGCGCACCTGCGTGATCTTGACGCCGTTCGGCAGAGCGCTGCCGCGCACCGCCTGGCCGACCGGATCGGTCAGCCCGACGACCTCGAGCACCGCGTCGGCGAGGCCCTGCAGGCGCGCCGGGCTCAGCGTCAGCCGGTCGAGGAGCCCCGTCGACAGGCCGTTCTCGCGGCCGTTCGCCAGGTCGAGCTCATTGGCGGCGAACACCTCGTCGGAGGCTGCGAGCACGCCGTCGGCGATCGCCCGCAGCGCGCGGTTCTTCTGCTCGGTGTTGGCCACGGCCAGCGCGCGCGACGCGGTCTTGGCAGCGGCCAGCCGCTCCTGCAGCGACAGCGTGGCGGCGGGCGCCTGGGTGATCGAGGACATGCGTCGATACTAGGACGCGGCGGCGTCCGAGGTGACGGCCGACGACGAACCTGTGGACAACCCGTCCTCGGTCGGCGCGGGCGCGAACCACGTGCCGACCTGCTCGCCCCGCAGCGCCTGCGAGACGAGCGAGGTCGCAGTGAGGACGACGGCCGTTCCGCGCTCGGCGGCCTGCCGCGCCGCAGACACCTTGGTCACCGCTCCCCCGCTGCCGACACCGGAGAGCCCCGTGGACCCGATCTCGACTCCGGCCAGCTCGTCGTCCCAGCCGACGTGCTCGATGCGCTCGGCGCCCGCCTCGTGCGGCGGCCGCGTGTACAGAGCATCCACATCCGACAGCAGCACCAGGAGGTCCGCCTCGACCAGCAGCGCGACCAGCGCCGCCAGGCGGTCGTTGTCACCGAACCGGATCTCGTGCGTCGCCACCGTGTCGTTCTCGTTGACGATGGGCAGGATGCGCAGGTCGAGCAGCCGTTCCATGGCCCGCTTCGCGTTGCTCCGGTGTGTCGGGTTCTCCATGTCGCCGGCGGTCAGCAGCACCTGGCCGGCGACGATGTCGTAGCGGTCGAGGCTGTCCTGGTAGCGGTAGATCAGCACGTTCTGGCCGACCGCGGCCGCCGCCTGCTGGGTGGCGAGATCGGTGGGACGCTCGGAGAGCGACAGGTACGGGATGCCGGTCGCGATGGCGCCGGACGACACGAGGATGACCTGGGTGCCGCGGCCATGCGCCTCGGCGAGGGCGTCGACCAGCGGCGCGATCTGACCGGCGTTCTCGCCGCTGATGGACGACGAGCCCACCTTGACGACGATGCGCCGGGCGGTCGGGATCTGGCTGCGGTCGTCGATCGTCATCCCTCGCTGCTCTCCTCCTCCGCCGTGCGCACGGCGTTCTCGTCGTAGCTGTCGTCCTGCCAGAGGCCGGCCTCGCGTTCGCGCAGCAGCTCCTCGCGGGCCTCGGCCTTGGCGTCCATCCGGTCGAAGTAGTCCTCGCGACGCTGGTTGCGTGTCGGCCGGGCGTTCGTGTCCAGGCGGGCGTCGGTGCCGCGCGGCGCGGTGATGAGCTCGGCGGTCGAGGTGAGCGTGGGCTCCCAGTCGAACACGACGCCGTTGTTCCGGCCGATGACGACGGTGGACCCGGCCACGGCACCGGCGCGCACCAGCGCGTCCTCCACGCCCAGCTTCGCCAGACGGTCGGCCAGATAGCCCACGGCCTCGTCGTTCGCGAAGTCGGTCTGGGCGACCCAGCGCTCGGGCTTCGCGCCCAGGATGCGGTAGACGGGACCGTCGGTGCCGCCCTCGACCTTGACCACGTAGCCGGAGTCGTCGACGGCTTTCGGGCGGATGACGATGCGGGGACGCGCCTGCTCCAGCTCCAGCTGCTCCGTGCGCGCCTTCTCGACGATTTCGGCCAGCGCGAACGACAGCGGACGCAGCCCCTCGTGGCTGACGGTGGAGATCTCGAACACGCGGTAGCCGCGCTGCTCGAGCTCCGGGCGGACGAACTCGGCGAGCTCGCGAGCATCCGGGACGTCGATTTTGTTGAGGGCGATCAGCTGCGGGCGCTCCAGCAGCGGCGTCTGGCCCTCGGGCACGGGATAGGCGGCGAGCTCGGCGAGGATGACGTCGAGGTCGCTCAGCGGGTCGCGGCCGGGCTCGAGGGTCGCGCAGTCGAGCACGTGGAGCAGCGCCGAGCACCGCTCGACGTGGCGCAGGAATTCGAGGCCGAGGCCGCGTCCTCGCTCGCGCCCTCGATGAGGCCGGGGACGTCGGCGACGGTGTAGCGGACGTCGCCCGCCTGCACCACGCCCAGGTTCGGGTGGAGCGTCGTGAACGGGTAGTCCGCGATCTTCGGCTTGGCCGCGGAGAGGGCGGCGATGAGGCTCGACTTGCCGGCCGACGGGTAGCCGACGAGGGCGATGTCGGCGACGGTCTTGAGCTCGAGGCGGATGTCGCCCTCCCACCCGGGGGTGCCGAGCAGGGCGAAGCCGGGCGCCTTGCGCTTCGGGTTCGCCAGAGCCGCGTTGCCGAGTCCGCCGACGCCGCCGGCCGCCGCGACGAAGCGCATGCCCGGCTCGGTGAGGTCGGCGAGCTCCACGCCGTCCTCGTCCTTGACGACGGTGCCGACCGGAACGGGCAGTTCGAGGTCTTCGCCGGTGTGACCGCTGCGGTGGTCTCCCATCCCGAACCCGCCGTTGTCGCTCGCGCGGTGCGGGTGGCGGTGGTAGCCGAGCAGGGTGGTGACCTGCGGGTCGGCGACGAGGACGATGTCTCCGCCGTTGCCGCCGTTGCCGCCGTCGGGGCCTGCCAGCGGCTTGAACTTCTCGCGACGGACCGAGACGCACCCGTTCCCGCCGTTGCCCGCGCGCAAGTGCAGTGTCACGCGGTCGACGAAGGTCGCCATGGTGCTCTCCTAGATTGTGGTGAAACGCGGATGGGCGGGCCGAAGCCCGCCCATCCGGAAGTGGTGCTCGTGGGGAGGCTCAGGCCTCGGCAGCCACGATGTTGACGACCTTGCGGCCGCCCTTGTTGCCGAACTCGACCGCGCCGGCGGCGAGGGCGAACAGCGTGTCGTCGCCGCCACGGCCGACGTTCACGCCGGGGTGGAAGTGCGTGCCGCGCTGGCGGACCAGGATCTCACCCGCGTTGACGGTCTGGCCGCCGAAGCGCTTCACGCCGAGGCGCTGCGCGTTGGAGTCGCGGCCGTTGCGAGTGGAGCTCGCTCCCTTTTTGTGTGCCATGTCTTCTTCTCCTCGAGAACGGTCTGTCGGCTACTTGATGCCGGTGATCTTGACGCGCGTGAGCTCCTGACGGTGGCCCTGGCGCTTCTTGTAGCCGGTCTTGTTCTTGAACTTCTGGATGTGGATCTTCGGGCCGCGGAGGTCGCCCAGGACCTCGGCGGTCACGACGACCTTCGCGAGCGACTTGGCGTCGGAGGTGATCGTGTCACCGTCGACCAGCAGCACCGGCGCGAGCTGGACCGTGCCGTTCTCGTCGGCCTTGATGCGGTCCATCGTCACGATGGTGCCGACCTCGACCTTCTCCTGCCGGCCACCGGCGCGCACAACTGCGTAAACCACTTGTCAGTACCTTTTCGTCGGGGAACAGTTCCCGGCGCTGCCGCGGACCTGGTCCTGCTCTTCTACTTTGTTGGATATCACTGGCGAGTCCGCCCGTTCGCGTGTTGCGACCGACGGCTCTCAGAAAACCATGTTGGCGGCCGAGCAGCACCCGGCACACACCAACGGTCAACTTTACCCGACGCCCAGGCCACCGTCAATTCGGTGGGAAGCCTTCCGGCCGGTGTCGGAGCCCGTTCCTACAATCATTCTATGACGGTCCTGATCGATCCCCGGCATGGCCGGCCCACGGCATGTTGTGGTCGCATCTGGTCAGCGACGCGTCGCTCGACGAACTGCACGCCTTCGCGGCCGCGAACGAGGTGCCGCGGCGCGCGTTCGATCTCGACCACTACGACGTGCCGGACAAGCGCCACGACGAGCTCGTGGCCGCCGGGGCGCACCCCGTCTCCGGCCACGAGCTCGTGTCGCGACTCATTGCCAGCGGTCTGCGGGTGAAGGCCCGCGACCGCGTCCGGCGGCACTGACGCCCTACTCGCCCTTCGGGGCCAGCTCGCCGCCGGCGATGACCGCGGTGCTTGCGCGACGGCTGCGGCTGCGACCCTGTCCCGGCTCCTTGGGAGCGGGCAGCGCGTCGAGCACGGAGTCGAGCAGCAACTCGGTCTCGTGCTGCGACGGCCGCTGCGGCGCCTGGACGGGCGCGGGCTCGGGGAGCTCGATGAGCGGGATGCCCGCGTCGGCGGCGTCGTGCGCGGCCTCCGGAGCCTCCGCCTGCGTCGCCGGCTCCTGCGAAGCAGCCTGCTGCTCCGGCGCCTGCTGACGGTCGGCGCCGCCCTTGCCCTTGCGGCGACGCTTCTTGGCCGTGACCTCGGTCACCGTCACCTCCGCGACGGTCACCTCCGACACCTCCACCTGCTCGCCCTCGGACGGCTTCGCGTCGTCCTCGTGGTGGTGGATGGTCGACGCCGCGATCTTGGCCAGCGCGTTCTTGGCGTCGTCGGTGATCTCATGCGTGCCGGCGTGGCCGTTCCCGTTGCCGTTGGAGCCGGCCGGCGATCCGCCGTTACCGTTCCCGTTTCCGGATCCGCCGTTGCCGCCGCGGCCGCGACGGCGCTCGTTGGACGGCTGCTGCTGCGGCTGGCGGTGCTTCACCACCGGGTCGTGGTGGACGATCACGCCACGACCGGCGCAGACCTCGCACGCCTCGCTGAAGGTCTCCAGCAGGCCGAGGCCGAGCTTCTTGCGGGTCATCTGGACGAGTCCGAGCGAGGTGACCTCGGCGACCTGGTGCTTGGTCCGGTCGCGGCTCAGGCACTCCACCAGGCGGCGGAGGACGAGGTCGCGGTTCGACTCGAGCACCATGTCGATGAAGTCGACGACGATGATGCCGCCGATGTCGCGGAGGCGCAGCTGGCGGACGATCTCCTCCGCGGCCTCCAGGTTGTTCTTGGTGACCGTCTCTTCCAGATTGCCGCCGGAGCCGACGAACTTACCGGTGTTGACGTCCACGACGGTCATCGCCTCGGTGCGGTCGATGACGAGCGAGCCGCCCGAGGGCAGCCACACCTTGCGCTCCAGCGCCTTCTCGATCTGCTCCGTGATGCGGTACTCGTCGAACGCGTCGCGCTCGCCCTCGTACGGCTCCACGCGATCGAGCAGGTCGGGAGCGACCTGGCGGAGGTAGTTCTCGATGGTCTGGCGCGCGTCGTCGCCGGCGATGATCAGCTTCTGGAAGTCCTCGTTGAAGACGTCGCGGATGATCTTGATCAGGAGGTCCGGCTCGCTGTGCAGCAGCGCGGGAGCCTGCTGCGTCTCGACGCGCTGGCTGATGTCAGCCCACTGCGCGGTCAGACGGTTGACGTCGAGCGTCAGCTGCTCCTCGGTGGCCCCCTCGGCGGCGGTGCGCACGATCACGCCGGCGCTCTCGGGCAGCACCTCCTTGAGGATCTTCTTGAGGCGCGCGCGCTCGGTGTCCGGGAGCTTGCGGCTGATGCCGTTCATGGAGCCGTTAGGCACGTACACGAGGTAGCGGCCGGGCAGCGAGATCTGGCTGGTGAGGCGGGCGCCCTTGTGGCCGACCGGGTCCTTGGTGACCTGCACGAGGACGCGGTCGCCCGCCTTCAGCGCCAGCTCGATGCGGCGCGGCTGGTTGCCGGTCTCGACGGCATCCCAGTCGACCTCGCCGGAGTACAGCACGGCGTTGCGCCCACGGCCGATGTCCACGAACGCGGCCTCCATGCTCGGGAGGACGTTCTGGACGCGGCCCAGGTAGACGTTGCCGATGAGCGACGCCTCCTGCGAGCGGGCGACGTAGTGCTCGACGAGGACCTTGTCCTCCAGCACGCCGATCTGGATGCGGCCGCCCTTGGAGCGGACCACCATCTGCCGATCGACGGACTCGCGGCGGGCCAGGAACTCGGCCTCGGTGATGACGGGACGGCGGCGGCCGGCGTCACGGCCGTCGCGGCGGCGCTGCTTCTTCGCCTCGAGGCGCGTGGAGCCCTTTACCTTCTGCGGCTCGGTGATGAGCTCCGGCTCACGCGGTGTGCGCACCTTGACCACGGTGTTGGCCGGGTCGTTGGCCCCTTCGCGGCCGGATTCCCCGGCGCGGCGGCGGGAGCGGCGGCGGACGCCGGTGGGCGGCTCCTCCTCGCCCTCCGGGAGCGGCGGGAGCGGCAGGATGTCCGGTGCCTGGAAGAGCAGGGTGGTCGGCGGCAGGCCGGGCGCGGAGGCTGCGGCCGGCGTCTCGGCGTCGCCCAGCTTCTCCGGCAGCGCCGGGGGCTCGGGCGTCACGGGCGCGGTCGGGTCGACCTGCGCCGCGGGCGCCGCCTGCTCGGTCGCCGCCTGCTCCGGTGCGGCCTGGGCCTGCTCGGCCACCGCCCCCACCTCAGGCTCGTCAGCGGCCGGAGCGACGGTCTCGGAAACGCTCGGAGCCGCCTTCCTCACCACGCGTCGCGTGCCGAAGAGGCCCTTGCGCTTCCGTCCTCCCGTCTCCGTCTCGTTGTCGTTCGTGTTGTCGATATTCTCGTTATCCACCATCGCTGGTGCACTCCTCGACCGGCGGCGGTTCCCCGCTCGCCGGGTACTCTCCGTCGGGAGGCGGCGCGTGCGGCGCCTCCCTCAATCCTGTTCGGATGCCGCCGGGCTCGTGGCGCGGCAGGCCTCCTTCTCACTGTTCTCCGCCGGCCTCTACGGCCGGCCTTTCACTGGGCGCTCCAGGCGCCCACAAGCCTTTGTCGTTCCTCCCGGCCGGAGCCGGGACGACTGCTGCAACGATTATCGCACGGGCCGCGCTTCCGGCGTTCCTCTCCCAGGGCGACACGCAGGCGGCGTGCCATAATCCGAGGGTGTCCGACCTTCCCACCGAGGCCGCCTACCGCCGCCCGACCGCTCTCGCTGTCTTCCTCATCGTCGCCGGGGCCATCGGCCTCTGGGCCGCGTTCATGCTCACGGTGGACAAGTTCCACCTTCTCGAGGACCCGAATGCGCAGTTGTCCTGCAACTTCTCGGTGCTGGTCGGCTGCTCCAAGAACCTGAACTCCTGGCAGGGCTCGCTGCTCGGCTTCCCGAACCCGCTGCTCGGGATCGGCGGCTGGACGGCCACGATCGCCGTCGGCGTCGGTCTGCTCGCGACCCGCGCGCGCTTCGCCCGCTGGTACTGGATCGCCTTCAACGTCGGCGTGCTGCTTGCGCTGGTGCTCGTGATCTTCCTGATCACGCAGTCCCTGACGGTGCTGAACGTGCTGTGCCCGTGGTGCATGGTCACCTGGGTCGTCACCATCCCGACGTTCTGGGCGGTGACGCTGTACAACCTCAAGGAGGGCAACATCCCGGTGCCGGAGCGCGCACGTCGTCTGTTCGGGACGCTCTACAGCTGGGTGCCCCTGATCACGATCGTCTGCTACGCGATCGTCGCCGTGCTGGCGCAGATCCAGCTCGACTGGATCCACCGCGCGTTCATCTGAGCCTCTGGCTGACGCAACACGCCGTCCGGCCAGGTGGCGGGACGGCGTGTCGCGTCATGCAGAGGCGGGCGGCGGGTCAGCCAAACCAGAGAGCGAGCTCGCGCTGCGCCGACTCGGGCGAGTCGGAGCCGTGCACGAGGTTCTGCTGGACCTTCAGGCCCCAGTCGCGGGCCAGGTCGCCGCGGATGGTACCGGGTGCGGCGGTCGTGGGGTCGGTCGCACCGGCGAGAGAGCGGAAGCCCTCGATGACGCGGTTGCCCGCGAGGCGGATGGCCACGATCGGGCCGGACTCCATGAACTCGACCAGCGGCTCGTAGAACGGCTTGCCCTCGTGCTCGGCGTAGTGCTGCGCGAGCAGGTCGCGGTCGGCCTGCAGCATCCGCAGGTCGACGAGCGAGTAGCCCTTCGCCTCGATGCGGCGCAGGATCTCGCCGGTCAGGCTGCGAGCGACGCCGTCCGGCTTGATGAGGACGAGGGTTTCCTCGACGGCACTGGTCATGGGTTCTCCGTTCCGTTGCCGGCAGCCCGTGCGGCTGCCTGATTGTTTCGGTCGATGCGCGCGGCGGCGATCATGCAGTACGCCCACATGGCGGTGAAGATCGCGCCGACGATGAAGAAGGCGGGGACGAGGAGGCCGGCGGCGACGAGGACCACCTGCGCGATCCATCCGAGCACCACGCCGAGGGTGCTCCGCAGCAGTCCGATCGCGATGATCATGAGGACGATCAGCGCTGCTCCCCCGCCGAGCGCGACCCACGCGGGCAGCGCCTGCAGGCCGAACAGCACCAGCGCGCCGAGGAACACGACGAGCAGTTCGAAGCCGAGGACGATAGACCCCAGCATCTCGCGGAGGGAGCGCTGACGGCGGGGCCGCCCGGGCTTCGGCGCGGGCGCGGGTGCGGGTGCCGGCTCGGGCTCGGGAGCGTCGGTCACGACGCCGCCTGCTTCCACTCCTGCTCCTCGGCGTACGCCATCGCCTGGCCGACCAGCACGATGCTGCCGGCGACGACGACGGCGCGCTTCGGTCCGTCCTGAGCCCACTCCCGGGCGCCCTCTAGCGCGTCGATGGCGTCCGAGTAGACGATGACCGCCTCGTCGCCGACCTCGTCACGGACGACGTCGCCGAAGTCCTCCGCGTCCCGTGCCCGGTCGGAGCCGGGCTGCGTCACGAAGAACTGGGTCGCCACCGGCGCCAGCGCGCGGATCACGCCCCGCGCGTCCTTGTCCTCCAGGATGCCGACGACGAACGTGATCTCGTCGAAGTCGAAGTAGCTGCGCAGGGCGTCGGCGAGCACCTGAGCGCCCGCCGGGTTGTGCGCGGCGTCCACGAGGATGCTCGGCTCGATGCCGATGAGCTGCAGGCGTCCGGGCGAGGTCGCCGTGGCGAACCCCTCCTCGACCAGGTCGGCCTTGAGCGGCTGCGTGCCACGGCCGAGGAAGGTCTCGACCGCTGCGACCGCCACCGCGGCGTTCTGCGCCTGGTGGTCGCCGTAGAGCGGCAGGAAGACGTCCTCGTAGGTGGCCGCTCGGCCGCGGACGGTGACGAGCTGGCCGCCGACGGCGACGCGCGTCGCCGCGACGTCGAAGTCGCGCGGCTGCTCGGCGAAGGTCGACTCCGTGAGTTCGGAGGCCTCCCGCAGCACGCGGTCCGCCTCCGGCGTCTGCGACGACGACACGACGTCGGCCGACGGCTTGATGATGCCGGACTTGGTGCGGGCGATCTCCTCGACGGTGTCGCCGAGCGCCTTGGTGTGGTCCAGCGCGATCGGGGTGAAGACCGCGACCTGGCCGTCGCCGACGTTGGTCGAGTCCCACTCGCCGCCCATGCCGACCTCGATCACCGCGACGTCCACGGGGGCGTCCGCGAAGGCGGAGAAGGCGAGCGCGGTCAGCGCCTCGAAGAACGTCAGGGGCGCCTTGCCCTGCTCCTCCAGCTCCGCGTCCACGATGTCGAGGTAGGGGCTGATGTCGTCCCAGTTGCGCACCAGCGCCTCGTCCCCGATGGGCTCGCCGTCGATGACGATGCGCTCGTTGAAGCGCACCAGGTGCGGGCTCGTCAGCAGCCCCGTGCGGAGCCCGTAGGCGCGCAGCAGGCTCTCCGCGATGCGGCTCGTCGACGTCTTGCCGTTGGTGCCGGTGATGTGGATGATCGGGTACGCCCGCTGCGGGTCGCCCAGCAGTTCCACGGCGCGCCGGGTCGCGTCGAGGCGCCGCTCGGGCGCGCCCTCGCCGATGCGGGCGAGCAGCGCCTGGTAGACCTCGTCCGCGCGGTCGCGGAAGTCCTCGTCGTCGGTCACAGGGCCGCCTCCTCCACCTTGGTCACGCCGACCGTGAACGCGCCGGCGTTGGCGAACTGCCCGGCGCCGAAGCCCTGCGCGAAGGCCGCGTCCTGGTCCGATGCTCCCGCAGCCGAGACCTGCACCGCCAGGGCCAGCGTCTCGGTCGCGATGTCGACGTCGCCCGCGAGGCCGAGCGCGCGCGCGTCGTCCTCGTGCTCGAACGTCAGGCTCAGCCGGATGCGGTCGCTCACGTCGAGACCGGCCGCCTTGCGGGTGTCCTGCACGGCGCGGATGACGTCGCGGGCAAGTCCCTCGGCCTCCAGCTCCGGCGTGGTCGCGGTGTCGAGCAGCACGAAGCCGCCGCCCGCGAGCAGCGCGAGCGCGGAGCTGTCATCGCCGCTCCCCGCCGTCTCGAGAACGAGGTCGTACTCCCCCTCCACCAGGTCGATGCCGCCCACGGTCACGACGCCGTCCGCCTCGGACCAGTCGCCGGAGCGCGCGGCCTGGATGACCTGCTGCACCTGCTTGCCGAGGCGGGGTCCGGCCGCACGGGCGTTCACGGTCAGCTTGCTGGTGATGCCGTAGCGCGCCGCACTGTCGTCCTGCAGCTCGACCAGCTCGACCGCCTTGACGTTGAGCTCGTCGCGCAGGATGCCCTTGAACGGTCGCAGCGCCTCCGCGTTCTCCGCGACCACGGTCAGCGTCGCGAGCGGCAGACGCACACGGCGGCCGGCCTGCTTGCGCAGCGAGAGCGCGGTGGAGCTGATGGCGCGGATGCGGTCCATCGCGTCCACCAACGCGTCGTCGGCCGGGAACTCCGTCGCCTCCGGCCAGTCCGTGAGGTGGACGGAGCGGCCGCCGGTGAGGTCCTTCCAGATGCGCTCGCTGACGAGCGGCAGCAAGGGAGCTGCGACACGGGTCAGCGTCTCGAGCACCGTGTAGAGGGTGTCGAACGCCTCGGTTCCGCGCCCGTCCTCATCCACGCCCTCCCAGAAGCGGTCGCGCGAGCGGCGCACGTACCAGTTGGTGAGCACGTCGGCGAAGTCGCGCAGCTTGGCGGCGGCGAGCGTCGAGTCCAGGCCCTCCAGGTCGGCGGTCACGGCCTCGACCAGGTCGCGCGTCTTGGCGAGCAGGTAGCGGTCGAGCACGTCGGTGGACGTGGTGGAGCGCTTCGCCTCGTAGCCGGTCGCGTTGGCGTACAGCGAGAAGAAGTACCAGGTGTTCCACAGCGGCAGCAGCACCTGACGGACGCCCTCGCGGATGCCCTCCTCGGTGACGACGAGGTTGCCGCCGCGCAGCACCGGGCTCGACATCAGGAACCAGCGCATCGCATCCGAGCCGTCGCGGTCGAAGACCTCGTTCACGTCCGGATAGTTGCGCAGCGACTTCGACATCTTCTGCCCGTCGCTGCCGAGCACGATGCCGTGGCTGATCACGTTCTTGAACGCGGGCCGGTCGAACAGCGCCGTCGCGAGCGTGTGCAGCAGGTAGAACCAGCCGCGCGTCTGCCCGATGTACTCGACGATGAAGTCGGCCGGGTTGTGCGTTTCGAACCAGTCGTGGTTCTCGAACGGGTAGTGCACCTGCGCGAACGGCATCGACCCGGAGTCGAACCAGACGTCCAGCACGTCCGGGATGCGTCGCATCGTTGAGCGGCCCGTCGGGTCGTCCGGGTTCGGGCGCGTCAGCTCGTCGATGAAGGGTCGGTGCAGGTCAGGCTCTCCCGCCGCGTTGAGCGGCAGCCGTCCGAAGTCGCGCTCCAGCTCCTCCAGGGAGCCGTACACATCCACGCGCGGGTACGCCGGGTCGTCGCTCTTCCAGACCGGGATGGGCGAGCCGAAGTACCGGTTGCGCGAGACAGACCAGTCGCGCGCACCGGCCAGCCACTTGCCGAACTGGCCGTCCTTGACGTTCTCGGGCACCCAGGTGATCTGCTGGTTGAGCTCGCCCATCCGGTCGCGGAAGTCGGTGACGCGGACGAACCAGCTCGACACCGCCTTGTAGATGAGCGGATTGCGGCAGCGCCAGCAGTGCGGGTACGAGTGCTCGTAGCTCGCCTGGCGCAGCAGACGGCCCTGCTCCTTCAGCATCCGGGTCAGCGGCTTGTTCGCGTCGAACACCTGCAGGCCGGCGACCTCCGGCACGTCGGGCAGGAAGCGTCCGCCGTCGTCCACCGAGATGATGACCGGGATGCCGGCCTTCTCGGTGACGCGCTGGTCGTCCTCGCCGTAGGCCGGGGCCTGGTGGACGATGCCGGTGCCGTCCTCGACGGTGACGTAGTCGTCCACGAGGATGCGCCACGCGTTCTGCGTGCCCCACTTCTCGGTGTCGGCGTAGAAGTCCCAGAGGCGGTCGTACTCGACGCCTTCGAGCTCGGAGCCGCGGACGGTGCCGGTGACCGCCGCGAGGGCGTCGGTGGGCGACTCGTACCCGAGGTCCTTGGCGTAGTTGCCGAGGAGGCTCGCGGCGATCAGATAGCGGCCGCTCAGGACCTCCTGGTCCGGGTCGCCGTAGGAGTCGGCGGCGCCGTTCGGCCCGGAGGGGACGACGGCGTACTCGATGTCGGGGCCCACGGCCAGCGCGAGGTTGGTCGGGAGGGTCCACGGCGTGGTCGTCCAGGCGAGGGCGCGCACGCCGGTGAGGCCCAGGACCTCCGCCTTCTCGCCGACCAGCGGGAACGTCACCGTGACCGTCTGATCCTGACGCATCTTGTAGACGTCGTCGTCCATCCGCAGCTCGTGGTTGGACAGCGGAGTCTGGTCGCGCCAGCAGTACGGCAGCACGCGGTAGCCCTCGTAGGCGAGGCCCTTCTCGTGCAGCTGCTTGAAGGCCCAGATCACCGACTCCATGTAGGAGGTGTCGAGCGTCTTGTAGTCGTTGTCGAAGTCGACCCAGCGCGCCTGCCGGGTGACGTACTCGCGCCACTCGCGGGTGTAGCGGAGCACGGAGTCCTTCGCCGCCTGGTTGAACGCGGCGAGCCCCATCTCCTCGATCTGGCTCTTGTCGGTGATGCCGAGCTGCCGCTCGGCCTCGAGCTCGGCGGGGAGACCGTGGGTGTCCCAGCCGAAGCGGCGCTCGACCTTCTTGCCGCGCATGGTCTGGAAGCGCGGGAAGACGTCCTTGGCGTAGCCGGTCAGCAGGTGGCCGTAGTGCGGCAGGCCGTTGGCGAACGGCGGACCGTCGTAGAAGACCCACTCCTCGGCGCCGTCGCGGTTGTCGATGGAGGCGCGGAAGGTGCCGTCCTCGTCCCAGAACTTCAGGACGTCGGTCTCGATCTCGGGGAAGACGGGGCTGGCCACCACTTCGGGGCGGCGCTCTACGTCGGGGCGCTCGGCGGCGCCTTCGTTCGAGTCCGGTGCGGACTTGGGGTACGGCATCTCTCTCCTGGCAGGTTTCACGTGCTGCACGAGGACGCCGGACGCTCGCACGCCCGTCGCGGTACCACCCCGCTTGCCCGCTCCGCCTCCGTCGCCGGGGAGGGCCACTCATCGTTCGGCTGTGACGGGCCGGTCCCGTTCGGTTCTACTGGGCGCCGCTCGCGCGCCGCCGTTCTTCCGAAGACTCCCCGGCGATACCCGGATCACAGCCTGTGCCCTCTATCTTATCCGCTCCTCGCCCCTCCGCGTCCGGCCTTCGACGAAGTGCAGCTAGTTGCGGTCGACACGCCGCGCGAGGCCGCAACTACCTGCACTTCACGAGGGAGGGTCGCTCGAAGTGGGCGCGTCAGAGGACGGCGGCGTAGCCGGCGCACACGGGCGCGACGGCGTCGCGGACGAGCGGAGTGAGCGGCCCGCGGCGCACGCCGGCGCGCGCCCACGCCGTCGCTGCAGAGACCGCTGCGCCGACGACCGCGGTTGCGGCGGCGCGCGGCAGCAGCGCGTCGGGCGACGCGCCCGCTCGGGCCGCGATGAACGCCTGAACCCGCCGCACGAGCGCTAGGAACCGCGGCAGCGCCGACGCCTGCAGCTCCGCATCCGTCCCCATCAGCTCCACCTGGGTCACGGCCAGCGGCAGTCGCCCCGGCCCGAACGCGTCGGCGAGGCGCGTCATCGCCTCGAGCACCGCGTCCATCGGCGCCAGCTCCGACGAGACGGAGGCGAGCGTGCCGTCGAACGCGGTTAGCGCCTCATCCACCTCCAGCCACAGCAGATCGCTCTTGGACCCGACGTAGTTGAAGAAGGTGGCCCGGCTGACCCCGGCGCGACGGGCGATGTCGTCGACCGTGGTGCCCGCGTAGGTCTGCTCGAGGAACAGTTCGGCGGCCGCTTCGGCGATCATCGCGCGGGACGAGGAACGGGGACGGCCGGCACCGGACGGACGAGGGGAATGCGCGACCGACATCCGCTGTTCTCCTTCCGTGCCATTATTGGACCCGGTCCAAATACTATTCCGTTTTCGAAGGACAGCCGTGACTACCACCGCAACCCCCGTCCGCAGCGAGACCGATCGCCCCGGAATCACCCCCGGCACCGCCCGCCGCGTCACCATCGCGTCGTTCGTCGGCACCGCGCTCGAGTCGTACGACTTCTACCTCTACGCGTACTTCGCCGCGTTCTTCGTCGGTCCCCTCTTCTTCGCGCCGCTCGGCGCGTTCGGCGGGGCGCTCGCAGGCTTCCTCGCGATCGCGGCCGGGTTCGTCATCCGCCCGGTCGGCGCGATCGTCTTCGGCCACCTCGGCGACCGGATCGGACGCCGCCCGACCCTGCTCATCACCATCCTGATCATGGGCCTGAGCACCGGACTCGTCGGCGTGCTGCCGACGTACGCGGCGGCGGGATGGTTCGGCGCCATCGCGACCGTGCTGCTGCGCCTGCTCCAGGGCTTCTCGGTCGGCGGCGAGTGGGGCGGCTCCATCCTCCTCGCGACCGAGTACGCGAACCCGAAGAAGCGCGGCTTCTACGCGGCGCTCCCCCAGCTCGGCTCGCCGGTCGGCTCCATCCTGAGCGCCGTCGTCTTCATCGTGCTGACCCTCACCCTCTCGACCGCCGACATCGCGGCCTGGGGATGGCGCATCCCGTTCCTGACGGCGTTCCCGCTGCTGCTCGTCTCGCTCTACCTGCGCTGGTCGATCGACGAGACCCCGGTCTTCCGCAAGCTGCTCGAGACCGGCCGCCGCGACCGCTTCCCGGTGGTCGAGGTCTTCCGCAAGGCGCCGACGGGCTTCATCATCGGCATCGGCGCGGCCATCCTCGGCATCGGGTCGTACTCGCTGATGAACACGTACATGGTCGACTACGGCACCGCGGTGCTCGGCTTCAAGTACCAGGACCTGCTGGTCGCGACGACCATCGGCGGCCTGCTGCAGCTGATCACGATCCCGCTGTTCGGCGCCTGGGCGGCGCGGATCGGATCGGCGAAGGTCGTCGCGTACGGCGCGATCGGAACGCTGATCGTCGCCTTCCCGATGTACTTCCTGCTGCAGTACGCGAACTTCGGCATCCTGGTCGCGAGCATGATCATCGGCGGCATCCTGCCCACGCTCTCGTGGGCGGCGCTGGGCGGCCTGATGTCCGACCTCTTCCCGAGCGACGTGCGCTACAGCGGCCTCTCGGTCGCGTACAGCATCGCGGCGCTGCTGACCTCGTTCGTCCCGGCGCTCACGCTGATCTTCGGCCAGGCGACCGGAAACGCGTGGTGGCACCCGGGCATCGTGCTCGCCGTCATGTCGGCGATCACGCTGGTGGCGGCCCTGTTCGCCGCTCGCCGCAAGCCCTACGTCGACGAGGTCTGAGCGAGGTCCGGGCGCGTTCGGTACGCTTGAGGGGATCCCACACTCAGGCACCTCGAGGACACGGTGCCGCATATATCGAATCGGAGGACCCCTATGAGCACGCCGAACGTGCCCGACAAGCCCGCCCTGGAAGGGCTCGAGGCCAAGTGGGGTGACCGCTGGCAGAGCGACGGCACCTTCCGGTTCGATCGGGAGGGCGCGCTCGCGGCCGGCCGCGACGGGGTCTACTCCATCGACACCCCGCCGCCCACGGCCTCCGGTTCGCTGCACATCGGCCACGTCTTCAGCTACACGCACACGGACGTGGTGGCGCGTTTCCACCGCATGCGCGGGCAGAAGGTGTTCTACCCGATGGGCTGGGACGACAACGGCCTGCCGACCGAGCGCCGCGTCCAGAACTACTACGGCGTGCGCTGCGACCCGTCGCTGCCCTACGACCCGGACTTCACCCCTCCGTTCGAGGGCGGTGACAACAAGAGCACGAAGGCGGCCGACCAGAAGCCGATCTCGCGCCGCAACTTCATCGAGCTGTGCGAGCGGCTGACCGAGGAGGACGAGAAGCAGTTCGAGGCGCTGTGGCGCACGCTCGGCCTCTCCGTCGACTGGTCGCAGACCTACCGGACCATCGGTCGCGACTCGATCCACACGTCGCAGCTGGCGTTCCTGCGCAACATCGAGCGCGGCGAGGCCTACCAGGCGCAGGCGCCGACGCTGTGGGACATCACCTTCCGCACGGCGGTCGCGCAGGCCGAGCTCGAGGACCGCGAGCAGCCGAGCGCGTACCACCGTGTCGCCTTCCACGGCGCCGACGGTCCGATCTACATCGAGACCACGCGCCCCGAGCTCCTGCCCGCGTGCGTGGCGCTGGTCGCGCATCCCGACGACGAGCGCTACCAGGCGCTGTTCGGCACCACCGTGCGCACCCCGCTGTTCGACGTGGAGGTGCCCGTCGTGGCCCACCACCTCGCGCAGCCGGACAAGGGATCGGGCATCGCCATGATCTGCACGTTCGGCGACATCACCGACGTGACCTGGTGGCGCGAGCTCGACCTCCCGAACCGCGCGATCATCGGCTTCGACGGCCGTATCCTCCCCGAGCCCCCCGCGGTGGTCACCTCGGAGGCCGGACGCGCCGCGTACGCGGAGCTCGCCGGCAAGACGGTGTTCTCGGCCAAGCAGGCCGTCGTGGAGCTGCTGCGCGCCTCCGGCGACCTGGACGGCGAGCCCAAGCCCATCCAGCACCCGGTGAAGTTCTTCGAGAAGGGCGACAAGCCGCTCGAGATCGTGTCGACCCGTCAGTGGTACGTCAAGAACGGCGCCCGCGACGAGGAGCTGCGCGCCCGGCTCATCGAGCTGGGGCGCCAGATCGACTGGCACCCCGACTTCATGCGCATCCGCTACGAGAACTGGGTGAACGGGCTCACGGGCGACTGGCTGATCTCGCGCCAGCGCTTCTTCGGCGTGCCGATTCCCGTCTGGTACCCGCTGGACGGTGTCGGCAACCCGCTGTTCGATCAGCCGATCATCCCCACCGAAGACCTGCTGCCGGTCGATCCGTCGTCCGACACCGCGCCCGGCTTCGAGGAGTCGCAGCGCGGCCAGGCCGGCGGCTTCGTCGGCGAGCACGACGTCATGGACACCTGGATGACCTCCTCCCTCACCCCGCAGCTCGCGGGCGGGTGGATGCGCGACCCGGAGCTCTTCGACGCGGTCTTCCCCTACGACCTGCGCCCGCAGGGTCAGGACATCATCCGCACCTGGCTGTTCTCGACCCTCCTCCGCGCGAAGCTCGAAGCGGATGTGGCGCCCTGGACGAACGCGGCCCTCTCCGGCTTCATCGTCGACCCCGACCGCAAGAAGATGTCCAAGTCGAAGGGCAACGTCGTGACGCCCGCCGACATTCTGGAGAAGCACGGCTCCGACGCGGTGCGCTACTGGGCGGCCTCCAGCCGGCTCGGGACGGACGCGGCGTTCGACCCGCAGAACCCGACGCAGATCAAGATCGGCCGCCGTCTGGCGATCAAGCTGCTCAACGCGGCCAAGTTCATCCTCGGCTTCGACGCCCCGGCGTCGCTCGACCTGGCCCAGGTAACCAGCCCGCTGGACCGCAGCATGCTGCAGAACCTGGCCGGCGTGGTCGCGGATGCGACCGCCGCGCTCGACGGCTACGACCACGCCCGCGCGCTGGAGATCGCCGAGACGTTCTTCTGGACGTTCTGCGACGACTACCTGGAGCTCGTGAAGGAGCGCGCCTACGGCGAGGACTCGGCCGAGAAGTCCTCCGCCGTCGTCGCCCTGCGCGTCGCGCTGTCGACGTTCCTCCGGCTGTTCGCGCCCGTGCTGCCGTTCGCGGCCGAGGAGGCGTGGAGCTGGTCCGAGGAGGGCTCTGTGCACGTCGCCGCATGGCCGGAGCCGTCGGAGGTCGCGCAGGACTGGAGCGCCGACCGCGACGTCCTCGCCATCGTCGGCCGTGCCCTGACCGGCATCCGCGGCGCGAAGACCGCTGCAAAGGCATCGCAGCGCACCCCGGTCGACTCGGCCGTCATCGCCGGCCCCGACGCCGAGATCGCGGCCGTCGAGTCCGCCGCGGGCGACCTCCGCTCGGTGGGCAGGATCGCGGACCTCCGCTTCGCCTCCGCCGAAGAGCTGACGGTGACCGATATCCTGCTCGCCGCAGCCCCGATCGAGGAGGAACGATGACAGCGAGCGTCCGCAGGGTCGAGGACAACGAGTTCTTCACCTGGCTCGACCTCTACGTCGGCTACGGCGAGTTCTACGAGACTCCCGTGACCGACGAAAAGGCGCTCCTGGTCTGGAGCTGGATCTCCGACCCGGAGAACGAGCTGGAGGCGTACTTCGCGGTCGACGAGGAGGGCACCCCGATCGGGCTCGCGCACGTTCGCGAGTTCGTGCGCCCCCTCGACGGCAGCAAGGGCCTGTACCTCGACGACCTCTTCGTCTCGCCCGACGCGCGCGGCGCCGGGGCCGGCTCGGCGCTGCTGGAGGCCGCGCGCGAGTCCGCCAAGGAGCGCGGCCTCTCGGTCGTCCGGTGGATCACCGCGAAGGACAACGAGACCGCCCGCCGCCTCTACGACAAGGTCGCAGAGAAGACCAAGTGGGTCACCTACGACCTCGTCCCCTGAACCCGACCGCGATATGGTCGGAACACGCAGCGTGCATGCATTCGGGCGCGCAACGGGAACGGAGGAATCCATGGCGATCGAGGTTCGACCGGTCAGGGACGGCGATTTCTTCGCCTGGCTCGATGTGTACGCGCAGTACGCCGAGTTCTACGAGACGCAGCTGACCGACCAGAAGGCGCTCGTCCTGTGGTCGTGGCTGACGGCCCCCGAGCACGAGGAGAACGGCTACGTGGCCGTCGACGGCGACCGGATCGTGGGGCTCGCCCACGTGCGCGAGTTCGCACGCCCCTGGAGGGCGACCGGGGCCTCTTCGTGGACGACCTGTTCGTCATCGAGGAGGAGCGCGGCAAGGGCGTCGGCGGTGCTCTCCTGCAGCAGGCCCGCTCGCTCGCCGAGGAGCGCGGCCTCGGCGTCGTGCAGTGGATCACCGCCCACGACAACGACACCGCCCAGAAGCTCTACGACCAGGTGGCGAACCGGACGCAGTGGGTCACGTACGAGATCGAGCTGGCGACCGCTCCCACCACGGCTGGGCGCGCCTGATGCAGCTCGGGACGCGGTGGAGCGTCGGCGAGCAGCCTCCTGCGAACCTGCCCGAGGTCGTCGCCTACGCCGTGCAGACGGTCGAGGAGGAGCTGGTCGCGACCGACGTCGAGACCACCGGCTGGAAGTGGACGCTGACCTGGCTCGAGGGAAAGCCCGTTGTCACGCTCGACGACGGCACCGAGATCCGGTACAACCCCTCCGAGGACTCCGCGACCATTACGCAGCTGGTCGAGACGGACACCTCCGACTACGACGTGGACGAGGCCTGACCCGTCCCGTTCCGGCGTGTCGGGTGTTCGCCCACCGAACAGCCGTCGAGCACAGGAAAAACGTCGCCGTTCATCGCAGCGGGCGACGTTTTTCCTGTGCTCGGGGGCTTGCCTGGTGAGTACACGGATCAGCGCGGGAGCTGCGGGAGGGTGCGCGCGGCCGCGTCGCGGGTGCGCTCGATGAGCGCGACGCGCTCGGCGTCGCGAGGCGCGCGCGAGAGCGGGCGGTCGGCCCACGCGGTGAGGGCCTTCCCGGCGCGGGCGGCCAGGCGGTGCGTGAACGGACGGTACGTGGAGACGAGGACGGCGGTCATGACGGTTGTCCTTCCGGGATGGGTTCGGCAGCCGGCTCCTGAGCGGACGCCGACAGGATGAGACGGGACGCGATGAGCGTCAGGACGACCACCAGCCCGCCGCCGATCACGAACGGCAGCCGGAGGTCGATGCGGGCGACGAAGCCGCCCAGGACGGTCGCGATGGGAGTGAGCCCCCACCCGATGGTGCGGACGATGCCGAGCGCGCGGCCGAGCATGGCGCCCGGGATGATGGCCTGGCGGATGGCGCCCCACGGGACGTTCCACACCGCCACCCCGCAGGCGCCGATCGCGTAGGCGGCGATCGCGACGACCACGTTGGACGTCACGCCGACGCCGAGGATGCCGACGCCGCTCACGAGGATCGCCCAGAACATCACGCGGCCGCGGCCGAAGCGGGCGACGAATCGTGGCGACAGAAGGGCCCCCACGAGCGCGCCGACGCCGATCGCGGCGGTCACCACGCCGATGAGCGCGGCGGGCACCTCGAACGTCTGCAACAGCAGGAGCACCACGCTGCCCTGGGCGAAGGCGAGCGCGGAGGCCGTGATCGAGGTGAGCACGATCATCCAGCGCAGGAAGCGATGGTCCCAGAGGTAGCGGACCACCGCCGAGAGCGGCGGTCGCGCCTCCGCCTTGCCGGTGTCGCCTGCGCGGTGCGCGTGGGCCGCGGCGGCGGGGATGCTCAGCGCGAGCAGCCCCGCCACCAGGAAGCCCGCTCCGGTCAGCCAGATCGGAAGCACGATGGCGGCCGCGAACAGGAAACCCGCGACCGGTGTCGCGATGAAGTTCTGGATGGTGATCTCGGCCGACTGCATCCGCCCGTTCGCGCGGTCCAGCTGGTCGCGGGTGACCAGCGCCGGCACGACGGTGGTCGTCGCGTTGTCGAACACGGTCTCGCCGAGCCCGAAGGCGAGGACGCACACGTACAGCAACCAGATGTTCAGCGTGCCGGTCGTGATCAGCAGGGCCAGCGCGGTCGCGACGGCGAAGCGCAGGGAGTTGGCGACGGCCATCGCGATGCGGCGGTCGACCCGGTCGAGCAGCATCCCGGCCGGGATGCCGAAGAACAGCCACGGCAGGAAGGTCACGGCGCTGACACCGGCGATCAACGCCGGGTCCCGCGTCAGGGTCGTCGCGATCAGCGGGACCGCGGTACGGCCGATGCCGTCGGCGAGGTTGCTCGCGATCGCGGACGTCCACAGACGCGCGAAACCGCGGCCCAGCGGGGCGTTCACGGCGACGGGAGCGGCGGCGGACATCAGCGGTCCTCCTGCTCCACCAGGGGGAACGCGTTGAACTGGACCTGTGCGCGCTTGCGCTCCCCCAGCTCCACGCCCGCGGCCTCGGCGTCGGCAGCCTCGGCCTTCCACTTGGCCTTCAGCCGCGTCTGCAGTTCGTAGTACTCGCGGCCGAGCTCGGCCAGCTGCTCCCGGGTCACCTCCAGGTGAGAGGTGGAGAGGGTGCTCGACTCCATCCACTCGAAGCCGAAGGTGTCGAGCCCGCGGCGGAGGAAGGTGGAGAGTCGGCGCACGTTGTTCTGCTGCCAGCCGAGCGAGATGAGCTCGTTGGCCTCGCGGCCGGCCGGGGTGTCGAGGGTTTCGGGCGAGCCGATGGTCACACCGCCGGGCGCCATGCGCCACCAGCGTTCGCGGCCCGAGCCGCGCTCGGTGTCCTCGACGATGATGTCGTGCTTGGCCAGCTGGCGCAGGTGGTAGCTGGTCGCCCCGCTCGACTCCCCCAGCCGCTCGGCGAGCATGGAGGCGGTCGCGGGGCCGAAGTCGGACAGCTCGTTCATGATCTCGACGCGCAGCGGGTGCGCGAGGGCCCGCAGCGCGGCCATGCCCAGGGCGTCCTCATGCGGGAACTTTCCGCCCGCCGCACCGATCGGTGCCGGCTTCTGTTCGTCTGTCATGCCCTCAGAATAGCCATGCAAAGACTTCTTTGCAACTAGTTCTTTGCATTGCTTTGTTTGCAATGAATCCTTTGCGAGCTATCCCGCCGGGTGTCTAGGCTGGGCACATGACCGACGCCGCGAATCCCTTCTTCTCGCCCAGCACGCTCCCGTACGGCCTCCCGCCCTTCGCGGCGATCCGCGACGAGCACTACCGCCCCGCTTTCGAGCACGGGATGGAGGAGCAGCTGGCCGAGGTCGCGGCCGTCGTCGACGACAGCGAGACGCCGACCTTCGAGAACACCCTGCTGCCGCTCGAGCGCAGCGGGCAGACGCTGCAGCGCGTCGCGGAGGTCTTCTTCAACAAGAGCTCGTCCGACAGCACCGACTTCACCAACGAGCTGGAAGAGGAGATCGCGCCCCGCCTCGCCGCCCACAGCGACGCCATCCGGCTGAATCCCGCCCTGTACGCGCGCATCGCCGACGTGCACAGCCGCCTCGACGAGCTGGGCCTCGACGCCGAGTCGCGGTATCTGGTCGAGCGCTACTACACCGAGTTCACCCTGGCCGGCGCCGGTCTCGACGACGCGGGCAAGGAGAAGCTGCGCGAGTACAACCAGCGCCTCTCCACCCTGACGACCCGCTTCGAGAAGAACCTGCTCGCCGACACCAACGACCTCGCGGTCGTGTTCGACACCGCGGAGGAGCTGGACGGCCTCGGCGAGGGCGAGCTCTCCGCCGCCGCGCAGGCCGCCGCCGACCGCGGCCTCGACGGGAAGTACGTGGTCACCCTCGTGCTGCCGACCGGCCACCCGTGGCTCGCCGATCTCACGCGGCGCGAGTCCCGCGAACGGATCATGGCCGCCTCCCGCGCGCGAGGCACCCGCGGCGGCGACCACGACACCCGGGAGCTCGTGCTCGAGATCACGCGTCTGCGCGCCGAGCGCGCCCGCCTGCTGGGCTTCGACACGCACGCCGCCTACGTCACCGCCGACGAGACCGCTCGCACACCCGAGGCCGTCGCCGACATGCTCGGCCGCCTCGCTCCCCCGGCGGCCCGCAACGCCCGCGCCGAGCAGGCCGATCTCCAGCGGCAGCTGCCCGACGGCGAGACCGTCGAGGCGTGGGACTGGGCGCACCTCACCGGCAAGGTCCGTGCCGAGAAGTTCGACGTGGACTTCGCCGCGATGCGGCCGTACTTCGAGGCCGAGCGTGTCCTGCACGACGGCGTCTTCTACGCGGCCAACCGGCTCTACGGGATCACGTTCGAAGAGCGTCCCGACCTCGTCGCCTACCATCCGGAGGCGCGCGTCTTCGAGGTGCGCAACGAGGACGGGTCGGGACTCGGCCTCTACATCCTCGACCTCTACACCCGCGACTCCAAGCGCGGCGGCGCGTGGATGAATCCCCTCATCTCCCAGTCGGCGCTGCTCGACACCCCGACGGTCGTCGTGAACAACCTCAACGTGCCGAAACCGGCCGCCGGTGAGCCGACGCTGCTCACCTACGACGAGACGAACACCCTGTTCCACGAGTTCGGGCACGCGCTGCACGGCCTGTTCGCGCGGGTGACCTATCCCAAGTTCGCCGGCACCAACGTGTTCCGTGACTTCGTCGAGTTCCCCAGCCAGGTGAATGAGATGTGGATGCTGTGGCCCGAAGTGCTCGAGAACTACGCCGTCCACCACGTCACCGGCGAGCGGATGCCCCAGGAGCTCGTCGACCGGCTGCACGCCGCCGAGGGCTTCAATGAGGGCTTCGCCACCAGCGAGTACCTGGCCGCCGCCCTGCTCGACCAGGCGTGGCACCGGATCACCGCCGACGACACCGTGACCGACGTCGCGGCGTTCGAGGCGGAGGCGCTGGCGGCCGTGGGTCTCGACAACCCGGCCGTGCCGCCGCGGTACGCGAGCACCTACTTCGCGCACACCTTCTCGGGCGGCTACGACGCGGGCTACTACTCCTACATCTGGAGCGAGGTGCTGGACGCCGACACCGTGGAGTGGTTCCGCGAGAACGGCGGCCTGCTGCGTGAGAACGGCGACCGCTTCCGGCAGCGCCTCCTCGGCGTGGGCGGGTCGAAGGACCCGCTGGAGGCCTACCGCGACTTCCGGGGCCGGGACGCCGAGATCGAGCCGCTGCTGAAGCGGCGCGGTCTCGACGGGTGACGCGGGTATAGCCGCCCCTCCGCGGCGCGCTCTACTCTGTGCCCATCCGGCTGGACGGGCAGGAGGGGGCGCGGATGTCGACGACCGATCAGAGCGAGGTGGAGCTTCCCACCCCGACGGTCCGGCAGCTCCTGCTGCTGAGCATCCCTTCGATCATCATCGGCGTCCTCACCGCCCTCTCCCTGTGGCTAGTGGATGAGGCCGCCGATGTGCTCCACGACGGCATCTGGACGTCCCTCCCCCAGGCACTCGGCATCGACCCGAACTCGGGATGGTGGATCTTCGTCGTCCTGACGTTCACGGGCGTCGCGGTCGGGCTGACGATCTGGCTGATCCCCGGCCACGGCGGCCCGGACTCGGCGACGACGGAGCTGGTGTCGCCGCCCATGCGGCCGGTCATCGTCCCGTCGCTCGCACTGGCGGCCATCCTGGGCCTCGCCGGCGGCGTCAGCCTGGGGCCGGAGAACCCGATCATCCTGATCAACGTCAGCCTGCTGGTGTGGCTGGCGGCTCGCGCGTTCAAGGCCGTCCCCGCCCGGATGGTCGCGATGATGGCCATCTCGGGCACGATCGGCGCGCTCTTCGGGACGCCGGTGGCGGCGGCGCTCATCTTCACGGCGATCATGGCCGCCGTGAAGGGCGGCGGTTCGCTTTGGGACAAGCTGTTCCTCCCGCTGGTCGCCGCGGCGGCGGGCTCGATCACGATGACGCTGCTCGCGCATCCCTCGTTCGCCATCGCCATGCCGGCGTACACGACCATCACGGGATGGGATGTGCTCGCGTCCCTCGTCATCGCCATCATCGCGACGGCGATCGGGCTGGTCGCGGTGTATCTCTTCCCGCTCGTCTACCGCCTGTTCCACGGCCTCCGGCACCCGCTGCTCATCACCGTCGCGGGTGGCCTCGTCCTCGGCATCCTCGGCGCGATCGGCGGACCGATCACGTTGTTCAAGGGGCTCAGTCAGATGAACGATCTGGTGACCCACCGCGACGCCTACAGTCCGGGGCAGCTCGCGCTCATCGTCGTCATCAAGCTGCTCGCGCTGCTCGTCTCGGCCAGCGCGCTGTTCCGCGGCGGACGCATCTTCCCGTCCGTCTTCATCGGCGCGGCCGTGGGCACGCTCGCGGCTGCTCTCGTGCCGGGGATCCCGCTGCAGGTCGCGGTCGCCTCAGGCGTGCTCGGGCTCACGGTCGCCGCGGCACGGGACGGCTGGGTCGCGATCTTCGTCGGAGTCGCGGTCACGCAGAACCTGATCGTGCTGCCGATCTTGTGCCTCGCCATCCTGCCGGCCTGGCTGATGGTGACGCGGGCGCCGGAGCTGCTGATCACGCCCCGGCCGACGATTACGCCGACTTCTCCTCGCGCCGCGGGCGGTGCGGGACGATAGTCGGCGCTGCGTTCTCGAGCACCGCCTCCTTCGTCACGACCACGCGCGCCACCTCGGAGCTGGACGGCACCTCGAACATGATCGGGCCGAGCACTTCCTCCATGATCGCGCGGAGTCCGCGGGCGCCGGTCTTGCGGAGCACCGCGAGATCGGCGATCGCCTCGAGCGCCGCGTGGTCGAACTCCAGCTGCACGCCGTCGAGCTCGAACATGCGCTGGTACTGCCGGACCAGCGCGTTCTTCGGCTCCGTCAGGATCTGCATGAGCGCATCCTGATCGAGCGGCGTGACCGTGGTGACGACCGGGAGGCGGCCGATGAACTCGGGGATGAGACCGAACTTGTGGAGGTCTTCCGGCAGCACCTCGCTGAAGAGGTTGATGTCGTCGCCCTTCGAGTGCAGGGGGCGCCGAAGCCGATGCCCTTCTTGCCCGCGCGGGACGAGATGATCTCCTCCAGCCCGGCGAAGGCGCCGGCCACGATGAACAGCACGTTCGTCGTGTCGATCTGGATGAACTCCTGGTGCGGATGCTTGCGGCCGCCCTGCGGCGGGACCGAGGCGACCGTGCCTTCGAGGATCTTGAGCAGCGCCTGCTGCACGCCCTCGCCGGAGACGTCGCGCGTGATCGACGGGTTCTCGGCCTTGCGGGCGATCTTGTCGACCTCGTCGATGTAGATGATGCCCGTCTCGGCCCGCTTGACGTCGTAGTCGGCGGCCTGGATGAGCTTGAGGAGGATGTTCTCGACGTCTTCACCGACGTAGCCCGCCTCGGTCAGCGCGGTGGCGTCGGCGACGGCGAACGGCACGTTGAGGCGCCGGGCCAGCGTCTGGGCGAGGTAGGTCTTGCCGCATCCGGTCGGGCCGATCAGCAGGATGTTCGACTTGGCGATCTCGACGTCGTCGATGGAGTCGGCCGACGTGATGGTCTGCTTGGCGCGGACGCGCTTGTAGTGGTTGTACACCGCGACGGCGAGCGACCGCTTGGCCTGCTCTTGTCCGATGACGTACTCCTCCAGGAACCCGAAGATCTCCTTGGGCTTCGGGAGGTCGAACTCGCTCGACGTCTCCTCACCCGCTTCGGCGAGCCGTTCTTCGATGATCTCGTTGCAGAGCTCGACGCACTCGTCGCAGATGTACACGCCAGGACCGGCGATGAGCTGCTGAACCTGCTTCTGGCTCTTGCCACAGAAGGAACACTTGAGCAGATCGGCGCTTTCCCCGATGCGTGCCATCCCTCTCCCCTCCTTCTTCGGGTCGTTCTTCCGTCGAGCCTAACCCGTGAGACCGACATTGGCGCGCATGTCGGCCGTTTTGCTTCACGCGGCGGTTCTGCTCACAGCAGATGGCGGAAGTAGCGGCCCGGGGCGTCCAGGAAGGATCGCCACTGTGCGACGATCTCCAGGTCCTCCCACGACGACTCGCGGATGCCCCATTCGCCCAGTTCGAGGATGTGGGCCCCGGGCAGCGCGGCGAGGATCGGCGAGTGGGTCGCGCAGAGCACCTGCGTGCCGCGCTCGGCCATCACATTCAGGTTGGCCAACCAGGTGAGGGTCGACTGGAACGACAGCGCCGCCTCCGGCTCGTCGAGGCACACGAGACCCGCGACGAACTGCGGGTGATTGAGCTTGTTCGCGAGGAGGGTGTTGAACGACTCGCCATGGCTCATCTCGTGGAGCCGCGGGTCGGTGGGGGCGGCGACCGTCTCGGCGTAACTGTAGTAGCCGTGCATGGTCTCGGCGCGCAGGAAGAAGCCCCACTTCGCCGCCCAGGGCGCGCGCTCGATGTACAGCCACTCGCCGAGCGGGGATTCGCTGGGCCTGGTGACGTGCCTGCCCTGGTTGCTCCCGCCCTCCGGCGGCAGACCGTAGGCGGTCGCGACCGCCTCCACGATGGTCGACTTGCCGACCCCGTTCTCGCCGACGAGCATCGTCACCCCGGCGGGCAGCTCCAGGCCCTCACGGAGCAGCTGGCGGACGGCCGGGATCGTCGCGGGCCAGCGCCCCGGGTCGTACGGCGCGTCGGCGTACACCCGGACACGACGAACGGGGCGGTCATCGAACTGACCGCCCCGTTCCGCCATGCAGCGAAGGTTACTACTTGACCAGCGCCGGCAGGGTCTTGCGGCTGGTGAGCACCTGGTCGATGAGGCCGTACTCCAGGGCCTCCTGGGCGCCGAGGATCTTGTCGCGGTCGATGTCCTTGTTGACCTGCTCCACCGAGCGGTTGGAGTGCTTCGACAGCGTCTCCTCCAGCCAGGTGCGCATGCGCATGATCTCGTTCGCCTGGATTTCGATGTCGGACGCCTGCCCCTGACCGGCCTCGCCGACGGCGGGCTGGTGGATGAGGATGCGGGCGTTCGGCAGCGCGAGGCGCTTGCCCGGGGTTCCGGCGGCGGTGAGCACGGCGGCGGCCGAGGCGGCCTGGCCGAGCACGACCGTCTGGATCTGCGGGCGGATGTACTGCATCGTGTCGTAGATCGCCGTCATCGCGGTGAACGAGCCACCGGGCGAGTTGATGTACATGACGATGTCGCGGTCCGGGTCCTGGCTCTCGAGCACGAGGAGCTGGGCCATGATGTCGTCTGCGGACGCGTCGTCGACCTGCACGCCGAGGAAGATGATGCGGTCCTCGAACAGCTTGGCGTACGGGTCCTGGCGCTTGTAGCCGTAGGCGGTGCGCTCCTCGAAGCTGGGGAGGATGTACCGGGAGCCCGGGGCCTGGATGCCGCCGAACGCCTGACCGCCGACTCCGGCGGATCCGCCGAGCATGGGGGTGTTCATACTGTTTTCCTTATCCTTCAGGCGTCGTCAGTTCTTGTCCGGCTCGGTGCCGCCGCCGCCGGAGACGTCGAGAGCCGACTCGCGGATGTGGTCCACGAAGCCGTACTCCAGTGCCTCCTGAGCAGAGAACCAGCGGTCGCGGTCGCCGTCGGCGTTGACCTGCTCGACGGACTTGCCGGTGGCCTCTGCGGTGATCTGCGCGAGGCGGTTCTTCATGTCGATGATCAGCTGCGCCTGCGTCTGGATGTCGCTCGCGGTGCCGCCGAAACCGCCGTGCGGCTGGTGGAGCAGCACGCGGGCGTTCGGGGTGATGTACCGCTTGCCCTTGGTGCCCGCGGTGAGCAGCAGCTGCCCCATCGAGGCGGCCATGCCGATGCCGACGGTGACGATGTCGTTCGGGACGAACTGCATCGTGTCGTAGATGGCCATACCGGCGGTGATCGAGCCACCGGGAGAGTTGATGTAGAGGTAGATGTCCCGCTTCGGGTCCTCCGCGGCCAGGAGCAGCAGCTTCGCGGCGATCTCGTTCGCGTTCTCGTCCCGGACCTCGGAGCCGAGCCAGATGATGCGGTCCTTCAGCAGTCTGTCGAAAACACTGGGCTGGATACCCATGTCGGCCATGTTCGCTCCATTTCCTTTGTCGCTTGGCATCGAATCTATCGGAGCGCCGGGCGCATTTCGGCGCTGTTCGCCGTGGGCAGATGCGGCGGCTCAGTCGTCGTCGAGGGCGGCCGCGTAGGCGGTGACGGCGCGGCCGTAGCGCGGGAGGTGCGGGGCGAGCGCGCCGAGGGCTTCGCGGAGGGCGTCGGCGCGCATCCCGTCGTCGAAGAGGGCCAGGGCGGCGAAGGCCCGGGCGGCGTCGGCGAGGGGATGCTCGGGCTCGGCGGCGAGGAAGTCGCGCAGCAGGCTCAGCGCCTCCGCGGGCCGGTCGAGGTTGCGGAGGGTGCTGGCGAGCTGGACGATCGCCTCCCCGCGGTACGGCTCGGCGAGCCCGTGGGCGAGGGCGGCGCGGTAGAACGGCTCGGCGTCGGTCTCGCGGCCGGCGAAGTCGCGGGCGCTCGCGGCCTCGAACAGCGCCTCCGGGTCGTTGGGGTCGCGCTCGGCGACGAGGGCGTCGATCGCGGCGAGCGTTTCCCGCTCGTTGCTGTCGTCGGCGTCCGCCCACACCGCGTCCACCCGCTGCCGCCAGTCGTCGCTCATCCGCACTCCCTCATCCATGGGCGCCTCCACATGACACGACACGCCGCCTCGTAACAGTACGAGACGGCGTGTCGTGTCAACCAGAGGGGACGGCTTACTTGTCGTCGGCCTTCTTCTTGGAGGAGCGCTTCTTCGGCTTCTCCTCGGCGGCGGGGGCCTCCTCGGCGGCCGGCTCGTCGGCCGGGGCCTCAGCAGCTTCGCTGCTGTCGGTGGCCTCGTCGGACGAGTCGTCGTCGCCGGCGATCGCCGTGAACTCGGCCAGGTCGACCGGCTTGCCGTTGGAGTCGACGACCTTCACCTTGCCGAGGATGATCGCGAGCGCCTTGTTGCGGGCGACCTCGCCGACCATCGACGGGATCTGGCCGTTCTCGCTGAGGATCTTCACGAACTCGTTCGGGTCCATGCCGTACTGGGCGGCACCCTGCACCAGGTACTGGGTGAGCTCGTCCTGGCTGACCTTGATGTCCTCGTTCTGCGCGACCTCGTCGAGGAGGATCTGCGTCTTGAACGTCTTCTCGCTGGACTCCTTGACCTCGGCGCGGTGCACGTCGTCCTCGAGGCGGTTCTCCTGCTCCAGGTGGCGGTGGACCTCGTCCTCGACCAGCTGCTCCGGGACCGGGATCTCGACCAGCTCGAGCAGCGTGTCGACCAGCTGGTCGCGCGCGGCGGTGCCCTGGCCGAACACCTTGGCGCGCTCGACCTGCGCGCGCAGGCTCTGGCGCAGCTCGCCGATGGTGTCGAACTCGCTGGCGATCTGCGCGAAGTCGTCGTCGGCCTCCGGGAGCTCGCGCTCCTTGACGGCGTTCAGCGTGACGGTGATCTGCGCGTTCTCGCCCTCGTGGTCGCCGCCCATGAGCGGGGCCTCGAAGGTGGTGGTCTCGCCGGCGGTGAGCGTGTCGAGCGCTTCGTCGATGCCGTCGATGAGCTCGCCGGAGCCGATCTCGTACGAGATGTTGGCCGCGGTGTCGACCTCCTCGCCGCCGATCTCGGCGGTCAGGTCGATCTGCGCGAAGTCGCCGGTCTTGGCCGGGCGGTCAACGGTCACGAGGGTGCCGAAGCGGCTGCGGAGGCGGTCCAGCTCCTCTTCGACGTCGTCGACGCCGACCTCGGCCGCGTCGACCGTGATGGTGATGTCGTCGAACGACGGCAGGGTCACCTCGGGGCGGGTGTCCACCTCGATGGTGAGGAGCAGATCGCCCGAGAAGTCCTTCTCGTTCGGCCACTCGGTGATGTCCGCCTCCGGACGGCCGAGCGGGCGCACGTCGTTCTCCTCGATGGCCTGGCGGTAGAACCCGTCCAGACCCTCGTTGACCGCGTGCTCCAGGACGGCGGCCTTGCCGACCCGCTGGTCGATGATGGGCGGCGGCACCTTGCCCTTACGGAAACCGGGGATGCTCACCTGCTCCGCGATGTGCTCGTAGGCGTGCTTGATGGACGGCTGCAGCTCCTCGGGCGTCACCGAGATGACGAGCTTGGTGCGCGTGGGGCTGAGCTTCTCGACCGTGGTCTTCACGATGTCTGGGTTCTCCTGAATGTTCGAACGATGGTCTTCTCGCAAGGAACGAGGTCCTCGTCGGGGCGACAGGATTCGAACCTGCGACCTCCCGCTCCCAAAGCGGGCGCTCTAGCCAAGCTGAGCTACGCCCCGGCTTGAAGCGGTGCGAAAGACCGTCCCCGAGTCTACTGCACGCTCGGCCGCGGCGCGTGTACTACGATGGTCTCCGGCCACCGCGCAGAAGGTGGCCACGGCGCCGCCGGTGCGGCCCCGGGGATGTAGCTCAATGGTAGAGCCTCAGTCTTCCAAACTGATTACGCGGGTTCGATTCCCGTCATCCCCTCCGTTTACTCGACGTTTTGGCCGCTGGTGCGGCCCGCGATCGTCGCGCCACAATGTCCCCATGACGGCGCCTCCCCCGCCTGACGACCACCTCACCGACGCGCAGCGCAGCCTCCGCGCCCAGCTTCTCGCGACCGAGCACTGGAGCCTGCTCGCCTCCCGCAGCACCACGCAGAGCGAAGTCCTCACTCGCATCGCGATCTTCCTCACCCTCGTCTCCGCCGGCCTCGTCACTCTCGGCTTCATCGGCCAGGCCAGCGGATTCCGCGGCTGGTTCGGGCTGGCCGCGCTCGGGGTGCTGCTCGTGCTGGCGCTGCTCGGGCTGATCACGATGGTGCGGGTGTTCAACACCGCCGACGAGGACATGATGTACGTCGTCGCGATGAACCGGCTTCGCGCGGCCTACCTCGACCTCGATCCGGGGCTCGACCGCTACCTCTACGCGTCGGCGAACGACGACGAGGAGGGCATCCGGGTGACGTACCACTTCTTCGGACCCCGCGGCGCTACACCGGTGCTGGGCAGCTCGATGATGCTGATCGCGGTCGTGGAGTCGATCGTGATCGGGCTGCTCGTCGGCAGCACGACGGCGGCGATCGGTGCGACACCCGCGATCGCGATCGTCGCCGGCGTCGTCATCGCGATCGTCGCGGTGGTGCTGTCGATGATCTGGGGCTTCTCGATCTACCGGCGGGCGATCGCCACGTTGCGGCCGGTCAACCCCAGCCGCTGACCGCCAGGTGACCGCTATTCGTTGCCGACGTGCTTGTCGGCCTGGTCTCGGGCGCCCTCGATCTTGTCGTCGTACTTGCCGCCGGTGACCTTCTTCGCCGCTCCCGCCACGCCGTCGAGCAGCTTGTCGCTGATGTCCTCGGCCTGCTCGGAGCTCAGGGCGTCCTTGACCTTCGGGTCGTTCAGGAACTCCTGAGCCTTCTTGGTGATGTCGTCGAAACCTGCCATGCGGCCATCCAACACCCCGACGGCGACGGCGGCCAGGTGCGGGTCAGGAAGGCAGCGACCCCATCGTGAGCTCCGGCGACACACTCTCAGGAAGCGGGAACCAGGCGAGGAACGTCACACCCTCCTCCGTCGCGTCGAACCGCGCGATGGTGCGGTCACCGGGTTCGAAGAAGGTGTCGCCCGGTCGCAGCACCCACTCCGGCCCGTCGCCGACGGCGAACAGCACCGACCCGCGCTCGATCACGCCGAAGACCGGGCCGTTGTGCCAGTGCGCTCCGGGATGCAAGCCCGGCGCGATCTCGATACGACGCACCTCCACGTGCCGGACGGGGACGACCGCATCGAGGCGGTGGTCGTCCAGGGTCTTGCGGGTCACATCCATGAGTCTCCTCAGCGCTGCAGGAAGGCCAGGACCGCGAGCACGCGGCGGTGGTCGTCGCCCGAGTCCTCGAGCCCCAGTTTCTGGAAGATGGAGGTGACGTTCTTCTCGACGGCCCCGACACCGACGACCATGCGCGCGGCGATCGCAGCGTTGGTGCGGCCCTCGGCCATCAGCTCCAGCACCTCCCGCTCACGCGGCGTCAGGGTGGCGAGCGGATCCGTCCGGCGGGTCAGCAGCTCGCGGACGACCTGCGGGTCGAGCACGGTCCCGCCGGCGGCGACACGGGTGACGGCGTCCTCCAGCTCGTCGAGGGACGCGATGCGGTCCTTGAGCAGGTAGCCGGTGCCGCCGTCCCCGCCCGCCAGCAGCTCCTGGGCGTACGTGCCCTCGACGTACTGCGAGAGCAGCAGCACGGCGATGTCGGGATGCTCGCGCCGGATGCGCAGCGCGGCCCGCACGCCCTCGTCGCGGAACGTGGGAGGCATCCGCACGTCGAGCACGACGACGTCGGGCATGAGGTCCGGCAGCGACTCGAGGAGTGTGTCCGCATCCCCGAATGCGCCGACGGTGTCCAGCCCGGCCTCGTCGAACAGGCGGATCAGCCCCTCGCGGAGGAGGACGGAGTCGTCGGCGACGACGACGCGCAGCGGTCGGTCTTCACTCGGCACGCTCCCAGCCTAGGGCGCATCGAGTTGACGCAACACGCCGTTGCGGCGGGTGGCCGCACGGCGTGTTGCGTCAACCAGACGCGGCTCAGGCGAGCGGGATGCGGGCGCCGATGCGGGTAGGGCCGCCGGCGGGGCTCTCGACCACGAGCTCGCCGCGGAGGCCGCGCACGCGCTCCTGCAGTCCGCTCAGTCCGTGACCGGCGACGAGCAACGCTCCCCGCGGCCGTTGTCGGTCAGCCAGACGTTCAGCCACCCGGCGCCCGACGCGTCCGTCGTCTCGTCGATGAACATCCGAGCCGCTGCGGCCTCCGAGTGCTTCGCGAGGTTCGCGGCGAGCTCGGCGAGCACGTAGTAGGCGTTGCGTTCCAGCTCCGGGCTGAATCGCTCCCCCTGCTCCAGCGTCGACTCCACGGTGATCGGGATGGGACTGCGCGCGGCGAGCGAATCGGCGGCGGCGACGAGGCCGCGGTCCTGCAGGATGGGCGGGGCGAAGCCGCGGGACAGGGCGCGCAGCTCCTCCAGGGTGTCGCCGGCCTGCTGCCGGGCCTCGGCGAGCAGGGTGGCGGCGGCCTCCGGGTCGTCGGCCAGCTTGCGCTCGGCGGCGGCGATGTCCATCTGCAGGCGGATCAACCGCTGCTGCGGACCGTCGTGCAGGTCGCGCTCCAGGCGGCGCAGCGCCTGGTCCTCGGCCGCGACGGCCGCGCCGCGCGAGGCGGACAGGTCGGCGACCTCGGCCTGCAGTGCCTCCGACGGCCAGCGTCCGAGCACGCCGCGGGCGATGCCGTGGTGCGCCAGGGTCAGGCCGCGCGTGACGAACGGCAGCGTCGCGGCGAACAGCACGCCCGCGATCACGTACAGGATGCGGTCGCCCGTGTTCGGGTCGAAGGTCGAGTGCGTCCGGAAGACCGCATCCACGATGGTCTGCGATAGGTAGAAGTCACGGTTGCCCTGCGGGATGAACGGCAGCCAGATCCACCCGGTCAGGCCGCCGAGCGCGATGGACGCCCACGTGATCGTGAGCGACCAGGACACGATGCTGACGACCGGGTTGATGATCACGCCGTGCAGCAGGTACAGCCAGTAATGGCCGTTGGCGAAGGGTCCGAAGATCGCCCGCCAGAAGGTGCGCGGCGTGCCGGGCTTCTCCCACACCGGACGCGGGATGGACGGGCGGCCCGCCCAATCCAGACGCGTCAGCTCGACGATGCCGAAACCGCGCGCGGTGTAGAAGGCGGCGACCACGATGAAGAAGCCGATGTAGATGACGATGGTGCCGACGCCCGTCCAGAACAGGGTGAGCAGCACGGTGAGGCCGACGATCGCGATCGGCATGGTGAGCAGCAGGAAGCCGAGCTCTCTCGGGACGCCCCGCCAGAGCGAGCCGTAACGGGCGGGCGCCGAGGTGCGGGCCGAGGCTGGGGCCGGGGTGGGAGCGGGGCCGGATGCGGTCACGGCATCCAGCGTGGCAGAAGTGGTGACGGGTTCGGTGGACATGACCTCAGCCTGGCCGGAAGGGGTCTGCTCACCCCATCCCGCGACCCTCCGGATGGATCCGGGGGTTAACCCGACCTTACTTAGCGGAGCCTTCGCTTCGTTGTCGGAATGCGAGGCCGTCGCTAGCGTTGGGGCAGGTGGAAGAAAGGACGCACAGATGACCGACATCGCCGCAATCCCCAGTGTCTCCAACCCGGACGTCGCGGCCGGGGTCGCGCAGTTCCTCAGCCCGGTCGTGGTCGACCTCACCGCCATCGTCGTGAACGGCAAGCAGGCGCACTGGCACGTGCGCGGAGCCAACTTCATCGGCGTGCACGAGCTCCTGGACACCATCGTCGACCACGCTCAGGAGTGGGCCGACCTGGCCGCCGAGCGCATCGTCGCCCTGGGCCTCCCGGTGGATGCCCGGCTCGGCACGGTCGCCGCGAAGACCACCACGGGCGAGCTGACCGCCGGCTTCCGCCCCTCGAACGAGACCATCGCCGAGGTGATCGCGCAGCTCGACGCCGCGCTCGCCGCCGTCAACACCGCCGTGCGCGAGCTCGCTGAGCTCGACGCGACCAGCCAGGACGTCGCCATCGAGATCGCCCGCGGGCTCGACAAGGACCGCTGGTTCCTGTTCGCCCACATCAGCGAGTAGCGCCGCCCGTCGGGAGGGCCGTCCGCGTTGCGGGCGGCCCTTCGTCGTGTGCGGGGGCGGCTCAGCCCAGGGCGAGCGCGTCCGCGATCAGGCGGTCGATCCAGGCGCGGCGCGGTAGCTGTGCGATGGCGTCCGGTGCGAACCAGCCCAGCTCGAGGAGTTCATCCAGGTCGGGGGCGGGCTCGCTCAAGAGGCGGCATTCGTAGGCGACGGTCGTGTACGCCACCCGGTCGCCGTTCGGGTACTCGACCATCAGCGGCTCGCCGCCGTACGCGCCGATCACGCGTCCCACCTCGACGCGCGCGCCGGTCTCCTCCCGCACCTCCCGGATCAGGGCGTCGACGGGCTCCTCCCCGGCTCGATCCCGCCGCCGATGATGCTCCACAGGCCGGAGTGCGCATGCCGCCCCAGGAGGAAGCGGTCGCCGTCGCGGATGAGGGCCGAGACGCCGGGGAGAACGAGCAGGTCGTGCCCGATCCGGTCGCGGACGGACTGCACGTAATCGGACATCGGCATGACCGCAGCCTACGCATCCTTCCACGCGCTGTCCCGTGGACAGCCTCTCGGCCGCGGCGTTAGGCTCCGGCCATGCGCCGCCGGGTGATCGTCGCGGTCGCGCTCGGCGCCGTCGCGGTGGTCGGGCTGCTGATCGCGCCCGCGGCCGGCGCCGCGCCGATCACGACCTTCGACGTGCTGAAGGCGATGAACGACGAGCAGCAGGAGGCGTACCTCGCCAAACATCCCGAGCTCGTGATCCAGCTGGCGAACACCGACCCGGACGCTGTGCACGCGGAGTGGGACGACCTGGATGCGGAGACCCGCACCGACGCGATCGAAACGCTGCCCGAGGTGGTCGGCAACCTCGACGGCGTCGACTACAAGGACCGCGAGAAGGCGAACCGGCGCGCGCTGAAGCAGGCGATCGCGACCGAGAAGCGGGACCTCGAACGGCACCCGGAGGACGCCACCGCGACGCGGGTCCTCACGGCGCTCACGGCCATCCAGAAGACCGTCGGCGGCAAGAGAAAGCCTGCGCGGCACCTCATCTCGCTCAGCCTCGACCGGCCTCCGCTCGCCGCGGTCGCGCTCGGGAACCTGGACACCGCGTCCGACATCACCTTCGTCGTGCCGGGAATGGGCACGTACACGGACGACATGCAGCTGTGGACGCAGTCCGCGCAGAACCTGTTCGACGAGCAGGGAACGGTGGGCGCGCCGACGCGGCGGGCGGTGGTGTCGTGGATCGGGTACGTCACTCCCCGCCCGGAGTGGATGCGGCCCTCGGCGACTACGCGTCGCGCGGCGCGCCGCTGCTGACGGCCGACCTCCGCGGCGTGAACGCAGTGCGGCACGAGGACCCGCCGCGCGCCCTCAACGTGGTCGCCCACTCGTACGGGACGACCACGAGCGCGGACGCTCTCGCCGACGCGCACGACGTCGGCGTGTACGCGTTCGTGATGCTGGGCTCTGCGGGGATCGAGGACCGCATCCCGAACGCCGGCGCGCTCGGCGTGCAGCACACGTACGCGGGCGAGGCGGAGGCGGACGGGGAGGCGCGGTTCGGCCGCATCACGCGCCGCGACCCGCGGTCACCGGGGTTCGGGGCGACGGTGATCAGCGTCGACGGGGACGAGACGGCCGACCTGCTGCCCGTCACCGGGCACGCGCCGGTGCTGCACTCGCCGTGGAACGACGACCCGTACTCGAGCGCCTGGTCGCACATCACGAGCACGGCGCTGTTCGAGGAGAAGTTCGCCGAGCACCTGACCCACTACGGGTACCTGGACGCGTCCACCGAGTCGCTGCGGAACACCGCGATCGCGACGACGCCGGGCGTCGACCGGCTGCTGCTGCGCGGGCGGTGATCGAAGACGCCCGCCTCACGTCGATTCGTGACGAATGGTCGTTATGCGGGGCTCGAAGCGAGCATTCGTGACTCATCCTTGCGTGCCGTCGGGGCGGCGATGGTCGCGGCGACTAGCGCGCGATTCGTGACGAATGGGCGCCATACGTGACGAATGACGTGCATTCGTGACGAATGGTGCTGGACGGCAGCCGCGACGATTCGTGACGAATGGTCGTTATGCGGGGCTCAGAGCGAGCATTCGTGACGAATCCTTGCCTGTGGCATCTCGGCAGGGGCGGGGCGACTGGCGTGTGATTCGTGACGAATGGTCGGGATTCGTGACGAATGAGGTGCATTCGTCACGAATGGCGGGGGAAGGAGACGCGGCGAAGGTGGCCACGCACGCGCGTCAGCGCAGGGTGTCGTGCGTGAAGCGGCCGGCGAGGAGGGCCGCGGCCACCGGCATGCTGCGGAGGTCGTCGGGCGCGGCAGCGAGCGGGTCGCGGTCGAGCACCGCGAGGTCGGCCGGCTGGCCCGCGGCGACGGTGGAGCGGGTGGATGCGCCCAGCGCCACCTCGGCGGACACCGCCTGCTCAGGGTGCCACGGCTCGCGCCCGTCGCGCGTGCGTCCGACGGCCGACGCGATCGCGGCCCACGGGTCGAGCGGCGCGACGGGCGCGTCCGAGCCGAAGGCGAGCCGAGCGCCGGCGGCGTGGAGCTCGGCGAGCGGGAACGCGCGGTCGGTACGTCCGGACCACAGCGAATCGGCCACATCCCGGTCGTCCATCGCGTGCTCCGGCTGCACGCTCGCGGTCACGCCGAGGCGTGCGAAGCGCGGGATGTCGGATGCGTCGATCAGCTGCGCGTGCTCGATGCGCCCGCCCGCGCCGACGGCCTCGAAGGCGTCGAGCGCACGCCGGTTGGCCTCGTCGCCGATCGCGTGGACGGCCGCGGTCAGGCCGTGGCCGTAGGCGAGCCGGAGCGCATCCACCAGTTCCTGCGCGGTGAGGTTCGCGACGCCGTGGCCGCCGTCCGGGTACGCGTGGCTGCAGAGGGCAGTGCGCGTGTTGAGCGAGCCGTCCGAGATCACCTTCAGAGGTCCGACGGTCAATAGTCCGCCCGTCCCTTCGATGACCTCGCCAGTGCGCAGGCCGAGCGCGATCGCCCGGTCGAGGTCTTCGCGGTAGATGCCGAAATCGACACGCAGGCCGTCGGCGCCGGCGGCCATCCGGCGCGTCCACACGTCGAGGTTCCAGCCGTACTCGAGGTCCACGATGCCGACCACGCCGCGCGTTGCAGCGGCGCGGGCGGCATCCGCTGCCCAGCGGTCGAGGGTCGCGTCGTCGGCAGCGGTGAGGAGGCTCGTCACGGCGAAGCTGGCTTCCTCGCGGAGGACCGCGTCCACCGAGTCCGGCGCGAACCGACGCGCAGCAGCGGTGTTCAGCCACGAGCAGTGCAGGTCGCCGGCGATGAGCACGACTGGGCGGTCGCCCGCGGCTGCATCCAGCAGCTCCCGGGTCGGGATGTCGGGCCACAGCGCGTCGTGGAAGCCGAAGCCGACGAGCACGTCATCGCCCGGGTCGGCGGACGCCCGCTCGCGAACCAGCGCTGCGGCCTCGGCGGCGGACGCGGCCCGGGACACGTCGAGGCGCCGCGCGGTCTGGGCCCACTGCGTGAAGTGCACGTGCTGGTCCCACAGTCCGGGCAGCACCCACCGGCCATCGAGGTGGATGCGCTCGCCCGATGCGCCTCCGGCGGGCGCGGCTCCGGCAGGCGTCACAGCCGCGATCCGCGAACCCTCGAGCACCACATCCACCAGGCCGTCACGCCCGGGCACCCGCGCACCGGCGAGGACCAGCGTCATCGTGCCGCGCGGCGCCGGTCGTGCACCAGCTGCATCTCGCGCAGCAGCCCGGCACTCGCATAGGGCCCGTCGCCGTCGAGCTCGGTCATGATCGCGTCCACGATGTGGTCGGGCCGGTTCTGGCTCATCTTCTGCTTCGCGACAACCCGCGTGGGCGTCAGGCGGAGGCCGACGGTGCCCGAGACGATCCGCTCGGCGTAGGCGGCGTCCTCCAGCGTCCCGCGCATCCGTCGGGGCGACGGCAGCTCATCCTCGAAGTGGTCGACCGGCCGCGCCAGGACGTCCAGGTTCTCCTCGTCGCTCAGCAGCTCCGGCACCCCGGAGAAGTGGGCGGCTATGAAGTTCCAGGTCGGCACGGCCGGCTTCTCGTCGTACCAGCCGGACGAGATGTAGCCGTGCGGACCCTGCACGATGACCAGCAGTTCGTGCTGCCCGAGTTCGTGCAGCTGCTCGTCGGGCCGGCCGACGTGGCTCAGCAGCGTCAGCTCCTCGCGGGTTTCGTCGAGGATGACCGGATAGTGGGAGGCGACGAGCCCGTTCGCCGTGTTCGAGACGAACGTCGCCCACGGGTTCTCGCGCACGAGCCGCTTGAGCTCGGCCGGGTCGGTGAGCGTGAAGCTCGGATTCTGCCGCACAGCGCCTCCTAAGCCTGATCCACGGGGCACCAGTACAGCTTGCGGCCGCCCAGCTCCTCCATGACGATGTTGGTGCCGCACACCCGGCACGGCAGTCCTTCGCGCTTGTAGACCCAGTGCCGGTCGTCGCGGCTCGCCATCGCCTTGCGGTACGAATCGTCGTCGAGGTCGTCCATCGTCATCATCTGGCCGGTCTCGACGCCGATGCGGAGAAGGTGCACCCAGTCGCGCCAGAGCGCGCGCACCGTGTCCTCCGGTACCTTCTTGCCGGGTGTGTGCGGGTTCTGCCGCGCACGGAACAGCAGCTCGGCCCGGTAGACGTTGCCGATGCCGCTGACGACGCTCTGGTCCATGAGCAGCAGCGCGATGGAGGTCGGCTTCCGCTTCACGATCGAGACGAAGCGCTCCTCCGCCTCCGGGCCGTCATCGACCTGGGGATCGGGCCCCAGCTTCGCGATCACCGCATCCACCTGCGCCGGGTCGAGCACTTCGCAGGCGGTCGGTCCGCGCAGGTCGGCGACCGCGGTGTCCGTCAGCAGCCGTACCCGCACCTGGCCGATGGGCTCGGGCGGGAACGACGTGATCTCGGGCTCCACCTTCTCCGACTCGGCCATGCGCAGCCGGGTCCGTCGCGGGGCGCCGATGGAGTGGAGGGAGTTCTCGCCCGCCGAGTCGAGGATCGGGTCGAGGTCGGTCCCGCGCTGGTTGGTCTGCCCCATCCGGCCGTTCGCGCTCGCGATGGTCGGGTCGATGCTGATGTCGCCCGCGAAGTCCCACGCACCGTAGAGGCCGAGGTGGACGCGCAGCCACAGCTCGTTGTCGAACTCCAGGAACATCTGCTTGCCGACCGCCTTGGCGTCGGTCATGACGTGCCCGTCGATTCGGGTGGCATCCGCGGCGAAGCGGCCCTGCGGCGACGACACCTCGACGCGGTGGCCCACGAAGTTGACGGCGAACTGCCGCGCGATGCGATGGACGGAGTGACCCTCGGGCATCAGCGGTCCACGTTCTTGCCCGCGATGTCGCCGGTGGCCTCGTACTCCGCGAGCTGGGCGATGCGCCGCACGTGACGTTCCTCGAACGAGAACGGCTCGGCGATGAAGGTGTCGATGAAGCCCTTGGCCTCGTCGACCGTGTGCTGGCGCGCGCCGATGGCGATCACATTGGCGTCGTTGTGCTGCCGGGCGAGCTGGGCCGTGGACTGGTTCCAGACCAGCGCCGCGCGCACGCCCTTCACCTTGTTGGCCGCAATCTGCTCGCCGTTGCCGGACCCGCCGAAGACGATCCCCAGCGCTTCGATGCCCGCCTGCTGGTCGCGCACGACCGCCGCCGCCGCGTTGATGCAGAACGCCGGGTAGTCATCGATGGGGTCGTAGTCCTTCGGCCCGTGGTCGATCACCTCGTGACCCGCCGCGCGCAGGTGCTCCTGCAGGTCTTCACTGAACTCGAGCCCGGCGTGGTCGGTGGCGATGTGGATGCGCATATCCACAGTTTAGGGACGACCGCCGACGACGCCGGTGCCGGTGGCTAAGGTGGAGCGGGTGGACACGATCCACGCCGTCACAGAAGCCCTCACCGCTGAAGGAGCAAGCGTTGCCCGGAGAGAACCTCACCCGCATCGAAGCGCAGGAGCGCGCGTCCCTCGTCCGCACCCACTCGTATGACGTCACGCTCGATCTGACGACCGGACCGGAGACGTTCCGGAGCACCACGACCGTGCGCTTCGCGGCGAAGGAGGGTGCCTCGACGTTCATCGACGCCATCACCCGCACCGTGCACTCCGTGACGCTCAACGGCGTCGAGCTCGACCCGGCGCAGGTCAGCGACGGCGTCCGCATCCAGCTCGACGGGCTCAAGGACGAGAACGAGCTGACCGTCGACGCCGACGCGATCTACACCAACACCGGCGAGGGCCTGCACCGCTTCGTCGACCCGGTCGACGGGGAGGTGTACCTCTACAGCCAGTTCGAGGTGCCGGACTCGCGCCGCATGTTCGCGGTGTTCGAGCAGCCTGACCTCAAGGCGCAGTTCACCTTCACGATCACGGCTCCCGACCACTGGGCGGTCGTCAGCAACTCCCCCACCCCCGAGCCGACCGACGCGGGCGAAGGCAAGAAGACGTGGGCGTTCGCCCCGACGCCGGTCATCTCCTCCTACATCACGGCCCTCATCGCCGGCCCGTACGAGTCGGTGCACAGCGAGCTGACCAGCCGCGACGGCCGCACCATCCCGCTCGGCGTCTACGCCCGCAAGAGCCTCGCCGAATTCCTCGACGCCGACTACATCTTCGACAAGACCCGCGAGGGCTTCGCGTTCTACGAGGAGCGGTTCGACTACGCCTACCCGTTCGAGAAGTACGACCAGCTGTTCGTGCCGGAGTTCAACGCCGGCGCGATGGAGAACGCGGGCGCGGTGACCTTCACCGAGACGTACGTCTTCCGCTCCAAGGTGACCGACGCGATCAGGGAGCGCCGTGTCGTCACGATCCTGCACGAGCTCGCCCACATGTGGTTCGGCGACCTGGTGACGATGAAGTGGTGGAACGACCTCTGGCTGAACGAGTCGTTCGCCGAGTACGCCTCCACACTCGGCACCGCCGAGGCCACCGAGTGGACCGAGGCCTGGACCACCTTCGCGGCGATGGAGAAGAGCTGGGCGTACCGCCAGGACCAGCTCCCGTCGACGCACCCGATCGTCGCCACGATCAACGACCTGGAGGACGTGCAGGTCAACTTCGACGGCATCACCTACGCCAAGGGCGCCTCGGTGCTCAAGCAGCTGGTGGCGTGGGTCGGCCAGGACGACTTCCTCGCCGGGGTCGCCCGGTACTTCAAGAAGCACGCCCATGGCAACACCGAGCTCAAGGACCTCCTGGTCGAGCTCGAGGCGACCAGCGGCCGCGACCTGACCGACTGGTCCAAGAAGTGGCTCGAGACCGCGGGCGTCAACACGCTGCGCCCCGAGCTCGAGGTGGATGCGGACGGCGTCATCACGTCCTTCGCCGTACTGCAGACCGCCGCGGCCGACTACCCCACCATCCGCCCGCACCGCCTCGCGATCGGCCTCTACAACCTGCGCGACGGCAAGCTCGTGCGCGAGGAACGCCTGGAGCTGGATGTGGACGGCGAGCGCACCGAGGTCGCCGAGATGGTCGGCGGCACGCGCCCCGACCTCATCCTGATCAACGACGACGATCTTGCCTACGCGAAGATCCGTCTCGACGAGGCGTCGCTCACGGTCGCGATCGAGCACCTGTCCGAGATCGAGAGCCCCCTCGCCCGCTCCCTCGTCTGGGGTGCGGTGTGGGATGCGACCCGCGACGCCGAGTCCAGCGCGAGCGACTACGTGCGCCTGGTGCTGGGCAACATCGCGTCCGAGACCGAGTCGACCACCCTCCGCACCACGCTGAACCAGTTGGTGCTGGCGGCGACCGCGTACGTCGCGCCCGAGCGTCAGAAGGAGACCGCGCAGGGTGCGGCCGACGCGCTCTGGGAGCTGGCGAAGGGCGCAGAGGCGGGCAGCGACGCGCAGTTCCAGTTCGTCAAGTTCTTCGCGGCCCTCGCGTCCACGGACGAGCAGCTGGCGACCATCGCGGGCCTCCGCGACGGCTCGATCGCGCTCGACGGCCTGACGGTCGACACCGACCTCTCGTGGGAGCTGCTGATCGCGCTCGTCGCGGGCGGTGCAGCGGGCAACGCCGAGATCGACGCGGCGCTCGCCGCCGACAACACGGCGAACGGCGGCCAGTTCGCCGCGCAGGCCCGCGCCGCCATCCCGACGCTCGAGGGCAAGCAGGCGGCGTGGGACTCGGTGTTCGAGTCGGACAGCCTGCCGAACACGATCGTCCGCTACACCGGCATCGGGTTCCAGCGCGCCAAGGACAAGTCGGTGCTCGCGCAGTTCATCGAGCCGTACTTCGCGGCGCTCCAGGGTGTCTGGACCTCCCGCACCTACAAGATCGCCGAGTACCTGGTGGAGGGCATGTACCCGGCCCCGCTCGCCAACGAGGCGCTGCGGGACGCGACCCGCGCCTGGCTCGACGCGAACGCCGAGCCGGCCGCGCTGCGCCGCATGGTGGTCGAGAACCTGGCCGGCGTCGAGCGCGCCCTCGCCGCGCAGAAGCGCGACGCGCAGGGCTGAGCGGCCCGACCGACCGGTCCGCGAAGGGGCTCCGCTGCGGCGGGGCCCCTTCGTCGTTCCGTCAGCGGTCCGCGAGGTGGATGTGTTCGTGCGGTGCCGGGTCGAACACGGCGAAGAAGGCCCTGGCGTCGTCGAGACCGCCCTCGGTGAGTGTCGCCTGTCCGTCGTCCACCGCCTTGGCGAGGCCACCGTAAAGATCCACGAACAGCATCCCGAGCGCAGCCGCCTTCGGCAGCTCCGCGACGAACGAGGGCCCGTCGGGAATCGACTTCGTGGTCTCGACGACCCCGTTGCGCACGAGGAGACCCATTTCGTCGCCCGTGTCGGTGAACCTGATGCCCGCGGAGGATTCGACTCCCTCCGCTTTCTCCGGATCGATGCGGAACCGCAGGCCCTCGAACAGCGCGGGAGCCGGCATGGCTGCGATCTGGTCGGGAGCGTTGATGTTCACGGCAAGCGAGTAGTCGATGCTGCCGTCGAGCTCCCGGGCGGCCGTGAGGTAGAAGTTCCGCCAGTTGGAGTTCGGGGTGGTGTAGCCGATCCGCCGCAGCGCGTCGGCCTTGAGCTTCCGTGCTTCCTCGTCACCCGGATCCACTCGCACCACGTGGCGAAGGAGCTCCGCGGCCCACTGGTGATCGCCCGCTTCGGCGACGCGCTTCGCCTCGGACACGACGGCGTCCCGGCCGCCCATGAGATCGATGTACCGTCGCGACGCTTCGACGAAGTGGATGGGCGCGAGCGTCGTGGGGTCCGCGTCGAACCAGCCGAGCTCGCCGACATAGATCTCGCGCACCGAATGGGGGACGCCTCCGTAGAAATCTCCGAGCCATTCGCTCTCAGCGAGCGATTCGGGCAGTCGGACCTTCTCGACGAGGTCGTCGGGGAGGTAGCCCTTGTTGATGTGCCGAAGCGTCTGGTCGTAGACGAAGGAGATCGCGTCCCGGTAGTCGCGCAGAACCCGCGCGACCTCGGCCCGCCCTGCCAGCGGCCGACCGTGCGACGGGATCATGAAGTCGGCCGGGAGAGGGCGCAGGTGCGCGTCGATCGACCTGAACCAGGCCTGCGGGTCCCGGTACCGCGACCCGCGGATGGTGTGCAGGTTCGGGAACGACTCGCCCTGGATGACCTCCGCCGACTGGAGCACGCCGAGGTCGGGGAACCACGTGACGATCTCGTCGATCGCTTCGCTCGGCGCCCACGAGTGGACCATCCGGACGCCGGCGATGGTGTGCTCGAGCGTGTCATCCACCGGCGTGTTCGGCGTGACCAGGCTGATGGTCTTCATCACGAAGTCGGGACCGAGGCCCCCGTTCACGCGACCCTCCGGCCCCACTTCGAGCAGCGTGCCGAGGCTGTAGTCGAGGCGGGCTGCGATGATCGGACCGTCGCCGCTGATCGAGTTGGCCAGCACGTTGTCCATGAAGTCGCGGTGGGCGATCACCGCGACCTCCCCGGAATCCGCCTGCTCCTGAGTGATGAAGGCCTTCACGCCGGCGTAGTGATCGGTGTGCCAATGCGAGTACACGACCGCCTTGATCGGCTTGTCCGTGATCCTGTCGAGCTGTTCCTTCTGCAGCCGGCCCTTCTCCACGTCCTCCGCGGGATCGATCAGGATGACGCCGTCGTCGCCGACCACGACGGTGAGAGCGGACAGCGCGTACCCGAAGATCTGGTAGACGTTCTTCCCCACGATTTCGAACACGCCCGGATCCATGGTCCGCGAATGGTCGGACATCTCCCGCGGCACCGTCTCGGCGTACTCGGTGTACGCCGTGTTGTCACCGTGCGGCGTGAAGACGACCCCCTCGTCCGCCCCCAACCAGTACTTCTCGCCCATGCAGGCCTCCCCGTCTCGGTCGGCCTCCGACATGGGCCGGCTCGGCGCCAGCCAACCACAGGGCGGAGGCCCCGGGGAAGGACCGACCGCGGTCCCCTACCGCGTGGTACCGCGGGAGGATGCCGCCGCCCGCGGTGCGCCCCTAGTCTCGGAGTCATGATCCAGCTCGATCACCTCACCAAACGCTTCGGCGCGAAGACCGCCGTCGACGACATTTCCGTGACCATCCAGCCGGGCAAGGTCACCGGCTTCCTGGGCCCGAACGGCGCAGGCAAGTCCACGACCATGCGGATGATCATGGGCCTCGACCGGCCGACCGCGGGCACCGCCCTCATCAACGGCAAGCGCTACGCGCAGTTCCGTTCCCCGCTCACCGAGGTGGGCGCCCTGCTCGACGCGAAGGCCATCCACACCGGCCGCACCGCGTACAACCACCTGCTCGCGCTCGCGGCGACCCACGGCATCCCGAAGTCCCGCGTGCACGAGGTCATCGGCATGACCGGCCTGGAGTCGGTCGCGAGCAAGCGCGTCGGCGGCTTCTCGCTCGGGATGGGGCAGCGGCTCGGCATCGCCGCCGCCATGCTCGGCGACCCCGCCACGCTCATCCTGGACGAGCCGGTCAACGGGCTCGACCCGGAGGGCGTCCTCTGGGTCCGCCAGTTCGCGAAGCACCTGGCGAGCCAGGGCCGCACGGTGTTCCTCTCGTCGCACCTCATGAGCGAGATGGCGCTGACCGCCGACCACATCGTGGTGCTGGGCCGCGGCCGCGTGCTCGCGGACGCCCCGGTGGACCGCATCCTCGCCGGCGCCACCCGCCACGCCGTCCGCGTGCGCACCCCGCAGCCGGAACAGCTCGCGCGGGCCGTCGCCGGCGCCGACGTGGCGGTGACCGGCGTGGAGGCACAGCTGCTGGAGGTCACCGGCCTCACCGCCGCGCAGATCGGCGAGGCCGCCGCCCGTGACGGCATCGTGCTGCACGAGCTGACGCCGATCAGCGCCTCCCTCGAGGAGGCCTACCTCGAACTCACCCAGGACGACGTCGAATACCGCACGGAGGTCAGCCGATGAGCACCGCCACCGCATCCATCCAGCCGGGTGCCACGCACCCGCACACCTCGCTCGGCCACCTGCGCTTCGACCGGGTCGTGCGCTCGGAGTGGATCAAGCTCCGCACCCTCCGCTCGACGTTCTGGACGCTGATCGGGGTCGTCGTCCTGATCATCGGCCTGCCGGCGCTGATCGCGGCCGTGGTCCCGAGCCTGTCGGTGATCGAGTCCCGGGCGCCGGCCAGTCAGCTCACGGCGTTCACCACCAACACGGCGACGGCGGGTCTGACGTTCGCGCAACTCGTCGTCGCGGTGCTCGGCGTCCTCGTGATCAGCGGGGAGTTCTCGACGGGGATGATCCGCTCCTCCTTCACGGCCGTCCCGCACCGCTTCCCGGTGTTCGCCGCCAAGGCGATCGTGCTCTTCCTCACCTCGTTCGTCATCGGGCTGGTGAGCTTCGCGGCCTCCTGGGCGATCGCCGTCCCGCTGCTGACGGCGAAGGGCTACGCGGGCGATCTCTTCGCGTCGGACACGCTGTGGAACATCGTCGGCGCGGCGACCTACCTGGGGCTCGTGTCCATCTTCGCCCTCGGCGTCGGCGCAATCGTGAAGTCGACGGCCGGCGGCATCTCCACCGCCCTCGGCGTGCTCTTCCTGCTGCCGATCGTCGCGGCTCTGCTCACCAGCCTGCTGCCGAAGCAGACCTGGATCGCGGATGCGTCCGCCTATCTGCTCAGCGCGGCGGGTTCCGGCATGGCGGGCCTCGCCAACCACGACCTCGAGCCGTGGGCGAACGTGGTCACCGTGCTGGTCTGGGCCGCCGTGTCCTTCGTCGTCGGGGCCGTGCTCCTGCAGCGCAGGGACGCCTGACCCGCCCAGTGACCACCGAAGCGACACCGCCGGACGCCCCGGGCGGACTCGGACTGCCGAGACCGCCCGGGGTGCTCCGGCGTTTCATGCTGGCACATCCGTTCGTCGTGGACGTCGCGCTGGCGGTGATCTACCTGCTCCCGTCGGTCATCGGCGCGATCATCGTGTCGGCGACCGAGCCGAGCCCGCGCGAGATCGCCCACCTGGCTCTCTCGGTGGTGGCCGGTCTCGCGCTGCTGGCGCGCCGCTACCGGCCGGGGCTGGTGTTCGCCATCGCCACGGTGGTGCTCGGCGCGAGCGTGTTCCTCGGGCGGGATGTGGATGTGCTGCCCACCCTCTTCGCGTTGTACGCGCTGGCGGTGTACCGCTCCATCCGCTCGGCCTGGATCGCGTTCGGCGTCACCGCGTTCGTCACGGTCGGGACGCTGACCGCGCAGGTGCTGCTCGCCCGGGCGGCCGTGTTCACCCCTCTCGAAACCGCTGCGCTGCCGTCGGGCATCCTCGTGCTGTCGTTCTCGGCGGTCGCGGTCCTGGTCGGCAGCAATTCAGGCAACCGGCGCCGGTATCTGGATGCGCTCATCGACCGGGCGCGCCAGCTCGCTCGCGAGCGGGACCAGCAGGCGGTGATCGCCGCGGCCGCCGAGCGCAGCCGTATCGCCGGCGAGCTGCACGACATCGTCTCGCACAGCCTGACGGTGATGATCACCCTCGCGGACGGGTCGGCCCGGCAAGCGCCGACGGACGCGGAGCGCTCGGCGGAGACCATGCGGTTGGTGGCCGAGACCGGGCGCGGGGCGCTGGCGGACATGCGTCGGTTGCTCGGCGTTTTGCGCGACGGCGACGAGGCGGCCGCGCGCGAGCCGCAGCCCGGCGTGGGCGACCTTTCAGCGCTGGTCGAGACTTTCCGCGCCGCCGGGCTGCCGGTGCGGATCACGGTGTCGGGCGACGCGCCGGACGACGCCGGGCAGCAGTTGACCATCTTCCGCGTGGTGCAGGAGGGGCTGACGAATGTGCTCCGCTACGCGCCCAGCTCCACGGCCGTCCGTGTGGTGCTGGTGTTCGGCGCGGATCGCGTGATCATCACCGTGGACGATGACGCGACCGTGCACGGTGCCCCGGATCAGGGATCCGGTCGCGGGCTGATCGGACTGCGGGAGCGCGTGGCGCTGTACGGCGGCACGCTGGAGGCGGGGCCGCGGCCAGGTGGAGGGTGGCGGGTGCGTGCGGTGTTCGACGCGGTGCGCTCGGTGCCGGGCGCCGCGGCCGTGGAGCCGGCCGCCCCGCCGTCGCTCGCCACCAGGACGGCCTCCACCGCACCACGGACCGCCACGCAGCCCTCCGGGCCTCCCGCCGGCGCCCCATCGCCCACTCCGCCTACCCCCACCACGCCGTCCCCCACCCCGAAGGAGGCCCCGTGACCGACTCCCCCATCCGCATCCTGCTCGTCGACGACCAGCAGCTGGTCCGGCTCGGCTTCCGCATGGTGCTGGATGCGGAACCCGGCCTCACGGTCGTCGGCGAAGCGGGCGACGGCGCCGAAGGTGTCCGGTTGGCCGGCGAGCTGCGACCGGATGTGGTCCTCATGGATGTCCGGATGCCCGTCCTCGACGGAATCGAGGCCACCCGGCGGATCGTCGAGGCGAACGCTGAGGCGCGGGTGATCGTCCTGACGACGTTCGACCTCGACGAGTACGCGTTCGGCGGCCTGCGCGCCGGGGCGAGCGGATTCCTGCTCAAGGACGCGCGGCCGGAGGAGCTGGCCGCCGCCGTGCGCGCTGTCGCAGCCGGAGACGCGGCCGTGTCGGGCCGGGTGACCCGTGCGATGCTCGAGCTGTTCGCCGACCGCCTGCCGACCGGAGCGACGGCCGCAGCCGGAGCGACCGATCCCGCCGCCGCGCTCACCCCGCGCGAGCGCGAGATCCTGGTCGCCATGGGCGAAGGCCTGAGCAACGGCGAGATCGGCGCACGGTTCTTCCTCACCGAGTCGACCGTGAAGACCCACGTCGGGCGCGTGCTGGCGAAGCTGCAGCTGCGCGACCGCGTCCACGCCGTGATCTTCGCCTACGAGAACGGGCTCGTCGAGCGATGACCGACGGCACGGCGGCGCGGTCCAGCGAGCCCCAAGGCCGCGCTCGGTAGGCTCGAACGGGTATGGGAATCCTCAAAGCAACCTTCTGGGAATCGATCGGCTCGTGGGCGGTCGACGCCGGATGGAACCTCGTCTCCGCTGCCTGCATCATCGGCGGGGCGTTCTTGCTCGCCTGGATCCTGCGGGTGGTCATCCGCAAGGTCGTCGCGCGGATCGTCTCGGGCGTCAAGAAGGGGCAGAACGTCAGCGACGCGCAGGCGCTGGTGAACTCGCCGCTGGCGGCCGTCCGCCTGGTGCAGCGCACGCGCACGCTCGGGTCCGTTCTCACGAACATCGTGCATGTGACGATCGGGATCATCGCGATCCTCCTCGTCGTGCAGGTCTTCGCGCCGAACGTGCTGGGGTCCTTCGCCCTGCTCACCGCCGCCCTCGGCGCCGGGCTCGGTTTCGGCGCGCAGAACATCGTCAAGGACGTGCTCAACGGCCTCTTCATGGTCATGGAGGATCAGCTGGGTGTCGGGGACATCGTCGACCTCGGTCCGGCCACCGGCGTCGTGGAGGCGGTCGGCATCCGGGTCACCCTCGTGCGCGATGTGAACGGGACCCTGTGGTTCGTCCGCAACGGCGAGATACTGCGTGTCGGCAACATGTCGATGGGCTGGGCCCGCGTCATCATCGACCTCGCCGTGCCGTACGACACGGACGTCGAGGCGGTCGAGGCGAAGATGATGGAGACGGCCACCGCGCTCGCCACCAGCACCAAGTGGCGCTCGCGCATCCTCGAGAAGCCGGAGCTGTGGGGCATCGAGTCGATCTCCGCCGACGCGGTCATCATCCGGATCGTGCTGAAGACCCGCACCACGGCCAAGGACGACGTCTCGCGCGAGCTGCGCGCGCGTCTCAAGGAGGCGCTGGACGAGATGCAGGTGAAGCTGCCGTCGCTCTCCGCCGTCGTGCTCAGCGGCTTCGACAGCGCCGCGAGCGTGGCGGGAGCGAAGCCGCCCAAGACGCGTCCGAGCACCGTGGTGACGCCCGAGCCGCCGCTGAAGGGGCGGAAGGCGCGCGCCGCCGCGAAGCGGAAGGTGGCCGACCCGGGCGCGGTGCAGATCGTGCCGGTCGACCCGCCGGAGCCGAAGGCGTCCGCGGCCAGGGCGTCCGCTCCGAAGACGTCCGCTCCGAGGGCGACCGCGCCGAAAACCCCGGCGCCGAGGGCCACCGACCCGAAGCCCGCGCCCAAGCCGCGCACCACCGAGCCCGAGGAAGACCAGCCGTGAGCAGCATCCCGATCATCCCCACTGGCCCGCAGCCGGCGTTCTTCGACGAGGTCGGCGGGCACGAGACGTTCGTGAAGCTGGTGGACGCCTTCTACGACGGCGTCGCCGACGACCCGGTGCTGCGTCCGATGTACCCGGAGGAAGACCTGGGCCCGGCCAAGGAGCGTCTGGTGATGTTCCTCGAGCAGTACTGGGGCGGCCCCACCACCTACAGCCAGCAGCGCGGCCACCCCCGGCTCCGGATGCGGCACAACCCGTTCAAGGTGAACCCGGACGCGCGCGACCGCTGGCTCGCGCACATGCGGGTGGCGGTCGACGGGCTCGGGCTCTCACCACTCCACGAGGAGACCCTGTGGAGCTACCTGGAGCGGGCCGCGTTCGCTATGGTCAACACATTCGAGGAGTAGCACTCCCCCGCCATCCCGGTGCCGAAGGAGACACGGATGACACACGAACCCGACGCGATCGTCGTCGGCGCCGGGCTCTCGGGCCTCGTCGCCGCCTCCGAACTTCTGGATGCGGGACGGCACGTGACGATCGTCGAGCAGGAGCCGTCCGCGTCCTTCGGCGGGCAGGCGTGGTGGTCGTTCGGCGGGATCTTCCTCATCGACTCCCCGGAGCAGCGCCGGATGGGCGTGCACGACTCCCTCGCGCTCGCCCGCGACGACTGGTTCGGCACGGCCGGGTTCGACCGCGTCGAGGACCACTGGCCGAAGCGCTGGGCGGAGGCGTACCTGCAGTTCGCCGCCGGTGAGAAGCGCGCCTGGCTGCGCGAGAAGGGCGTGTCGTTCTTCCCCGTCGTCGGCTGGGCCGAGCGCGGCGACGGCCGCGCGGGCGGCCATGGCAACTCGGTGCCGCGCTTCCACATCACCTGGGGCACCGGCCCCGGGGTCGTCGAGCCGTTCGCCCGACGGGTGCGGGCGGCCGCGGCGCAGGGCCGCGCGGCCATCCGGAACCGGCTTCGCGTCGACGAGCTGATCGTCGAGGACGGCCGCGTCGTCGGCGTGCGCGGGGCGGTGCTCGCGCCCGACACCGCCGAGCGCGGTGCGCCGAGCAACCGCGACGTGACCGGCGACTTCGAGTTGCGGGCGCCGGTCGTCATCGTCGCCTCCGGCGGCATCGGCGGGAACCACGACCTCGTGCGGGCCATGTGGCCGGCGCGTCTCGGCGAACCTCCCGCGAACATGCTCTCCGGCGTCCCGGCACACGTGGACGGCCGGATGCTCGGCATCGCGGAGACGGCGGGCGCGCACCTGATCAACGGCGACCGGATGTGGCACTACACCGAGGGCATCCAGAACTGGGATCCGGTGTGGGAGCAGCACGGCATCCGCATACTCCCGGGCCCGTCGTCGCTCTGGCTCGACGCGCGCGGCGAACGCCTGCCCTCGCCGCTGTTCCCCGGCTTCGACACCCTCGGGACGCTCGAGCACCTGCGGCGCACCGGCTCGGACTACAGCTGGTTCGTGCTCACGCAGAAGATCATCGAGAAGGAGTTCGCGCTGTCGGGCAGCGAGCAGAATCCCGACCTGACCGGCAAGGACGTGCGCCTGCTCGCCAAGCGGGTCGCGCCGGGCGCGCCGGGACCGGTGGAGGCGTTCAAGCAGCACGGCGCGGACTTCGTCGTCGCGGACAACCTGGACGACCTCCTCGCCGGGATGCAGCGGATCGCGGACGTGCCGCTCGACGCCGAGCTCGTCGCCCGGCACGTGCGAGAGCGAGACCGGCAGCTCGACAACGAGTTCGGGAAGGACCTGCAGCTCGCGGCCATCCGCGCGGCGCGGAGGTACCGGGGCGACAAGCTGATCCGCGTCGCGATGCCGCACAAGCTGCTCGACCCGGCGGCGGGACCGCTCATCGCGGTCAAGCTGCACATCCTGACTCGGAAGAGCCTCGGCGGAATCGAGACCGACCTCGACGGGCGCGTGCTCGCCGCCGACGGCTCGGTCGTTCCGGGCCTGTACGCCGTCGGCGAGGCGGCGGGCTTCGGCGGCGGCGGGATGCACGGCTACCGCGCCCTCGAGGGGACCTTCCTCGGCGGCTGCCTCTTCTCCGGCCGCCAGGCCGGCCGCGCCGCCGCCCGCGCCTGACCCGGCCGGGCTAGCGGCGGAGGGACCAGGACGGGCGGCGGATGAGGGTGTGGCCGCGGCGGGTGGTGAGGCGCGTCCAGGTGCCCGTCTCGTGGATGGTGACCGGCTCATCGTCGCCGAGGAAGCCGAGCGATTCGGCCGCGAAGGCGGCGCCGGCGGGGATGTACTCCAGACCGTCGATCGGGCGGCCCCACACCTCGGCGCGCACCCGCTGCACCAGCTGCTCGCCCGTGCCGGTCGGCACGGCCTCCGCGACCTCGGCGATGCCGGCCTGCGCGATCGTCCGCAGCTGCGCCGCATCCGTCTCGCCGACCGAGCGCCAGCCGCCGCGCGGCGGGAGATGCCCGCCCAGGTCACGGTCGACACCTCCAGCGGGAGGCGGATCTCCACCGGGCCCTCAGGCGCGTCCTCCCTCTCCGACGTCTCGCGGACGCGCGCGATGCGGTCGAGCAGCGAGCGGATCGGCACCACCGCGTCGAACTCGACGTCGGCTCCGGTCGCGAAGGTGCGCAGCCCCAGCACGGTCGGGGTCTCATCCATCAGCCCGCGCGGGTAGAGGATCGCGGTGTACACGGCGAGGATGCCGGACCCGGCGATCAGGCGCACGGATCCTTCCTCGACCCGGGAGGCGCGTGACAGATAGGTGTGCAGATCGGCGACGGCGAGAGCGTCCGCCAGAGAGAACGAGGGGTTCATCGGACCTCTAAACTACCAAGAGACCACCGACTTGGAGGCACAGTGACCGAGCCCCTGGATTCCCTGCTGACCGCGCTCGATCTCACCGACACGGGAGCCCGCACCAGCGAGGACATCTTCACCGGTCCGTCCCAGTGGATGCCGCTGGGCCGCGTATTCGGGGGGCAGGTTCTGGCGCAGTCCATCGTGGCCGCGACCCGCACCGTGGAGCCGGACCGCGCCATCCATTCGATGCACGGCTACTTCCTGCGGCCGGGCGACGTGAACTTCCCCATCACGTTCTCGGTGGACCGGATCCACGACGGCCGGTCGTTCTCGACGCGGCGGACGCAGGCGTACCAGAACGGGCTGCCGATCCTGTCGATGATCGCGTCGTTCCAAACCGAGGACGACGGCTTCGAGCACCAGGACGCGATGCCCGGCGGGGTGCCGGACCCGGAGTCCCTGCCGTCGACCGCCACCTCGCTCGAGGACGTGCGGCATCCGGTCGCACAGTATTGGGCCAGCCAGCGGCCATTCGACATGCGGCACGTCACCTCGCCGGTGTACCTGTCGGTCGAGGGCGAGCGGGTCGCGCACCAGTCGGTGTGGTTCCGGACGATCGGCGACATGCCGGACGACCCGGCACTGCACCGCGCGGCGCTGGCGTACGCGAGCGACTACACGATCATGGAGTCGGTCATGCGCCGGCACGGGATCGCCTGGGCGACGCCCGGGCTCAAGGCCGCCAGCCTCGACCACGCCATGTGGTGGCACCGGCCGGCCCGCGTCGACGAATGGCTGCTGTACGTGCAGGAGTCGCCGACCGCGGGTGGCGGACGCGGCCTCTCGAACGGCCGCATCTTCTCGCGCGACGGCCGGCTGGTCGCGAGTGTCGCCCAGGAGGCCACCATCCGCCTCCCCCGCGACTGAACCCCGCGTCTCCCCTCCATCGACTCCGCGAAGAATGCACGCCCGCGCGGCGTGTCGCGGACACTCCGTGCGTAGTCGATGGAGGGCGGGTTGATCGCGTGTACGAGCGGTCGTGTCCAACCCCCATCGCCGAGTCCGCGAAGAATGCACGCCCGCGCGGCGTGTCGCGGGCACTCTGTGCGGACTCGATGTGGTGCGCGTCAGCCGAAGGTGCTGCGGAGGAGGACGGTGCCGTCGTAGGCCGAGCGGATGTCGACGGTGGCGATGTCCTTGATGGCGACGCTCGTGGTGGCGACCGGGAGGGCGGTCGTGCCCTCGTCGGCGGTCCAGGTCGAGATGGTGTGCTGCTGTCCTGCTCGGTCGGTGACGACCATCGCGTAGGTCCAGGTGTGAGCGCCTTCCTCGGCGCCGACGTGCGCGTACCGGCAGGTCGAGTCGATGCGCGTGCCCCACGGCTCCGGGGTGAGGCGCACGTCGGCGGTCAGTGCGCTCGGCTCCACCTGCTGCATCACGACCGCGGCCTGTGGGGTCGCGGCCGGGTTCACGATGCCGGGGAGGACCAGCGCGGCGACCCCGATGAGCAGCACGGCCGCGGCGGCTGAGAGGCCCGCGACCAGCCAGCGTCCGCGGGCGCGACGGCGACGGACGGTGTGCAGCAGCGCCGGCAGGACGTCGGCGCTCGGGCCCTGTGCGTCCGGCGCGTCGACCGCGGCCACCGGGGCGTCCTGCTCGAGCAGCGCGAACGCCTGTTCGCGCGGCACGCGGCCCAGGATGCCGGGCATCCCGGCGAGCTCGGACACCGCCTCCGAGCAGCGCTCGCACTCGCGCAGGTGCGCCTCGAACTCGCGCCGTTCCGTCGGCGAGAGCGCGCCGAGCACGTACGCGGCGTCCCAGGTGGCGAACTCGTCGTGCGTGGTCATCGTTCCGTCACCCCTCTCTCCTGGAGCGCGAGCCGCAGCGCGCGGAGTCCGTAATGCAGGCGCGACTTGACGGTCCCCTCGGGGATGTCGAGCTCGCGCGCGATCTCGGCGACCGACCGGCCGCCGTAGTAGGCGTGGACGATGACCGCCCGGTGCTCCATCGACAGCTCGGCCAGCGCGTCCGACACCAGCCAGGAGTCGAGCACGGCATCCGCCTCGCTGTCCGGGGACGGATGCTCCGGCAGGTTATCGGCGCCGAACTCGTGCCGGTGCGCCGCACTCCGGCGATCGTCGATCACGAGGTTGCGCGCCACCGTGAACAGCCACGTGCGTGCGGACTGCTGGGACTGGTCCAGGACGGACGGCTTGCGCCAGGCGCGCAACAGCGTCTCCTGCACGATGTCGTCGGCCATCGCACGGTCGCCGGTGAGGTGCACGACGTACCGCCACAACGCCTGCGCGTGCTGATCGTGCAGCTCGCGCAGCAGGCGGGCGTCCTCCTCCGGCATGTTCACCTCCACTCAGTACACGATGCAGCGCGCGGAAAGGTTCACACGCGAAGGTTGAACCGAACGGGATATCGTCCCGTGAATACCGTAAGAGACGTCATCGACGAACGGGAGAACCGTATGAACGACCACGCTCCGCTGACCCGCCGCACGCTCTTCACGATCGGAGGCGCCGCCACCGGCGCGGTACTGCTCGCCGCCTGCACCCCGGGAGGCGCGCAGGACTCGGGAGGGTCGGGCGACGGCGGATCCGGCGGCTCGGGCTTGGCACAGGTGTCGCTCGCGTCCATCCCGGTCGGCGGCGCGGTGTCGGCGACGCTCGCGGGCAAGCCCATCGTGGTCTCGCAGCCGACCGCCGGTCACGTCGTCGCGTTCAGCGCGGTGTGCACCCACGCGGGATGCACGGTCGCGCCGCAGGGCAAGGAGTTCGACTGCCCCTGCCACGGGTCGAGGTTCGACGCGGCCACGGGTGACGTGCTGAATGGGCCGGCCAGCGATCCGCTGCCCAAGCTCAAGGCCGAGGTGTCCGGCGACTCCGTGACGGTCACCGCGTAGGGCAGCGGCTGCGCGCCCGCGATTCGTGCCGAATGTACGTTATGGCGTCGTCATAACGCGCATTCGGCACGAATGCTTCGCGGGATCAGCCGCGCTTTGCGAAGGCGACCGGCTCGTCGAGGTACGGCGTCCACGCCGCGCGCTCGCGATCGTTGATGCGGCGCGGGCGCTGGCTCGCCGCATCCACCAGGACGATCGTGGTCGCAGCGCGTGAGAAGAGCGTGCGCGGCTCGGTGCCCTCGGGCGTCCAGACCTCGTAGCAGACCTCGAGGCTCGCGCCGCCGAGCCGCCCGAGCCACAGCTGGACGTCGAGCGGCTGCCGGAGGTACGGGATCGGCGCCAGGTACTCGATCTCCTGGCGGGCGATCAGCGTCAGCGTGTCCGCTCCGGGCCGCCCGTCGAGCACCGCGGTCGACCCGCCGACCGCCTCGCCCGACCCCTGGCCGGAGTCATCGGTCGCCCAGAACGCCTCGATGCGCGCCTCCTCGAGGAGGCGCAGCATCTCGGCGTTGTTGACGTGCCCGTAGGCGTCGAGGTCGCTCCAGCGGAGCTTGATCGGGACGTGCAGCCGCATGCGCTCGCCAGCCTCAGTCGCGCGTGAGCTTGCGGTACGCCGAGCGGTTGGGCTTGGCGGCGTCCGGGCCAAGACGCTTGACCTTGTTCTCCTCGTACGCCTCGAAGTTGCCCTCGAACCAGTACCAGTTCGCCGGGTCCTCGTCGGTGCCCTCGTAAGCGAGGATGTGGGTCGCGATCCGGTCGAGGAACCACCGGTCGTGGGTGATGACCACGGCGCAGCCGGGGAACTCGAGCAGTGCGTTCTCCAGGCTCGACAGCGTCTCGACGTCGAGGTCGTTGGTCGGCTCGTCGAGAAGCAGGAGGTTGCCGCCCTGCTTGAGCGTCAGCGCCAGGTTGAGGCGGTTGCGCTCACCACCGGAGAGCACGCCCGACTTCTTCTGCTGGTCCGGACCCTTGAACCCGAAGGTGGAGACGTAGGCGCGCGACGGCACCTCGGTCTTGCCGACCTGGATGTAGTCGAGCCCGTCGGACACGACCTCCCAGACGTTCTTGTTCGGGTCGATGCCGCCACGGGTCTGGTCGACGTACGAGATCTGGACCGTCTCGCCGACCTTGAGGTCGCCGTCGTCCAGCGGCTCCAGACCGACGATCGTCTTGAACAGCGTGGTCTTGCCGACGCCGTTCGGGCCGATGACCCCGACGATGCCGTTGCGCGGCAGGGTGAAGGTGAGGCCGTCGATGAGCTTGCGGTCGCCGAAGCCCTTCTCGAGGTCCTTCGCCTCGATCACCACGTTGCCGAGGCGCGGCCCCGGCGGGATCTGGATCTCCTCGAAATCGAGCTTCCTGGTGCGCTCCGCCTCGGCAGCCATCTCCTCGTACCGAGCGAGTCGGGCCTTCGACTTGGCCTGACGGCCCTTGGCGTTGCTGCGCACCCAGTCCAGCTCCTCGGAGAGGCGCTTGGCGAGCTTGGCGTCCTTCTTGCCCTGGATCGCAAGACGCTCGCGCTTCTTCTCGAGGTAGGTCGAGTAGTTGCCCTCGTACGGGTACAGGTGACCGCGGTCGACCTCGGCGATCCACTCGGCCACGTGGTCGAGGAAGTACCGGTCGTGCGTGACGGCGAGCACGGCGCCGTGGTACTTGCCGAGGTGCTGTTCGAGCCAGAGCACGCTCTCGGCGTCGAGGTGGTTGGTGGGCTCGTCGAGGAGCAGGAGGTCGGGCTTCTGCAGCAGGAGCTTGCAGAGCGCGACACGGCGCTTCTCACCACCGGAAAGGGTGTTGACCGGCCAGTCCCCCGGCGGGCAGCGAAGCGCGTCCATCGCCTGTTCGAGCTGGGAGTCGAGGTCCCAGGCGTCGGCGGCGTCGATCTGCTCCTGCAGCGTGCCCATTTCGGCGAGCAGGGTGTCGAAGTCGGCGTCGGGGTCGGCGAGGAGTCCGGAGATCTCGTTGAACCGGTCGACCTTCTGCTTGATCTCGCCCACGCCCTCCTGGACGTTCTCGAGCACGGTCTTGTTCTCGTCGAGCTGGGGCTCCTGCATGAGGATGCCGACCGTGTAGCCCGGAGTGAGCTTGGCCTCGCCGTTGGAGGGCGTGTCCAGGCCGGCCATGATCTTCAGGATGGTGGACTTACCGGCGCCGTTCGGACCCACGACGCCGATCTTGGCGCCCGGAAGGAACGCCATCGTGACATCGTCGAGGATCACCTTGTCGCCGACCGCCTTGCGGGCGCGCACCATCGAGTAAATGTATTCGGCCACTCTTCTTCTCAAACTCCCTGTCGTCGGCTTCTTGCCGTATACGAGGATACCGGGATCGCGTGTGCTCCCGGGCGGTTCCCGGCGGTCCCGGGCGTTCTCAGGCGGCTGTCACCAGTCGATCGGGCGCGTCTGGCCGATGAGGCAGGTGCCCGTCGGGAGGACCGGCACGGCCTGGCTCCAGTAGCCGCCCGCGTCGGCGCCGTTCTGGCCGATGAGGCAGGTGTCGCCCATGCGCACGGCGAACTGGATGGAGTTCGCCTTCAGTCCGATCGTCGTCGTGTCGACGGTGAGCTGCATGTCGGACTTCGAGAATCCGGCCGCGACGAGCGCGTCGATGAAGTCGCGACCCTTCGCATCCGGGTTCGCCGCGAGCGTAGCCCGGTTGACCTGGTCGAAGTACGGCAGGTTCTGCTCGGCCGTTCCGCCGGGCACCAGCGCGATGGCGGCAGGCGCCGACGGAGTCGGAGAGGCGGGGGCGGAGCTCTCCGGCGCCGACGGACTCGGCGTCGCCGTCGTCGTGCCGGTGCACCCTGTCAGCGCGAGCAGGACCGCGACCCCGGCCGCGAAGAACGACGCGGACACGGCGGAGGAACCGGTCCTTCGGACCATGGAGCGCGTCATATGCATGATCTTAGGGGGCCGCCCCTGGGAGAGCGTCGGGAGGCGCGACCCCCTCCTCGCCCGCTGGCCCGCCGACGGACTTCGTGAAGCGCGAGCGCCCCCAGGCGAGGTCGTGCCCGATCGAATCGGCCTCGATCTCGACCGTGACTCCCTGCTTGTCACCGGTCCACTCCCGGAGGTGGATGCGCCCCGCGACCAGCACCGGATCGCCCTTCGCGATCGAGCCGGCGGCTCCCAAGGCCAGCTTGCGGAACGCGCTCACCGTGTACCAGTTGTGCCCGCCGTCCTCCCACGCGGACGCCTGCCGGTTGTAGCGGCGCCGTGTCGTGACGAGCCGGAAGCTCGTGATCGGCAGGCCGCCCTCGGTGACGAGATGGCGCGGCTCGGTGGCGACGAAGCCGCGGACGGCGACGGTGTCGGACATGGTCTCCCCTTTCGGAACGCCCGCCGCGGTGGCGGGTGCGAGACCACTCTCGCGCCCGGCGCGAGCGAGCGCAGGACAGGATCCGGATCCGTGGATAACTCCGAAAGGTGCCGCCCTGTGGACGACTACACCCGACTACGCCGCGACGTACTCCGCATACGACGCCCGGATCTTGTTCACCTTCGGCAGGGCCACCGCGAGGCAGTAGCCCTGCCCCGGGTTCTTGGCGAAGAAGTCCTGGTGGTACTCCTCGGCGCGGTAGAACGGGCCCAGCGGCTCGAGAGTGGTGACGATCCCGCCGTCCCAGTACTCCGCCGCGCGGTCGCGGGCCGCCTCGAACAGCTCGCGCTGCGCCTCGCCGTCGTAGAACATCGCCGAGCGGTACTGGGTGCCGATGTCGTTGCCCTGGCGGTTGAGCTGGCGCGGGTCGTGGAGGGTGAAGAAGACGTCGAGGATGACGCTCGCCGGGATCACCTCGGGGTCGAAGGTCACCGCGACGGCCTCCGCGTGCCCGGTCCGGCCGGTGCAGACCTCTTCGTACGTCGGGTCCACCGCCGTGCCGCCGGTGTAACCGGACACCACGTCCTGCACGCCGCGCAGCACGCGGTACACCGCGTCCAGGCACCAGAAGCACCCACCGGCCACCACGAATGTCTGCATTACCCGTCCCCTTCCGATCCGACAGCCTCCATTCTGCTACGGCCGCAGTTGGCGACACGACGCGAACGGTCCGCGGGAGGTCGCCGAAGCGCCGTTACCATCGCGGCATGCAGTGGTGGAATGACTTCGTCGATTGGCTCTCATCGCCGGCAGCGCGCCCGGTGATCTTCTATGCGGCGGTCCTCGCGGTCGCCGTCATCCTCTCCGGCCTCATCGCCGCGTGGATCGCCCGGGGCGCCCTCAAGGGCCTCCTCTCCCGCACCGACCGTCAGCAGAAGGCGTCCGCCATCGCAGCCCTCGTGGACGCGGCGACCGAGGCCTCCGTCTGGAACTCGCTCACCCCGGCCGAGCAGGTGCTCTCCGACCGCGCGGTCGGCCAGGCCGACATCATGGTGCGCCTGCTCCCGATCAAGAGCTCCGGGCTCGCCGCCAACTGGGCCGGGCACCAGCTCGCCGAGCTGAAGCGGGCGTCCGCGACCTTCGGCTACCAGGCCGACCCGGCGATCGCCGAGTTCCGCGACCGCCTCATCGAGTGGCAGAACAAGCCGGGCCGCGCCCGCAAGATCTTCCAGAGCGACCTCGAGCGCTGGCGGTTCGAGAACACCGACAACGAGCGCTCGCTGATCGCCCAGCAGGACGCGTGGGTCGCCCAGCAGCACCACGAGCAGTACGCGACCACGCCGAGCGCCGGAGCGACGGACACAGGCACGGCCGACAGCACCGCCCCCACCGCCGACCGCGCGCAGGAGCCTGCGCCCGCCAATCCGTTCGCCGCGGCCGCCGCCGAGCCGAACGCGTCCGCCGACACCTCCCCGACCGCCCGCCTGGGCCAGCCGGTCTGACACGCGGCAGAGCACTCCACCCGAACACGAAGGGCGCCGGCATCACGCCGGCGCCCTTCGTCGTTCTCGGAACAGCCGGCTCAGCGGCTGTACGACCCGTCATTCCACCAGGAGTCGAACATGCTCGCCGGGGGCTGCCGCTTGTGCTCGGTGGCGCGGTAACGCTGCTCCAGGGCCTCCGCCACCTCGTCCGCGACGTCGTTGCCCTCGAGGTAGTCGTCGATGTCCTCGTAGGTGAGCCCGAGGTTGTCCTCGTCGGTCTGGCCCGGGTTGAGGTCGAGCAGGTCGGCCGTGGGCGCCTTCTCGTAGAGCCGGGCGGGCGCGTCCAGGTACCGCAGCAGCTGCTTGCCCTGGCGCTTGGTGAGCCCGCTCAGCGGCAGGATGTCGGTGCCGCCGTCGCCGTACTTCGTGAAGAAGCCGGTCACCGCCTCGGCGGCGTGGTCCGTGCCCACCACCAGGTAGGCGCCCTGGCCGGCGATCGCGTACTGGGCGACCATGCGGATGCGCGCCTTGACGTTGCCCTTCACGAAGTCGGTCATCGGCTCGCCGAGCGCGTCGGCGTACTCGTCCTCGACGCCGTCGGTTCCGCGCTGGATGTTGAACACGACCTGGCGCTTCGGCTGGATGAAGGACAGCGCGAGCTGCGCATCCTCCTCGTCCCGCTGCACGGCGTAGGGCAGCCGCACGGCGACGAAGTCGGCCTCCGTGCCCTCCGCGGCGAGCCGTTCGACGGCGAGCTGCGTAAGCCGGCCCGCGAGCGTGGAGTCCTGGCCGCCGCTGATCCCGAGCACGAAGCCCTTCGCGCCGGTGGTGCGCACGTAGTCGACCAGGAAGCCGACGCGACGCTCGATCTCCGCCGCCGGGTCGACCTCGGGACGGACGTGCAGATCCTCGATGATTCTCGCCTGTTGTTCACGCATGACGCTCACACTATCCCCGGCGGATTTCGCCCGTGTGAACGGTCTGCCACAGAGCCCGTCGCGTCGCTAGCATGCGGCCCATGGACCCCGCTGTCACGACCGTCGTGCTCGTCCCGCTGATCGCCGTGGCGGCGGCGCTGCTGACCACGGCGATCGGGCGCTGGGTGAAGATCCCGCTGGTGGTCTTCGAGATCGTGCTCGGGCTGATCATCGGGCCGAGCGTGCTCGGCTGGGTGCACGAGACCGACGAGCTGAACGCCCTGGCGAACTTCGGTCTCGCGTTCCTCTTCTTCATGGCGGGCAACGAGATCGACTTCGCCTCCATCGGCGCACCGCGGCTGCGGAAGGCGTCGCTGCTGTGGGTGGTCTCGCTCGCCGCGGGCATCCTGTTCGCGGCGCTCATCGCCGGGGATGCGATCCGCGGCGTCTATCTCGGCATCGCCCTGACGTCCACAGCGCTCGGCACGCTCATGCCGGTGCTCCGGGATGCGGGCGAACTGCGCACGCCGTTCGGCCGCGCGGTCACGGCGGTCGGAGCGATCGGCGAGTTCGGTCCGCTGCTCGCCATCTCGCTCTTCCTCAGCGGGCGACGGCCCCTCGCCGCCGCGCTGGTGCTGATCGGGTTCGCGATCATCGCCGGTGGGGCCATCTCGTTCGCCTCGCGCGGCGGTCACCGCCGGTTCCACGCCCTGGTGCGCGCGACGCTCCACACCAGCGGCCAGTTCGCCGTCCGGTTCGTGGTCCTCATCATCGCCGCACTGGTCGGCCTGAGCATCGCGCTCGGCCTCGACATGCTGCTGGGCGCATTCGCGGCGGGCGTGCTCAGCCGCATCCTTCTGGCGGGCGCGGAACCGGCGGACGCGCACCAGATCGAGAGCAAGCTGGAGGCGGTGGCGTTCGGCGTCGTGGTGCCGATCTTCTTCATCAACACGGGGATCGGATTCGACCTGAAGGCGCTGCTGGGATACCCGCGAGCGCTGCTCCTCCTGCCGGTCTTCCTGGTGCTGCTGATCGTGGTCCGCGGCATCCCGGCCTCGTTCTCCGCTCCGCCGGGCTCGTCGCCCCGAGACCGCGCCTCGCTCACGTTGTTCGCGGCGACCGGACTGCCGATCATCGTCGCGGTGACACAGATCGGCGTGCGCGACCACGAGCTCCCGGTCGGCACCGCGACCGCGCTGGTGGGGGCCGGGATGCTGTCGGTGCTGGTCTTCCCGCTCGTCGCGCTCACCCTTCGGCGGCGCAGCCTCGACGGCGGCATCCGGCCGGCGGACCCCGACGCGATCCCGATCGAGGGCTGAGCTACGCGACCCGGCTGACGGCGCGGGCGAGGATGGCGGTCGTCAGCGCCTCCACGGGCTCGCGGGCGGCCGACGGGTTCGACAGCAGCGTGAAGTCCACGTGGCCGAGCTCCGGGAGCCCGAACCGGTTCGTCACCTTGATGAGGTCGGTCGGGATGAGCGAGCGCGGGAACACCGCGACGCCGATGCCCGCGCGCACAGCGGCGAGCACGCCGTTCACCTCGCGGGTGTTGCAGGTGATGCGCCACGTGCGTCCCGCCGCCTCCAGCGCGTCGATCGCGGCCTGCCGGCTCAGACTCGGGCCCTGATACGAGATGAGCGGCACCGGGCCGTCGGGATCGAGGATGGTCTTCTCCTGCCCCATCCACACCAGCTCGTCGGTCGCGACCACCGTGCCCTCGGTCGTCCCGGGCGTCTGCTTGATGAAGATCAGGTCGAGCTGCCCGGCCTTGAGCTTGCGGTGCAGCGGCGCCGACTGGTCGACGGTGAGCTCCAGGTTGATCTGCGGGTTCTGCTGCCGGAAGTGGCGCAGGATGCGCGGCAGCGTCGTGATCGCGAGGTCGTCAGCGGCGCCGAACCGCAGGCGCCCGCGCATCGCCGAACCGCTGAAGTAGCTGTCCGCTTCGGCCAGCGCGGCGAGGATCGTCCGCGCGAAGCCGGCCATGGCGTCCCCGTTGTCGGTGAGGCGGACCTCCCGGGTGTCGCGCGCGATCAGCTGGCGTTTCGCGGACTGCTCCAGCTTGCGGATGTGCTGGCTGACGGTCGGCTGGCTGATGCCGAGGCGCGCCGCCGCCTTCGTGAAGCTGCGCGTGTCGGCGACCGCGAGGAACGTCTGGAGGAGCACCGGGTCGAACATCGCGCATCCATTCGAAAAGCCAATGGGAGTTATAGCCGTTATCGGGAACAAGAATAGCCCCGGATGCGTAGTGTCGAAGCGAGACATCATACGAAACCAGCGACGACATCGAGGTAACACCACAGTGGCGCACTCCACCGCAGCGGCCCCGCCCACCGGACCCATGCCGGTCCTCTCCGCCAAGCCGCCGTGGCGCGAGACGTTCGTCTCCCTCCGGGTGCCGAACTACCGCCGCTTCGCCGCGAGCAACCTCGTCGCCAACACGGCGCTCTGGATGCAGCGGATCGCGATGGACTGGCTGGTCCTGCAGCTCTCGGGCAGCGTCGCCGCGGTCGGCGTCACGGTCTTCATGCAGTTCACCCCGATGCTCATCCTCGGACTGTGGGGCGGCGTCATCGCCGACCGCTACTCCAAGCAGACCCTTCTCGTGATCACCCAGTCGTGCGCGGCGGGGCTCGCGGCGCTGCTCGCCGTGCTCACGCTCACCGGCGGCATCGAGGTGTGGCACGTCTATGCGATCTCCTTCGCGCTCGGCCTCGTCACCGTGGTGGACAACCCGGCGCGCCAGGTGTTCGTGAACGAGCTGGTCGGGCCGAAATACCTGCGCAACGCGATCAGCCTCAACTCGTCGATCTTCCAGCTCGGCGGACTCATCGGCCCGGCGCTCGGCGGCGTGCTCATCACGGCGGTCGGCGGCGGCTGGTCGTTCGCGATCAACGCGGTCGCCTGTCTTGCGGTGGTGTTCGCGGTCGCGACGCTGAAGCGCTCGGAGCTGCACTCCTCCCCGCCGCGCCGCGCCGGAAGGGCCAGTTGATCGAGGGCATGCGCTACGTGCGCAGCAAGCCGGTGATCTTCTGGACGGTCGTCATGGTCGCGGTGATCGCGGTGTTCGCGTTCAACATGCCGGTGTTCCTCGCGGCCTACGCCAACAACGTCTTCCACGTCGGCGCGCAGGGTTACGGGCTCTTCAACGCCCTCGTCGCGGCCGGCGCGCTGACCGGAGCTCTGGCCTCCACCCGCCGGACGAGCGTGCGCCTGTCCATGGTCGTCGGAACGGCCGCGGCGCTCGGGATCGTGCAGGCGCTGGCCGGATTCGCGCCGGGCGAGGTGGCGTTCGGGATGCTGCTGATCGGCGTCGGCGTGGGGAACCTGCTGTTCATCACCGCGGCGAACTCGCTCGTGCAGATGTCGTCGAACGTGCAGATCCGCGGCCGCGTGATCTCGCTGTACATCCTGGTGCTACTCGGCGGCCAGGCCCTCGGCGGACCGCTGATGGGCTGGATCGTGGAGCAGGTCGGCCCGCACATCGCGATGGCGATCTCCGGCCTCGTGCCGGCGGCGGCCGCAGCGGTCGTCGCGGTGCTGATCGCGCGGCAGGCGAGCCTGCGGCTGCGGTTCGGGCTGCGCGGCCGGCGGCCGGTGATCGCCATCGTCAACCGCGCGGGGAAGAGCGGCGCCACGCTCTGACGGGCGGGCGCGCACGGCGCCTCCGGTATCGTGGACGTGTCGCCCCCGTAGCTCAGCGGATAGAGCAGGAGCCTTCTAATCTCTTGGTCGCAGGTTCGATTCCTGCCGGGGGCACCAATTCCCAAGACACGAAAAAGGCCCGGCTCCTGAGGGAGCCGGGCCCTTTGCTGGGGTGAGTAACGGGGCTTGAACCCGCGACCTCCTGGACCACAACCAGGCGCTCTACCAACTGAGCTATACCCACCATGTGCTGCGATCCGGCCTACCGGGCCGATCGAGGCAACTCGTCGATTCTAGTACATCCGGGGAGCCCATTTTTCCACGACGCCGGTCGCCACCGCCTGCACGTCCTCAGTCGTCGGGCCGGGAGGCGCGACGAACGCGGCGGAGCGGTAGTAGTCGAGCTCGCGGATGGACTCGAGGATGTCGGCGAGGGCGCGGTGGCCGCCGTTCTTCTCGGGGGCGTTGAAGTAGATGCGTGGGAACCAGCGGCGGGCCAACTCCTTGATCGAAGACACGTCGACGTTGCGGTAGTGCAGGTGGTTGTCGAGCCGCGGCATGTACTTCGCGAGGAACATGCGGTCGGTGCCGATCGTGTTGCCGGCGAGCGGCGCGGTGCGCGCGGTCGGCGCGAACTTGAGCACGTACTCCAGCACCTCGTACTCGGCTTCGGCGAGGCTCTTGCCGTTGGGGATCTCTTCGATCAGCCCGGAGGTGGTGTGCATCTGCCGGACGAAGTCGCCCATGTGCTCGAGCGCCGAGTCGTCGGGCTTGATGACGATGCTCAAGCCGGGGTCGAGCACGTTCAGCTCGAAGTCGGTGATCACCACCGCGATCTCGACGAGCTCGTCGACCTCGAGGTCGAGGCCGGTCATCTCGCAGTCGATCCAGACCAGTCGATCCGAGGAGGTAGCCATACCAGCGAGTCTAGTGCGGGCCTCCGACGGTCCTCGGCACGGGGAGCTTCGGACCGCGTCCATCGCCCGTCGACACGTGACGCAGACGGCGCGCGACCCACGGGATCGCGTACACGCGCAGCCACGTGCGGAGCGGAACCGCGTCGGGCGGGGCGGGCGGGTCGTCCGGCGGCACGGACGGCTCTGGCCCGCCGATCTGCGCGAACGGCACGCCGAGCGCGTGAGCCGCCTGCGCCGCGAGCAGCCGGTGGCCCCGCGTACTGAGGTGCACCCGGTCGGACGCCCACATCGCCGGGTCGCGGAACTCCCTCACTCCCCACACGTCCAGCACGATCGCGCGCTGGTCGCGGGCGATGCTCCAGATGTTGGCGTTGAAGACGGCCGCGCGCCCCGGAACGGCTTGAGGAAGAAGGCGAACTGCGGATCGAAGATGTTCGCCAGCAGCACGGTGGCGCCGGACGCGCGCAGCGACCGGATGCCGGACTCCAGCCGCGCGGCCAGCGCGTCCGGATCGGCGGCGGGGCTCATCAGATCGTTGCCGCCGACCATGACCGAGACGAGGTCGGGCCCGAGCTCGAGCGCGTGCGGGACCTGCGCATCCACTACGTCCGCGATGCGGCGGCCGCGGACGGCGAGGTTGGCGAACTCCACGGAGGCACCGGAGAGCCGCGCGTCGCCGTCCAGGATGCCGGCCAGGCGGTCCGCCCAGCCGAGGAACGCGTCCGGCTGCCCGGGCGCGCTGTCGCACAGCCCCTCGGTGAGCGAGTCTCCGAGGGCGACGTAGCGCGTGAAGGTCGTTCGGCTCACGGTCCGATCTTCGACCGGCGGAGGCGCCGGGCGCGTGCGCGGACGCCGGGTTCCGCGCGATCGTCGCCGCGATTTCGCCGGACGTACACTGACGGTGTGGATACGACACCGGCCGTTGACCCGGCGGACACCCGGGACGCGCAGCTCACGCTCTACACGTCGGCCTTCTGCGAACCGTGCATGCAGACGCGGGCGGTCCTGGCGGAGGCCTCCCGGCTCGCACCGCGCATCCGGGTGACCGAGCGGGATGTGGCGCGCAACCTGCAGGAGGCGGAGCGCGACGGCATCCGCTCGACGCCGACCGTGATCGTCACGGGCGCCGACGGCTCGGAGGTGTTCCGCGCGGAGGGTGTTCCGACCCTCGCGCAGGTGCTGTCGGCTGCGGCGAAGGCGCTCTGAGCGGCTAGTCGGCGGCGCCGGGCGCGCGATGCAGCAGGAAGATGCCGCCGTGCGCCGGCAGGTGTGACCGTTCGGCGTCGGTCTCGACGTACTCGTCGAGCACCGCGACGATCCGCCGGTCGAGCTCGGCCAGGTCCTCCGGCGACAGGTGCAGCGAGAATCGCGCGTAGGTCGCGATGGACGCGGGTCCGGCCTCGGCGAGCTCCTGCTGGAACGCCTCCACCGGAGCGAGCCCGTGCGAAAGGTCGAGATCTTCCAGCGGCGCGGACAGCCACCAGCTCTTGCCGGTCGAGCGGTACGGCTTCTCCAGGGCGCCGGACTCCCCGTCCGCACCGCGGCCGGCTCCAGGAAGCCCGCGTCGACCAACTGGCGCACGTGGTAGTAGACGGTGCCCGCATCCACCCCCAGCCGGTCGGCGAGCTGCTTGTTCGTGAGCTCGCCGTCCCCGCAGAGGCGCAGGATGCGCACCCGCAGCGGGTGCGACATCGCCTTCAGCTCCTGCGGCGTCGCGGGCCGGCGCTTCGCGTCGGGGTCCGGCGGGCTCTCATCGCTCATGGGACGATCGTAGCTTGTGATTGGGATTCTTCCATGCGATTGAGTTTTCTCAATCGGTGTGCCAGGCTGGCGCCATGAGTACGAACGGCCTCGGGGCGCGCTACTGGAAGCTGTGGACCTCGGCCGGCCTCTCGAACCTGGCCGACGGCGCGATGAAGGTCGTGCTTCCGCTCGTCGCGATCCGCTACACCGACTCCCCCGCCCTGATCGCCGGGCTGGGCTTCGCGTTCACCCTCCCCTGGCTGCTCTTCGCCCTGACCGCAGGCGCCCTCGCGGACCGGATCGACCGCCGCCGCTTGATGCTCGTGGCGAACAGCGCCCGCGCACTGTTCCTCGCCTGCCTCACGGTCGTCACCGTCCTGGGCGGAGGGTCGATCTGGCTGCTGTACGCCGCCGCGCTCTGCATCGGGATCGCCGAGACGGTCTACGACACGTCCTCGCAGTCGATCCTCCCCCAGCTCGTGCAGCGCGACCGCCTGTCGCGGGCCAACGGCCGGCTCTACGCCGCGGAGCTCACCGCCAACGAGTTCGTCGGGCCGCCGCTGGGCGGCTTCCTGGTGGCCATCGGCGTGGGCTTCGCCTTCGGGACGCCCGCGCTGCTGTGGGTCGCCGCGATCGGCGTGCTGCTGCTCGTGCGCGGGCGCTTCACGACCGAGCGCACCGGGTCCACGACCATCCGCGCCGACATCGCCGAGGGCCTGCGCTTCCTGGGCCGCAGCACGCTGCTGCGCACGCTCGCGATCATGGTGGGCGTCTTCAACTTCGCGAGCTCGGCCGTGTTCACGGTGTTCGTGCTCTACGCCGCCGGCCCGAATTCGGTCATGAAGCTCTCGGATCCCGCGTACGGGCTCCTGCTCACGTTCTCGGCCATCGGCAGCGTGCTCGGCACGTTCCTCGCCGAGCCCGCCGAGCGGTGGCTCGGGCGCTCGCGGGCGCTGGCGCTCACGATCGTCGGGTCGCTTCTCACCGTCGCGACGCCGGGCTTCACTGCGAATCCGTTCATCATCGGCGCCGGGATGCTGCTGGGCGGCATCACCGTGTCCATCTGGAACGTCATCACCGTGTCCCTGCGGCAGCGCATCACACCGACCCGCCTGCTGGGCCGATTGAACAGCGCCTACCGGCTGCTCGCCTGGGGGACGATGCCGCTCGGGGCGGCGGCCGGCGGCCTTCTCGGGCAGCTTCTCGGGGTGCAGTGGGTGTTCGTCATCATGGGCGCTCTCGTGCTCCTGCAGCTCATCCCCATGTTCTGGATCACCGACCGGCGGATGGACGCGGCGGAGGCCCAGGTAGAGGCTCAGGAGGCGACGGAACCGGCCGCTCAGGGCTCCGCGGATCGGTGACGCGTACACGACTTTGCCAGGTTCCGTGCCCCAACCGTCCAGAATCGACGCCTAGGGTCTCATAACGACGGCAACCGATATGCCGTCCGTGCCGCGCAGGCGGCATCCAGCCCCCACCCCCAACCCTGAGGCGCCCCCGCGCCCGCTCCTGGATGCACTGGCCTTCCCACGCCCGGCACACCCGCGCCGCATGCCGCGCCTTCCGGACCACGGGTCCACGAGGCGCTTCCGCGCATGCTCGCGGCAGCCAGCCCGCAGGACCGCCCCCGAACAAACGGCGGTCCCGCACGCGCCGAGTCGGCGTTCGTGCGCAGACGGGGAAGCCCGATCCAGGAACACAATGCTCAGCACTCTTCGCAAGACCGTCAAGAACAGCCCCGTCCCCTTCACCCGCATCGTCACCGGCGCCGCCACCCTGATCATGAGCGCCAGCCTGATCGCCCCCGCGGTCGCCCAGCAGCAGGCCAGCGAGCGCGAGACCCGCGCGCTCAGCGCGTCCACCGGGATGCGCCACGAACAGCTCGGCGTGTACGGCTCGATCGTGCGCGACCGCCTCGAGCGCGAGGCGAAGACCACGCTCGCCGGCGCCCAGAGCACCGTCGCCGCCAACGAGACCAAGGTGGACGCGTCCGCCGCCAAGACCGCGATCGCCGGCCTCAGCGACTTCACGAAGCTGACCGACGACAAGCTCATCGACTCGATCGGCAAGACGCAGGTCGCCTCCAACGCGCTGGCCGTGGCCGGCGCCGAGCACGACCGCCAGGTCGCTGCCGCCGCCGCTGCTGCCGCGGCCGCCGCTGCCGCCGCGCAGGCCAACGCCAACACGGTTGAGGGCGCCAAGGCGACCGCCGCGAGCCTCGCCTCCAGCCAGTACGGCTGGGGCGCCGACCAGTTCAGCTGCCTCGACCGGCTCTGGCAGCGCGAGTCCGGCTGGAACTACCAGGCCTCCAACTCCGGCAGCGGCGCCACGGGCATCCCGCAGGCACTGCCTGGCAGCAAGATGGCCTCGTTCGGCACCGACTGGGCGAGCAACGCCACCACGCAGATCAAGTGGGGCCTCGACTACATCGCCCGCGGCTACGGCACGCCGTGCGGCGCCTGGGGCCACTCGGAGTCCTTCAACTGGTATTGATCCGCCTGAGCCTGCCGGCGGAGCCGCCTCGGCTCCGCCGGTAGACTCGCGCGGGTGACCACCCCCAGCGCTTCCCCCACCATCCGCGGCGCACACCTCGTCGGCAGCGTCAACCTGCCGGACGCCGAGACCGTGCTCCGCACCGTCAGCTCCCACCTCGGGCCGCAGCTGCGCCGCATCCCCGACGGCGAGGTCGGTGAGCGCTTCTACTGGGTGCAGTTCCAGACGAAGCGGCTGGATGAGGTGCGCGGCCTCTCGCGCATCCCCGGTGAACCGCACCTCCTGCGCGGGGTGTTCGACGGACGGCCGTTCCGCCTCGACGAGGGCGTCTCCGCCGACGAGCTCGTCTTCCCCAACCTCGGCTACGCCGATGCCGCGCTCGCCTCGTACGGGACGTTCCGACGGCTGCGCGACGAGGGCGCGATCGCGCCGGGGACGCGGTTCCAGGTCTCGCTGCCGACGCCGGCCGGGGTCATCGGCCCGTTCGTCGTCCCGGAGGACCGCGCCGCGCTCGAACCCGCCTACGAGCGGGCGCTCTTCGGCGAGCTTCAGCGCATCCTGGACGGCATCCCGCACGACGACCTCGCGATCCAGTGGGACACGGCCGTCGAGTTCGCGCTCCTCGAGGGCCGCATGCCGTCGTGGTTCGGCGACGACGTGCTCGCCGGCGTGCTGGAGCGCGCCGCCCGGCAGGCCGCGGCCGTCCCCGCCGACGTGCAGGTCGGCTACCACCTCTGCTACGGCGACGTCGAGGAGCAGCACTTCGTGCAGCCCAGCGATGCCGGCCACCTCGCGGACGTCCTCGGCGGCATCCTGGCGCAGGCGCCGCGTCCGGTGACCTGGGTGCACCTCCCGGTGCCGATCGAGCGCGACGACGCCGCGTACTTCGCGCCGCTCGCGTCGGTCGCGGTGCCGGAGGGCACGGAGCTGTACCTCGGACTCATCCATCACGAGGACGGCGTGGAGGGCGCGCAGCGCCGTGCCGCGGCCGCCGCGACCGCGATCACGTCGTTCGGCGTGGGCACCGAGTGCGGCTTCGGCCGCGGGCCGAGCGAGCGCACTGCTCCCCTACTCGACCTGCACGCCGCGGTCGCCGAGGCCTGGTGAACCGGCCGTGAGCCTGTCGCTCGGCGCGGAGGCCTTCGAGGCGCTGGTCACCGACGAGCTCGACCAGCTGCCGGACGAGATGGTCGACGGCCTCGACAACGTCGTGTTCGTGGTCGAGGACCGCCCAGAGGACGGCTCGCTCGACCTCCTCGGCCTGTACGACGGTGTCGCCCTCACCGAGCGGGACGCGTACGGGTTCGGCGAGATGCCGGACCGCATCATCCTGTACCGGGAGCCGCTGCTCGCGATCAGCGCCGACGAAGACGAGCTGCGCGACGAGATCCACATCACGCTGGTGCACGAGATCGCGCACTACTACGGCATCGACGACGACCGGCTCCACGAGCTCGGCTGGGCGTGAAGCTACGTCAGGCGCCGTAGCCGAAGATCGACTCGTCTTCCTTGTCCGCCTCGACCGGGTCGGAGTCAGGCTGGTCGAAGTGGTACTCCACCAGCAGGTCGTCGCCGGAGTGACGCTGCTCGCCGGCCACGTACCAGAACGTGGACTCCAGGCCCTCGACGGCGGCGATCACGCCGATGCGCTCGTCCACCTGGCCGTCGACCAGGAAGCGGCGGTCGGTCTGCCCTACGAGCGGGCCGTCGGCGTACTCGACGATGTATTCGGGGTCCTGTCGTGCGTCGGTCATGCCTCCACCGTAGTCCCTGGTCGGGGTTCCGCGAGGCCCGCGGCCGTCACGTCGAGGACGAGACGGGCGAGCTGGACGGGGTGCTCGCGCTCCACGAAGCGCTCGAACTGCGCCTGCCAGCGGTCCCACTCGACGGCGAAGGTCTCGCCGTCGCGGGCGAGAGCGCGGCGTTTGCGCAACGCGTCGTCGGCGTGGAGCCAGACGGTGAGGTCGGCGAGCGAGGCGTTCTCGCGGGAGAGGGTGCCGCATCCCTCGACCACCAGCGGCTCGCCTCCGGTGACGGTGTGGAGTTCGGCGGCCCGGTGCCGCTCCCAGTCCCACCGTTCCCAGGCGCCCCGGCCGGTGGCGCGGAGCGGTTCGAGAAGGTTCCGGCCCAGAGCGGTGCTGCCGGCGTCGAGGCCGTCCCAACCGGGATAGAGGTCGTCCATCCTCACTAGCCGCGGCACGCCCTCGGCCGGCCATCGGGCGAGCAGGCGGTCGGCGAGCGAGCTCTTGCCCGCTCCGCTCGGCCCGTCGATCAGGATGACCGGGGTTCGTCCGCCGCCTTTGGCGGCTGCGACCGAGGACACCACGGCCGCTTCGAGCGCGTCCAGGGCCGCGCCGCCCTCGAGGGGTTCAGCTGAAGGGGGCATTCCACGTCCCGAGGGTGACGGCGGCTCCGACGGCGACTCCTGCCACGAGGAGCGCGACGGCGAGGGTCGCCCAGTCGCGGGCGCGGAACACGGAGGGTCGTGCCCAGGTCCGCCGCGTGTGCGCCCCGAAGCCCCGCGCCTCCATCGCCGTCGCGAGCTTGGTCCCGCGCCGCAGTGACAGCACGAAGAGCGCGAACGCCTGGCCGGCGAAACGACGGAGCGCGCCCGACTCGGCCACCCCGCGGGCGCGGCGGGCGAGCGTGAGCGCACGCCAGTCCTCCGCGAACAGCCCGATCAACCGGAGGCCGGCCAGCGCGCCGATCACGAAGCGGGCGGGCAATCGCAGCAGCTGGCCGAGGCCGTCGGCGAGGTCGGTCGGGTCGATCGTGACGAAGAGCAGCACGGCCGGGATGCCGATCGCCAGCACCCGCAGGGCGGTCGCCCACGCCAGCGCGATCGACCCGTCGCTGATCTCCACGGCCCACCACTGCACGTAGACCGTCCCGGAGGTCTGGCCGTAGAGCAGCGTGGTGAGCCCGGCGAGCGGCGCCGCGACCCAGACCGGGGCCGTGCGCGTGACGATCGTGCGCAGCGACAGACCCGAGAACAGCAGGAGCACCAGTTCCAGGCCCAGCGCCACGCCGGCGGACACCGGGTCGATCGAGAGCAGCAGCGCGAGGGTGACGATGAGGGCGGCACCCAGCTTCGCCACCGGGTTGAGGGTGGCGAGCGGACCGGTCCGCACCGGCTGCACGAGCGTCATGCGGCGACCTCCGCCGCGTCCAAGCGGAGGGACGACGCGCCCACCGCGGCTACGAACTCCGCGTCGTGAGTGGCGGCGACCACGGCGTGGCCGTCGGCCCGGAGCTCCGCCAGGAGAGCGACCAGGCCCTCCCACGTGCGTGCATCCTGACCGAAGGTGGGCTCGTCCAGCACCAGGAGGCGCGGGCGCGTGGCGAGCGCGGTGCCCACCGAGAGTCGGCGCTTCTGACCGCCGGAGAGGGTGAACGGGTTCGCCTCGGCGACGGATTCCAGCGCCAGCCGGGCGAGCAGATCCTCCACCCGCGCCGACACCTCCGTCTCCGCCAACCGGAGGGCGCGCGGACCGGCGGCCAGCTCCTCGCGGACCGTGGACGCGATGAACTGGTGCTCCGGGTTCTGGAAGACGCTCCCGATGCGGGTGAGCAGTTCGCGGGACCGCCACGCGGTGGGATCGGATGCAGCGCCGGCGGCGAGGGTCGCCTCCGCGGTCAACGAGCCGGCCACCGGCGGGAGGAGACCGCCGAGCGTCAGCGCGAGCGTCGACTTGCCTGCGCCGTTGCGTCCGGTAAGGGCGAGCGCAGACCCCTCGCGCAGGTCCACGTCGACGGGATGCCCGACCACGACCGCCGCGTCGCCCGCGCGCGCACGGCCTCGTCGGCGGCCGCGCGTCACGGCGGGCCCGCGCCCGAACGCGAGCGACCGCCCGGTAAGCAGGGGCGCCCCCTCCGATACGACGGGTGCCTCCGGGACCGGCGTGCCGGGCAGCCAGACGCCCGCCCGACGCAGCTCGCCGGCGACATCCCGCAGCACCGTATCGGGGTCGCCGTCGGCCAGCACTCCCCCGTCCGCGCCGAGCACGACCACCCGCGTCACCAGGTCCCGCCACACGGCCACCCGGTGCTCGACGACCACGAGCGTGGCGCCGGTCGCGTCGAGCGCCGCGCGCACCGCGTCCCGGACCTCCAGCACCCCCTCGGGGTCGAGGTTGGCCGTGGGCTCGTCGAGCAGCAGCAGCCCTGGGCGCATCGCGAGCAGGCCGGCCAGCGCCAGCCGCTGCTTCTGACCGCCCGAGAGCTGCGCCGTCGGACGGTCGAGCGGCACGTCGAGACCGACGGCGTCGAGCGCGTGGCGTACGCGCGCCCACAGCTCGTCGCGGGGCACGCCCAGGTTCTCGCCGGCGAAGGCGACGTCGTCGCCGACCCGGGCGAGGATGACCTGCGCGTCCGGGTCCTGGAGCAGCAGCCCGGCCGTCCCGCGCGCCTCGGCCGGCGACCGGCCGCCGATCGCGAGCGCGCCTTCCGGCTCCCCGTCGTCATCGCCGCCGAGCACGCCGGCCAGCCCGGCCAGAAGTGTGCTCTTGCCCGCACCGGACGCGCCCAGCAGCAGCACGCGCTCGCCCGGCTCGATCGCCAGGTCGATGCCCCGCGCCGCCCAGGCGGTGCGCCCCGAGTAGCGCCAGCCCCAGCCGTCGACCCGAACGGCGACCGGGGCCGGCTGTCCCGTGATCACGTTCGTCAGACCCGGACGGCCTTCCGCGACTCCCGGCCCGCGGCGAAGCGGCTCAGCGCTCCCGTCTTGGCGAGCGCGCGCACCAACAGCCACGAGCCCAGACCGGCGATGACCGCGCCCGAGATCGTCGTCGTGATCGTGTACGTGATGGCGAACCCTGCCTTCGAGCCCGGGTACCAGTAGAGGAGGTCGAGGATCGACTCGGCGAGCCCCGCGCCCGCACCGGCGAGCACCGCCGGCACCAGGCGCCAGTTCGCGTAGAGGAACAGGGCGAAGACGATCTCCGCGCCCAGCCCCTGCACGACACCGGAGAGCAGCGTCGCGAAGCCCCACTGCGTCCCGATCAGGGCTGAGACGATCGCCGCCACCAGTTCGCCGTAGAGTGCGGCGCCCGGCTTGCGGACGATGAGGGCGACGAGCACCCCGGCGAAGAGCCACGGCCCGTTCAGGATTCCCTGGAAGCCGGGCAGCACGGCGCCGACCGGGCCGGAGATCGGGTTCTGGAGGATGCCCCAGACCCAGAAGACGACGCCGGAGGCGACGGCCACGACGCTGGCGACGACGATGTCGACGACCCGCCAGCGGAAGGTGCGCGGGCGCGCGCCCGTGGAGAGAAGAGTTGCGTGCACTGTTCGTGCCCTTTCAGTCGAATGGAACAGGGCACGGGATGAATGAGATGGCCTCCCTGCGCTGGCATGACCCAGATCAGGTTCGACGGTCGAGACTTGGAGAAGTCTCCTCTCAGCCCGGCTACACCGGACTCCCGTGTTCGGGACCCAGTGTAGCCCCGCCGAAGGGGTTCTACGTCGTCAGCGCGGCTACTTCTTCAGCGCGCGGATGACGCGGGACCACGCGAAACCCGTCACGAACACGAACGGGATCGCGACGACGATGAGCGTGATGATGTTCGGGCGGAAACGGAGCCCCAGCTCGTCGGAGACGTACGCGCCGAAGGGGACGGCGATCCCGCCGCCGCCCGCGCCGCCCGGCGCGTTCTCGTCGCCGGCGCCGCCCGCGCCGAACCCGAACTGCACGGCCGCTACCGGCACGATGGTCGTCCCGTCGACCACGACGGGCTCGCCGTAGACCGACTTGATGCCGGAACCGGTCACGGTCTCGGCGAGTTTCAGCGAGAAGTTCGTCATGCGGCCACGGTAGCGCTCGCAGGCCTGCGGCAACAGGTTCGGATCAGTCGCTGACGTACTTGGGATTGCGGCCGTCGCGCTCCTCGTCGTCGGCGTCCTTCGACCGGCGCACGAGCGACGCCGGGCCGATCATCCCGCGCCCGAACCGTGCGCTCACCGCATCGAGCGTCCGCTCGGTCTCGCGCCACTCCTCGTCCGGATCCCACAGCGCGAGCGCGTCGCCTCCCGCGTCGAGCAGCTGCTCGGCGCGCACGCCGATCAGGCGCAACGGCGTCTGCCGGACGTCGAGACCGAGGGCGTCGAACACATCCCACGCCTCCTCGAACAGCCGGCGGCCGACGTTCGTGGGCTCGGCCAGTGTCCGGGAGCGCGTGATGGTCCGGAAGTCGGAGAAGCGGACCTTGATCGCGACCGTGCGGGCCACCATCCCGTGCTTGCGCAGCCGCTCTCCCACCCGGCCGGAGAGCCGCAGGAACTCGCGCCGCAGGGTGTCGAGATCGCCGACGTCGGTGCCGAACGTGTTCTCGTGGCCGATGCTCTTCTCGCGCGATTCGGTGATCACGCGGCGCGCATCCCGGCCGTTCGCGAGGTCGTGCAGGCGGCGCCCGCTGGCGTCGCCGACGGCCTTCTGCAGGACGTGCAGCGGCGCGTCCGCGAGGTCGGCGACGGTGAGCAGCCCCATCCGCTCCAGCGAGGACTGGGTGCTCGCGCCGACGCCCCACAACGCCCCGACCGGCAGCGGCCGGAGGAAGCTCAGCGTCTCGGCCTTCGGGATGACGAGCAGACCGTCCGGCTTCGCGCGTCCCGAGGCCAGCTTGGCCATGAACTTGGTCGCCGCGACCCCGACCGAGCAGGTCAGTCCCGTCTCCTCCAGCACGCGGGTGCGGATCAGCTCGGCGATGCGCCGCGGAGAACCGAGCAGCCGCCTGCTCCCCGACACGTCGAGGAACGCCTCGTCGATGCTCAGCGGCTCGACCAGCGGCGTCACCTCGTGGAAGATGTCCATCACCTTGCGCGAATACTCCGTGTAACGCTCGTAGTGCGGCGGCAGGATGATGGCGTTCGGGCAGAGCCGCAGCGCCTGCGACATCGGCATCGCGCTGCGGACGCCGTACCGGCGCGCCTCGTAGGTGGCGCTCGTGACGACCCCGCGGCCGCCCGCGTGCCCGACGATCGCGGGCTTGCCGCGGGCATCCGGGCGCTCCAGGAGCTCGACGGACGCGAAGAACGCATCCATGTCGACGTGGAGGATGCCGGCCTCCGAGTCGTCGACGTCGGCCGCGCTCACCTGCCGCTCGCTGCCGTCCGCTCGTCCCACCCCTCCAGCTTCTCACCTGCCGCCGACAGCGGCTGCGTCCGCGTCGGCGGATCGGGATACGGTGAAGCCATGGAATTCAGGTACCTCGGCAACAGCGGACTCAAGATCTCCGAGATCATCTACGGCAACTGGCTCACCCACGGCTCCCAGGTCGAGAACGACACCGCGACCCAGTCGGTGCGCGCGGCGCTCGACGCCGGCATCACCACCTTCGACACGGCGGACGCCTACGCCAACACCGTCGCGGAGCAGGTGCTCGGCGACGCCCTCGCGAGCGAGCGCCGCCAGTCCCTCGAGATCTTCACCAAGGTCTACTGGCCCACCGGCCCGAAGGGTCACAACGACGTCGGGCTGTCGCGCAAGCACATCCTCGAGTCCATCGACGGCTCCCTGCAGCGCCTCGGCACCGACTACGTCGACCTCTACCAGGCGCACCGCTACGACTCGGAGACGCCGCTCGAGGAGACCATGCAGGCGTTCGCCGACGTCGTCCGCCAGGGCAAGGCGCTGTACATCGGCGTCAGCGAGTGGACGGCCGACCAGCTGCGCGCGGGACACGCGCTCGCGAAGGACCTCGGCATCCAGCTCATCTCGAACCAGCCGCAGTACTCCATGCTGTGGCGCGTCATCGAGAAGAAGGTCGTGCCGACCTCGGCCGAGCTGGGCATCTCGCAGATCGTCTGGTCGCCGGTGGCCCAGGGCGTTCTGACCGGCAAGTACAAGCCGGGCGCTCCGCTGCCCGAGGGCAGCCGTGCCACCGACGAGAAGGGCGGCGCCGGCGCCATCCAGAGCTTCATGAAGGACGACGTGCTCACGGCGGTGCAGCGCCTGCAGCCGATCGCGGACGAGCTCGGCATCACCATGGCGCAGCTCGCCGTGGCCTGGGTGCTGCAGAACCCGAACGTCGCCGGCGCGATCGTCGGCGCGTCGCGTCCGGAGCAGGTGAAGTCGAACGCCGAGGCCGCGGGCATCCGCCTCTCCGGCGACGTGCTCGCGCGCATCGACGAGGCCGTCGGGGACGTCGCCGAGACCGACCCCTCCCTCACCGTCTCCCCCGCCAAGCGCCCCGCGTAAGACCCACCCGCGAAGTGCAGGTAGTTGCGCGCGACACGCCGTGCAGCTGCGCAACGACCTGCACTTCGCGGGGTCAGACCAGGGCGGCGACCAGGGGGCGGAGCCAGTCCCGGAAGGCGACGGAGTCGTCCCGCAGCGACGCGCTGAGGGCCACGGTGTGCGGGCCGACGATCCAGGCCCCCTTCTCCGCGAGCGGGAGCACGTCGATGTCCAGCCGGAAGTAGCCCGCCTGCCGCCGCAGCTCGTGCTCCCGCTCCCGGACCACCTCGACGATGTCGGCGGCGCGGCGGGCGTGCTGCTCGAGGCTGGTGGCGGTGTACTCGGCATGGCGCGCATCCGCCCACGCCGCCGCCACGGCGTAGTGCGCGATGATCGCATCCTGCAGGTCGATGGCGCGGTCGAACGCCTCGAAGTGGGGCGGATGCAGCAGGGGCCCCGAGAGTCGACGGTGGCGGTCGGAGGCCACCTCGAACCACGCCTGCCACTGCTCGGCCAGTGCGTCCGGAGCGGTCGCGGCGGAGCCGGCGAGGGGCGCGTGCCGTGTCCGCGTCCGTCCGTCCCCCTGTGCGGACGGACGCGAGAGCACGGACGCGACCGCCGGCTGCAGGGCGGGCAGCGCCGGATGCGCGCGCCCGGCGAGCCCGGCGAGGTCGCGGATGGCGAGGGCCATCAGCAGGTCCCACGGGCAGTCTTCCGTGACCTGCCATCGAAGGGTGCCCTCGACGAACATGCCGACATTGTAAGTTCGCCGTCCGACAGGAGGTAGAGGGTGCCGAACCGGTTCAGCCGGGGTAGGGCTCCTCAGCCACGAGCAGCGCCGCAGGGATGACCGCACGCTCGTACGGACCGCGGCCGTCACGACGGCGCTGCGGCTCGAAGAAGGCGACCGTCCAGGTGGTCAGCCCGTCGAGCGGCCCGTAGACGTTGCGCAGGCTGCGGTCGCCGGGCGCCACGATGACGCCGGTCGGCTCGCCGACCCAGTCGTCCGACGACGGCTGGTCGTGCTCACGCACGTACACCTGCACGCCGACGCCGAGGCCCGGCGCGTCCGCGGCCGGTGCCGAAGGGGTGCGGTCGTCCTTCGCGCTGCGCTTCCACATGCGTCCATGCTCCCATCCGTGCATCTGCGGGGGCTGGATGCGGCCGGGCCGCCGCCTGTCAGTGCGACGTGGTCGGCGTCGCCGTCCCGCCCGCCCGGCGCGCCGGGTCGAGGAGCCGGCGCAGCGTCCACCGCTCGGCGACCGTCCACGCGGTGGAGGTGAGGATGTAGACCGCCGCCGCCAGCGGCACGAACGCCGCGAACACCACGGTCACGTACGGCAGGAACGACAGCGCGCGCAGCATCCCGACGGGCGTCTGGGCCCCCTCTGGCTGCGGCAGCGTCAGCACGCGCCGGGACACCGTGGTCACGATCGCGATCAGCGCCAGCACGCCGAGGTAGACGAGCATCGCCGGCCAGACGCCCGCACCCGCGCCGGTCAGTCCGACGAAGCTGGTGCCGAGCGGCGCTCCGAACGCGTGCTCGGTGAGCAGCGCGTTGGCGTGCCCGGCGATGGTGGCGTGGGTGAAGACCGCATAGACGAGTGTGATGACCGGGATCTGCGCGAGCAGCGGTAGCATCCCGGCGAAGGGCGACACCTGCTCGGCCTGGTACAGCTCCATCGTCTTGCGGGTCAGCGTCTCGCGGTCGCCCTTGTGCCTGCGCTGCAGCTCGGCCAGGTGCGGCGCGAGCCGACGGCGACTGTACTCGGCGCGCACCTGGCTGATGCCGACCGGGATGAGGAGGACGCGGACGAGCACCGTCAGCATCGCGACGGCGACGAGGCCGGCGAGCGTGCCGACGACGGGCTCGACGGTAGCGGAGAGGGCGGTGACGAGGCCGTAGGCCCCGTCGAGGACGGCCGCGATCGGCGGCCAGGAGAAGAAGTCCATGAGTGTGAGTGGTCCCTGCGTTTCGACGGAAGAGTGGACGCGTCTGGTCGCATCCACCACCTCCCGCGAACGCGGGATCGGCGGCTACGCGACCGGCAGGGGCGCGCCCGGCGCTCGGGGGCGCGGTCGACCGTCGGCGTCGGGGTCGGACGGCCCCTCGGCGAGCCAGCCCGCGGCCGGCTCGATGGGACGCGACCACACCGCGCGCAGGCGCAACGAGGCGGCCAGGGCGGCCACCGACCGCACGGCCGCAGCGGCGAGGACGGCGACGAGGCCCAGGGCTCCGGCCACGCCGGCCAGCGCCACGAGCCCGGCGGTGCCGCCGCCTGCGCCGAAGGAGCCCGCGCCCAGCGAGCCGACGACGGACGCGGTGGCGCGTCCGATCAGCTCGAGCAGGGCGGTCATGGTGTCGACGCTAACAGAGCGCGCGCCCGCAGCCCAGAGCGTTCGCGCCCGGCGGACGCGTGTCGCGCCGGATCTCCTCATCATCCCCGAGCGGCATGCGAGCGGTGGAAGGATGGAGGCATGACTCGAGTCGCGATCATCGGTGCCCACGGAAAAGTCGCCCAGCAGCTCATGCGGGTGCTCTACGACCTCGGCGACGACTTCGTCGGCGTCGTCCGGAACGACGAGCATGCCGACGACGTCTACCGCCTCGGCGGCGAGGGCGTCCTGCTCGACATCGAGAAGTCGGACGCAGACGCGCTGGCCGCGGCGATCGCGGGCTGCGACGCCGTCGTGTTCACCGCGGGCGCGGGGGCGGGCTCGGGCATCGAGCGGAAGCGCACCGTCGACTACGGCGGATCGGTGAAGGCCCAGGAGGCGGCGAAGCAGGCGGGCATCCGCCGCTTCGTCCAGGTCTCGGCGTGGGGCGTCGACGCACCGGTCGACGACGCCGATCCGGTCTGGAAGGCCTATGTCGAGGCGAAGCGCGACGCCGACGCGGTGCTGCGCGAGTCGGGGCTGGAGTGGACCATCCTCCGTCCGGGCGGCCTCACGATGGACGAGGGCACCGGCCGCATCCAGCTCGGCGACAGCGTCCCGCGCGGCAGCATCGCGCGGGAGGACGTCGCCCGCCTCATCGCGCTCGTGCTGCACGAGCCCGCGACGGTCGGCCACCAGTGGGAGGTCGTCTCCGGGGACACCCCGATCGACGATGCGGTGCGGGCGGCGACCGCCTCCGCGTAGGCTTTGCGCGTGACCAGCGACGTGACGAGCGACCAGTCCCCGTACAGCGCCAAGCCGTGGGTGCACGGCTACGCACCGGGCGTGCCCGCCGAGGTCAAGGTGCCGGAGGGCTCGCTCCCCCACCTCATCGACGAGTCGGTGAAGACGTACGGCAAGCACGTCGCGCTGGAGTTCTTCGGCGCCACGACCACCTACGCCGAGCTGGGCGAGCAGATCGCCCGCGCGGCGGAAGGCCTCCGCAAGCTCGGCGTCTCCAAGGGCGACCGGGTCGCCCTCGTGCTGCCGAACTGCCCGCAGCACGTCGCCGCCTTCTACGCCGTGCTGCGCCTCGGCGCGGTCGTGGTCGAGCACAACCCGCTCTACACGCCGCGCGAGCTCCGGCACCAGTTCGAAGACCACGGTGCGACCGTCGCGATCGTGTGGGACAAGGTCGCCAAGACGGTCCAAGAACTCCCGTCCGACCTGGGCGTGAAGACCGTCATCTCGGTGGACCTGACCCGGGCCATGCCCGCCTCCAAGCGGTTCGCACTGCGCCTCCCGGTGAAGGCGGCGCGCACGGCGCGCGAGCAGCTGACCGCAAAGGTGACCGGAACCATCCTCTGGGACACGGTGGTCGCCTCCCGCAAGCTGAAGGCCTCGTACCCGCGACCCGAGCGCGACGACCTCGCGCTCATCCAGTACACGTCGGGCACGACGGGCTTGCCCAAAGGCGCGATGCTCAGCCACGCGAACCTCAACGTCAACGCTGCGCAGTCCCGCGCCTGGGTGCCGACCATCGAGCGCGGCTCCTCCGTCGTCTACGCCGTGCTGCCGCTCTTCCACGCCTACGGCCTCACCCTCTGCCTCACCTTCGCGATGAGCATGGGCGCACGCCTGGTGCTGTTCCCGAAGTTCGACCCGGACCTGGTGCTGGATGTGGTCAAGAAGCATCCCGCGACCTTCCTACCCGCGGTGCCGCCGATCTACGAGCGGCTGGTGCAGGCGGCGGAGAAGCGCAAGGTGTCCCTCTCCGGCATCGAGATCGCCATCTCGGGCGCGATGAGTCTGCCTCAGGGCATCGTCGACCTCTGGGAGGAGAAGACCGGCGGCTACCTCGTCGAGGGCTACGGCCTCTCGGAGTGCTCCCCGGTTCTGATGGCGAACCCGGTCGGCGCGACCCGCAAGCCCGGCACTGTCGGCCTGCCGTTGCCGAGTACCGAGCTGCGCGTCGCCGACCCGGACGACCCGACGGTCGACCGTCCCTTCGGCGAGGAGGGCGAGCTCCTGGCGCGCGGACCGCAGGTGTTCTCGGGCTACTGGCGCAAGCCGGACGAGACGGCGAAGGTGCTCACCGCCGACGGCTGGTTCCGCACCGGTGACATCGTGACGATGGACGAGGACGGCTTCGTCCGCATCGTCGACCGGATCAAGGAGCTCATCGTCACAGGCGGCTTCAACGTCTCCCCGACCGAGGTCGAGGATGCGCTGCGCTCCTTCCCGGGCGTCGCCGACGTCGCCGTGGTCGGCCTTCCCCACCGCCGCGGCGGCGAGGACGTCGTCGCCGCCGTCGTCATGGAGAAGGGCGCCTCGTTCGACGAAGAGGCCATCCGCGCGTACGGCCGCGACTGCCTCACGCCGTACAAGGTGCCGAAGCACGTCTACCAGGTGGACGAGCTGCCCCGGTCGATCGTCGGCAAGGTCATCCGCCGCAAGGTGCGTGACCTGCTGCTCGCCGACCAGGCGAAGTAGCTAGCTTCCGATCGGGAAGACGAGAAGCGAACCCGTCGCGGTCGCGACCGTCTTGCCGGACGCGTCGGTGACCACACCGTCCGCGAAGGCGACCCGGTTGCCGGGCTTCGTCACCGTCGCGACGCAGGTCAGCTGCCCGGTGTGGGCGTAGACCGGGCGCAGGTAATTCACCTTGATCTCGATCGAGGTGTAGCCCTGCCCCTGCGGCAGCGTCGTCTGCACCGCGCAGCCGAGCGCCGAGTCGAGCAGCGTGCAGACCAGCCCGCCGTGGACGGTCCCGATCGGATTGTAGTGCGACTCGTCGGGCTCGCAGACGAAGGTGGCCGTACCGGGATCGGCCGCGACCAGCGTCATCCGCATCAGCTCGGTGATGGGAGGCGGCGGCAGTTCGCCGCGGAGCATCGAGCGCAGGTAGTCGAGCCCGCTGACCGTCGGCATGACGGCCACCCCGGGAGCCGGGTCCTGCCAGGTGACGGTGCGGGTGCGGTCGGTCACGTCGTCGTGCATGACCTCATCCTGCCCCATCGGTCAGGACGCTGCGAGCCGCGCCAGCCGGCGTCGCGCGGCGAGTTCGGCCTGCGTCTGAGGACCGAGCAGGACGCGGGACCCGCGGAGCACCAGCCCCGTCGCCGCATGGAGCGGCAGGAGGCGTTCGGCGCGGGTCGGCGGCAGCCCGAGCAGGTCGCGGTGCCGCGGCTCCAGGGTGGACACGGCGGCGCGGAACACGATCCGGTACGACGGCCGCAGCATCCTCCGCAGTGGAGCCTGGCGGATGAACCGCACGATCTCCTCCACCTCCGGGCCGCCGCGCAGCTCCCCGCGTCGGTGATCGCGTCGATCTCCGCGCGCAGCTCCGCGGCGCTGCGCGGCGGGTTCTCGACGCCCATCAGCTCCGCCGCGATCGCCCACTCGGCGATGTAGCCGTCGGCACCGCCCGGGATGGGGTCGCCCCATTGTTCGTGCGCGGTGAGGAAGGCGTCCGTGAAGGCGAGGTGCACCCAGCGCGCGAGGTCCGGGTCGTTGGCGGAGTACGGCCGCTCCACGCCGTGGCCGTCGACGTATGTGCCGACCACGCGGCGATGCAGCGAGCGGACCATCTCCGACCCCGCGACCGCCTGACCTCGGCTGCCGAAGGTGACGGTGTGGATCCACTGGATGGTCCCGGCGAGCCGGCCGAGCGGGTCCTCGCGGAAGCGCGAGTGGTCGCGCACGCCCGCCAAGGCTCCGGGATGCAGCGCCTGCAGGAGCAGGGCACGCACGCCCGCGACCAGGGTCGGCATCCCGCCGTGCACCGCCCAGGCGGCGCTGTCCGGTGCGAAGAAGCCCTCGTCCTCACCGTCCTCCAGTCGGAGCACCCAGGCGGGCACCTCGTCGGAGCGCCCGGCCAGGGTCTCGATCAGCCGCGTGCGGAGGGGCGTGAGGACGCGGTCGACCGCGGTGGGTCCGCTCATCCCGCCGCTTCCAGGCCCAGTCCCTCGATGAGCTGGGCGTCGGGCAGCGAGGCGATCAGGCGTCCCGGCAGCAGGATCTTGGACCGGCGCGCCCCGGAGCCGATGATCACGACCTCCTCGTCGGCGACGCGTGCGTCCACCAGCACCGGCCAACCCACGGGGAGTCCGATCGGCGTGATGCCGCCGTACTCCATCCCGGTCAGCTCGACCGCGCGGTCCATCGGCAGGAAGGACGCCTTGCGCACGTCCAAGAGGCGCTTGACGGTGTTGTTGACGTCGGCACGGGTGGTCGAGAGGACGACGCACGCGGCGATCCGCTCGACCCCCTCGCGCTTGCCGCCGACGACGACGCAGTTCGCCAGGTTGGACGCGTCGAGCCCGAACTCGTCGCGGGTCGCCGCCGTGTCGGAGATGTCGGGGTCGATCTCGACCACGCCCACCTCATCCAGCCAGCCGAGCGCTTCCAGTGTCTGGAGGGTCGACGGCGCGAGCAGGTCGGTGCGGGAGGATGCGGGTGCGGTCGTGAGACCGCCGAGAGTGAAGACGCCCATACCGCTACTCTGCACGCGGAGCCTGGGAGCGAGCAAACGCTATTCGGCGCTGCCCGCCCGCTCCAGCACCAGCTCGCGCACGCGGGCCGCGTCGGCCTGGCCGCGCATCGCCTTCATCACCGCGCCGATGACCGCGCCGGCGGCCTGCACCTTGCCGTCGCGGATCTTCGCGAGCACGTCCGGCTGGGCGGCCAGCGCCTCGTCGATCGCGGCGATCAGCGCGCCGTCGTCGGACACGACCGCGAGTCCGCGGGCCTCGACGACCTCCTGCGGGCGGCCCTCGCCGGCGATGACGCCCTCGAGCACCTGGCGCGCCAGGCGGTCGGTGAGGGTGCCTGCGTCGACCAGTGCGGCGAGCTCGGCGACGTGCTGCGGGCTGACCAGCGTGCCGGCCGGCACGTTCTGCGCGTTCGCGAGGCGGGCGATCTCGCCCGTCCACCACTTGCGCGCGGCGGCGGGCGACGCGCCGGCGGCGACCGTGGCCTCGACCTCGTCGAGCAGGTCGGCGTTGGCGATGTCCTGGAACTCGAGCGCCGTGAAGCCCCAGTCGGCGGCGAGGCGCTTGCGGCGGGCGGCCGGCTGCTCCGGCAGCGTGCCGCGCAGTTCCTCCACCCACTCGCGGCTCGGGGCGACCGGCACGAGGTCGGGCTCCGGGAAGTAGCGGTAGTCGTCCGCGTCCGACTTCGGACGGCCGGCGCTCGTCGTCCCCGTGTCTTCATGCCAGTGGCGGGTCTCCTGCACGATGGTGCCGCCCGCCTCCAAAATGGCCGCCTGACGCTGGATCTCGTACCGCACCGCACGCTCGATCGAGCGCAGCGAGTTGACGTTCTTGGTCTCGGTGCGCGTGCCGAGCTCCGAGGAGCCACGGCGGCGGAGCGAGACGTTCGCGTCGCAGCGGACGTTGCCCTCCTCCATGCGCGCGTTGGAGACGCCGAGCGCCTTCACGATGTCGCGGATGGCGCGCACGTAGGTGCGGCCGACCTCGGGCGCGTCCGCTTCGGCGCCCTCGATGATCTTGGTGACGATCTCGACCAGCGGGACACCGCCGCGGTTGAAGTCGACGAGCGAGTAGTCCGCGCCCTGGATGCGGCCGGTGGCGCCGCCGACGTGCGTCAGCTTGCCGGCGTCCTCCTCCATGTGCGCGCGCTCGATCTCGATGGTGAGCTCGCGGCCGTTCTCCAGCTCGATGGTGATCGAGCCGTCATGGGCGATCGGCTCGTCGTACTGCGAGGTCTGGAAGTCCTTCGCGAGGTCCGGGTAGAAGTAGTTCTTGCGCGCGAAGCGGCTCGACTCGGCGATGTCGCAGCCGAGGGCGAGGCCCAGGCGGATGCTCGACTCGATCGCCTTCTCGTTGACCTGCGGCAGACCGCCGGGGAGGCCCAGGCAGGTCGGGCAGGTGTTCGTGTTTGCGCCGGAGCCGAACTCGTTGGCGCAGCCGCAGAACATCTTGGTCTTGGTGTTCAGCTCGACGTGAACCTCGAAGCCGAGCACGGGCTCGAACAGTTCGAGGGCCTTGTCGTAATCCATCAACTCGGCCTTGGTGGCGGTGGCCATCAGACGGCTCCCTCTTCACTCGCGAACATCTCGGTGGCGCTCAGATCCGGCGCCTGGCTCAGCAGCGATCCGCCCCACTGCTCCTCCAGCAGGCGCTCGAGCGCCGCACCGAAGGTGTAGAGGCGGGCGTCCGCGCGGGCGGGCGCCATCAGCTGCATCCCGACGGGCAGGCCGTCCTCGGGCGCGAGCCCGATCGGCAGCCCCATACCGGGGATCCCGGCGAGATTCGCCGGGATGGTGGTGATGTCGTTCAGGTACATCGCCATCGGGTCGTCGATCTTCTCGCCCAGCTTGAAGGCGGTGGTCGGCGCGCTCGGGCTGACCAGCACGTCCACCCGCTCGAACGCGGACTGGAAGTCGCGCTGGATGAGCGTGCGCACCTTCTGCGCGCTGCCGTAGTAGGCGTCGTAGTAGCCGGCGCTCAGCGCGTAGGTGCCGAGGATGATGCGGCGCTTGACCTCGGGGCCGAACCCGGCGTCGCGGGTGGCGGCCATCACGCGCTCGACCGTCACGGGGCCCTCGGCGGGGTCGACGCGGAGGCCGAACCGCACGGAGTCGAAACGCGCCAGGTTGCTGGACGCCTCGGCCGGGAGGATCAGGTAGTACGCGGCGACCGCGTACTCGAAGCTCGGAGCGCTGACCTCGACGATCTCGGCTCCGGCCGACTCGAGCAGGGCCAGGGACTCGTCGAACCGCTGCTTCACGCCCGTCTGGAAGCCGTCGCCCGCGATCTCGCGGATGACGCCGACGCGGACGCCCTTGAGCGCGCCCTCGCGCTGCCCGGCGCGCGCGGCGTCCGCCATCGACGGCCACGTGTCGGTCAGCGACGTGGAGTCGAACGGGTCGTGCCCGGCGATGACGTCGTGCAGGAGCCCCGCGTCGAGGACGCTGCGGGACACCGGACCGACCTGGTCGAGCGAGCTGGCGAGCGCGATCGCGCCATAGCGGCTGACGCCGCCGTACGTGGGCTTGACGCCGACCGAGCCGGTCACCGCGGCGGGCTGGCGGATCGAGCCGCCGGTGTCGGAGCCGAGGGCGAGCGGTACCTCGAAGGCGGACACGGCCGCGGCCGAGCCTCCGCCCGATCCACCCGGGATGCGCTCCAGGTCCCACGGGTTGCGGGTCGGCCCGTACGCCGAGTGCTCGGTGGACGAGCCCATGGCGAATTCGTCCATGTTCGTCTTGCCGAGCGGCACCAGGTCGGCCTCGCGCAGCTTGCGGACGACGGTGGCGTCGTACGGCGGGAGCCAGCCCTCGAGGATCTTCGATCCGGAGGTGGAGGGCATGTCCTCGGTGGCGAGGACGTCCTTGATCGCGATCGGGACGCCGGCGAGCGGGCCGAGCGGGTCGCCCGCGGCGCGGCGGCCGTCGATCTCGGCGGCGGTGCGGAGCGCCTTCTCGCCGGCGACGTGGAGGAACGCGTGCACGTCGGCGTCGACCGCCTCGATGCGGTCGAGGTGGGCGCGCACGGCCTCCTCGGAGGACACCTCGCGCGAGGCCAGCTTGTCGGCGAGCGCGGAGGCGCTGATCCGGGTCAGGTCGGTCATGGCTTACTCCTCGTCCAGGATGGTGGCGACCTTGAAGCGGTCGCCCTCACGGTCGGGGGCGCCGGAGAGCGCCTGCTCGACGGTCAGCGACGGCCGCACCTCGTCGGCGCGGAACACGTTCGTGAGCGGCATCGGGTGGCTGGTGGCGGGGACGTCGGGGCCGGCCACCTCCTGGACCTTGGCGACGGACTCGACGATCTGGCCGAGCTCCTTCGTCAGGCTCTCGAGCTCTTCCGGGCTGAGGTCGATCCGGGCGAGGTTCGCCAGGTGCGCGACCTGTTCGGCGGTGATGTCGCCTGCGCTGGTTTCAGACAAGGTGCGTCTCCGTGGGATAGGCATGATGAACGGGCGTGGTCGCGAGTGCGAAAGGCCCACTGACGATTCTAGGACGAGCCGAACAGCCCGCGCCCCAGTCCGTTGACCGCTTGGTACGCCTCCTTGTAGGTGACGGGTACCTTCGCACCGGGCGGCCCGTAACGGGCCATGAGCAGCCCGACCAGCCCGACGCCGGGCGGGCTCAGGGGACGGTCCTCGTCCTGCGGCGCCGGCGCGTCCGCCTCGGGGTTCGCCGGCAGGTACTGCGGGTGCGTGTCCGGCCACGTTCCGGGCTGCCGCGGTGCGCTTCGGTTGATCGCGTTCTCGATCGTCCGCGCGCCGCGATCGCGCTCGGTGAGATGCTTCAGCCGGTACTTCTTCGCCAGCGTCGCCACGACCGCCGAGTGGTGCATCTCCTCGTGGATGATCGTGTTGCGCTCCGTGTACGCGGAGATCGCGATCGCGGGGACGCGCACGCCGAGCCGGTCGAAGCCGAACCCGTTCTCCCCTGGGCCGCTGTCGTCCGGCGGCGTCGCCGCACCCGGCGCGACGTGGTCGTACGTGCCGCCGTGCTCGTCGAAGGTCACCAGCAGCATCGTGTTGAGCGCGTTGGAGCCCTTCGCGCTGCGGGACTCGCGGATCGCCGAGTACACGCGGTGCAGCAGCAGGTCGCCCGCCCGGACGTCCGAGATCGCGCCGCCGACGACCACCTCACCCGAGATCTCCTCCGCGGTCATCGGGCCGCCCGGCGGGTGCATGTCGTTGTGGTCGTACAGCAGACGTGGCTCCACGAACGCGTAGTCCGGGAGGGTGCCCTCGGCGACGTCGACGTAGAACTGCGACATCGTCCGGAAGTGCGTCTTCCAGTAGGGCTCGAGCACCGGCGCGTGGATGAAGCCGGTCAGCGAGAAGAGCTGGCGGTCGTCGTAGTAGACGCGCCAGCTGCGCCCCGCCTCCTCGAGCCGGTTGAAGATCGTGGGCGCGTCGTTCTTCGGGTCGAACCACTTGCGAAGCCCCTCGGCGCCCCCGTTGTCGACGTACCCGTGCGAGGTGGACGCGTGGAAGAACGAGCGGTTGCAGAAGGTCTGGGACGGCACGGCGCAGTGCCAGTCGTCGTACACCGCGAACTGCCGTGCCAGCGTCGAGAACACCGGCAGCATGTCCGGCGTGAAGCCGCCCATGATGCGGCGGTAGTCGTCCACCACCGGCTCCCGCCCGGTGTCCTTGCGGAGGACGCCGATGTAGTCGCGCACGAACCCGCGCATGGTGGGCTTCGCGCCCGGCTTCGGCGCGTTGTACGGCGGGAGCATCTGCGGCAGCCGAGCGTCGGCGTTCGACGGCGGATCGACCACCTCGTAGAGCTGCGTGTTGACGTGCGGGTAGACCTCGCCCGGGTCGGGCGACGGCTGGCGCATGACGAAGTCGGTCGTGCCCTGGTAGGCGTGCGCCGGGATGTCCGGGCCGCCGGCGGGGTCGGGGTTGCTGTAATCGCCGAACGCCAGGCCCTCGAACCGCTTGCCCTTCGGCAGCGTCTCCTCGTCGTAGAGGTGCCCGAGGAGGTTGTCGAACGAGCGGTTCTCGTACATGAGCACGACGAGGTGGTCGAATCCCGGTCCATCACCGCGCGGCGGGAGCGGCGGGTACTGCTCACCGGATTCGTCGGCCGTGGGCGACGTCGCTCCTGCTGCGCCGCCGATCGCCGCGCCGGCCGCTCCCCCGGCCGCGCCTCCGGCGACCGCACCCGCGGCGACAAGACCGGCGCCCTTGAGGAACGCCCGGCGGCTCGCGCCGCGCTGCTCCTCGGCCCGGTCGGGCTCGGCCCGGTCGGGCTCGGCGGGATCGTCCTCGTGGGGTCGCATCCCATCCATTATGGGTGCCGCCGCCGACATCGCCGCGGGACGGGCCGGATCAGCGCGAGGCCGCCTGGGTGGTGCGATCGGACCCGCTGCCGCCCGAGCCGCTGCCGCCCGCGATGACGAGGTCGCCGCGGTCGATGCCGATCACCGCGAGGTTGCGCATGCACTCGGTGCCGGCGGTGAAGTACTCATTGTGGCCGGAGGACCCGGCCAGCTTCTCGTGCGTGAGCGGGTCGGTCGCGCCGCCGACGCCCATCGGCTTCGCGCCGTAGCCGGGCGATCCCGGGTCGCTGCCGAAGAACGCGCTGTTGACGATAGGGTCCATCGGCGCCTCGCCGACGAAGACGTCGCCGCCGGTCACGGAGAGTCCGGCGACGGACTGGGCGGGACTGCCGGGCGAGCCCATCAGCGCCAGCGAGTCCACCGTGACCGTGTGCCGTTCCAGCGCCATCAGCGCCGCGGTCGATCCGTACGAGTGGGCGAACAGGCTGAGGTGCGGCTGGTTCGCGCTCCGGAGGGCCCGGATGCCGACGAGCGTGCGCTCCAGGCTGTCCGCGCCCTGCGTGGCGAGGGTCGTGCCGCCGATGTTCGTGAGGACCGGCGTCTGGTAGCCGATCCAGGCGACAACGGCCACACCCGGCGCGCCGCCGTTGCCGCGCGGGCCGAGCATCCGCTGGAGGAAGCCGGTCTGGAGTTCGTACTGCTCCTGCGCGACCTGCGCCCACGACTCGATCTGCTCGCCGACGGACATGTACATGCCGGGTACGAGGACGCTTACGTACGCCGCTGTGCTCAGGTCGCCGACCACGATGGAGGCCTTGGCGTCGGCGGAGGGGTCGAGGCTGACCAGGGTGCGCTTGACGCCGTCCTTCTTGGCCAGGGCCTTCTTCACGTTGTCGAGGGTTTCGAGCTGGCGCTGCAGGGCCACACGCTGCGTCCGGCCGTGCTCGGTCTTCAGCGTGCGGGTCACGCTGCTGATGGTCTGCTTCAGGTCGAGCGCGTTCGCCGTGCCGCGGACCGCGTAGGGCACGCCCTCGAGGTTGCCGACCACGTGCGGCGCGGCCTCCACCAGAAGCTTCTGCTTCGCGGGGTCGATGAGCGGCCAGACGCGCTCCACGTCGGCGGGGGCCGGAGACTGCCGCAACAGCGACTCCAGCTTGGCCCGGTTGGCGTCGAGGAAGCCGGGGAGCGCCGACGCGTCGATGCCCGACACGGCGCCGAGCACCGACATGGCGGCGCCCCCTCCGTTCGGCGCGGACGGGACGTCGGAGACCGGTCCGGAGATGGACGCGGGAGCAGCCGCGTAGGCACTGATGGACGTTGTGGGAGCGTTCTCCGCGGGCATGACAAAGGCCCCGGTCAGTCCGGAGACGACCGAGGTCACGGTGAAGACAGCTGCAAAGCCGACCAGCACTCCGTCCGGGTCCCTCCGAGAGCGAGCGAGCTAAGCCCTTGCAGTGCGCGGGGAGCGCACACCTCGACTCTACCCATGAATGGGTGGCGGACGGCAGGCCGTTCTACCCCCGATTCGGGGGAGAACTCGAATACTGTCCACCGGATGACGGACCGGATTCGTCACTCTTCGAGCGCCTGCGGACCCTCCTCGACCAACCGCTTGAACTGCGCCGCGTCGATCACCCGCACGCCCAGTTCCTCCGCTTTGGCGAGTTTCGATCCGGCGCCCGGCCCAGCGGCCACGAAGTCGGTCTTCTTGGACACGCTGGATGCGGCCTTCCCGCCCGCGGCGATGATCGCCTCCTGCGCTCCCTCGCGGGTGTAGCCCTCCAGCGACCCGGTCGCGACCACGGTCAGGCCGGCGAGCACTCCCCCGGCCTCGTCCGCGGCGCCGGGGCCGGCGTGGCCGGGGGTGGTGAACTGGACGCCGTCGGCCGCCCAGCGCTCGACGATCTCGCGGTGCCAGTCGACCTCGAACCAGGCGAGCACCGCGTCAGCGATGATGCCGCCCACGCCGTCCACTGCCGCGAGCTCGTCACGGGACGCCGTGCGGATGGCGTCGAGCGACCCGAAGTGATTCGCGAGCGCCCGCGCAGCCACCGGCCCCACATGACGGATGTTGAGGGCGACCAGGATGCGCCACAACGGCTTCTCCCGTGCGGCCTGGAGGTTGTTCAGCAGCTCCACCGCGCTCTTCGACGGAACGTACAGCTCGTTGCCGTCGAACTCGGGGGCCTCCGGGTCGTACGCGCCGTCCTTCTTCTGCCGCCGGCGGCGGAACGGGGTGTCTACCTTCTCCTCCCCCGAATCCGTCAGCTTGGGCAGGCCGGTCTCCGAATCGCGCACGACGACCTCGATCGGGAACAGGTCCGCGAGCGTCAGCCCGAACAGGCCGGCCTCGGTCGGGAGCGGCGGCGTCTCCGGGAACCGCGGCTGAGTGAGGGCGGCGGCCGCGACCTCCCCCAGCGCCTCGATGTCGAGCGCGCCGCGGGACCCGATGTGCTCCACCCTCCCGCGCACCTGCGCCGGGCAGAACTCGGCGTTCGGGCAGCGGAGGTCGATGTCCCCCTCCTTCGCCGGCGCCAGCCGCGTTCCGCACTCCGGGCAGTTCTCTGGCATCACGAACTCGCGCTCGGTGCCATCGCGCAGCTCGACCACCGGGCCGAGCACTTCGGGGATGACGTCTCCCGCCTTGCGCAGCACCACGGTGTCGCCGATCAGCACGCCCTTGGCCTTGACGACCTCCTGGTTGTGCAGCGTCGCCTGCCGCACCTCGGAACCGGCGACCCGCACCTTCTCCATCACCGCGAATGGCGTGGCCCGGCCCGTGCGTCCGACGCTCACGACGATGTCGAGGAGCTTGGTGTTGACCTGCTCCGGCGGGTACTTGTAGGCGATGGCCCAGCGCGGAGCGCGGCTGGTCGCGCCGAGCTCGTCGTGCAGCGCGAGCTCGTCGACCTTGATGACGATGCCGTCGATCTCGTGCTCGACCGCGCCGCGGTGGGCGCCGTAGTACTCGATGAACTCGTCGACCTTGGCGACGCTGTCGACCACGCGGTAATGCGTCGAGGTGGGCAGACCCCATCCCTGCAGGAGCTCGTAGACCTTCGACTGCGCGTCGACGGGCGGATTCTGCCAGGCGCCGATGCCGTGCACCAGCATGTGGAGGCGGCGCAGGCGATTGTGCATGAGCTCGAGCTGGGCGGCGTTCTTGCCCTCCGCCTTCTGACGGAGCGATCCACTCGCGGCGTTGCGGGCATTGGCGAACACGCGCTCGCCGGCCTCCTGCTGGTGCGCGTTCAGCTCCTCGAACTCGGCGACCGGGAAGAAGACCTCGCCGCGCACCTCGACGAGCGCGGGCGGCTCGTCGGTGGCGAGCCGGGTCGGGATGGCCGGGATCCAGCGGATGTTCTCGGTGACGTCCTCGCCGACGACGCCGTCGCCACGCGTGGCGGCCGAGACGAGAACGCCGCGCTCGAAGCGGAGGTTGATCGCGAGCCCGTCGATCTTCAGCTCGCAGAGGTAGTCGACCTTCCGGCCGGCGTCGCGCTCGACCTTGGCGGCCCACGCTTCGAACTCCTCGATCGAGAAGACGTTGTCGAGGCTCAGCATCCGCTCGGCATGCTCCACCGGGGCGAAGAGCGTGGTCTGCGCGCGTCCACCGACCGTCTGCGTCGGGCTGTCCTGCGACTGGAGCTCGGGATACAGCCGCTCGAGCTCTTCGAGCCGCCGCATCATCCGGTCGTACTCCTCGTCGCTGACGAGCACCGTGTCGCGCTCGTAGTACGCGTCGCGCAGCTCCAGGATGCGCGTCGTCAGCTGCTGCGCCTCTGCCCGCGCTTGCGCGAGCTGGTCGTCGGTCGTCGTCTCGATCGCCACAGGTCCAGCTTAATCGGCACCTCCGACGCCGGACCGGGCGGCCGCGCCCCGCCGCCGCGGCCGCATAGGGATCGACCGCCGGCTCAGCACCGCCGCGGCGAGGAAGCACGCGGCGCCCAGCAGCGTCCCGAGATTGGCCCAAAGCAGGCTCACCGGGTCGCCGGTCTCCGGGATCGTGTAAGCGCCGATCGCTGACAGCCCGAAGAGGATCGAGCCGAGGAGGTTGAGCCAGGTGCCGTGCCAGGTGCGCGCCTGCGGATCCCACAGCCGGTCGCGGTCGACGGTGGCCACCACGGCGAGGGCGCTTGCGACGAGGAAGCAGATCGACCCGAACGCGTCCGGACGCCAGCCGTCGCCGACGCGGGTCTGCGCGTTCAGCGCGACGATCAGCGCCTCCGTCGTGCTCACGTTGAAGAACAGCGTTCCGACGAACTGGACGGCGGCGGCCCACCAGTCGTACCAGTCCGCCCGCGTCGAGCCGCGGCGCGGGGCTTCCGACCGCTGAGCGCCAGCTGGATGAAGGCGGCGGCCGTGAAGAACAGCGCGCCGACGAAGAAAGTCGTGTTCGTCCACACCCCGCCGACGGCGCGCTGGTACGACGGGACCGCGCCGACGAGGAACAGCAGCGAGCCGATCGCGAAGCCCCACGCCTCGCGTCTCAGCCGAATCGCCCGCGCCGCTGTCATGGCCGGAGCCTAAGCGGTCCGGCGCGCTCCTGGCACCGGGGGGATCGGCGGCGTCGGCCCGATGCTCAGACCGGGACGGCAGACACGGTGCGGTCGATGGTCGTCTGACCGAGAACGCGCGTGCCGACGTACACGACGGCGGTCTGCCCGGGCGCCACGCCGTTGAGCGGGACGTCCGGGCGGATGACGAGCTCCCCGTCCACCACGGACGCCACCGCAGGCACCGGGTCGGCGTGGGCGCGGATCTGGACCTCGCACGCGAACGGCGTCGCAGGATCCGCGGGCGGCATCCCGGCCCACGTGTAGCGGGAGCCGGCGATCTCGGCGATGTCCAGCGCCTCGCGCGGGCCGACGACGACCTCGTTCTCCTTCGGCCGCACCTCCAGCACGAAACGCGGGCGGCCGTCCGGCGACGGGTAGCCGACGTTGAGACCCTTGCGCTGGCCGACGGTGTAGGCGTGGGCGCCCTCATGGGAGCCGAGACGGTTGCCCTCGCGGTCGACGATGTCGCCGGTCGCGGTGCCGACGCGCTCGGCGAGCCAGCCGCGGGTGTCGCCGTCGGGGATGAAGCAGATGTCGTGCGAGTCGGGCTTGTTCGCGACGCTGAGGCCGCGCGCCGCGGCCTCGGCCCGCACCTCGGCCTTGGACGGCGTGGCGCCGAGCGGGAACATCGCGTGCGCCAGCTGCTCGGCGGTCAGCACGCCGAGCACATACGACTGGTCCTTTGCCCACGCGCTCGCGCGGTGCAGCTCGCGGTTGCCGTCCTCATCCGTCACGATTGCCGCATAGTGGCCGGTGCAGACTGCGTCGAAGCCGAGGTCGAGCGCCTTCTCGAGCAGGGCGGCGAACTTAATGCGCTCGTTGCAGCGCATGCACGGGTTGGGCGTGCGCCCGGCGGAGTACTCGGCGATGAAGTCGTCGACGACGTCGAGCTTGAAGCGCTCGGAGAAGTCCCACACGTAGTACGGGATACCGATGATGTTCGCCGCGCGCTGCGCATCCATCGAGTCCTCGATCGTGCAGCAGCCGCGGCTGCCGGTGCGCAGCGTGCCGGGCATGCGCGACAGCGCGAGGTGCACGCCGACCACGTCGTGCCCCGCCTCGACGGCGCGCGCCGCCGCCACCGCGGAGTCCACTCCCCGCTCATCGCCGCCAGAACCTTCACCCGCCGATTCTACCCGGCGTTCGGAGTGGCATTCTCAGCGGGCGAGGCGCGACGGGCGCTCGGCGAGACCGGCGCGCGCCGCCTGCGCGTAGGCGGCGGGGAGCGCCGCGAGCAGCGCGTCCACATCCGCCTCCGTGGACGTGCGGCCCAGGGTGAACCGCAGCGCGCTCCGCGCCTCCTCCTCACTCCGGCCCATCGCCGGGAGCACGTGGGACGGCTCGGGGATTCCCGCGGTGCACGCTGAACCCGTGGAGACCGACACGCCGGCCATGTCGAGCAGGAAGAGCAGCGAGTCGCCCTGCGCTCCTGGGAAGGTGAAGTGCGCGTTGGACGCCACGCGGTCCGGTCCCGGCTCCGGACCGCTCAGCACGGCCTCGGGCACGACATCCCGCATCCCGCGGATCAGCCGGTCGCGCAGCGCGGCAAGCCGGGCGGTCTCCGCCTCCCGCTCCGCCTCTGCCGCACGAGCCGCGACGGCGAACGACACCGCGGCCGCCACATCCTGCGTCCCGCTGCGCACCTGCCGCTGCTGGCCGCCGCCGTGGATGAGCGGCACGACGGTGGACGCGCGGCTCAGCACGAGCGCGCCGATCCCCACCGGGCCGCCGATCTTGTGCGCCGAGACGCTGAGCGCATCCACCCCGAGCGTGGAGAAGTCGAGCGGCACATGCCCATACGCGGCAACGGCATCCACATGGACCGGCACCCCGGCCGCGTGGGCGACTGCGGCGAGCGCCGTCACGGACTGAACGGTCCCGACCTCGTTGTTGACCGCCAGGAAGGTCAGCAGCGCGACGTCGTCCCCGGCGATCGTGGGCGGCACGATGATGCGACCGGAGGCGTCGAGCGGCAGCCACTCGGCGCGCGCGCCCTCTGCGCGCTCCAGCCATTCCACCGTGTCCATGGTCGCGTGGTGCTCGCCGCCCGGCACGAGGATGCGTGGGCGGGTGGCTCCGCCGTTGCGCGCCCAGTACATCCCCTTGACGGCGAGGTTGATGGCCTCGGTGCCGCCGGAGGTGAATACGACCTCGATGGGGTCCGCGCCGAGGGTCGCGGCGACGGTCTCGCGCGCCTCCTCGAGCATCCGCCGGGCCTGCTGGCCCTGACTGTGGATGCTCGACGGGTTGCCGACGACGCCCATGGCCTCGGCGTAGGCGGCGATCGCCTCCGGGCGCATCGGCGTGGTGGCGGCATGGTCGAGATAGACCGGCACGGTGCCCTCCCCAGCGGTCCAGGCGTGTGTCACTACTCTAGATCGCATGACCTCGACCGATCCCCTGCGCAATCTGGGAGTCCGCGTCGGGCCGCACGGGGGCGAGCTGCGGGTGTTCTCCGCAGCGGCGGATGCGATGGAGTTGTGCATCTTCGACGAGCACGACCCGAACTGGATGACCAAGGCGGTGCCGATGACCCGGGACGCAGGCGGCGTCTGGCTGGGCCGTTCGCGCTCGCTGACGGTCGGCACCCGCTACGCCCTCCGCGTGTCCGGCCCCACGGCGCCCGCGAACTCCTTCGACCCGGAGGCGCTGCTCATCGACCCGTACGCCCGCGGCCTGGTGCGGGTCGCCGCCGACGGCTGGCGGTCGGTGGTCGTGTCGGACGGCTTCGACTGGGGCGAAGCGCGCAAGCCCGCCACCCCGCTGGACCACACGGTGATCTACGAGGCGCACGTGCGCGGGATCAGCAGGCTGAATCCGGAGGTCCCGGAGGAGCTGCGCGGCAGCTACGCAGGTCTGGCGCACGAGTCGACCATCCGCTACCTCAAGGATCTGGGGGTGACGGCCGTCGAGCTGCTGCCGGTGCACGCGTTCGTGTCGGAGCAGCGGCTCATCCGCGAAGGGCTCACCAACTACTGGGGCTACAACACCCTCAACTTCTTCACCCCGCACGCCCCGTACGCCTCGCGTGACGCTCAGGCGGCGGGTCCGGAGGCGGTGCTCGCCGAGTTCAAGGGCATGGTGAAGCTCCTGCACCTGGCCGGCATCGAGGTGATCCTCGACGTGGTCTACAACCACACCGCCGAGGAGGGGCACGACGGCCCGCGCACCAGTTTCCGCGGAATCGACAACGCCACCTACTACCGGCACGACGACACCGGCGCGTACATCGACGTCACGGGATGCGGCAACACGGTCGACTTCGGCAACCCCGTCCCGCAGCGGCTCGTGCTCGACTCGCTGCGCTACTGGGCGAACGAGATGCAGATCGACGGCTTCCGCTTCGATCTCGCTGCCACCCTTGGGCGCGGGACCGACGCGTCCTTCCACCGCGACCATCCCCTGCTCCTTGCCGCCCAGTCCGACCCGGCGCTCGCGGGTGTGAAGCTGATCGCGGAGCCGTGGGATGTGGGACTCGGCGGCTGGCAGACCGGCAACTTCCCCGGGCCGGCGGACGGGCACGACGGCTGGTCCGAGTGGAACGACCGCTACCGCGACCGCGTGCGCAATTTCTGGCTCGCCGACATCGCCGACGCCCGGCGCAACGGGCAGGCACCGGTTGGCATCGGCGGCTTCGCGACCCGGCTGGCGGGATCGTCGAACACGTTCTCGCCGGAGCGCGGGCCGCTCGCGTCCATCAACTTCGTGACGGCGCACGACGGCTTCACCATGGCCGACCTCACCGCCTACGACGTCAAGCACAACCTCGGCAACGGCGAGAACAACCGCGACGGGACGGACAACAACCGCTCGTTCAACCACGGTGTCGAGGGGCCCACGACGGACGAGTCGGTGCTCCTCGTGCGCGCCAAGGCCATCCGGAACCTGATGGGGACCCTGCTGCTCTCGGCGGGCGTCCCGATGATCACCGCGGGCGACGAGTACGGACGTTCCCAACGCGGCAACAACAACGCCTACTGCCAGGACAGCGAACTGACCTGGCTGAGCTGGCTGCGCACCCGCGAGCAGCGGGAGCTGTACGACACGACGAAACGCCTGCTGCAGCTGCGCCGGGACAACCCGGCCCTGCGGCCGGTCCGCTACGCCGTGTCCGGCCAGGAGACACCGAACGCCAGCCACATGGACTGGTATGACGCGACAGGGCAGCGGATGGACGACGAGGACTGGAACTCCCCGCCAACCGGACTCTGCAGTACGTGGCGGCGTCGACCCCGGTCACGGAGGAGTTCAACCGCATCCTGCTGATCGTCCACGGCGTCGAGGACGATGTGGAGGTGTCGCTGCCGGCGGCGCCCGGTGTCACGTCGTACCAGCTGCTGTGGGACTCCTCGACGGAGGTGCCGATCCCGGAGGATGCGACCGAGTACCCGCCCGGGACGACCCGGCTCGTCGGCGGCACCTCGATGCAGCTCTACCGGGCGAACGGTCCGCGGGTCGAGGAGGACTGATGGCGCGGGCGAAGGCGGCGGCGGGGACGCCGGCCACGGTCGCGCTGACGGCCGCGGGCATCCCGTTCGCGGCGCATCCGTACGAGCACGACCCCTCGGCGCCGTCGTTCGGGCTGGAGGCGGCGGAGGCGCTGGGCGTGGAGCCCGATCGTGTGTTCAAGACGCTGCTGGCCGACACCGACCTGGGGCTCGCGGTCGGCGTGGTGCCGGTGACCGGGATGCTCGACCTCAAGGCGCTCGCCGCCGCGGTCGGCGCGAAGCGGGCGACGATGGCGGACCCGGCGGTCGCGGAGCGCCGCACCGGGTACGTCGTGGGCGGCATCAGCCCGGTCGGGCAGAAGACCGCGCATCCGACGGTCGTGGACGAGACCGCGCAGCTGTTCGACACCGTGTTCGTGTCGGGCGGCAAGCGCGGCTTCGACATCGAGCTGGCGCCCGGAGACCTGCTGACGGCGACCGGCGGCTCCTACGCGGCGATCGCGAAATGACCGGCGAGATCATGGTCCGCCGGGCGACGGTCGCGGATGCGGCGGGCATCGCTCGCGTGCACGTCACGGGATGGCGGGAGGCGTACGCCGGACGGCTCGCCGCCGACTTCTTGGACGGGCTCGACGAGGCGCGCTTCGCCGCCAACTGGGAGCGCATCGTGGTCGACGGCGTGACCGACGCGTTCGTCGCCGAGCGCGACGGGGAGATCGTCGGCTGGGCGACGGCAGGACCCGGCCGCGACGACGACCCACCGCGTCCGCGCGAGCTGGAGGGCATCTACCTCGTCGCGTCCGCGTACGGCTCCGGAGCCGGCCAGCAGCTCCTCGACGCCGCGGTGGGCGACTCCCCCGCGTACCTCTGGGTCATGGAGGGCAACGCCCGCGCCGAGTCGTTCTACCGCCGCAACGGCTTCGCCCCCGACGGCGCGACCTCCACGCACACCCTCGGCGCCACGACCGTCCCCGTCCTGCGCTTCACCCGCTGACGGCCGCCGCCGACCGCCGAGTCCGCAAAGAGTGCACGCTCCCCCGACGTGTCGCGTGCAGTCTTTGCGGACTCGATGGCGGGGTCAGGAGGCGGTGGTGACCAGGCCCAGCTCGGCGGGGGTGAGGAGCAGGTCGTTCACGGGGACGACCCGGACGGTGTAGCCGAAGGAACCTGCCCAGGCCAGGCGGACGGTACCCACGAACTCGTGCGCGACCGTTGCATCGTGCGTCCCGGGCACCGAGGTGTCGACCGTGAGCGCCTGCTGGCGGGTGTCGGTCAGCTCGTCGTCGTGGCTGCGCCCGTAGACGACCTGCACCTCGACGTCCGACGGGTCGAGCCCGTTCAGGTGGACCAGCGCGCGGACGTGCAGCTCGTCGCCCACCTGCGGCACCGCATCCACACCTCCCGCGTCGACGTGCGCGACGTTGACGCCCGGCCACGCCGCCTCGACCTTCGCCTTCCAGTCGGCGAGCGAACGCGCCTCGGCGAAGTCGTCCTCGGTCAGCCGGTCCTCGTAGGAGGCGGCGGGCACATACAGGCGCTCCACGTACTCGCGCACCATCCGCTCAGCCGACAGCGGCGCGGAAAGGGTCGCGAGCGTGTGCCGGATGCGCGCGATCCACGCGGTCGGAACGCCGTCACCGTCACGGTCGTAGAACCGCGGGGCGATCTGGTGCTCGATGAGGTCGTACATCGCCTCGGCCTCGAGCGCGTCGCGCTCTGCGCCGTCCCCGGCGGCGTCCGCCGACGGGATCGCCCAGCCGTTCTCGCCGTCGTAGAACTCGTTCCACCAGCCGTCGAGGATCGACAGGTTGAGCGCGCCGTTCAGCGCCGCCTTCATGCCGGACGTGCCGCACGCCTCGAGCGGCCGCAGCGGGTTGTTCAGCCAGACGTCGGTGCCCGGGTAGAGCAGCTGGGCCATGCCGATGTCGTAGTCCGGGAGGAACACCATCCGCTGCCGGATGTCGGCCTCCGACGCGAACTGCACCAGCTTCTGGATGAGGCGCTTGCCTTCGTCGTCGGCGGGATGCGACTTGCCCGCGATCACGAACTGGACCGGCCGCTTCGGGTCGGTGAGGATGCGGCGCAGCCGGTCGGGGTCGTGCAGCATCAGCGTCAGACGCTTGTAGGTGGGGACGCGGCGCGCGAAGCCGATGGTGAGGACGTTCGGGTCGAGCAGGTCGTCCATCCACGCGGGCGCGATGCCGCCGGGGTTCTGCTCCTCCCATGCGCGCTCGAGGCGGCGGCGGGCGTCCTGCACCAGCTGCTCGCGCATCCGGTTGCGCACGCCCCACAGGTCGAGGTCACTGACCGCGCCGCTGTTCGCCCAGTCGGCGTGTGTCGTGTCCTCGGTGCCCAGCCGCTCCAGGGCGAGCGCGCGCAGCATCGGGTCGGTCCAGGTCGGCGCGTGGACGCCGTTGGTGACCGAATCGATCGGCACCTCCTGCGGGTCGAAGCCCGGGTAGAGGCCGTTGAACATGTGGCGGGACACGTCGCCGTGCAGCTTCGAGACGCCGTTCGCGTGCTGGCCGAGCCGGAGGCCCATGACGGCCATGTTGAAGACGTCCGGAGAGCCGCCCGGGTAGTCCTCCGCGCCGAGCGGGAGCACCTGATCCACGGACACGCCCGGAAGGAGCGAGGTGGAGAAGTACCGCTGGACCAGCGGCCTGTCGAACCGGTCGATGCCCGCGGGGACCGGCGTGTGCGTCGTGAACACGGTGCCCGCACGCACGACCTGCAGCGCCTGGTCGAAGGTGAGCCCTTCGCCGATCAGGTCGGAGATGCGCTCCAGCCCGAGGAAGCCCGCATGGCCCTCGTTGGTGTGGAACACCTCCGCCTCGGGCGCGCCGGTCAGCTCGGTCCACGCCTTCACGGCGCGCACGCCGCCGATGCCGAGCAGCAGCTCCTGCAGCAGGCGGTGCTCGCCGCCGCCGCCGTACAGACGGTCGGTGACCGAGCGCAGGCGCTCCTCGTTGTCGGGGATGTCGGTGTCGAGCAGGAGCAGCTTCACGCGTCCGACGGCAGCCTGCCAGACGCGCGCGTGCAGCACGCCATCCGGCAGGGCCAGCGAGATCTGCACCGGCGTGCCGTCCGGATTGCGGAGGACGCTGAGCGGCAGGCCGTCAGGATCGAGCACCGGGTAGCTCTCCAGCTGCCAGCCGTCCGGCGTGATCGCCTGGGAGAAATAGCCGGAGCGGTAGAAGAGCCCGGCGGCGACGATCGGCACCCCGAGGTCACTGGCCGCCTTCAGGTGGTCGCCGGCGAGGATGCCGAGGCCGCCGGAGTACTGGGGCAGCGTGGCGGCGATGCCGAATTCCGGCGAGAAGTAGGCGATGGTCTTGGGCGCGCCCTCGCCCAGCGACTGGTACCAGCGCGGCTCGCTGAGGTACGCGCGGAGGTCGTCGCGGATGTGGTTCGCCCAGTCGACGTAGCCCTGGTCGCCCGCGAGCTCGGCGAGCCGCGAGGGCTCCACCGCGCCGAGAAGGGCGATCGGATCGTGTCTGACCTGCTGCCACAGCTCGGGCGAGATGCGGGCGAACAGCTCCTTGGTGGGCTCGTGCCAGGACCAGCGGAGGTTGCCTGCGATCTCCTCCAGAGCGGAGAGGTTGTCGGGGAGGACGGCGCGGACGGTAAATCGACGGATGGCCTTCACCCGCTCCACCTTAGGGGAGGCAGATTGCGCGCGGGTTAATCCCTGACCGGATTCACGACCGGGGCATCCCAGGCGGGCAGGGGTAGCCACACGCCCGGAACGGAGTCCCGGAGGACATCTTCCGACCGAAGACGCTCCGCGAGATGAACGAGAAGCTTTTTGCCCGGACCCCAATACGATCCGCTGTACACGCTGAGCGAGTAGTTGCCGTTGGTGCGGACGGTGTATTCGACGCAGAACCCGTCGCCCGCCCAACCTTGCAGGTCGGTCGAGTTCTGCGTGAGCTTCTGCTGCTTGACCGTCCACCCTTGCGCGGCGAAGTGCTTCCGCATCGGCTCCAGATCCGCCTCGTCCCCCTTTGCGCCGGGAGGCTGGATGGTGCGCGCATCGTCGAGGAGGTAGCTGTTCTCAACCGTCATGCCCGCGGGGGTCATGTAGGCGGTCTCGTTTCCCCCATTCGGCAGGAGCCCGGCACCGATCCATCCCCACGGCCCATCGCTGATCACCAGTTGCGCGTCACGAAGCATCTCCTCCAGACGGGTGTACCGCTGCGCGTACAGCGCGTAATGCTCGCTGATGCTCATGGCTTCCGCCTCAGCGCGCTTCATCCCAGCGTGATCCTTTCCCATCAACGGGTCTCCCTTCATCCATGCGCATCCCGTACTCGACAGCACCACAACGGCCAGCGCACCAGCGGCCAATCGGCGCACCGTCCCACGCTTCACTTCGGCCTCCCATTGGCGATGATCTCCATCGTCCCGCGTTGTGCGGCAGAGCGCGGCGACAGGTAACCGACCTTGTCCGAGTCTGGTCGGGCATCTTTCCCTTCCCCGACCTCGGGGTGCAGGTCGTGCCCGGTCACGTCTCGCGTCCCGGGGACACCGACGGACGGGAACACCCTCACTCCATCGATGTCTCGTGGATCGGTGCGGGAGCCGTAAGTTATCGTGCGGCCGAACCCCGCGATGAGGTCGTTGCTTTCTGTGGCGAACACCTCGCCCACATTGAGGTCGGCCGCTGTCGTGCCCGTCGCGAACCCCACCGACCCGTGCGACGTGAAGGTGGTGGTCGGGTATTTGGTGAGCTTGAGCGCGTACGACGCCGTCGTGGAACCGTACGAATGCCCGGTCACATTCACCCGCTCGGGCGCGTTACCCGGTCGGCCCGCATGCAGACCGTCGAGGAAGGTGGCGAGCGGCTTGGCCCCATCCATCGCACGGTTGGGAGCCCCGACCTCCGGCGGCGCCGGCGCGCGATAGCCGAACCACGACACCATCGCGTACGTCGCATCGGGGTTCTCCTTCGCCGCAGCTCGGGCGAGGTCCCTTCCGGCGCGGAGATGCGGAGCGAGACCGCCCGCAAGCGTCGAGCCGGCCCCCGGCACGTTCACAGTGACATTCGTCGCCCTATCCAGGTCCCCCAAGGAGACGGCGGCCGTCACGGCCCCGTTCCGCGCCCTGAAGTTCACCAACTGAACGACCTGGTTCTCTGGCCCACCCGGGATGCGGTGTTTGTACGCTTCAGCTTGTCTGAGCGCTTCATCCAGCGCCTTCGCCTCACGGACGAACTCATCGAGCGACCCGGGCCGATGCCGCGGGTCCATCGCCTCGTACACCGACGCCGGGTCCTTCAACGCCTTCTTCAGCACCGCGCGGTTGCACGCGTCGCGAACCCCGAACGGAATCCCGTCCAGATTGCCGAACAACTCCGGAGCCTTCTTCAGCAGCGCGGCGAGGCCCGGGGAGTCCTTCACCCGTCCCCACCACGCGGCCACCTCGTCCGGAGACGGAGGGTCGTCCAGCGCCTTCCACGCGAGCTGCGGGTTCTCGGTCACCAGGGGCGCCCACTGGTCCGTTGTCAGCCGCTCCAACGCGGTGAGGAAGCCGCCCCCGCCGGACAGGTCGGCCGTCGTCAGCTTGCTCAACGCCGTCACGAACTCGCCGCGCGTCGACGGCTCGAACCTCGGCGCACCGGTCGCGGCGGCCTCCATTCCGTCCCGGAACGCCCGCTCTCTTCTGGCGTGCTGCTCCTGCGCCCGAATGCCCTGAGCTCGCGCCTCACTCAGACGCTGCTCCGCCGTCTCGATGTGTCTCCGGACCGGGTCCAGCGCCTGTTCGGCCGCGTGTACCTCGCGTTCGACGGCTGCGAGCTGCGAGGCGGTCGGCACTGTGACCCCGGGCGGCGGGGTCAGCCCCTGGTACATCGCGAACGTGCGTTTCAACGCCTTAGCCGCGGCCTCGGAACCCAGGAAGGCTGCGGACAGCTCGGCGAGCAACTGGTGGCCGTGTTCGATCTCGCTCAGCGCTTCCACCGCAACGTGTAACGCCGTCCGGGATTGCGCGTGGGCCTCCCCCAGGTCATGAGACCACCGCGCGGCCACGGCGGCGCCGGCGCGATGCTGGGACGCCGCCGTTCTGTGCCGCTCCCCGACCGTGAGCACTCGCCCGGCGAATACCTCCGCGGCCATCCCGGACCACGCCGGCTCGCCCACCCTCGAGTGGATGCGCTCCAGCGCCATGGTCTGCGCCTCCAGACGCTGTGCCACCCACTTCAGCTGGTGCGCGAGCGTGTCCACCTCCTCCGGATCGCCTGGCGTCGGGTCATCCTCGAAGAGCAGCGGGGACCAATCATCGACCTCAGAAGACACGCGAGCCCCCGCCAATCGATGCAGCGCTCCGCGCATCCCGCCGCTCGTAGCCGTCAGCCGCCCCGGCCAAGATCGCCCGCAACTCTTCCACGGAGGCGGTCAGCGCCCGCTGGCCCGACCCCCATTGGTCCTCGAAGCCCTCGAACGCCCACCTCGCGGGCGGCGCCCCCAACCGGCGGACATCGACCTCGGGACGCGCGTGCGGATCGTTCAACGCTCCCAATTCACGCGCCAACTCCCGCAGCAGCGCCGGCTCCACAGCTACCTTCATGTCGGCACCGCCTCCCGAATCACCAGACTCAAATACCGTACCGCAACTCTTGTTGCAGCATTCTTTATGCAGGCATTCGCGGCAGATGCGTGGCGGGCAGATCTGCCCCATGACGGGCGAGCGAATGAGTGTACGTTCGGACCGTGGTGAAGAACGCAGCGACCAAGTCAGCAGCCGCCGCGCCCGAGGCGGCCACGAAGCAAGCCCCCGCGCAGGCGGCGCCCCCGGCGACCCCCGCGCACTACGAGCCCCTGCTCCCCCGCATCCCCATCCTGGAGCTGTCGCCCCAGGTCGATGAGGGGCTGTGGGCGGCGACGGCGTTCAGCGGCGAGGTGATCCCGTTCCGGGCGACCGCGTTCCGGGAGGGGCACGACAAGATCGGCGTCGACCTCATCCTGCTCGACCCCGCCGGGCAGCAGACCGAGCACCACATGCACCCGCTCACTCCCGGCACCGACCGGTGGGAGGTGGAGGTGCAGCTCGACCAGACCGGCCTCTGGCGCTACCGCGTGCAGGCGTACGCCGACGAGTACGCGACCTGGCACCACAACGCCGAGGTGAAGGTCCCGGCCGGGATCGACGTCGAGCTGATGCTGACCATCGGCCACGACCTCCTCGTGCAGGCGTCCAAGGACAAGCGGCGCAGCACCGCCGAGCGCCGCCACCTCTCGGAGGCGGCCAAGGTGGTCGCGGACACCAAGCGGCCGGTGGAGGAGCGTTTCCAGGCGGCGGTGGACGACCGCATCCAGCAGGTCCTCGCCGAGCGACCCGTGGTGAGCCTGCCGTCCCTGTCCGCCACGCGCGCCATCCAGGTCGAGCGCACGCGCGCCGGCGTCGGCAGCTGGTACGAGTTCTTCCCGCGGTCGGAGGGCGCGAAGAAGCGCGCCAACGGCACCTGGCAGTCCGGCACCTTCCGCACGGCGGCGAAGCGCCTGCCCGAGATCGCGGCCATGGGCTTCGACGTCGTCTACCTGCCGCCGATCCACCCGATCGGCCGCACCTTCCGCAAGGGACCGAACAACACGCTCGACGCGGGCCCCAACGACCCGGGATCGCCGTGGGCGATCGGCAGCGCCGAGGGCGGCCACGACGCCATCCACCCCGACCTCGGCACCGAGAAGGACTTCACCTTCTTCCTCGGCAAGGCCAAGCAGGCCGGCCTGGAGGTCGCGCTCGACCTGGCGCTGCAGGCGTCGCCCGACCACCCGTGGGTCCAAACCCACCCGGAGTGGTTCACCACCCTCCCCGACGGCACCATCGCCTACGCGGAGAACCCGCCGAAGAAGTACCAGGACATCTATCCGATCAACTTCGACAACGACTACGAGGGCCTGCGCCAGGAGGTGCTGCGGATCGTCCGGCACTGGATGGCGCTCGGCGTCCGCATCTTCCGCGTCGACAATCCGCACACCAAGCCGCTTCACTTCTGGGAGTGGCTGATCCACACGGTCAACGAGACCGACCCGGATGTGGTGTTCCTCGCCGAGGCGTTCACGCGACCCGCGCTCCTCCGAACCCTCGCGAAGGCCGGGTTCCAGCAGTCCTACACGTACTTCACCTGGCGGAACACGAAGGAGGAGCTGGAGGAGTTCCTGGACTCGCTCGCGCACGAGACGGCCGACTACATGCGGCCGAACCTGTTCGTGAACACGCCGGACATCCTGACCGAGTACCTGCAGTTCGGCGGTCAGCCGGCGTTCAAGGTGCGCGCGGCGATCGCCGCGACGGCCGCGCCGACCTGGGGCGTCTACTCGGGCTACGAGCTGTTCGAGAACGTCGCCCGGCCGGGAGCCGAGGAGTACATCGACAACGAGAAGTACGAGTACCGTCCGCGCGACTACACCCGCGCCCAGCAGGAGGGGCGCTCGCTCGCCGGCTACCTGACCATGCTCAACCGGGCGCGCAGCGAGCACCCCGCGCTGCGCCAGCTGCGCAACCTGTCCATCCACTGGAGCGACGACGACAGCATCCTCGTCTACTCCAAGTACCTCGACGGCCGGTTCACGCGCAGCGGCAAGGCGGACGCGGTGATCGTGGTCGCGAACGTCGACCCGCACTCGGTGCGCGAGACGATCATCCACCTCGACCCCACCGCGTTCGGGATCCCGTTCGGGCAGCAGTTCGAGGTGAAGGACCGGGTGACCGGCCAGCGCTGGACCTGGGGCACCGACAACTACGTGCGCCTCGACGCCTTCACCGAGCCCGTTCACATCCTGTCCGTCCGCCCGCTGTGACCGCCGACCGAGAGCTGAGGAGCCGCACCATGTCCCCCATCCCCGAAGGCGCCGCCGCCGTCGAACTGCCCGCCCTCGACGAGGGTCTGCTCGCCACGATCGCCGCGGGCAGCTACCACGACCCGCACTCGGTGCTCGGTCAGCACCAGGTCAACGCGTCCGGCGTGGCCGACCCGGTCACCGTCATCCGCACCCTCCGACCGCTCGCCAAGGAGGTCTTCGCCATCCTGTCGACCGGTGCGCACATCGAGCTCGCCCACGCCGGCTACGGCGTCTGGCAGGGCGTCGACATCGTGGGCCCTGGCGCCTACCAGATCGAGGCACGGTACGACGACGGCAGCACGTGGATCGCGGACGACCCGTACCGCTTCCAGCCGACCATCGGACAGCTCGATCTGCACCTGATCGGCGAGGGACGCCACGAGACGCTGTGGACCGCGCTCGGCGCGCACGTGCGCGACCTCGGCGGCGTCGTCGGAACCTCCTTCACCGTGTGGGCGCCGCACGCCCGCGCGGTGCGCGTCGTCGGCAACTTCAACGGCTGGGACGGCACGCTCTACTCGATGCGCAACATGGGCTCGTCCGGCGTCTGGGAGCTGTTCGTCCCCGGCCTCGGCGAGGGCGAGATCTACAAGTTCGACATCCTGACGCAGGACGGCGGCTGGGTGCGCAAGATCGACCCGCTCGCTCAGCTCGCGGAGACGCCGCCGGCGACCGCCTCGCGCATCACCGTCAGCCGCCACGAGTGGGAGGACGGCGAGTGGATGAGCTCCCGCGCCGCGCACGACCCGCACGCGGGCCCGATGAGCGTCTACGAGCTCCACTTCGGTTCGTGGCGGCCGGGGCTCGGCTACCGCGAGGCGGCGGACGAGCTGATCGATTACGTCGGCGCCCTCGGCTACACGCACGTGGAGTTCCTGCCACTCGCCGAGCATCCCTTCGGCGGCTCATGGGGCTACCAGGTGACCGGCTACTACGCGCCGACGAGCCGGTTCGGCCACCCCGACGACCTCAAGTACCTCATCGACCGGCTGCACCAGGCCGGCATCGGCGTCATCCTCGACTGGGTTCCCGGCCACTTCCCGAAGGACGACTGGGCGCTCGCCCGGTTCGACGGCCAGCCGCTGTACGAGCACGCGGACCCCCGACGCGGCGAGCACAAGGACTGGGGCACGTACATCTTCGACTACGGCAACTCGCAGGTGCGCAACTTCCTCGTCGCGAACGCGCTGTACTGGCTCGAGGAGTTCCACGTCGACGGGCTCCGCGTTGACGCCGTCGCCTCGATGCTGTACCTCGACTACTCGCGCAACGACGGCGAATGGGAGCCGAACATCCACGGCGGCCGCGAGAATCTGGAGGCCATCGGCTTCCTCCAGGAGGTCACGGCGACCGCGTACAAGCGCAATCCGGGCACGGTGATGATCGCAGAGGAGTCGACCAGCTACGCGGGCGTGACGGCGCCGACCTCGTCCGGCGGCCTCGGGTTCGGCCTCAAGTGGAACATGGGCTGGATGCACGACTCGCTCCAGTACATCCACGAAGACCCGATGTACCGCAGCTACCACCACGGCGAGATCACGTTCTCGTTCGTCTACGCGTGGAGCGAGAACTTCCTTCTGCCCATTAGCCACGACGAGGTCGTGCACGGCAAGGGGTCGCTGCTGAACAAGATGCCCGGCGACCACTGGCAGCAGCTGGCGAACGCCCGGGTGTTCCTCGCGTTCATGTGGGCGCATCCCGGCAAGCAGCTGCTGTTCATGGGCCAGGAGTTCGGGCAGCTGTCCGAGTGGAGCGAGGAGCGCGGCCTCGACTGGTGGATGCTCGACCAGCCGGCGCACCGCGGGCTCTGGAACCTCGTGGCGCAGCTCAATGCGGTGTACAAGGACAACCCGCAACTCTGGGCGGCCGACAACGAGCCGCAGGGCTTCGAATGGCTCGACGGGTCCGACGCGCAGGGCAACGTCATCGCGTTCCTCCGCAAGGACCGCGACGGGTCGCCGATCGCCGTGATCTTCAACTTCTCCGGGGCGCCGCACAGCGACTACCGCGTCGGCCTGCCGTTCGCCGGAGAGTGGGAGGAACTGCTCAACACCGACGCAGAGACGTTCGGCGGATCGGGCGTGGGCAACCTCGGCGCGGTCACCGCGACCGACGACCCGTGGATGGGACGCCCGGCCTCCGCCGTGCTGACCCTTCCGCCGCTCGGGGCGCTGTACCTGAAGCCGCGCGGCTGACGGTGTTCCCTTTGTCGGCATTGCCTTTATAGGACCGTCGGCGGCGACGGATTCCGATCGCATCATCCGTCTCCCTCAGTAGAAGGCGCCAACCGGCGCTGTGCCTCTATCGAGGGAGATCATGAAGCACGTTGTTCGACTCGTCGCCGCCGCGACGGCCTCGGCGCTCACCGCCGCCGCCGTGGTGTCTGCGACCGCGCTGCCGGCTTCCGCCGACACCACGGGTGACACCCTGGTGTACGACGCGAAGACCGGCAGCGTCCTGACGGATCCCGTCGGCGCTCTGCGCAACGGTCCCGGCTATTCCACCTACGCCGCCGAGGTGAGCGCTTTCAGCTACACCGTGAAGCTCGTCGCATCGCCGCGGATCGAGCAGTACCGGTCGACGATCCAAGCCGTCGCTGCCGAGCTCAACGCGTCCGGGCTCGCCTCCCTGACCGTGGCAGCGGGACAGTTTCCGCGCGCGCTGCCCGGGGACCACGAGATCACGGTCGACGCCGACTCCACCAGCCTCTGTGGATCGACGAACCTCGCCGGCTGCGGAGCGCCCGGAGTGACGAGGCGCGCCGGAAGCGACTCGCTGAACACCTCGGGGCGAGTGTGGCTCTTCCCGGTGACCGACGGGTACTCGGCCGCGAACAAGCGTCACGTCGTCGCACACGAACTCGGGCACGCCCTCGGCCTGGACCACTACGCCGACGCCTACGGCGGGGTCACGCAGGTGATGCACCCGTCCTCCTACGCGTCGTCCACCTTCCAGACGGGCGATCGCAACGGCTTCGCGTTCCTCGCGCGCGACTTCGCACCCGTCGGCACGATCGATGCCGTCACGATCCCGTCACCGGGCACGCTGCGTGTTCGCGGATGGGCGTTCGACCCGGACCAGAATGCAGCGGCGACCGTTCAGATCACTGTCGACGGCGTCCAGGCAGCGCAGCGGACGACGTCCATCGCGCGCCCCGACGTGAACAGCGCCTACGGGCTGCCCGCCTCCGCGGGGCGGGGCTTCGAGATCGACGCGCCCGCCGCAGTGGGGCCCCATGTCGTGTGCGCTCGCGTCCTGAACTTCCCCGGACGAACTTCTCACCGGTCGGCACCTGCGCCGCGGTGACCCGCCAGGGACAGGTCGTCACCGACCGGGTCCAGGGGTCCGATCGCTTCGCATCGGCGGTGGCGGTGTCGAAAGCGGCATTCCCCGGCACGGCGCCTGTCGTGGTCGTCGCCAACGGTGAGGCGTTCCCGGACGCCCTTGCCGCCGGTCCGGCCGCTGCCAAGCTGGGCGGACCGCTTCTTCTCGCCCGAGCCACGGCCCTCACCGACACCACGGTCACAGAGATCAAGCGACTCAAGCCGTCGCGCATCGTCGTCGCGGGTGGACCGAATTCCATCAGCGATGGAGTTCTGGTCCAGCTCAAGACGCTCGCCACGACGGTGGAACGGGTCAGCGGCGGCGACCGGTACGAGACCTCCCGCAAGCTGGCGGCCCTCGCCTTCCCACGGGCCACCACGGTCTACGTCGCATCGGGAGACGCCTTCCCGGACGGTCTGGCCGCCGGTGCGGCGGCGGCATCGTCTGCCGCACCCCTCCTTCTGGTCAGCAGCTCCGCCGGGTCAGTCGACGCCCCCACGGCGAGTCTCGTCAAAGCCCTGGGCGCCACGCGTGGACGCGTCGTCGGAGGGGTGAATGCCGTGCAGGAGGGCGTCGTCAGCGGTGTGCGAGCGACCGTGGCGGACACCCGGCGGATCAGCGGACCGGATCGCTTCGCGACCGCCATCGCCGTGAGCGCCGACGGCTTCACGGCGGCGCCGCGCGCGTTCGTCGTCAGCGGGATGGACTTCCCCGACGGTCTGGTGACCGCGCCGCTCGCCGGGCGCAGCCACGCGCCCGTGTACCTGTCGTCTGGCGACTGCCTCGACCGCTCCGTGCTCACGGACCTCGACCGGCTCGGGGCGACCCGGCTGACCCTGGTCGGCGGAGAGGCCTCGCTGTCATCGAACGTCGCCCGCGTCCGATTCTGCTCCTGACGCGCGCGCTCGTGTCCCTCATCCCTGTCTTCCTTCCTGAGGAGAAGTAATGCTCACCAAGCTCATCCGCCCATCCGCCCTAGTGGCAGCGGCCTGCGTGGCCCTCTGCGGTCTCGCCATCGCCGCACCCGCTTCCGCCCGAGTCGCAGCCGACGGTGCGTCGTTCATCGATGCGGCCACAGACCGTCTCGCCGGGCCCGACCGGTTCGCCACCTCTGTCGAGGTCTCGCGATCCAGCTACCCGGGGACCGCATCGGTCGTCTACCTCGCCAGCGGCCTGGACTTCCCCGACGCACTGGCCGCCGGGCCCTCTGCCGCACTCCAGAAGGGGCCCGTGCTGCTCAGCCGGCAGGATTCCGTACCGGCCGGCGTCCGCGCCGAGATCGAGAGGCTGCGTCCCGACCGCGTCGTCATCGTGGGAGGGACGGTGAGCATTTCCAGCAGGGCCGAGAAATCACTCTCCGGCTCGTCGTGGAAGGTCGAACGGATCGGCGGAGCCGATCGCTATGCAACGGCCCGGAAGATGGTCACGTCGACCTTTTCTGGCACCGTTTCAAAGGTCTACGTCGCGAGCGGCCGGGACTTCCCGGATTCGCTGTCCGCGGGAGCCGCGGCCGCCAAGCATTCCGGACCGATCCTCCTCATCGACGGACAGGCGGCCACGGTCGATGCGGAGACCGTCGCACTGCTGAAGCAGCTCAAGCCGGGCTCGATCGTGGTCGCGGGCGGTCTCGATGCCGTCAACCAGCCGGTCTACGCGGCGCTCGCCCGCCTGGCCCCCTCGATCGAACGGGTCGCGGGCTATTCGCGGATGGAGACCTCGGCGCTCATCGCCGGGGCGTGGTCGTCCGCCTCGCACGTGTACCTCGCGTCTGCGACACAGGCGGCCGATGCGGTGGTCGCATCCGCCGCCGCCGGCGCGCGCGGCGAACCTCTCCTCGTGACGATTCCGTGGTGCGTAGACCTGGCCATCGTGGACCGACTCAAGGAACTCTCCACGACGTCCGTGACCTTCGTCGGCGGCCCCGACGCACTCCCCCAGGAGCTGCTGGAACGCGGGTGCATCTTCCGACCGTAAACAGTCGACGTACCGCCCACTGACGGCGTGCGCTCAGGCCCGGGAGTCGACCCAGGCGCTGTAGTGCACGCCGTCGACGGCGTGGTCGGGCACGAGGTTGTGGCCGGCGCGCCACGTCGCGCCCAGTCCCCGCCGAGGCGGACCGGCACGATGAAGCGGCGGGTGCCGCTTGCGCGCTTCCACTGCTCCGCGAGCGACCGCGCCGACTCCACACGCGGGCCGCCGATGTGGCGGACGCTGTCCGGCTCCCCCGCGCCCTCGGCCACGTCGACCAGCACGCGGGCGACATCCCCCACCGCGATCGGCTGGAACCGGGTGCCGCTCGGAGCGAGCAGGGCTCCGACCGGGCGGCCGCGCTCGAAGATCGCGGTGACGAAGTCGTGGAACTGGGTCGCTCGCACGATCCGGGTGTCGAGCGGCGACTCCCGGTAGGCGCGCTCCTGAGCCGCCTTGGCGCGGTAGTAGCCGTAGGAGGACCCCTCGACGCCCACGATCGACAGCACGACCGCGCGATGCACGCCGAAGCGTGCAGCAGTGTGCACGAGGTTCTGCGCGCCCACGGCGAAGACGTGGGCGGCCTGCTTGCCCATCGCGTTGCTGGTGTCGACGATGACATCGACGCCCTCGACCGCCTCCTCGAGTCCCGCACCGGTGACGAGGTCGGCCGTGACGTAGGCGGCCCCGTTCACGTAGGCGTCAGCGTCGTCATCGGGCACCCGGCGGGCGGCGACGACCACTTCATGGCCTCTTTCGATCGCTTCGGCGGTGACGGCGCGGCCGGCGAGGCCGGTGCCTCCGACGACGAGCACACGGGACATGGGCCATCACTCCTGAGCCGGTGAGGGGACGAGAACGCCGCCGACCGCGGCCCGTGGGGTCGGGCTCAGTACAGCAGCGACGCCAGCCTAGCCCTGGCCTTGCCGACCCGCGGGTCGTCCACACCCACGATCTCGAAATACTCCAGGATGCGCGCACGCACCTCCTCCTTGCCCGCCGCGTCGAGCGACGGGAACAGGGTGAGGAGGCGGTCGAAGGCGTCCTCGACGTGTCCACCGGAGATGTCGAGGTCGGCCACGCCGAGCTGGGCCTCGGCGTCGCGCGGCGCCTCGGCGGCCGCGGTGCGCAGCTCGTCGGCCGAGTGACCGCTGAGGCGTGCGAGCAGGCTCACCTGCGCGAGGCCCGCGGCGGCCATGGTGTCGCGCGGGTCCTGGGCGATGGCGGTGCGGTAGGCGCGGATGGCGCCCTCGTAGTCCCCGCGGTCGATCGCGTCGTACGCCTCCTGGTGCAGCGGGGGCAGTGGCGGCTCGGGGGCCGGCTCGGCCGCTGCGGCTTGGGCGTCCGCGCCGTCCGCGCCGCCCTCGACGGTCACCGTCTCGGTCACACCGTTCTGTGCGGCGAGCTGAAGCAGCTGCTCGAAGACGTCACGGAGCTGGTCCTCGGGGACGACACCGGCGAACAGCTGGACCGGACGGCCCGCCACCAGCGCGGCCACCGTGGGGACCGCCTGGGCCTGGAACGCCTGCGTCAGCTGCGGGTTCGCGTCCACGTCGATCTTCACGCCGACGAGGCGGCCCTGGAAGCTGCCGACGGCGCGGTCGAGCACCGGCGCGAACTGCTGCCACTGCTCCGACCGGTCGGTGCCGAGGCCGACGACGATCGGCACGCGCATCGACAGGTCGATGAAGTCGTTGAAGTTGGCGTCGGTGCCCTCGAAGTACAGGCTCGGCAGGGTCAGGTCACCCGTCGGCTGTCCGGCGGGTGCACCGGATGCGCCGCCCGCAGCGCCCGCGGCCGGAGCCGGACGGTTGACGAGCGAGCTGAGATCGACGGCCCCGCGCAGGTTGGTGGGCGGGGGCGGGACGTTGCTCATTGATCCTCCACGTGTCGGTGCTCGACGATTCCGGCACGACTGTCCAGGATACTCGCGTCGCTGCCGTCCGTTACGGGATCTGCTCGGCCGAAGTCATGCCCTGGGCGAACCCGAGCAGGGTGATCTTGGCGTCGGATCCCGCTGGCGGCACGTAGAACGCGAGCTGGTAGCCGAAGTCGGACTGGATGCCGGTCTTCGACGACGCCACGCCGCTCAGTGCGGCCGCGGTCGCCCCGGCGCTCACCTCGGCGCCGGCCTCGACGACCTTCAGCACCTGGGACTCCTTGAGGTCGGTCCAGACGATCGCACCGGAGTCGTTGGTCGCCATGGCGACATCCTTGCCGTCACCCGGCGCGCTCGTGAAGGTCAGCGACGCAGTGGCCGGCACGGCCGCCTTCTGCTTCGCCTTCCAGTCGGCGCCCACCTGCGTGCGCAGGGTGTCGCCCTCGGCGCTGAACAGGCTCGCATACTGGCTCTTGTCGCCGTTCATCAGGATGTCGCCGTACGCGGCGGCCACCTTCTCCGGGGGCAGGGCGAGTAGCTTGGAGTCCGGCGGGACGACCGCCGAGCCGATGCTGGCCGGGGCGAGGTTCGGCACCTTGGCCTTCGGCTCGAGCGAGACGGCGTACTCCACCTGGTAGTTGTCGCGCGGCGTCGCCTGCACGAGGGTCAGCGCGATCGGCGCCTGGGCGTTGCCCTTCGCGTCCTTCGGGCTGTCGATGACGGCCGCGACGGTCCGCGGCCAGGTGTCGGTCGCCTGCGGCAGCGAGAGCACGATCGGGCTCGCCGGGATAGCGGGAAGAGCGGGCTCGTCGGCCTTCTTGGCGCGGATGGCGTAGTTCGCTGTGCGGAGCTGGAGCGCGGGCCCCGTGAACCGCGCCTTGGCGAGGTCGGGGCTGGCCTTCGCGTCGGCCTGGCCTGCCGCGTCGGAGATCCGCTTCACGATGCGCTCGAGCTGCGGGACCGTCACGGCGGGCGGCAGCTGCCCCTGCGCGTCCGGCGCCTCGGTCGCGAGCGGGGTCGCGGTCTTGGAGGGGGTGGTGGCCGCGTCCGTGCCCGTGGTGCAGCCGGTCAGCGCCAGGGCGCCGGCGACGGCGACGGGCAGGATGACGCGTGCGCGACGGCTGGAACGGCGGCCGCGCGGGGTGGTCTCGATCATGGCGGTGGGCTTGTACTTGGGAGCCTTGGGCAGCTTCGGCATCTTCGGGCCGCTCTTGCGGCGCGGACCACGCGAACGGCGGTGGGTGTACAGACCCCAGAGGTACAGGGCGATGCCGATGACGAGCAGGATGAGCCCGCCGATGATGAGCGGGAACGCCCACGGGGTGCTGGAGTCGACGGGCCAGGTCACGGTCACCCGTGAGGGAGCCGCCTTCGTGCCGTCGGTGGCGACGATGACGCTCACGTCGTCCGGGATGTTCATGCGGGTCACCTGGGCGGACTCGCCGTCGAACTCCTCGAGCCAGAGGTCGGAACCGGCCGGGTTGGGCCCCGCGGTGGCCGCGGTCGTGGAGTCGGTGGTCGCGCCCGCCGCGGGGGTGGGCGTCGGAGTGGGGGTCGGCGTCGCGGTGGACGTCGACTCGTCATCGTTCGAAGCGGTCGGCTTCGGCGTCACGGCCTTCGTCGACAGATCCCCGGTGGACTTCTGATAGCGCACGGCGACGTACTTCTGGTCGCCGAGCCACGCCTTGACGTCCGCTGTACGGCCGTAAGCCACGACCGGCTGAGCGCCCGCCGGAGCATCCGAGATCGTCAGGGTCTGCTGCCCGGGATGGGCGTTGAGGGCGGAGCCGTCGATCACCAGGTAACGCGGGTCTCCGGAGACGGTCGCGCCGGCCTCGATATGGGTCGGCGGCGCGAAGACGGTGCGCTGCGCGATGCCGGCCACGATCATGACCGCGGCGACGACGAACGCGACGATGGCGAGTACGAAACGCAAGCAGGACTCCTCATGTGCCGATAGTTCGGGGGCGGGCACAGTCACACGACGATACCGGACATGCCTGAAAGGCAGCTAACCCTTGCCTGGACGCTTTCGGCACCCCCCGTGCGGGCGGACATCCGCGAATTGTAGGATCGTCGCGGCGCGCGTGAGGCGGGTCGACCCGAACATCCCCCAGGAGTAACAACAGTGGCCACCGACGAATCCACCTTCACGCAGGCCTTCCGCGGCTATGACAAGGACGAGGTCGACAAGGCGCTGCAGGAGCTGCGACGCGAGCTGATCGCGTCCAACACCAAGGCGGCCGACTCCGCCAAGGAGATCAAGCGGCTGCAGGCGCGGATCGACGACCTCAACGCGGAGATCGAGGAGGTCGGCAGCCCGACCTACTCCGGGCTGGGCACCAAGCTCGAGAACACCCTCCGGGTGGCCGAGGAGCAGTCCACCCGCCTGATCGCGCAGGCCGACATCGACGCCGAGAAGCTGCGCGCCGGTGTGGCGGCCGAGATCGAGAAGGTCAAGAAGGCTGCGGCCGCGCAGGCGGAGCGCATCCTGGCCGACGCCCAGGCCCGCGCGACGACGCTGCTCGAGGACGCGCAGATCGAGTCGGGTGAACTGCTCACCAAGACCCGCGCCGACAAGGAGACCCTGCTCAACGACGCCATGCGCGAGGCGGCCGCCATCCGCGGGGCCGTCGCCACCGAGGCGGCCGAGCTTCGCGCGACGAGCAAGCGCGAGGCCGCAGCGGTGCGCGCCGAGGCCGACCGGGAGGCTGCGGAGCTCAAGGCCGTCGCATCCCGCGAGGCGGAGGCCGCACGGGCCGAGGCCGCCGAGCTCGACCGCACCATCGCCGCCCGCCGCGCCGAGCTCGAGAACGCGCTGGCCGAGGACCGCGCCGCGTTCGAGCGCGAGGCCGCCCAGACCCGCCTGGAGCTGGATCGCCGCGTCGCCGACACCGCCGACCGCCTCGCCGCGGAGAAGACCGAGACGCGCAACGCCCTCGCCGCCGAGGCCGCACAGGCGAGAGCCGACCTCGCCGCCGAGGTCGAGGAGCAGCGCTCGGAGCTGGCTGCGGCCGTAGCGCAGACCCGCGCCGACCTCGACAACGAGGAGAAGACCCGTCGCCTGGCCCTCGCGACCGAGGTGGAGCAGACCACCAAATCCCTGGCCGCCGAGGTCGAGCAGACGAAGGCCGCCCTCGCCGCCGAGGTGGAGCAGGCCCGGTCCGCCCTCGACGCCGACGTCACCTCCACCCGCAGTGCGCTGGCCGACGAGGTCGAGCGCACCAAGGCCGAGCTGGCCGATGAGGTCACCCGCACCCGCTCCGCGCTGGCGGAAGAGGTGTCTCGCACCAAGTCCGAGCTCGCGACCGAGGTCACCACCACCCGCTCCGCGCTGGAGAACGAGGTCACCTCGACCCGCGCCGCGCTCGAGAGCGAGGTGACTACGACCAAGACCGCCCTCGCCGAGGAGGTCGAGCGCACCACCACGCAGCTCGCCGACGACGTGCTGCAGACGCGCACCACCCTCGATAAGGAGACGACCGAGACCCGCACAGCCCTAGAGGCCGACCGCGCCGCGACCGCCGCGCAGCTGGCCGCCGACCGCGAGCAGACCGCGAGCGAGTTGGCCGCCGAGGTCGAGCAGACCCGCGCCCGCCTCGCCGCCGACGCGGAGCGCCAGCGCCGCGAACTCGACTCCGAGGCTGCGGACCTCCGCGCGGAGCTCGCCACCGAGGTCGACACCGCCCGCTCGGCGCTGGCGGACGAGATCGCGCGCGAGCGCAGCGCCGTGCAGGCGGAGCTGACCGCCGAGCGCGCCCGCCTCGCCGCCGAGGTCGAGTCCACCACCACCGCCCTCGCCGCCGAGGTGGAACAGACCCGGTCCAGCCTCGAGACCGAGGTGGCGACCACCAAGGCCGCCCTCGCCGCTGAGGTGGAGCAGACGAAGAAGGCCCTCGAGGCCGAGGTCACGACGACGAAGGCTGCGCTGGCGGATGAGGTCGAGCGCACGCAGACCGCGCTGGCGGCCGAGGTCGAGCAGACCAAGGCGGAGCTCGCGGCCGAGGTGGAGCAGACGAAGTCGGCGCTCGAAACCGAGGTGACCACCACCAAGTCCGCGCTGGCCGCCGAGGTCGAGCAGACCACGAAGGCCCTCGCCGCCGAGGTCGAGCAGACGAAGAGCGCTCTCGCCGCCGAGTCCGAGCAGACGCGCAGCAAACTCGCCGAAGACGTTCGGAGCACGACGACGGACCTCGCCGGCCAGCGCGAGGCGACCGCGAACGAGCTCGCCGACCAGCGCGAGCAGCAGCGCCTGGAGTTGGAGCGCGAGTCCGAGCGCATCCGCCTCACGATCGCCGACGATGCACAGCAGTCCCGCGTCGCGCTCGAGAAGGAGACCGCAGAGGCCCGCGCCGAGCTCGCCCGCGAGGTCGCGGAGGCACGCACCGCGCTCCAGGCCGAGCTCGCCGAGCGTACCGCCGCCTTCGAGCAGGAGGCCGCCGGCGCCCGCGCCGCCCTCGACACCGAGCTGACGACCCTGCGCACGAGCACCCTCGAGGAGGTGGAGGCGCGGTCGCGCGAGATGGAGCAGGCGCGCATCGACCTCGACGTCGAGCTCCGCGCCCGCCGCGACGAGGCCGAGAAGGAATACCTGGCCCGTCACCAGGAGGCCGTCGCCCAGACCCAGAAGTACCTCGACGAGGCGAACGTCCAGCTGGCGGAGGCGGTCAAGCGGACCGCGCAGGCCCGCTCCGAGGCGGAGGCCTTCGAGACCGAGGCCCGGCGCACGGTCACCGAGGCCCGCAAGAAGGCCGAGGACACCGCGGCCGCGATCATCCGGGACGCCGAGGAGCGCTCCGACGCGCTGCTCGCCGAGACCGAGGAGCGCACGCAACGCCTGGTCGCCGACGCCGAGGAGCGCCTGGCCCAGATTAGGATCGAGCGTGAGGCCGTGGCCGGGTACTTCGAGAACCTCCGGGGCGTCCTGCAGCAGGCCGAGAAGGCGACCGCAGACCGCGACTGATCCCAGGGGGAACACGTGAAGATTCAGAACCCGTTCCGCCTCGGCTTCATCGGTGTCCTCGGCGTCGGGCTGGGCCTGCTCATCCTGAGCGCCATCGTCAGCCTGGCGACGATCATCACCTACATCGGCGCCGCGCTGTTCCTGGCGCTGGGCATCGAGCCGCTGATCTCGTTCCTCGAGCGTCGGCGCTTTCCCCGCTGGCTGGCGCTCGTGGTCGCCCTCGTCGTCATCATCGGCGCCTTCGTCGGCCTGATCTGGGCGATCGTGCCGATCGCGGTCGATCAAGCCTCGCAGCTGGTGCAGAACACGATCAACTGGGTCAACAACGGCGACGCCGAGAAGTGGTTCCTCAGCCTCCAGCACCAGTTCCCGGGCATCGTCAACCAGCAGAACATCGACGCCGTCACCGAGTGGCTGCAGAAGAACCTGCCGGACATCACCTCGAAGGTGCTGCAGACCGGCGTCGGGATCGTGCAGGGCCTCTTCGGGGTGATCATCGTGATCATCCTGACCATCTACTTCACGGCATCGCTGCCGAGCATCAAGCGGTCGGCGTACCAGCTCGTCCCCGCCTCCCGCCGGGCGCGCTTCGCGGACATCGGCGACCAGATCACCGACTCCGTCGGCAAGTACGTCATGGGCCAGGTCTCGCTCGCGCTCGTCAACGGCGTGCTCAGCGCGATCTTCCTGACCGTGATCGGGGCGAAGTTCCCCATCCTGCTCGCTTCGATCGCGTTCTTCTTCTCGTTGATCCCGCTCGTCGGAACGATCACCGGCTCGGTCATCATCGTCGCGGTCTGCTTCCTCTCCGGGCCACCGACCGCCATCGCCGCCGCGATCTACTACCTCATCTACATGCAGGTGGAGGCGTACGTGCTGAGCCCGCGCATCATGAACCGCGCGGTGTCCGTCCCCGGTGCCCTGGTCGTCGTCGCGGCCCTCGCCGGCGGCACGCTGCTCGGGATCCTGGGCGCGCTGGTCGCCATCCCGTTCGCGGCGGCCATCCTGCTCATCGTGAAGCAGGTCGTCATCCCGCGGCAGAACGAGCTTTAGGTCACGCTCCGGTCGGCGCCGGCCACTCGGTCGGCAGCGGCAGCGCCGACGGGTTCACGCGCTGCACGATCTCCGTGAGGACTCGGCGCGTCTGGTTCTCGCCCACCCACAGATGCTTGCCGCCCTCCACGTCGACCAGGTCGATCTGCGGGAACGGCGCGAACTTCTGCTCCGCCTCGGCCGGCCGCAGGAAGTCGTCGTGCTCGGGGATGAGCGCGACGACGGGTCGGGTCTCCCCGCCCACGCCGCCAGGTGGTGCGGCTTGGCGCGGTGGAGCGGCGGGGACAGCAGGATGACGCCATCGACCGGGAGCTCGCGGCCGTACATGAGCGCGAGCTCGGTCCCGAACGACCATCCGACCAGCCACGGATGCGGCAGGCCGCGCTCGGCGACGAACGCCATGGCGGCCTCCACGTCGTAGCGCTCCCCCACACCATCGTCGAAGGCGCCCTGGCTGCGCCCTCGCGGCGACGCGGTGCCGCGCGTGTTGAAGCGCAGCACGGCGATGTCGGCCAGGGCGGGCAGGCGGGCGGCGGCCTTGCGGAGGATGTGGGAGTCCATGAAGCCGCCCGCGGTCGGGAGCGGGTGCAGCGTCACCAGCGTCGCAACCGGCGCGCGGTCCAACGGGGTCGCCAGCTCGCCGACGAGGGTGAGCCCGTCCCGAGTCTGGAGCTCGATGTCCTCACGCCGCGCAGGCAGTTCGACACCGCCGCGGATCTCGATGGTCGTTCCTTCGGTGCTCATGCGATCCTCCAGCAGGACTCGTGCCAGTGTCTCCGTGCGGCGAGGTCGGCGGCGTCGCCGAGCACGCCGTCGGCACGCCAGGCGACCAGGTGCGCCGTCCCGGGCGGGATGTCGCGCCCGCAGCCCGGGCAGACGTACGTCTTCTGCGCCTGGACGGCCGAAACCGGCTGCACGTTCCACTCGACGCCGCGCCGTGTCTCCGTGCGCCGCCAGCCGGCGAGCAGGCGGTCGAGACCGTCCGGCTCCTCCTCCCGACGACCGGCTGAGCGGCCTCGGGGACGGTTGGAGCGCGGCATGCGTCCAGTCTAGGCGCGCGGACGCGCCGGACGGATCAGTACCAGCCGGAGGACTCGGAGTGCGCCCAGGCGCCGCACGGCGTGCCGTAGCGGCCCGCGATGTAGCCCAGACCCCAGTTGATCTGGACCGACGCGTCGGTCTCCCAGCCCGGACCCATCTTGCTGCCCGGGAGAGCCTGCGGGATGCCGTAGGCGCCGCTCGGGTTGGCCGCGTTGACGCGCCAGCCGGACTCGCGGCTCCACAGGGAGTCGAGGCAGCCCCACTGGTCATCGCCCCAGCCGCGCGCCTGCATCATCTGGTAGCCCAGGTCGCGGGCGGTGCCGGCGGTCGGGATCGGCGCGGACGGGTTGCTGCTGCGCGAGGAGGACGACGACGACTTCTTCGAGGCGGTCGGGGTGGGCGTCGGCGTCGGGGTCGGCGTGGGCTTGGCCTTCACCGAGACGGGCTCGCGCGTGATGGTCTGAGCGGGCGCATCCGGAGCCGTCAGCTCCTGGGCGGGTGCACCCTCGTAGCGCTCGGTCGTGGGGATCTGCTGCAGCGACTCCGCGTACGCCGGGGTGGTCGTCGTGCCCGAGAACGGGTCGATGACGTTGACCAGGGCGAACCCGGCCACGGCGATGAAGGCGAAGCCCGCGATGGCTGCACGGGACCGGACATGCGGATGCCTGGACCGCTTGAACGCGACCCCGACCGGGTTGGCCGGACTCAGCGGTACGATCTCCGCTTCAGCTTCTCGTCTACCCACGATCACAGAACGATAACGGAGATCGCCGGAAAACCCAAGATTCCGCCCCCGCACTCAGCGAACCGCCAGCATGACGTCGGTGACCGCGTCGAGCAGGAGATCGACCTGGACTTCGCGATATCCGCCGCGCTGCTCGCGGAAGGTGACGGTCCGCACCTCGTCGACGCTCATCGGCCGGCCGTCCTGGAAATAGCGGACCAGACGGTTGGCGAAGCGGTCGACGTCGTTGCGGTTGTAGCCGAGCGTGAGGAAGCTGACGCGGTCGAACCGATTGCCCAGCGGGCGGTCCAGGCGGTTGAGGACGACCTGCGCCGTCGTGCGCGCATCCTCGAACCAGGCGGCGTCTCCCGCCGCGGCTCGTGCCGCGTCCCGCTCCCGCGCCGCGAACGCGTCCTCCAGACGCTCCAGGGCCGCGTCGACGTGCGAGGTCGAGTAGCCGCCCTTGTGCATCGAGAACGCCGTGTGCCGGATGTCTGCCGCGGTCAGGTCGGGCGCCGAGTCGTCGCCGTCGTACGCGCGGCGTGCGGTGAGGAGGAATTCATCCACCTGCTCGACGTCGTAGCCCTGCTGGGACTTGGGGCTGCGGGGGAAGGTGCTCACTCCCCCATTCTGTCATCGGAAGATGAGGAACAGCACGTACGTGACCGCAGCGGACGGCAGGATCGAGTCGAGCCGGTCGAGGAATCCGCCGTGACCGGGCAGCCACGAGCTCATGTCCTTGATGCCCAAATCGCGCTTGATCAGCGACTCGGCCAGGTCGCCCGCGGTCGCGGTCAGCAGCACGACGACGCCGAAGAGGATCCCGAACCACCACGGCTCGCCGATCATGAAGACCGAGAGCAGGATGCCCGCGATGATGGCCGCGGCCGTCGCGCCCGCGAACCCCTCCCACGTCTTCTTGGGGCTGATCGTGGGCGCCATCGGGTGCTTGCCCCACGAGAGTCCGCTCACGTACGCGCCGGTGTCGACCGAGACGACCAGGATGAGGAACGCCAGGACCCACCACTCGCCGCCGTCCTCCGCGAGGAGCAGGATGACGAAGCTTCCGAGCAGGGTGACGTACAGCTGCACGAACACCGACCAGAGCAGGTCGAGGCCGAGGGCCTTGGGACCTGCGCGACCGGCCGGGACGACCAGTTCGACGAGGCGCCACAGCACCACCAGGACGATGCCTGCGGAGAGAGCCACCAGCTGCCCGCCCGCGTGCAGGTAGAACGCGGCCGGCACGATCCCGACCGCGGCCAGCACCGTCGGGATGCGCGGCACCCGACGTCCCGAACCCCGGAACGCCTGCGCCAGCTCGAACGCGGCGAAGCCGATCATCGCCACGCCGAACACCAGGAACAGCTGCTTGATGAAGATCAGGCTGACGACCACGACCGCGCCGACGGCCACGCCGATCACGATGGCCAGGATCAGGTTGCGGCCGGTGCGCGCGGCGATCCGCTCATTGGTCGCATCCAGTTGCGCCTTGCGCACCTGCACCTGGCGCTCGAAGTCGGCACGCGTGGCCTGCACCTGCGCCCGCAGCTCGTCGCGCGAGCGCGGCTTGGCACGCCGGGACGGAACCCCCGACGCCTGCGCCCCGACCGGAGGCGTCGCCGCCGGTGGGGTGGGCGGCCGGGATGAGCTGTCCTCGGTCATCGGCTAGACCTCGAGAAGTTCGGCTTCCTTGCGCTTCAGCGCCTCGTCGACGGCGTCGACGTGCGTGCGCGTGATGGTCTCGAGCTCCTTCTCGCCGCGCGCCACCTCGTCGTCGCCGACCTCGCCCTTGAGGGCGTCGAGGTCGTCCTTGGCCTTGCGCCGGATGTTGCGGATGGCGACCTTGGCGTCCTCGCCCTTGCCGCGCACGATCTTCACGAACTCCTTGCGGCGGTCCTCGGTCAGCTCCGGGAGGGTGACGCGGACGATCTCGCCGTCGTTGCCGACATTCGCCGACAGGTTCGGCATGTTGACGATCGCCTTCTCGATCTCCTTGAGGGCCGACTTGTCGTACGGCGTGACGAGAAGGACGCGCGCCTCCGGGTTCTGCAGACCGGCCAGCTGGGCCAGCGGGGTCGGCGAGCCGTAGTAGTCCACGAGCACCTTCTGGAAGAGAGCCGGGTTGGCGCGGCCCGCGCTCACGGTGCCGAAGTCCTCCCTCGCCGCGTCCACGGTCTTGCTCATGCGCTGGCGTGCGTCGGAAATCACATCCGCGATCACGGTCTCTCCTTCAGATCAGTGGTTCGGTGTCTAGTCTATTGCGGGGCCGCCCGGCTCAGCCGAGCAGTGTCCCGATCTCGGCGCCGAGCAGGGCCGCGGTGACGTTCCCCGCCGGCTCGATGCCGAAGATGCGCATCGGCATCCCGTTGTCCATGCAGAGGCTGAGCGCGGTGGAGTCGACCGCCTTCAGGTTCTGCTGCAGCGCCTCCTGGTGCGTGATCTGGTCGATCTTGCGGGCGTCCGGGTTGGTGCGCGGGTCGTCGTCGTACATGCCGTCGACGCCGTTCTTGGCGACGAGCACCACGTCGGCGCTGATCTCGAGCGCGCGCTGGGCGGCGACGGTGTCGGTGGAGAAGTACGGCAGGCCGGCGCCGGCGCCGAAGATGACGACGCGGCCCTTCTCGAGGTGACGCTCCGCGCGGCGCGGGATGTACGGCTCGGCGACCTGGGTCATCGAGATCGCGGACTGGACACGGGTCTCGGCGCCCGCCTGCTCAAGGAAGTCCTGCAGCGCGAGCGAGTTCATGACCGTGCCGAGCATGCCCATGTAGTCGGCGCGGCCGCGGTCCATGCCGCGCTGCGACAGCTCGGCGCCGCGGAAGAAGTTGCCGCCGCCGACGACGATCGCGATCTCGACATCCTGAGCCGCCTGCGCGATCTCGCGGGCGATGCTGCTGACGATGTCCGGGTTGACGCCGAGCTGGCCGCCGCCGAACGCCTCGCCGGAGAGTTTCAGAAGGACCCTGCGTCTCTTGTTGACTGCCGACATACGTGAATAGCGTCCTTCCGTGTGTGGTTCTGGTCGATGCTAGTCGGTGGCGCACAGAAAAGGAGTCCGGACCGTTTTCACGATCCGGACTCCTTCATCGTCTGCTTACGCGCCGACCTTGAACCGGGCGAAGCCGGACACGGTCAGTCCCGCGTCCTTCAGCACCTGGCTGATGGTGAGCTTGTTGTCGCGGGCGTACTCCTGCTCGAGCAGGGCGACCTGCTTGAAGTAGGCGCCGAGACGACCCTCGATGATCTTCGGGAGCGCGGCCTCGGGCTTGCCCTCGTTGCGCGAGATCTCCTCGACGATGCGACGCTCGTTCTCGACCTCATCGGCCGGGACGTCCTCACGCGAGAGGTAGGTCGGGTTCGCGAACGAGATGTGCTGCGCGATGCTGCGTGCGGTCTCCGCGTCGTCGCCGGCATAGCCGAGCACGACACCGACCTGCGGGGGCAGGTCCTTGGAGGTCTTGTGCAGGTAGATCGCGAAGTGCTCGCCGTTCACGACGGCGATGCGGCGGAGCTCCACCTTCTCGCCGAGGATGGCGGCCTCGTCACCGATGAGCTCGGCGACGGTCTGGCTGCCGGCGGGGGCCGCAAGGGCCTCCTCGACGGTGGTGGCGCCGGCGGCAGCGGCCGCGTCGAGGACCTTGTCGGCCAGCGCGACGAACTTGTCACCCTTGGCGACGAAGTCGGTCTCGCAGGCGAGCTCGATCATCGTGGCGGTGCCGTTGCCGTTCTCCTTGGCGGCGACAAGGCCCTCGCTGGTGGAGCGGTCGGCGCGCTTGGCGTTGCCCTTCGCACCCTTCAGGCGCAGGATCTCGGTGGCCTTCTCGACGTTGCCGTCGGCCTCCTCGAGCGCCTTCTTGGTGTCGACCATGCCGGTGCCGAGCTGCTCGCGGAGAGCCTTGATGTCGGCGATGCTGATGTTTGCCATGTTCTGACTGGAACCTTCTGTCTCGAAGACTTACTTGGACTCGGCGTCGGTCGCCTCGGCCTCGACGGCCTCGGCGTCGGCCTCGCCCTCGGCGATGGCGTCGGCGGAGTCGGCCTTGGCCTCGGCCAGGTCGGCGTCAGCGGCCTTGGCGGTCTCGGCGCTCGACTGGACCTCGTCGGACGACTGCGAAAGCAGCTCCTGCTCCCACTCGGCGAGCGGCTCGGCCTGCTCGGCGCCCTCTTCGGGCTTCTGGTGGCGCTGGATCAGGCCCTCGGCCGCGGCGTCGGCCACGATGCGGGTGAGCAGCGTGACGGAGCGGATCGCGTCGTCGTTACCCGGGATCGGGTACTGCACCTCGTCGGGGTCGCAGTTGGTGTCGAGGATGCCGATGACCGGGATGCCCAGCTTCTTGGCCTCGTCGATCGCAAGGTGCTCCTTCTTGGTGTCGACCACCCAGAGCGCGCTCGGGGTCTTCGACAGGTTGCGGATGCCGCCCAGCGACTTGTGGAGCTTGTCCAGCTCGCGCTTCTTGATCAGCAGCTCCTTCTTGGTGAAGCCGCTGGTGGTGCCCTCGAAGTCGAGCTCCTCGAGCTCCTTCATGCGGGCGAGGCGCTTGGAAACGGTCTGGAAGTTGGTCAGCAGACCACCCAGCCAGCGCTGGTTGACGTAGGGCTGGCCGACGCGGGTCGCCTGCTCGGCGATCGCCTGCTGGGCCTGCTTCTTGGTGCCGACGAACAGGATCGTGCCGCCGTGGGCGACGGTCTCGCGCACGAAGTCGTACGTCTTGTCGATGTACGCGAGCGACTGCTGCAGGTCGATGATGTAGCTGCCCGAGCGCTCGGTGAGGATGAAGCGCTTCATCTTCGGGTTCCAGCGGCGGGTCTGGTGCCCGAAGTGGACGCCGCTGTCGAGCAGCTGGCGCATGGTGACGACGGCCATTGCCGTTCTCCTTTTGGTTGCGGTTGTCTGCGACGGCCGGCGGCCGCCTCTCCTGGTGCCCCGCGCGCATCCGCACCCCGCCGCCCGGCACGGTGGAACCGTGGGCGATGAGGAGACCGGTGGATGCGCGTCCCGACCCGGCGGATTACACCGCAGGACGTTCGGGCACGCGTAGTCACTCCGACGAGCGGAGTGCTTCATACATCCTAGCAGGAATGGGCGTCAGGCAGAGTCGCCGCTGGAGCGCACCTGCGGGCCGCGCACACGGCCGCCCGCGTTCTTGAACAGGGTCTCCGCCTGCTCCAGCGCCATGCCGTTCGTCTCGGGGATCTTGAAGAACACGAAGAAGAACGACAGGGCCGCGAACACGGCGTACATCCCGTACGTGAACGGCAGCGAGAAGTCGGCCAGCGCCGGGAACGACACCGTGATGAGGAAGTTGGCGATCCACTGCGCGGCCGCCGCGACGCCGAGCGCCTTGCCGCGGATCCGGCTCGGGAAGATCTCGCCGAGCAGCACCCAGACGAGCGGGCCCCACGAGGCGCCGAAGCAGATCACGAAGATGTTCGCCGCGACCAGCGCGATCGGTCCCCATGGCGCCGGGAGGCTCACGGCTCCGTCGTGCTTCACGGCGAAGGCGAACGACACCGCCATGACGCCGAGCGACAAGGCCATACCCACCGATCCGGTGAGCAGGATGGGGCGGCGACCCACGCGGTCGACCAGAAGGATCGCGACGATCGTCACCACGACGTTCGTCACGGAGGTGATGACGGTGATCAGCAGCGAGCTCTTCTCCGTGAATCCGACCGCCTGCCACAGCGTGGTCGAGTAGTAGAAGATCACGTTGATGCCGACGAACTGCTGGAACACCGACAGGATGATGCCGATCCAGACAATCGGCTTCAGACCAAGGCGGTTGCCGGCGAGCGTCGCCTTCGCGCCCTCGTTGTCCTCCTTGATCGCGTTCTCGATGTCGCCGATCTGACGGTCGACGTCGCCCTCCGGCACGAGGGTGAGGAAGATCTTGCGCGCCTCGTCGTGCCGCCCGGTCGCGAGCAGGAACCGCGGCGACTCGGGGAGCGTCAGCGCCAGGATGCCGTACACGACCGACGGGATCACGCCGACCAGGAACATCCAGCGCCATGCCTCCAGCCCGAACCACAGCTCCTTGGACGCCGACCCGGCGATGCCCGCGAGCAGCGCGTCGGAGAGGAGCGCGACGAAGATACCGATGGTGATGGCGAGCTGCTGCAGCGATGCGAGCCGCCCACGCGACTGACGCGGCGAGATCTCGGCGATGTACGCCGGGGCCACCACGGAGGCGATACCGATGCCCAGACCGCCGACGATGCGCCAGAGGCCGAGGTCCCAGGCGGAGAACGCGAGGCCCGCGCCGATCGAGCTGACGAGGAACAGGCCGGCGCCGAGCAGCATCACCTTCAGGCGCCCCCAGCGGTCGGCCAGGCGGCCGGCGATGAAGGCGCCGACGGCGCAGCCGAGCAGGGCGACGGCGACGATGAAGCCGGTGATCACGGCGTTCAGCGCGAAGTTGTGCTGGATCGAGTCGACCGCCCCGTTGATGACGGACGAATCGAAGCCGAACAGGAAGCCGCCGACCGCCGCGGCTATGGCGAGCCCGGTGACCCTTCGCCGCATCTTCGCGGTGGGCTGAGGGGCGTTGTCGTCGGTCGTGTCGGTGGAGGCTTTGCGTTGTTCAGACATGTCATCCCTTTTCGGTTGTGCTCGCCCCCGGTGTCCGTGCCGGGGTCCGTGGGCCGGGGCGCGACGAGGGCAGACATCACGGTACGCCGGGAAGCGGGCGGGGAGAACCGTCGACGAGGTAGGTGCGGTCACAGGTGTGCGGAAGGTCGGGTTTTCCACGGATTCCGGCGCGAGCGGATCCGTGGGTGGGCCGCGACGGGAGGCTGGAGGCGCGGTCGGCAAGGTGCCGGCGGGGAGGTGTGGTTGATGGGTGCTGGGATGCGGTGGGCGCGGATTCTGGGCGGCGTTGTGGTGGTCGCGGTCGCCTGGCTCGCGGCGGGATCGCCGGGTGCGGCGGGCTCCTCGCGTGCCGAGGGATCGCCGGGTACAGCGGGTCCATCGGCGTCGGTTTTGAGGTCCGCCCCCGAGTCGGAGCTGGCGCGGTCGCGGCCGGCGTGGTCGTGGCCGGTGCCTTCGCCGGACATCGTGGCGCCTTATGTCGCGCCGGCCACTGCGTACTCCGCAGGGCACCGCGGCATCGACCTCGCAGCGGTCGCCGGCGCCGCCGTCTCCGTGCCCAGCGATGCGGAGGTGCGGTTCTCCGGCGTCGTGGTCGACCGCCCCGTTCTGACGCTGGACCACGGAGACGGTGTGCTGTCGAGCTACGAACCGGTCCAGGGGCTCCTCCCCTCGGAACATTCGTCCCCCGCGGCACCGTATTCGGGACCGTGGCGACAGGTGGACACTGCGACGGCGGCTGCCTCCACGTCGGCGTCCGGGTCGATGGGCAGTACGTGTCGCCTCTGCTGTTCTTCGACCGCGTCCCGCCTGCGGTGCTCCTTCCCCTAGGGACGGACTAAGCGCGCGGGTGGGCCAGGCGGTAGGCCTCTTTCAGACGCTCGCTGGAGACGTGAGTGTAGATCTGGGTCGTGCCGAGGCTCGCGTGGCCGAGGAGTTCCTGGACCGCGCGCAGGTCCGCCCCGCCGTCGAGCAGGTGGGTCGCCGCCGTGTGACGCAGCGCGTGCGGCCCCGACGGTCCACCACCGGGGACCTCCGCGAGCAGCCCCGCCACCAGCTCGTACACCGCTCGGCTCCCCATCCGTCCACCCCTTGATCCGAGGAAGAGAGCCGGCCCGGACCCCGCCACGGCGAATTGCGGCCTGCCCGCACTCAGCCACCGCTGCACCGCGTGCAGCGCGGGCACGCCGAACGGGACGACCCGCTCCTTGGACCCCTTGCCGACCACCCGGACGGTCAGCCGGTCGAGGTCGATGTCGTCGACGTCCAGCCCGGTCAGCTCGGACACGCGGATGCCCGCCGCGTACAGCAGCTCGACGACCGCCACATCCCGGACCGACCCCGGGTCGCCCTCCTCCGCCCGAGCTGCGAGCGCCGCCAGGATGCCGTCCATCTGGTCGCGCGTGATCACCCGCGGCAGCGTCTTGTCCGCCTTCGGCGCCCGAAGCCGCGCCGCCGCGTCCACGACACCACCCGCCTCGCCGCTCCCGTCCCTGCCGCTGCCGCTGCCGCCGCCGTCGCTGCCGCCGGCATCGCTGCCGTCGACGCCGCTGCTGCTGACGGTGTCCCGGCCGCGGCTGCTGCTGATGTCCCTGCCGCCGCCGCCGCTGCTGCTGCTGATGTCCCTGCCGCCGCCGTCGCTGCCGCCGGCATCACTGCCGCCGCTGTCGCTGCGGTCCGCGCCGCTGCTGCTGACGGTGTCCCGGCTGCCGCTGTCGCTGCCGTCCGCGCCAGTGCTGCTCACGATGTCCCTGCCGCCACCCCTGCCACTGCTGCTGCTGCTGCCGCCGCTGCCGCTGTCCGTGTCCCGGCCGCTGTCGCCGCCCCCTGCAGCGCCTGACGAAGCCTCGGAGTCGGTCGGCGCCGCTGATTCGGCCGTCCGGGCGAGCCAGCTGCTGAAACCGCGGGCGGACGCGGACCGGCGCGCCAGTGTCGACTTGGCAAGCCCACGCTGGGAACCGTCCCAGAGCCAGTCACGGTAGAGGTCGAGCGTCAGCCCCGTCGGCGAGTCGACGCCACGCTCGGCGGCGAACGCGGCGAGCGCCGTGAGATCCGCCCGATACGCCCGGATGGTCTGTGGCGAGTACCCGCGCTCCACCTTGAGGTGGCGCTCGTAGTCGTCGATCGCGCGGCCAAGGTTCACCCGTCCAGCTTCGCTCCCCCACACCGCAGCGGGAGGCAGCGACGCGCGAGGCTCCACGCATCGGGCGCATCAGCGGTGGCTCCTGTCGATGAGGACCCAGCCGCCGGCGCTCTCGCGCGCTCGGCCGGCGAGGTCGAGTCGGCCAAGGACGGCGGCGACGGTTGCGAAGGGCAGCGCGGATCGGGCGGCGATCTCGTCTGCGCTTGCGAAGCGACGGGTAGCCAAGGCGCTGAGGACGGCGCGCTCGTCTCCGTTCGCCGTCGTGTCGGTGGCTGCGACCTCGGGAGCCGCAGGATCGGGCGGCGGGGCCGTGGCGAAGGGTTCCGCGAGCTCCGCCATCTCGTCGGTGGTCGTCACGCAGGTGGCCGCGTACTCGCGGATGAGGCGGTGGCAGCCTGCCGACGCCGGGGAGAGGACGCTCCCGGGCACGGCGCCGAGAGGGCGACCCATCTGGGCCGCGTGACCTGCCGTGTTCAGCGAACCCGAGCGGTGGCCGGCCTCGACCACCACGGTGGCCGTGGCCGCGGCGGCGATGAGCCTGTTCCGCATGAGGAAGCGCCACCTCGTCGGGGCTGAGCCCGGGGGCAGTTCCGCGGCGATGACGCCCTCCGACGCGACGCGTTTGAGGAGGTCACTGTTTCCCGCCGGGTACAGACGGTCGGGGCCTCCCGCGAGGAAGGCGACGGTCATGCCGCGGCTCGCGAGCGTGGCCCGGTGGGCTGCCGCGTCGATGCCGTACGCGCCGCCCGAGACGATGGCGAAGCTGCGGTCGCTGAGGCCGGCGGCGCTCTCCATTGCGACGTGCTCGCCGTACTCGGTGCAGGCCCGGGCACCGACGAGAGCGATCGACCGGCCGAGGTGCTGGAGGCGCGCGCCGTCTCCGCGGATCCACAGCGACAGGGGCGGGCCCTCATCGAGGGAGGCGAAGCCCTCCGGCCACCAGGGCGAATCAGGGGTGAGAAGCCGCGCGCCGATCCTGCCAGCGCGTTCCAACGCCTTCACGGATTCCGAGAGGGACAGCCGTTGACGCCATCGGGCCAATGCATCTCGCGCACGCTTTCCCCCGATTGCGGTATCGGCGGCGATGTTCCGTCCTTCGCCCTCGGCTGGGCAGGACGCCGCGTGAGGAGCATCCGGCCCGTCGACGATCGCACGGAGCAGGCCGACTGGACCGAGCGCGTCGACCAGCCGTCCCGCGTCGAGGTCGCCCGGCTCGATCGCCGTGCTGAGCGCGACGCGGGCGAAGCGTTCCTCCGACGTCGCCGCGCCGGCTGCGTGGCCTTCAGCGCTCGGGCGGACAGGCGCAAGCACCCTCTCCAGCTCACGCCGGGCAAGCCCGGGAATGGCGGTGCGGTCGGACGCGTCAGCTCGCACGGCGCCGGCAACGGACTGCGCCACCGCGCACCGTTCACACGCGGCGTTCATGCCGGCATCCCTCGGCGCAGGAAGAGTGCACGGCCCACGTGATCGACATCCGGCGAGGCGGCGTCGTCGAGGTCGGCGAGAGTCCAGGCGAGACGCAGGGCGCGGTCGTAGCCGCGCATCGTGATCATGCCGCGTTCGAGCGCCCGGTCGATCGGGGCGGTGACGACCGCGCTGAGCCGGCGTTCGGGTGCGCGGAGCCAGCTTCCGGCGACCTCGGCGCTTCGCGTCCACTCGGTGCCGCGCAGGCGCTCTGCGGTGCGTTCCCGGGCGGCTGCCACCCGCGAGCGGAGCTCGCTGCTCGTGCGTCCCTCGCCGCGCGCGAGTGCGCCGCGCACGGCGGCGAGGCCGAGCCGACGCACCGACAGGCGGATGTCCACGCGGTCGATGAGCGGACCGGACATGCGGGCCTGGTACCGGCGGCGCGCCATCGGGGTGCACGTGCACTCCGCATCGGGCGAACCCCAGTGTCCGCAGGGACACGGATTGGAGGCCAGGACGAGCTGGAACCGAGCTGGGAAGGTCGCAGCCCCGCGCGCCCGGTGGATCGTGATGGTTCCGTTCTCGAGCGGCTGTCGGAGCGAGTCCAGCACCGAGGGTGGGAACTCCGCGGCTTCGTCGAGGAACAGGACCCCGTGGGTCGCACGGACGATCGCCCCGGGAGTGATCCGGCCGCTCCCGCCGCCGACGAGCGCCGCCGCGGACGCGGTGTGGTGGGGCGCCTCGAACGGCGGCCGGCGCACAAGATCGGATCCGACCCGAAGCCCGGTCAGCGACCGGATGCACGTGGCCTCGAGGGCCGCGGCATCCGACAGATCCGGCAGGAGCGACGGCAGGCGCTTGGCGAGCATCGTCTTGCCCGCTCCCGGCGGCCCGACCATCGACACGTGGTGTCCGCCCGCGGCCGCGGCGACCAGCGCCTCCACCGCCTCGTCGTTGCCTGCCACGTCGGCGAGGTCGGGCTCCACGATGGCGTCCTGCTCGGTGGCGACCGACGACACTGCGTCTTCGTCTATCGGATCGAGGTCGGCGCCGTGGGCGATCGCCGTGGCACGCAGTCCGGTCACGCCGACGACCTCGATCCCCTCGACCAGCCCCGCTTCGTCGGCGCATGCCGCCGGAACGAAGACACGCGAGAACCCCGCGTCGCGCGCCGCAAGGACGGCGGGCAGCACACCGGGCACGGGCCGCAACCGGCCGTCGAGGCCCAGCTCGCCGATGTGCACGGCACGCGCGGCAGAGTCGGCGGGCACGGTACCCGCGGCCGACAGCGCCGCGATGGCGATCGCCAGATCGAACCCGGAGCCCTGCTTCGGCAGCGCCGCGGGCGACAGGTTGACCGTCAGCTTCTTCTGCGTCAGTGGACACCCGGCGTTGACCGCGGCGGCCCCGACACGCTTGCGCGACTCGCCGAGGGCCGTATCCGGTAATCCGATCAGCACGAAGGCCGGGAGGCCGGCGGAGATGTCGGCCTCGACCTCCACGACGTGCCCCCGGAGGCCGTCGAGGGCGATGGCGAACGTGCGTGCGAGCGTCATCAGGCGATCCCTGTCAGGTGCTCGACGAGGGGGCGCTCCGTCCACGCATCGGTCACCGCGACCGCGTCGATGCGCACCTCGGCTGAACCAGGGCCGCGTTCTCGGCACCAGGCGGCCGCCAGGCGCCTGAGTCGAGCCGCCTTCGTCGAGGTGATCGCCTCGAACGGATGCCCGAACTCGAACGACGACCGCGTCTTCACCTCTGCGAACACCAGGGTCGCGCCGTCGCGCAGGATCAGGTCGAGCTCGCCCGACGGGCAGCGCCAGTTGCGGTCGAGGAGCCGGTACCCGCGCTCCTGCAGCCATTCGGCCGCGACCTGCTCGCCGCGGCGTCCCAATTCGTCTTTCTGTGCCATGTGAACCTCCGCGTCCAGCCTCGCGAGCGCGGACCTGCCGTGGGCTCGAGAGCGCGGATCTGTGGAGAAGTCGTCCACGTGACGACCTGTGGACGCAAACCGACGGACCAGCGACTAACGTTGATCCGCCCCGACGAAAGGACGCCCATGGCCCGGCTCGGTCACCTGCTCCGCAACCGGCGCGCCGGCGAGGACTCCCTCACCTGGCGCGCCGACGGCCTCGATGCGCCCGAGACCGTGTCGATCACGAGCCCCGACTTCGCCGACGGCGGCCCCATGCCGCAGCGGACCGCCGGACACCCGGTCGGCGACAACGTCTCCCCCGCGCTGGCATGGTCAGGCGTCCCGGCGGAGGCGCGTCAGCTCGTCCTCATCGTCGAGGACCGCGACGTGCCGTTCTCCCGCCCGATCGTGCACGCGGTGGCGCGGCTCGATCCCGAACTCACCGGCGTCGACACAGGCGACCTGGTCTCGGGAGGCCCCCACGGCGACGGGATCATCTCATTTCGCCAGAAGGGCTACCACGGCCCGCGGCCGATCCCCGGCCACGGCCCGCACCACTACGTGTTCCAGCTCTACGCCCTCGACCGCCCTATCCCGGGAGACGCCACGCTTCGACCTGCCACCGTGGTGGATGCCATGCGCGGCCATGTCCTCGCCCGCGGCCGCCTCACCGGCACCTACGAGCGCTGAACGTCACTCGTCGAGTGCGAGCTCCTTGGGCAGCTCGAACTCCTTCGAGGACAGCTCCTCGATGTTGACGTCCTTGAACGTCAGGACGCGCACCGACTTCACGAACCGGTCGGCGCGGTAGACGTCCCATACCCAGACGTCGTTCATCGTCACCTCGAAGTAGAAGTCGTGCTCGGTGTCGCGCCGCACGAACTCCACCTCGTTCGCGAGGTAGAAACGGCGCTCCGTCTCGATCACGTACTTGAACTGCGAGACGACGTCCCGGTACTCGCGATACAAAGCCAACTCGACCTCACGGTCGTAGTCGTCGAACTCGTCCTCATCCATCGTCCGTCAAGTCTATGCCGGATGGAGGGCGCGCGCGTCCGAGCGGTCAGACCTGTGGAAGAGGCTCGTCGACGAAGTCCATCAGCGTCGGCTGCTTGAGCCACGTCAGGCGGTGCAGCGCGCTCGGTCCGAGCTCCGCGATCGCGGCGAAGTGCTCGGGCGACGAGTACCCCTTGTTGCTGGCCCAGCCGTAGCCCGGGTACTCCGCGTCGTGGGCGATCATCATCCGGTCGCGGTGCACCTTCGCGATGACGGAGGCGGCGGCGACGGACGCGCAGTCCCGGTCGGCCTTGATGCGGGTGACGACCTTCGCGGGCCGCATCAGCGCCGGGTTGAGGTAGTCGTAGTTGCCGTCGAGGATGAGCGTGCTCTCGTGCACCAGCGCGCCCTGTTCCTCCAGCTGGGCGAGCGCTCGGGCGCCGGCGAGACCGAGGCAGCGCATGATGCCCAGCGAATCGACCTCTGCGGCGGTAGCCAGCCCGACCGCATGGTGCATCGCCCACTTGCGGCACAGCGGATCGAGGGATTCGCGTACCGCCTCCGGCAGCAGTTTGGAGTCGCGCAGCCCCGGCGGGATGCGCTTCACGGCGGTGTCGATGACGACCATCCCCACCGCGACAGGACCTGCGAGAGCGCCGCGCCCGACCTCGTCGACGGCGACGATCGACGTGACGCCCTGGCGGTAGAGGGACTTCTCGAACCGCAGCGAGGGAGAGACCGGGGTCATCACCACCCCAGGATAAACGACCGAGCCCCCGGTCCATGTCAGGATCGGGGGCTCGTGATGCTCTGGAAGAGGAGCGGGCGAGATCAGTTCTCGCGCTTCTCCTTGATCTTCGCCTTCTTGCCGCGGAGCTCGCGCAGGTAGTACAGCTTCGCGCGGCGGACGTCACCGCGGGTGACGACCTCGATGTGGTCGATGACCGGCGAGTGGACCGGGAACGTGCGCTCGACGCCGACCTGGAAGGAGACCTTGCGGACCGTGAAGGTCTCGCGGACGCCCTCGCCGGAGCGGCCGATGACGACGCCCTGGAAGACCTGGATACGAGAGCGGTTGCCCTCGATGATGTTCACGTGCACCTTGACGGTGTCGCCGGCGCGGAACGCGGGGATGTCCTGCTTGAGGGACGCGGCGTCCACCTGGTCGAGGATGTGCATGGCTGTTCGCTCTCTGTACCCGCCACCGGTCGGGAACGGACTCGGGGCCGCCTCACAGCGAGGATCGGCCGTCTGGGTTCGATTGTGGTGTGTCCGCGAGAAGTGCTGGCTCCCCCGTGGCAGAGCCTGGCCGCGGCACAAGGGTCAATTCTGCCATGCGAGGGGCCGATTCACCAAAGCGGATGGATGGGCGACCCGCCCCGGTCACCGCACGTCGCGCCGCTCCTCGATCACGATGTACTCGCCGTCGTCGACCGTCACGACGGGCTCCGCCGGCACCTGCGGCCGCGCGGCTCGCTCGTAAGCGGCGAAAGTCGCCTGCACGCGCATGCGTGTCTCCCGCAGCAGCTCCCAGACCGCGACCCAGAAGGTGGCGACGAACAGCATGATGCCGAGCACCGCGAACCAGCCGGTCGCGCCGGGCACGAAGAAGCCGAAGCCGATGATCGTCAGGTGCCAGAGGCCGAACAGCAGCACATCCCACCACGACACGGCACGTCGCTCGCGCACGCTGCGACGAGCCATGACGATGCCGCTCGCGACGAGCATGGCGACGAAGAGGATGGGGCAGAGCACCAGCAGCCCGAGGAACGACCATCCGCTCCCCTGGTTGAACGCCGCCCAGCCGATCAGCAGCCAGGCGGGCAGGACCACGGCAGCCGGAAAGAGCCACCAGTAGAACGCCTTGCGGATGAACACGACACCAGCGTACTCACGGGCGGCTGTGCTGCGGCTGCGGGTTTGCCGCGCGCACCTGCGAGACTGGAGCCGTACGTCGAGAGGAGACCGTGTGATCGAGCTGAGGACCCCGGCCGAGATCGAGCAGATGCGCCCGGCCGGCCGCTTCGTGGCCGACGTGCTCGCCGAGACCGCGGCCGCGGCCCGCGTGGGCGTGAACCTGCTGGAGCTGGATGCGCTCGCGCACGATCTCATCCGCCGTCGCGGCGCCGAATCCTGCTACATCGACTACCACCCCTCGTTCGGCGCGAGCCCGTTCGGGAAGGTGATCTGCACCTCTGTCAACGACGCGGTGCTGCACGGGCTCCCGCACGACTACCGGCTTCAGGATGGCGACCTCCTGACCCTCGACTTCGCCGCCTCCGTCGACGGCTGGGTCGCCGACTCGGCCGTCAGCCTCGTGGTCGGCACGCCGCGCAACGAAGATCTCCGCCTCATCGACACGACCCGGCGGGCGCTGGCCGCGGGCATCCAGGCGGCGCAGCCTGGCGGCCGGATCGGCGACATTTCGGCCGCGATCGCCGCGGTCGCGCACGCCGAGGGGTACTCGATCAACACGCAGTTCGGCGGCCACGGCGTCGGACGGACGATGCACGGCGACCCGCACATCTCCAACGATGGGCGCGCCGGCCGCGGCTACCCCCTGCGCCCGGGTCTGGTCATCGCGATCGAACCGTGGTTCCTCGAGACCACGGACGAGATCTACACCGACCGCGACGGCTGGACGCTGCGCAGCGCGGACGGCTCGCGCGGCGCCCACTCCGAGCACACCGTCGCCATCACCGACAACGGCCCGCTCGTCCTCACGGCCCCCTAGGGCAGCAGGTCGGGGCGCACGGCGCGCGTGCGGGCGAGCTGCTGCTCGTGGCGCCAGGCGTCGACGGCGCCGTGGTTGCCCGAGAGGAGCACCGGCGGCACCTCGCGGCCGCGCCAGACCGCCGGCTTGGTGTAGCTCGGGTACTCGAGCAGCCCGTCCTCGTGCGACTCCTGCACCAGGCTCTCGGGGTTGCCGACCACGCCCGGGATGAGGCGGCCGACGGCTTCGATCATCGCCATCGTGGCCACTTCTCCCCCATTGAGGACATAGTCGCCGATGCTCATCAGACGCACGCGCGCCCGGGACGCCGTCTCGTCGAACACACGCTGGTCGATCCCCTCGTAACGTCCGCAGCCGAACACCAGGTGCTGCTCCTGCGCGAGCTCGCGCGCGGTCGCCTGCGTGAACACCTCGCCCGCCGGCGACGGGAAGATCACCACCGGGTCGGACCCGCCGTCCAGGATGCCGTCGAGCGCTTCGCCCCACGGCTCCGGCTTCATCACCATCCCGGCTCCACCGCCGTACGGTGTGTCGTCGACGGTGCGGTGCCGGTCGTGCGTGAAATCGCGCAGGTCGTGCACGCCCAGCTCGATCAGCCCGGACTGCCGGGCCTTGCCGAGCAGGGAGATGTCGAGCACATCGAAGAAGGTCGGGAAGATCGTGACGATGTCGATGCGCATGGAATGAGAGTCTAGGCGGGCACGACCGCGAGCTCCCGATCCCGGGGCACGAGCGGGGTCGCGACGGCCGGGCAGACCGCGACGAGGGCGAAGGCGACCGGGTACCCGACCCAGCCGATCAGCGCGCCAACAGCGGGACCCACGACCGACGCCGCCAGGAACTGCCCGGTGTTCTGCGCCCCGAGCGCGCGCCCGGACCAGAACGGACCGGCGATCTCGGCGACCGAGGTGTAGGCGAGCCCGTTGTCGGCCACCGTGACGATGGCCGCGACGATCAGGATGACCGCCGCCGCGACAGAGCCCAGGGCGGATGCCGCCGCCATCAGCAGCATCACGACGACGGCGCACAGCGACACCCAGCGCAGCGGCCGCAGGTGGCTGCCGACGCGGTCGCTGAGGACGCCGATCCCGATGCGTCCGATCGCCCCCGCGAACTGGCTGACGCCGATCACGATGCCGGCCGCGAGCGACGAGAAGTGGAGTTGCGACACCAGCCAGACCAGCCCGAAGGTCGACACGGTGAACTGCGGCACGACCAGCAGCATCGACACACCGTGGATGCGCCAGAGCAGCGACGTCTCGCGGTACGGACGCCACACGGCTTGGGGATGCGCGTCCTCGCCGTCTGCGGCGCGCCGCGGCGGACGCGGCGGGTCGACGATCCCGATCGCGCACAGGATCGCGGACACGCCGCACAGCACCGCGGGGACCACCAGTGCGGCGGCGATCCCGCCCGACGCCGCCAGGAGCGGGACGCTCACCGCCGCGATCGCGACACCGAGCGGTTGGCACATCTGCCGGATGCCCATGGCGAGCCCGCGCCGCTCCTTCGGGAACCAGCCGATCACGACGCGACCGCTGGCCGCATTGGGACTGGCCGACGCCATCCCGCCGACCAGGAACAGTGCGCCCAGCGCGACGTACGAGTCCACGAACATCGCGGCGACGGCGGCGAGGGCGGTGATCGCCAGCCCGGAGGCGATGACCCAGCGCTCCCCGATACGGTCGCTCAGCGCGCCCCAGGCGATCAGAGTCAGCACGAGCCCGAGGGTCGGCGCCGACGCCAGCAGGCCGGCCTGCGCCAGGCTCAGCCCGCGCTCGGTGTGCAGCAGCGGGATGAGGAACGCCGGCGTCGAGACGAACACCGTCGAGCTCGCCTGGGCGAGCACGCCGAACGCGAGCATCAGCAACGGGCGGGGACGGCGTTCGGTCCGGCGGTTCATGGGTATACCCTAGCGGTATACCAGGCCGGTATACCAAAGGAGGATCATGGCCGACCCCACCGCGTACGACCGCCTGCGTTCGCAGATCCTCGACCTCGACCGGGTGCCCGGGTCGCGCCTCACCGAGCGCGGTCTCGAGGCCGAGCTGGGCGCGTCCCGCACCCCGCTCCGCGCCGCGCTGATGCGGCTGGAGGCGGAGGGACTTGTCGCGCGCGACGGCCGCGCCTGGCAGGTCTCTCCCATCGACCTCGGCGAGATCGCGCGCCTCAGCGAGCTGCGGGACGCGGTGGAGACCGCCGCCGCGCGGCTCAGCTGCGCGCGGGCGTCCGACGCGGACATCGCGTCCCTCGCCGCACACCTGGACGAGTTCGACACGAGCGTCCCGGCCGACGAGGCCGTGCGAGCGGGGACGCATTTCCATGTCCGCCTCGCGGCGCTCTCGGGCAACCACTTCTTTGCTGACACGGTGGACTCCGCCATGACGCGGCTGGCGCGTTCGCGCTGGCTGGTCGCGCGCAGCGAGGAGGCGTGGCAGGAGCACCGCGAGATCGTGCAGCTCATCGCCGACCGGCAGGCGGACGCCGCCGCAGAGCGCATCCACGCCCACATCGTCGGCACCCACGAGAGGCTGCTCGCCGCTCTGGATGCAGATGCGCGTGCACTGCGCGGGCGCGGACTCGCGATCGTCGGCTGAACGACGAAGAGGGCGACCCGTGGGTCGCCCTCTTGTCAGTCCTCGTTCTCGCCCTCGCCTGGAGCGTTGTCCGGCGACGGCTCAGGAGCCGAGTCCGGCTCCGGCTCGTCGTCCGGCAGATCCTCGAAGAGGCCCGCCGGCGGCGTCAGCGTCACCGTGCCTGCAGTCATGTCGACCTCCGGCACGATCGCCTTGACGAACGGCACCAGCACCTCGCCGTCCGCCGTCGCGATGGCCAGAAGGTCTTGCGCCGGCAGATGGTCGACGCGCGCGACGCGGCCTACTTTGACGCCGTCGCGGAGCGCGTCCAGCCCGACCAGCTGGTGGTCGTACCAGGCGTCCTCCTCGTCCGGCAGCTGCTTCTCGTCCTGGCTGACCCAGAGGATCGCCTTGACCAGCGTCTCGGCCTCCGTGCGGTCGTCGACGCCCACGAAGAACCCGACCGGGTGGCCGTTGTACCAGCGCAGCTCGGACAGCTCGAGGGTCTTCCCGTGCCACTTGGACGCGGTGGGCACCTGCAGGGTGAACACCGCGCCGGGCACGAACCGCTTCTCGGGCTCGTCCGTGTAGAGCTCGATCTTGATCGCGCCCTTGAGGCCGTGCGCCTTCGTGAGACGCCCCACGCGCAGCTCGGTCTGACCGGGCCGGGGAGCGACCTCCTTGCGAGGCAGTTTGTGGTCCGCCACCTCAGTCGTCGACGACGTCGACACGGACGCGCCGGCCGTCGGCCAACGCGGTCACGAGGGTGCGGAGCGCCTTGGCCGTGCGGCCGGAGCGGCCGATCACCCGGCCGAGGTCCTCGGGATTCACGCGAATCTCGAGGACCTCGCCACGCGGGGAGCTCTTGGCCACGACGTGGACGTCGTCAGGGTGATCGACGATCCCCTTGACCAGGTGCGTGAGCGCGGGTGCGAGCAAGACGTCAGGCCTTCTCGTCCGACGCGTCGTCCGCGATGGCCTCGGCCTCGGCGACGACGTTGGCCTCGTCGGCCTCCTCGCGCTCGACCTCGGCCTCGACGACGGCCTCGGCCTCGGCGGCGGACGGCTTGTCGGCCTTCGGCTTCAGGACCGGCTTCTTCTTCTCGTCGGCGACGAACGCGACCTTCTCGTCAGCGGTCTTCACGGTCGAGACGGCGTTCTTGTCGCCCTTGAACTTGCCCCAGTCGCCGGTGAGCTTCAGCAGCGCGGTGACCTGCTCGGTCGGCTGGGCGCCGACGCTCAGCCAGTACTGCGCGCGGTCGGAGTCGACCTCGATGCGCGAGGGCTCCTCGGTCGGGTGGTACAGACCGATCTCCTCGATGACACGACCGTCGCGCTTGGTGCGCGAGTCGGCGACGACGATGCGGTAGTACGGAGCGCGGATCTTGCCCAGGCGCTTCAGACGGATTTTGACAGCCACGGTTCTCCTGTATGAGTGGATGAGTTGTGTCGAACTGACTGCCGGGGGCGTGGGGGCACACGCGGCAGGAGGTCTAATGTTCGTCCCACGGGCCGGATAGAGGGTCGGGCACGTCGAACTCAACTAGCTATTCTGTCAGACATTGCGCCCCTTTGAACAATCGGATGGACGGGACGACCGCATGCAGATCGAATTCTCGGAGTCCGAGCGCTCCACCGTCGGCATCGAGTGGGAGCTGGCGCTGGTGGACGGCTCCACCGGCGACCTCGTCCACATCGCCGACGAGGTGCTTCGGGAGCTGGGGACGCCGGACGGCCGTGAGCACCCGCAGATCACCCACGAGCTGCTGCTGAACACCGTCGAACTGGTCAGCCGGGTGCACAAGACGGTCCCCGCCGCGATCACCGACCTTCAGGAGCTGATCGGCCTCGTCCGCGAGGTGACCGACCCGCTCGGCGTCGAACTCATGTGCGCGGGGACGCATCCCTTCGCCCAGTGGTTCGACCAGAAGGTGACGCCGAACGAGCGCTACGACCGGCTGCTCGACCGCACGCAGTGGTGGGGGCGGCAGATGATGATCTGGGGCGTGCACGTGCACGTCGGGATCGACTCGGTCGACAAGGCGCTCCCGATCGTCAACGGGCTGCTCACCTACTACCCGCACCTCCAGGCGCTCAGCGCGTCGAGCCCCTTCTGGGCCGGCGCCCGCACGGGATACGCGTCCAACCGCGCGCTGATGTTCCAGCAGCTGCCGACGGCGGGCCTGCCGTGGCAGTTCGGCACCTGGGCGAACTACGAGGAGTACGTGCAGGACCTCGTGACGACCGGCGTCGTGGAGGACCACTCCGAGGTCCGCTGGGACATCCGCCCGTCGCCGAAGTGGGGCACGGTCGAGATGCGGGCCTGCGACGGCCTGTCGACGCCCGACGAGGTGGGTGCCGTGGCGGCGCTCATCCACTGCCTGACGGACCGGATGTCGGGGCAGCTGGATGAGGGCGTGGAGCCTGTCACGCTGCAGCCGTGGTTCGTGCGTGAGAACAAGTGGCGCGCCGCTCGCTACGGGCTCGACGCGGAGATCATCCTCGCGCCGGACGGCAGCGAGCGGCTGGTGTCCGACTCCCTCCGCGACCTGGTCGAGGACCTGCAGCCGGAGGCCGAGCGGCTGGGCTGCGTGGACGAGCTCGGCACGGTGCTCACCATCCTGGACACGGGCGCCAGCTACCAGCGCCAGCTCGCGGTCGCCGAGCAGAACGGCGGCAGCCTGCAGGCCGTGGTGAGCTCGCTCACGCACGAGCTGCGCAGCGGGCTGGCGCGCTGAGCACATCCACGCGCTGAGCGCATCCATAGGATCCGCGCGTACCGTATGGGCATGCTCGCTCGACGCCCCCTCGCCGCGGCAGCGACGGCCATCACCGCGGCCCTGCTGGCGCTGACGGCGCTCTCGGGCTGCTCGGCCGCCAACGGCGGCGCGGCGGATGCGGTCGGCGCGGGGGCTACGCCGTCGGCGTCGGCGCAGCGTGTGGCGATCGTGGGCGACTCGATCGAGTCGGGCCTCGGTCTGGAGCCGTCGGAGGCGTGGCCCGCGCTCGTCGCGCAGACCCGCGGGTGGCGGCTCGACAATCTCAGCGTGCCCGGCGCCGGATTCGTCGCCCAGGGCTCCGACGGAAACGACTTCTCGGCGCAGGTCGACACGGCGATCGCCGCGAAAGCGCAGCTGGTGTTCATCGGCGCCTCGGACAACGACCTCGGACAAGACCTGGCCGAGGTCTCGAAGGCGATGAAGACAGCCGTCGACCGCCTCCACACCGAACTCCCGGATGCGCGCATCGTCGGCTTCAACGCGCTCTCGGGCGCGGCCTCCGACGACGACCTCGCCCCGGTGGATTCCGCGCTGCAGCAGGCAGTCGAGGAGGTCGGCGGCGACTGGCTCGACCTCGGCCAGCCGTACCGGGGCCTCGCCGGACTGGTGCAGGACGACGGCGAGCATCCCACCCTCCCGGGGCAGCAGGCGATCGCCGCCGTGGTTGAGTCGAAGCTCGGCGCGTGAAAGGGCACCCAGACGCCTCGGGTAGCGTAGCGGCGTGACGAACCGACGTTCCCTCGGGGCCCGCCTCGCCACCCTCGTCGCTGCGACCGTCGTCGCTACAGCCCTCACCGGCTGCACCGCGTCGGGGCAGGCCGCCCCCGCTCCCACCCTCATCCCCTCCCCGACCCCGACGAGCACGCCGACCTCCGCGCCGGTCACGGCGGCGGCGATCGGCGACTCGATCGCGATCGGAAACGGCGTCCCGGCGGAGGACGCCTGGCCCCTCCTCGTCGCCGACCGCTTCGGCTGGACGCTGAGCGACTTCGCCGAGAGCGCCGCCGGTTTCACGGTCAAGGGACTCAACACCCACACATTCGACGACCAGGTCAGCGCCGTCATCCGGCTGCGACCGCAGGTCGTGCTCATCGGCGGCACGCGCAACGACGTCTTCGCGTCGACGCAGGGGCTGAAGGCCGCCGCCACCGCCGCTCTTCAGCGCCTCCGGACAGCCCTCCCCCACGCCCGGATCATCGGCGTCGGCCCGCTGTGGGGCTCCGATCAGCCGCCCGCGCAGATCGCAGTGATCGACAAGACCGTGAAGGAGGCGGTGCTCGACGTCGGTGGCTCGTGGGTCGAGCTGGGCCAGCCGTTCACCGGGCATCCCGAGCTGGTGCTGTCCGACCACGTGCATCCCACCGTCGAAGGCCAGCGGATGCTCGCCGACACGATCGCGGATGGGATCGCCTCCCAGTACGTACTGCGCTGAGTCGCGCCGGCTAGCACCGCGCCGACACGCCCGGGAGGGGAACACAGCGTTTTCGCAGGTTGGTCCGTCTAGCCTCGCACCCGTGCGCACCCGAATCGCCGTCCTGGCACCCGCGGCCCTGACCGCCGCTCTGCTCGCCCTGGCGGGGTGCGCCGCCGCGCCGACCGCGCGTCCCCTCGCCGCCGATCCCCGCTCGTCGGCCGTCGCCGCTCCCGCGGCCGGCGCCGGCCACGCGGACGCCGCTGAGACGGTCGACGCCGTTGCGATCGGGGACTCCATCGCGTTCGGCAAGGGCGTCGCCCCGAGCCAGGCGTGGCCCGCGCTCATCGCCGCCGAACACGGCTGGCGGCTCACCGACCTGGCCGTGTCCGGCTCCGGCTTCGTGAAGACCGGATGGAACGGCACCACCTACCGCCAGCAGGTCGATCAGGCGCTGCGCCTCCACCCCGAGGTCATCATGCTCGCCGCGACCCGCAACGACCGTGAGCAGGACCCCGCGCAAGTCACGGCCAACGCCGACCGGATGCTTCGCGAGCTGCGCTCGACGTTCCCCGACGCGACGATCATCGGGGTGACGGGCATCTGGGGTTCCGATCAGCCGCCTGCGACGATGACCACCGTCGACGGGATCGTCGGCGACGCCGTCAGGGATGTGAACGGCACCTGGCTGGACATCGGCTTCCCGCTCGTCGGCCACCAGAACCTGCTGCAGCCGGACGGCATCCATCCGAATGCCGCCGGGCAGAAGGTTGTCGCGCAGACGATCGAGTCGAAGCTGCGCCCGCTCAACCTCGCGCTCTAGCCCGCGAGCACAGGAAAAACGTCGCCGATCGGCTGGATCGGCGACGTTTTCGCTGTGCTCGGCGGCTGAGCGGTTGGGCTCGGGGCTAGCGGCCGAGGAACTTCTGGAGGGCGGCCATCTCCTCGTCGGACGGGCCGCCCTGCGGAGCGGGGGCGTTGCCCAGGCCGAAGCCGCTGCCGCCCGCTGCTGCAGCGCCGCCCGGCTTGACGCCGGCCGCCAGCGCGGCGTTCTCGGCCGCGCGCTTCGCCGGGTTGCCGGAGCGCGAACCGCTCTTCTTCTTGTTCTTGGCCTGCTTGCGGCCCGCGTAGGACGCGCCCGGGATGGGGCCCATGCCGGGGACGTTCGGCACGCCGCCCTTGGCGACGGTCTTCATCATCTTGGCGGCCTGCTCGAACCGGGTCACGAGCTGGTTCACCTCGGTGACCGTGGTGCCCGATCCCTTCGCGATGCGCAGGCGGCGGGAGCCGTTGAGCAGCTTCGGGTTGGTGCGCTCCGCCTTGGTCATCGACTGGATGATGGCCTCGGTGCGCACGATCTCGCGCTCGTCGAAGTTGTCGAGCTGCTGCTTCATCTGGCCCGCGCCCGGCAGCATGCCCATCATCTTCTTGATGGAGCCCATGTTGCGCAGCTGCTGCATCTGCTTGAGGAAGTCGTCGAGCGTGAAGCTGTCGGTCGCGAACTTCTCGGCGACCTTGCGCGCTTCCTCCTCGTCGAAGGCCTCCTGGGCCTGCTCGATGAGGGTCAGGATGTCACCCAGGTCGAGGATGCGCGACGCCATGCGGTCGGGGTGGAACGGCTCGAAGTCGTCCAGGTTCTCACCCGTCGAGGCGAAGATGATCGGGCGGCCGGTGACGGAGGCGACCGAGAGGGCCGCACCGCCGCGCGCGTCGCCGTCGAGCTTGGACAGCACGACGCCGGTGAAGTCGACGCCGTCCTGGAACGCCTTGGCCGTGGCCACCGCGTCCTGACCGATCATCGCGTCGATGACGAACAGCACCTCGTCCGGATCGGTCGCCTTGCGGATGTCGGCGGCCTGCTTCATGAGCTCGGCGTCGACGCCCAGGCGGCCGGCGGTGTCGATGACGACGGTGTCGTACTGCTTGGTCTCCGCGAACTTCAGTGCGTCCTTCGCCACCTTGACGGGGTTGCCGACGCCGTTGCCCGGCTCCGGCGCGAACACGGGCACACCCGCCTGCTCGCCGACGATCTGGAGCTGGGTGACCGCGTTGGGGCGCTGGAGGTCGGCGGCCACGAGGAGCGGCGTGTGGCCGTCCTTCACGAGCCACTTGCCGAGCTTGCCGGCGAGCGTCGTCTTTCCGGCGCCCTGGAGGCCCGCGAGCATGATGACGGTCGGCGGACGCTTCGCGAACTGCAGGCGGCGCTGCTGACCGCCGAGGATGCCGACCAGCTCCTCGTTGACGATCTGGACGACCTGCTGCGCCGGGTTCAGCGCCTTGTTGACCTCGTCGCTGAGCGCGCGCTCCCGCACCTTGCCGGTGAAGTCCTTGACCACGGGGAGCGCCACGTCGGCGTCGAGCAGCGCGCGGCGGATCTCGCGCACGGTGCCGTCGACGTCAGCCGGCGACAGCTTGCCCTTGGTGCGCAGGTTCTTGAAGGTGTCCGCAAGACGGTCGGACAGCGAGCCGAAAGTAGCCATGATCCTGACATTCTATCGGGCCGTGCTGGTGGCCCGCCGAGGACGGCCCGCGGGTGAGCCGGCAGGACCCACCCGCAGGCCCGCTACCGGGCGAGCGCCGTCCAGTTCTGGTTGGGTTTGCCGGTACACGTGTAGGCGAGCACCGGCGCGCCATCCGAATCCCAGGTGCCGAACACGTCCAGGCACCTGCCGTCGTGCTGGGATTGCAGGATCATCGTGCCGTCCACGTGCACCGTCGGTGCCCAGCGGAACGTGGGGTCGGCCCCGTTGCACCCGGCGTCCAGGACCGCCTGCTGGTCGCCGCCGTACCAGCGCAGGCAGGTGTTCGTCTCCGCGTTCCGCAGGACGCCGCCTCCGTTGCTCCCGTCGATGGCTGTCCAGGTCCACAGGTCAGCGGCCGTCGCAGGGAACGTGGACGAGATGACCGCCTGCTTGCGCCTGTCCACTGCTCCGACCGGGGCATCCGCGTAGGTCAGGACGCGCGTCGACGAATGCGAGGGCTGCAACGTCAGCGTCCGCTTCGTCTCGATCGGGTGCGGTGTCGCCACGGCAGGGCGCCAGTTCTGGTTCGCGCCGCCGTTGCACGTCCACGATTCGACGACCGCCCCCTCGGCGTCCTCCAGGTTGCGGACGTCCAAGCACTTCCCGTCCCGTTGGGACTGCAGGATCATCGTCCCGTCCGCGTGATGGGTCGGCCCCCAGCGGAAGACGGAGTCCGCGCCGTTGCACTGGGCGTCCAGGACCGCCGGAGCGTTGTCCCCGGTCCAGCGCAGGCAGGAGTTCGTCGACACATTGCGAAGCAGGCCGCCGCCGTTGCTTCCGGCGACGGGAACCCAGACCCATCGCCCGGCGGCGAGCGCCGGCAGGGTTTCCGCGATGACCGCACGACGGCGGGTGTCCGACGACCCGGCAGGCGCGGCCGCATAGGCCAGTGTGCGGGTGACGGAGTTCGCCGGCTGCAACGTCACAGCGGACGACGCCTCGAACGAGGTCGCGACGACGACGCGCCAGTCCTGATTCGCTCCCCCGTGACATCCCCACGCCAAGACCTGTGCTCCGTCGGCGTTCGTTCCGGAGGAGACGTCTAGACATTCGCCGTACGCCTGTGACTGCAGGACCATCGTCCCGTCGGAGTGGATCGTGGGACCCCAGCGGAACGCCTGATCGGAACCGTCGCAGCCGGCGTCGAGCACCGTCTGAACGCTTCCGCCGACCCATCTCAGGCAGGTGCCCGTGGCCACGTTCTTCAACAGGCCTCCGCCGTGACTGCCGTCGACGGGGGTCCATCCCCAGACACCGCCTGCGATCGCCGGCGTCGTCGACGAGATCACTGCGCGCGAGCGCGAATCGGAGGATCCGGCCGGCGCAGGCGCGTACGTCAGGGAGCGAGCGGTGCCGTCCGTCGAGCTCTTCGGCTCCAGGGTGATCGGGAGGGACGAGAGGAGAGCGCCGGGCGAGGACCATACTTCGTCGGCATGTTGGTTGCAGTCGCCCATGACCACGACGGTGCCGTCGACGGTCGAAGCATCCTTCACCGCGACACACCGGCCGCTGGCAGTGCTCACGATGTTGCCATTGGGTCTGAGTGTCCAGACCTGTGACGACCCGGAGGAGGACGAGCACCGTCTCATCGCGACCGGAGCGCCGATGCCTCCGGAGTCGGCGGTGAGGCACAGCGCGTCACCGTCCTCGCCGTCGGCGAAGGCTGTGATGCGGCCGTCCGGCTGGCGCTCCCACTTCTGCCACGGTTTGGTCGCGTCGCACGTCTCGATCTCCGCGGCGCCGCCCACCACCGGACTTCCGCCCTGCACGGAGAGGCACTTCCCCGACGCCGACCGGAACTCGATGGCGCGGTAGTCCCGACCCGCGGCCCCGGTGATCGGGAGCGTGCTGTACGAGAACGCGAAGTTCGCACTCGACACCCAGGTGAATCCACTCATCGCGGTGAAGCGCGCGGGCGAGACGGTCGCCGACGCTCCTCCGCCGCCACCGCCCATCGACTGGCAGCCGCCGCCGTAGTTCGTTCCCTCCTGGCCTCCTTCGACGCCGCCGCCACCGCCACCGGCGATGACGCTGCTGCTCCGTCCGGTGAAGCTCGACCGCCGGTGGAGGTCGCCTCCCTTGCCACCGGCGTAGGCGTCGGAGCCCGAGACGCCGAAGGCGAGCGCGCCGGCCTGCGGAGTGAAGGCCTCTCCCCCGTTGCGTCCGCCGTGGCCGCCGCGCCAGCCGTTCTGGCCCGCGCACGTGCCTCCGCCGGCACCGCCGCCTCCACCCATCAGGGCGATGACGTTCTGCAGGTTCTCCCGCGTGCACGGCCCGTCCAGGCAGAGCGCCGACGAGCCGCCACCCGCTCCGCCGCCGTAGCCGGTTCCGCTGCCGCCGCTCGACCAGCCGGTCCCGGCCTGCGGGTAGCCGCTCGGATTGGTCCCTGGGCATCCGACCAGGGCCGTGATCGGCAGATCCCGGTCGATGAGGAGGCTGACCGCGATCGCGGTGCCGTAGCCTCCGCGCTGACCACCGCCGCCGCTCGACCCCCACGAGGTCGATCCCGGCGCACCCCCGATCATCAGGTTCACGTAGTGGGCACCCTGTGCGTGCGCGATGATGCTCGCGTTCCGGCAGTCCCCCTGCCCGTTGTAGTACTCCCCGATGAGGTCGATCCAGCCCCGGATGTTCGCCACGCTCACCGCGTTCACCTGGCTGCTCGGGCAGATCGCGTTGTCGAGCGGTTCGACCGACGATGTGACCGCGTAGAGCATTTCCACCGGCCCTCCGTTCCACGGTGCGAACAGCCCGCCCCCGGAGTCGCCCGGGCACGCGGAGACTCCGTTCGCGCCGCGTCTGGCGCTGACCCGGTTGTATGCGAGAGCGGACACCGTCACACCGCCTTCGCGCAATGTGCCGGAGCCGGAGCCTCCGGCGGAGTTGCCGTAGCCGCGGAGTGTGAGCTGCGTTCCGACCGGGGGATTCGCACTGGCGAGAACAGCGTTGAAGCTGGTCCCCGACGGAACCCGTGGAAGGATGACGATGGCGACGTCCAGCTCAGGGTTCTTGTGCCATTCGATGGTCTCCATGGTCTCGCCGTTGCGCAGTGAGACGGTGAGCTTCGACGCGTCGGTCGCTCCCTCCACGCAATGCCGCGCGGTGATCACCTGGCGGTTGCCGATGTACGTGCCCGAGCAGTTCCCCAGGCCCTCGGCGTCGATGAGGACCATATGCTTGGCGGCGCCGGCCGCCGTCGTGGTCCCGTTGGTGACGGCCGCCGCAGGTGCGGCCGGCCACGCGGTGGCCGCCACCACGAGCGCGATCATCGCGGCGAGTACGCGCGGGACACGGAACCCGCGTCGTCCGAGCCGCGGTCCGAATGGTCTGGCCGCCATGGCCTCTCCTTTCCATAGACGAGTACGTCTACTTCTTCAGGAGTGGCCTTCCCCGCGTTTATGACGCGATCGGGCTTATATCACTGTGTCTCGACGTTCACGACGTCACCGCGGACATCGAACGACACCGTCAGCACCGCGTCCGTCTCGTCCGGCGCGATGGAGTAGTCGAAGGTCGCGAACACCTCGTCCTCGTCGGCGCGATCGGCCTGGATGACGACGGTGAGCAACTGCAGCGACCGCAGGACGTCGATGGCGATGTCGCCGGAGTTGTAGACCAGCAGGTCGAGGAGGTCGTCGCCCAGCTTGTCGACGTGCTCGTCGATGTAGCTGGTCGTCGCCGACTGGCGGGAGCTCAGTTCGGCGATCAGCGCATCCCGCGCTCGGGCGTCGAAGCCCTCCAGCGCCTGGATGAGCGCGGCGGCGGAGTCCAGCGCGAACTCCGGCACGCCGCTCTCGTCGTCGGCCAGCAGCTCGACCTCGACGGTCTGGTCGCCCAGCTCGACGGTGTCGTCCCAGGCGAGGCCTCCGCTCGCCGTCTCGCCGATGAGGCCGAAGAAATCGTGCTCGATCGCCATGGCGCGACCCTATCCCACCAGCTGCTGGGCGAAGACGTGCGGGGTGAAACCGGTCAGGTCGTTGATCCCCTCGCCCTGGCCGACCAGCTTGATCGGGATGCCCGTCCGCTCCTGCACGGCGAGCACGAAGCCGCCCTTGGCCGAGCCGTCGAGCTTGGTGAGGACCAGGCCCGTCACGCCCGCGTGCTCCAGGAAGGCCTCGGCCTGCGCCAGGCCGTTCTGGCCGGTCGTCGCGTCGAGCACGAGCAGCACCTCGGCGATCGGGGACTGCTTCTCGACGACGCGCTTGATCTTGGACAGCTCGTCCATCAGGCCGCCCTTGGTCTGCAGCCGCCCGGCCGTGTCGATGATCACGATCTCGGTGCCGTCGCGCTTCGCCTTCTCGACCGTCTGGAACGCCACGGACGCCGGGTCCTGACCCTGCTGCTGCGGTCTGACGATCTCCGCACCCGCACGCTCGGCCCAGGTCGCCAGCTGCTCGACGGCCGCGGCGCGGAACGTGTCCGCCGCTCCGACGACCACCGAGCGGTCGTAGGTGCGCAGGAACTTCGCGAACTTGCCGATCGTCGTGGTCTTGCCCACGCCGTTCACGCCGACCACGAGCACGACCGCCGGGCGGTCGCTCAGCTTGAGCGTGGTGTCGAGCTTCGACAGGCGCTCCTCGAGTGTTTCGCGCAGCATCCGCTGCAGGTCTGCCGGATCGGTCGTGTGATACCGCTCCACCTTGGCGCGCAGGTCGTCGACGACCGCCTCGGTCACATCCGGGCCGAAGTCGGCGGTGATGAGCGCCGTCTCGAGATCGTCCCAGGTGTCTTCGTCGATGGTCTTCTTGGCGAACAGCCCGCGGAGGGCGCCCGACAGAGACCAGGGGGTGCGGTCAGCCATGATCATCAGATTAGCCGGGCCGGATGTACCGTGTGGTCATGTACGCGCTCGTGGGGGTATCGGCGGAGCTGGCGGAGCAGCTGGTGGCGATCGAGACGGGCGGCGAGGATGCGGTCCATCAGGCGAGGACGCGGGTGCGGCGACTGCGCAGCATCCTGAGCGTGTACCGACGCGCATTCGATCGCGACGCCGAGCGCCGGATGCGCGCGCGGCTGAAGGGACTCGGGCATCGACTGGGCGATATGCGCGACCTGGAGGTGCGCGCGGGAGACCTCGCCGGGCTCGCGGACGAGCAGACGGACCCCGCCGTGGTGAAGGCGATCTCGGCCCTGGCGGCGAGGACGCGCGAGCAGCACGAACGTGCGCTGGACGACCTCCTCCGGCTGCTGCGGAGCCGAGGACACCGGGAGCTCCTGGCCGACCTGCAGCAGTTCGCCGCCGCTCCCCGCTGAGCGAGGCCGGCGAGGCGGATCCCGGAAAGGTCGCACGGAAGGGCCTCAAGAAAGCAGTGCGCCGCGTGCAGCGGAGCGATGGGGACGGACTGGAGCAGCGGCACGCGACCCGGAAGGCGGCGCGCCGGCTGCGCTACGCTGCGGAGGCCGTAGCCGACGACCTCGGCGACCGGGCCGAGCGTCTGGCCGCGGCGGCCGAGACGGTCCAGGATGCGCTGGGCGACCACCGCGACCTGATCCTGCTGGCCCGGCAGCTGCGCGAAGGAGCGCCCGACGGCACGCTGGACGCGATCGCCGCCGACTGCGAACGGCGCGCCGCCGACGCGCTTGCGCCGGTCGACGACGCCCTCGCCGCGATCGAGTGGTGAGGACGCGCTAGCTGGCCTGTTCCTGCGCGACGCGCTGGCCGACGACCGCCGACACGCCGTCCTGGCGCATCGAGACGCCGTAGAGCGCGTCCGCGATCTCCATCGTCCGCTTCTGGTGCGTGATGACGATCAGCTGGCTGCTCTCGCGGAGGTCTTCGAAGATCGTCAGCAGGCGGCCGAGGTTGGCGTCGTCGAGTGCCGCCTCCACCTCGTCCATGATGTAGAACGGGCTGGGACGCGCCTTGAAGATCGCGATCAGCAGCGCGACCGCCGCGAGCGACCGCTCGCCGCCCGAGAGCAGCGACAGGCGCTCGATCTTCTTGCCCGCGGGCTTCACCGACACCTCGATGCCCGTGGTGAGCAGGTCGTCCGGGTTGGTCAGCGTGATGCTGCCCTGCCCCCCGGGGAACAGGATCGGGAACACGCGCGTGAACGCCGCCTCGGTGTCCGCGAACGCGGACTCGAAGATCGTCTGCATCCGCTCGTCGATGTCCTCGATGATCGTCAGCAGGTCCTTGCGGGTGTTCGTGAGGTCGGTCAGCTGCTCGGTGAGGAACTTGTGCCGCTGCTCCAGGGCGGCGAACTCCTCCAGGGCGAGCGGGTTCACCCGGCCGAGCTGGGCGAGCTTGCGCTCGGCGGCCGCGAGACGCTTCTGCTGCTGCTCGCGCGAGAACGGCACGGTTTGCGGCTCGGCATCGGGGTCGGCGTCCTGCTCCTCGCCGCGGGCCGCGTCGACGGGCACCGGCACGTCGGGTCCGTACTCGGCGACCAGGACGTCCTCCACCAGCCCGAGCTCGCTTCCGGCACGCTCCAGGAGGCTGGACAGGTGCAGCTTCTTCTCGTAGATCTGCAGCTCGAGGCCGTGCACGGACTCGGTGATGGCCTGCAGGCGCTCGCGGACGGCGTTCTCGTCGCGGCGGAGCGTCGCGAGTTCTTCGTTCTGGCTGGCGCGCTCGGCCTCCGCGGTCGCGAGCTCGACGCGGGCCTGCGCGACGCTGCGGTCGACCGACGAGAGCACCGCCGGGAGCGCGTCGATCACGGACTCGGCGGCGTCGAGCTGACGGCGGCGGATCACGGCACGGCGGGCGGCCTCCTCGGCGGCGGCCCGCTCCGCGTCCAGCCGGCGGGCCAGGGCTTCGCCGCGGGCCTGCTCGGCGCGGACGCGCTCCTTCGCCGTCTCGACGGCCAGGCGCGCCTCGACCTCGGCTTCGCGGGCGACATCCAGCTCGGTCGACAGGCCGTCACGGGCGCTCACATCGAGGATGGGACGAGGACGCGAGCGGGCCGCATCCAGCTCGGCCTTCGCCTTCTCGGCCGCCTGCTCCGCCTCGGCGACGCGCTCGGCGGCCTGCTCGAGCGCCTTGCTGAGACGGTCGAACTCGGCCTGGGACGCCTCCAGCTGCACCTTGAGCCGGTTCAGCTGCTCGGTCTGCGCCGCGAGCTTCGCGTCGAACTCGCGCAGGGTCGTGAGGGCGGCCTGCGACTGCTCCTTGGCCACCTGCAGCACGCCGCGCTGCTCGGCGAGGGCGAACTTGGCCCGGTCGATGAGCGACGTGACCTCGGTCAGCCGCTCCTGCGCGGCCTCCCGGTCGGCGATGAGCTCGATGCGGCTCTGCTTCGCGCCGGAACCGCCGCGGAGGACGTGTTCGGTCAGCACGTCACCGGACTTCGTGATGATGGTCACCGGACCACCGAGCGAACGGCTGCGGAACGCCTCGAACGCGCGCTGGGCGGCGTCCAGGTCGTCGGCGATGGCGGTGAAGGCGAGGATGCCGCGGACCCCGGTCGGCGCCTCCACGACGTTCGTCGCTGGGACGACGCCCGGGACGCCGGCCAGGTCGACGTCGGCCGCGGCGGCGTCGGCGATGACCACTTCGACCCGCCCGAGGTCACCGGAGGCTGCGTGCGCGACGGCGGCGCGGGCGGCCTCCCGGTCGTCGGCGAGCACGGCGTCGGCCAGCGTGCCGAGGGCGGCGGCGATCGCGGCCTCATGACCGGGGTGGACGCGGACGTGCTCGGCGACGAGGCCGCGCACGCCGTCGAGACGGTCCGCGACGAGGGCGGCCGAGCCGTCCTTCTGGTCGAGAGCCATGGACAGAGCGCTGGTGCGGGCGGCGAGGGCGTCGCGTTCGCGTTCGAGCGTGTGCAGCTCCTCGCGCAGGCGCTCGATCTCGCCCTCTGCGTCGAAGACCGCCGCCTGCGCGAGCTCGTACGCCTCGTCGAGGTCGCCCTCGCCGACGTCCGCGGTCGCGGCCTCCGCCTCGCGGGCGGCGAAGTCGGCGCGGGCGCGCTCGCGGCGCTCGGTGGCGGCGTCGAGCGCGTTCTGCTGCCGCAGCACTTCGCCGCGAACGGCCGCGAGCCGCTGGGCGGCCGCCTCGGCCTGACCGTTCAGCTTGGAGATCTCGAGATCGTGTCGGGAGACCAGCGCGCTCTGCGCCGCGATCTCCTCGTCCACCGCATCCAGTCGGGCTCGGGCGTTGCGGGTGGCGGCCTGCGCCGCCGTCCACGCCGCCTCCGCCTCGGTCACGACGCCGCGCAGGCGGTCGACTTCGTCCTTGGCATCCTGAACGTTCTGCGGAGTGACGCTGGGCGTGGCGTCGGAGGCGTCGGCCTGGCTGCCGAGGAGGGCGACGCGCTGGTTGGCGAGCGTGAAGAGGCTGCGCAGCCGCTCCTGCACCGACTCCAGTGCGAAGGCGGTGCTGCGGGCCTTGTCGACCGCATCCCCCACCTGCGCCTGCTCGAGCCGGGCGCGGCGCAGCTGCTTCTGCTCCAGCTGCTCCTGCAGCACGATCTGCTCGCTGTGCCGCTCCGCCTCGGTGCGGCCGTGCGAGTCGAGGGTGCGGCGGAGGGTGACCACCTCGTCCGCGAGGAGGCGCGCCCGCGCATCCCGGACCACGGCGGCGATGGACTGCGCCTCACGCGCGATCTCGGCCTGGTGCCCGAGCGGCTTCAGCTGGCGACGGACCTCGCCCGCCAGGTCGCTGAGGCGCGTCAGGTTCGTCTGCATCGCCTCGAGCTTGCGAAGCGTCTTCTCCTTGCGGCGGCGGTGCTTCAGGATGCCGGCGGCCTCCTCGATGAAGCCGCGGCGGTCCTCGGGGCTGGCGTGCAGCACGGCGTCGAGCTGACCCTGGCCGACGATGACGTGCATCTCGCGGCCGAGACCGGAGTCGCTGAGCAGTTCCTGCACATCCAGGAGCCGGCACGACTGCCCGTTGATGGCGTACTCGCTGCCGCCGTTGCGGAACAGCGTGCGCGAGATGGTGACCTCGGAGTACTCGATCGGCAGCGCGCCGTCGGAGTTGTCGATGGTGAGCTGCACCTCGGCGCGGCCGAGCGGACCGCGCGTGGCGGTGCCGGCGAAGATGACGTCCTCCATCTTGCCGCCGCGAAGCGTCTTGGCGCCCTGCTCCCCCATCACCCAGGCGAGCGCGTCCACGACGTTCGACTTGCCGGACCCGTTGGGGCCGACGACGCAGGTGACGCCCGGCTCGAAGGCGAAAGTCGTCGGCTGCGCGAACGACTTGAAGCCCTTGAGCGTCAGACTCTTCAAGTACACGCAGGCGAATTTACCGGACGTTCACGGGCTTGCCGCGCCGGAGCGCCGGGTGACCCACCCCGAGTACACGAAGAGTGCACGCTCTCCGGGTGGAAAGCGTGCACTCTTCGCGGACTGGATGGAGGTGACGTCACGCGACGCCCAGGTACGCCTCCTTGATCGCCGGGTCGGACAGCAGCTCGCGCCCCGTCCCCGCGCGGGTGATCACACCGGTCTCCAGCACGAACGCGCGATGTGCGCGGGCCAGCGCCTGGTTGGCGTTCTGCTCCACCAGCAGGACAGTCGTGCCCTGCTTGTTGATCTCCGTCACAATCGAGAAGATCTGGCGGATGAACTGCGGGGCCAGGCCCATCGACGGCTCGTCGAGGAGCAGGAGGCGCGGGTTCGACATCAGCGCGCGGCCGATGGCGAGCATCTGCTGCTCGCCGCCGGACATCGTGCCGCCGACCTGCGTCTTGCGCTCGGCGAGACGCGGGAACAGCCCGAACACGCGGTCGAAGTCCTCGCCCATCTTGGAGCGGTCCTTGCGGCCGAAGGCGCCCATGTCCAGGTTCTCCATCACCGTCATCCCCGGGAAGATCCCGCGGCCCTCCGGCGCCTGCGAGATCCCGCGGATCACGCGGATGTGCGCCTTCATCTTGGTGATGTCCTCCCCGTCGAAGAGGATGCTCCCCTTCGAAGGGTTGAGGATGCCGGAGATCGTCTTCATGGTCGTCGACTTGCCGGCGCCGTTCGCCCCGATGAGGCTCACGATCTCGCCCTCCTCTACGGAGAACGACATGTCGTGGATGGCCTCGATCCGGCCGTAGGAAACGCTGATGTTCTTCAGCTCAAGCAACGTCATCTTCGGGCTCCCCGAGGTAGGCGGCGATCACTTTCGGGTCGTTCCGGATCTCCTCCGGGCTGGCGTCGGCGATCTTCCGCCCGAACTCCAGCACCACGATCCGGTCGGTGACGCCCATGACCAGCTTCATGTCGTGTTCGATCAGCAGCACGGTGTACCCGTCGGCGCGGATGGTGCGGATGAGCTCCATCAGCTCCTCCTTCTCCGCCGGGTTGAAGCCGGCGGCCGGCTCGTCCAGGCAGAGCACCTTCGGGTCCGTCGCCAGCGCACGCGCGATCTCCAGGCGGCGCTGGTAACCGTACGGCAGCGACCGCGACAGCGAACCGGCGTGGTCGGCGATGCCGACGAACTCCAGCAGCGCCATGCCGCGGTCGATCGACGACTTCTCCTCGCGCTGGTGGCGCGGCAGGCGGAGCAGCGCACCGGGCACCGAGGTGCGGTGGCGCGCGTCCAGACCGACGACCACGTTCTCCAGAGCGGTCATCTCGCCGAACAGGCGGATGTTCTGGAACGTGCGCGACAGTCCCATGCGGGTGATCTGGTGCTGCTTGCGGCCCTTGATCGTCTGGCCCTCCAGCAGCACGTCGCCGCTGGTCGGCTTGTAGACGCCCGTCATCGCGTTGAAGCAGGTCGTCTTGCCTGCGCCGTTCGGGCCGATCAGACCCAGGATCTCGCCGCGGCGGATGTCGAACGTCACGTCGTCGAGCGCGGTCAGACCGCCGAACTTCACGGTCAGGTTGCGCACTTCCACGATGTTCTCGCCGACCTCGACCGCGATCTCGCGGTCCGGGGCCGCAGCCTCGGCGACCTCCAGGTCGATGCCCGCGGCCTCCAGCTCGTCCTCGTTGGCGCCGAGCGCCGGCTCCTCCTCGGGAGCGGTGTTGCGTGCGTCCGTCATCGTGCGCCTCCCTTCGCGCCGTCACCATCGAGCGATCCCGCGTCGAGCGTCGCCGTGCCGACCGCCGGGGTGGCCCCGGTCACCGGCCTCGGGCTCCGCTTCGCCGCGTCCACCATCAACCGGTAGGCGTGCCTGCCGTAGGCGAGCAGCTTCTGCCGCGCCGGGAACAGGCCCTGCGACCGGAAGATCATGATCAGCACGAGGGCGATGCCGAAGATGAGGTACTTGTAGTCCGCGATGACGGTGAACCGCAGCGGGATGTACGCCACGATCGCGCCGCCGAGCATCGCGCCGACCTTGTTGCCCGCACCGCCGAGGACGACGGCCGCGAGGAACAGGATGGACGTCTGCACGTCGAACTTCTGGTTGTTGACGAAGCCGACCTGACCGGCGAACAGCGCGCCGGAGAGACCGCCGACGCCGGCGCCGATCGCGAACGCCCACACCTTGTACTTGAAGGTGGGGACGCCCATGATCTCGGCGGCGTCCTCGTCCTCGCGGATGGCGACCCACGCGCGGCCGACGCGGCTGCGCTCGAGGTTGCCGACCAGCAGCAGGATCACGATGATGACCGTGATCGTCAGCCAGTACCAGGGCACGCCGTTCGAGTTCGAGAAGATCGGCACGCCGTCGGCGTTGGTCCCCGGCGGGTGGCCGACGTTCTGGAAGCCGACCTGGCCCTTCATCGCGGGGATGATCGTGGCCAGGATGCGGACGATCTCACCGAAGCCGAGGGTCACGATGGCCAGGTAGTCGCCGCGGAGGCGGAGCGTCGGGACGCCGAGGATGATGCCGAACGTCATCGTCACCGCGATGGCGACCGGGATCGTCCACAGGTACGGGATCTTGACGAACGGCGAGTCGGGGCTGGTCAGCATCGCCGCGGTGTACGACCCCACGGCGAAGAACGCCACGTAGCCGAGGTCGAGGAGGCCGGCGTAGCCGACCACCACGTTCAGGCCGATCGCGATGAGCGCGTACACGGCCATCGAGAAGCAGGCCAGCGGCCAGTCGTTGCCGGGCGCGGTGCTCAGCGGGAAGAAGTTGAGGTACGGCAACGCGTACGCCAGCGCCACGACGATCAGCAGCCACGCCCACTGCACGGGGCGGGGCAGGTTGTTCCAGCGGTCGCGGAACTGCTGGAACGGGCCGTTGGCGCGCTTGCCGCGGCCGGCCTCGAACGCGTCGACCGCCTGCTCCTCGCGGCCGTCGGGGAGGACCCGGGGACCTTCCGTCATGCTCATGCGCGGCTCCTTCCGAGCGAGGTGCCCAGGATGCCGCTGGGCTTGACCAGCAGCACCAGGACCAGGACGACGAACGCGACGACGTCGGTCCATTGCGAGTCGCCCAGCAGGATCTGGCCGTAGTTTCCGATGACGCCCAGCAGCAGACCGCCGAGCAGTGCGCCGCGGACGTTGCCGATGCCGCCGAGGACGGCCGCGGCGAACGCCTTGACGCCCAGGATGAAGCCGCCGTTGTAGATGACGCCCGAGGGGACGAGCATCACGTAGAACAGGGCCGCGGCGCCGGCGAGGATACCGCCGGTGATGAACGTGATCTGGATGATCCGCTCCTTGTTCACGCCCATCAGCGTCGCCGTGTCCGGGTCCTGCGCGACCGCGCGGATGCCGCGGCCGGTGCGGGTGCGGCGGATGAACCAGTCCGTGCCGACCATCAGCAGCACCGAGGCGATGACGATGATCAGCTGCTGGCTGTTCACGATCGTGCCGAAGACGTCGAAGATCGGCTGCGGGATGAACATGGTCACCGCCGGCTCCGCGTTCGCGCCCCGGATCAGGAAGATCAGGTACTGGATGGTGAACGACGCGCCGATCGCGGTGATCAGGAAGACCAGGCGGGGTGCGTTGCGTTTCCGCAGCGGCCGGTAGGCGACACGCTCCAGGATCCACGCGGTGGCTCCCGCCGCGACCATACCGACGAGCAGCGCCAATATGAGGTCGCCGATGATCGCCGCTGGACTGAGGTTGGGGGCGCTCGGGCCGAAGCCCAGCGTGGTGAGGGTGACGACGACGCCGTAGGCGCCGACGATGAACACTTCGGAGTGGGCGAAGTTGATGAGGTTCAGGACGCCGTACACCAGCGTGTAGCCGACGGCGATGAGGCCGTAGACCGCGCCGAAGGTGAGGCCGTCGAAGGTTGCGCTCCAGAAGTTCTGGACGAGCGCGTTGACGTCGAAGTTGATCCAGGAACTATCGAGGGCGGGATGGAGGACGAGGGTTTCGAGCATTCGAGCATCCAGGGGTTCTGGGCCGGATCACCGTCGATCCGATCGATTTGAAGAGCGTAGTCCGAAAAGAAGGGTGCCGCGGGCCGCTGGGGCCCGCGGCACCCTCCTGGTGTCGTTATTCGCCGATGGTGCCGATCGGAACGATCTTGCCGTTCTCGACCTTGTAGCCGTAGACGGCAGGCGCCTGCAGCTCACCGGTGGCGTCCCACTTGTAGTGCTTGCTGAGGCCGTCGGCGTCGTAGTCCTTCACGAAGGACAGCAGGTCGGCGCGGGTCGTCTTGCCCTTGTCGATGCCCGACAGGAGGACGGTCGCGGCGTCGTAGCCCTCGATCGAGTAGGTGCCCGGCTCGGCGTTCGCGAGCTTCTTGTAGGCGCCCTCGAAGTCGGTGATCAGCTCACCCGGGATGCAGGGGCAGGTGAAGTACGCGTTGCTGGACGCGTCGCCGGCCAGCTTGATGAACTGGTCGTCCTTCACACCATCCGGGCCGACGAACGTGCCCTTGTAGCCCTTGTTGACCAGCTGCTGGTCGAACGGAGCACCCTCGGCGTAGTAACCGGCGTAGTAGACCGCGTCCGGCTTCGCGTTGATGATCTTGGAGATCACCGCGGAGAAGTCCTTCTGGCCGGTGGTCACCTTGTCGGTGCCGACGAGCGCGTCGCCGAGCGCCTTCGAGGTCTGGGTGCCGAGGCCGATGCCGTAGTCGGAGTCGTCCTGGACCAGGTAGACCTTCTTGGCCTCCAGCTTGCCCGTGAGGAACTTGGCCGCCGCCGGGCCCTGCACCGCGTCGTTGCCCAGGCCGCGGAAGAAGGTCTTCCAGCCGTTCTGGGTCAGGCCGGGGTTGGTGGCCGACGGGGTGATGTGGACCAGGCCCTGCTGCTCGAAGATGTTGCCGGTGGCCTTCGACTCACCCGAGAACGGCAGGCCGACGACGCCGATGATGTCGGCCTCGTTGACGGCCTGGGTGACTGGACCGGTCGCCTTGTTCGGGTCACCCTCGGTGTCGAACTTCTTGAAGGCGACCTGGCAGCCCTTGTTGGACTCGTTGTGCTGGTCGATCGCCAGCTGGATGCCGTTGTAGATGTTGATACCGAGCTGAGCGTTCGGGCCGGTCTCGGCGCCGACGTAGCCGATGGTCAGGCCAGCAGGACAGGTGGCCTTTCCGTCGCCGGCGGGGAGCACCGCGTCCTTGGGGACATCGACCGACGTGATCGCCGGGATGTCGACCTTGGACGAGTTCCCGTTGGTGGATCCTCCCGTGGACGGCTGGTTCGCACATCCGGCCAGGAGCAGTGCGACTGACGCTGCAACAGCCGCACCGATGGTGACTTTCTTCCGTAGCATCTCTTGCCTCTCGACGTTCAATTCGTCGCGAACGCAGCGTTCTTGCCACGTCGCACCACGAATAGGTGTGCTGAGACTACCGTGCGCGCAACGAAATGCCACACCATTCGGGATCGGGATTTACACGATCGAAACCAAACCGTTCGGGATGCTTCACACCGCGTGGCGCCCTGGATAGGCTGAAGCCTCTCGCGGACCGGCTCGAGGAGGTGTCGCACGTTGCGCGTGACGCGGCTGCTCATCCCGGATGCGCTCGGCACACCGGAAGCGGCCGCGTTCGAGGAGCTTAACGGCGTCCTGAACGGCATCGTGGTCGACCTGTGGGGCGACGAGGACTTCGTCGAGACAGCGGAGCAGGCGCTGGCCGCGTACCGCGAGCACGAGTACACCGAGCGGATCGTCTTCGTCGCTGTCGAGGAGGGCGCGATCGTCGGGCGCGTCGAGGCGATCTTCCCCTCGACGAGGACTCGGAGACCGTGTCGCTGCTGGTGGACGTGGTACCGGCGCTCCGCGGACGCGGGATCGGTTCGGCGCTGCTCGCGAAGGGCGAGGAGCTGGCGGCGGACGGCGGACGCCGCGTGATCTCGACGTACACCGAGCACCCCGTGCGCACGCTGGAGGCGACGGACCGGCTGGTCCGGGCGCCTGTGGGGACGGCCGGACTCCCCGCGAGTCGCGCGATGTGCGGTTCGCCCTCCGCCACGGCTACACGCTCGGCCAGATCGAACGGTCGAGCGAGCTCCACCTGCCGCTGCCACCGGCGCTGGAGGCCGGACTCACGATGCCGCTGAACGGCTTCCGTCTGGTGTCGTGGTGGGGCGCGGCCCCGGACGACCTGCTGGAGCGCTTCGCGGCGATGAAGGCGCGGATGGCGACGGACATCCCGCAGACCGGCATCGCCGTCGACCCGGAGGACTGGGACGGCGAGCGGGTGCGGTCGCAGGAGCGCACGCTGGTGGCGCGCGGCGAGCCGCTGCTCGTGACCGCCGCGGTGCACGAGGCGACCGGCGAGATCGCCGCCTATACGGAGCTCGCGGTGCCGGCGGACGGGACGAAGGCGGAGCAGTACGACACGCTGGTGGCGCGCGCGCACCGCGGACACCGGCTCGGCACGGCGGTGAAATTGCGCAACATCCAGGAGCTCGGCCGCCGCGCGCCGCACATCCGCCGCATCCTGACCTGGAACGCCGACGAGAACGACCCGATGCTCGCGATCAACCGCGCGTTCGGGTTCCGGCCCCACGCGCTGACGGGGCACTGGCAGAAGACGCTGGAGTAGCGTCCCGACGTCAGGCGGCCGCCCGCGGGGCGCGCAGCCGCTGACACCGCGGGCAGAAGTGCGAGCCGCGGTTCATGAACTGCTCGCGGACGATCGGGGTGCCGCAGCGCGGACACGGTTCACCCTGGCGGCCGTAGGCGTTGAGGCTGTGGGAGAAGTAGCCCGAGTTGCCGTTGACGTTGACGTATTGCGCGTCGAAGCTCGTCCCTCCCTCGGCCAGCGCCTTCTCGAGGACGTGGCGGATCTCGGCGAGGAGGGTGCGGACCTTCGCGCGGCTGAGCGAGTTCGCCGGCTGGGCGTAGTGGATGCGCGCCGCCCACAACGCCTCGTCGGCGTAGATGTTGCCGATGCCGCTGACCAGGGTCTGGTCGAGGAGGGCGCGCTTGATGCCGGTGTTCTTGCGCGCGAGCGCAGCGGCGAAGCGGGCGTCGTCGAACGCGGGGTCCAGCGGGTCGCGGGCGATGTGGGTGACCTGGGTCGGGATCAGCGGTTCGTCCGTCCCGAGGCCACCGTGCGCGCCGTCGTCCGTCGGCACCAGCGAATCGACCGCCATGGAGCCGAAGATGCGCTGGTCGACGAAGTGCACCCAGAGCTCGCCGTGCTCCGGGCTCTCGATGTGCAGGCGGATGCGGAGCAGGCCGGCCTCCGCCGTTCCGGGCTCGCGCAGAAGGATCTGGCCGCTCATCCCGAGATGGGCGACGATGGCGCGGCGCGGGGTGCCCTCGAGCGGGATCCACAGGAACTTGCCGCGGCGGACCGGGCCCTGCATGGTCCGGCCGGTGAGCAGCGTCTCGAACGCGCCCGCGACGGGGTCGTGCCGCTTCAGCGACCGCGGTTCGAAGACCTCCACGCCGAGGATGGTCGCGCCGGTGACCGCGGGGGCCAGTCCGGCGCGGACGACCTCAACCTCGGGAAGCTCGGGCACGTCGTCTCGTCAGTTCCGTCCAGGCGCTGAGCGCCGCGGCCATCTCCGCCTGCTTCTTGCTGGTGCCCTCGCCGGTGGCGGTGACCAGGCCGCCGACCTCGACGGTGGCGTGGAAGGTCTTGGAGTGGTCCGGCCCGGTGTTCGTCACCGTGTAGACGGGCAGGCCCGCGCCGCGGTGGGCGGCCGCCTCCTGCAGGCTCGTCTTCGGGTCCATGGCGGCGCCGAACCGGTCCGGGTCATCGAGCAGGGGCTCGATCAGGCGCAGGACCAGCGCGGTCGCGGCGTCGCCGCCCGCATCGAGGTACGTCGCGCCGATCAGCGCCTCGACCGTGTCGGCCAGGATGGACGCCTTCTCGCGTCCGCCGCTCTGGTTCTCACCGCGGCCCAGCTTCAGGTACTCCCCCAGGCCGATGCCGCGCGCGACCTCCGCCAGCGCGACGGAGCTGACGAGGCTGGCGCGCCGCTTGGCGAGCTCACCCTCGTCGAGGTGCGGGTTCTCGCGGAACAGCTTCACCGTGACCGCCTGCCCCAGGATCGAGTCGCCGAGGAATTCAAGGCGCTCGTTGTTGGGGATGCCGCCGTGCTCGTACGCGTACGAACGGTGTGTCAGCGCAAGCTCGAGAAGCTCGGGGTCGATATCGACCCCGAGCTTCTGGAGGAGTGCAGTGCGGTCTGTGTTCTCAGAGACCACGCGACGATCAGACGTCGGCGACCTTGCGGCCCTTGTACTCGAGGAAGAGGGCGGTGCCCGCCGAGTCCTCGACCACCTTGGCGCGGTGCGGGAGGCTGTAGGTGACCTTGCCGTTCTCGATGGTCTTGACCAGCGTGGGGGCCGAGGCCTTCCACTGCGAACGGCGGGCGTGGGTGTTGGCGCGCGACTGCTTCCGCTTGGGGACGGCCATGGCTATCTCTTCTCTGTGTTCGTTCCGGAAACATCCGGGTGGTCATCGGTGTCGGAAGCCTGGAAACCTGCGAGCGCCGACCATCGAGGATCGATCGTCTGGGTGGGCTCGCGGTCCGGTACATCCGCCAGCCTCTCCCCGGTCTCGGGGTCGAGACCCGGGCAGTCCGGCCGGCACACCGGCTGGAACGGCAGTGACAGCACCACCGCATCCCTGATCAGAGGTTCAAGATCCACGTGGTCGTCGTGAACCTCATGATCGAAAGCTTCGTCAGAAGGATACGCGAAAAGTTCCTGGAAATCGACTTGGACAGGCTGCTCGATGTCGATCAGGCAGCGTCCGCAGACGCCGACGGCCGTGCTCTGGGCGTCCGCGGTGACGAGGATGCCCTCGTGCATCGACTCCAGCCGGAGGTCGAGATCGATGGTCTCGCCCTCGGGCACGCTGATCAGGCCCTCGCCGAGCTTCTCCGTGACCGGGATGCTGATGCGCTGCTCGCGCATGGCGCCGGGATGGCGCATGAGGTCGTACACATTGACGGTGTACGGGGAGTTCTTCGTAGTCACGAGGAACTATTTTACGCGGCGCTCCGGGGCCTGGCGGCGGAAGGCCAGCCCGCTGGCAGCAGAGACACAGGAATCAGCAGCGCCTTGGTGCGGAGCGCGGCGCCCGCCTGCGCCTCCAACGCCGAGACGACCGCCGTGAGGTCGTCGGCGAGCCCGCCGGCCCAACGGCGTGTCGGCGGTCCGTACGCATCTCGCTCGAGCTCCGCGAGCAGACGCTTCACCGCGTCCTCCCCCGGCGTGCCGGCGACCGCGACGGCGATCCGGCCGGCGAAGACGCGCGGCGTCTCGGTCGGCGGCGCGCTCCAGCCCAGATCGCGGACGGTGTCGCGCAGCTCGTCCCAGACGAGGGTGGCGCCGCCCCACTCGTCGTTCAGCTCACGCAGGCGTCTGCGCCGTCGGAGTCGCCGCCAGACGGCGGGGATGAGCAGCACGGCGATGACGAGGATGCCCACGCCGATGCCGGTCGCGAGCGGTTGGGCGCTCGACTGGGCGGTGAAGGAGGCGGAGCCGGTCTGGTTCGCCGGGTCGGTGGGCACGAGCGCCTTCGGAGCCGCGCCGGATGTGGACGTCGACGTCGGCGCCGGCGCGGCCGGATCCGTCTGCGGCCGCGTGTAGTCGGGGACCGAGCCACGGCCGACGGTGGGCTCGAACGGGACCCAGCCCACCCCGGCGAAGTACAGCTCCGGCCACGCGTGCAGGTCGTCGCTGGTGACGGTGTACTGACCGGGGTTGGTGGCCGTGCCGCCGCTGGTGGCGCCCGGCAGGTAGCCCTCTGCCACACGCGACGGGATGCCCAGCGTGCGCGCCATCAGCGCCATCGCCGAGGCGTAGTGGACGCAGTATCCGCTCTTCACCTCGAGGAAGCGGGCGATGACCCGGGCGCCGTCGCCGTCGAAGCCCTGCTTCAGCGGTGTCTGCGTGGAGTACACGAAGCCGTTGTCGCGGAAGTAGTCCTGCAGGGCGACGGCCTTGTCGTACTCGGTGACCGCGTCCTTCGTGGCCTCGAGCGCCGTCTGCTCGATGATCGGAGGCATGCGCGGCGGCAGGAACAGGTCGCGCTGGGCCTCCTGCGGGACGATCCCGCCCGCCGCCTTGAGCTGATCGGCCGTCGGCTGCAGCACGAGGCTCGTCGCCGTGTACTTCTGGCCCTGCGTGGTGGAGTTGATGCCGCCGATGGTGAGGTCGTCCGGGTCCCACGACCAGGTGCCGTTCAGTCCCTTCACCGACTGCACGGGAGCCGGCGCCGGCAGCCAGCGGCTGGTCATCTGATCGATCTCGATGGTCGTGCTGATCTTGGTGGTCTTGACCGTTTTCGAGAGCCCCGCGACCGGGCCGATCGTGGCGCCGTCGGTGAGGCGGTTCGTGTCGCGCTCGCGGTGCTTCCACACCGAGCCGGTGAACTGGTCGAGCGAGGCGAGCTTGAGGTATTGGCCGTTCGCGGCGCTGGTCGTGTAGGTCAGGGCCCGCACGGCGGCCGGGCGACGCAGGTCCTTTCCGAGGTCGACCAGCGGGGTCACCGTCCCGCCGATGGAGATGCCGCCCGCGGTGAACGAGGTCGCTCCGCCCTGTTCGAAGCCGGGAGCCGTGCCGGCGAGCACGACGGCGACGGCGATTGCGGACGCGCCGACAGAGAGGGCGGCACCCGGGCGGGGCGTCGCCGACCGGCGGGTGCGGACGTCGCTGCGCAGCAGCCACAGGTACGCCGCGGCGGAAGCTGCGAGGGCGAAGGGATCGAGCCCGTCGCCGAGCAGCGCTCCCGGCACCACGAGCACGGCTCCGACCGCCAGTGCCGTGAACGCGGGCGTGCGGACGGCGACCGCGAGGGTGTCGAGCATCAGCGCGAGCAGGCAGCCGCCCCCGACGACGAGGAACAGGAACTCGGGCAGCGCCTCCGCCGGCGTGCCCTGCTGGTAGATCGAGAGCATCGCCTGCTGCAGGTACTGTCCCCAGCCGGCGACCGTCGCCGGCGTCGGGATGAGGCCGAGCAGCCCGGTCCCGCGCCCGAACGCCGCGGTCATGATCGCCGCCGACTCGGCCAGCAGGAGCACCGGGACGACGCCTCGGGGCACGCCCAAGCTCCTGAGGCCGGCGCCGGTGACGAGCACCAGGGCGGCGGTCCCGACCAGCGCGAACCACCACCCGAAGCCCTGGATGAGTCCGACCAGGGCGTAGCTCAACGCCAGCACTTGGAGGATCATCGCGCCGGTGAGGCGCCAGTAGCCGACGCGGCGGCGGGCGCCGACACGCGGGACCGCGAGCGCGAGGGATTCAGTCGCCACCGGACACCACCCTCGCCCGCTGCCGGTGCATCGCGCGCAGCCAGCACTCCGCCGGGTCGTCCCCGGCGCGGAAGGTCACGCACAGCCAGCCGGCGTCGCCGAGCACGTCCACGACGTCCGACTCCACGGATTCGGCGACGAAGGCGACGGCAGGGTCGCCCATCGACCGCAGCGACGCCAATGCGCCGAGCTCCCCGGGTGCTCCGGCGAGCACGGCGAAGACCGGGACGGCGCGCCCCGCCTTGCGCAGCCCGGCGCCGAGCTCGGAGACGGCGTCGTCCCGCTCGACAGGCGTCGCCTCGACGGCGGCGAGGTCGGCGAGCAGCATCCGGTCGGCGCTGCCGGTGTCGTACGTGGCGGTGGTCGACCCCAGCGTGCCGGTGCGGCCGGCGCCGCTGCGGCCGGAGAGCTGCCGCTCCCCCGTCTCGACGACGCTGACGACGAAGCCCTCGTCCAGCAGGTGGACGCCGATCGACGCCACGAGGTCGACCAGCGTCTCGAACTCGGCGGAGTCGGCCGCGCCGGCCGGCCCCGCGGCAACGGCGCGCGTGTCCATCAGCAGCCACGACTCCGGGTTGCTGCGCTGCTCCTCCTGCCGCACCATCAGCTGGTCGTGGCGAGCGGTCGCGCGCCAGTGCACGCGACGCAGCGGATCGCCGGGCCGGTACTCCCGCGCGATCAGCTCATCCGCGCTCGGGATGCTGTGGCGCAGGAGCTCGTGCTCGGTGCCCTCGCTGTGGGCCACATCCAGTTCGCCGCGGGACAGCGGCACGACCCGCGGGGTGACCAGCAACTGCCGCGGCTGGCCGATCGCGTACTCGGCGTAGGCGACGCCGAAGGGATCGGTCCGGCTGACGATGAGCGGGCCGACGGCGTGGGCTCCCCGGCGCTCCGGCACCACATCCTGTCGCAGCACGACTGTGTCGCGCCCGCGGACGGCCTCCGGCTGGTGGGCGCCGAGACGCGGGAACGGCGCCGAGGCCTGCACGCCCACGACGGCCGGCGCCGTCTCGCGCCAACGCGCCGCCGGGCTGGGTCGCGGGGACTGGTTGCGGGCGGTGGTCACGATGGTCGTCTGCTCCCCCACCGCGACGACGTCGGGATGGAAGCTGCGGGTCACGGTCAGCCGGGGGCGGTCGACGGTCACCGAGATCATGGCCGCCAGCGGCAGCACGGTGAGGAAGACGCCCACGAACAATACATCGGTGCGGCCGAACAAAGCGGAGGCGATGAGGGCGACCACGCCCACGGCGCCGAGGGTCCACCCGCGCGCGGTCGGGCGCGGCCGCTTCAGCGGCGACGAGGCGCGACCACGGCCCGGCACGCTAGCGCCCGGTTCCCCGCACCGGCGCAGGCGAGCCGGAACCGACGGGCACGGGCGTGGAGGCCACGATCCGGCGCACGATGTCCGCGATCACGGGCGCGCTCTCGTGGTGGTGCCCGAGGGCGCGGCTGGTAGGCAGGAGGCGGTGGCCGAGCACCGGCACGGCCAGCGCGTCCACGTCGTCCGGGAGAACGAAGTCGCGGCCAGCCAGCGCGGCCATCGCCTTGGCGGCGCGGATGAGCTGCAGCGTCGCGCGCGGGCTCGCGCCGAGGCGGAGGTCGCGGTCCTCGCGGGTCGCGCGCACCAGATCCACCGCGTACTGCTTGACCGGCGTGGAGGCGAACACACTGCGCGCGGTGACCATCATCGCCCGCAGCTCGTCCGAGGTGACGACGGGCCGGATGCGCGAGAGCGGGCTCGACGTGTCGCGCGTGGTGAGCATGGCGAGCTCCGAGCCCTCGTCGGGGTACCCCATCGCGATGCGGGCCATGAAGCGGTCGCGCTGCGCCTCGGGCAGGGCGTACGTGCCCTCCATCTCGACCGGGTTCTGCGTCGCGACGACGATGAACGGCGCGGCGAGCGGATACGTGGAGCCGTCGACGGTGACCTGGCGCTCCTCCATGCACTCCAGCAACGCCGACTGCGTCTTGGGGCTCGCGCGGTTGATCTCGTCGCCGATGACGATGTTGGCGAAGATGGCGCCCGGCTTGAACTCGAACCGCCGCTCCGCCTGGTTGTAGACCGAGACACCGGTCACGTCGCTGGGCAGCAGGTCGGGGGTGAACTGGATGCGGCTGACGCTGCAGTCGACCGACTTCGCCAGCGACTTCGCGAGCATGGTCTTGCCGACGCCCGGCACGTCCTCGATCAGCAGGTGCCCCTCGGCCAGCAGGACGACCAGCGCGGTCTGCACCGCCTCGTGCTTGCCGTCGATCACCGACTCCACATTGGCGGTGATCTGCTCGGCGGCGCGACGCAGCTCGTCCAGGCCCATGCCCGGGGCCGTGCCCGTTTCTTCCTCGGGCGCGACGGACGACTCGGTGGGCTGGCGCGTCGCGTAACTGTTCATGGCTGGGCTCACGTCTCCTGGAGGTACTCGTGCACGGCCGGCGGCACGTAGGGGCTGACGTCACCGCCGAGGGCGGACACCTGGCGCACCAGCGAGCTCGACACGTGCGCGTTCGCCGGGTTGGGCAGCAGGAACACGGTCTCCACGTCCGCGAGGTGGCGGTTGACGATCGCCATCGGCGTCTCGTAGGTCACATCCACCTGGGACCGGATGCCCTTCACCAGCACGTGCGCGCCGACGTCGGTGCAGTAGTCGACCAGCAGGCCGACGGACCAGGAGGCGATGACGATGTTGCCGACGATCCCGGCGTCCTCGATCGACTTCTCGATGAGGGCGACCCGCTGCGCGATGGGCAGCAGCGCGGTCTTGTCGGGGTTGTGGACCACCACGACGTGGACTTCGTCCCAGATCCGGGCGGCACGTTCGATCACGTCGAGGTGCCCGAGGGTGACCGGGTCGAACGATCCAGGGACAACGGCGATCCTGTTCATAGACCTTCAGACTATCCCGCGGAAACCGGCATTTCGTTGTGAATCCGTTACCAACGGGTTTCGTCCGGGTGGCGGGCCAGCGGGCCTACGACTTGCCGAGGAAGGCGCGCTCGCTCTCGTCCAGCCGCCGGACGAGTGCGGCAGCGAGGGCGGGATGCTGCGCGAGCGCCGGGTCCCCCTCCAGCGTCTCCTCGGCCGCGACCCGGGCCTCGGCGATGAGCTCGCCGTCGGAGACCACACGCAGCAGCCGCAGCGACGATCGGCCGCCCGACTGGCGGCTGCCGAGCACGTTGCCCTCGCGGCGCAGCTCGAGGTCGACGTTGGCCAGCTCGAAGCCGTCCAGGGTCGCGGCGACCGCGTCCACCCGCTCGCGCGCCAGGCTGCCCTGCTCGGCGGCCGTGACCAGCAGACACAGGCCGGGGATGTCGCCTCGGCCGACCCGGCCGCGCAGCTGGTGGAGCTGCGAGACACCGAAGCGGTCCGCATCCAGCACCACCATCGCCGACGCGTTCGGGACGTTGACGCCGACCTCGATGACGGTGGTCGCGATCAGCAGGTCAATGTCGCCGGCGGCGAAGGAGCGCATCACCTCGTCCTTCTCGTCGGACGGCAGGCGCCCGTGGAGGACGCCGATGCGGGCGTCGCGGAAGAGCGGGTCGGCGCGGACCTGCGCGGCGACGGACTCGACGTTCGCGATGGGACGCGGTGGGGCGCCGTCGGCCGTCTCCTCCGCCGGTTCCGGGTCCTCCCCGTCGTCCTCCGCGTCCTTGCCCGAGATGGCCGGGCAGACGACGAAGACCTGGCGGCCCTTGGCGATCTCCTCGGATGCGCGCTCCCAGATGCGCCGCTCCCACCCCGGGCGGTCGGCGAGGGGGACGACGAAGCTCTCGATCCCCTGTCGGCCGGCGGGGAGCTGCGCGATGGTCGACACGTCGAGGTCGCCGAACACCGTCATCGCGACCGTGCGCGGGATGGGCGTCGCGGTCAGGACGAGGACGTGCGGCGGCGTCCCGCCCTTGGCCCGCAGCGCCTCCCGCTGCTCGACGCCGAAGCGGTGCTGCTCGTCGACGACGACGAGACCGAGGTCGAAGAACGTGACGGCGTCCCCCAGCAGCGCGTGCGTACCGACGACGATGCGCGCCTGCCCAGAGACCGTCCGGAGAAGCGCGCGCTTGCGCTCGGCCGCCGACAGCTGCCCGGTGAGGAGGGTCGGCATCAGCTGTGCCGAGAGGTCGGGGCCGAGCATCGCGGCGATCGACCGCAGGTGCTGGGCGGCCAGGACCTCGGTGGGAGCGAGGAGGGCGGACTGGCCGCCGGAGTCCGCGACCGCGAGCATCGCCCGCAGCGCCACGAGCGTCTTTCCGGAGCCGACCTCGCCCTGCACCAGGCGGTGCATGGCCGCGGTGCCGGCGAGGTCGCGTTCGATCTCGCCGCCGACCACATCCTGATCGCCGGTCAGTGCGAACGGCAGCGCGGCGTCGAACCGCTCCAGCAGTCCGCCCGGTACCGCGACGCGCGGCGTGGCCGCGGCCTCGCGCGTCGCCGCCCGCTGCTGCAGCAGGGCCGCCTGCAGCACGAACGCCTCCTGGAATCGCAGCGAATCGCGCGCCCGCTGCCACTGGGAGTCCTTCTGCGGCCGGTGGATGCCTTCCAGCGCCTCCCGGAACGGCACAAGGCCGCGCTCGACGACCACGGCGTCCGGGACGGGGTCGGGGACGTCGCCCAACGCGTCGAGAGCGAGCCCGACCGCCTTCTGCACCTGCCAGCTCGCCACCGTGCCCGTCGCCGGATAGATCGGGATGGGCGTCATCGCCCAGTCCTTCGCCGCCGCGCTGCCCGGGCTCACGGCGTTCTCGGCGTCCGGCTCGAACAGCTCGTAGTCGGGATGCGCCAGCTGCAGCGCTCCGCGGTACGCGGACACCTTGCCGGCGAAGATGCCGCGCACACCCGGCATGAGCTCGCGCGAGCGCCACGCCTGGTTGAAGAACGTCAGGGTGAGGATGCCCTCGCCGTCCGAGATCTTCACCTCGAGGATGCTGCCGCGGCGCGCCCGCATCGGCCGCTCCTGCACGCGCAGGACCTCGGCGATGATCGTCACGTTCTCGTCCAGAGGGAGGTTCGCGAGAGCCGTCAGCTCGCCGCGCTTCGCATAGCGGCGCGGATAGTGGCTGAGCAGGTCGGCGATCGTGCGCATCCCGAACGCCTTCTCGAACGCCGAGGCCGTCCGGCCGCCGAGCACGCCGGTCAGGCGCGCGTCGAGGCCGAGCGCGCCCGTGTCGGCGGACCCGGGGCCGACCGGGGCGGAAGCGGAGGTCATGACTCGATCGTATGCGCCGCGTCCGACGCCTCGCCCGCGGTCTCCGCGTCGCGTCGCGCGACGACCGCGCGGAGGAGCGCGAGCTCGTCCTCGACCGCCTTCTCCCCCGGCCGCTCGTCGTGAAGTCGCGTCTGCAGCGCCAGGGCCTCGTCGAGCCGGCCGAGCTCCCGCAGGGCGCGGCCCCTCGCCCAGTGCGCGGCGAACCGCTGATCGGGGGTGCCGTAGCGGTCGGCGTACTCCGCCGCGTCCTCGAAGGAGACGAGCGCCGCCTCCGCATCGCCGCTGTCGAGGCGCGCCCAGCCGCGCAGGTCGTGGAGCACGACGCCCCACCGCAGCACGCGCGGGTCCCCCGTGCCCGCCAGATCGGCGAGCCCTTCCTCGATCCACTGCTCGGTGTGCGGCCGGTCGGCCTCGGCCAGCGCGAGGGCGGTCTCGACGGCCAGGGCGACGTCCGCATCCCGCCGCGCCGCGCGCAGCGCCTGCTCCAGCAGCGGGACGGCCTCGTCGGGCCTATCGGCGGCGAGCCGGACCCGACCGCGCTCCAGCAGCACCCGCACCTCCAGCACGCCGTTCGCAGGCTCCAGGGAGTCGAGCAGCGCCTCGGCCTCCTCGATGCGGCCCTGCAGGCCGAGCGCACGCGCACGCTGGGTCTGCAGCTCGGCCCGGACGACCTCCGATCGTGCCGGTTCGGCGGCGGCAGCAGCCAGCCGTTCAGCGGAGGCGATCGGGTCACCGGGGAGCCACAGGGCGTCGAGCTCTGCCTGCTCCAGGCGTTCCTCCATTCACACATTCTGGCCGCTCGTCCTGCGCCGACGCTAGGCTCGTGGGGCTATGACCCGAATCGTCGCCGGCTTCGCCGGATCGCTCACCCTGCAGGTCCCGAAGAGCGGGACGCGCCCCACCAGCGACCGGGTCCGCGAGGCGATCTTCTCGGCCCTGGACGCACGCGACGCCGTCCACGGGGCCCGCGTGCTCGACCTGTACGCCGGCTCGGGGGCGCTTGCGCTGGAGGCGGTGAGCCGCGGGGCGGCGTCGGCGGTGCTGGTGGAGAAGAACGCGGCCGCGGCGCAGGTCTGCCGTCGCAATGCCGCTGCCGTCGCCACGGCTGCCCGCTCGGCGTCCCGGCACGCGCCGCATCCGCTGCCGACCATCGACGTGCGGGCCTCGGCGGTCTCGTCCTACCTGGCGGGAGCCTCCGGCCCGTTCGACGTCGTGTTCATCGACCCGCCCTACGACGTGCCGGACCACGAGCTGCTGGAGGTCCTGACGGCGCTCGCCCCGCTGCTCTCCGACGACGCCGTCGTCTGCGTCGAGCGGAGCGCACGCGGCCCCCAGCCGACGCTTCCGCCAACCCTGACCCTCGAACGCCGCAAGGACTACGGAGAGACCGCGATCTTCTGGCTCACGCCCGCCGCGTAGCCCGCGGCGTGCTAGCCGCGGCCGCCGTCCCACTCGAGGTAGGGGTCCCAGCCGCCGCGCTCGTCGAAGGGGCGGTCGTCGACCAGCAGGCCCTCGCCCGCGCGGACCACGCCGACACGACGGAAGCCGCCGGGGAGCGGGACCTCGGGCGGGAACGCGGCGAACAGGCCGTGGTCCTCGCCGCCGGTGAGCGCCGTCCGCGGGTCGGGGCCGAGCGCGGAGGTGTCCAGGTCGATGGCGACGCCGCTCGCCTCCGCCACGCGCCGGGCGTCGAGGGCGAGGCCGTCGCTGAGGTCGAGCATCGCGGTGGCGCCGGCCTCCGCCGCGAGCGGTCCGTCGGCGATGGGGGGACGCGGCCGCAGCTGCGCGCCGATCGTCTCGGGATGCGCAGCCGCGACGGCGGCGAAACGCTCCGCGTCCGGCTCGCCGGCGGCATCCACAGCTTCGGCGAACAGCAGGCGAAGGCCGGTCGCGGCCTCCCCAGCCTGCCGGACACGGCGACGACATCCCCGGCGCGGGCGCCGCTCCGCAGGACGGGCGGGCGGCCCTCCAGATCGCCGAACGCGGTGACGGCGAACGTCAGCGTCGCCGAGACAGAGAGGTCGCCGCCGACGACGCCGCAGCCGGGAGCCAGCTCGGCGCACGCCATCCGGAAACCGTCGGCGACCCCTCCAGCCACGCGACCTCTGTTTCGGGAGGCGCGGCGATCGCCACCACAAGCGCGGTCGGCACCGCCCCCATCGCTGCGACATCGGACAGGTTCGTGGCGGCGGCCTTCCAGCCGAGGTCGACGGGGCCCGACCAGGCGAGGCGGAAGTCCGGGCCGTGCACCATCATGTCCGTCGTCACGACGAACCGGCCGTCGGGGGCGGCGAGCACGGCGGCATCGTCACCCGGCCCGACCAGCGTCGCCCGGGACTCCGGGAGCCGCGGGAAGATGCGCCGAAGCGCCTCCCGCTCCGAGGCCTCCCCGAGGGTGAGGCCGGCCGCGTCGCTCCCAGAGTTTCCCATGATCTGAAACGGTAGCCTGAAACCGATGTCCTCTCGTCGCCGTGCCCTCCCGGCCCTCCTGCTCGCCGGTGCCGCGCTGCTCCTCGCGGGATGCGCGCCCACCGTCTCGCTCGACCCCGCGTCCGACAGCAACGCCCCGGGATGCGCCGAGATCAGCGTCCGGCTGCCCGACACCGTCGCCGACAAGGCGAAGCGGGAGACGGACGCGCAGGCCACCGGCGCCTGGGGCGACCCGGCCGCGGTCATCCTGCGCTGCGGGGTGCCGCCGATCGGCGCGACGACCAAGCCGTGTGTCAACGTGAACGGCGTGGACTGGGTGCTCATGACCGACCCGGCGGCCAAGACGATCGTCTACCAGACGTTCGGGCGGACGCCTGCGACCGAGATCATCATCGACCACGTCGCGGGCGTGTCGGACTCGTCGGTGCTGCCTGAGTTCGCGAGCGCCGTGCAGACCGTCCCGCAGACGCAGAAGTGCCTGTCGACGCTCGACACGGACCCGACGGAGACGCCGGCGCCGTAGCCGCCGGCCACCCCGCCGGGCTCAGGCGGCGGCGCGGGCCAGGGCGACCTGGATGAGCTCGTCGATCAGCGCCGGGTAGCTGAGCCCGCTCTCCTGCCAGCAGCGCGGGAACATCGAGATCGGGGTGAACCCCGGCATCGTGTTGATCTCGTTGACGACGAAACCGTCGGCGGTGAGGAAGAAGTCCACCCGGGACAGCCCCTCCGCACCGATCGCGTCGAACGCGCGGACGCCGAGCTCGCGCATCTCGGCCAGCTGCGCGTCCGTCAGGTCGGCCGGGCAGACCAGGTCGATCCCGGGCGCATCCAGGTACTTGGCGGCGAAGTCGTAGAAGTCGCGCCCGCTCAGGACGATCTCGCCCGCGACCGACGCGCGCGCCTGCTCTCCGGGGCGGCCGCCGAGCACCGCGATCTCGACCTCGCGGCCGGCGACCATCGACTCGATCAGCACGTGGTCGTCCTCGGCGAGGGCGATCGTCATGGCCTCATCGAGGCCGGACCACTCGGTCACCTTGGTGACACCGACGCTGGAGCCGGCGCGTGCCGGCTTGACGAATGCGGGGAGCCCGAGCGACCGGACGTCGTCGCGGACGGCGTCGGCATCGGAGCTCCACTCGAACGCCGTCACGGTGCGCCACGGCGCGACCGGGATGCCCGCCTGCTGCAGCACGGTCTTGGTGAAGTGCTTGTCCATCCCGAGCGCGCTCGCCAGCACGCCGCTGCCGACGTACGGCAGGCCGACCAGTTCGAGCAGGCCCTGCAGGGTGCCGTCCTCGCCCCACGGGCCGTGGAGGATCGGGAAGACGATGTCGACGTCGCCGAGCGAGCGGCGGGTGCCGTCCGCCTCGACGACCGTGAGCTCCTTCGTGGCGACGCTGTCGGGCCACAGGATGCGGGTGCCGTTGTCGTCGACCTCTGGCAGCTTCTCGGCGTTCAGCGCGAAGCGCGCGGCGTCGTCCGGTTGCAGGGTGAAGGCGCCTTCGTGGGTGATCCCGACCGGGATGACGTCGTAGCGGTCGCGGTCGATCGCCTCAAGAACGCCCGCCGCCGTCGCGCAGCTGATCGAATGCTCGCTTGAGCGACCCCCAAAGAGAAGCGCGACTGCGACCTTGTCCGTCATCCAATGTCCTTTCGCCTTGCGGCTCGTCCGAATCCGTCGTGAGATGCGGCGCGATGTCCTTCGGATCGAGCGTACCGGCGAGCACCTGGCTCACCTGACGGACGATCGGCATGTCCACGCCGCGTGCTTCGGCCAGGCTCAGGATGGGCGCGACAGACGCCAACCCCTCCGCGGTCTGGTTCATCTGCTTCACGACGTCGTGGAAGCCGTAGCCTTGGCCGAGCAGCCGGCCGGCGGTGTTGTTGCGACTGAGCGGCGATTCGCAGGTCGCGATCAGGTCGCCCAGTCCGGCGAGGCCGGAAAGAGTCTCGGGCTGTGCGCCGTACGCCACCGCGAAGTCGGTCATCTCGACCAGCCCGCGCGTGATGATCGAGGCCTTGGTGTTCTCGCCGTACCCGACGCCGTCGACGATGCCGATGGCGACGGCGATCAGGTTCTTGAGCACGCCGCCGAACTCCGTGCCGATCACGTCGGTGTTGACGAAGCTGCGGAAGTAGCGGTTGGTCGCCGAGATGGCGACCGCCTGCGCGGTCTCGAGGCTCGCGGACGAGACCACCGCGGCGGTGGGCTGCTCACGGGCGATCTCGAGTGCGAGGTTGGGGCCGGACGCGACGGCGATGCGCTCCGGCTCGATCGGCAGGCCCTGGGCGATCACCTCGCTCATCCGCAGGCCGGTGCCCTTCTCTACGCCCTTCATCAGGCTCACGACCACGGTCTCGGGCCCGAGGAACGGGATCATCGCCTCCAGGTTGGAGCGGAGGGTCTGGCTGGGGATCGAGACGAACACCTGCTCGGCATCGCGCATCGCCTCGCCGAGACGTGCGGTGGCGCGGAGGTTGCGCGGGAGGTTGATGCCCTCCAGGTAGTCGCTGTTGCGCTTCACCTCGTTGATCTCGCGGGCGATCTCCGGGCGCCGCGCCCACAGCACGACGTCGGAGCCGCCGTCGGCGAGGATCTTCGCGAACGTGGTGCCCCAGCTGCCGGCGCCGAGGACGGCGATGCGGCGGGGACGGGCGACGGGAGGCTTCACTGCTCTAGCCATCGAAGCGGCCCGTCTCCTTCTGGTCGTGCTTGGTCGGATCCCAGCGCTCGGCCGGCGCCTTCTCGCCGCGCAGGTCTTCGAGGAGGGCGGTGATCGCATCCATGATCACCGCGGTGGCCTCGGTCAGGGTCGAGTTGTCGAGGGGGCGGCCGCGGAACGCCGAGAGGTCGACGGGGTCCCCCACCTTGACGTCGATCGTCTTGCGCGGGAACCAGCTGATCTTCTTCGCGTAGCGCGCCATGACCTGCTGGGTGCCCCAGTGCGCGATCGGGATGACCGGCAGGTCGTTCTCGAGCGCCATGCGGGCGGCTCCGGTCTTGCCGCGCATCGGCCACATGTCGGGGTCGCGCGTGAGCGAGCCCTCGGGGTAGATGATGACGATCTGGCCCTCGGCCGCGATCCGCTGCGCCGCTTCGAGGGGCGCTGAGCCGCGGGCGCTTCCGCCTCGCGAGACCGGCACCTGGCCGGACTTGCGAAGGAACCAGCCGAACACGGGGACGCGGAACAGGCTCTCCTTCGCGAGGAACCGCGGGAGACGACCCAGCTTCCACGAGACCATGCCGATCATCACCGGATCGATCTCGCTGTAGTGGTTCGGCGCCAGGATGAACGCACCGGTGCGGGGCAGCTTGTCGCCGTCCACGATCCGGAACCGCGCGAGCAGGCTCCCGATCGGGATGATGAGCCCTGCAAGGACCCAGAAGATGGAGGGGCGGCTCTTCTCGGAGCGCTGCTTCTTCGGAGGCGTCACGGTTTCAGGCACCATCCCATTATCCGCGACCCGGCATGGCGCGAAGCGCATGCCGGGCCGCGGACGGGAGGATCAGCCTTCCATCGTGAAGTCGGCGCCCAGGAGCTCCAGCTTGGTGATGAAGTTCTCGTAGCCGCGGCTGATGATGCCGACGTTGCTCACGGTCGAGCGGCCCTCGGCGGTCAGCGCCGCGATGAGGTGGCTGAAGCCGCCGCGGAGGTCCGGGACCTCGATGTCGGCGCCGGTCAGCTGCACCGGGCCCATGATGACCGCGGAGTGGTTGAAGTTGCGCTGGCCGAAGCGGCACGGGTGGCCGCCCAGGCACTCCTTGTGCACCTGGATCTTCGCGCCCATGTCGTTGAGCGCATCCACGAAGCCGAAGCGCTGCTCGTACACGGTCTCGTGGACGATCGACACGCCCTCGGCCTTGGCGAGCGCCACGACGAGCGGCTGCTGCCAGTCGGTCATGAAGCCGGGGTGCACGTCGGTCTCGATCACCACCGGCTTCAGCGGGCCACCGGGGTGGAAGAAGCGGATGCCGTCGTCGTTGATCTCGAACGCGCCGCCGACCTTGCGAAAGACGTTGAGGAAGGTCAGCATCTCGGGCTGGCGTGCGCCGCCGACGTAGATGTCGCCGCCGGTCGCGAGCGCCGCGGCGGCCCAGCTGGCGGCCTCATTGCGGTCGAACAGCGCGGTGTGGCTGTAGCCCTCGAGGCGGTCGACGCCCTCGATGCGGATCACGCGGTCGGTGTCGACCGAGATGATCGCGCCCATCTTCTGCAGGACGTTGATGAGATCCATGATCTCGGGCTCGATCGCCGCGCCCTTGAGCTCGGTGATGCCCTCCGCGCGGACGGCGGTGAGGAGCACCTGCTCGGTCGCGCCGACGCTCGGGTACGGCAGCTCGAGCTTGGCGCCCTTGAGGCCGTTCGGGGCCGTCATCCGGATGCCGCTCGGCAGCTTGTCGACGATGGCGCCGAACTTGCGCAGCATCTCCAGGTGGTAGTCGATCGGACGGTCGCCGATGCGGCAGCCGCCGAGGTCGGGGATGAACGCCTCGCCCAGCTTGTGCAGCAGCGGCCCGCAGAACAGGATCGGGATGCGGCTGGAGCCGGCGTGCGCGTCGATGTCGGCCATGTGCGCCGACTCGACCGCGCTCGGGTCGAGCAGGAGCTCGCCCTCCTCGGCGCCGTCGGTCACCTTGACGCCGTGCACCTCGAGCAGCCCGCGGACCACGCGGACGTCGGAGATGTCGGGAACGTTCCGCAGAACGCTCGGGCCTTCACCGAGGATCGCGGCGACCATCGCCTTCGTGACGAAGTTCTTGGCGCCGCGGACCTCGATGCGGCCCCGCAGGGGATGCCGCCGTTGATCGTGATGCGGTCGCCCTTGAGGCCGACGCGCGCTCCAGCTGCCTGGGCGTCCTGAAGAAGTGAGTTCAAAGTTTCACCGGGAGGGTCGTGGGCCGCCAGCTCGCGCGGCCCGATTCGTATTCGGAGATGAGCGCTTCGTCGCGCAGGGTCAGGGCGATGTCGTCCAACCCTTCGAGCAAACGCCAGCGAGTGTAGTCGTCGATGTCGAAAGACACCTGGACTTCCCCGACGGTCGCAGTCTTGGCAACCAGATCCACGGTCGCGGCTATTCCCGGCTGAGCTTCGATGGCCTCCCACAGCCGCTCGGCGTCCTCCTCGGAGATCACGCCCGTGAGCAGGCCCTGCTTGCCCGAGTTGCCGCGGAAGATGTCGGCGAACCGGGGGCTGAGGACCACCCGGAACCCGTAGTCGCGAAGCGCCCAGACGGCATGTTCGCGTGACGAACCCGTGCCGAAGTCCGGGCCGGCGACGAGCACCGTGGCGCCCGCGTACTCCGGGCGGTTGAGGATGAAGTCCGGGTCCTGGCGCCACGCGTGGAAGAGGGCGTCGTCGAAGCCGGTCTTGGTGACGCGCTTGAGGAACACCGCCGGGATGATCTGGTCGGTGTCGACGTTGCTGCGCCGGAACGGGACGGCCGTTCCGGTGACGGTCTCGAACTTCTCCATCAGGCGCCCACCTTCTCTCCGACGCGGGTATCCGTGCCGCCATCCTCCGGCGTGTCGCCGCCTTCGTTCTCCAGGTCCCAGGGGCTAGAGAGCGTGCCGCGGATCGCGGTCGCGGCGGCCACCAGCGGCGAGACCAGGTGCGTGCGGCCGCCCTTGCCCTGGCGGCCCTCGAAGTTGCGGTTGGAGGTGGAGGCGCAGCGCTCCCCCGGCGCCAGCTGGTCCGGGTTCATGCCGAGGCACATGGAGCAGCCGGCGAACCGCCACTCCGCGCCGAACTCCTCGACGATCTTGTCGATCCCCTCGGCCTCGGCCTCGATGCGCACGCGGGCGGAGCCGGGCACGACCATCACGCGGACGTTGTCGGCCTTCTTGCGGCCCTTGATGATGGACGCGAACGCGCGGAGGTCTTCGATGCGGCTGTTGGTGCACGAGCCCATGAACACGGCGTCCACCGGGATGCTCTTCATCGGCGTACCGGGCTCGAGGTCCATGTACTCCAGCGCGCGCTCGGCAGCGGCCCGCTGGTTCGCATCCGCGATGACCGACGGATCCGGCACGCTCTGGCTGAGCGAGACGCCCTGCCCCGGGTTCGTGCCCCAGGTGACGAAAGGCTCGATCTCGTCCGCGTCGAGGTACACCTCGGCGTCGAAGACGGCGGCGTCGTCGGTCTGGAGGGTCTTCCAGTACGCGACCGCCTCGTCCCAGTCGGCGCCTTCCGGCGCGTGCGGACGGCCCTTCAGGTAGGCGAAGGTCGTCTCGTCGGGCGCGACCATGCCCGCGCGGGCGCCGGCCTCGATCGACATGTTGCAGATCGTCATCCGGCCCTCCATCGAGAGCGAACGGATGGCGCTGCCGCGGTATTCGAGCACGTAGCCCTGGCCGCCTCCGGTGCCGATCTTGGCGATGACGGCCAGGATGATGTCCTTCGCGGTCACGCCGGGCCGCAGTTCGCCCTCGACGGTGATCGCCATGGTCTTGAACGGCTTCAGCGGCAGCGTCTGCGTGGCGAGCACGTGCTCCACCTCGCTGGTGCCGATGCCGAACGCCATCGCGCCGAACGCGCCGTGCGTCGAGGTGTGCGAGTCGCCGCAGACGACCGTGATGCCCGGCATGGTGAGGCCGAGCTGCGGGCCGACCACGTGGACGATGCCCTGCTCGACGTCGCCGAGCGAGTGCAGGCGGATGCCGAACTCCTCGGCGTTGCGGCGCAAGGTCTCGATCTGGGTGCGGCTGGTGAGGTCGGCGATCGGCTTGTCGATGCCGATGGTGGGCGTGTTGTGGTCTTCGGTCGCGATCGTCAGATCGGGACGGCGGACCGGGCGCCCGGCCATGCGCAGGCCGTCGAAGGCCTGCGGGCTGGTGACCTCGTGGACGAGGTGCAGGTCGATGTAGATGAGGTCGGGCGAGCCGTCCTCGCCTTTGCTGACCAGGTGGTCGTTCCAGACCTTCTCGGCCAGCGTGAGCGGCCGGGAGGTGGGTTCGATGGTGCTCATGTTCTGCGAACTCCTTAGCGTGTGAACGGATCAGCCGTCGACGGACTCCGCGGCGAGAGTGGCCTGATGTCTAGGACTCGCCGCGGCGGCTAAGGAGGAGAAGACCCGCGTACACGAGTGACAGGCTATCACCCGAGCGCGCGCGGTCCGGCTCAGGAGCGTTCGGCGCGGACGCGGAGGTCGCCGAGCAGGAGTTCGCTGCCGGGGGTCACGGGGACGGGCTCCCCTGCCGGGATGCGGACGCCCGCGAGCGTGACGCCGTTCGTCGAATGCAGATCGATCACGGTGAGCGCATCGCCGTCCGGGAGCAGTGCGGCGTGGGTCTTCGAGACCGTGGACGCGGGGTCGTCGAGCGCGATGAGCTCGGCGTCGACCGCACCGGCCGGCGCGGCGGCGGCGGACGGGTTGCGGCCGAGGAGGACCGGGCGCGTCACCGGGAGGCTGCGGTCGCCGGGCAGGTGCAGCCGCCAGACGGGACGCGCGGGCACGACCGGGCCGCCGGGGCCCGGCGGCGGGGTGAACGCGGGCAGGGGACGGCCGGGCGCAGGCTCACGGTCGGCCGGCGGCGGCGGGCCGGGGCGGCGGTCCGGGATGCGCGGGGCGTCCGGTGACGGTGCGGGATCGGGCCGCGACGGGATGAGACCGGGCGGAGGCACGATGAACCCGCTGTCGTCCATGCGCCCACTATACGAGGGGGCTCAGGCGCGGCGCGGGCGCCGGTAGCGGAAGGCCGCCAGGCGGCCGCGCAGCGGACCGGCGGCCTTCGTCGCCTGCGCGAGCGCGTCGTCGGCCGTGCTCCACGCCCGGTCGACCCGTTCCTCCGTCAGGACGGACCCGTCGAAGACGGCGGCGTCGACGTGGCGGGCCAGGTCGCGCAGGCCGCCGTCGGGGACGGGCAGGCTCTGGACGCGCGACTGCTCCTCCAGCGCGTCCGCCGTCTGGATGCGGGTCGCCTTCTCCGGCAGGGTCAGCCCGAGCTCGGCGTAGCCGTCCGTCAGCTCGTCCCAGGCGCCGGCGGCGCGTCGATCGGGAGGACCCGTCGTCTCGCGCCGGCGCCGTCGTCGCCGCTTGAGGGCCGTCACGATGAGGAGGGGCACGAAGTACGCCAGCAGCGGGATGCCGATCACGCCGAGGACCACCCACGCCCAGACCGGCAGCTGGAAGGGCTTCGCCTTGTCCTTCGGGTCGTTGTCCTTGGTCTTCACCGGTGTCAGCAGGTCTTCGGCGCGCGGATCGGCGGGCGGAGGCTGTCGCACCTGCGGCTGCGGTTCGAGCTTCGGCTTGGTGGTCTGGTTCTTCGGCGCGTCGGTCTTGGTCGGCGTCGGGAAGAACGGCACCCAGCCGACGCCGTCGAACGCCACCTCGTCCCAGGCGGTCACGTCATCGCCGGTGACGATGGTGGTGCTGCCCGTCACCTTCGGGGCGAAGCCCATCACCACGCGGGTCGGGTAGCCGAGCCGCCGGGCCATCAGGGCGAACGCGCTCGCGTACTGCTCCTGGTCTCCGACCATCGGCGCCTTTGACAGCAGATCGGTCATACGGTCCGCGCCCTGGCCGGCGCGCGACGGCACGGGGTCGGACGCCCGGCCGTGGCTGAGGTAGCCGAGCGATTTGAGCGAGCGCTCGATGTTCCGCAGCTTCTGGATGGCCGTGTCGGCCGAGCCCGCGTACTCCTCCGCCTTCGCGGAGACGACGTCGGGCACGTTGGTGACCGGCGGCAGAGTGAGCTTCGCCGGAGGGACCTTGGCGAGAGCGCGGTCGTTCGGCACCTTCTGCGCGGTCGCGCCGACGGTGTAGGTCAGGCCGTCATGCACGCCGCTGGTGACGGCCGCCGTGCCGGTCGCGGTGTTGACGCGGACGGTGGCCGCCGGATCCTGGCCGGTGTGCTCGTCGAAGGTGAGGCGGTTCGTGTACCCGAGGGTCGGCAGCCACACGTCCGAGTAGCCGAGCACGTCGATGGACGCGGTGGACGACGCGCCCGCCGTGAACAGCGGCGGCTTCGGGATGGTGCTGCCCAGCAGCTCGAAGGCGCCCGAGGCGTCCGCATCGCTCCCCGGGGACGCGACCGACCAGACGACACCGTCGTAGCTGTCCATCGTGGCGAGCCGGATGACCTGACCCTGCTTGAGGCCCGTCACGGCGAAGAGCTTCGTCTTCTGGAGGTCCTTGGTGTACTTGCGGAAGCCGGCGAGCGGGCTCGGATAGTCGAGCGGGTCGAACGGCGGCGTGATCTCGTCGCGCACGACGAATCGGGACGCCGACGGCGGGGCGAGCACTGATCCAGTCAGCGCGCCGACCAGCACAGCCCCGAGGACGACCGCGGCGCCGCCGAGCAGCCGGCTACGGCGCACGGCCGAGTCGGTCTCCACCCGCTCCCGCGCGAATCGCGCGCGGCGCCAGGACAGCCAGACCAGCGCGACAGCGGCGAAGACGACGCCGCGGATGCCGGCGAAGAACGGGTCGCGCGTCCCGAGGAGGATCGCCGCGAGGAGCAGCAGCGCCGGCCCGATCAGGAGCACGGCCGCGCGGCCGGCGGAGGCCCGGCGCACGCGCGGCAACCAGCGGACGGCGAGCGTCACGGACACCAGCGAGACGAGCCACCCCGCGACGTACGGCACGACGGCTACGTACGGCGGCGCCTCCAGCGGCGCCTGCAGAGTGACGGCGTCCGACCACCCGAAGACCGCTCCCAGCACCAGGCCGGAGAGGCTGTCGAGCGACGGGAGCACCCCGTAGAGCGCGAGGCCGGGCAGCGCGAGCGGCGTCCCGAGCAGGAAGTAGGCGGCCAGCGCGATGACGACTGTCAGGGGCCACGACAGCCGGAACAGGCGGCCGAGCAGGGCGACTCCCCCGCCGACGACGATGCCGCCCACGGCCGCCGGCACGAAGGCGTAGTGGCCGAACGCGGGCTCGAAGCCGATCACCGCGACGAGGCTCAGCAGCGTGAGCACGGCGACGTCGATCCACGTCGTCGTCGACAGCCGGTCGAGCAGCGGTGCCGTCGCGGCTCGGCCCGTCGGCCCGCCGCCCGCGGACGTGCGTCGCCCGGTCCCGGTGGCGGCGGTCATCGGCCTGCCCGCTTCAGCAGGGCCGGCAGCTCCGGCAGTTTCGACACGGTGATCAGCATCGAGCGGCCGAGCCGGGCGAGCCGCGGCTCCCCCGCCTCGTCGACGCGGATGACGATCGTCTCGGTGTCGGCGCCCCACAGGGCGGCGGCGCCGCGCAACTCGGCGGGGTCGATCTGCGAACCTGCGACGGTCACGGCGAGACTCGGCGCCGCCAGCCGCAGGGTGGCCTGGCGCAGGAACTCCCGGGTGCTCGGGTGCGCCGCCTCCACCGGCTGGATACGGCAGGAGTCGTCGAGCAGCGCCGTCGGCGTCGCCACCCGCATCGGGCCGCCCTGCCAGACCGCGTCGATCTCCGTCTCCTCGCGGATCACCTGGCAGCCGATGGACGTCATCACGGAGACGCCGAGCTCGAACTCCTCGTCGGAGGCGAAGTGCGACCGCTCGGCGTCGAACGCGAGCAGCAGCTGCGATCGCCGCGTCTCCTGATACTGCCGGACCATGAGCTGCCCGGTGCGCGCCGACGTCCGCCAGTGCACGTTCCGGATGTCGTCGCCGGGCTCGTACGTGCGCAGCGCGTGGAACGCCAGGTCACTGTCCGTGATGACCTTCGTGGTCTGTCCCTCGAGGTCGCGGACCAACCCCCGCGCCGTAGCGGCGAGACGGACGGTCTTGGGGTGCACGAACAGCTCGATCAGATCCGTCCACTGGTTCGTGCGGCGCAGCAGCCCGAGCTGGTCGCCGCGCACCGAGATCGCTGGGCCGGCGAGGATGAGCGCGCGCCGCGCGGTCGGGACGGCGAACAGCTCCTCCGTCTCGGCGCCGGGCGCCAGACGCGGGATGGTGAAATCGGCCTGACCCTCGCCGACGGGTAGCTCCATCCGGGTGGGCAGCACCGGCCGCGCTCCGCTGTTGGCGACGGTCAGCCGGCCGAGCGCGCGGTCACCGGCGACGACGCGCCTCGGGTTGAGCTCGATCCCCACCCCGTACGTCGATCGCCCGAAGACGAAGGCCGTCGCGATCACGAGCGCCGCGAGAAGCGTCGCCGCGATGAAGACGAACTCCGCCCAGCCGAGCCACACCGCGAGCACGATCGAGACGACGGCCGACGCCAGCACGATCCAGCCGAGCGTGCTCACGACAACGACGACGGGACGGACGCGCGCGCCGATCGCACGCCCGAACGGCGCCGCCCACCCCCGATCCGGCCGGCCGCATGGCCGAGCGTCGCGCCGACCTGGGACGCGGCGATGCGCGCCTGATCGGTCGCGGACGCGCGGCGGCGCCGAGCGCGGGCGGGACTGTCGGTCGTCATAGGGATTCCTGTTGGGAGTCTGGTCGCTGAGCGAGGGGCCTCAGGCCGCCCGGTACGCAGGCGGCGTCGCGGACGCGACCGCCCGCTCCACCACGTCTGCGGCGGTCACCCCGGCGAACTCCGACTCGGGGTCGACGATCACGCGGTGGGCGAGCACCGGCAGGGCGAGGTCGCGGATGTCGTCGGGCGTCACATAGGTGCGTCCGGCGGCGATCGCCCAGGTCTTCGCCGCCCGGGCGAGCGCCAGCGCGCCGCGGATGCTGACGCCGAGGGCCGAGTCCTTGTCGTCGCGCGTCGCCGTGACGATCTCGCTGAGGTACCCCATCACGCTGGCGTCGGTGTGCACCTCGGACGCGAGCTGCGCCAGCGTCGACACCGCGTCGGGGGCGATGATCGGCCGCACCGCGGACGCGCGCGCCCGGTTGGACGAGTCGAGCAGCAGGTCGACGGTGGTCGCGTGATCCGGGTACCCGAGCGATGTCTTGATGAGGAAGCGGTCGAGCTGAGCCTCGGGCAGCGAGTACGTCCCCGCCTGCTCCACCGGGTTCTGCGTGGCGATGACGATGAACGGCGACCCGACGGGATGCCCGACGCCGTCGACCGTCACCACCCCCTCTTCCATCACCTCGAGCAGCGCGGACTGTGTCTTCGGGCTGGCGCGGTTGATCTCGTCGGCGAGCACGACGGTCGCGAAGATCGGCCCCGCGTGGAACTCGAAACGACCGGTCGACTGGTCGTAGATGGTCACGCCGGTGACATCGGACGGCAGGAGGTCGGGCGTGAACTGGATGCGGGACTGCGTGCCCTCGACCGTGTTGGCGAGCGCCTTCGCCAGGACCGTCTTGCCGGTGCCGGGCACGTCCTCGAGCAGCACATGGCCGCCGGAGAGCATCGCCGTGATCACCAGGCGGATGCTGTGCTCCTTGCCGAGAATCGCCTTGTCGACGTTGGCGACGAGTTGCCCGAACGCCCCGGCGAACCAATCCGCCTGCTCCTGTGTGACTGCCACGTGTCTTATCTCCCTACTTGGACCAGTCCTGGACACTGCTCTGGACGCCGCCGACCACCACGTACGCGCCGGGGTACCCGCACCACGGCTCGATGCTGCTGTTGGGGTTGCCGTGATAGTGCCCGTACCCGCTGCCGTCGGTGTTGACCGTCCGGGTGGACAGCGTGCTTCCATTGCAGTGCACCTGCATGCTGAACGACGAGTTCGCCTTGAAATTGTGGATAGTCACGTCGTACGTGTAGCTGTGGGTATATCCGGGCTTGAGGTCGCCCTTCGACAGGTCCACCGAGGGCGACGGCGGCGGCGGATCGTTCACCTGGACGGTGTTGGAGGTCGCGCGCGGACCGTTCTTGCCGCCCGGGTTCGACGCGTAGATCTCGAAGGAGTACTTCCCTGCGCCCTTGTTGTTGACCTTCGCGGAGGTCGACGTGGTGTCGTTCCAGCTCCCGCCGTTGAGGCGCCAGTGATACGTCGCCCTGCCGCCGCCGGTGCCGTCCGGGTCGGAGAGCGCGTTCCAGCTCAGCGTCAGGTCGCTCGGCGCGTTCCCACTGCTGCTGATCCGCGCGCCGCTGACCGCGGTCGGGTTGCCGTACGGCGTGACCGCCGGGCTCGCCGCCGACTGCTCGCTCCATCCGTCCGCGTTCTGCGCACGGACCGTGAAAGAGTAGGACCTGCCGTTCGTCAGTCCGCCGATCGTCACGTCGCCGACCGACTGCGTCGTCACCGTGTGCGTGCCGTCCGTGACCTGGTAGTTCGTGATCGGCTTCCCGTTGTCGGCCGACGCCTTGATCGACACCGTGACCGTGCCGTCGCCTGCCCGCGGATTCGACGGCGCGCTCGGCTTCGCCGGAACGTCGTAGATCGTCACGCGCAGCTGCCCGATGGCCGCCGCCGTGCGCTTCGGATCCTTCGTCGCATCCTCGACGTGGTAGACGACGTTGACCGCGCCGATCGCCGCCCCCGAGGACGCGCTGACGCTGATCGACGACCCCGTGTGCGTGACCGTGACGCCCGACGGCGCGCTCTGCGCCTTCGCGTCGGTGATGGTCAACGCCTGACCCGGGAACGGGTTCACCCACTGGTCGTCCCCCGCGGCGCCGTTCAGCGTGGCCGTCTGCCCGCGCTTGACCTCCTCGGTCTGCGGCGGGTTCTTCTGCGTCGCGACCGGCCGGCTGGAGCTCACGACCTGGACGTTCACCGTGCCCTGGATGGTGTGCGTGCCCGAGCTGATCGTCACCGGGATGGACGCGGTCTCTCCCGCCTGCGTGCCGAGCGGCGCCGAGAGGGTCAGCGTAGACCCGCTGAGCGACGACTGGATCTTCGGGTTCGGAGACGTCCCTCCGGAGTACGTCAGTTTGCTGAGGATGGCGGGGTTCGGGTGGAAGCTCGACGCCCGCAGGTCGACCGAGAGGGGAGCCTCCCCTGGCTCGATCTTCTCGCTGGGCGAGGTGAACGTCGGTGCCACGTCGGACTGGTCGGGCTCCCCACGGTGATGGGCAGCACGAGCGTCGTCACGCGGTCGGCGCTCGTCCCCGCCTCCCGGCCGTCGTTCACCTTGAAGGTGATGGCGGCTGGCCCGCGGTACCCCTTCGCCGCCGTGAAGGTCAGCGTCTGCTCGTCGCCGTACGACGACCCGCCCGCGCTGTTCGTCGCGCTGACGCCCGAGGGGCCGGTGAGCTTGTAGCCGCGGCCGGAGGGCACGGTGACGATGTCGGACAGCTTCCAGCTCTTGGATCCATCGGCCTGAACGATCTGCTGCGGCAGCCCGTCGCGGAGGCGCGGCGGCGCGGTCGCGTCGCCCTTCGGCGGCACGACGACGAACGCGGTGCCCTTGAGGTCGGTGACCGGGTCGGTGAGCGTGTAGGCGATCGCGAGCCGCTGCTCCCCCGGCTTCACGGTGAGCGTGCCGTCGTCGCCGACGGTCGCCGCCGAGGCGTTCGGGCCGGTCACATCCACCTTCAAGGCGTCGACGAGCCCGGACGGGTTGGTCGCGCCGTCGAGGACGTTCACCTTCACGCTGGTCTTGTTCGCGACCTCGTCGGCCTCGAGCACATGGTCGATCGCCGTCGGCGGGACGTCCTTGGCGTTCGGAGTGACCGTGACCTGGATGAAGGCGCTGGCGACGCCGCCCTGGCCGTTCGTGATCTGGTAGCGGACGACGAAGGAGCCCTCTTCCTTGGGGGCGGTGACCAGCACGATCTTGCCGTGGACAGAAGCCTTGAGCCCGTCGTCCACCTGGAGCAGCTTCTTCTGCAGCGCGATGGCGTATCCGTTGGGGTCCGAATCGTTGTCGAGCACCGGCACCGCGATCGTGCGTCCCGGCTTGACCTGCACGGGGTCGTTGACGGCGATCGGCGGCCGCACCTGGTCCGGCCGCGGGATGACCGCGATCGAGACCGTGCCGGTGGCCGTCTTCCCGTACGTGTCCTTGACCTGGTACGTGAACGTGTCGGTGCCCGCCGAGTCCGGATACGCCTCGTAGGTGAAGGACCGGCTGGTGGAGTCGGAGATGCGCCCCAGCGTCGGCTGCGTGGCGAGGCCCGAGAGCGTCACCGAGTCGCCGTCCGGGTCGATGCCGTCGAGCGGAACGTCGACCGGCACCGAGGAGCCGGCGAAGGCGCGCACGGTCAGCGGCGCCGGCTGCGGCGCACGGTCGGAGCCCTTGTCAGGCGCCTGGACCACGAATGTGAGGGTCGCCTGCGCCTTCTGTCCGTACTTGTCGGTGATGCCATAGACGACGTTGTACTGGCCGGGCGTGGTCGGCGCCTGGTACCGGACGGTCTCGCCGCTCACGAACGCGGTCGCGCCCTGGCCGGCGCCCGCCGCGTCCCGGAGCTGCGCATCCAGCGTGAACGGCGCGTTGTCCGGCGAGTAGTCGTTGTCCATGACGGGCACCGTCGCGACGTCACCCGCGCGGACCGGCACCTGGTCGTCCACGGCGACCGGGGGCTGGTGCTGCACCAGCGGCGGGACGGGGACCACCGTGATCCCGGCCGTCGCCTGGGCCACGCCGTCGGAGACGACGTAGGTCAGCTGCACCTGCTGGGTGAGCACGGCGGGGGCGGTGATCTTCACGACCGCGTTGTCGAGCACTTCGACGTTGAGGTCCTGAGCCCCCGCGCCGACCGCGACCGAGCGCACGGCGAGCACGCGCCCGGAGGGCGAGACGTCGTTGTCGAGCACGGCGACCGAGGTCGGCTCGCCGGGTCGCACGTACGCCTTGTCGGTGACGGCGATCGGCGGCGCCTCGCTGGCGCCCTGCGCGGCGATGTCGACGCGGGCGAGGCCGGTCGTCGTCTTCGGGCCCGCGCCGAGCGTGTACTCGACGTAGTACTGCCCCGCCGCATTGCTCTTGACCGTGATGGTGCCCTTGGTGGCGTCCGTGGTCACCTGCGCGCCCGAGCCGTCGAGGGAGGCGCCCACGAGCGTCAGCGGCTCGCCCGACGGCGACTGGTCGTTGTCGAGCGGATGCAGCACGACAGGCCGCCCGGTGAAGCCGTCCGCGAAGTCCGTGACCGCGACCGGGTCGAGGGTGCCGGCCGGCTTGACCGTCACGATCAGGCTGCCGGTGGTGGACGCGCGGCCGTCCGAGACGGTGACCCGCACCTCCTTCGACCCGGCCTGCCCGGTCTTGCTCGTGAAGGTGACATCGCCGTTGGGCTTGAAGCGCACGTCGTCCTCGGTGGTCGCCGTCGCGGCGACCAGGCTGAGGTCGTCGCCGTCGGGGTCGATCCAGTCGTTGAGGATGTTGTAGGTGACCGACTGGCCGACCTCGGTCTGCGCGGTGCTCGACCGGGTGGACGCGGGAGCCGTGTTCGCGGCCGGCTGCTTGAGCGTCGCATCCACCTGCGCTCCAGCGGCGCCGCCTCGGCCGTCGTCGACGGAGTAGCGGAACGAGATCGTCCCGCTCAGCCCCTCCTTCGGGGTGAACTGGATGGCGCGGCCGCCTTCGACGAGCTGCAGCTCGCCCTGCGCGGCGGGGATCGCCGAGACGTCCGAGATGGTCAGCACGTCGCCGTCCGGGTCGGTGTCGTTGGCCAGCACGTGCAGCACTGTGGAGCGGCCGGGCCGAACGCCGTAGGCGTCGTTCACCGCGATCGGCGGACGGTTGACCTTCGAGCGCTGCGCGAGCATATCGGCGAAGGACTGCACCACCGGCTTCTCCTCGCCGGTGTTCCCCTGCACGGTGGTGTCGTTGGGCTTCAGCTGCGCCCAGTTCTGCACAAGCCGCATGTTGGAGGAGACCACCCAGGCGTTGCCGTCGCGGAGGTTGTTGAGCGCGATCACGCCGTGGTTCACGCGGAACTCGAGGTCGTCGCCCTTCACCGGCTGGTCGATGTCGAGCCCGACCGGCTTCTTGCCGTCGCAGGCGTAGAGGTAGCGGCCGGAGCCGGACCACGCACCGTAGGAGCAGTCGCCGAGCCGCACGGGGGCGGACACCGCATCCGGGCCGCCCTTCGCGGTATCGCCCGCGGGAGTCGCGGTGACCGTGCCGCCGCCGAGCGGCACGGTCAGGAGGCTGTTCGCCGTGGCCACGAGCGCCGACGGGTCGTCCTGCCCCGGCTGCTGGAGCTTCAGTCCCTTCGCCGGCAGGTCGACGGTCGTGCCGGAACCGGTGATGACCCGGTTGCGCTGGGTGTCCAGCACGACGGGCTGATCTCCGACCGCGGTCAACTGGAACGCACCCGGCACCGGGAAGTCGCGGGTCTGCGGCTTCGCGTTCGGCTGGTCCACCGTCACGAGCCGCTTGCTCTTGGGGGCGACCACGAACGTCTTGCCCGACTTGGCGACAGCGAGCTTCGCGCCGCTCCCGACCTTCGCGATCGGTTTGGTCTTGGCTTTGTCGAAGTCGAGGCGCCCGGATGCGTCCAGCACCCACAGAGAGCCGTTCGGCGCGAGTACCGACAGGGTGTTGCCGCCGTAGCCGACCTGCGAGTCCTCGGGGATCTGGATGCGTCCGCCGAGCGACACGAACGCCGGGTCGATGCGGTCCACGGTGCCGTGCGGGAGGTCGGTCAGGAAGTACGCCGCTCCATCCTGCAGCACGTCCAGGTCGGCGCTCGCGCCGGTGACCGCCGCATCCAACTCGTCGATCTGGTGGTTCAGCCGGCCCCCGAGCAGCTTCTCGCCGTTGGTGACCCAGACGTCGCGGGTGTCGAGCTCGACGGCGTTGACCGGGAAGCCCTTGTGCAGGACGGCGATCGTGAGCGGGACGCCGGCGACGACGGCGACTGCGGTGATCATCGCGAGCGTCTTGCGCTCACGGATCCACCTGCTCAACGAAACCAAGACTCTGCTATCCCCCGGGCTGGAAAAACGCGTCCACGGTAACACGGCGCTCCGACGCGTCCGAATGGGGAGGACTCCCCATTCCCGCCGGGCCGCGCACCTCGCGCGTCAGTCGTCCGCCCCACCATCCCGCGAGGTCGCGGAAGGGTCAAGGCGCTCGGAGCCCCCTCAAGGAGGGGCAGATCCTCGACCCCGACGAGTCGCGTGGTCACCGCGTACTCGACCAGGCGGGCACGACGGTTGGTCGCGAGCTTGCCCCGGCCGCCGCGCAGCCCGGCGACGCCGAGCTTGTCGAGCTTGTCGCAGACGTTGTCGAGCTTGCGGTTGAACGTGGTCATGCTCCAGCCCAGCCGCTCCGCCGCCTCGGCCGAGGTGGGGATGGTTCCCCGGCCGGGCACGCTCTGTGTCAGCACGCCCTCCGCGAGGGCGACGATGAGCTGCCGCTGGCTCGTGGTCAGAGTGACCGGGAGGACCGTCGTAGAGCCGTGGGAGGCGTCCACCTGGACCGCGGTGGCGTACCAGTCCTCGTCGCTGGTGATGGTGAAGTCGTACGTGGTCGCGCCGGCGCTGAACATGACGTGCATGGTCGGGAAGACGATCGGGAGCTTGGCGCCGGGCGCGAGCCAGGCCTGCATGGTGCCGGTGGCGTCGGTGACGGTCGCGGTCAGGAGGGTGCCGACGTTGCTCAGCCACCACATCCCGTAGTCGTGCACCACCGTGAGGAAGCGGCGGTGGAGGTACGGGTTGTCGTCGATGGTCAGCTCCGCCTCGCGGCCGATGCCGAACTCGGTGCCCGGCTCGACCGTGTACAGCTCGCCGCAGTACTCGACCGTGAGCGGAGTCGCCGCGCCGGTCACGAGGTGCACGCCTTCAGCTGCTCGGAGGTGCGACCGGCGCGGACCGTCGCGATGTCGATGCACACCGGGACGCCGGGCGTGAGTCCGGTGACGGTGACCTTCGGGTCGGTCGTCACGGACGGTCCGTTGGTCGTGCCCTCCTGCACCCAGGTGTACTGGTCGCCCTTCTCGGGGTGCTCGGTCTTCCAGGCGAAGGTGGCGCTGGCGCCGTCCGGTGCGCGGACGGCGGAGACCAGGACCGGCGGCGGGACGACCGTCACCGCGATGCCGCCGTCGTCGCCGCCTGTGCCCGCGGCGGGGGTGCGCGGCGCGGCGGTCGGGGCGAGGACATTTGCGAGGATCGTGGCCGCGACGCCGAGCAGGACGACCGCGGCAGCGCCGACGCCGATCCAGGTGAGGAGACGGCGGCGAGGGTCGCGTGGGGTGGTGACGGGGGCGTCCTCGGCCGGCGGAGCCGCGGTGTCGTCGTCCGCCGGCGCGGGCGGTCGCGAGCGCAGCACGGTGTGTTCGGGGACGGCGGTCTCGCGGGCGGCGGCCACTGAGGGCTGCGGGACCACCGGGACGACGCCGCGCACGCGGGTCGCCGCGGGTTCCTGCGCGACGGGCTCGGCTGCCTCGGCGGCCTCTCGGACGGGCGCAGCGGGCCGCTCCTCCGGCTGCGCGCGGATGGTCGCCACCGCCCGCGCCCGCGTCTCCTGCTCGTCGCCGCTGCCGCCGGGCGCGGGGCGCGCATCCCCGACGCTGAGGTTCGGCACGTCGATGCTGGTCGGCGCCAGGCCCAGTTCCAGCTCGACCCGCTGCAGAGCGCGGGCGAAGTCGACGGCCGACTGATAGCGGTCCTCGCGCCGTGTCGCCATGCCGCGCCGGAGGGACGCGGTGAGCGATGCCGGGACGTCGGTGCGGTCGAGCGGGGTGATCATCCCGCGCTCGATGCGGCCCATCAGGTCGAGGGTGCCGTTCGACCGTCCCGGCACCTCGAACGGCGTCCGGCCGGCGAGCAGCGTGTGGACGGTCGCGGCGAGCGAGAAGATGTCGCTGCGCACATCCGGGTCCGGGTCGTCGGAGAACATCTCCGGCGGCGACCACGGCACGCTGAGGCCGACGCTGCGGCTGCCCGAGGTGGCGGTGTCCGACGGCTCCCGCCGCAGCTCGGACAGCGTCGTCGTGTGCACCGGCAGCTCCTCGAGCGCGGATGCGATGCCGAAGTCGGTCAGCGCCGGCCAGCCGAGCGCGTTGGTGAGCACGTTCGCGGGCTTGATGTCGCGGTGCAGGATGCCCGCGGCGTGCGCGGTCGCGACCGCGCTCGACAGGCGGACGCCGGTGCGCAGCGCGTCCTCGACGCCGATCCGCTCGCGCTTCAGCCGGTCGGCGAGCGACGGGCCGGAGCAGTACTCCATCACCAGATACGGTCGGTCGTCGCCGGCGACCCCCGCGTGGAAGATCGTGACGATGTAGGGATGCGCCGAAAGCCGGGCCATGACATTCGCCTCGGCCACGAAGCGCGCGCGGGCCGCCTCGTCCACGCCGTCCGTCAACAGCACCTTCACGGCGACGCTGCGCTTGGGAAGCTCCTGCTCGTACAGGAAGACGTCGGAGAACCCGCCGGACCCGAGCAGACGGATGAAGTGGAAGCCGTCGAGCTCGGGCGGCTGCGACGCCATGCGCCTCATCCGGCCGCCTCGACCGTCAGCGTCGCGCCGCTCCCGAGGTCGATCAGCGTGCCGACGACGACCGTGGTCGGCTCGCCGCTGCGGAGCTTCTGCGGGGACGCCCCCGGCAGCACGATCAGCGTGCCGTTGCGGGAGTGCAGGTCGGTCACCACGACGCTGTCACCCTCGACGGCCACGGCGACGTGCGAGCGCGAGATGTCGTCCTCGGCGCTCGTCAGGGTGACCGGGCGGGCGCCGCGGAGCGACGGCACCGCCGCGACGTTGGGCGCGCGGCCGACGACGATCGGGACGGACAGCGGCTCGCGGCGGCCGTCGGAGAGCAGCAGGGCGTACTCGAGACGGTCGGGCGCGGCGGGCGCGGGCTCGGCCGGAGCGCTGCTGCGCTGCGGCAGGTCGCCGCTCATGACGGTGAGGCCGTCGTGATCGCCCTCCAGCCGGCCCGCGGCCGGCGGGAACGAGTCGGTGATGAAGCCCGGTAGGTCGATGCGCGGCGGTGCGGCCTCCTCCTCGTCCGGACGCACGGCGGCGTCCTCGACGCTCCGCACCATCGTGGCGCCGAACAGGTGGTCGTAGCCGGTGGTCTCGGCCACCGGGGCGGCCGCGGTCGAAGTGGATGCGAGCGGCGCGACGTCTGCCAGCGTCGTCTCGGGGACGCGGGTGTGGGGATCGGGCTCAGCGGGCAGCTCATCGCCGGCGAACGGCTCAACTGCGGGCCCCGCGACGACGGGCTCGGCAGGCACATCGACGACCACCGCATCCACCGGACCGGTGTCGCGCTCGCGCTTCGGCGGCGCCGCCACCGTGGCGCCCACGTCCTCCGCACGGTCGGCCACCGACCACGCGAGACCCGACGCACGCACGACACCCTCGACGAGAGGCAGGGATCCGACGCCGGTGCGCTCGCCGAGCACCGCGCCCTCCGCGTCAGCCAGTTGCGTCTCGACCCATGACGACACGCCGGTCGCCCGGACGTCCCGGTCGCGGCCGCCCTCGGTCACCGTCGCGGACGCGGCCCCGCGGACGGCGAGCAGCACCGTCTCGGCGGAGGCGTCCAGCAGGGCGAACGGCGGCGTGCGGCTCAAGCCCCGCGCGACCAGCGCATCCAGCGTCTCGGCGAAGCCCGCGCGGACCGCATCGAGCAGCGTGCGGAGCCGGCCGGCGTCGGTCTCGGTGACCAGCAGCGCGCGTCCACCGCCCGCGACGACCGCCCACTCCCCTGCCGTCGTCTGCTGAACCTCGAACACGGACGACCTACTCCCTCGGCTGCGTGTCTTCGAGCTCGCGGCCGCCTGCGCCGTCCACGCGGTCGCGCGTGTCGACGGGAGCCGGAGCATCCTCCCCGGTCACCGATTCAACCACGATCACGGTGATGTTGTCGTGGCCGCCGGCCGCGTTCGCGGCCGCCACCAGAGCCTCCGCCGGATCGGCCGGCGCTTCGGCCAGGATCGAGGCGATCTGCTGGTCGCTCAGCTCGCGCGTCAGGCCGTCGGAGCAGATCAGGAAGATCTGCCGCCCCTGCTCGGGGACGAGGGCGCTGTCGGTGTCGACGAAGTCCTCGGCGCCGAGCGCGCGGGTGATGACATTCCGCTCGGGATGCACAGCCGCCTGCGCCTCGGAGATGAGGCCGGCGTCCACCAGCTCCTGGACCGCCGAGTGGTCGACGGTCAGCTGCCGCAGTCCCCGGCCGTCCCAGCTGTAGACGCGGGAGTCGCCGACGTTGACGATCATCCACTGCTCGGACGCGAGCTCGGGCACCCGCACGCGGACGATGCCGGTCAGCGTCGTGCCGGCGACCGCGGCTCCGGACTCGTCCGCGCCCGACAGCGCACGGACCGCCGCGTTGGCCTCGTCGATCGCGCGGATGACCTCGTCGGGCGTGGGCCGCGTCCCCGGCTGGAGGGTACGCGCCAGGCTCTCCACCGCGGTGCTGCTCGCCAGGTCGCCGCGCGCATGCCCGCCCATGCCGTCGGCGACGACGAACACCGGGTCCTGCGCCAGAGCGCTGTCCTCGTTGACGTGCCGGACCGCACCCGTGTCGCTGCGGACGCTCACGCCGACGAGAGAGCTCATGTGCGGGGGTCCTCCTGGATGCCGTCGACGGCCGCGTTCTCGGCCTCGTCCTCTTCGGTGTCGTCGCCGTGGATGGCCTCGGCGACGGTGGTGCCGCTCATCCGCAGCTTCACCAGACTTGCAATCGTAGCGACAAGCATCGCACCGACGATCACCGCGAGCGAGGTCCAGGTGCTGATATCGGGCGCCCACTCGATGTGCTCTCCGCCGTTGATGAACGGCAGCTCGTTCTCGTGCATGGCGTGGAAGATCAGCTTCACGCCGATGAAGGCGAGGATGAACGCGATCCCGTACTTGAGGTACACCAGCTTGTCGAGCAAGTGCCCGAGCAGGAAGTACAGCTGCCGGAGGCCCATCAGAGCGAACACGTTGGCGGTGAAGACGATGAACGGGCTCTGCGTGATGCCGAAGATCGCCGGGATGGAGTCCAGCGCGAACAGCAGGTCGGTGGTGCCGAGCGCGAGGAACACGATGATGAGCGGCGTGAACATCCGTCGCCCGCTCACGGTGGTGCGCAGCTTGTTGCCCTCGTACTGGTTGGAGACCTTGAGGTGGCGGCGGGCGAACCGGATGAACCAGGAGTCCTCCTCGCCCTCGTCGTCGTGGCTGCGGAACGCCTGGTTGAACGCCGTCCACAGCAGGAACGCGCCGAACAGGTAGAAGATCGCGCTGAAGCTCGCGATGAGTCCTGCGCCCAGGAGGATGAAGACCCCGCGGAAGATCAGCGCCAGGATGATGCCCACCATCAGGACCTCCTGCTGGTACTTCCTGGGCACCTGGAACCTGGCCATGATGATGACGAACACGAACAGGTTGTCGATGCTGAGGCTGTACTCGGTCAGCCACCCGGCGAGGAACTGCCCGGCGTGCTCCGCATCCCCGATCAGCAGCATCAGCAGCGCGAACACGAGCGCGAGGGCCACATAGAAGGTGACCCACAGCGCCGCCTCTTTCGGGCTCGGGATGTGCGGCCGCTTGAAGATGATCAAGAGGTCGAACGCGAGGATGGCGAGCAGGACGACGAACGAGCCGATCTCGAACCAGAGGGGCAGGGCGCTGTTCACAGGGGAACCTTTCGAAGGGCGTGCGGCATGGCCGAAAGTCTCTCCCGCACCTCGCGGTGCCCCTGCGCCCGGGTCCGCCGACATGGAGGGCCGTGATGACGTGCGCAGCGCCGGAACCCCTGAGGGCCCGTCCGGGATACTCCCCTTCGCTCCGGCCATAGTAGTCGGCTCGGGGCCGCCGCGTCGCGCGGCGTAGGGTGCGGATGTGGAACGGGTGGGGTTCGACAGCACGGTGATCGCGTCGGCTGGGTATGACAGCGGGCTGCGGATGCTGGAGGTGGAGTTCACGTCGGGGGCGGTGTACCGGTACTTCCTCGTGCCGGGGCGGGTGTGGCGGGAGCTGCGGACGGCGGAGTCGGCCGGCGGGTACTTCGGGGCCGCGATTCGGGGGCGGTACCCGGAGGAGTGGATGCCGGACGGCGGGACGCGTTGACGCGCTGTCGCCTCAGCTGATCACGAGTCCGACTTCAGAGTTGTCGCCGCGCCAGGATAGCCTCCACTCACAGTGGCGAGGGTGACGGAGAGGCGCAGGATGACGGTCGTGATTTCGGCGATACCGTGGCTCGTGGTGAGCCTTGTGGGCGGCGCCGCCGCCTGTGTTCCGCTGTATGGCGGAAACGTCCGCCGGTTTCTCCGTTCCAGCCTCTTCGTGAAGGTGGTGATGTGGGTCCCCCTCTTCGTCGCGTTCGTCGTGGCGGTTTCCGGCGGTCTCCTCACCGGGCTCGTCTCGGGCGTCCTGCTCGCCTCGATCGGCGCCATAGAGTGGCTTCGCCGCGACACCGCGGGTCGCACGCGGTGGTACCTTGCTCTGTTCGTGGCCTCGTGTGCGGTTTGGCCGATCTCGACGGCGCAACTCGCCCCGCCGCTGTGGATGACCTATTGCCTGTCCTCTGTCTTCTCCGATGTGACGGCCTTCTTCTTCGGGAGATACCTCGGTCGTCACCGCTTGCCGGACTGGATCAATCGTGACAAGTCCTGGGAAGGCGTGTTGGGGCAGTTGCTCGGAGGGGTGCTCGGCGTGCTCGTTCTCGGGATGATCTTCGGCACTGCGCCGACCCTGCTTGCGGGGCTCGTCATCGGCGCGGCCAGCGCGATCGGTGACCTGGTGAACAGCGTCGCCAAGCGCATCGTCGGAATCGAGGACTGGGGCTCCACCATCCCGGGTCACGGCGGCGTGATCGATCGATTCTGCAGCCTGAACATCGCCCTGGCTGCAGCCGTCCTGCTACCCAGGTGAATCGCTACTGAGGAGGAAGTAGATGCCAGAGCCCCACGACGAGCAGTCCGAGGCTGAGGGACCCATGCCCTCCTCGGCGGGCGGTGCGTATGACCCCGACACGTCAGCCGCATCCGCTCACGCGAACCCCGATCCGCTCGGCTGGACGTCGAAAGGCGAATATCTCGCGACGCGTCCGCGATCGGAAGCGCCCCGCGCGACCCGATGGTGGGGTATCGCCTTCGCCATCTGCCTGCTCGTGTGGCTCATCGACATGTTCCTTCTCGGGAGCCTGACGGCAGTCAAGGGCGACCCCGAATACTCATCGAAGTTCGTCCAAGGCAAGCCGATCGCCACCGCGGCGCTGTTCGGCATGATCGTTACCTACTTCGGCGTAGTCGTGTGCATATGGGGCGTGAAGGCGTGGAAAGGCCGAAGCCGCACGATGCTCATTCTCGGCCTCATCGCCGTGGTGAATCCGTTCAGCGCCATCATTCTGCTGTGGGTGGCCTTCTGCGGCTGGAGCGGTTGCTACGCCCCTGAGCTCCGACGGCCTGGCCTTGGCTCAGCTGTAAAGGGCGCTCACCCGCATGAGAAGCAGTGTGAAGATGACGACCGCCGCAATGAGCAGACGCATGTAGTTCCGGTATACGAAAGGGTGCACGATCGGGAAGAGCGCGACGGCGACCGAGTAGCCGATGAGGTAGCGGGAGATGCGTACCACGACGGCGAATCCGACGAACATGAGCGCGCTCCAAAGGCCCATCGTGGGGGCGTGGGCGAGAAAGACCTTGTACGGAACGCCGGAGAACGGCTGGTTGACGAGAGCGAGCGTTCCCATCGTCCGGTACCACTCATCGGTTTGTGTCAGCATCCGCGGGAAGACGTACGGAACACGAAGTAGCACGTCATCCGGCAGGCGCCACGTCAGCGCTACGACCGTTCCGACTAGTGTGCCTGCGAGGTCGTACGTGAGCAGACTCAGCTTGTGCCTCACCTTCATGAAGACGATCAAAGCGAGCAGGAACTCGGGGATCACCCACCACACGAGCGCCTCGGCGAAGGCCCAGCAGAACACCAGGGCGTTCGACTCCCTGCTGACGAGGAAGAACTCCATGAACTGGTTGATGTGGGGTTGCTTGTCACGGATGTCTCGGCGATGGCGCAGGAAGAACACGACGACGAAAGGCAGGGCGAAAAGGGCGATCCCACCTGCTACCACGAGCAGGTTCCACCCGAACTCTGCGACGAACCATCCCACGGGCGCACGATAGCGTGAACCCACACCCTCGGCGGGAAGGCGGGTCGATGACCCTGTATTGGATCCTCAAGGTCGTCTTCGGGCCCCTCGCGATGATGGTATTCCGACCGTGGACGCGCGGGCGAGCCGGCGTGCCCTCGCAGGGCGCCCTCATCCTCGCGGCCAACCACCTGTCGTTCGTGGACTGGTTGCTGATTCCCTTGGTGACACCTCGGCGCGTGACCTTTCTCGCCAAGAGCGAGTTCTTCGAATTACCCGGGGTCGGCGGCACGTTCGTCCGGTGGCTGATGCGGACGACAGGACAGATCCCGGTTCGCAGGGCGGGCGGCCCGGAGGCGGATCGCGCCCTCGACCGCGCAGCCGACATCCTCGGACGCGGCTCGGCGATCGGGATCTTCCCGGAGGGTACTCGTAGCCCGGATGGTCGCCTGTACCGGGGTCGTACCGGTGTAGCACGCCTCGCTCTGGAAACCGGCGCGACTGTCGTCCCCGTCGCCGTGATCGGCACGGCTCGCGTCCTGCCTATCGGGACGAAGGTACCCCGAATCCACCGCGTCGGCGTGGTCTTCGGCCAGCCTCGGGACTACAGGCAATACGGCGGCAACACGGACGAGGGCACGCTCCGGACGATAACCGACGAGATAATGCACGACATAGCGGATTCAACCGGCCAGCCGTACTGCGACGCCTACGCGGCGGACTTCCGACTTCCTTAGGGGTGGCGCACCGGCCGCTCGGTGCCGGCAGACGGTGTTGCGCTACCCGGTCCGGGGTCCCGGGATGGCAAGAAAAAGCCCGCTCCCGGCGGATTTCTCCGTGGGAGCGGGCTGTTGGTGACCCCAGCGGGATTTGAACCCGCGTTACCGCCGTGAGAGGGCGACGTCCTAGGCCGCTAGACGATGGGGCCGTCTGGCAACTAGAAGATCATGCCACAGATGGGTTGCGGGTGCCAAAACGAGGGCGGCGTCCCGGGCGCGTCGCGAGGCTCCGCGCAGCGCGGATCACGCGAGGACGCGGAGGGCGCCCGGCGCGACCGTGACGTCGATCGGCAGCGGGCCGATGCGCTCGCCGTCCGCATAGGCGACGATCCCCTCCGCCTCGATGCGGACGGCGGCGGCGCGGAGCAGCGTGACCTCGGGGAGGTCGGTGTGCTCGCCGCGGAAGACCTTCGGGAACATGCGGAGGAACCGCAGTCGCGACATCCGCTCGACGATGAAGAGGTCGAGCATTCCGTCGGCGAGGTCGGCGTCGGGGGCGATGCGCATGCCGCCGCCGAGGGAGCGGTTGTTGGCGACCGAGACGAGCATGGCGTCCACCTCGATCAGGCGGCCGTCGGCCTGGATGCGGTACGGCCGGGCCCGCAGCGTCGCGAGCTCGCGGACCAGGGCGACGACGTAGCGGCTGCGGCCGCGCGGGCGCGTCATGAGGTTGGCGCGCTCGTTCACCGTCGCGTCGAAACCGGCGGAGACGACGCAGCCGAACCAGGTGGTCAGCTCGCCGTGGCGGATCGTGCCCGCGTCGATCGTGCGCGGCTCTCGTTGCAGGGCTTCGAGGAGGAGGTCGATCGCCGCCTCGGTGTCGTCGACCGGGATGCCGAGGCCGTCCGCGAGGTCGTTGCCCGTGCCGCTCGGGACGATGCCGAGCGGCAGGCCGGTCTCGGCCACGAGGTCGATGCCGAGGTTCGCCATGCCGTCTCCGCCGACGACGACCAGCGCGTCGGCGCCCTCCTGGATCGCCTTCGCGGTCTCGCGGCGCAGCAGCTCGATGTTCGCCTCGTCCATCGTGACCACCCGGTGGCCGGCCGCGCGCAGCCGCTCGACCACGCGTGGGCCGACCTCACGGCGGTGGCCGAAGGAGGCCATGGGGTTGACCGCGACGACGACGGCCCGCGGAGTCACGGTCACAGTGCACGATGATGACACATCACTGGCACGCTTCCCGGCACGCGCCTCCGTCAGAGGCGCAGGCGGCGGAGCAGCTGGGCGTTGAGCGCGACGACGATCGTCGAGACCGACATCAGCACGGCGCCGAACGCCGGCGAGACCAGGATGCCGAGGCCGATGGCCACGCCCGCCGCGAGCGGCAGCGCGATCACGTTGTAGCCGGTGGCCCAGCCGAGGTTCTGCAGCATCTTGCGGTAGGTCGCCCGGGACAGCGTGATCACCTTGGCGACCCCGCGCGGGTCGCTCGAGGCGAGGACCACGCCGGCGGACTCGATGGCGACGTCCGTTCCCGCGCCGATGGCGATGCCGACGTCGGCCTGCGCCAGCGCCGGGGCGTCGTTCACGCCGTCGCCGACCATCGCCACGCGCGAGCCGTCGGCCTGCAGCTGTGCGACTGTTGCCGACTTGTCGCCGGGCAGCACCTCGGCGAACACCTCGTCGATTCCGAGCTGAGCGGCGACCGAGTCGGCCACCGCCCGCGAGTCGCCCGTCAGCATGGCCACCCGGATGCCTGCGTCGCGCAGCGAGCGCACCGCCTCCTGCGACTCGGGGCGGATGACGTCCGCCAGGGCGATCAGGCCGAGGACACGGTCGCCGGCGAGCACGTAGACGACGGTCCGTCCCTCGCGACCGGCGGCGTCGGCGGCCTCGCGCAGCTCGGCCGCGGGCTCGAGTCCGCGCTCGCTCAGGAGGCGCGGCGCGCCGACGGTGATGGTCTCGCCCGCGACGCTCGCGGACGCGCCGCGTCCGCCCAGCGCCTCGAACTCCGCGACCGGCGCGATCGTCAGGCCGCGTTCGCGCGCGTGGCGGACGATCGCCGCACCGATCGGGTGCTCGGCGGGAGCCTCGACGGCCGCGGCGAGCGCGAGCAGCCGATCGGCGTCGCCGTCGCTCGCAACCACGGACACGACGCCCTGGCGGCCCTCGGTGAGCGTCCCGGTCTTGTCGAACAGGACGACGTCGATGCGACGGGCATCCTCCATGGCGTGGCGGTCGCGGATGAGCAGGCCGTTGCGGGCGCCGAGTGCGGTGGAGATCTGGGCGACCAGCGGGATGGCCAGGCCGAGCGCGTGGGGGCACGCGATGATCAGCACGGTGACGACGCGCTCGAGGACGAACGCGGGGTCGCCCGGCCGGAGGATCGTCCACACGACCAGGGTCAGCACGGCGACGGCGAGCGCGACGTAGAACAGCCAGGCGGCGGCACGGTCGGCGAGCACTTGCGCACCGGACTTGCTCGCCTGCGCCTCCGATACGAGCTTCATGATGCCGGCGAGGGCGGTGTCGCCTCCGGTGCGGGTGACGCGGACGACGAGCGAACCGCTTCCGGAGATGCTTCCGGCGACCACCTGCTCCCCCGCCGTGCGGGTGACCGGAGCGGACTCACCGGTCAGCAGGGACTCGTCGACGTCGCTGCGGCCGTCGACGATCTCGCCGTCGGCGGGGACGGCCGCGCCAGGACGGACGCGGACGAGGTCTCCGACGCGCAGCTCGGAGACCGCGACGGTCTGCGGCTCGGCGTGCGGTTCGGCGACGCGCTCGGCGGTGTCCGGGAGCAGCTTGGCCAGCTCACCCAGAGCGTCCTGAGCACCCATGACCGCGGACATCTCGATCCAGTGGCCGAGCAGCATGATCAGGATGAGGGTCGCGAGCTCCCACCAGAAGTCCATGCCGGGGAGGCCGAGGGTCACCGCGACGCTGTAGCCGAACGCGACCACGATGGCGAGCGAGATCAGGGTCATCATGCCCGGCTGCTTGGCCTTGAGCTCGTCGACCGCGCCCCGGAGGAAGACGAGTCCGCCGTAGAAGAAGATGACGACGCCGAAGACGGCGGGGATGTACTGGCTGCCCGGGAAGCGCGGACCGTCGAGGCCCAGGATCTCCTGCAGACCCTGCGAGAAGATGAGCGTCGGGATGGTCAGGACGAGGGTGAGCCAGAACTTGCGCTTGAAGATGGCCGGGTCGTGACCGGCGTGCCCGGAGTGGTCGTGGCCGGCGTGACCCGAGTGGTCGTGGCCGGCGTGACCCGCATGGTCGTGCCCTGCGTGACCGGAGTGGTCGTGCCCCGCGTGACCGGCATCGTCGTGCGCCATCTGCTCGGCGTGCTCGTGGCTCTCGTGATGCTCGTGGCCCTCGTGCCCGTGATGCTCGTCGTGCCCGTGCTCGGCGACCGGTGCGTGCTGTTCTCTCTCGTCCATAACGCCTCCAACGGTACCCCCTAGGGGTATGTTCCTCAACCTCTCCGCGCTTGCGTGCGCATCCCATCCGGTATTTCCTGGGACCCATGAGACTCACGAAGTTCGAACACTCGGGACTCCTCCTCGAAGAGGACGGACGCAAGCTCTTCGTCGACCCGGGCAGCTTCACCTCGCCGCTGACCGACACTGCGAACGCCGTGGCCGTGGTGATCACCCACGAGCACGCCGATCACTGGACCCCGGAGCAGCTGAACCGCGTCCTCGACCTCTCCCCCGATGCGAAGATCTTCGCGCCTGAGGGTGTCGCCAAGGCGGCAGCGGACTTCGACATCACCGTGGTGCACGCGGGCGACACCGTGGAGGCCGGCCCGTTCACCCTCCGGTTCTTCGGAGGCCGTCACGCCGTCATCCACGAGAGCATCCCCGTGGTGGACAACCTCGGTGTGCTGATCAACGACCAGCTCTACTACGCCGGCGACTCCTTCTTCATCCCGGAGGGCGTCGAGGTCGACGTGCTCGCGGCCCCGGCCGGAGCGCCCTGGATGAAGATCTCCGAGACGATGGACTACGTGCTCGCGGTGAAGCCCAAGCGCGCGTTCCCCATCCACGAGATGGTGCTCGCCCGCGCGGGCAAGGACATGTCGAACGCGCGTCTGCAGTGGGCGACCGAGCAGGGCGGCGGCACGTTCTATCCGCTCGAGCCCGGCGATTCGCTCGACCTGTGACCGCCGCCGGATGAGCGAGCCCGAGGAGCAGGACCGCCCCGCCGTCGTCTGGTTCCGCGACGACCTCCGCATCGCCGACAACCCCGCACTGCACGCGGCCGCCGAGTCCGGGCGGCCCGTGGTGTGCGTGTTCGTCTGGGACGACGAGACGCCCGGACTCCGGGCACCCGGGGCCGCAAGCCGGTGGTGGCTGCACCACAGCCTCGCGTCGCTGGCGGATTCGCTCGAGGGGCTTGGTGCGCGACTGACCATCCTGCGCGGCCCGTCGGAGACGACCGTCACCCGCCTGCTGCGGGACACGGACGCCGCCGCCGTCTTCTGGAACCGCCGCTACGGCGGCGTCGAGCGCCGGATCGACGAGGCGGTGAAGTCGACCGCGCACGACGACGGCCGGGAGGCGGTCAGCTTCGGCGCCAACCTGCTCTTCGAGCCGTGGACCATCCGCACCGGCCAGGGCACGGCGTTCTCGGTCTACACGCCGTTCTGGCGCGCGTGCCTGGCCGCGCCCGCGCCGCGCAGACCCGGCCCGGCGCCGCGGAGCCTGCGTGGTGCGCACGCACCTGAGACCGTGAAGGCCACCACCCTCGACGCGCTCGGCCTCCTGCCGACGCATCCCGACTGGGCCGACGGCCTCCGCGAGGCGTGGCAGCCCGGCGAGAAGGCGGCGCACCAGCAGCTGGAGAGCTTCCTGGCCGACGACGTGGGCGCGTATCGCGAGCAGCGCGACGTGCCCGGCGTGGACGCCACGTCGCGCCTCTCTCCCCGTCTGCGCTGGGGCGAGGTGAGCCCGCACCAGGTCTGGCACGCGACCGCGGAGCGCCGCGACCACGCGACCGCGCAGGGCGCCGCCACCTTCGTCTCGGAGCTCGGCTGGCGCGAGTTCGCCTACCACACGCTCTTCGAGCACCCCGATATGGCGACCGTGAACATCCATCGCGAGTACGACTCCTTCCCGTGGCCTCGGCTGCATCCGTCCGCGCTGAGGGCCTGGCAGAAGGGTCGCACCGGCATCCCGCTCGTGGACGCCGGGATGCGAGAACTGTGGAGAACGGGAGTCATGCACAACCGTGTGCGCATGGTGACCGCGTCGTTCCTCATCAAGAACCTGCTGATCGACTGGCGGCACGGGGAGCAGTGGTTCTGGGACACGCTCGTGGACGCGGACCCGGCCAACAACCCCTTCAACTGGCAGTGGATCGCCGGAAGCGGCGCAGACGCGGCCCCGTACTTCCGCGTCTTCAACCCCGAGCTGCAACGCGAGAAGTTCGACCCGCACGGCGACTACGTGCGCCGCTGGGTGCCCGAATGGGACACCGGTGACTACCCCGAGCCGATCGTCGACCTCAAGGAGACACGGCAGGCGGCCCTGGCCGCCTACGACGTGGTGAAGCGATCGCGCTGACGGAGGGTCAGCGGCCGTGCTCGGCCAGGATCTGGTCGACGTCGATGCGCTGCAGCAGGGCGTCCCAGTCGATCGACCGCGCCTCGTCGGCCGCCTCCTCCTCGGCGAACACCTTGCCGCTGCGCTCGACCACGACGCCGGCGGGCAGCATCCGGTTGAGCTCGGCGAGGATCGCGTCGTCGACGGCTTCGGTGTCGAAGTCGGCGCCGACGCGGGCGAGGTAGTCGCCGGAGACGGTGTAGGAGACGATCCCGGTTTCGATGCGGCTCATGCTCGCATGCTATCCCCTCGCCGAGGCGTACTGTGCGGGCCATGAGCGACCGACCGGACGACACCGCAGCACCCCGCGACGCCGAAGAGCTGACCGACGCCGTCAGCGACCTGGGACAGACCGACGAGGACCGTCTGGAGGCGGTCCGCGAGCACAACGAGTCACTGGAGGAGCGCCTGCCGAGCGACGACGACCTGCCGCGCACGCACGGGTCCCCGGAACAGGGGTAGCCTCCTCGCTCCGTCCCAGCCTTGGGGGCTGGGAGGTTCCCCGAGCGCTCCGTATGGTGGCCGAGTGAATGGACAGCGGATGCGCGACAGGGCCCCCGGGGCAGCCGTGATGGAGCACGTCGTGCGGCTGCACGCCCAGACCCCGCCCCGCTCCGCGATCAGCCGCGTACTGGGCCGTCACCCGCTCAGTGACGACGCCCAGCCCTGGTTCACCGGCGCGCTGGGCGAGCGCGAGGTCGGGGCGCTCCTCTCCCGCCTTCCGCAGGGCTGGAGCGCGTTCCACGCCGTGCCGGTCGGCTCCGGTGACGCGGACGTCGACCACCTGGTTGTCGGACCCGCCGGCGTCTTCGTGATCAACACGAAGCACCATCGCGGGGCCGCGTTGACCGTCTACGAGCGGTCGGTGCTCGTCAACGGCGTCAAGCAGCCGTACCTCCGCAACTCCGACCTGGAGGCGTCCCGGATCCGCGGACTACTGCTCCGCGCCGGTATCGAGGCGCCCGTCGAGCCGGTCATCGTCGTGGTCGGCGCCAAGGAGCTGAAGATGCGGCAGAGGCCCCGGCGCGCCGCCGTGCTGCGCTCCGAGGGCCTGGTGCGCTGGCTGTCACGCCGCCCGGGCCGCCTGGACGCGGAGACCGTTGCACGCGCCGCCTCCCTCTTCGACGACCCGGCCACCTGGCGTCCGGTCGCCGCCACGGACGACACCCTGGAGCGCTTCGGCGCGATCGAGCGGGAAGTGCGCAGCGCGCACTGGGTGCGCCTGGGCTGGGTTCTCGCAGCGGCGCTCGGGATGGTCGCGGTCGCGCTTCCGTTCCTGCCCCACTGACCGAGCGGACCGAGGGCGCCGAACGTCGTGTCAGGCGGGCTGCGCCGTCGTCCGCATGGTCAGGCCCAGAGCGCCGTCCGCCTCCGACAGCTCGAGAGCGACCGTGACGGACGCCAGCTCGGCCAGCGAGCGCAGATGGGTGCCGCCGCACGGGATCTCGACGACGCCCTCGGGCAGCTCGGCGCGCCAGCGACGGCGCTCCCCCAGCCCGTGACCGTCGCCGTCCCGGACGATCGCGATCGGAGCGGCCGCCGCGACCCATCCCGCCAGCGTCGCGTCGATCGCCTCGGTCGCCTCCTCGATGCGCCCCGCGAGCTCGGCCGCGGCGAAGCCCTTCTTCCGCAGGCTCTTGCCGATCCGGTACTCGTCGAGCGACCCCTCCGGCAGGATGCGCGAGGACGTGATGGCGAGCTGGTCGAAGTTCGGGCGACCGCGTCCATCGACCGGCACATCCTTCGTCCACAGCGGAGCGAAAGCGTCGTTCAGGGCGAGCGACGCCAGATGGCAGGCGGTGTGCCCGGCGGAGAGTGCGCGCCGCAGCTCCCCATCGACCGTCACGGTCGCCGTCGCGCCCGGCTCGATCCCCGACGCGTCGTCGACCAGGTGGCAGACGACGAAGGCCCACCCCTCGGTGCCGGTGCGCACGGGCGCGTTCCCGACGTACAGCGCGGAGCCGTCGGTCGCGCCGACGACCGCATCCACGATCGCATAGTCGCGCCCGTCCACCGCGAGCGTCCCCGCATCGGCCGGCTGGTCGGGCCAGACCGGGTCGACCGGGTGGAACGCCGTCCGGTCGAGTACGACGGCGGAGCGCCCCTCCTCCAGCGGCTCCACGTGGAGCACGGTGCCGGTCGAGGCGAGGTCGCCGTCGGGGTAGGTGACGACGGTGTCGGTGGCGGGGAACGTCATCCTCCCAGCCTACGGTCGCGCGCGAGTGGCGGAGCGCCGTCCCGGTACGGCAGCATGGCGGCATGGCGAACACCGGCGACCAGCCCTGGCAGCGCGTCCCCATCGATCCCCAGAGCGTCGACGCGCCGTTGTCGCGCGCGGCGGTCTTCCTCGTGGTCACGGTCGGCGCGTCCGACGAGGCGCTGGCCACCGTGAAGGATGTCCTCGGCGGCATCACCGACCAGGTCAAGACGGTCGGCTTCCGCGACCTCGGCGCCCGGCTCTCCTGCAACGTCGGCATCGGCGCCGCTCTGTGGTCGCGCCTGACCGACACGCCACCGCCGCGGGAGCTGCACCCCTTCCGGGAGATCGCGGGTCCGGTGCACACGGCCGTGTCGACGCCCGGCGACCTGCTGTTCCACATCCGGGCAGAGCGCGGCGACTTCACCTTCGAGCTGGAGCGGCAGCTGCTCGACGCGCTCGGCGACGCGGTCGAGGTCGTCGACGAGGTGACCGGGTTCCGCTACTTCGACGCCCGCGACCTGCTCGGCTTCGTCGACGGCACCGCCAACCCGGCCGGCGGCGACATGACGCAGGCGACGACGGTCGGCGACGAGGACCCGGAGCACGCCGGCGGCAGCTACGTCGTCGTCCAGAAGTACCTGCACGACCTGTCGAAATGGGGCAAGCTGCCGGTGCCGTCGCAGGAGGGCGTGATCGGCCGCACCAAGGTGGAGAACATCGAGCTGCCGGACGCGGAGCACGGCCAGAAGTCGCACAAGACGCTCGCGACGATCGTGGACGAGGCCGGCGTCGAGCACGAGATCCTGCGCGACAACATGCCGTTCGGCCGCCCCGGGCACGGCGAGTTCGGGACGTACTTCATCGGCTACTCGCGCGCGCTGTGGGTGATCGAGCGGATGCTGGAGCGGATGTTCGTCGGCGACCCGGTCGGCAGCTACGACCGCATCCTGGACTTCTCGACCGCGGCCACCGGAGTCACGTTCTTCGCGCCGACGAGGACCTTTTGGAGTCGCTGGGCGACTGAGGCCGCCGCCGCACCTGGCCGACGGCGATGCCGGCGAGCACGATCGCGAGTCCGGCGAGCTGTCGGCCGCTCAGCACCTCTCCGGCGACCACCGCTCCCAGCACCACGCCGGTGACGGGGTTGAGCAGTCCGATCAGGCCGACCGTTCCGGCGGGAAGGTGGCGCAGCCCCGCGAACCAGGCGACGAACGCGAGCGCTGTCGCGACGACGGTCACGTAGGCGAAGCCGGCCAGCGCCGGGCCGTCGAGTGCGGGCGGCGCCCCCTCGACGACGAGCGCCGAAGGGAGGACGAGCACACCGCCCGCGAGCAGCTGCCAGGCGGTGGAGGCGACGAGATCGACGCCGCCCCAGCGGGTCGCCAGGGCGTATCCGGTCGCCGAGCCGGCGAGGGCGAGGAGCGCCAGGAGGATGCCGACCGGATCGACCGGCCCGTCGCCCCCGAACAGCATCAGTGCCACCCCGGCGATGCCCGCGACGCCGCCGACCAGCGCAACGGCCCGTGCCCGCTGGCCCAGTACGATCCGAGCCGCGGCCATCAGCGCCAGCGGCGAGGCGGCCATGACCGTGGCGGCCACGCCGGACGGCAGCCGCTGGGCCACCGCATAGACGAGCGCGAAGAAGCCGCCGGTGTTGAGGACGCCGAGCACCGCCGTGCGCCACCACCACGCGCCATGCGGCCGGCGGCGCGCGATCAGCAGGAGAAGCAACCCCGCGGGCAGGGCCCGGATCACCGCGCCCCACAGCGGCTCCGCGGGCAGGACGGCACGGGTGACGACGTAAGTGGAGCCCCAGGCGACCGGCGCGATCGCCGTCACGAGCATCCATCGCCAGGAGGCGCGGAGCGATGTATCTTCCATGGAAACTACTTTAGCTTCCGCGGAAGGTATTGTGAAGGCATGGATCACGAACCAGACGCTGTCGACGCCATCCAGGCCGAATGGAGGCGCGAGCGACCAGAGCTGGACGTCTCACCTCAGGGCGTCATCGGCCGGCTCCACCGCGTCGCCGCCCGTCTGACCGACGAGCTCACGACGGTCTACGACCGGCACGGGCTCGCCGAGGGCGACTTCGACGTGCTCGCCACCCTGCGGCGCGCGGGCGCCCCCTTCGAGCGGACCCCCGGCGAGCTGGCCGAGCACACGATGATCACGACCGGCGGGATGTCGAAGCGCATCGACCGTCTCGAGCGGGCCGGCCTCGTCACACGGCGCGCCTCGGAGACCGACGGGCGCGGGCGCGTGGTGGCCTTGACCGAGCGCGGCCGCGAGGCGATCGATGCGGCGTTCACGGATCACATGGCGAACGAACGCCGACTGGTCGACGAGTTGGACGCGCACGACGCGGCCGAGCTTCAGCGCATCCTGACCCTCTGGCTCGGCCGGCTGGGCGCGTAACACAGCGCAAGGAAGTTGCCCCTCGCGCGCGCGTGCGAGAGCCTGACAGCACCCCTGCCCCGCACCGTGCATCCACCCGGAGGATCCATGTCCCGCTCGCGCCGCATCCTGGCCGTCGCCGCCGCCGTCACCGCCACCGCGCTCGCTCTCGCGGGCTGCTCCGCGGGGTCCGCCGGCAGCGGCTCCTCCTCCGGCGGCGACGACGGCTACATCACCCCCGGCAAGCTCACCATCGGAACCGCCGAACCGGCCTACTCGCCGTGGGTGCTCGACGACAAGCCGCAGTCGGGCAAGGGCTTCGAGGCCGCCGTCGCGTACGCCGTCGCCGACAAGCTGGGCTTCAAGAAGGGTGACGTCACCTGGGTGCGCACCACCTTCGACCAGGCGATCGCGCCCGGACCGAAGACCTTCGACTTCAACCTCCAGCAGTTCTCGATCACCGACGAGCGCAAGAAGGCCGTCGACTTCTCGTCGCCGTACTACGAGACCAGCCAGGTGGTCGTGACCACGGCCGCCTCTCCCGCCGCCAAGGCGTCCTCGATCGCCGACCTCAAGAAGCTCACCATCGGCGCCCAGACCGGCACGACCAGCTTCGACGCGGCCGAGAAGCAGATCGCCCCGAGCGGCGGCGTGCAGGCGTTCAACACCAACGACGACGCCAAGCTGGCGCTCGAGAACAAGCAGGTGGACGCCATCGTCGTCGACCTGCCCACAGCCTTCTACCTGCGGGATGCGGAGCTCAAGGACGGCAAGATCGTCGGCCAGCTCCCCAAGGTCGACGGGCAGCAGGGCGACCAGTTCGGCCTCGTGCTCGCCAAGGACAGCGCCCTGACGAAAAAGGTGACCGAAGCGGTCGACGCGCTCCGCACCGACGGCACGCTCGACAAGCTCGCCACGCAGTGGCTCGCCGCCGACGGCGACGCGCCCGTGCTGAAGTAGCCTTCGACGGTGAGCACCACCACGTCCACCCCTCCCGCACCCACCGGCGCTCCCCGCCCAGCGCGGTCGAGCTCGACCGCCGGCTCTACCGCAAGCGCCAGACCACGCGCTCGGTGCTGATCAGCCTGGCCAGCACCCTCGTGGTCGCGGTGCTGGCGTGGGTGTTCGTGATCAACACGCCCGGGTGGGCGCGGGTCCAGCAGACGTTCTTCGACCCGGCCGTCGCCGTGGAGGCGTGGCCGCGCGTCTTCGAGGGACTGCTCCTCAACATCCGGGTGCTCATCGTCGCGGCGATCGGGGTGCTGATCGTCAGCATCCTGCTCGCCACCGCGCGCACCCTGCGCGGACCGATCTTCTTCCCGCTGCGCGCACTGGCCGCCGGGTACACCGACCTGTTCCGCGGCATGCCTCTGATCATCGTGCTGTACCTGGTCGGCTTCGGGCTGCCCGGACTGGGCGTGTTCCCGCGGATGCCACCGGAGTTCTGGGGCACGATCGCGCTCGTCCTGGTCTACTCGGCCTACGTCTCGGAGGTCTTCCGGGCGGGGATCGAGGCGGTTCACCCGTCGCAGCGGCTCGCCGCGCGCGGGCTCGGGCTGTCGTATTCGCAGACGCTGCGGCTCGTCATCCTGCCCCAGGCCGTCCGCAAGGTGACCCCTGCCCTGATGAACGACTTCGTCGCGATGCAGAAGGACGTCGGCCTGATCTCGGTGCTCGGAGCGGTGGATGCGGTGCGCGCCGCCCAGATCGAGACCGCGGCCACCTACAACTTCACCCCGTACGTGCTGGCGGGCCTGCTGTTCGTCCTCCTCGCGCTGCCGATGATCCGGCTCACCGACTGGTATTCGGCACGCATCCGCCGCCGCGAGCAGGTCGGGAGCATCGTATGAGCGAGCCGGTCCTGCGCCTGCGAGGCGTGCGCAAGCGCTTCGGCGAGGTGGAGGTGCTGCGCGGCATCGACCTCGACGTGCACCAGCACGAGGTCGTCGCCTTGATCGGGTCGAGCGGGTCGGGGAAGTCGACGCTGCTGCGCACGGTCAACCTCCTGGAGCAGCTGGACGACGGGCAGATCTTCCTCGGCGAGCAGGACATCAGCGACCCGCGCGTCGACGCGGATGCGGTCCGCGGGCGGATCGGCGTGGTCTTCCAGCACTACAACCTGTTCCCGCACCTGTCGGTGCTCGACAACGTGACGCTCTCCTCCCGCCGCGTGCACCGCCTCCCGAAGGCGGACGCCGAGCGGAAGGCGCTCGCGCTGCTCGACGGGATCGGGCTGGGCGACAAGGCGAAGGAGTTCCCCGACCGGCTGTCCGGCGGCCAGCAGCAGCGCGCGGCGATCGTCCGCGCCATCGCGACCGACCCCGAGCTGCTGCTGCTCGACGAGGTGACCAGCGCGCTCGACCCGGAGCTCGTCGGCGAGGTGCTGGAGCTCATCCGCTCGCTCAAGGCCTCCGGCACCACGATCGTGATGGCGACGCACGAGATGGCCTTCGCGCGCGACGTCGCCGACCGCGTCGTGTTCCTCGACGCAGGTGTCATCGCCGAGCAGGGTCCGCCCGCGCAGCTGTTCGGCGCACCGCGTGAGGACCGCACGCGCGCCTTCCTCGCGCGCTTCGCCGAGCCGATCGCGTAACGCGGCGAAGGGTTACGCAACAGGTCGTCATCTTCATGGCGACGGGATGCGGCGGCGCGATACAAACAGTCGATCATGTCGCGCATCTTCACGAGCACGTTCAACCCCGGCCGCGCCCGCTGGGAGCTGGTCGTCAGCCCCCAGGGCGACGTCTACGCCTTCCCGCTGACCCTGCCCATCGCGCAGCGGCAAGCGCTCGGCGGCCACAAGCGGTACCTCGTCGGCCGGGTGACCAAGGGCTCGGAGACGTGGGTCGCGGCGGGGCCGTCCGGGCTCGTCTACGGGACGACGTTCCCCTCGCTGCCGTCGGCGGTCGAGGCGATCGCGGCCGAGGTCGACCTGTCGCCGGTGCCGTAGCCGGCCTCAGGCGGACTTGAGCAGCGCGTCCTCGAGGGCGACCCAGGGCAGCATCGCGCACTTCACGCGCGTGACGTACTTCGAGACACCGGCCAGCGCGACTGCGTCGCCCAGCAGCTCCTCGTCACCCTCCAGCGCGCCCTTCGAGTGCATCAGCTCACGGAACGCGGCGATGGAGGCGGCCAGCTGGTCCCGGTCGACCTCGTGCACCAGATCGCTCAGCAGCGACGCGGAGGCGGTCGAGATCGAGCAGCCGTGCCCCTCCCAGCCGATCGAGCGGATGCGGCCGTCGGCGTCCGTGCGCACGCCGACCGTCACCTCGTCGCCGCAGGTGGGATTGAACTGGTGGGAGCTCGCCGCCTCGTCGCCGGCGATACCGTAGCCGTGCTTCTCCTTGGAGTGGTCGAGGATGACCTGCTGGTACAGGTACTGCAGGTCGCTCATCGGACGCCTCCCGCCACGCCGAAGAAGACGCGGGCGTCGGCGATCGCCTCGACCGCCGCGTCCACCTCGTCGGCGGTGTTGTAGAGGTAGGTGCTGACGCGCGTGCTCGCCGTCGCGCCGAAGCGGCGGTGCACCGGCTGCGCGCAGTGGTGGCCGACGCGCACCGCGATGCCGCGGTCGTCGAGGAACTGGCCGACGTCGTGCGCGTGGATACCGTCCACGACGACGCTCGCCAGACCGACCCGCGGAACACCTGGGCCGGGGCCCAGGACGCGGACGCCCTCGATCTCGGAGAGCCCGGCGAGCAGCCGCTCGCCCAGCGCCTCCTCGTGCGCCTCGATCGCCGGCATCCCGACGCCCTCGAGGTAGTCGACGGCGGCGGCCAGCGCGACCGCCTGCGACACACGCTGCGTGCCCGCCTCGAACCGCTGCGGCGCGGGCAGGTACTCGGCGCCCTCGAGGGTGACCTGCGTGATCATCGAACCGCCCGTGAGGAACGGCGGGAGGGCGTTCAGCAGCTCGCTGCGACCGTACAGCGCGCCGACGCCGGTCGGGCCGAGCATCTTGTGCCCGGAGAAGACGGCGAAGTCGACGTCGAGCGCCGGGAAGTCGACCGCGAGATGCGGGACGGACTGGCAGGCGTCGAGCACGACCAGCGCGCCGTGCTCGTGCGCCAGGGCGACGAGCTCGGCGACGGGGTTGATGCCGCCCAGGACGTTGGAGACGTGCGCGAACGCCACGACCTTGGTGCGGGGGCCGATCAGCTCGGCGGCCTGGTCCAGACGCAGCATCCCGTCGTCGGTGAGGCCGATGACGCGGAGGGTCGCGCCGGTGCGCGCGGCGAGCTCCTGCCAGGGGATGAGGTTCGCGTGGTGCTCGGCCTCGGTCACGACGATCTCGTCGGCCGCCCCGAGACGGAACCGCTCGGCGGCCGCTCCACCGCGGCCGAGGGAGGCGTTCGACATCCCGTAGGCCAGCAGGTTGATGCCCTCGGTGGCGTTCGAGGTCCACACCAGCTCCTCCGGCCGCGCGCCGACGAAGCCGGCCACGCGGGCCCGGGCGTCCTCGAACAGCTCGGTCGCCTCGCCGGCGACGGTGTGCGCGCCGCGATGCACGGCGGAGGTGTAGCGCTCGGCGAAGGCGCGTTCCGCATCCAGGACCTGGCGGGGTTTCTGCGACGTCGCCCCGGAGTCGAGGTAGACGAAGGGATGCCCGTTCACCTCGCGGGAGAGGATCGGGAAGTCCGCGCGGATCGCGGCCGTGTCGAGGATTTCGGTGCGCATACGGGCCACAACGTTACCGGGGTCCGCTTCAATCCCGCTGTGCGTTCCGCGCTCGCGTGCTCATCGGCGCACTTGGAGTCGAGGGCGCGCGGTGGCTAGGCTGCACCTGGCCCCCGAACAGGGGTGGAATCCGACGACCCGATGGCGAAGGTGCGGTCATGGCGAATACTCTCCCCACTCCCTCCCGGCTCCGGCGCGCGCTCGTCGCGGGTGCCGGTGCTCTGGCTCTGGCGCTCGGCGTCGGGCTGGCGGACGCGCCCGCGGCGCAGGCCTGGGATCCCGGCCACGGCGGCGGCCACGGCGACACGGCGCTGGCACCGCGGACCTCGTTCACCATGGCGCCGGACGGCTCCAGCGGCGCGACGGCCGGCGGCGAGGGCATCCCGAACATCGACTCGGTCAAGAAGACCATCGCGACCTACTACGGCGACCCGGGCACCGGCATCGCCAACAAGACCGACTCTCCTTACATCCGTGAGCTCGCCGGCATCCTCGCCCGCGAGAAGTCCCAGCTGCAGGCCGGCTACGACCGTGCGATCACGCACGGCCAGAAGCCCGCGATCGTCTTCGACGCCGACGACACCACGCTGTGGACGTACGACATGGAAGTCGCGGACATGCACTTCACCTTCGACCCGAAGGAGCAGGACGTCTGGGTCCAGGACCAGCGCTTCCCTGCCACGCCCGGGATGGTGGCCTTCGTCAACCGGGCGGCCGCGATCGGGTACACCGTCTTCGGTCTGACCGGTCGGAACGATGACCAGAAGGCCGCGACCCTCGGCAACCTGACGAAGGACGGCTACACCGCCTTCACCGCCGACCGGTTCTACACGAAGTGGACGGGCGTGGGCGCCTCGCAACAGCCGTCGTACGTCTCGTGCGCCACGGCGAAGTGCACGACGGTCGAATACAAGGCGCTCACGCGCAAGCACATCCAGGACCTCGGCTACACGATCACGCTCAACGTGGGCGACCAGTGGTCCGACCTGCAGGGCGGGTACGCGCAGCAGTCGCTGAAGCTGCCGAACCCGACGTACTACCTCCCGTCGCCGGACCTTCCCGGTGTGAACGAGCCGCAGCTCGCGCCCCGTACGCACTTCACGATGGCGCCGGACGGCTCCAGCGGCGCGACCCAGGGCGGCGAGGGCATCCCGAACATCGACTCGGTGAAGAAGACGATCGCGACCTACTACGGCGACCCGGGCACGGGCATCGCGGACAAGACGGACTCGCCGTACATCCGGGAGCTGCGCTCGATCGTGCAGCGCCAGGCGCCGGTGGTCGCCGCGCAGTGCTTCGTCGAGAAGAAACTGCATCGCAATCCGGCGATCGTGCTCGACACCGACGACACCACGCTGTGGACGTACGACATGGAGGTGGCGGACATGCACTTCACCTTCGACCCGGTCGAGCAGAACGTGTGGGTGCAGGAGCAGCGCTTCCCGGCCACGCCGCATATGACGACGCTCGCCGCCGTCGCCCAGAAGGCCGGCTGCACGCTGATCGGGCTGACCGGCCGCAACGACGACCAGAAGGCCGCCACTCTGGGCAACCTGGCGAAGGTCGGCTACACCGGCTTCACGGCGCAGAACTTCTACACGAAGTGGACGGGCGTGGGCGCCTCCCAGCAGCCGGCGTACATCCAGTGCGCGACGGCGAAGTGCACGACGATCGAGTACAAGTCGCAGACGCGGGCTCACATCGAGTCGGCGGCCGGCGGGAAGTTCGATATCGTCGCGAACTTCGGCGACCAGTACATCGACCTGATCGGCGGCTACGCCGACCGGAGTGTGAAGCTGCCGAACCCGACGTACTACCTGCCGTGACGGGTCTGCTCAACCGTGCCCCGGGCGACCCTCGCCGGTAGGCTCGGGGCATGGTCGAGCGGACGAACGGGTCGCCGTGGTTCTTCATCCTCGGAGTGGCGCTCGTCGTCGTCGGGTTGGTGGGACCGCTGCTGGTGGACGCCGTGACCGGGGACGTCCAGTGGCTCGTCCGCGGGGCGGGTGTCCTGGTCGCGATCGGCGGCGCTGTGCTCATCGGCTTCGGGGTGCGGCGGCGCCAGGGGCGCTGATCCCTCCGCCGAATTGCTCGTCGTTGCTGCCAGGCCCGGCGTGTCGACCGCAACGACGAGCAAGTCGGCGCGGGGCGCGAGGGATACGCTGGCGGCCATGAGTACGGTCACGTCCTCCGACGGCACTTCTCTCGCGTACGAGCTCGACGGGAGCGGCCCCGCCGCCATCCTCGTCGACGGCGCGCTCTGCTTCCGCGACGCAGGGCCCATGCGGCCGATCGCCGCGGCGCTGCGCGATCGGCTGACCGTCGTCCTCTACGACCGGCGCGGCCGGGGCGAGAGCACGGACGCGCTCGCCGATCCCGCCGCGGGCGCGGTGGCGGTCGCACGCGAGATCGACGACCTCGCCGCGCTGATCGACGCTGCCGGCGGCTCCGCCTCGCTGTTCGGGATGTCGTCGGGCGGCGCGCTGGCGCTCGCGGCGGCCGCCGCGCTCGGTGCAGACCGCGTTCCCCGCGTCGCCGTCTACGAGCCGCCCTACTTGCCGGACCCGATGCTGCCGTCCGCGCAGGCGTACACCCAGCAGCTGCAGGCGGCCCTGGCTGCAGGCGACCGCGAGGGCGCCGTCGCGCTGTTCCTCCGGCGCGTGGGCGTGCCGGAGGCGGGCATCGAGGGCATGCGCCGCTCCCCCGGCTGGGACGCGACGCTCGCGCTCGCTCCCACACTCGCCTACGACGACGCCGCGATGGGCGACAGCCGCGTGCCGGACGACCTCCTGCAGGCCATCCCCGTCCCCGTGCTCGGTCTCGCCGGCGAGCAGACTCCCGACTTTCTCCGGCTCGGCGCCGAGGGCGTCGCATCCGGCGCACAGGACGGCACCTACGAGATCGTCGCCGGGCAGACCCACGACGTCTCCGCCGACGCCGTCGCTCCGCACCTGCTCCGCTTTCTCACCGTCTGACGCGCCGCCGCCACGACGCCGTCGAGTCCGCGAAGACTGCACAGTGCGACGGCGTGTCGCGTGCACTCTTCGCGGACTCGATGGTGGGCGATACCGCGTCAGCTCGACGCGAGCGTCAGCTCGCGGAGGCGCGAGCCGGCGCGGGCTCGGCGGTGCGGATGCCTCGGATGGGGCTGACCTCCTGCTCGGCCTCGTGGTCCGGGCCGAGCGGGATGCCGGTGCGGTCGCGGAGGACGAGGGTGGCCAGCAAGCCGAGGACGGTCATCCCGGCGAGGTACCAGGTCACCGACAGCGTGCTGCCGGTCGCCTGCACGAGCGCGGTGGCGATGGTCGGCGCGAAGGCGCCGCCCAGGATCGCGCCGATCGCGTAGGAGATCGACACCCCGGAGAAGCGGATCGAGGCCGGGAACAGCTCCGAGTACAGCGCCGCCTGCGGCCCGTAGGTGAAGCCGAGACCGATCGTGAGGATGGCGAGCCCGACGAGCAGCAGCCCGATGTTGCCCGTGTTGACCAGCGGGAACAGGGTGAACACGCCGACGAGCTGCAGGATCCAGCCGACGATATAGGTGGTGCGGCGTCCGATGCGGTCGCTCAGCCAGCCCGCGACCCACGTGGCAAGCAGCCACGTGACCGCGGAGGCGGCCACCGCCCACAGCACCGGACCGCGCTCGAGCTTCAGCGGCCCCTCCGGGTTGGTCGCGTAGTTCTGGATGTACCCACCCGTGGTCATGTAGCCGACGGCGTTGTTACCGGCGAAGACGAACGCGGCGACGATCACCAGGAGCCAGTGCTTGCGGAACAGCTGCACGATCGGCATGCGGGTGCGCGCGCGGCGCTCGGCGATCTCGGTGAACACCGGGCTCTCCTCGACGCGGCGACGGACCCAGTAGCCGATCAGGATGAGCACGACCGACAGCAGGAACGGCACCCGCCATCCCCACGCCAGGAAGGCGTCGCCCGGCGCGATGACAGTCATCAGCGCCATGATCCCCGAGGCGAGCAGCAGCCCGAGCGGCACGCCGATCTGCGGGGACGCGCCGAACAGGCCGCGCTTCGCGGTCGGCGCGTGCTCGACGGCCATGAGGACCGCGCCGCCCCACTCGCCGCCGGCCGAGATGCCCTGCAGCACACGGAGCAGCACCAGCAGGATCGGTGCGGCGATCCCGATGGCCTCGTACGTCGGCAGCAGGCCGACGAGCGCCGTCGCCAGGCCCATCAGGATGAGCGTGGCGACGAGCACCCGACGCCGGCCGTACCGGTCGCCGAAGTGACCGGCCAGGAACGCGCCCAGGGGACGGAACAGGAAGCTGACGCCCACGGTGAGGAACGACAGCACGGTCGCGAACTGCGGACCCGCCGGGGCGAAGAACAGCTGCCCGAAGACGAGTCCGGCGGCGGACGCGTAGATGAAGAAGTCGTACCACTCGACCGTGGTGCCGATCACCGTGGCGAAGACCACGCGGCGGCGGTCGGTCGGCGACCGGAAGCTACCGGTCGGCGTGAAAGGGGATGTGCTCATCGTCGTGTACTCCCGGAATTGCTGACATCATCGTCCGGAGCGGCGCTCCGTGCGGCAATGATATACGATTTCGCATCCGACGCAACGGGCGATGTCCGCATCCCGTTCGTCAGCCGATCGCGTTCAGTTCCCGCAGCGCATCCGCCGGCAGTTCGAGCGCCGCAGCGGCGATGTTGTCGCGCAGGTGCGCCACGGAGGACGTGCCCGGGATGAGCAGCAGGTTGGGCGACCGCTGCAGCAGCCAGGCGAGCGCGACGGCCAACGGCGTCGTCTCGAGCCGGGCGGCGACCGCGGCGAGCTCGCCGGACTGCAGCGGGCTGAAGCCGCCGAGCGGGAAGTACGGCACGTACGCGATGCCCTCCCGGGCGGTCTGCTCGATCAGGGCGTCGTCGTGCCGGTTCGCGATGTTGTAGAAGTTCTGCACCGTGACGACCGGAGCGATCGTCTGCGCCTCGGCGAGCTGGTCTGCGGACACCGTGCTCAGCCCGAGGTGCCGAATGAGCCCCTGGCGCTGCAGATCGGCCAGCGCGCCGAACTGCTCGGCGAGCGACCCCGGCTCCGGGCGGTCGAAGCCGCCCACCCGGAGGTTCACGACGTCGAGCGCGTCCAACCCCAGCGAGCGGAGGTTCTGGTGCACCTGGTCGCGCAGCTGCTGCGGCGAGCGCGCATGGGGCCAGCCGCCGTCGGCGTCGCGTTCCGCTCCGACCTTCGTGACGATGTGCACCTGCTCCGGATAAGGCGCGAGCGCTTCACGGATCAGCTCGTTGGTGACGTGAGGTCCGTAGAACTCGGCGGTGTCGATGTGGGTGATGCCCGCTTCCACGACCGCGCGCAGCACGGCGATGGCCTCGTCGCGGTCGGCGGGCGGCCCGGAAGACGCCCGGGCCGGCGAGCTGCATGGCGCCGTAGCCGACGCGGGTGAGGTCGAGGTCTCCCACGCGGTAGGTGCCGCCGGGGAGGGTGGAGAGGGTCTGTTCGGAATCGGTCATGCCTCCACTCTGCGCGTCCGTCAAGCGATCAGGCAGTGCCGCCGCGATCCTGGGGATGAGAGGACCTGGCTGCGACCTGTGGACACTTCTAGACTCGCCTGGTGCCCACCCGCTCCGATCCCAACTCCCTCGGCGAATACCTCCGCGCCCGGCGTGAGCTGGTCGATCCTGCCGCGGTCGGGCTCCGGGTCACCGGCGTGCGCCGCACCCCGGGTCTCCGCCGCGAGGAGGTCGCGACGCTGGCCGGGATCAGCGCCGACTACTACCTCCGGCTGGAGCAGGGCCGGGACCGGCACCCGTCCGCGCAGGTGCTCACCGCCCTGGCCCGCGTCTTCGACCTCGACCCCGACGCCACCGCCTACCTGCTGAGCCTGGCCGAGCCGAAGCCGGCCGCGGCCCGCCGCGCCGTCCGCCGCACGGTGCCGAAGGGGATCCTCCAGCTGCTCGACTCGCTGGACCTTCCCGCCTTCGTCGAGGACCGGATGTTCGACGTCCTCGCCGCGAACCCGCTCGCGACCGCTCTCTCCCCCGCCATCGCCCCTGGGAGCAACCGCCTCCGATCGCTGTTCCTCGACGACGCCGAGCGAGCGCTCTATCCGGACTGGGAGCAGGCGACCGCCGGCCTCATCGCGTCGTTCCGCGCGTCCATCGGCAGCGACGTGGCCGACCCGCGCATCGCGCAGCTGGTCGGCGAGCTCTCGCTACGCAGCGAGCACTTCCGCCGGCTGTGGGCGCGCCACGACGTCCGCGGGCTGGGCGGCGGCGCCGCGCGGCTCGACCATCCCCGGCTCGGGATGCTGGAGCTCAGCCGCGAGAAGCTGCCGATCGGCGACTCGGGCGGCCAGCTGCTCGTGATCTATCACGCCGAGCCCGGGTCGGCGACGGCCGCGGCGCTCCGGACGTTGCGCGACGAGCTGCGTCCCGAGCAGGCCCAGGAGACCGACGGCCGTCAGTTGCGGGTGAAGTAGAGGAACATCCAGACGACGAAGAGGGCCGCGCCGACGATCCCGATGACGAGCCCCGAGGTCGCGCGTCCGCGTCCGGCGTTCGGCTGCCCCGCCCCCTCCAGCTGCTCTGCCATCCGTCGGCCTTGCACGCCGAAGACGATCGCCAGGATGGACGGGAGGGCGAACGGGTTGATGACCAGGCTGACGAGGCTCCAGACGAGTGCGCTGGTCGCCTTGCTGTTCTTCACCGGAACGGCCGGCGCGTAGTACGGGTAACTCTGCGGCGGATAGGTGGGCACCGGAGCGACCGGGACGGGCTGGACGTGCTGCGTCCAGGCGGCGCCATCCCAGTACCGCACCGTCCCCGGGCCGCTCGGATCGGCATACCAGCCGGGCACTGCGGTCATCGTCCACCTCTCTCGCGGGTCGTCCGTCCAGTCTCCCGGTCGGCCTGCCGCCGACGTCAGCCCCTCTCCGGGGCGCATCGCCGGCATCCGCCCCCTGGTGCAGCGCCGGGCGCGTGGCCCACAATGCGGGCATGACTCCGGGGCCACCCGTGATCCGGACACCCGACCAGCGCCTGCGGATCTTCGTCAGCTCGACCCTCAAGGAGCTCGCCGCCGAACGCCGCGCGGCGCGCTCCGCCATCGAGCGCCTGCATCTCGCTCCGGTGATGTTCGAGCTGGGCGCCCGCCCGCATCCACCGCGGGACCTGTACCGGGCCTATCTGGAGCAGAGCGACGTCTTCGTCGGGCTGTACTGGGAGCGCTACGGCTGGGTCGCGCCGGACGAGGAGGTGTCGGGGCTGGAGGACGAGTACAACCTCTGCCCGCCCGACCTCCCCCGGCTCATCTACATCAAGGACCCGGCCCCGGCCCGCGAGGAGCGGCTGACGGAGCTGCTGGCGCGCATCCGGAACGACGACCATGCGTCGTTCAAGTACTTCGAGTCGGCCGGGGAGCTGGAGGCGCTGCTGGAGGCGGACCTCGCGGTGCTGCTCGCCGAGCGGTTCGAGCTCAGCCGGGCCGCGGCCGCGTCTCCCACGATCGCGGCCGCCGCTCCCGCCCCCGCGCCCGCACCGGCGACCTCCCTCCCCGTGCCGCTGACCCGCCTCGTCGGTCGCGAGGACGACATCGCCGCCGTGCGCAGGATGCTCGACGAGGGCGCGCGGCTGGTCACCATCCTCGGCCCGGGCGGCATCGGCAAGAGCCGTCTCGCCATCGCGACGGCGGCGGGCATGGCCGAGCACTTCCCGGACGGGTCGGTCTTCGTCGACCTCGCGCCCGTGCACGACAGCGCGGGCCTCACGGTCGCGCTCGCCCGCGCGCTCGGGGTGCGCGACACCGGTGATGCACCCCTCGACGACAAGGTGACCACCGCGCTCCGCGACCGACGCCTGCTGCTCGTGCTGGACAACTTCGAGCAGGCGCTCGCCGCGGCGCCCGCCGTCACGGCGCTCCTCGCCGCCGCTCCCGGGGTCGCCGCCCTCGTCACGAGCCGGTCGCTCCTCCGGGTGGGAGGCGAGCGTGGTTACGACCTCGGCCCGCTTCCCGACGGAGACGCGGTCGCGCTGTTCGTGGAGCGCGCCCACGCCGTGCGTCCCGATTTCGAGGTCACCGCGTCGAACGCCGCCGACGTCGAGCGGATCTGCGCGGCGCTCGACCGCGTCCCCCTCGCCTTGGAGCTGGCCGCCGCGCGCATCCGCGTCCTCCCGCCCGCCGAGCTGGCGCGTCGCCTCGACCGCCGGCTGCCCCTGCTGGTCGGGGGCGCCCGCGACCTCCCCGAGCGGCAGCGGACGCTGCGGGCGACCATCGACTGGAGCGTGCAGCTTCTCGATCCGCCCGTGCGGGTGGCCCTGTCCCGGCTCGGCGTGTTCGAGGGCGGGTTCAGCCTGGAGGCGGCGGAGTCCGTCGTCGCGGCCACCGCCGGCTCCGGAGCGGACGACGCCGACACGCTCTCGTGCCTGGCGAACCTGGTCGACAACAGCCTCGTCCGCCAGCACGACGACGTGGACACGCCTCGCTTCTCGCTGCTCGCGACGGTCCGGGAGTACGCGCTCGAACAGCTGGAGCAGGAGGGCGCGCTCGCACGGACCCGCGACGCGCACGCGGCCTACTACCTCGCGCTCGGCGACCGGGCCGACCCCGAGCTGGAGGGCGCCGGCCAGCACGCCTGGGTGATGCGGCTGGCCGAGGACACGGGCAACCTGCGGGCCGCGGTCCGGCACCTGCTCGACGAACGCGACTGGGAGCGCGCCGCCCACCTGGCCTGGAGCCTGTACGTCTACTGGTGGGTCACCGGCCTTCTCGGCGAAGTGCGCGGCTGGATGGAGCGTCCGCTCGCTAGCGGGGACCCCTGGACGACCGGACGCGCGCCATCGCCCTCTACTTCACGCAGGCGATCGCGTTCTGGCAGGACCACGAGGGCACGGTCGTCGAGAAGTTGAAGGAGAGCGCCGAGCTGTTCCACGGCGCCGACGACTCCGACGGCGAAGCGCTCGCGCTCATCTCGGTGGCCCTGGCGATGCTGGCGTCGGCCGAACCGGACCCCGCCGCGGCCGACGGCGCGATGGAGACGAGCCTCGGCCTGTTCCGCGACGGCGGCGACCGCTGGGGCCAGGCGATGGCGCACGTCATGCTGGGCCGCGTCGCGTTGCTCCGGCAGCAGGTGGATGCGGCCCTCGCCCAGTTCGAGGAGAGCCTGACCCTGGCGCGCGACAACGGCGACGAGCTCGGCGTGACGATCGCGCAGCACCACCGCGGGTGGGCGCGCCTGCTGCTCGGCGACCCGGCCGGCGCGACCTCCGACTTCGCCGGGTGCCTGGCACTGTCCGTCCGGCTCGGGCACGTGGAAGGCGTCGCCTACGGGTTGGAGGGCATGGTCGCCGTCGCCGCGCTCGCGGGCGACGTGCGGCGCACGGGGCGCCTGCTCGGCGCGGTACGCACCCTGCGGGAGCGCACGGGCCTGCACAACGCGCCGGCGTTCTCGTTCCACCAGCTGTTCGTCGACCGGATGCTGGCGGCCGGCGCCGACCGCGACGCGTTCGACGCCGCGGTGGCCGAGGGACGCGGCCTCGCCGTCGAGGACGCCGTGGCCGAGGCGCAGGGGCACACGTGAGCGACCGCATCCACCCCTACACGCGCGTGGTGGGCGCGATCATCATCCCGTTCCTGGTGGCGGCGTTCGTGCTGCTGTATCCCCTCGCCGACACCACCGACGCGCTGTTCGCCTGGACCATCCTGCCGCCGATCACCGCGATGCTGCTCGGCAGCGCGTACGCCGGCGGGATCGTGTTCTTCGTGCACGTCGTCCGGCCGAACACCTGGCGGTCGGTGCGCCACGGGTTCCCCGCGGTGCTGCTGTTCGCGACGCTGCTCGCCGTGGCGACGTTCCTGCACTGGGACCGCTTCCACTTCGGCTTCCTGTCGTTCAACGTCTGGGTGACGCTGTACGTGACGACGCCTTTCCTCATCCTCGTGGCGATGATCCTGAACCGCGGGGAGGACGACCGGTCCCCGTCGCCGCGGGAGGTGCTGCTTCCGGGGTGGGTCCGCATCCTGCTGACCCTCATCGGGATCGGTTCGCTCGTGACCGGCCTGGTGCTGTTCGTGGCGCCGCAGGTCGGCATCGCGGTGTGGGCGTGGCCGCTGACACCGCTGACCGCGCGGGTGTGCGGCGCGATCCTGACGCTGCCCGGGATGGTGAACGTCTGGATGCTCGGCGACGCCCGATGGAGCGCGTTCCGGCAGATCTTCCAGGCGCAGCTGCTCGCGCTGGCGCTGATGCTGCTGGCGCCTCGCGCTGCGCGGCGGCGAGCTGCTGTGGTCGCGGCCGTCGGCGCCGCTGTTCGTGAGTGGGTTGGCGGTGTCGCTGCTGGCGTACGCGGCGCTGTACTGGTGGGCGGAGGCGCGGCGGGGGCGGTGACTGCCGCATGGCCGCAATAGGCAACCGCCGCCGGATGATATACGATCCATCGCGGGGCCTCCCGCCCCTCCTCCGACGTCGAAGGGAGCCCGCGTGCTCGACAGCCCGACCATCCAGGCGATCGCGGATGAGCTCGCCGCGGCGGAACGCGACCGCAGCACGGTGCCGCTGCTGACCGCCCGGCATCCGGAGATGACCGTCGAGGACTCCTACGCCGTCCAGCGCGTGTGGGTCGAGCGCGGGCTTGCCGACGGGCGTCGGCTGGTAGGCCGCAAGATCGGGCTCACGTCGAAGGTCATGCAGCAGGCGACCGGCATCACGGAGCCCGACTACGGCGCCATCTTCGCCGACATGGTCTACGAGACCGGGTCCGTCATCCCGTTCGACCAGTTCTCGAACGTCCGCATCGAGGTCGAACTCGCGTTCGTGCTGCGCGAGCCGCTGGAGGGCCCGGATGTGACCCTCTACGACGTTCTGGACGCGACGAAGTACGTCGTCCCCGCGCTCGAGATCCTGTCGTCCCGCATCGAGTTGCAGGGCCGCACCATCGTCGACACCATCTCGGACAACGCGGCCATGGGCGGCATGGTCGTCGGCGGCCGCCCGGTGGCGGCGGACGCGGTCGACCTGCGCTGGGTGAGCGCCCTCTTGTACCGCAACGAGACGATCGAGGAGTCGGGCGTCGCCGCCGCCGTGCTCGACCACCCCGCGAACGGCGTCGCGTGGCTGGCGAACAAGCTGGCGCAGCACGGGACGCGGCTCGAGGCGGGCGACATCGTCCTCGCCGGATCGTTCACCCGCCCGATGTGGGTGGAGCGCGGCGACACCGTCCACGCCGACTACGGAACCCTGGGAGCCGTCACATGCCGATTCGTCTAGACCCGACGCCCACCTTCGCCGACCGGCTGCGCGCGGCGGACCGGACGCTGTTCGGGATGTGGTCCTGCGGCGGCAGCGCGCTCGCCGCCGAGATCTGCGCGGGCAGCGGGCTCGACATCGTCCTCATCGACGGCGAGCACTCCCCCATCGGCCTGGAGTCGATCCTCGCCCAGCTGCAGGCGGTCGCCGCCTACCCGACCGTGCCGGTGGTCCGCGCGCCCTACGGCGACACCGTCGTGATCAAGCAGCTGCTCGACCTGGGTGCGCAGAACATCCTGGTGCCGATGGTCGACAGCGCGGAGCAGGCGGAGGCGATGGTCCGTGCGGTGCGCTACCCGCCGCAGGGCGTCCGCGGCGTGGGCAGCGCCCTGGCGCGCTCGTCGCGCTGGAGCCGCATCCCGGACTACCTGGCCCGCGCGAGCGAACTGGTGTCGCTCACGGTGCAGATCGAGACGGTCGAGGGACTGGACGCGGCCGCCGGCATCGCGGCGGTCGAGGGTGTGGATGCGCTGCTCGTCGGCCCCGCCGACCTCGCCGCGTCGATGGGCCGGCTCGGGCAGCAGAACCATCCGGACGTCGTCGCCGCCGTCGAGCGCGTGATCGACGCGGGACGCGCGGCCGGAACGCCGGTCGGCGTGAACGCGTTCGACCCGGCGATGGCGGACCGGTACGCCGCGGCGGGCGCGGCGTACGTGCTGGTGGGCTCCGACGTGACGCTGCTGGCGCGCGCCTCCGAGGCGCTGGCGGACCGCTTCATCGGCGACTCCTCCGACGGCCGCGCGCCGGCGGCGTATTGACTGCATTGCCGCACCTCCACAGATCGTATACAATCCTGAATACAGTCCTCCCGGACCTTCCCCGACGACGAGGAGCACCACGCACGTGACCGACATCAGCCGCCCCGGCAAGATCATCGCGGTGCACCTGAACTACCGGTCCCGGGCCGCGCAGCGCGGCCGCACCCCGGCCCAGCCGTCGTACTTCTTCAAGCCCTCCTCGTCGATCGCCGCGACCGGCGGCGAGCTCGAGCGACCCGCCGGGACCGAACTGCTCGCCTTCGAGGGCGAGATCGCGCTCATCATCGGCCGCCCGACCCGCCGCGTCTCTCCGGAGGAGGGCTGGGCGGCGGTCTCCGGCGTCACCGCCGCCAACGACTTCGGGCTCTACGACCTGCGTGCTGCGGACAAGGGCTCCAACGTCCGCTCGAAGGGCGGCGACGGGTTCACCCCGCTCGGGCCGTCCGTCCTCGACGCCGCCGGCCTCGATCCCGCCGCCCTGCGCGTGCGCAGCTGGCTGAACGGGGAGCTGGTCCAGGAGGGCACCACCGACGACCTCCTCTTCCCCTTCGGCCGTCTGGTCGCCGACCTCTCGCAGCTCATGACGCTCGAGGCGGGCGACGTCATCCTGACGGGGACCCCGGCCGGCTCGTCCGTGACCGAACCCGGCGACACCGTCGAGGTCGAGGTGGATGCGCCGACCGCGCCGGGCGCGCCGAGCACCGGCCGTCTGGTCACCCGCATCACCGCGGGCAGCGTCCCGTTCGGCGACTTCGGGACGAAGCCCAGCGTCGACGATCACCAGCGCGCGGAGGCGTACGGCACCCCCGAGACGCCGGCATGGTCGCTCTCGGACGATCTCCGCGCCAAGCTCGCCTCCGTCGCCACCGCGACCCTCAGCTCCCAGCTGCGCAAGCGCGGCCTGAACAACGTCAGCATCGACGGCCTCACCGCCACGCGCCCCGACACGAAGGTCGTCGGCACCGCGCGGACGCTCCGCTACGTCCCGAACCGGGAAGACATCTTCGACTCGCACGGCGGCGGCTACAACGCGCAGAAGCGCGCCTTCGACGGCGTCGGTCCGGGTGAGGTGCTGGTCATCGAGGCACGCGGCGAGCGGGGCAGCGGCACCGTCGGCGACGTGCTCGCCCTGCGCGCGCAGGTCAACGGCGCCGCCGGGATCGTGACCGACGGCGGCGTCCGCGACCTCGCCGTGGTGGCCGCGCTCGACATCCCGACGTACCACAACGGCCCGCACCCGGCGGTGCTCGGCCGCAAGCACGTGCCGTGGGACACCGACACGACGATCGCCTGCGGCGGCGCGACTGTGCAGCCGGGCGATGTGATCGTGGGCGATGCGGGCGGGCTGCTCGTCATCCCGCCCGCGCTGGTCGAGGAGGTCGTGGACGCGGCGATCGAGCAGGAGCGCGAAGAGGAGTACATCGCCGAGCAGGTGGCCGCCGGCCACCCGGTCGACGGGCTGTTCCCGATGAACGCCGAGTGGAAGGAACGGTACCGCGCATGGCGGACGCAGCAGTGAAGGCGGTCGCGCCGAGCAAGTCGCAGCTGGCCTACGACTTCATCCGGGCGCGCATCGACGATGGTCGCTACGTGTCGGGCTTCCGGCTCGTGCTCGGGCAGATCGCGGGCGAGCTCGACATCAGCGTCGTTCCCGTGCGCGAGGCCATCCGCCGGCTGGAGGCCGAGGGCTTGGTGACGTTCGAGAAGAACGTCGGCGCACAGGTCGCCCTGCTGAAGGAGGCCGAGTACACCTACACGATGGAGACGCTGGCACTCGTGGAGGGCGCGGCGACCCAGCAGTCGGCGCCGTTCCTCACCCCCGAGCACCTGGAGCGGGCGCGCGCGATCAACCGCGAGATGATCGCCTGCCTCGACGACTTCATCCCCCACCGGTTCACGCAGCTCAACCAGGAGTTCCACGCGGTGCTGTTCGAGGAGTGCCCCAACCCGCACATCCTCGACCTGGTGCACCGCGGGTGGAACCGGCTGACCGTGCTGCGGGACTCCACCTTCAGCTTCGTGCCCGGCCGCGCCCGCGAGTCGGTCGACGAGCACGAGCACATCCTCACCCTCATCGAGTCCGGGGCTCCGCCGCTGGACATCGAGCTCGCCGCCAGGAACCACCGCCTGGCCACCCTGGACTCGCTGCACGCGTACCAGAACGAGCACAAGCAGCACTGACCCACCGATCGGAACGGAGGCCGCGCATGGCGCAGCACGCAGTGTCCACCCACCATGTCCCGGAGAATCTGCCGGCGAAGATCCAGCACTTCATCGACGGCGAGTTCGTCGACAGCGTCTCGGGCAAGACGTTCGACGTGCTGGACCCGGTGTCGAACGACACCTACGTGCAGGCCGCCGCAGGGCAGAAGGAGGACATCGACCTCGCGGTCGGCGCCGCCACCCGCGCGTTCAAGACCGGTCCGTGGCCGCGGATGAAGCCCCGCGAGCGGGCCCGCGTGCTGAACCGGATCGCCGATGCCGTCGAGGCGCAGGATGCGCGGCTCGCCGAGCTGGAGACCTTCGACACCGGGCTGCCGATCACACAGGCGCTCGGGCAGGCGCAGCGCGCGGCGGAGAACTTCCGCTTCTTCGCAGACCTGATCGTGGCGCAGGCCGACGACGCCTACAAGGTGCCGGGCAGCCAGCTGAACTACGTCAACCGCAAGCCGATCGGCGTCGCGGGGCTCATCACCCCCTGGAACACGCCGTTCATGCTGGAGAGCTGGAAGCTGGCTCCCGCGCTGGCGACCGGCAACACGGTCGTGCTGAAGCCGGCTGAGTTCACGCCGCTGTCGGCGTCGCTGTGGGCGACGATCTTCCGTGAGGCGGGTGTGCCGGACGGCGTGTTCAACCTGGTCAACGGTCTCGGCGAGGAGGCCGGGGACGCGTTGGTGAAGCATCCGGATGTGCCGTTGATCTCGTTCACCGGTGAGAGTCGCACCGGGCAGATCATCTTCGGGAACGCCGCGCCGTTCCTGAAGGGTCTGTCGATGGAGTTGGGCGGCAAGTCGCCCGCCGTGGTGTTCGCGGATGCCGACCTGGAGGCCGCGATCGACTCGACCCTGTTCGGCGTGTTCTCGCTGAACGGCGAGCGGTGCACGGCCGGGTCGCGGATCCTGGTCGAGCGGCCGATCTACGAGGAGTTCTTGTCGCGGTACGCGGAGCGGGCGAAGAACATCGTCGTCGGCGACCCGCACGATCCGAAGACCGAGGTCGGGGCGCTCGTGCACCCGGAGCACTACGAGAAGGTCATGTCCTACGTCGAGCTGGGCAAGCAGGAGGGCCGGCTGCTCGCCGGCGGCGGCCGCCCCGAGGGGCTGGAGACCGGCAACTACGTCGCGCCGACCGTGTTCGCCGACGTGCCCGCGGACGCCCGGATCTTCCAGGAGGAGATCTTCGGCCCGGTCGTCGCGATCACCCCGTTCGACAGCGACGAGGAGGCGCTGGAGCTCGCCAACGGCGTCAAGTACGGGCTCGCCGCCTACATCTGGACCAGCGACCTGGAGCGCGCGCACACGTTCGCGCAGAACGTCGAGGCCGGGATGGTGTGGCTGAACTCCCACAACGTCCGCGACCTCCGCACGCCGTTCGGCGGTGTGAAGGCCTCGGGTCTGGGACATGAGGGCGGCTACCGCTCGATCGACTTCTACACCGACCAGCAGGCGGTCCACATCACGCTGGGCCCCGTCCACACCGCCCGATTCGGCGCCGCCGTGCACCAGCCGGAGGAGGCCGAGGAGGCCGCCGAGGACGCCGGCGACGCCTGACCCCCACTTTCCGACCGATCCACCCTCAGCGCAGAGAGAGCACCACCATGACCATCACCCCCGGCTCCCCCGAGCCCATCGTGACCGCCGGCGACCCGATCCCGGCACCGACCGACCGCATCCCCACCCCGAAGGCCACCCCGCCGGACGTGGTGCGCTGCGCCTACATGGAGCTGGTCGTCACCGACCTGGCCGCAAGCCGCGAGTTCTACGTCGACGTGCTCGATCTCGTCGTCACCGAGGAGGACGAGAACACCGTCTACCTGCGCTCGTTCGAGGAGTTCATCCACCACAACCTCGTGCTGCGCAAGGGCCCGGTCGCCGCCGTCGCCGCGTTCGCGTATCGGGTGCGCACGCCGGAGGACCTGGACCGCGCGGTCGAGTTCTACACCGAGCTCGGCTGCCGTGTGGAGCGTCGCGCCGAGGGCTTCACGAAGGGCGTCGGGGACTCGGTGCGCGTCGAGGACCCGCTCGGCTTCCCGTACGAGTTCTTCTACGAGGTGGAGCACGTCGAGCGTCTGGCCTGGCGCTACGACCTGTACACGCCCGGCGCCCTGGTCCGCATCGACCACTTCAACCAGGTGACCCCGGACGTCCCGCTCGCCGTCGCCTACATGGAAGACCTCGGATTCCGCGTCACCGAGGACATCCAGGACGAGGCCGGCACCACCTACGCCGCGTGGATGCGCCGCAAGCCGACCGTGCACGACACCGCGATGACCGGAGGCGACGGCCCGCGGATGCACCACGTCGCCTTCGCCACCCACGAGAAGCACAACATCATCGCGATCTGCGACAAGCTCGGCGCCCTCCGCCGCAGCGACTGCATCGAACGCGGCCCCGGCCGCCACGGCGTCTCCAACGCCTTCTACCTCTACCTGCGCGACCCCGACGGCCACCGCGTCGAGATCTACACGCAGGACTACTACACCGGCGACCCGGACAACCCCGTCGTCACCTGGGACGTGCACGACAACCAGCGCCGCGACTGGTGGGGCAACCCGGTCGTCCCCTCCTGGTACACCGAGGCCTCGCTCGTGCTCGACCTCGACGGCAACCCGCAGCCGCTCACCAGCCGCACCGACGACTCCGAAATGGAGGTCACCATTGGCGCCGACGGCTTCTCCTACACCCGCAAGGGCGACGAGGCGCAGGGCTTCAAGCTGGGCGCGCAGGTCTGATCGGTCGCGCGGAGGGCCGGCGGTCGGCCAGGATGTCGACATGAGGCGGCGCGCGTGGGTGGTCGCGGCAGCGACCGCGCTGACGCTCGTCGTCGCCGCCGGCGCCGTCGGTCTGGCCGCGGCGGCTCAGTCGGCCGGCATCATCCGGCCGGCGGCGATGTGCCTGCCCGCACCGCTGCACGCACGTCCTGCCGTGGTGCATCCCGGGCAGACGGTAGCGCTGTCGAGCGGTCCGGCCGCCTGCGACCTCGGATACGCGCGGGACCGGCTCTACGTCGTCGTACTCCAGCATCGGGATGTGCACACGCCGCCGCTGCACGTCGCGGTCGCCCGGGACGGCCGCTTCGAGACCGAACTGGTGGTCCCCCCGGACTTTCCCCGCGGCGAGGCCGTGCTGAGCGTCGAGGGCAGTCCGTATGACGAGTGCGACGACACCGGCAGCGCCTCCTGCGCCGGCTACTGGGTGCCCGTCGTCGTGGAATGAGCCCTGATAGGGTCGCCCCATGATCCATTGGGGGTGGTCCGCGTCGCCGCGGCCTTGGTCGTGGTCGGTGCGGTGGGGTTGACGTCGGGATGCGCGCTGCTCGCGCCACCGCCGCATCCGTCGCCGACGCCGACGGCCGTCGACTCACCCGACGCCGAGCCCGCCGCCGCGTCGTACCCGCAGCTGCAGCTCCGCGGTCAGACCATCGCCACCGGGCGCCTCGTTCCGATCGAGCACGACCCGGTCGACGACCCTCATGCTGACCACCCGCTGACCGGCGCTGTGCGGGTGACGGTAGACGATGAGGGCACGATCCAGGTCCGGATCACGCCGGACGACCCGGCAACCGCCGACCTGACGGGGCTCAGCCTGTTCATCACGGGAACGCGCCACGACGGACAGCCGGAGAGCATCCAGAGCAACCTCCAGTTCGGGCTCGTATCATCCCTGGACCGCACGGAGCCGAACGGAGAGCTGGTGCTGCCGATCGGAGGCCAGTTCCCCGCCCTCGGCGACCCCAGCTGGCTGCACTCGGTCGAGGAGAGCCTGCCGGGCGACGGCCGGGTGTTCGCCGCCGCATCCCTCAGTTGGACCGTGCCCTCCCCGTACCCGGGGCTCACGGTGAAGGACTCCGGCCTCATCCCGTTCGCCCGCGGCAAGGCCCTGATGGAGGACGGCGTGCTCACCACCTACGTCCCGAACCCGTACGACACGATCACGGCGGTGACTCACCGCTTCGGCATCACCGAGACGCAGCTGCTGTGGCTGAACCCGTGGATGGTGCAGACCGGCTCCAATCCCGAGCTGAAGTACGGGATCGGCGTCAACCTCGACCCGGCGCGCCGCTGACCCGGGGCTCAGGCGTCGGGTGACGCGACCGCCAACCGGAACCGCTCCGCCGCGGGCTCGCCATGGAGCGCGAGGCGCGCGAGCACGTCGCCGAGCGCCGGCCCGAACTTGAAGCCGTGCCCGGAGAACCCGGTCGCGATCACGACCGGGCCGACGCGGTCGAGCACGAACTCCTCCTGCGGCGTGCTGTCGTAGAGGCAGCTGATGCCCTCCGGGCGCGTGGAGTCGACGCCCGGCACCCAGTCCGCGACGTAGCGCTGCAGGCCGGCCAGCCGGTCCGGGTCGATGGTGCGGTCGCGGTGGTCCGGGTCCACCTGGGGCCCGACACCGTGGAAGCCGACCTTCACGCCCTCCCCCGGTGTCAGCAGGCCGTAAGCGCCGGTCACACCGTCTTCGGTGGGGTGGTGCACGAAGCTCGGCCAGGCCGCCTCGCTGTCCGCGGGGCCGGCCACCAGCGGGAAGTGCGCCGGCTGCTCCTCGGTGACCCGGACCGTCGGAAGCTCCACGCCGCGCGCGTCCAGGAACGGACGCAACAGCTCGGGCGTCCACGACCCCGCAGCGACGACGACGGCATCGGCGGTGTGGACGCCGTCGGAGGCCGTCACCGTCACTCCGTCGCCCGTCTCGGCGATGTCCGTCACACGCGCGCCGAACCGCAGGTCCGCTCCGGCGGCGGCCGCCGCGTCGAGCAGCGCCTCGATCGCGTCCGCCGCTCGAAGGCGTCCACCGCCCGGGCTGAACAGCACGTGCTGCTCGAACCGCAGCCCCGGCCAGCGCGACGTCGCCTCGTCCGCGGTCAGCCACTCGTACGGGAGCTCGGCCGCATCCTGCGCTTCGGCGATCGCCGTCAGCGCGGCGAGGTCGCCGTGATCGAGAGCGCCGGTCGGGTCGAGCAAGCGACGCCCGCTGACCCGCTCGAGGTGCGTCCACCCTTGGAGCGCCCGCACGGACAGCTCCACGTAGTCCTGCTCGGTGTAGCCGTGCCGGAAGATGCGCGACCCGCCGTGCGACGAGCCGCGGTCGTGCCCGCGCTCGAACGCCTCGAGGAGAACGACGGACGCGTCCTCGCGGGCCAGCGACCAGGCGGTCGCGGCGCCGACCACGCCCGCACCGATGACGATCACACGCGCAGCCATGCCGTCACCCTATCGAGCGGGTTCCCGGCTGTTTCGATTTGTTAATGCGAACCCAGGTAGGAGCCCGACATACTGAATCCGCCGCGCGGGTCCGGCGACGGCTCCGGCTCGTCGAAACGCGGATTCGGCTTGCCCGGGAGGCTCTGCGGGGCCCGGTGGGAGCGTCGCGCCGCGAGGATCCCGAGGACGGTCAGCGCCAGGAGCACGGCTCCGGCCGCCACGAGCAGCCAGCCTGCGGCCTCGCCCCAGGTGATCAGCACGATCCCGAACGGAGCCGTCAGCCACACTCCGAGACCGGCGACGCAGCTCAGCACCACGAACAGCGCGACCCGCCGGCGTCGGCGCTCCTCCCGCTGCAGTCCCTCCATCAATGCGCTCATCGGCGACCACCCCCTTGGGCTCACCTAGCGGCACGGCGACCGATTCCGTCAGCGTGTCGGCCGCTCGACCACCTCGAAGCGGTTGCCGTCGGGGTCGGACGCGGCGAACATCGGCGGAACACCGGTCCATCGCAGCAGCTCCCCCACATCCACTCTCCGCTCCCTGAGGGTCGCGTGCGTCCGCTCGGCGTCGAGCGTTTCGAACCGGATCCCCGTCTCCACCCCCGCCGGAGCGCTGTCCGTCGCGCTGACGAGCGAGACCGACACCGGGGAGCCGGGCGGCGCGAGCATGATCCAGCGCCCGCCCGTCTGCGGGAGGGGCGCATCCACCAGGACACGGAAGCCCAGCACGTCGCGGTAGAACGCGAGCGCGCGGTCCTGGTCCGCGACCGGGATGCCGATGGTGTTGACGCCGACGATGCCGGCTCCGTCGCTGTCCGTCATGGCGGTATCCTCCCGCGTCGCGGTCGGCGCGGGTAGACCCTGGTCATCGGGTGGGTATCCCCCAGGCGCGCGGTCTGTGCCAGCATGACGCCCGGGGCTTGGGATGAACGAACCGTCTGCCGCAGACGGGAGGACCCTCGATGACGACACCGACCTCGCCGGGCGACACCACGGAGCCCGCTGTCGTCCCCGCGCGCAGACGGGCCGTCGGCCTGCTCGTGGTGATGGAGTTCGGAAGCGGCTTGATCCAGGGGTGGTATCCCCCGCTGCTCGCTGCGATCGGGACCGAGTTCCATGTCACGCCGGCGCAGCTGAACTGGGTCTCGACGGGCTATCTGCTGGCCGCCGTCGTCTGCGTCCCCCTGATCGGAAGGCTCGGCGACCGCTTCGGCCACAAGCGGATGCTGACGACCGTGGCCGCGTCCAGCGCTCTCGGTTCGATCCTCGTAGCGCTCGCGCCCGGTTTCGGCGTGCTGTTGCTGGGCCATGCCCTGCAGGCGTTGTTGCTGGCCTCGCTCCCCCTCGAATTCGCCATCGTCCGGAACCGGGACCAGATGTCCTCCAGCCGCTCGATCGGGAAGCTCGTCGGCGCGCTCACCGTCGGCGCTGCTCTCGGCGGCCTCGGGTCGGGTCTCGCATATGGCGCCTTCGGGGCTCTGCGCCCCGCGCTGTGGATTCCGGCGGCCTTCATGATGTTGTGCGCGCCCATGGTGTGGTTCCTCGTGCCGGAGTCCAGCGTCCGTGCGCGTGGCCGGGTGGACCTGCTCGGCGCCACCCTGCTCAGCGTGGGCCTCGCGGCCGTGCTGGGCGGCGTCTCGAACGCCTCGACCTGGGGATGGAGCACTGCCGCGACCTGGTGCGTCATCGCCGTCGGGGGCGTCCTGCTCACAGCGTGGGCACTCGTCGAGAAGCGCGCCGTCGATCCACTCGTCGACCTGGCCATGCTCAGGCGGGCAGGGATCCGGCTGCCCATCCTGGTGGCGTTCCTCTTCGGTGCGCAGCTCTACGGGAGTCAGACGGCGTCGTCGGTGTACCTGCTGAACGACCCGGCCGTGCTGGGTTTCGGTCTCGGGATCAGCCCGGCTCTGGCCGGCACGTTCGTTCTCGCGCAGGCCGGGGCCGCCTTCGTCTCCGCGACGAACGGCTTCCGGCTCTCCGCCCGCATCGGGCCGCAGGCGACGGTCGCGCTGGGCGCTGTGCTCGGTTCGCTGAGTTTCGTGGCGCTGATCCTCGTCCCGCACTCGCTCGCCGTGTTCTACGCCGCGTGGGTGGTCCGCGGCCTCGGCAACGGGCTCGTCGTATCCACGCTGCCCGCCATCATCGTCGCGCGTGCGCCCGCGGACTCGGTCGGTATCGCGTCCGCGCTCTACAGCACCGCCCGGATCTCCGCGGGTGCGATCGCCGGAGCGGTGTTCGCGCTCGTGATGTCCAGTCTCCTCATGACGTACACGACCGAGGGCGGCACGCAGACGACGACCTCGTTCGCCGGATACGCGGCCGTATGGGCGATCTGCGCGGCACTCGATCTCGTGGTCGGCGCTCTCTCGCTCCTGATCGGCAGGACGGCGACCCGAGGCACTTGAGAGATGCGCACGACCGCCATTGGATGGAGTCCTACGAAGGGAGAGCCGGTGTCCACCGACCAGTATCACGAGCCGCCGAACGAACTCGGCGAGGAGACGCGGACGTTCGCCCGCATGTGCGCGAGCCTGTCCGAGGAGGCGGAGGCGATCGGCTGGTACGAGCAGCGCATCGCCGTCGAGAAGGACGAGGTCGCGCAGGCGATCATGCTCGACTCCCTCGCCGAGGAGTACAAGCACTTCAGCATGGAGCTGGAGTTCCTGCTTCGGGCGAAGCCGCAGTGGCGGGAGACCGCGAAGGGGATCCTGTTCCAGGACGGCGACATCGTCCAGCACGGCGAGGAGGCGGAGGAGGCCGCGGAGGACGCGCCGGCGGGGTGATCCCGCACCGGCGCGTCCCTGCGGTCAGCGACCGGTCGGGCGCTCCGTTCCCTGGTTCACCCGAAGGAGCGGGCCGACCGGCTGGCCGGACTCCGCTGCACCGCTGCCGAAGGCCGTGACCTTCTTACCCGTCACCGGCGCGGACGCCGGGTAGGCGGGAGCGATCACCGAGAAGACGTCGGCGCAGCTCTCCAGCGCCGCGACGCTCCCGTGCAGGACCGTCGCGCCGCCGACCAGCGAGATCTTCGTCGCGCCGAGGAAGTACGTGTCGTCCAGCGTGCGCTGTGGGACGCAGTTCGGGAGGGTGATGAACAGCGGCGACGCTGTCTTCCCTGACCAGGCCGAGGCGCCCAGCGCGTCCGGGAAGTTGAGCCCGTTCGCCAGGATGACCCGGCTGCTCGTGATGAACGCCGTCTCGACGACCTGCTGCGACGAGTCGAACCGGTCGGAGCCCGCCAGGTGCACGACTGTCCCGTACTTCGCGAAGTCGGCGACGAGCGATGGCGACATCACGGCCGAACCGCCAATGATCACGATCTTGCTCGTCCCGAGCGACTGCAGCAGTGCGGCGGTCGGCGCATCCACCGAGGTGGTGTTGCCGTTCACCAGGAGGAGCGGAGCGTGCAGACTGCCCGCGGCGCCACCGGCGCTCAGCGAGTCGGGGAAATTCAGCCCCGTCGAGACGTACACGATCGGCGCCGTCTTGAAGGAGTGCTTGATGACCGCCTGCGACGTGCCGAACCGGTCGCTGCCGTACACACGCTGCACGTCCGGGGAGAGCCCCTTCAGCGCGTTGAACACCGCAGAGCCGACGACCGCAGGGCCGCCCACGACCACGATGTGCGCCGGGTGCAGGCGGGTGATCTCCGCGGAGACGGACGCCGGCAGGTAGGTGGGCGCCGTGAGCAGCAGCGGGCCCGAGTCCTGCGCGGCCGCCGGACCGCCCGAGAGCGCGTCCGGGAAGGAGATGCCGTTCGCGACATACACGGTGCCGACGGCGGAGGCGTCGGGATACGCAGCCTTCGAGACGGCGACCGAGGTGTCGAAGCGGTCGCTGCCGGAGGTGCGGCTGACGGTCACGACGCGGAGCGTGTAGGTCTGCGTGACCGAGTCCTTGTACGTGTCCGTCGCCGTCAGATCGAACGTGTAGTCGCCCGGCGTCGTGGCCGTGCCGACGATGGTGTCGCCCGCAATGGTCAGGCCGGTGGGCAGCGTCCCCTTGGTGACGGAGAAGGTCAGCGCCTCGCCCGACCAGGACCACGCCGCGATCTCCTTCGAGTAGGACGTTCCTGCCGGGACGACGCCGGACACGCTGCCCAGGAAGGAGACCGGCTCCCAGTACCCGTAGACGCTGGCGCCCGCGCCGAATGCGACGGTGTTCGTGAAGACGTCGACCCCGACGTGGGGCGCGGTGGCCGTCGGGATGGGGTTGGTGGCGGTGGTGGCCGTGCCGGTGACCGTGTCGACCTGGGCGATCTGCGCGTTGTTGAGCGCGATCACCGTCTGGGTGGTCGGGTCCACGCCCAGGGCCTGCACCCCAGCGCCGAAGGACGAGGGCAACGTCACCGGGGACGCCGCCGTGTGATCCGGACCGTGGACGACGGACAGCGTGGAGAGCGATGCGAAGCCGACGTAGGCGTTGTGGTGTGCCGGGTCCACGGTCAGAGCGGACGGGGCCGCCGGGAGGTTCACGGTGCCGGAGACGGTGGACGACGCCTCGTCGACGACGGCCACCTTCTGCCCGACCGCGTCGAGCGCGTAGAGGGTCCCGGCCTGGCTGTCGACCTCGACGCGCGTCAGCGTCCCGCCGACCGTGATGGGGGTGCCGACGGCGAGCGTCGTCTCGTTGACGGGCACCAGGGTCCCGTCGGCCCCGGTCGCCACGAATACCGTCGCGCTGCTATGGTCCACGGTCAGATCGCGGACGTCGCCTGCGACCGTCGCCGTGCCGGTGACCGTGTTGGTGCGCTCGTCGATCCGATAGAGCTTGTGCTGCCCCGCGTCGAGCGCCCAGACCAGCGCCCGCGTCGCGTCGACACCGAGGAGCGGAGCGGTGGCGCCGGAGAGCGGCACGGACCCGATCACGTCACCCGAGAACTCGTCCACGATCTTCACCTGACCGGCGAGACCCGCGAACGCGTGCGCGGTGTAGGAGTCGACCGCGACATCGGTGACGGTGCCGACTGTGCTCGAGAACGCACCCAGCCAGACGCCGTTGCCGGGATTCGCGGACGCGGGCACCGCGCCGAGGGCGGCGAGCCCGGTGGCGGCGAGTGCGGCGGCGGTCAGCGCAGCGACGGTGCGCCGACGGGGATGCGCCGTTCCGGATCGTTCGACGACGGGGACGGAGGCGGCGCGATCACGCAACGGCGGCTCACTTTCGAGAAGGGCTCGCTTCTGAGAGCGCGAGCATCCCGCTCAGTCAAGACCATCGGGCACGGAATACGTCTACCCCAATGAGGGGGACGCTTCCCACCCACCTGGTTTGGGGGTGCGACGAAGCCCCCGCCGTCGATGTCCTCCGCTAGCGTCGCATCGAGCCCTATTGGAGGAGGCCCGATGCCCATACTGTTCTCCATCGGGTGGATCGTCCTCGTCGCGACCGCGATGATCGTGTTCCGCCGACGAATCGTCGACCTCCTGATGCGCATCGCGGCACAGACGGAGGACGAGGTGTCGCAACGACGCGACCTCACGATCGGGGTGATCCTGGTCGCCGCGTTCATCTACGTGCTGGCAGGCTCCCTCGCCGCGTACACATTCCTGCCGGCCGCCTTGCGGACACTCCCGCTCGCCATCGGTCTGCCGGTCTGCGGACTACTCGCGATTCTGTATTGGGTGCGGTTCTCCAACGCGGGACTCTCGGTGCTCGGGTGGCTCCGACGGTGACGGACGCGCTAACGCCCGGCACGACGAGTGTCCGAACCGGACGGGTCCGTTGGTATCGGCGCCGTCCCCCGGCGGGGATGCCGCGGTTCGCGCGCCGGGTCTGGTGGGCGGGGCACGTGCAACTATTCGTCGCCGCCGCCGTGGTTCCAGCCTCCGTGGCGGTGTGGGCTGTCGGGCTCGCGACCCCTGAGCTTTCGGCATTCACCTTCTACGCCGTCCTCGGGCTGGCGATGGTGGCGCCCTTCGTGTGCTCCGGCCTCATGCTCCGCTCGTTCGCGGGCGACCTTGCACTGGACTCGACCTCGACGTGGTTCCGGGTATTCCAGCTCGTGCTCGTCGTGCTGGGGATCGCCGTCACGTCGATCGGCTTCGTCTTCTTCGACGTCTTCGTGCTGCTCTTGTTCCTCGGCGGATTGGTCACCGCATTCTGAGACGCGGGCAGCAAAAAAGCCCCGGCCAGCTGTTTTTCAACAGAACGGCGGGGCTATTCACTGCTGGGGTACCTGGACTCGAACCAAGAACAACTGAACCAGAATCAGCCGTGTTGCCAATTACACCATACCCCACTGCTCCGAACCGCGGCCCGGGCACGAGAACCAACTCTAGCCTACGCGCGGGCCGGACTACAAAACGGCGGCGCCGTCCAGCGACAGTCCGATGAGGTCGCGGTTGACGGCCGCCGCGACCACCGCGCCGGAGCCGGCGGCGACGATCAGCTGCTGCGGTCCGGGCGCCGTCGTCTCGCCCGCGGCGTAGACGCCGGGAACGGAGGTGCGGCCCTGTGCGTCCGTCACCAGGTAGCCGTCGGAGTCGCGGTCCAGGTCCAGCGCGTCCGCGAACGCGAGCTGGGGCGACCACACCGGGCGGAGGAAACCGCGCGCCCGCTCGATCACGGTGCCGTCCGCCAGGCGGACGCCGGTCAGCACACCCTTCTCCCCCACGACGTCGTCGATCGGGCGGCGCTCGATCGCCACGCCGAGCTGGGCGAGCATCCGCTCCTCCTCAGCGTCGACGACGTCGGCGGCGTTCGTGAAGACGATGAGGTCGTCCGTCCACTGGGTCAGCAGCAGGGCGCGCTCGGCGAGATCCGACGTCTCGCCGATCAGGGCCAGCGGCTGGCCGGCCGTCTCGTAGCCGTCGCACTCGACGCAGCTGTGCAGCTGGGTGCCGTAATAGGCGCGGAGGCTCGGGATGGCGGGCATCGTCTCCGACACGCCGGTCGCGATGACCACCGCGTCGGCCCGGGCGTCCACATCGGCGCCGCCGCGCACTCCGCGGCCGGTGACGCGGAAGCCGTCGCCCTCGAGCTCCACGGCGCCGACCTGGGCGAAGACGACCGAGGCGGTGTCGTAGGCGTCGACCTCCTCGCGGCCGAGGCGGCGCAGCTCGAGCGGCGAGATGCCGTCGCGGGTGACGAAGCCGTGCGCCCGCAGGGTCGCCGCGTGGCGGGGACGGTTGCCGTCCACGACGAGCACCCGCCGCCGCGCCCGCGCGAGGTTCAGTGCGGCCGACAGTCCGGCCGGTCCCCCGCCGACGACGACGACCTCATACGACTCCTCGCTCACGCCGTCACCCCAGCGTCGCCGACAGCCGGTCGAGGCGGGCGATGGTCTCGGCCTTGCCGAGGATCTGCATCGACTCGAACAGCGGAGGCGACACCCGGCGACCGGAGATCGCGACGCGGAGCGGACCGAACGCCACGCGCGGCTTGAGCCCCAGGCCCTCCACGAGCGCGTCGCGCAGCGCGGCCTCGATCGCGTCGTGCGTCCACTCGGCCTCGGGCACGAGCTCCAGCGCGCCGAGGGACGCGGCCAGCACCTCGCCCGCGTTGTCGGGCAGCGAGGCGCGGGCGTCGTCCTCGATCGTGAGCGATGCGGCGTCCGTGAACAGGAAGCCCAGCATGCCGGGCGTCTCGCCGAGCAGCTGCACGCGCTCCTGGACAAGCGGCGCGGCCTGCGCGAGCACGTCGTGCTGAGCGGGCGTCAGCGGCTCCTCGACGACGCCGGCCGCGGCCAGGTACGGGATGGTGCGCTCGGTGAAGTCCGCGACATCCAGCAGGCGGATGTGGTCGCCGTTGATCGACTCGGCCTTCTTGAGGTCGAACCGGGCCGGGTTGGGGTTCACATCCTTCACGTCGAACGCCGCGACCATCTCGGACAGCGAGAACACGTCGCGGTCGTGCGTCAGCGACCAGCCGAGCAGCGCCAGGTAGTTCACCAGGCCCTCGGGGATGAAGCCGCGGTCCCGGTGGTGGAACAGGTTCGACTCGGGGTCGCGCTTGGAGAGCTTCTTGTTGCCCTCGCCCATGACGTACGGGAGGTGCCCGAAGCGCGGGACGAAGGTGGTCACCCCGGCGTCGATGAGCGCGTGGTACAGCGCGATCTGGCGCGGGGTGGACGAGAGCAGGTCCTCGCCGCGGAGCACGTGCGTGATGCCCATGAGCGCGTCGTCCACGGGGTTCACGAACGTGTAGAGCGGGTGGCCGTTGGGGCGCACGACGACGAAGTCGCTGAACGAGCCGGCCTTGAAGGTGATCTCGCCGCGCACCAGGTCGTCGAAGCTGAGGTCGTCGTCGGGCACCCGGAGGCGCAGCGCGGGCTCGCGGCCCTCGGCGCGGTACGCCGCCTTCTGCTCGTCGGTGAGGTCGCGCTCGAAGTTGTCGTAGCCGAGCTTCGGGTCGCGGCCGAGCGAGACGTTGCGGGCCTCGATCTCCTCCGCCGTGGCGAAGCTCTCGTAGATGTGGCCCGACTCCTTCAGCCGCTCGATGAGGTCGCGGTAGATGCCGTAGCGCTGCGACTGCCGGTAGGGGCCGTCCGGACCGCCGACGTCGATCCCCTCGTCCCAGTCGAGCCGCAGCCAGCGGAGCGCTTCGAGGATCAGCTGGTAGCTCTCCTCGCTGTCGCGTGCCGCGTCGGTGTCCTCGATGCGGAAGATCAGCTTGCCGCCGGTGTGCCGGGCGTACGCCCAGTTGAACAGCGCCGTGCGGATGAGGCCGACGTGCGGCGTCCCGGTCGGCGACGGGCAGAAGCGCACGCGCACATCGGCGCCGGTGGCCTCGGAGAAGGGGTGAGCGATCGAGTCAGACATACGTCCTCGATCTTACCGGGAGGGCCTACTTCGCAGCGCGCACCGGATTGACCAGCGACCCCACTCCGTCCACCTCGACCTCGACGGTGTCGCCGGGCTTCATCGGCCCGATCCCCGCCGGCGTTCCGGTGAGGATGACGTCGCCCGGCAGCAGCGTGAACACGCTCGACGCGTAGGCGATGATCGACGGGATGTCGTGCACCATGTCCGAGATCGGCGCCTCCTGCTTCAGCTCGCCGTTCAGGCGGGTGCGCAGCACGGCATCCGAGGCCAGCTCGGTCTCGATGACGGGCCCGAGCGGGCAGAAGGTGTCGAAGCCCTTCGCGCGCGTCCACTGGCCGTCCTTCTCCTGCAGGTCGCGGGCGGTGACGTCGTTGGCGACGGTGTACCCGAAGATGTGGTCGGCCGCGTCCTCGGCGGTGACGTTGCGCGCGATCTTGCCGATGATGACCGCCAGCTCGCCCTCGTAGTCGACGCGCTCGGACTGCGGCGGCTGGATGATGGCGTCGCCCAGCCCGATGACGGCGGTGTTGGGCTTGAGGAACAGCAGCGGCTCGCCCGGCGCCTCCCCGCCCATCTCAGCGGCGTGGTCGCGGTAGTTCTTGCCGACCGCGACGACCTTCGACCGCGGGATGACCGGCGCCAGCAGCGAGCCGACTTTGCCGAGCGGGACGCGCTCCCCGGTGGTCTCGAAGCCGACGAACATCGGGTCGCCGGCGAGCACGACGAGGGCGTCCTCGTCGACGATGCCGTAGTCGATGGCGGGGGTCGTCGAACCCTCGCGGGTGTGGCTGAAACGTGCGATCTTCACGGGATCGAGCCTAGCGCCGTCCGGTGGGGCGCCCGTCGGAATAGCCGGCGTGCACCTCCGGGTCGAGACCGTGGGCAGCCGCGAGCTTCGCGATGAGGGCCGCGAACGTCTCGCGCTCGCCCTCGTCGAGGGGAGCCAGGATGTCGGCGTTCTGCGTCTGGGCCGCGACCCGGACCTCCTGGAGGGTGCGCTCCCCGGCCTCCGTGACGTCGAGGCGGTGGTTCCGGCGGTCCTCGGGATCGCGGGTTCGGACGACGAGACCGGCCCTCTCCAGAGAGTCCACGAGCACGACGACGCGGCTCGGGACCGTGCCGAGCCGGGTCGCGAGCGCCCGTTGGCTGAGGCCCGGCTCCCGCGCGACGATCCGGAGCACGCCGGCCGTGGCCGGAGTGAGTCCGGAGGGTTTGACGAGGTCGGCGAAGCGGGCGGACGCGAACGCTCCCAGCTGGGAGAGGAGGAATCCGGTACGGGCAGGTCGGCGGGCGGGCACGATGGCATCATAGCGCGATTGACAGAACGATTCATAGTGCGCATCATTAATGCCATGACTGATTTCATCGACCACGGACCCGGGCGACGCCGATCGGGGGTCCTCCGCCCGGCCCCCTCGCGATCGTGTCTCTCGCGCTCACCCTCGCCGGCGTGATCGTCCTGATCGCCGGGACCGGATCGGCTCCCGACCCCTTCGCCGCGCCGCAGGAGGTCGCGGCCTGGTACGGCCTGAATCAGGCCGCCGTGCGGATCGGTGCGCTGCTCCAGTTCGGTGCGGCCGTCCCGCTCGGCATCCTGGCGGCGACGGTGTACGCCCGCCAGCTCCGCCTGGGTGTGCGCGTGCCGGGACCGGTGATCGGCTTGTACGGCGGCATCGCCGCATCCCTCTCCCTCATGACGTCTGCGCTCATCACCTGGTCGCTCAGCTACCCGACCGGCCCGGGCGCCGATGGCACCGTCGCCGCACTCGCGCGGGTTGCCTTCGGGCTCGGCGGGGTCGGATACGCGACCGGCCTCGGCCTCCTGATCGCCGGGATCGCGGTTCCGGCGTACATCCTCCGGCTGTTCCCGCGCTGGCTCGCGGCGATCGGGCTCGTCCTCGGCGCACTGGGCGAGCTGTCGTTCCTCTCGCTCGCCCTCGATCCCCTGCAGTTCTTCCTCCCCGTCGTCCGCTTCGGCGGGGGCGTGTGGCTGATCGCCGTGGGCTTCCTGCTTCCGGTGTCCCGCCCAAAGCGTGGCCCGCGGACTGATGCCGGGTCTGTCGAGGTGGTCTCGTGACGATCCTGCGCGAGGCGCTGGTCCTCGTCCATCTGGTCGGTTTCGCCCTGCTGCTCGGCGGTTGGGCCGCACAGGCGATCCGCCGCGCCTACACGACGACGCTCCTGTTCCGCATCGGACTCGGCATCATGATCGGCTCCGGGCTGTTGCTGGCGATCCCGTTTCCGGCCGGGATCCAGCTCGACTACGTGAAGCTCGCGGTCAAGCTCGTCGTCGCCCTCGCCATCGGCGGGATGTTCGGCGTGGTCATCACGCGCGAGCGCGGCGGCAAGCCGACGGCGGGACCGTTTTGGACCATCGGCGCGCTCATCCTGCTGAACGCGGTCATCGCCGTCTTCTGGCACTGACCGGGGCGCGTCGCCTCAGGCTGGCTCACTGAGCGTCGCCACGATCCGGGTCACCGCCGGCGTCGGGATGCCGTGCCGCTCGCCGATCCGGACCAGTGCGCCGCCGAGAGCGTCCAGCTCGCTCGGGGCTCCGGCCGCGAGGTCTTCCTGCAGGGAGGTGCGCATCCCGCCCGGGACGCTGCGCAGCGCGCGCACCAGGTCCAGCTCGGAGGCCGGGACGCCCTCGGCGGCCGAGCAGGCGACCACCTCGGAGACGACCGCCTCGGTCAGCTCCGGGTCCTCGCTGAGCGCGGCGCCGGCCGGCTGCCGCCAGTACGAGGTGAGCAGCGCGAGGGAGGCGAGCAGGCGGAACTTCGCCCACAGGACCTCCGCCTCGCTGCCGCCGACCCGGACGCTCGGCCCGGCGTCCGTCAGCGCCCGCACGGACGCGAACCCGGCTGCCGCCTCCGGCGCCTCGATGCGGACGAACGGGCTGCGGTGGTCGATCACCGTCGGAGAGGCGCGCAGTGCCGACACCGCGACCGACGCGCCCGCGACCGGCACACCGGGCAGCGCGGCGCGCAGCGGCGCCATGTGCTCGACGCCGTTGAGGAACGAGATCACCTCTGCCGGACGGGCGGCGACGATGCCCGGGAGCACATCGTCCAGCCCGTACGCCTTGGTGGCCAGGATCACGCTGGCGCCCTCGGGCACCTCCGTCTCGGCGCGCACCCGCTGGACGCCGTCGCCGAACGTCGCGCTCCGCACCTCGATGCCGTCCCGGCGGATGGCGGCGACGGTCGCCGGCCGGCCCACGGCGACGACCTCCTCCCCGACCGCTGCAGCAGCCACGCGAAGAGCCCGCCGACCGCGCCCGGACCGACGACCGCGAACACCACGCTTACGCGTCCAGGCGGTACATCCAGTTGTGGCGGTCGCGCTCGCGCCCGTACTGGATGTCGGTCAGCTCCTGGCGCAGCGACATCGTCAGCTCGCCCGGAGGGGCGGTGATGTCGCCGACCGTGAAGGTGTCGGACTTGAGCTCGCCGATCGGCGTGATCACCGCGGCCGTGCCGCACGCGAACACCTCGACGATGTCGCCGGACTCGACGCCGTCGCGCCACTCGTCGATCGTGACCTTGCGGCGCTCGACCTTGTGGCCGCGGTCGCGGGCGAGCTGCAGCACCGAGTCGAGGGTGATGCCCTCGAGGATGCTGTCGGACTCGGGAGTCACGAGTGTGCCGTCCTTGTAGACGAGCACTACGTTCATGCCGCCGAGCTCTTCGAGGTACTTGCCCTCGACCGAGTCGAGGAACAGCACCTGCGCGCAGCCGTGCTCGTAGGCCTCGGCCTGCGGAAGAAGGCTGGAGGCGTAGTTGCCGCCGGTCTTCGCCGCGCCCGTGCCGCCCTTGCCTGCACGCGACCAGCGGTCGGACAGCCAGATGGACACGGGGGCCACGCCGCTCGGGAAGTACGCGCCTGCCGGGCTCGCGATCAGGTAGTACGCGACCTTGTTGGCCGGCCGCACGCCGAGGAACGCCTCCTTGGCGAACATGAAGGGACGCAGGTAGAGGCTGGTCTCCGGCGCATCAGGAACCCAGTCGCCGTCGACCGCGACGAGCTGCTTGAGCGAGTCGAGGAAGTGCTCCACCGGGAGCTCCGGCAGGGCCAGACGGTAGGCCGAACGCTGCATGCGGGCTGCGTTGGCCTCGGGGCGGAAGGTCCAGATCGAGCCGTCCTCGTGGCGGTACGCCTTCAGGCCCTCGAAGATCTCCTGCGCGTAGTGGAACACCGCGGCCGAGGGCTCCAGCGAGATCGGGCCGTAGGGCGAGACGCGCGGACGGTGCCAGCCGCCCTTCGCCGACCAGCAGATGTCGACCATGTGGTCGGTGAAGTAGTTGCCGAATCCCGGGTTCGCAAGGATCTCGGCGCGCTCCGCCGCCTCGCGGGCGGCTTCGTTGCGGCTGACGTTCCAGAGCAGGCCGGAGGTCTCGGTGGGTCCGTTGGTGAGGGAGATGCTGGTCGAGGTCATGACAGTCCTTTATGCGACGGGTGATTCAATTCTGCGCCACTCGGGCGGCGATCGCGTCGCCGATCTCGGCGGTCGTTCGCACAGCGCCCGTGCGGGCGGCGAGGTCGGCGGTCACCGCGGACTCGATCCGCGCGGCGAGCTCGGGCTCGCCCAGGTGGCGGAGCAGGAGCGCCGTCGAGAGGATCGCGGCGGTGGGGTCGGCCTTCTGCTGGCCGGCGATGTCGGGGGCCGATCCGTGAACCGGCTCGAACATGCTCGGGAAGGCCCCGGCCGGGTTGATGTTGCCCGAGGCCGCCAGCCCGATGCCGCCGCTGATCGCGGCCGCGAGGTCGGTGAGGATGTCGCCGAAGAGGTTGTCCGTGACGATCACATCGAATCTAGCAGGATCCGTCACGAGGAAGATGGTCGCCGCGTCCACGTGAAGGTAGTCGACCGCGACATCGGGATGCTCGGCGGCCACCGCGTCCACGATCCGCTTCCACAGCGAGCCCGCGAAGGTCAGCACGTTCGTCTTGTGCACCAGCGTCAGCTTCTTGCGGCGCTGCTCCGCCTGGTCGAAGGCGTAGCGGACCACCCGTTCGACGCCGAAGGCCGTGTTCACGGAGACCTCGTTGGCGATCTCCTGCGGCGTGCCCTGGCGGATCGCTCCCCCGTTGCCGACGTACGGCCCCTCCGTGCCCTCCCGGACGACGACGAAGTCGACCTCGCCCGGATCGGCGAGCGGGCTCGCGATGCCGGGGAAGAGCGTGGTGGGCCGCAGGTTGACGTAGTGGTCGAGCGAGAACCGCAGCTTCAGCAGCAGCCCGCGCTCGATGTTCGCGCCGGCGAGCCGCGGGTCGCCCGGCTTTCCGCCGACCGCCCCGAGCAGGATCGCGTCGTGGCCGGAGATGGCCGCCAGGTCGTCGTCCGTGAGCACGTCGCCGGTGGCGAGGTAGCGGTCGGCGCCGAGCGAGAAGTGCGTCTTCTCGAACGCCAGGTCGCTGCCGGCGGTGACCGCATCCAGCACCTTCACCGCCTCGGCGATGACCTCCGGACCGATCCCGTCACCCGGGATGACGGCGAGCTTGACGGAACGGGACATGGCACTCCTGCGCTGGTTCGATGGGCGGATCCGGTCCCGCTACTCTATCGTCGCGCGCTTGCCGCGCCGCCCGTCAGGAGCGGACGCGGCGCAGGGTGACCAGCGCGACGACAGCGGCGGCCGCCACCAGTCCGACGCCGATGACCGCTGTCACACCCACACCGCTGTCGAACGCCGCGCGCGCCGAGGTGAGCAGCTGCTCCGCGAGCGGTGCCGGTAGCCCGTTCGCCACGGTCACCGCGCCGCCCAGCGTCTCCCCCGCCGCATCCGCCTGCGCGGACGTCAGGCCGGTCGGCACGACCAGAGCTGCGCGGTAGGACGCGGTGATCAGCGTCCCGAGCGTCGCCGTGCCGAGCACCGCGCCCAGCTCGTACGCGGTCTCGGAGACAGCGGACGCGGCGCCCGCCTTCGCGGCCGGTGCGGTCGAGATCACGAGCTCGTTCGACACGGTCTCGGCCGCGCCGATACCGGCGCCGAGGAGCACGAAGGACGCGAGCAGGACGCTCCAGGGAGCGCCGCCGCCGGTCAGCGCGACCAGCAGGTACCCGGCCGCCGACAAGGTCAGACCGCCCGCGATCACCACGCCGGGCCGGATGCGCCGCGCGATCGGCACGACGACGAGGCCCGCGACGATCATCGTCAGCAGCCCCGGCAGCAGCACGAGGCCCGACTGCAGCGGCGTCAGCCTGATCACCAGCTGGAGGTGCTGGGACACGAAGAACAGGAAGCCGACCAGCGACACCACGCTCAGCAGGTTGACGACGACCGCGCCGCTGAAGGCGGGACGCGTGAACAGGCGCATATCGAGCATCGGGATGGGTCGCCGCAGCTGGCGGCGCACGAACAGCGCCCCCGACGCGATCCCGACCAGGATGGCGACCACCGCGACGAGCGAGAAGCCGTCGACCGCGAGCGTCTTGATGCCGTAGACGATCGGCGCCATGGTGAGCAGCGAGAGCACGATGCCCGGCGCGTCCACCGGTCCCGGCTCCGGGTCGCGGGACTCGCGCACCAGCAGCGGGGCGAGCACCAGCAGCGGGATGAGGACCGGCACCGCGAGCAGGAAGACCGACCCCCACCAGAAGTGCTCCAGCAGCACGCCGCCGACGATCGGCCCCAGCGCGGAACCCGCGGCGAAGCCGGCGGCCCAGATGGCGATGGCGAGCCGCCGTTGCTCGCGGTCGAGGAACACGCTGCGCAGCAGCGACAGCGTCGACGGCATCAGCATGGCGCCGAACACGCCGAGCAGCGCACGGGCGCCGATCAGAAGCTCGGCGCTCGGGGCGAAGGCGGCCAGCGCCGACACCGCGGCGAAGCCGGTCGCACCGATGAGCAGGAGGCGACGCCGGCCGATCCGGTCGCCGAGGCTCCCCATGGCGACGAGCAGTCCGGCGAGGACGAGCGGATACACGTCGACGATCCACAGCATCCCGGTCGCGCTCGGCTTCAGCGCCTCGGAGATCGATGGCAGCGCGAAGCTCAGCACGGTGTTGTCGACCGAGACCAGCAACGTCGGGAGCATGAGCACCACGAGCGCCGCCCACGCGCGCCCGCCGGCCCGGGGCGGGACGGCGACGGGCAGACGGGTGCTGGCGGTGGCGGACATGCGTCTACTGTACCGTCTGGACGGTACAGTAGCAAGTGAACGCGACTAGCATGTGGACATGCCGACCGACCCGTCCGCCACCCCCGCCTCCTCCCGCAGCGCGCGCGATCGCGTGCTCGACGCCTTCGAGGAGCTGCTGGCGGAGCAGAGCGAGCGCGCCGCGACGCTCGACGCGGTCGCCGCTCGCGCGGGGGTCTCGAAAGGTGGCCTGCTCTATCACTTCGCTTCGAAGGAGGCGCTGGTCGGCGGGGTGCTCGAACGCTTCGCCGGCCTCGTCGCCGACGACGTCGAGCGGATGCGCGCCGACGAGGCAGGCCCGGTCGACTACTTCCTGCGTACGTCCATCCCCACGGATTCGCGCTTCGAGCGGGCGGTGGTCGCGGTCGCGCGGCTCGCCCAGGCCGCGGACCCGCGTGCCCGCGACGCCCTGGCGGACGCCCAGCGCGTCTGGCTAGGCGCGCTAGAGGAGGCGGTCGGCGATCCGCTCGCCGCCCGGATGGTCATGCTCATCGGCGACGGGATGTACTACAACGCGGCGCTGCTGCCTGCGGCGAACACCGTGCTGCGCGACGAGACAGACGTGGACCAGCTGATCGCGCTCGTGCGCGACATCGCGTCCGCGCGCTAGCTTCGCTGCCGCGCGACATTCGTCGCGAATGGCGACCATTCGTGACGAATGCGGGAGGGGTCAGCCCGCCTCTGCGAGCAGCCGTTCGAGCGATCGTGCCGTGCGGTCGTCGCGCGCGGACCGGATGGCCGCCCGATAGGCGTCCGCCGCCTCCTGTTCGCGGCCGGTCAGCCGCAGCAGGTCGGCGCGGGCGGCGTGCGCCTCGGCCGCCAGCAGGCCGGTCGCGAGCGCGGGATCGGCGTCCAGCGCCGCCAGCGCGACCTCGGGTCCCGCATCCGGGCTGTGGCCGAGCGCGACGATCCTCCCGAGACGCGCGGCCGGACTGGGCCACTGCCGCACCAGGCCGTCGTACAGCCGGGCGATCGCGGGCCAGTCGGTCGCCTTCCACGTCGGCGCGATCGCGTGCAGCCCGGCGATACCCGCCTGGAGGGCGTACCGGCCGCCTCCCTGCAGTGCGGTCGTCGCCAGCGCCTCGCCCTCGGCGATCAGCGCCGCATCCCAGCGCCGCCGGTCGGCCTCACGGAGAGTGGCGAACTCGTCGTCGTCGGTCAGCCGGGTGGACTGGCGCGCCTCGGTCAGCAGCAGGAGCGCCAGCAGTCCGGCGCTCTCGGCGTCGCCGAAGACGCGGTGGGCGTCGCGGGCGAGCTCGATCGCATCCCGGCGAAGGGTCGCGTCGACCGTCTGGTGTCCGACCGTGTACAGCAGGTAGATCGTGGTGAGCGCGTCGGGCATCCGTGCGGCCACCGCAGCCGGGTCGTCCAGCGCGAACCGCAGCCGGGCGTCGTGGATGCGCTTCTTGGCGCGGGTGAGGCGCGCCGCCATCGTGGGCTCGGGCACGAGGAACACGTCGGCGATGCGGGCGGTCGGCACGCCGCAGACGAAGCGGAGCGCCAGCTCCACCCGCGCCTCCGGAGCCAGCTCGGGATGCGCGACGACGAGGATCAGCTCCAGCCGCTCGTCCCCGGTGAACACGGAATTCTCCTCGATAGCGTCCGGCGCGGCCGCTGCGCGCGCCACCTCCGCAGCCAAGGCGGGTGCGGCGCGTGCCGCCGTCTGTTCGCGCCGCAGCGTGTCCAGCGCGACGCGACGCGCGACCGTGGTCACCCAGGCCGCCGGGTTCGCGGGAGCGCGCCCGCGGTCGGCCTCGACGACGGCGCGCGCGAACGCCTCCTGCACCGCGTCCTCGGCGAGCAGGAGGTCGCCCGTGGTGCGCGCGACGGCGCCCAGGATGCGCGGCGACTCGTCGCGCCACGCCCGTTCGAGCGCGGCGCGACCGACGTCGGCGTCCGCCGTCACTGGGCCGCCGTCACGACGTCGCCGTCACAGGGCTGCCGTCACTCAGCGCACCGCATCCAGCACCAGCACCGGGTACAGCTCGATCGAGCCGCGCGTCGGGCATAGGGCGGCGAGCTCGCGCGCCTGCTCCGGGCTCGACGCGGTGAAGCTGTAGAACCCGGTGATCGCCTCGCTCGTCTCGCCGAACGGACCGCTGGTGAAGACCGGCGTGCCGTCGGCGCCGGGCGTGATGCGGGTTGCCTGGCCGGCCTCCTGCAGCGCGTTGCTGGCGACGATGCGCTCCCCCGCGGCCGTAACGGCGTCCTGGAACGCCTTGTGACCGGCCATGCCGGCCTGCCAGTCGTCGGCCGTCATCGTCTCGGGGCTCCAGTTCGGCTCGCGGATGAGCAGAACGTACTCGTCGGACATGGTGTCTCCTCAGATCGTAGGGATATCGACACCCCTACGACGCAAGTAGGCCACACGAATCGACAGCGCGGAAGAGAAATCTTCCCCGGAGTCAGGACTCCGTGATGTCGATCTCCTGCATCAGGTCGGCGTCGATCGCGAGGCGCACCTTCTCGAGCAGCCCGTCGGGCACGCGCGAGTCGACGGTCAGGACGCTGAGCGCCTTGCCGCCGGCCGAGGTACGGGCGATCTGCATGCCCGCGATGTTGATCGCGGAGTCGCCGAACTCGCGGCCGTAGACCGCGACGATGCCGGGACGGTCGTCGTAGACCATGACGACCAGGTGCTCCGCGATCGGGACCTCGACGTCGTAGCCGTTGATGCCGACGATCTTCTCGATCTGCTTCGGGCCGGTCAGAGTGCCCGAGACCGAGATCTGCGAGCCGTCGCTCAGCGCGCCGCGCAGCGTGATCAGGTTGCGGTACTCCTCGCTCACCGAGTCGGTGATGAGGCGGACCTCGATGCCGCGCTGCTCGGCGAGCAGCGGCGCGTTCACGTACGACACGGTCTCGCTGACGATGTTGGTGAAGATGCCCTTCAGTGCCGCCAGCTTCAGCACGCTGACGTCGTAGTCGGCGAGCTCGCCGCGCACCTCGACGTCGACGCTCGTGACCGGGCTGCCGGCGAGGCCGGAGAACACCTGACCCAGCTTCTCGACCAGCGGGATCCCGGGCCGCACGTACGGATCGATGATGCCGCCCGCGACGTTGACCGCATCCGGCACGAGCTCTCCCGACAGCGCCAGGCGGACCGAGCGGGCGACCGAGACGCCCGCCTTCTCCTGCGCCTCGTCGGTCGACGCGCCGAGGTGCGGCGTGACGACGACGTTCTCGAGGGCGAGGAGCGGCGAGTCCTGCGGCGGCTCGGACACGAACACGTCGAGGCCGGCGCCCGCGATGGTGCCGGTGGCGAGGGCGCGGTACAGCGCGTCCTCGTCGATGAGGCCGCCGCGGGCGACGTTGACGATGAACGCGGTGTCCTTCATCTGCGCGAGCTGGTCGTCGGAGATCATGCCGGTGGTCTCCGGCGTCTTCGGCATGTGGATGGTGACGAAGTCCGCCTGCGCCAGCAGCTCGTCCAGGGTCACCAGCTGCACGCCGAGCTGCTGGGCGCGCGCGCTCGTGACGTACGGGTCGTAGGCGATGACGTTCGTGCCGAACGCCTGCAGGCGAGCGGTGATGAGGGCGCCGATGCGGCCGAGGCCGATGATGCCGACGGTCTTCTCGTACAGCTCGACGCCGGTGTACTTCGACCGCTTCCACTGCCCCTGCGCGAGCGCGCTGTGCGCGGCCGGGATGTGACGGGCCAGGCTCAGGATGTGACCGACAGTCAGCTCGGCGGCCGAGATGATGTTGGAGGTCGGCGCGTTGACGACCATGACGCCCGCGTTGGTCGCGGTCTTGATGTCGACGTTGTCGAGGCCGACACCCGCACGGGCGACGACCTTGAGCTGCTTCGCCGCCTCCAGCACCTCGGCGTCGACCTTGGTCGCGGACCGGACCAGGATCGCGTCGGCGTCGGCGACCGCGGACAGGAGCGCCGGACGGTCGGTGCCGTCCACGTTCCGGACCTCGAAGTCGGGCCCCAGGGCTTCGACGGTGGCGGGCGAGAGTTCTTCGGCGATCAGGACGACCGGCTTTGTCACGTGGCAGATCCTTACGGTGGTGCGAGGGCTGGCTTGGGATGAAAGTGCGCCACGGTCGGTGGGGCGCCGAACGGCTTAACTCTAGCGGGGCGTCAAGCGCGCTTTTCGCCGCGTTACGGGCGGTGGAGGTCGTGCGCCCGGGAGAGGATGGGCGGGTGACTCCGTTCGAGATCGTCCAGCTCGTCCTGCGCATCGCGCTCGCCCTCGTGTTCGTCGGGATGGGGACGCTCCACTTCGTGCCGGGGCCGGCGCGCGGGATGGCCGCGATGATCCCGCCGGCGGTGCGGGTGGTGTCACCGCGCGCCCTGGTGGCGTTCACGGGCGTGTGCGAGCTGGCGGGCGGGATCGGGCTGCTGGTTCCCGCGACCCGGGTGGCCGCGGCGATCTGCCTGGTCGTGTTCCTCGTCGCGGTGTTTCCCGCGAATGCCTACGCCGCCGGAAAGACCGAGCGGTTCGGGGTGTTCGCCACACCGCTCGTGCCGCGCGCGATCCTGCAGGTGGTGCTCATCGCGCTCTGCGTGGTGTGCGCGCTGTAGCGAGCCTCAGCGTGTCAGGCGGGCGAGGCGCGCAACGGCGACCGCCTCGGCGACCGTCGCCGCGTCCGTGATGTCGTAGCGCGCATCCCCACCGCCGGGGCCGCTGGGCGCTCCGACGACCGAGTCGCGGGCGGAGAGATGCACCGCATCCACCCCGCTGGAGGCGATTCTCGGGATGTCGTCGATGCGGACGCCTCCCCGGCCATCACCTCGATCCGGCCTGCAGCCCGCTGGGCCAGCGCCCTGAGCGTCGCGACGCCGTCGATGGTGCGGCTCGCGCCTCCCGAGGTCAGCACGCGCCCGACGCCGAGGGCGATCAGCTCCTCGAGCGCGGTGGCCTGGTCGCCGATGATGTCGAAGGCCCGGTGGAACGTCACGGGTAGGCCTTCCGCCGCATCCACGAACCGGCGCAACGCCTCGCCGTCGACGGTGGCGAATTCGTCGAGCGCGCCCACCACGACGCCGGCCGCACCCGTCGCGCGGGCGAAGCGGATGTCGGCGACGGTCAGCGCCACCTCGGCGGCGTCGTAGACGAAGCCGCCGCCGCGGGGACGGACGAGCACGTGCACGAAGCCGTCCCGCTCCTCCCGTCTCGCCTCCTCGACGGCCGCCGCGATGAGTGCAGCGGACGGCGTGAGGCCGCCCATCGCCAGCGCCGTGCAGAGTTCGACCCGGTCGGCGCCCTCGGCGAGGGCGATGCGCACGCCGGTGGGATCCTGCACCGCGATCTCGACGGCGACGCCCATGGATGCTCCTCACACGCGAGGAGTGCCGCACGCGACGCGTGCGGCACCCCTGAGACTAGTGCGCGGTGACCGTGACGGTCAGGCTCAGCGAGCGACCTCGCCGTCGACGTAGTCGTCGTCGTTGGAGGCGTTCCAGGCGAAGAGCTTGCGCAGCTCGCGGCCGGTGGCCTCGATCGGGTGCTGCTCGCCCTTGGCGCGGAGCGCCAGGAACTCGGGCGCACCCGCGTCCTGGTCGGCGATGAAGCGCTTGGCGAAGGTGCCGTCCTGGATGTCGGACAGCACGGCCTTCATGTTCTCCTTGACGTGCGGGTCGATGACGCGCGGGCCGGAGACGTAATCGCCGTACTCGGCCGTGTCGGAGACCGACCAGCGCTGCTTGGCGATGCCGCCCTCCCACATGAGGTCGACGATGAGCTTCAGCTCGTGCAGCACCTCGAAGTAGGCGACCTGCGGCTGGTAGCCGGCCTCGGTCAGGGTCTCGAAGCCGTACTGGACGAGCTGCGAGACGCCACCGCACAGGACGGCCTGCTCGCCGAACAGGTCGGTCTCGGTCTCCTCGGTGAAGGTGGTCTTGATGCCGCCGGCGCGGAGGCCGCCGATGCCCTTCGCGTACGAGAGGACGAGCGGCCAGGCGTTGCCGGTCGCGTCCTTCTCGACGGCGACGATCACGGGGACGCCGCGGCCGGCCTCGTACTCGCGACGAACCGTGTGGCCCGGGCCCTTCGGGGCGACCATGATCACGTCGACGCCCTCGGGCGCCTCGATGTAGCCGAAGCGGATGTTGAAGCCGTGCCCGAAGACGAGGGCGTTGCCCTCCTGCAGGTTGCCCTGGATGTCCTCGGCGTAGAGGTGGCGCTGCACCTGGTCCGGCGCGAGGATGACGATGACGTCGGCCCACGCCGCGGCGTCGGCGGCGCTGAGGACGCGGAAGCCCGCCTCCTCGGCCTTCGGCTTCGACTTCGAGCCCTCCTTGAGGCCGATGACGACCTCGACGCCCGAGTCGCGCAGGTTCTGCGCGTGGGCGTGGCCCTGCGAGCCGTAGCCGATGACGGCGACCTTCTTGCCCTGGATGATCGAGAGGTCCGCGTCGTTGTCGTAGTAGATCTCAGCCACTTGGCTACTCCTTGCTGGTTGGTTCGGAAGAATCGAAAACTAGTTCTTGAAGACGCGCTCGGTGATGGACTTGCCGCCGCGGCCGATCGCGAGGAGGCCCGACTGGGCCATCTCCTTGATCCCGTACGGCTCCAGCACCTTGAGCAGCGCCTGCGTCTTTCCGCTGTCGCCGGTGACCTCGATCACCAGCGCGTCGGTGGCGACGTCGACCACGCGGGCGCGGAACAGGTTCACCGCTTCGAGCACCTGCGAGCGGGTGGAGTTGTCCACCCGCACCTTGATGAGCAGGTGCTCCCGCTGGACCGACTGTGCCGGGTCGAGCTCGACGATCTTGATCACGTTGATCAGCTTGTTGAGCTGCTTGGTGACCTGTTCGAGCGGGAGGTCTTCGACATCGACCACCACGGTGATGCGCGAGAGGCCGTCGACCTCGCTCGTGCCCACCGCGAGCGAGTGGATGTTGAAGCCGCGGCGGGCGAACAGCCCGGCGACACGGGTCAGCAGACCGGGCTTGTCCTCGACGAGGAGGCTCAGAACGTGCGTGCTCATGGGTCACTCCCCTCCGAACGACGGACTGTGGTCGCGGGCGTACTGGACGTAGCTGTTGCTGACGCCCTGCGGCACCATCGGCCACACCATGGCGTCGGCGCTCACGACGAAGTCGATGACGACCGGCCGGTCGTTGGTCTCGAGCGCGAGCTTGATCGCGGCATCCACTTCCTCTTCCTTCGTGACACGGATGCCGAGGGCGCCGTACGCCTCGGCCAGCTTCACGAAGTCGGGGACGCGGACGGTGTCGTGGCCCGTGTTCAGGTCGGTGTTGGAGTAGCGGCCGTCGTAGAAGAGGGTCTGCCACTGCCGCACCATGCCGAGCGACGAGTTGTTGATGATCGCGACCTTGATCGGGATGTTGTTGATCGTGCAGGTGGCGAGCTCCTGGTTGGTCATCTGGAAGCAGCCGTCGCCGTCGATCGACCACACCGTGCGGTCGGGCTGGGCGACCTTCGCGCCCATCGCCGCCGGCACCGAGTAGCCCATCGTGCCCGCGCCGCCGGAGTTCAGCCACGAGTTGGGACGCTCGTACTTGATGAACTGCGCGGCCCACATCTGGTGCTGTCCGACGCCTGCGGTGTAGATGCCCTCCGGGCCGGTCAGCTCGCCGATCCGCTGGATGACGTACTGCGGCGCGAGCAGCCCGTCGCTGGTGGGCGTGTAGCCGAGCGGGAACTCCTCGCGGAGCCCGTTCAGGTACGTCCACCACTCGACGATGTCGGGCTTCTGGGCGCGTGACGCCTCCTGGAACGCCGCGGTCAGATCGACGATGACGTCCTTGGCATCGCCGACGATGGGGACGTCGGCCATCCGGATCTTCGAGATCTCGGCCGGGTCGACGTCGACGTGCACGATCTTCGCGTTGGGTGCGAACAGCGAGGTGTTGCCGGTGACGCGGTCGTCGAACCGCGCGCCCAGCGACACGATGAGGTCGGACTCCTGCAGCGACAGCACCGCGGGCACCGTGCCGTGCATGCCGGGCATGCCGAGGTGCTGCTTGTGCGTGTCGGGGAAGGCGCCGCGCGCCGTCAAGGTCGTGACGACCGGCGCGCCGGTGGCCTCGGCGAGCTCCAGGAGTTCCTGCGACGCCTTGGCGCGGATCACGCCGCCGCCGACGTAGAGCACCGGCTTCTTGGCCTCGGTGAGCAGCTGGGCCGCTGCCAGCACCTGCTTGCCGTGGGCCTTGGTGATCGGCCGGTAGCCCGGCAGGTCGACCTTGGGCGGCCACACGAAGGGTGCGCTGTTCTGCTGCGCGTCCTTGGTGATGTCGACGAGCACCGGACCCGGGCGGCCGGTGCCGGCGATGTGGTAGGCCGCCGCGATGGTCGCCGGGATCTCCTCCACGCTCTTCACGAGGAAGGAGTGCTTGGTGATCGGCATGGTGATGCCGACGATGTCGGCCTCCTGGAACGCGTCCGTGCCCATCAGGGTGGAGAACACCTGGCCGGTGATGAACACGACGGGGACGGAGTCCATGTGCGCGTCCATGACCGCGGTGACGAGGTTGGTCGCGCCGGGGCCCGACGTCGCCATGGCGACGCCCACCCGGTTGGAGGCGACCGCGTAGCCCTCGGCCGCGTGACCGCCGCCCTGCTCGTGACGCACCAGGATGTGCCGGATCTTGGTCGAGTCCATGATGGCGTCGTAGATCGGCAGGATGGCACCGCCCGGAAGTCCGAAGACGTCGGTGACGCCCAGGAGCTCGAGGGTGCGGACGACCGACTGCGAGCCGGTCAGATTCTCGGGCGACGCCGTGCCCGGCGCCGCGGACGGCAACACAGTGCTGGGGGTTGCATCCGTGGACATGCCTTTATCAGTCCCTTACGTACGAAGATGGTTTACGGTGCTGGCGCAAAGGCTCAGCCGGTGACGGCTCCTTCAGCTGCGGAGCGCACGAGCTTGGAGAACTTCGCGAGAACGCCACGGGTATAGCGCGGAGGAAGAGGCGCCCAGCCTTCACGGCGGGCGGTCAGCTCGGACTCGTCGACAAGTAGGTCGAGGGAGCGAGCCGCGATATCGACCCGTATCAGATCACCATCGCGCACGAAGGCGATGGGACCTGCGTCCACCGCTTCGGGTGCTATGTGGCCGATGCACAGGCCGGTTGTGCCGCCTGAGAATCGTCCGTCCGTCAATAGTAGTACATCCTTGCCGAGGCCCGCGCCCTTGATGGCAGCGGTGATGGCCAGCATCTCGCGCATGCCCGGGCCGCCCTTCGGGCCCTCGTAACGGATGACGACGACGTCGCCGGCCTTGATGGTGCCCTCGGTCAGCGCGTCCATCGCGGCGCGCTCGCGCTCGAACACGCGCGCGGGGCCCTCGAAGACGGTGGCGTCGAAGCCGGCCGTCTTGACGACAGCACCCTCGGGAGCCATCGAGCCCTTGAGGATGGTGATACCGCCGGTGGGGTGGATGGGGTTGTCGAGCGAGCGCATGACCTCGCCGTCCGGTGCGGGCGGGTTGATCTCGGCCAGGTTCTCGGCGACCGTCTTGCCGGTCACGGTGAGGCAGTCGCCGTGCAGCAGGCCCGCGTCGAGCAGCGCCTTCATGACGACCGGGACGCCGCCGTGGCGGTCGACGTCGTTCATGACGTACTTGCCGAAGGGCTTGAGGTCGCCGATGTGCGGCACCTTGTCGCCGATGCGGTTGAAGTCGTCGATCGTGAGGTCGACCTCGGCCTCGTGCGCGATCGCGAGCAGGTGCAGCACCGCGTTGGTCGAGCCGCCGAACGCCATGACCACGGCGATGGCGTTCTCGAACGCCTCCTTGGTCATGATGTCGCGTGCGGTGATTCCCTTCTTGAGCAGGTTGACCACGGCCTCGCCGGAGCGGTGCGCGTAGTAGTCGCGGCGGCGGTCCGCCGAGGGCGGCGCGGCCGACCCCGGGAGGCTCATGCCGAGCGCTTCGGCCACGGAGGCCATGGTGTTGGCCGTGTACATGCCGCCGCACGCGCCCTCGCCCGGGGCGATGGCGCACTCGATGCGCTTGAGGTCTTCTTCGCTCATCTTGCCGGCCTTGCACGCGCCGACCGCCTCGAAGGAGTCGATGATCGTGACGTCCTTCTCGGTGCCGTCGGAGAGCTTGACCCAGCCCGGCGCGATCGACCCGGCGTAGAGGAAGACCGCTGAGAGGTCGAGCCGTGCTGCCGCCATGAGCATGCCGGGGAGCGACTTGTCGCAGCCGGCGAGAAGGACGGTTCCGTCGAGCCGTTCGGCCATCATCACCGTCTCGACCGAGTCGGCGATGACCTCGCGCGACACCAGCGAGAAGTGCATGCCCTCGTGGCCCATGGAGATGCCGTCGGAGACCGAGATGGTGCCGAATTGGAGCGGATAGCCGCCACCCGCGTGCACGCCCTCTTTCGCGCCCTGCGCGAGACGGTCGAGCGAGAGGTTGCAGGGCGTGATCTCGTTCCAGGACGAGGCGATGCCGATCTGCGGCTTCTCCCAGTCTTCATCGCCCATGCCGACGGCGCGGAGCATCCCGCGGCTGGTGGTGGCTTCGATCCCGTCCGTGACGACGCGCGAACGCGGTTTCCAATCGACTTCTGGCATGGAACAACTCTAGGACGTCTCGAATGCCCCTCCGACCATGTGTCCAGAACGGTGGAGAACCCGCGATCGGGTCAGTCTGTCGACGACTTCACGTGGGCCTCGCGCGCCTGGGCCAGCAGGGTCAGCAGCGTCGCGATCGCGCGCTCGTCGGCCACCCGGTACTGGGCCGCCGTCTCCCCCTCGCCCACCTTGATGCCCACATCGCCGTCGGCGGGCCGGAGCACCCGGAAGCCGTCCTCGTCGGTCACGTCGTCGCCCGCGAACAGCACAGCGGTCGCCTTCGTGTACTCACGCAGGCGCTCCACCCCGTCGCCCTTGTGCGCCTCGCGGATCGAGAACTCGATGATGTCCTTGCCGTCGCGGATGGTCAGCGCCTCGCTCACGGAGGCAGCCGCAGCGCGAGCCCGCGCGACGACGTCCGGCCCGAGGCCGTCCTCGACCTGCCGGTAGTGCACGCCGTACCCGACCGGCTTGGTTTCGAGCTTCGCACCGGGCACGTCGTCCACGAGGGCGCCGAGCGCGTCCCCCAGGCGCTCCAGCGTCTCCTGCTCGGTGGGCGACAGATCCAGCGAGACCCCGTCGCGCCCGAAGCGGATCTCGACCCCGTGCGAGCCGATGAGCAGCGCATCCGCGTCGGCCTCCGTCACGACCTCGAGGCTCGACAGCGGACGGCCGGACACGTACGCGACCCACGTGTTCGGCAGGTGCTCCAGCCGGTCGAGCGCGGCCTTGGACTCGGGCAGCGCCCGGGCGCCGCGCGGGACGTCGACGAAGGGCGCGAGCGTCCCGTCGAAGTCGAGGGCGAGCAGCAGGCGATCGGTGGTGGCGAGCTTCTGCAGCGCGGTGGCGAGGGCGACGGCGGAGGCGGGCGGGAGGTGCGAGGCGGTGTCGGTCATGCGGCTTTCAGACGGGGAGGAACAAACAGTGGATGGGCTCAGCGGCGGTTGACCGGCGGGTCCTGGAGCGGGTGGTCGCCGTGGGCGCTGCGGGTGAGCGCGTCGAGGAAGGACGCGGACCAGCGGGCGACGTCGTTGGTGAGCACCTTCTTACGCAGCGCGCGCATCCGGCGGGTCCTGTCGCGCTTCGGCATCGCGAGCGCCTGCATGACGGTGTCCTTGAGGCCTTCGATGTCGTGCGGGTTGATCAGCAGCGCCTGCCGCAGCTCGTCGGACGCACCGGCGAACTCGCTGAGGACGAGCACGCCGTCCTCGTCGACGCGGGTGGCGACGTACTCCTTCGCGACGAGGTTCATACCGTCACGGAGGGCGGTGACCAGCATGACGTCGGCGGCCAGGTACAGCGCGACCATCTCCTCCCGCGGGTAGCCGTGGTGGAGGTACGCGACCGCGGTGTGGCCCAGCGTCGAGTAGTCGCCGTTGATCCGGCCGACGGTCAGCTCGATCTCGTCGCGCAGCTGCCGGTAGGTCTCGACGCGCTCGCGGCTCGGGCTCGCGACCTGGACGAGCGTGACGTCCTCGGCCTTCACGCGGCCTTCCTCCAGCAGCTCGCCGAACGCCTTGAGCCGGTGGCCGATGCCCTTGGTGTAGTCGAGCCGGTCGACGCCGAGCATGATCTTCTCGGGGTTGCCCAGCTCCTCCCGGATCTCGCGGGCGCGCGCCTGGATCTCCGGGCGCCGCGCCAGATCCTGGTACTGGTCGGCGTCGATCGAGATCGGGAACGCCCGGGCGAGCACCGTGCGCACCAGGCCGCCGCGACGGTCGGTCGTGACGTGGCGGTGCGACCCGGCCTCCGGGTCGTCCGTGTCGATCGGCACCTCGATGATCGGCCCGCGCGTCTCGTACCCCTTGAGCCGGCGCACAGCGCGCGAGAAGTTGCCCGCGTCGGCCACCCGCTGGAAGCCGATGACGTCGGCGCCGAGCAGCCCGTCGATGATCTGCCGGCGCCAGGGCAGCTGCGAGTAGATGCCGTACGGCGGGAACGGGATATGGTTGAAGAAGCCGATGACGAGGTCCTGCCGCAGCTCGCGCAGCATCGCGGGGACCAGTTGCAGCTGGTAATCGTGCACCCAGACGACGGCGCCCTTGGCGGCGACGGACGCCGCAGCCTCGGCGAAACGGCGATTGACCTTCACGTAGCTCTCCCACCACTCCCGGTGGTACGACGGCTGCGCGATCACGTCGTGATAGAGCGGCCACAGGGTGTCGTTCGAGAAGCCCTCGTAGTACTCCTGCAGCTCCTGCTCGCTGAGCGGCACGGGGAGGATGTTGATCCCGCCCGCCTCGAACGGCTCGATCTCCTCGTCCGAGACGCCGGCCCAGCCGATCCACACGCCGTCCTGCGACCGCATGACCGGCTCCAGCGCTGCGACCAGACCGCCCGGCGAGGGCCGCCAGTCCGCGTTGCCGTCGTCATCGACCACCCGGTCGACCGGCAGGCGGTTGGAGACGATGATCAGGTCGTAGGTCGTCGGTTCTGGCGTCGCGGTGATGGTCGGTCAACTCCCTTGAAGGCTCTCGGCGTGAGACACCAGCCAGGGTACCAGCGCCCCTACTGCGCCTTGCCGAGCAGCTGGATGAGGCGGCTCGCGTACTCCGCATAGCCCGCGGCGGTGGGATGGAAGACGTCCGCCCCCGAGGTGTTCAGCCACGGCCTCCGGTCGCCGATGGCGTGACCGGTGAAGTCGACCGGCAGGTACGTCAGGGGCTTGCCGTCGGCGCGCTGCTGGTCGACCGCCTGACGGATCACCTCGTTGAGGCCGATGGTCGCGGCGTTGATGGCCGCGGCCGTTTGGAAGTCGGGTGCGCTCGGATCGGACGCGTCGTACAGCAGGGTGTAGCCGGTGACGACGATTCGTGCGTTCGGGGCGGCCTGCGCGATGGCGCTGTAGACCGTGTCCAGCCGGTCAGGCAGCACGTTGAGGAGCGAGAGGGCCGCGGTGACCTGGTTGCGGCAGGCGGCCGCCTTGCCGGCCGCGCAGCTCCCGGCGATCTCGGCGACGCCGAGGTCGTTGCCGCCGATGCTCACGGTGACGAGGTCGGTGCGCTCGTCGAGGGCGATCAGCTGGTGCTTGAGCAGGTCGGACGTGGTGGCTCCGGCGCAGGCGGCGTTCACGACGAGGTCGACGCCTGCCTTGCGCGCGAAGACCGACGGGTAGCTGTTGGCGCTCAGCTTGCACTTGCCCTGCTCGGCTCCCGCGCCCATTCCCGCCGCGAAGGAGTCGCCGACGGCGACGTACCGGGTGGACGCGGTGAGCGGTTCCTTCGGGAACGGGTCGGGCGTCTGCGTGGGCGCGGGGACGGACGTGGCAGCCGGGCGCGGCGCACCCGCGCTCGAGGGTGCGCCGGAGCAGCCGCTCAGGACGAGGGCGGCGGACGCCGCGGCCAGCACGGCGACGGCGCGGAGCACACGGGAGGCGCGCGGCGCGCGGGGGTCTCGGGATGCTTCGGGTCGCATCCGTCAGACACTAGACCGCCCGGCTTGGGGAACGCTCAAACGTGCCGATCACACGCGCTCGGTGAGGGCCAGCAGGATGGCGGGCACCGACTCCGACAGCCGCTCGGGGAAGGTGCGCTGGTCGTCGGCCAGCACCGCGCGCGCCTCGCCGTTGGCGCACAGCTCGGCGATGACCCGCACGGCCTCGGCCGGCTCGATGGTGAACCGGCGTCCGGCGCTCGCGAGGGCCTGGACGACGATCTCGGTCAGCTCGGCGAAGAACTCGTCGTAGTACCGCAGGTAGTCCGCCGCGATCGAGTGGTCGCGCAGCGCCATGAGCTGGAACTCGGCCTGCACCAGCCACCAGCGCCGGTCGTCGGACTGCAGCTCCAGGATGCGCGTGATCGTCCGCAGCACGTCCTCATCGTCGAGCTCTGCCCCCTGCTCGCCCACGAGCGGGGCGAGGAACTGCTCGACGCCCGCATTCAACTGCTCGAGCCGCATCCCCATCTCGCGCTCGATGAGCGCCAGGAACAACTCCTCCTTGCTGGAGAAGTTGGAGTAGAACGCGCCGCGCGTGAACCCGGCGGCCTCCACGATCGTCTCGACGCTGGCCGCGCTGACCCCCTGGTCGGCGAACACCTCGAAGGCGGCGTCGAGCAGGCGCGTCCGGGTGCGCCGGCGCCGACCGGACTCGGTGGGCGCGTCTTCCGTGAGAGTCGTGGTGTTCAAGCTGAAACCTTCCTGAATCCAACTTTCGATACAGCAGTGTATCCGATACGGTTCTGTACGGATACAACGGTGTATCGAACTGTTTTTCGTCGCTTTCGGTACTCACCCACTGGAGAACCCGTGTCCTCGCTCCTGTACTCGGTCGGCCGGTGGGCCTTCCGCGCCCGCAAGCTGGTCCTGATCCTCTGGATCGGGCTCCTCGCCCTTCTCGGCGGCGGCGCCCTGCTCCTCAACCAGGGCACGGACAACAGCTTCAGCATTCCGGGCACCGAATCGCAAGAAGCGCTCGACACGCTGAGCCGCACGTTCCCGCAGGTCAGCGGCACCAGTGCGCAGGTCGTGGTGGTCGCGCCCGACGGGCAGACCGTCGACGACAGCGACATCAAGAAGCCCATCGAGGCAGCCGCGTCCGACCTCAAGGACGTCGACGGTGTCTCCGGCGTCACCTCCCCCTACTCCGACCAGGTCAAGGACCTCGTCTCCGACGACCGCTCCGCCGCGATCATCACCGTTCAGCTGAAGGGTCAGATGACCACGGTGACGGCCGAGACGAAGGACGACATCAAGAAGGTCGGCGCCGACCTGGCGAAACAGCTCCCGGACGGCTCGAAGTCGGCCGTCGGCGGCCAGCTGTTCTCGCAGAACCTGCCCACCCTGTCGGTGATCGAGCTGATCGGCGTCGGCATCGCGCTCATCGTGTTGATCGTCACGTTCGGCTCGTTCCTGGCCGCAGGGATGCCGCTGCTCACGGCCATCCTCGGTGTCGCCATCTCGATGTGCCTCATCTTCATCGCGACGCTGTTCGGCTCCATCTCGTCGACCACGCCGATGCTCGCGCTCATGCTCGGGCTCGCGGTCGGGATCGACTACTCGCTGTTCATCATCTCGAGGCATCAGGGGCAGTTGAAGGCCGGGGTGCCGCCGGAGGAGTCCGCCGCGCGCGCGGTCGCGACCGCTGGATCGGCGGTCCTGTTCGCGGGCATCACGGTCATCATCGCGCTGGCGGGCCTCGCCGTCGCCAACATCCCCTTCCTCACCACGATGGGTCTCGCGGCGTCGGCCGCGGTCGCCGTCGCCGTGATCATCGCGCTCACCCTCACGCCGGCACTGCTCGGCTTCGCCGGTGCGCGTCTGACGCCCGGGCGACGGAAGTCCGCCCGCGAGGAGAAGCGCCGCGCGGCGGCGGCCGCCGAGGCCGACGAGGTCGAGGCGCCGCCTGCGGAGCCCACCCCCGCTCCCGCCGCCGACTTCGCACACGCGGCCAACGCCGAGATCCCCCGCGGGTTCTTCCGCGGCTGGGTGCGCGCCGTCACACGCTTCCCGATCGTCACCGTCGTGGCGGTCATCGTCGGCCTCGGCATCGCCGCCCTCCCGGCGCTTCAGCTGCGGCTGGCTCTACCCGACGCCGGCTCGCAGCCCGAGAGCTCGTCCGCACGCGTGGCCTACGACCTCGTCTCCGAGCACTTCGGCCCCGGCTACAACGGGCCGCTGATCGTCACCGGATCCATCATCCAGAGCACCGACCCGCTGGGGCTCATGAAGAAGATCGGCGACGAGATCGCCGACCTGCCGGGCGTCGCCTCGGTCCCGCTGGCGACCCCGAACGCCACCGCCGACACCGGGATCGTCCAGGTCGTGCCGACGACCGGCCCGGACGACCCGAAGACCGCCGACCTCGTCGCCGAGATCCGCGCGAAGCACCAGCACTTCCTCGACGAATACGGCGTCGACCTCAAGGTCACGGGCAACACCGCCGCGCAGATCGACGTGTCATCGCGACTCGGCGGCGCCCTGCTGCCGTTCGGCGTGCTCGTGGTCGGGCTGTCGCTCATCCTGCTGACGATGGTGTTCCGGTCGATCGCGGTGCCGATCAAGGCGGCGCTCGGCTACCTGCTCTCGGTGGGCGTCGCGTTCGGCGCCGTCACGGCCGTGTTCGAGTGGGGCTGGCTGTCGGATGTGCTGCACGTCGACAAGACCGGGCCGATCATCTCGTTCATGCCGATCATCCTGATGGGCGTGCTGTTCGGCCTCGCGATGGACTACGAGGTCTTCCTGGTCAGCCGCATCCGCGAGGACTACGTGCACGGTGGCAATGCGCGGCGCGCGATCCAGAGCGGATTCGTCGGCTCGGCGAAGGTCGTGACCGCGGCCGCGATCATCATGATCTCGGTGTTCGCCGCGTTCGTCCCGGAAGGCGACGCGTCGATCAAGCCGATCGCGCTCGGCCTCGCCGTCGGCGTGTTCGTGGACGCGTTCATCGTCCGCATGACGCTGGTGCCCGCGGTGCTGCAGCTGCTGGGCGAGAAGGCCTGGTGGATGCCGCGCTGGCTCGACCGCATCCTCCCGTCGTTCGACGTCGAGGGCGACGGCCTGCAGAAGGAGCTCCAGCTCGCCGACTGGCCCGAGCCGGGCGCGACCGACGTCGCCGCCGCCGAGGGACTGACCGTCGCGACGCGGAAGCGCACGCTGGTCGGCGACGTGTCGTTCCGGCTCGGCGACGGCGAGGTGCTGGTGGTCCACGGCGGCGACCGCACCGCTGCTCTCGCCCTGCTCATGGCGATCACGGGACGCACGCACGTGAACGGCGGCACCGTGAAGGTCGCCGGGTTCGTCCTCCCGACGCGCGGGGCAGCGGTCCGGTCCGCCACCTCGGTCGTGCGGCTGGACCACTCCGACACCCCGGTGGAGGACGTCCGCCGGGCGCTCGCCAGCCGCCCGCAGCTGCTCGCCCTGGACGCCGTCGACACCCTCACCGACCCGGTCGAGCGGCGCCGCCTCCGCGCCGAGCTGACCGCCGCGCTCAGCCGGGCGCGCGTCGAGGAGCGGCCGTTCGCCCTCGTCGTCAGCTGTGTCGACCCGTCCGGTCTCGACGACCTCCTGCCCGACACGGCCGAGCCGACCGCCGTCGACCTGTCCGACGCGCCGCGCGCCGCGACGCCCGTCACCGATCTCACCGACACCGACCGCGCCGAGCACGGCGCCCACCTCGAGAAGACGAACGCCTGATGACCACGCCCACCTCTCCCCTGCGCCGCCCCGGGTCGCTGTTCTCGCTGGAGCGGATGCGCTCCGACAAGCGCGTCACCTGGCTCACCATCGCCGGCATCCTGCTCGTCCCGCTGGTCATCGGCGGCCTGCTCGTCTGGGCGCTCTGGAACCCGACCGAGCGCCTTCACGACGTCAAGGCGGCCGTGGTCAACCTCGATCAGCCGGTGAAGCTGAACGGCCAGACCGTCCCGCTCGGGCGCCAGATGGCGGCCGGGCTCCTCGACACGAAGAACGACAACTTCTCGTGGGTGCTGACGGACAAGAAGGACGCGGACAAGGGCATCGCGAGCGGCGAGTACGTCTCGGTCGTGACCATCCCGGAGAACTTCTCGAAGGCGGCGACCTCGACCGCGGGGAAGGCGTCGGAGGCGACCCAGGCCACCATCGACGTTCGCACCAGCAAGGACTCGAAGCTCGTGGACCCGGCCATCAGCCAGGCCGTGACCACGACCGCCACCTCGGTGCTCAACAAGCAGCTGACCTCGACCTACATCGAGAACGTGTACGTCGGCTTCAACACGCTCGGCGAGCAGCTGGGCAAGGCCGCGACCGGCGCGGATCAGCTGGCGGGCGGACTGACGCAGCTCGCGAGCGGGACGCACCAGCTCGCCGACGGGGCGGCACAGCTGTCGACCGGTGCATCGTCGCTCGCAGGCGGCATCTCGCAGCTGTCGGACGGGACGTCGGGGCTGGCGGACGGGCTGCAGCAGCTCTCGGGCGGCGCCGGCTCGCTCGCGGGGGACTGCAGACCCTGAACGACAAGACCGCTGCCCTTCCATCGCAGGCGCAGCAGCTCGCCACCGCCGCCGGAGGCGTGTCGACCGGCGTGAACCAGACGGCCTCCGGGCTGGGCGAGCTCTACACCAACTGCGTCGCCCTCCACACCGCCGCCGACCCGATCTGCGCGGGCATCAAGCAGACGCAGAACGGCATCACGCAGGCCGGCCCGGGCGGCCGCCCGAGCCTGTCGAGCCTCGCCTCCACGGTGGCGAGCGGCAACGCCGGGCTCGCGAGCGGGCTGACGGCGCTCTCGGCCGGGATCGGGCAGTCGGCCGCCGGCGCGGCGCAGCTCTCCGGCGGCGTCGCCCAGTCCGCATCCGGCGCCCAGCAGCTCGCTTCAGGCGCATCGCAGTCCGCGGACGGCGCGCAGCAGTTCGCGACCGGTGTCCAGCAGCTGAGCGACGGCATCCCGGCGCTCGCGTCCGGCGCCGACCAGTCGGCCTCCGGCGCCTCGTCGCTCGCGACGGGCCTGCACACGGCCGTGAAGCAGTTGCCGTCCTACGACACCGGCGAGCGGACCAGCCTCGCGAAGGTCGCGGCCGAGCCGGTCACGCAGAAGAGTTCGGGCACCACCGCGTTCGGTAGCTCCAGCATCCCGCTGTTCGCCTCCGTCGGGCTGTGGCTGGGCGCGCTGGCGACGTTCCTCGTGCTCCAGGCCCTGTCCCGCCGTGCGCTGCTGACCTCCCGGGCCGCCGGCCTCATCGCGCTCGACGGCTTCGTGCCCGCCGCCGTGCTCGGCGTGCTGCAGGGCGTGCTCGTCTCCGCGGTCATGGCTCCGGCGCTCGGGCTCGACGTCGGGCACTGGTTCGGCTTCGCCTGGCTGGCGGCGGCGACCGGCATCGCCTTCGCGGCGGTGAACCACGGCCTCGTCGCCCTGCTGGGCGGGATCGGCCGCTTCCTGTCGATGCTCGTCGTCGTGATCACGCTCGCCTCCGGCATCGTCTCGACCGCGCCCGACTTCTTCGATGCGGCGCTGCCCTGGCTCCCGACGGCTCCCGCGATCACCGCGCTTCAGGGCGCGATCGACGGATCCGCGGACGCCTGGCGCGGCCTCGGCGGCCTGCTCCTCTGGGCGGCCCTCGGCTTCGCCCTCGCGCTGATCGCCGTCGCCCGCCGCCGCGTGATCAACGCCGCGCAGCTCCTCCCCGCCGAGTAGCCGCCGCCCCGCCCGCAGCCGGTCAGAGGGTGAGGGAGAGGGCCAGGGTGGCGAGGACGACGGTGACGGGGGCGACGATCAGGCCCAGGAGCATGTAGCGGGACCAGCGGATCTCGACGTCGAACGACGTCAGGCGCTGGTGCCAGAGGAGGGTCGCGAGGCTCGCCCACGGCGTGATCAGGGGACCGGCGTTCACGCCGATGAGCAGCGCCGCGAGCCGCGCTGGGCTCTCGGCGACCGGCTCCAGCGCCAGGTAGGCCGGGAGGTTGTCGATCGCGTTCGCGCCGACCAGCCCGGTCAGGGACAGCCGCAGCAGGGCCAGCGGCGACTCCCCGTGCCGGAGATCGTCGCCATCAGCGTCCCGAGCCCGGCCGCGTGCAGCGCCTCGATGAACAGGAACAACCCGGAGGCGAGCAGCACCAGCTGCCAGGGCAGCAGACCGAAGCGCACGACCCCGCGCCGACGCACGAGGAACAGCACCACGAGAACGACGGCGGCGATCGTCGTCGGCAGCCACACCGGCAGCCCCGAGACCAGCAGCGGGACCAGCGCCACCACGACCGCGCCGGAGACCCAGAACAGCACCGGGTCCTCGATGCCGTCCTCCTCTCCCGTCTCGTAGCGCACGAGGAGGAAGCGCCGGGCGATCACGAAGACGACGATCATCGGCACGATCATCGCCACCAGCGCGGGCGCCCACATGAGCGCCGCGAACGCCGCAGGCGACGGGTCGCCCATGGAGTGCTGCGCGAGCAGGTTGGTCAGGTTGGAGACCGGCAGCAGCAGCGAGCCGGCGTTCGCCATCCATACGGTGGTCAGCGCGAACGGAAGCGGGTTCAGCCCGGCGTGCCGCGCCATCACGATCACGACCGGCGTGAGCAGCACCGCGGTCGTATCCAGCGAGAGGAAGATCGTGCTCAGCGCGGCGACGAGCACGACGAGCAGCCACAGCACCCAGGCGCGGCCGCGGCCCCAGCGCGCGGTCTGCTGCGCGAGCACGGTGAAGACCCCCGCCTCGGCGGCGAGCTCCGTCACCACGGTGATGGCGATGACGAAGAGCAGGATGGGCCAGACGCGGTCCCACAGCTCGACCGCCTCCGGGACCGGCAGCAGACCGGTCGCCACGGCGATGCCGCCGAGCACGAGGAGCACGGCGCCCACGATCGCGGTGCGCATCGTCCTCCTCCCGGCCTCGACCATCGAAGCGTACGCTACGGGACGACCCGGAAAGGAATCGGATGCGCAAGTACCTCTTCAACGGCGCCGTGATCAGTGCGGCGATCGGACTCTGGACGACCATCCAGTCCTCCAAGAGCGGCCCCCGCGACTGGCGCGTCCCGCTCATGTGGATCAACGCCGGGATCTCGCTCGTGCTGGCCGTCGGAGCCGTGCTCCAGGAGACGCGGGAGGCCTCTGAGCGCGAATCCAACCCGGTTGGTGCACGAAAGGGCCGCTGACCCGCCGAATTCCGCGGATCTCCCGGCGTGTTGCGCGGGTTTCCTCGGCACTCCTCCAGGACACTTGTATTACTGGTGAACCTGGAAGGGGTTGCGCGATGTTTGGTCGTAGGCGGCATGCCGCGGCAGTGCCGGCGGCTCCGGCTCCGCAGTTGACGGATGCCCAGATCCTCGAGCTCGTCCACGGAAAGGTGTCCGAGCTCATCGGAGAGGACGGCGAGTGGACGGTCGTCCGCCGCGCCCAGGACGACACCGACACCATCTTCCACTCGATCCTCGCCCAGTCGGTCTCGGTCGGCATCGCCGCCGCGATCGCCGAGGCGCGTCGCCGCCTCGAGGCCGGCGAGTCGCTGACCGCGCCGCAGCACCTGGCCGCGGAGGTCGCCGACGCGCCCGTCGAGGCCGAGGTCGTGCACGCGCACGTCGCCGAGGCCGCTCCGGTCGTCGAGGTCCCCGCCTCAGAGGTGGAGGCGCCTGCCGCCGAGCTCGAGGCCGAGGACGAGCCCGCCGCGTTCGGCTGGGAGCCCGCCCCGATCACCCAGTGGACGGACCTCCGCAAGCCGGTGACCGGCGAGTTCCCGCTGATCTCGCACCGCACCGCGGCCTGACCCGCCGACGGCGAGCCCCACCGCGGCTCGCGCCGGCAGCCGCCGTTCAGCCCAGCTCGGGCCAGTCCTCCGGACCCTCCGACCCCGCCGGATACTCCTCCAGCGGGACCTTCCCGTCACGCCAGGCCGCCAGCACCGGCTCCACGATCCGCCAGCACTCCACCGCCGTGTCGGCGCGCACCGACAGCGACGGATCTCCGTCGAGGATGCCCTCCAGCACCTCGCCGTAGGCCAGCAGCGCACCCGGCCCGAACTCGGCCTTGAGCGTCGTCCGCTCCAGCTCGTACGGGTCGCCGGTGCCGTTGATGTTGATCTCGATCGACATCGAGTCCGGCGCGAACAGCAGGCGCAGCTTCGCGGGCTCGGTCGACCCCGTCAGCCCGGTCGGGATGTGCGCGGCCGGCGTGAAGGTGACGACCATCTCACGCCGGCGGCTGCCGAGCGCCTTGCCCGAGCGCAGGGTGAACGGCACGCCCTTCCACCGCCAGGTGTCCACCTGCAGGGTGACTTCGGCCAGGGTCTCCGTCTCCCGCGACGGGTCGACGCCCTCCTCATCCTTGTAGGCGGGCAGCTTCTTGCCGTCGATCTCGCCCGCCGCATAGCGCGCGCGGCGGCTGGATGCGACCGGATCGTCGCCCCAGACCTTCGTCGCGCGCAGCACGATCTGCTTCGCGTCGCGCAGGTCGGCCGCTCCCAACGTCGACGGCGGCTCCATCGCGAGCACCGCCATGACCTGCAGCAGGTGACTCTGGATCATGTCCATCAGGGCGCCGGCGCCGTCGTAGTACCGCGCGCGTCCTTCCAGGCCGAGGGTTTCGTCGTAGATGACGTCGACGCGCTCGATGTGCAGGCCATCCCACAGCGGCTCCATGATGCTGTTCGCGAAGCGGACACCGAGGATGTTGAACACGCTCGACCGGCCGAGGAAGTGGTCGACGCGGTGGATCTGGTCCTCCGGGACGAGGGTCGCCAACTGCGCGTTGAGCGCGATGGCGCTCTGCCGGTCGGTGCCGAACGGCTTCTCGAGGGCGAGCGTGAGGCCCTTCGGCAGGTCGAAGGTGCCGAGCGCCTGGCACGCCTTCGCCGTGACCGCGGGCGGCAGCGCGAAGTACAGGGCGGGGACGCCCTTCACGCTCCCGAGCAGGTTCTGGAGGTCGTCGGCGCTGGTGGCGTCCGCCCTCACATAGCGGGTCTCCTTCAGCAGCTTCTCGACGGCGTCGCCCTTGGCCCCGACCGTCGCGAACGACTTCGTGATGATCGCGCGCCAGGCGTCCGCATCCAGATCATCGCCGGCCGAGCCGACGAGCGAGATGGAGCGCTGCGGTTGATCGGTGAGCAGCTGGCCGATCGCAGGGAGGAGCAGCCTCGACGTGAGGTCGCCGGATGCTCCGAGAATGACAAGAGTGTCCACAGCCTGCGTCATGCGGATCACAGTACGGCCATACTGGGAATATGTCGCTCCCCATCGAGGATTACGCCCTGATCAGTGACTGCTTCACCGGGGCCCTCGTCGGAAAGGACGGGAGCATCGACTGGCTGTGCCTCCCGCGCTACGACTCGCGCTCCATGTTCGGCGCGCTGCTCGGCACCGAGGACCACGGCCGCTGGCTGGTCGCCCCCGCCGATGCCGAGGCGACCAGCACGCGCAGCTACGAGAAGGACACGATGATCCTCGTCACCCGCTGGGTGACCGCCGAGGGCGAGGTCGAGGTCGTCGACCTGATGCCGATGGACGACCACCGCGCCGACATCATCCGCCGCGTCCGCGGCGTGAGCGGGACGGTGAAGATGCACCAGGATCTGCGCATCCGCTTCGGGTACGCCACCGCCATCCCCTGGGTGCGTCAGGACAAGACCGAGAAGCCGCACGCGCTCATCGCGGTCGCCGGACCCGACGCGATCGTCGTCCGCGGCGCCCAGCTGCGCCCGACGAACCACGCGCACGAGGGCGAGTTCACCGTCCACGCCGGCGAGACGGTCGACCTCACGCTCACCTGGTTCCCGTCGCACCGGGACGCTCCCCCGGCGCTCGACGTCGAGCACTCGATCCAGCACACCAGAGAGTGGTGGACCACCTGGGCCAGCGGTTGCGAGCACGACGGCCCGTACCGCGACGAGGTCGTCCGCTCCCTGCTCCTGCTGCGCGCGCTCTCGCACCTCGAGACCGGCGGCATCGTCGCCTCCGCGACCACCTCGCTGCCCGAGGCCTACGGGGGCGAGCGCAACTGGGACTACCGATACGTGTGGCTGAGGGACGCGTCCCTCACGATCGCCGTGCTGCTCGCCCACGGCTACAACGACTACGTCGACCACTGGCGCGACTGGCTCCTCCGCGCCATCGCCGGCGACCCGGGCGACGTGCAGATCATGTACGGCCTCGCGGGCGAGCGCGACCTCGACGAGCGCATCATCGACAGCCTCCCGGGCTATCAGGGCGCGCATCCGGTGCGCATCGGCAACGACGCCTCGAACCAGTTCCAGGCGGACGTGATCGGCGAGGTCATGCTCGCCCTCGACCACGGCCGCCGCGAGGGGAACGCCGAGACGCGCTTCTCGTGGGCGCTGCAGCGCGCCCTGATGAACTACCTGGAACAGCACTGGCGCGAGCCCGACCACGGCATCTGGGAGATCCGCGACAAGCCGCAGCACTTCGTCCACTCGCGCGCCCTGGTCTGGGCCGCGTTCGACTGCGCCGTCCGCGCCGTCGAGGAGTACGGCCTCGAGGGGCCGGCGGAACGCTGGAAGCGCGAGCGCGAGGCCATCCGCGCCGACATCGAGGCGAACGGCTGGGATGCGCACCGGGGCACCTACGTGCAGCACTTCGGCACGACCGAGGTGGACGCGTCCCTCCTCCAACTCGCCCAGGTCGGCTACATCGACTACGACGACCCGCGGATGCTGGGCACCGTGAAGGCCATCGAGGACGACCTCCTCCGCGACGGCCTGCTGCTGCGCTACCGCACCGAGTCCGGGGTGGACGGCCTGCCGCCGGGCGAGCACCCGTTCCTGGCCTGCTCGTTCTGGCTGGTGGAGCAGTACGCGCTCTCGGGCCGCCGCGACGACGCCATCCGGATGATGGATCGGCTGCTGAGCCTGGCGAACGACGTTGGCATGCTCTCCGAGGAATACGACGTCGAGGGCCGCTCCCATGCGGGCAACACCCCGCAGGCGCTGACCCACCTGACGTTGGTCCGCGCGGCGGACGCGATCGGCGGCCTGCCGCTGTGAGCACCACCCCGGCCACCGGCGCCGGCACCCTCGAGAAGACCGGGACGGACGAACTGCTCGAGCTCGGCTCCCCTGGGTGACGATCGTCTGGAACGACCCCGTCAACCTGATGAGCTACGTGACCTACGTCTTCCAGACGTACTTCGGGTTCCCGCGCAAGGAGGCCGAGCGGCTGATGATGCTGGTGCACACCGAGGGCCGGGCGGTCGTGGCGACCGGCACCCGCGAGGAGATGGAGCGGCACGTGGAGGCCATGCACGATTACGGCCTGTGGGCGACTCTGACCAAGGCGGACGCATGACCCCCTTCCGAAGGCATCGCGACGGGACCGTCTCGGCGCGGTTCCCCGAGGATGAGGCGGAGCTGCTGACCTCGCTGGCCGAGCAGTCCATCGAGCTGGCGCGAGCGGCCGCCGACCCGGACGCCGACGGCTTCGACCCGGCCCTCGACCGGCTGCTGCCCGACGCCTATCCCGATGACCCGCAGGCATCGGCCGAGTTCCGCCGCTTCACGGCCGCCGGGCTGGCCGAGCGCAAGGAGGCGAGCGCCCGCGCGATGGTCGAGTCGCTGTCCCGACGTGAAAACGGGATGGCCGTCGCCGTGCTCGACCCGGCGCAGGTGACCGCGTGGCTGCGGACGATCACGGACATCCGTCTCGTGCTCGCGGCTCGGCTCGGCATCCACGAGGACGGCGACGAGGGCGACATCCACGACGAGGACTCCGCTCTCCAGCGCGCGGTCTACGACTGGCTCGCCGGCGTGCAGGAGCTGCTGGTCATGACGGTGCAGCCCCGGCGCTGAGCAGCGGTCAGACCGGGTAGCGCACCGCGGCGGCCGCGGGTCCGCCGCCGGGGACGTCCTCCGCGCGGAGGGCGTAGACCTTCGCCTTGGAGGCCAGAGCCCGCCGCAGCACCTCGTCCACCACGCCGTACTCCCCCGGTGCGTCGTCCGGTCCGAGCGTGATCGCTCCCGTGTCGTCGTCCACCGTGCCGGGCACCCGGCGGTCGATGTCGATCACCAGCGACTCGACAGCGCCGAACGTCGCGGCACGGGCGATGTCACTGAGGTCGACCAGCGCCGTTCCGGCCGCGATCCGGGACTCGTAGGCGTCGCGCAGCGCAGCGACCTTGCTCGCATAGAGCCGGTCGAGCACGCCGCGGGCGGCCGTGGCGATCTCCTCGTCGGTCTTGTCCTCCGGGCTGCCGCCAATCGTCTCGGGCACGAGCCGCGGGTGCTCCCCTGCCCCGCGGAAGATGCCCGCGAGCGGTTCGGCGGCGGCCAGGATGAGCGGTTCGGTGGAGTTGGCCAGCAGCGGGTGCAGGGCGCGCTCGATGGCCTGCACGTACTCCAGCATCCGCACCTTCTGCCCCTCGGAGCCCTGGATGCGCCCGTCCGGCGAGCGGCCGCTCACCGAGGCCAGGCCGACCGCGTCGGCGACGTCGCGCGGCATCCCGGGCACGTCGATCCGCTCCGGCGGCCGGTCGGGCGTGATGTGGAGCAGCCGCACCGAATTGCCCGCGAGGGCCAGGATGAGCGCCGACTGCGGGAAGGTCAGCGCTCGCAGCAGCGGCTTGACGTAGAACCGGTCGGCGATCTCGCACGCGGTGCCCAGCCGGTTCGGCAGCCGGAACGTCTCGGCCAGGTCGCCGTCGAGGAACACCGCCAGCGAGCGCGACTGGTAGCGCCAGAAGTCGCGGTCGTCGAGGATGCGCTGCCCCTCCGCCTGGATGGACTGGATGCGCGGCCGCCCCACCTCCAGCCTCTCGAGCGCCCGGACGGCGCTGGCGAGGTGGTTCTTCAGCTCGATGCGCGCGCGGTCGGCCTCCGCGGGGGTCGTCCCGGTCGGCAGGTAGATGCTGACGCAGCCGGGTTGACGCATCGCGGCGATCCGCTCGACGTCGGCCTTGGTGGGAATGTCCTTGTACTCCACGGGTGGTCCTCCTGCCCCGTCGGTGCGGCGTGGTCGGTCGCGGTGCGGCCAGTCTCGTCGTGCCGCGGGCGGCTCCACAAGACTCCACATTGACTTTCTCTCGGACGGGGTCTACCGTCCTTTAAACCGGTTTAGCTGACCCCCATTCGGGGGAACGACCACAAGGGACGCAACGATGCGCAACCGAACACTGACGATGCAGAAGGCTGTCCTCGGCCTCGCCCTGGGCGCCGCCTTGGCGGTCACAGGGGCCGGGATCCCGGCCCAGGCGACGACATCGACCGCCGCAGCGCCGGCGAAGCTCACGAACCTCTCGCACCTCGACTTCCTGCTCGACGACGTGCCGCTGCTGCCCGGCGTCGCCGGGCACACCACCTACCGCGCCGCCGACGAGCCCACCGCCCGCGCGCCATGGGTGTACGCCGACCGGCAGGCCGACGGCAGCTTCCACCGCGTCGGCGGCGGCCCGATCACCGACCCGGCTCGTGGCTGGTACGCCCAGGGCGCGTACGACGCCGACGACATCTCGCGCGCCGCCGTCGTCTACCTCCGCGACTGGAAGCAGAACGGCACCGCGTCCAGCAGGACCACCGCCTACGAACTGCTCCGCTCGCTCACCTACCTCCAGACCGCCGACGGGCCGAACGCGGGCAACGTCGTCCTCTGGCAGCAGCACGACGGCACGCTCAACCCGTCCGCCATCCCGAAAGAGCTGCCCGACCCGTCCGACTCCGCCGAGTCGTTCTGGCTGGCGCGCACCGTCTGGGCGCTCGGCGAGGGCTACGCCGGCTTCCGGAGCGCCGACCCGGCGTTCGCGTCCTTCCTCGCCGACCGGATGCACCTCGCGCTCGGCGCGCTCCAGCGCCAGTCGCTCGCGCAGTACCCGCAGACGCAGGTCGCCAACGGTGTCACGGTGCCCGGCTGGCTGATCGTCGGCAGCGCCGGAGCGACCGCCGAGGCGGTCCTCGGCCTGAGCGCGTTCGCCGCCGCCGCTCCCGGTGACACCGCCGCGCGCACCGCACTCGCGCACTACAGCGAGGGCATCGCGAAGCTGCAGAGCGGCGGTGTCGGCCAGTGGCCGTTCGGTGCGCTGCTGCCCGAGGCGAACTCCCCCACGTTCTGGCATGCCTGGGCCGGCATGCAGCCCGCCGCCCTGACCGCAGCAGCCGGCGTCCTCCACGACAGCGGGCTGCAGAAGGCGGCGACCACCGACCTCGCGCAGTTCACCGCCCAGCTCCTGGCGACGGGCGGACCGGACAACGGCTGGACGCCGACCCCCGCCGATCGCACGCAGATCGCGTACGGGGTCGACTCGCGCCTCGAGGGGCTGGTGGCCGCGTCCGACGCGACCGGCGCCTCCGGCCTCGCCGCGCTGGCGGGGGCGCAGGCGGCCTGGTACTTCGGCGCCAACCGCGCAGGGACCCCCGCCTACGACCCGGCGACCGGCGTGTGCGTCGACGGCATCGCGGCGGACGGCACGGTCAACCGCAACTGCGGCGCGGAGTCGGCGATCCATACCCAGCTCAGCATGCTGGCGCTGGATGCGCATCCCGCGATCGCCCGCACGGCCACCGCTCTGACCCGCACCACCGCCACCGAGGGGCTGAGCGTCGTCGAGGCCGAGAGCGGCACGACGACCGGCCCGGTCACCACGGTGACCCCGCCCTCGGCGTGGACCGGTTCGGCCAACTGGTCGGGCGGAGCCTATCTCCAGGCCGGCGACGGCTCGACGGTGACCATCGGACTTCCGGCCGGCCACCCGGCCGCGCGGATCCTGCCGATCGCCGACCTCGGACCCGGCGGCTCCGGCACCACGAGCTGGACCGCCTCCGTGGGCCGCGTCGCCCTCCCGCTCGTCCGCACCGACAACGTCCGCCCGGGCGAGCAGGGCATCGCGCCCAGCCCGGTGTTCCTGCTCCCGCAGACGCTGCCCGTCCCGGTCCCCGCGCAGGCGACGAGCGTCACCGCGAGGGTGTCGGGCACCGCGCGGCTGGATGCCCTCCTCGTGCAGCCGATCGTGTCGCACCTCGGCCTGGCGGGTTCCGGCGCACTCGACGTGTACGTGAACGCGACGAACGTCCCGGTCCCGCACAAGCTCGCAGGCGCCGGCCCGGTCACCGCGACGAGCTACGACTCCTCGGGACGCCAGGTCGGGCGCACCCAGACCGTCGGCGCCCACGGTTTCGTGCTCGTGCAGCCGGGCGGGTTCACGGTGGTGACGCCCAAGTGAGCCCGGCCAACGTCACCATCAACGACGTCGCGCGGGCGGCGGGCGTGAGCAAGTCGCTGGTCTCGCTGACGCTCAACGACCGGCCGGGCGTCAAGACCGAGACCCGGGAGCGCATCCTGCAGACCGCTCGTGAGCTCGGCTGGACGCCGCATCCCGGCGCCCGCGGGCTGACCACGCGCCGTGCCTACGCGCTGGGCCTCGTGCTCCGGCGCGAGCCGCGCACCATCGAGGTGGACCCGTTCTTCGCGGGCTTCATCGCCGGTGTCGAGGCCGTCCTCTCCGATCGGGGCAACGTCCTCGTCCTGACGATGGTGCCCGATGCGGCGGCCGAGGAGCGCGCCTACGAACGGCTCGCGGCCGACAAGCGCGTCGACGGCTTCCTGCTCACCGACCTGCTGGCCGAGGATGCCCGCATCCCGCTCATCGAACGCCTCGGCTCGTTCGCGGTCTCGCTCGGCGAACCGCTCGGCGGCAGCCCCTTCCCCGCGGTCACCCGGGACTACGACCCCGGCATCGACGACCTCGTCGCGCACCTCGTGGGCCTCGGCCACCGCCGCATCGCCCACGTCTCGGGCGACGAGCGGATGCTGCACGGCCGTCGCCGCCGCGAGCGCTTCGAGCGGGCCGTGCACGAGGCAGGACTCACTCCCGTCATCGTCCCCACCGACTTCTCCCCCGAGCAGGGCGCCGCCGCCACCGCCGCGCTGCTCGACGGGGAGGACCGCCCGACCGCCATCGTCTACGGGAACGACCCCATGGCGATCGCCGGGATGGGCGTCGCCCACGAACGCGGGCTCGACCTTCCGGGCGAGCTCTCGGTCACCGGGTTGGACGGGTCCCAGATCGGGTCCTACGTCTACCCCTCCCTCACCACCCTCGACAACGACCCGGCCGGCTTCGGACAGGCCGCCGCCACCGCGCTGCTGCGGCTGGTGGAGGACGGCGAACCGGGCGACGTCGCCCTCCCTCCGGCACGGCTGGTGGTGCGCGCCTCCACGGCGCCGCCGGCCGGTCGCTGAACCCCGCAACCCCATCGAAAGGCACACCATGCGAATGCGCAGAATCGCCGTCTCGCTCGTCACCGCCGGCATCGTCGCCGGAACCCTCGCCGCCTGCGGCTCCAGCGGCGGCGGCGGAGGTGACGCCATGAAGGCGCACGGCCCCATCACCATCTGGTACTCGAACAACGAGCAGGAGGTGCAGTGGGGCAAGGCCATGGTCTCGGCCTGGAACTCCGCGCACCCGAAGGAGAAGATCAAGGCCCAGGAGGTCCCGGCCGGCAAGAGCACCGAGGAGGTCATCGGCGCGGCCATCACCGCAGGGACCACTCCCTGCCTGGTGTTCAACAACCTCCCCGCGGCCACCGGCCAGTGGCAGAAGCAGGGCGGCCTGGTCGACCTGTCGAAGTTCTCCGACGGCGCAAAGTACATCGAGGCCCGAAGCGGAGATGCGGCCAAGCAGTACAAGTCGGCCGACGGCGACTACTACCAGATGCCCTGGAAGCAGAACCCGGTCATGATCTTCTACAACAAGGCCATCTTCCAGAAGGCCGGGCTCGACGCGGAGAACCCGAAGCTCTCGACGTACGCCGACTTCCTCGCCGCCGCGCAGAAGATCAAGTCGTCGGGTGCCGCGCCCTATGCGATCTACCCGGCGCCGACGAGCGAGTTCTTCCAGGTGAACTTCGACTACCTGCCGCTGCTGGCCGCTGAGACCGGAGGCAAGACGTTCATCGAGAACGGGAAGGCCACGATCACGGGCCAGGACTCGCTGGATGTGGCGAACTTCTGGAAGCAGATCTACAGCGACGGTCTGGCCGGCAAGGAGCAGTACCAGGGCGACGCCTTCGCGGACGGCAAGTCCGCCATGGCCATCGTCGGACCGTGGGCGATCGCGTTCTACGGCGACAAGGTGCAGTGGGGCTCCGTCCCCGTCCCGACCAAGGACGGCAAGTCCGCGGACGAGACGTACACCTTCCCCGACGCGAAGAACATCGGCATGTACACGTCGTGCAAGAACCAGGGCACGGCGTGGGACGTCATCAAGTTCGCGACCAGCAAGGAGCAGGACGGCAAGCTGCTGGATGTGACCGGCCAGATGCCGATCCGCTCCGACGTGGCCACCACCTACGCCGACTACTTCAACGCCCACCCGGACTACAAGGAGTTCGGAGCCCAGAGCGCGCACACCACGGACGACCCGACGGGCACCAACACCATCGCCCAGATGCAGGCCCTGCGCGACGCCTACACGAAGGCGGTCGTGAACGGCAGCGGCTCGGTGGAGGACGCCTTCAAGGCCGCCGCCCAGAAGATCGACAAGCTGCAGGCCCAGAAGTAGCCATGACCACCACCTCTGCTCCCCGGCGGCGGGCACCGCGCCCGCCGCCGGTCCCGGCCGGCGCCGTCGCGCGCCGATCGTGCAGCGCGTCCTCGGCAGGAACCCGCTGGGCTGGCTGTTCGGTGCGCCGTACATCGTGTTCGTGCTGGTCATCTACGCGTTCCCGCTGTGCTTCGCGGTGTACATGTCGTTCTTCGACTACTTCTTCGCGGCGCCCGGCGCGAACGTCACCCAGCCGTTCGTGGGCCTGGACAACTACATCCAGGTCTTCACCGACCCGGCGGTGCTGCAGTCGTTCGGCAACGTCGGCATCTTCCTGATCATCAACGTCCCGCTGACCGTCGTGCTGTCGCTGCTGCTCGCCTCCGGGCTCAACAGCATCACGCGGTTCCGGACGTTCCTGCGGACGAGCTACTACGTGCCCTATGTCACGGCGAGCGTCGCGATCATCGGCGTCTGGCTGTTCCTCTTCGGCCAGAACGGCCTGATCAACAACATCCTCGGTCCGCTCGCGCCCAGCCCCAGCTGGCTCTCGAGCCCCGTGCTGGCCATGCCCACCATCGCGATCTACGTGACGTGGAAGGGCCTCGGGTTCTACATCCTGCTGTACCTCGCCGCACTGCAGAACGTGCCGACCGAGCTCTACGAGTCCGCGGCGACCGACGGCGCCGGCAAGGTGCGTCAGTTCTTCTCGGTCACCGTCCCGGGCGTGCGTTCGGCGACGGTGCTCGTGCTGCTGCTGTCCACGATCACCGGCGCGAACCTGTTCACCGAGCCGTACCTCCTCACCGGAGGCGGCGGTCCGGACGGGCATTCGGCGAGCCCGGTGCTCCTCGTCTACCAGCAGGGCATCCAGCAGGGGCACCCCGGCTACGCCGCCGCCATCGGCATCGTGCTCGTGATCGGCGTGCTCATCATCGGCTGGCTGCAGAACCGCTTCGTCGGAGGGAGGGACTGATGACCCAGACGAATCAGCGCTTGGAGCCGGCGCCGCCGCCCACGCGCAGTCCACGAGCGAAGCGCCACGACATGGCGGGCGCCCGAAGCCTCAGCCGCGGCCAGGCCATCGTGCAGGGGATCGTGCTGACCATCGGAGCCATCGCGTTCCTGTTCCCCTTCTATTACATGGTGGTGGGATCGCTGCAGGCGTCGCCGAACACGACGGTCGCGGGAGCATTCCCCAACCCGTCCAATCTGACGCTCAACAACTACGTGAACATCGACTCGCGCATCGACCTCGTGCAGGGCCTGATCAACTCCGGGATCTTCACCGGCGGGGTGCTGCTCGGGACGGTCGTCTTCGGCGTTCTCGCCGGGTACGCCCTCGCGATCCTGCAGTGGCGCGGCCGCGGGGCGACGTTCGCCCTGGCGCTGCTGGTGCAGACCATCCCGTTCCAGCTGCTGATGATCCCCCTGTACGTGCTCATCGCCCGCAGTTACGGGCTGGCCGACAACTACCTCGGCATGATCCTGCCCTTCCTCATCAACTCCGCGGCCGTGCTGATCTTCCGTCAGTACTTCCTGCAGCTTCCCCGGGAGCTGTTCGACGCCGCCCGGGTGGACGGCGCGGGCGAGTTCCGGCTCCTGTGGCGAATCGCGCTCCCGCTGGTGCGTCCCGCGCTGGTCACGGCGCTGCTGCTCACCTTCATCGGGCCGTGGAACGAATTCCTCTGGCCGTTCCTGATCACCAAGGACGCGAGCCTGCAGCCCCTGGCCGTCTCGCTCGCCAACTACATCTCGAACGTCTCGAGCTCGACCGCGAACCCGTACGGCGCCATCCTGGCGGGTGCGGTCGTGCTCGCGGCCCCGGTCGTGGTGCTGTTCATCGTGTTCCAGCGGTACTTCACGTCCAGCGACCTCGGCTCGTCGGTGAAGGGATGAGCGGGGTGGACACGGCCGTCGACCAGGCGGCGCTGCTCGCCAGCTACCGCGAGGCACTGGCGCACAGCAACGCCCTGACCGACCGCATCTCGACCGATCAGTTCTCGGCGCACTACGCCGAGCGCCCCTCGTGGGCGATCGGGCCGTTCGAGCGGGACCCGTCGCTGACCTTCCGGCTGGACGGCCAGTGGGAGGACCCGACCGGGATCGGATGGACCAGCGACTCGATCTTCAATCCGACCGTGATCGAGCGCGGCGACGAGCTGCACCTGATCTACCGGGCGTCGCCGCGGAAGGAGTCGACCGCGAGCCGGATCGGCCACGCCGTCCGCCGTGACGGCGTGTGGACGGATTCGCCGCTCAATCCCATCGTCTACCCGACCCTCGCGAACGAGGCACTGGGCTGCGAGGACCCGAAGGTCTACGCACTGGACGACGGGTACGTCCTCTTCTACAACGCCATCTGGCGGCGCGAGGACGGGTCGGTCGCGGTGGACATCATGTCCGCCGTCTCGGACGACCTCGAGCACTGGGAGAAGCGTGGGCTCGTCGTCCCGTACGACGTGTCCGAGTACTGGGCGAAGGGCGCGGTCCTCCCGCGCGACGCCGCCGGGCGCGCGGTGCGGATCGGCGGCGAGTACCTGATGTTCCTCTCGGAGGGATGCGGCGGCCGGCCGACCGTCGGCCGCTCGGCGGACGGACTCGACTGGCGCTTCGGGACGCGGCCGTACCTCGACCTGTCGCCGTTGAACGGCTCCCTCTACGAGGTGGCCTGCGCGGCCGTCGACGGCGACGACCTCGTCCTCGACTTCTTCTACGCCGACGAGCACGGCGACTTCGCCGCCGCCCAGGCCCTGTACGCGCTGGACGATCCGTTCACGCAGCGTGCGATGAACCGCGGCGGCTCCCTCGCCTGGGGCGGCCTGCAGAAGATCGGCGGCCGCTGGTCCTTCGCGCAGGGCTGGGACGCCCCCGCCGGCGAACGCGAACTCTATTTCTACCGGGAGGTGGACGCATGACCCCGTTTCCGTATCGGCTGACCCGCGCCGGCGTCGTGATGACGCCGGTCGAAGGCGACCCGCTCGAGGCGGAGGGGGTGCTCAATCCCGCCTCCGGCCGCGGACCCGACGGCGAGCTCTACCTGCTGCCGCGGCTGGTGGCCGAGGGCAACGTGTCGCGCGTCGGGCTCGCCCGCGTGATCCTCGAGGACGGCACGCCGGTCGCGGTCGAGCGGCAGGGCGTCGTGCTCGAGCCCGACCGGCCGTTCGAACGCGGGCGCAGCAACGCCGGCGTCGAGGATCCGCGCACCACGTTCATCCCGTCGCTCGGGCTGCACGTCATGACCTACGTCGCCTACGGACCGCTCGGCCCGCACACGGCCGTCGCGGTGTCCGACGACCTGCGCGCGTGGCGCAGACTCGGTCCCGTCACCTTCGAGTACGACGACGAGATCGGCATCGACCTGTCGCTGTTCCACAACAAGGACACCGTGTTCTTCCCGGAGCCCGTCACCGCGCCGGACGGCACCCCGAGCTTCGCCGTGCTGCACCGGCCGGTCTGGGACCTCTCCGGCATCCGGCCGGGCGAAGGCGAGCATCCGCCGGCGGGCGAGACGCGCCCCAGCATCTGGATCGCGTTCATCCCGGTGGAGGCGGTCGAGCGCGACCTCGGCGAGCTGGCGCGCTGGCGGCAGAACCGGTTCCTCGCGGGCCCCGAGTTCCCATTCGAAGAGCTCAAGATCGGCGCGGGACCGGCGCCCCGCCGGGTCCCCGAGGGCTGGCTGCTCCTCCACCACGGCGTCACCGGACAGCTGGAGCCCGGGGTCGACCAGCAGAAGAACGTCAACTACGCGGCCGGGGCCATGATCCTCGACGGGGACGGGCCGTGGCGTGTGCTGCAGCGGACCTCCGAGCCGCTGCTGGCGGCCGAGACCGAGGACGAGCGCAGCGGCATCGTGCCGAACGTCGTCTTCCCGACGGCGATCGAGACGGTGGACGGACGCGACTGGGTCTTCTACGGCATGGCCGACTCCAAGATCGGTGTGGCACTGCTGGAGCGCGAGGTGTCGAAATAGCGGGGTCGCGTTCGTGTAGACGGTGAGAGCGCCCTTCCCTTCGCCCCGGGCGCTCGGGAAGGATCACCACCATGACCCAGTACCTGCTCAGCGTCATCGAGCCCGACGGCCCCATCCCGGAGCCGGACGTGATGGCGCGCATCGACCGCGACGTGACCGCGGTGGACGCCGACATGCGCACCTCCGGCGTGTGGGTGTTCTCCAACGGCCTGCTCCCACCGGAGTCCGCCACCGTGCTGCGCCCGGCCGACGGCGACGTGCTCGTCACCGACGGGCCGTTCGCCGAGGGCAAGGAACACCTCGGCGGCTTCTCGATCGTCGACGTGCCGGACCTGGACGCGGCGCTCGAGTGGGGACGCCGGCTCGCGCTGGCGACCACCCTGCCCATCGAGGTGCGGCCGTTCCGCGGCTGACGCCCGATGGCTGACGACGCCCGCATCGCGCGGATCTTCCGTTACGAGTACGGCCGCGCGGTCTCCGTCCTGTACCGCGTCCTCGGCGACCTCGACGGCGCCGAGGACGCGGTGCAGGAGGCGTTCGCGGTCGCGGCCGAGCGCTGGCCGCGCGACGGCATCCCGCCCGCGCCCGCCGGCTGGATCATCACCACCGCCCGGCGGCGGGCGATCGACCGGCTGCGACGCGAAGGGGTGGGCCGGTCGCGCGAGGCGGAGGCGGTGCAGCTCGCACTGCTTTGGGAGCCGACCGCGGAGCCCGACGACATCCCCGACGACCGCCTGCGCCTCATCTTCACCTGCTGCCACCCGGCTCTCTCCCCCGAGGCGCGTGTCGCGCTGACGCTGCGGCTCCTCGGCGGACTCTCCACCGCGGAGATCGCACGAGCGTTCCTGGTGCCCGAGCCGACCATGGCGCAGCGCATCTCCCGGGCCAAGGCCAAGATCCGCGACGCGCGCATCCCGTACCGCATTCCCTCGGCGGGAGATCTGCCCGGGCGGCTGCGGTCGGTGCTGGCCGTGCTGTACCTGATCTTCAGCGAGGGCTATGCCGCGTCGGCGGGCGACCGGCTGGTGCGCGAGGAACTGTGCGACGAAGCGGTGCGGCTCGCCCGCGTGCTGCGTTCGCTGCTGCCGGACGAGGAGGAGGTGCTGGGGCTGCTGGCCCTGCTGCTGCTCGTGGATGCGCGCCGCGCCACCCGTGTCGACGACACCGGCGAGCTCGTGCCGCTCCCCGAGCAGGACCGCTCGCTGTGGAAGCGGGACCTGATCGCGGAAGGCCATGCGCTGGTGCGGGACTGCCTGCGGCGCGGACGGCCCGGTCCTTACCAGCTGCAGGCGGCCATTCAGGCGGTGCATGCCGACGCACGCAGCGCCGAGGAGACGGACTGGCCGCAGATCGTCGCGCTGTACGACCAGCTCCTCACCGTCGCGCCGACGCCGATCGTCGCGCTCAATCGCGCGGTCGCCGTGGCCGAGGTGGACGGTCCCGCCGCTGCACTCGAGGCGGTCGAGCCGCTGCGCGAACCGCTCGCCCGGTTCTACCTGCTGCACGGCGTGCGGGCCGGGCTGCTCGCTCGGGCCGACCGGCCGGCGGAGTCCGCCGCCGAATACGACGCCGCCGCCGCGCTGTCCGCCAACGAGGCCGAGCGCGCCTTCCTGCTCCGCCGTCGCGCCGCCCTCCCGGTCTGAGCGCACCCCTTCCGCGGGCGCTGCGGCAGGCGCACAGTGGACGGCATGGACATCGCGCTGCTCGGACTCGGCCGTATGGGCCGGGAGCTCGTCACCCACCTGATCGACGCCGGCCACACGGTCACCGCGTGGAACCGCTCGCCCGGCCCCACCGAGACCGTCGGCCGCCGCGGCGCGCGGATCGCGTCCTCCCCGAGGAGGCGGTCGCAGGCGCCGCCGTGGTCGTCTCCGTGCTGTTCGGCCCGGACGCGGTGCGCGAGACGATCGTGGACCCCGGCCTCGACATCCCCTCGGGCGCGTTGTGGATCGACGTGACCACCGTCGCGCCTTCGGACGCCGACGACTTCGCCGCCTGGGCATCGGGTCGTGGCGTGCGGTACGTCCATTCGCCCGTCGTCGGGTCGCTGGCACCGGCTCGCGCCGGCAGCCTGGCCGTGCTCATCGGCGGGGCGCACGACGACGTCCGCGAGGCGCGCGGCATCGTCAGCCTGTGGGCCGACCCCGACAAGATCCGCACCTTCGACGCGCCCGCGAAGGCGGCGTCGGCCAAGCTGGTCGCCAACCTCGCGCTGGCCATCTCGATGGAGGCGCTGAGCGAGACCCTGCGCCTCGGTCGCGCCGGCGGGCTCTCCACGGATGAGGTGCTGGGCGTCCTCCCGCTGACCACGATCGCGCCCATCGCCGCGATGAAGGGACCGGTCGTGGCGTCCGGCGACTTCGGGGACACGCAGTTCTCCGCGGCCCTCCTCGCCAAGGACCTCCGGCTCATGCTCTCCACCGCCGACACCCCGCTCCCGGCCGCCGCCCTGGTCGCCGCCGAGCTGCAGCGCGCGGTGGATGCGGGCCACGGCGACGAGGACTTCTCCGTGATCGCCCGCGACCGCTGACGCGCTACGCTCGGCCTGTGACGAACGGCCAGCTCGCCCGGCGCCTGACCCTCGGCGACGCGGTGGTCATCGGCCTCGGCTCCATGATCGGCGCCGGCATCTTCTCGGCGTTCGCCCCCGCCGCCGCGGCGGCCGGCGCCGGCCTGTTGGTCGGGCTCCTGATCGCCGGCTTCATCGCGTTCTGCAACGCCACGTCCTCCGCGCAGCTCGCCGCCCAGTACCCGACTTCCGGCGGCACCTACGTCTACGGCCGGGAGCGGCTGGGCGAATGGCCCGGATTCCTCGCCGGCTGGTCCTTCGTCATCGGCAAGACCGCCAGCTCGGCGGCGATGGCGATCACCTTCGCCACCTACGCCGTCCCCGCTGCCTGGGTGAAGCCGGTCGCCATCCTCGCCGTCGCCGCCTTGACGGTCGTCAACACGCTCGGCGTCACCCGGACGGCGCTGGTCACCCGCATCCTGGTCGTGGTGTCGCTGCTCGCGCTGGCGGTCGCGGTGGTCGTCGGCTTCACGCACACGTCCGGTTCGGCGTCGCTCCCGGGGGTGCCGGTCACTCTCTACGGCGTGCTGCAGTCGGCCGGGTTCCTGTTCTTCGCGTTCGCCGGGTACGCCCGGGTGGCCACGATGGGCGAGGAGGTGATGGATCCGTCCCGGACCATCCCGCGCGCGATCACGACGGCGCTCGCGATCACGCTCGTCGTCTACGCGCTGGTCGCCGTCTCCGCCCTGCACGCGCTGGGACCCGCGGGTCTCGCCTCCGCCCCCGCGCCCCTCGGCGCGGTCGCCGACACGACCGGCGCCGCGTGGCCGGGGGCCGTGATCGCCGTCGGCGCTTCCGCTGCGGCTCTGGGGGCCCTCCTCGCGATGATCGCTGGGATCGGCCGCACCACGCTGGCCATGGCGCGCACCCGGGACCTCCCGTCCTGGCTCGCGGCCGTGCATCCGCGCTTCCGCGTCCCGTACCGGGCCGAACTCGTTCTGGGTCTCGTCGTGTGCATCCTGGTCGCGGTCACCGACCTCCGCGGCGCGATCGGGTTCTCGAGCTTCGGCGTGCTGCTCTACTACTTCGTCGCGAACGCGTCGGCGTGGACGCAGTCCCGCGATCATCGTCGCTACCCGCGGTTCCTCGCGGCGGCCGGGGCGGTCGGCTGCGTCGTCCTCGTCGCGGCGCTCCCGATCGGGTCGATCGTGGCGGGGCTCGTGGTCGTCGTCGTCGGGCTCGCGTACCGCTGGATCCGGCTGCGGCTGGTGCGGTGAGGGCGGCGCCCCCACGCCGCCCTCGCCCAGAGTCTCCGTCGCCTGCGAACTGCTCCCCTAGCGCCGGGCTCCGAAGACCGCGCCGGGACATACCAAAATCCCTGTCGGCGCGTTCTCCACCCTAGCGGGCTGGCAGCGTGTCTTCAAGCTGGCTTGGAAGGCGTGTCAGACCATATGGTCTGCTGGGATCGTATGCATACCGGCCGCGCGCGGGCAGGGAATCGACCTGTCACGATATCCTTCACACGGGGGCCAACATCCGCACGAGGAAGGTCCGTCCATGGCAGAACGCTCTCGGCAGGCTGCCGAGACCCGGGAGGCGGTGCTCGACGCCGCCGCCACCGAGTTCGCCCGGTACGGCTTCAGCGGCGCCCGCCTCGACCGGATCATCGCCGCGACCGGCTTCACGAAGGGCGCCGTCTACTTCCATTTCGAGTCGAAGCAGGCCATGGCGGACGCCGTGCTCTCGGGCCGTTTCGACGCGTGGCCGGCGATGGTGCAGGACGTCCGCGACCGCGGCGGCCGCGGCCTGTCCGGGATGCGGCTGCTGGCCTGGCGGGTGACGCGCACCATGGCGACGAACATCCGAACCCGCGCCGCGATGCGCCTCAGCCAGGAGCTCCGCCTCGTCCCGGCCGGCTTCAACCCCTACGACGCCTGGGCCGAGCGCTTCCTCCCCTTCCTCGACGAGGCGATCGAGGACGGCGACGCCCCCGCATCCCTCGACCGGATGCGCGCGGCGAAGACAATCGTCAACTGTCTGTTCGGCGTACTTTCCGTCGCGATCGACTCCGGCACCGAGGACGAGGTCGACGCCGAGCTGGAGGCCCTGTGGCGACTGATCACGCCGGGGCTGCGGACGGGCGGGGCGGGCTGAGCGCAACTACTCGTCCCAACACGCCGTTATGCGGCCAGCCGTAACGGCGTGTTGGGGCCAGTAGATGCTTCAGGCGAAGACGTCGCGGGCGGGGGTGCCCACCAGTAGGCGGTCGCTCATCAACCGGGCGACGATCTCGTCTCGCCTGCCGCGAAAGGCTTCGGGAACCACGCGATCCCAGTCCTCGGCTCGCGGTATGTCGACGAAGGAGCCCAGGCGGAATTCGAAGGCGTCAACACCCTCCAGGTATTCGACGCTCTCTTTAGTCGAGTACCGGACCCTAAATTCGTCGCCGTCAGTCACGAGCACAACTCTTGCATCATTTCGCCCGCCAACGTGGCACCGCTGAAGACCAGACAAGAGAGGCCGAATGCAAGGCTCCCGCGGTTTGGGTCGGTCGCTGGTGAACGGGCGCGTCTACCGACTCGCTAAGCTGCACAGCGTGCGCTCGAACTCGCTGACCTACATGCCGGCGCTCGACGGGCTGCGCGGCCTGGCCGTGACGATGGTGTTCATCGAGCACGCGCTGCCCGGCAACGTCTTCCCCGGCGGCCTCGGCGTCGACATCTTCTTCGTCATCAGCGGGTTCCTGATCACGCGCATCCTGCTCAGGCAGCACCATAAGACCGGACGCATCCGACTTGGGTCCTTCTACCTCAAGCGGATGCTGCGCCTGTACCCGGCGCTGCTCGCGATGGTCGCCGTGTTCGCCGTGCTCTGGTTCACCCTGGGCGTCAGCATCCGCGACGCGGTCACCTCGTGGATCGCCAGCCTGCTCTACGTGTCGAACATCGTCATGGCCCACACGGCGATCCCGATGCACTCGCTACGCCACACCTGGTCCCTCGCCATGGAGGAGCAGTTCTACCTCGTCTGGCCGATCCTTCTCATCCTCTTCCTGTGGGCCAAGCTCCCCGCGCGGCGATCGTGGCGATCCTGCTCGCAGCTGCGGCCGCCACACTCGTCGCATTCGTATCCTGGCCGGCGTTGAAGTTCAGCCCCCTCACGCAAGCGGGCGCGCTCCTCATCGGATGCGCAACGGCGTTCCTGGTGGAGAAACGCCCGTGGCAGAGCCGCACCGCTGCCTACATCGCCGGAGGCGCACTGGCGGCGGTCATCATCTTCGCCTGCTTCGTGGACCTGCCGTACGTGGTCCTGAAGATCGCCGTCGCCGCCCTCATGCCCCTCGTGCTTCTCCACCTGGCGTTCGGCCAGAGCCTCATGGTCCGGCTGTTCTCCGTGCGGCCCGTGGTCTACATCGGCCTCATCAGCTACGCCATCTACCTCTGGCACTACCCGATCCTGCAGGCGCTCCATCACTCCGGGTTCGGGCTGCGTGGCTCGGCAGTGGTCGCCGTGCCGCTGACATTGGCGGCTGCGGTTGCGAGCCAGTACCTCGTCGAGCGGCCGTTCAACAAGCTCAAGGATCGGATCGGCACGCGAAACCTGGCGCGCCCGACTCGCACCCTCGTCAACGTGAGCTGAGCGGGCGGCTTTTCCACCACCCCACACAACGCAAAAGGCCCGACCGGATGATTCATCCGACCGGGCCTTCTCACTGGTGCGCCCCCAGGGACTTGAACCCTGAACCCATTGATTAAGAGTCAATTGCTCTGCCGATTGAGCTAGAGGCGCATCCGGTTCGGTTTCCCGAACCGAGGCTCAACACTAGCATCCGATCGCGGGGCTTCGCCAATCGAGGATCGCTCGGCTCACGCGCGCTCTTTTCGGGGCATCACGACCTCTTTGATGATGAGGATCACGCCCGCCGAGATCGGGATCGCGACCAGCGCGCCCGGCAGCCCGAACAGGGTGGAGCCGGCCAGCGCCGAGATCAGGACCACCGAGCCCGGCACCTGCACCGCCTTGCCCATGACCCGCGGCGTGAGGATGTACGCCTCCACCTGCATGTAGATCAGCATCAGCACCAGAACGACCACGCCGCTCACCGGCGAGTGGATGAAGGCGAGCACCGACATCACCGCCGTCGTCAGCACCGTGCCGATCAGCGGGATGAGGGTGATGAAGAACGCCGCCAGCGCGATGAGGAAGGCGCCGGGCACGCCGGTCGACAGGAGCAGGATGAGGCTGAACACCGAGTTGCAGAACGCGAGGACCACCATCCCGCTCAGATACTTGCCGAAGTTCTGGAGGATCCGCTCGGCGTAGTTCTCGAAGCGCGCGCGGTGCGAGCGGCGCACCAGCCGGTAGGCGGCCTGCTTTGTGGCGTCGTAGGAGGCGATGAAGTAGATGGTCAGGATAGCGATGAAGAAACCGGTGGTGACGGCGTTCAGCACCGACAGCCCGAACCCGACCAGGCCGTTGCCGATGGTCGCCCAGGTCTGCGGGTTCTTCACCTGGTCCGAGATCCACGTGACCAGTTGGCCGGCCAGCCCGTTGGTCGACGCGTTGACCGAGTCGAACCAGCCCTCGCTGCGGAGTGTCGCGACCTCCTTCGGAACGGCGTCCGCCAGGAACGCGATCTGCTGCACGATCAGGGGCACGATCACCCAGATGATGGCGATGAGCACGGCCACGATCAGCAGGATGACGGTGACGATCGCCCAGCCGCGCTTCATGCCACGGCGCTGGAACCAGCGGATGAGCGGGTCCAGGCCGACCGTGGCGAACATCGCGAAGAACACCGAGAACAGGATGGACCGCAGCCCGTAGACCACGAAGCCCGTCGCGACCGCTCCGATCGCGCCGAGCGCGAGCACGTAGCCGTAGACCAGCGGCCGGTCCCTCAGCGCAGGGCCGCGCGTGGTGCTCACGGGCTTCTGGATGAATCGCATCGCCCCTCCGATCGCGCCCACCCCGGGCTACGGCGAGCGTATCGCCTCAGCGAACATCCGGGTGATGGTTGCGCTTCTGCAATCTCTTCGCCCGACGTATCTTTTCTGCGCGTAAAGGATCACACTGATGAGTACCGCGCCCGGGCTCCCGGAGCTTGTGCTCGTGAGGGAGGGGAGAGCCCATGGGAACGCTCACGTACGACTCGATCGTCATCGAGTTCGACGACAGGTTGCTCGCGCACCTGCAGATCGTCATCGTCAACAAGCTGCGCCGCCGCGAATCCTTCGCGATGTCGTGGCGGGATGCACCGGAGGTCGGCGACGGCCGCAGCGCCATCTGGCTCGACCCGAGCATCCCGATCTACTTCAAGTTCGACGGCTCACGGGTGCCGATGATCAACCGGGAGTGGGTGGAGCGGCTGGCCGAGTCGGCCGCGAGCTCCCACGGCCTGGTCGTCACCGGCGAAGACGGCGAACTCAATGAACGTCCGGCGCGTATCGGCACCATGACGGCTCCCGTCCCCTCGGAGTCGCCGCCCGCACGCACTGAACGGGTGACGGCCTCAGAGGTCGTCGAAGTCGGGGCGGCCGTCGGTGCCGGTCGCCCCGGCCTCTCCGCCCGCCGGCTCGGCCTGAGGCTTCCGCGGCGCAAGCTGCGCCGTGAGCGCCCGAAGGCGGTCGACCAGCTCCGGATCCTGGAGCTCGGGGCCGATCAGCTCCACCGGCTCGCTGACGATCTGGCTCGCCGGCCCGATCAGAACCTCCACCTCGTCCACGTCGCCCTGGATGGTGCGGCCTGGTACGAACACGGTGTCCGCGACGCCGTGCCGTCCGAGCGCGCGGGCGTACTCCAGCAGAGCTTCGGCCAGCTCGTCACCGGTGTAGAAGACGGTCCCCGCATACACGATCCTGCGCATGGATCCACAGGTACCCCCGCTGGCCCGGCTGCCAAGGCCGCCGCTAGGCTCGTCAGCGTGACCGACACCGCAGCGTCCTCCCTCGCCGCCGATCTCGACCTCGCCCTGCGTCTCGCCGACGCGGCGGACCGCATCTCGCTCGGGCGGTTCCGCGACCGCGACCTGCACGTCGAGACCAAACCCGACCGCTCCCCCGTTACCGAGGCCGACCTCGCGGTGGAGCGGGCGATCCGGGACGCGCTGGCGGCCGAGCGACCGGCGGACGGCATCCTGGGCGAGGAGTACGGAACCGAGGGAGACACCGCGCGGCAGTGGATCGTCGACCCGATCGACGGCACCGCCAACTACCTGCGCGGCGTGCCCGTCTGGGGCACGCTCATCGCGCTCGCGGTCGACGGCGTCCCGCGCGTGGGCGTGGTGAGCTCCCCGCGCTCGGGCGCCGCTGGTGGGCGGCGGCCGGCGGAGGGGCGTGGACCACGGACGCGCCGGACGCCCAGCCGCGCCGCATGCGCGTGTCCGGCGTCGCCGACCTCGAGCACGCGTCGCTGAGCTTCCAGAGCATCGCGCAATGGGATGAGGCCGGGTACCTCGACCGGCTCATCGCCCTCACCCGGCGCATCTGGCGCGATCGCGCCTACGGCGACATGTGGTCGTACATGCTGCTGGCCGACGGGCTGGTGGACGCGGTCGGCGAGTTCGGCGTGAAGACGTACGACCTCGCGGCGCTCATCCCGATCGTGGAAGAGGCCGGAGGGACGTTCACCTCGGTCGAGGGCACACCCGGTCCGGGAAACGGCTCCTCGCTGGCGTCCAACGGACTGATCCACGCGGCCCTTTTGGAGGCGCTGGCATGAGCGACGGGACCGAGCCGCTGGTCCACATCCAGGGCTTCCGCATGGACTTCGGACGCACGACGGTCATCCGCGATCTCTCGTTCGACATCGAGCGCGGTGAGACGTTCGGCTTCCTCGGAAGCAACGGCTCGGGCAAGACGACGACCATCCGCGCGCTGCTCGGCATCTACCAGCCGACCGCGGGCGTCCTGCACATCGACGGCAAGACCTTCAGCCCCGAGGCCGGAGAACGGCTCGGCTACCTCCCCGAGGAGCGCGGGCTGTACAAGAAGGAGTCGGTCATCGACGTGATGGTCTACTTCGGCCGGCTCAAAGGCCTCGGTGCGGAGCAGGCCCGGCGCTGGTCGCGCGAGTACCTGGAGCGGGTCGGCATCGGCGACAAGGAGAAGGTGCGGCTCGACAAGCTCTCCGGCGGCCAGCAGCAGAAGGTGCAGCTGGGCGTGACGATCATGAACGACCCGGAACTGCTCATCCTGGACGAGCCCACCAAGGGCTTCGACCCGGTGAACCGGCGCCTGCTGATGGACATCATCGACGACCAGAAGCGCGCCGGCTCCACGGTCATGATGGTGACCCACCAGATGGAGGAGGTCGAACGCCTCTGCGACCGCGTCATCCTGCTCAAGGACGGCGTCGCGCGCGCCTACGGGACGGTCGAGGAGGTCCAGGACCAGTTCGGGGGGACGATCGTGCACGTCGACCACGAGGGGGCGATCCCCGCGTCGGCGTCGTACGCCGTGCTGTCGGACGCCGACGGCCACGCCCAGCTCGAGCCCGCCGAGGACGCGGACACCGCAGGCATCCTCCGGGAGCTGGTGGATGCGGGCGTTCGGGTGACGCGCTTCGCCCCAACCCGCAAATCGCTCGACGACATCTTCGTCGAGGTCTACGGCGCGCAGAGCCAGGAGGACTGATCATGGCCCGGCACAACCTCGGCACGGTCATCGGCTTCGAGTTCCGGCGCACCATAACCAAGCGCCGGTTCTGGGCGATCACGCTGATCATCCCCATCCTGGTGTTCGGCCTGGGCGGCCTGATCATCGCGTCCAACGTGTCCACGGCGAACACCGCCGACCAGCAGAAGAACGCGCGGTTCGAGTTCCTGTACTCCGACTCCTCCGGACTCGTGGATCCGGCGATCGCCAAAGCGTACGGCGGCACCGAGATCACCTCCCAGGCGGAGGGCGTCGAAGAGGTGCAGATCGGCGGGACGCCGGCCTACTTCGCGTACCCGGCCGACCCCGCCACCCAGACCATCCGGGTGTACGGCGAAGACTCGGGGGTCTTCCAGAACAGCAAGTACTCGGCGGTCGCCGCGTCCCTGCTCTCGGCGAGCGTCCAGAAGAAGGTGGGCGACCCGACAACGGTCGCCGTGCTGCGTGGCGACGTGAAGACGAACACGACGACGTTCCTGAACGGCAAGGTGGCGCCCGGGTTCGAGGCGATCCTGCCCGCGCTCCTCTTCCTGGCGGCGTTCTTCATCGTGATCGTCTTCCTCGGCAACCAGATGCTCAACTCCACGCTGGAGGAGAAGGAGAACCGCGTCACGGAGATGATCCTGACGACGATCAACCCGACGAACCTGCTGCTCGGCAAGGTGATCTCCCTGTTCGCCATCGGAATCATCCAGCTGTCGGTGTTCGCCCTGCCGATGCTGATCGGCTACCTCTTCTTCCGGAATCAGCTGCAGCTGCCGGACTTCGATCTGAGTGGCCTGGTGTTCGACCCGCAGAAGATGATCGTCGGCGCGCTCATCCTGATCGGCGGCTTCGCCCTGTTCACCGGGACGCTCGTGGCGGTCGGCGCGATCATGCCGACGGCGAAGGATGCGGCGCCGGTGTTCTCCGTCGTCGTCTTCGCGGTCGTGATCCCCTTGTACGCCTCGGGTTTCGCGATCAGCTCGCCGCAGTCGCCCGTCGTGCAACTGCTCGCGTACTTCCCGTACACGGCGCCGATCACGGCGCTCATCCTGAACGCGTTCGGCTCGCTGCCGCTCTGGCAGGCGATCATCATCATCGTCGAGCTGTTCGTGCTCTCGGTGATCGTGCTGCGGATCGCGGTGCGGCTGTTCCGCTACGGGTCGATCGAGTACTCCAGCAAGGTCAAGGTGCGGGATGTGCTCGGCCGGCGGTCCGACCGCAGCCGGCCGCTGCAGGGCGCGGGGCGCTCCTGATGCGCGCCGTCGTCGTGCCGCGGCCTGGAGAGGCCGAGGTGCTGGAGGTCGCCGAGCGGCCGGATCCCGTGCCCACGGCGAACGAGGTGCGCATCCGCGTCACCGCAGCCGGGCTCAACGGCGCCGACCTGAGCCAGCGGCGCGGGTACTACCCGTCACCGGCCGGCGCGCCGGAGTGGCCGGGGCTCGAGGTCTCCGGCACGATCGACGCGCTCGGCGATGCGGTCGAAGGGTGGAGCGTCGGCGACCGGGTATGCGCGCTGCTCCCCGGCGGCGGGTACGCCGAGTTCGTGACAGTCGATGCGGGGCTGGTGCTGCCGGTCCCCGACGCTGTCGACCTGGTCGAGGCCGCCGGGCTCCCCGAGGTCGCGGCCACCGTGTGGTCGAACGTCTTCGACCTCGGCCGCCTCGCGTCTGGAGAGGTGCTGCTCGTGCACGGCGGTTCGAGCGGCATCGGGACCATGGCCATCCAACTCGCCCGCGCCCGCGGCGCACAGGTCATCGCGACGGCCGGCAGCGACGACAAGGCGGACTTCTGCCGCGAAGTCGGCGCGGACGCCGCGGTGAACTACCGCACGCAGGACTTCGTGGAGGCGGTGGACGCGTTTACGGACGGCCACGGAGCGGACGTCGTCCTCGACATCGTCGGCGGGGCGTACATCGCGCGCGATCTGGAGGCGCTGGCGACCGGCGGCCGCATCCTGTCGATCGCGGTGCGCGACCGCGAGCCGGCGTCGATCGACCTTGGGCTGATGATGCGCAAGCGGGCCTCCGTGCTCGCCACCACGCTGCGCGCCCGGCCGCTCGCCGAGCGGGTCGCGATCATCGCCGCCGTGCGGGAGAACGTGTGGCCGCTCCTCGCGGAGGGACGCATCCGGCCCGTCATCGACTCGGTGTTCCCGCTGGAGGACGCTGCGGCGGCGCACCGGCGGATGGAGTCGTCGGCGCACCGCGGGAAGATCCTGCTGCGCGTCGGATGACGGCGTCGGCCGCTGCCATGAGCGCCGCGCCGAGGGCGTAAGCGACGAGGTCGGTGCCCTGGAACGTGGTACCGAGCACGAGCGCCGCACCGGGCACGACGGTGGCGAGCTGGGCCGGGATGCCGGTCAGCTGGAAGAACTCGACCGCGGCGGAGGCGCCGAAGGCGATTCCCGCCGCCACGACGGGAGCGCTTGGCGGCAGCACCGCTCCCACGACGGCGTAGAGCATAGCCGCGTAGAGAGCGTCGCCGACGAACGTCCATCCGGCGCTGTCGGTGGTGCGTGCGAGGACGAGGCCAGCGACGATCAGCGCGGCGGCGGCGAGGACGAGGACGATGCGGCGGCGGACCATAGGGCGACGCTACGGCGGATGCGGCGGACCCGCGTCCGTCTGCAGGCGCAGCGTCGTCGGTCGGTGGGAGGATCGTCATCATGACGGACGCCCTGACCGACGACGCCCTGCTCGCCCTGCCCAAAGCCGAGCTGCACCTTCACATCGAGGGGACGCTGGAGCCCGACCTCGCGTTCGAGCTCGCCGCGCGCAACGGGGTGGAGCTGCCCTACGCCGACGTGGACGAGCTCGCCGGGCAGTACGACTTCGACGACCTGCAGTCGTTCCTCGACCTCTACTACGCGACCATGGCCGTCCTGCTGACCCGGGAGGACTTCGCCGAGCTCACCCGGCGCTACCTCCGCCGCGCGCACGCGCAGGGCGTGCGGCACGTCGAGCTCTTCTTCGATCCGCAGGCGCACACCGCTCGTGGCGTGGCGTTCGACGACGTGGTCGACGGGATCGGCGACGCCCTGGACGAAGCCGAGCGCGAGCACGGGATGACCGGTGCACTCATCCTGTGCTTCCTCCGCGATGCCCCGGTGGCGTCCGCCGAGGGGGCGCTGACCGCCGGACTCGCCCGAACCGACCGCATCGTCGGCGTCGGTCTCGACTCGGCCGAGGTCGGCTATCCGCCCTCGCTGTTCGAGGCGGTGTACGCGCGCGCTCGCGAGGCGGGCCTGCACGCGGTCGCGCACGCCGGCGAGGAGGGACCGCCCGCCTATGTCTGGGAGGCTCTGGACCTGCTGCACGCCGAGCGGATCGACCACGGCATCCGCTCGATCGAGGATCCGGACCTGGTCGCGCGCCTGGCCGGGGAGCGCATCCCGCTGACTGTGTGCCCGCTGTCGAACGTGCGGCTGCAGGCGACGCCCGACCTACGCGACCATCCGCTGCTCCGGCTCGACGCGGCGGGCGTGCCGGTGACGATCAACTCCGATGACCCCGCCTACTTCGGCGGCTACGCGGGCTCGAACTTCATCGCCGTGCGGGATGCGCTCGGGCTGACCGCCGACCAGGCACGTCGGTTCGCGCGCACCTCGATCGAGGCGTCGTTCGCGTCGCCCGAGCGCAAGGACGCGCTGCTCGCCGAGCTCGAGGCGTGGCGGCCGTGAGCGAGCCGCAGCGCCTCGTCACCGCCGATGGCCGAGCGGTGCGGTACTTCGACACCGGCGGCACGCCGGACGCGCCGGTGCTCGTGTGGCACCACGGGACTCCGCAGACCGGCGCGGTGATCGAGCCCGTGGCCGCCGAGGCCGACCGCAGGGGCGTGCGGGTGGTCTCGGTCACGCGCCCCGGCTATCCCGGATCGGATCCGCTCCCCGGCCGATCGGTCGCCGACGCGGCGGGCGACGTCCTGGCTGTGCTCGACGCCCTCGGCGTCGAGCGGGTGGTGACCGCCGGGGCATCCGGCGGCGGCCCGCACGCGTTGGCGTTGGCAGCCCTCGCCCCGGAGCGGGTGGCCGCGGTCGTCACGCTGGCCGGCATCGCGCCGTTCGACGGCTCGCCGGACTGGTTCTCGGGGATGGCCTCACCGGGCGGACTGCAGGCCGCCCTCGCGGGCCGCGACGCGCGGATGGCGTACGCCGAGACCACGGAGTGGGACCCGGAGCAGTTCACGGCGCGCGACTTCGAAACGCTCGAGGGACCGTGGGGCGCCTTGGGCGCCGACGCGCAGGCGGGTTCGGCCGAAGGCCCGGTCGGCGAGGTGGACGACGACGTGGCGTACACGTCCCCCTGGGGCGTCGAGCTGCGCAGCGTGCGCCAGCCCGTGCTGCTCATCCAGGGCGGCGCCGACCGCGTCGTGCCGGCACCGCACGCGGCGGCGATGCTCGAACGGCTCCCCCACGCCGAACTGTGGATCCGTCCGCGCGAGGGGCACGTGTCGGTGCTCACCGCGTTCGGTGTCGCGCTGGACTGGGCGCTGACGCAGTGGTGAGAAGATCGGGGTACGACCGTCAGTCGTCCGGCATCGACACCTGCTCCACCATCGCCCCGTCCTTGACCGTCCCCGGCAGCGTCTCCTCGTAGAGGAACGCCGCGCAGTCGGGCCAGGAGCTGGCGTCGGCGAGGCGGAACACCTCCACCGCCTGCGCGCCCTCGAACGTGGCGGACGTGCGGAGGATGCCCGGCGGGCGGCCGCCCTCAAGCGGTAGGCGGACGCTGAAGGAGTCCCGCGACTCGTCGGGGTAGAGGAGAAGCGCGAGGAACGTCGCTTCGCTCATCTCCCCATCCCCCGACGGCCGGATGTCAGGAGCGCAGTTCGCGCCCGTGGACGGTGACCGCGTAGATGACCAGCACGTCGATCGCGACCATCACGATCGACCACCAGGGCTGCGCCGGGAGCGACATCAGCTGCGACACGGCGTTGACCGCGGCGATGATGACGGCGAACACGCGCGCCCACATCGCGCCGCGCATGAGGAAGATGCCGGCGAGGAGGAGCAGGACACCGATGATCAGCGACCACCAGCCCCAGGCCGCGACGTTGAAGGATGCGACCGCGCCGCCGCTCACGAAATAGGCGGTGTTCGGTCCGACGATCGCCATGATCCCGTAGAAGATGTCGATCGCCGCGCCGATGATGAGCAGGATGGACGCGAAGTACGCCCAGCCGACCCAGCCGGTCGCCGATGGTGCCTGAGACATGGGAACCGCCTTTCACGCAGGGACGCACCGGCGGTCGCCGGAACGCCGGAGGGCCGGCCGGCCCACCCCCGCGAGCCGGCCGGCTGGACGCGCCGGGTGCCACTCGGGTGCCGAAAAGTCCCGGGTCCAGCGCATCGCCTGTTGAGCCTTCGCCCGCATGATGCACCCGGGTGCCCCGGGTCGGCTAGACATGATTTTTGCCATCTTCCGCAGGCGGGTGCGGGTGTTGCACAATCCGATCATGGGCGAGGCGGAGAACATCGCGGCGACCACCCTCGGGCCGGGACGGGCACCCGGGGGAATCCCGCTGAGGATACATCTAGGCGAGCCGGAGTATGCGGCGCTGGTCCGCATCGCCCGGAACAGGAACACCACGGCGGCGCACCTGGTCGAGCAGCTGGTGCTCGGCGCACTGCAGAAGACGGACGTGCCGCCGCCCGTGATGTCGTACCCGAAGCGGCCGCACACCACGTACGAGCAGGCCACCAGCGGGTTCAAGCCCGACGAGTGAGCGGCGGCCCGCGGCGGCCCGCGGGTCAGGTTCCTTTGATCTCGAAGTGGAACCGGCCGTTCTGGGCCGAGACCCCGCTCGCGCTGCCCTCGGGCAGCTGGTGCAGCAGCGCCTGCTGGTTCAGGCAAAGCAGCTGGGCGAAGTCGTCGTTCGCCTTCGTGACGGCGTCCTGCACCTTCTGAGAGGTGGCGGCGGCCGAGGCCTGCGCGGACGCCTCGGCGTCCTGGATGGCCTGGCCGGCCTGCTCCGCCGCTGCCGACGCGGCCGCGCCCACGGCAGCGCGAGCCTGGTCGAGCGTCGAGCTCACCTTGGCTCCGGCTGCGGCGAGCGACTGCTGGATGCCGGTGGCCGTCTGGGACACCTTCTGGTCGAACGAGCTGGCCAGCGACTGGACCGCGGCTTGCGCCTGCTGCAGCTGGGTCGTGATGGTCTGGGAGACGCCCGCGAGCGCCGTGTCGACCGCCGTCTGCTTGGCCACGAGCTCCCCGTCGACCGTCGTCTTCAGGGTGGTCGCCGCATCCACCATCGACGCGGTCTGCACGGCGAGAGCGGTCACCTGATCGCGGGCCGCGGTCGCGGCGGACTGCAGATCGTTCAGGGCCGTGTCGACGTCGTCGGCGAGCGCCTTGGTGTCCTGGAGATCCTTCTCGAGCTTGGCGAGGGCGGCGTCCGCAGGATGCTGCAGCGCGGCGACGTCCTGCTCGATGGTGTCGAGGGCCGAGCGTACGGCGAGCGCCTTCTGCAGGAGCGGCGGGAGCGAGGCGACGAACGTGTCCAGTTTCGCGGACGCGTCGTGTGCCGCGCTGTTCACGGCGCCCGCGATCGCGAGCATGGCGTCCGCCGTGTCGCGCACTTTGGCGATGTTCGGCGCCGGAGCGTCGACGGCGGCGGTCAGCGCGGCCAGCTTCGCGTTCACCGGCCCCGGGTCCAACTTCGCCAGCAGCGCGGCGAACTGCGTCTGGAGGCCGGCCAGGTCGTCGAGCGAGGGGCCGGTGACGGCCGGCGAGCCGAGGTCGGGTTGCGGGATGTCCGGCAGGTCGACCCCGGGAAGCGCCACCCCGCCCTGGGCGAACGAGGGGAGGGACAGTCCGCTCAGGCCGCGCTGCTTCTGCTGCGACGACGACGAGGGTGACGTTCCCCGGGTGTTCTCGAAGGCCGCCATGCGCTGCTGCAGTGCGTCGAGGGAGCTCTGCACAGCGGCGGCGGCCTGGCCTGCCGCATCCTGCGCCGCGCCGAGCGTCTGCGCTGAGGTCGCGGCGGCCTTTCCGGTGATCGACGTGGGGTCGAGCGTGGCGAGGGTGAGCCCGGCTTTCGGCACCGACGACTTCTTGGAGGTCATGGTGAGCGTGAAAGTCTGCGTGGTGGGTCCGAGCGGCTGGAACAGCGCCTGCGTCCAGGAGAGGTCGACGCCCTTCTTGCTGTGCGCGGGAGCAGCACCCGGCGCGGTGAAGCTCTCGGTTCCCGCCGGGATGGTCAGCGACAGGTAGGCGACGATGGGCTGCGGGGTCGAGAGCGTGCGCTGCTGCGGACTGCCGTCGAACCCGGTGAAGCAGGCGTTCGTCGATGCGGTCGTCGTGTTGGTGACGGTGTAGCTGACGGTGACGGTGCCGTCCTTGCCCTTGATGTCGCGGCTGACGTGGTCGGCCGTGACCGTCTTGCCGTTGAACGCGTACGAGGTCTTGACCGTGACCGGGAGCTTCGACTCGTACTTCGAGGTGTACGTCTGGTCGGTCACGCCGTGCGGATCGATGGAGATCTGGGCCACACCGTCCTTCACCGTCGGCTTCTTCGTCCCGCCCTCGGCCTTGAGGTCCTGCGTGGAGAGGGGGATGCCGACCGTCACCGGGGTGTCGCCGCTCGCGGAGAGCACCGTCGTCGCCTTGGGGGTGCCGTCGATGCTCCCGTCCGGTTTGATGCTCGCGTCGACGTGCTGGAAGACGCCCACCCAGGTCGTGCCCGAGGTCGATCCGGCGGTCGCCGGGACCGGGTCGTACGGAGACTTCTCGTCGGGCGTCGCGCATTGGGTGTTCGCAGGCGGGGCGGCGGAGGCACCGGTCTGGGTGCCTTCCGTCGTCGGATCCGGCGTCGCCGTGTCCTCCGCCGCTGCGCCTCCCGAGCTGCATGCGGCGAGCGTCAACGGCAGCGCGACCACGAGAACGGCGGCCAGGCGCCGGTACCCTTTCGCGCGCATGATGTCCTCGCAATCGTCTGTCCCGCGAACCACGCTAGAAGCCGCACCACCGGGTCGAAAGTCAGTGTCTATCGCAGTGAGCAGCGCCCCTTCTACCGTGTGGCGTGATCCGCAACCTGACAGGAGGAACCGCCATGTCCACCAAACCGTCCACCATCGCCGTGGCCACCTACGCGACCCGGGACGCGGCCGACGAAGACTACGAAGTCGTCCGCGGCGCGAAGCACCAGGGCCAGCTCGACCATCTCGCAATCGCAGTGATCGACAAGGACGCCGACGGCAAGCTCAAGGTCGACCGCCACGACTCCTCGGCCAAGCACCTCGCCTGGGGCGGCGCGATCATCGGCGCCGCGTTGACCGTCATCGTCCCGCCGGTCGGGATCGCCACGCCTCGCCGGCGGCGCGACCACCACCGGTGTGCTCGCCGGGGCGGGCGGCATCATCGGCCACTTCCACCGCAACATCCCGAAGGAGACGATCGAGCAGATGGGCTCCCTGCTGGCGTCCGGCGACGCCGGGTTGATCATCGTCGCGGAGGATCCGAAGGGCCTGGACATCGGTGCCCTGCTGACCAATGCGCAGAAGAAGGTGGTCACGGCCGATGTGAAGGACGACAAGGACGCCGCCAAGGACGCCTTGGAGTCCGCGTTCGATTCGATGAAGGCGGAGGAGCCGGCGACGGCGGCTGCGTCCTAGCCGCGAGTAGATGGAGGCGCCTAGCCTGCTGACCTGGAAACCTACTGAAATACAGACATTTCCTCATCGTATACGTTGCTGTCTACCGCCGACACGGCGGCGCAACGATCGAAGGAGATGTCCAGATGAACCGACTGGCGAAGGTCACCGCGACGAGTGGAATCGCACTGTCCCTCGTACTCGGAAGCGGTGTCGTTGCGGCGAACGCCGATGAAGCCCCCGGCTCGGCCGAGGCCGTGTTCGACGAGTTCGTGGATGCGTTGGGGGTCAGCGCGACGACGGACGCAGCCCTCACCCAGCGGTTCGACCGGTTGTCTGACGCTGAACAGGAACGACTAGTCGACGCAATCGAGGAGGACCCTCTGTCGGTGCTGACCATCACCGCCGGTGAACCGACGCTGACATCGGGGACCGCCACCACGGCGGAGCCGGCGGTCGCACGCAACAGCGCCCCCACTGCCAAGCGCGTGTCGCGAAGCGCCCTGGCCTCCGCCAAGACGGCGGCGGTGCGAGTTGCCGGCGGACTCCACGTCCAGACTGTGGCATCCAACCCTCGTTACACCGCCACGTACCCGGTGAACGCCAGCCTGTTCGGCATCACCACCGGCACGTTCACCATGCGATACGTCTTCGAAGCCACGTCGACTGCCGTCAGTCGCAACCTGGAGTGCACCGGCTGGTTCACCGGTGCGGCCGGGGTCTGGAGTATCAGCACGAGCCAAAGCAATTACGTCTCAGGCGGTCTCGGGTCGTGCACGGTCAACTACCGGATGTCTTTTGCCTTCAAGGGGAGTTTCTTCTCGGCCAACAAGCAGCAGCAGCTCCAGTACAAAGGCACTCGGCTCGCCAGCGCGAGCCTGAAGAACATCTAGTCATGAGCGCACCCCCAGTAGCTCGCACTCGTGCGGGCGCGACCGACCGATGGCTGCTCGTCGCCTCCGTCGTCGCCAGCGGTTGTGTCGTGTTCTCGCCCATCGCTCTCATCGGCGCAATCGCTCTCCTGGTCTGGGTGTCCGTGCGGCTGGCCCGTCAACGACGTCGTTCGGTGGCGCTCCTGACGACCTCGATCGTCGTGCTCAGTCTGTCCATCGTCAGTGCGCTGTCAATCGGCATCGTCACCGCCTCTGTCTCCGACTCGGGGCCTGGGAGCGTGACCCTCACCCCGGGTGGGTAGTCCGCCCGAGACTCGCCCCGGGTCCTAGCCCACCCACCTCACGCGTCCGCCGCGCAGCGGAACCCGATGTGCGTGGTCGCCGTGTCCTCCGTCTGCGGCGACCGCGCCGCCGGGCGGAACCGCAGGCAGTACTCGGGGCTGCACAGGTACGACCCGCCCTTGAGCACGCGGCGCACCGGAGACGGATCGACCGTCCCCGCCGAGAGCAGGCTCGGCCGGGCCCCCGCGTCCACCGGCCGCTCCCCCGGCACGACGTGTCGCGGGGCGTAGTAGTCGCTGGTCCACTCCCAGACGTTGCCGATCAGGTCGTACAGCCCATAGCCGTTGGGCGGGTACGAGCCGACCGGTGCCGGGGTGGCGCCGAACCGGCCGCGGTTGTCGTAGGGGAAGCGGCCGAGCCAGGTGTTGGCCCGCGCTTCGCCGTCGGGATAGGGCTCCTCCCCCACGCGAAACGGGCGCCGTCGACGCCGCCGCGCGCCGCGTACTCGTACTCGGCCTCGGTGGGCAGTCGCTTGCCCGCCCAGGCGGCGTACGCGGTCGCGTCCTCGTAGGCGACCTGCACGACCGGGCGATCCATCCGGTCGTCGATGACGCTGTCCACGCCCTCGGGGTGCCGCCAGGACGCTCCGGGCTCCCACCGCCACCACTGCCGCCAATCGCGCAGGTCCACCGGGCCCCGGGTGGCGGTGAACACCATCGCGCCGGGCTCGCGGTCCTCATCGCTCAGGTCGGGGAAGTCCGCCGCGTCGAGCGGACGCTCCGCCACCGTCACATACCCGGTCGCCTGCACGAAGGCTGCGAAATCGGCGTTCGTCACCTCGTACCGGTCGAGCCGGAACGCTGCGACCACGCGCCGGTGCACCGGCTGCTCCTCCGGGTAGAACTCCGCGGACCCCATGGCGAACGATCCGCCCGGGATGAGCACCATCTCCTCCATGGGCGACACCGTAGCGCCTGCCACCCGCGCCGGACGAGTCATCCGTCACTCCCGCGACATCATGGCGACGGCCTCGCGCTCGAGGTCGACGTACGGCTTGCCGCTGACGTCGACGACGACCCGGTGCAGCGTCCCGCCGGTGAACGTGTACGGGTGCCGGCCCGGGTAGTCGGACGTCACCGGTTCCCCGCCGTCGTATCCTGCGCACAGCCCCTCCCCGCCGATGCTGAAGGAGCCGGGCTGGGTCTGGATGCGTCCCTCCCCCACCTTCTTGTCGCCGTAGTAGAGACTCAGCACTCCCTCCGCCACCCCGGGCGCCTTCTGCCCGTCCTTCTCGAACGAGGCGGACAGGATGAGACCTTCGCCCGTCGGGAGATCTTCCGTGGCGTCCACCTTCTGCTCGAGGTCGCCGACGAAGTTGTTGACGTAGTGCAGGCGCCCGTCCTTGACGTACAGCGCGTGCCCGCCGAACCGCGAGCCGTGGGCGAAGAGCACGCCCTGGGCGCCCGCCGCGGGCAGGTCGACCAGCGCCCCGATCGAGAAGGAGCGGTTGCGGATGTTCACTGCCTGCGACTCCGGGACCTCGGCGCCGCCGGGTCGGTACACATACCGTTCTCGCGGCGGAGCCACCTGGGGCCTGGGCGTCTGCAGGATCTCGAGCGCCGAGCGGTCGTCGAGCGGGAACGCCTGATTGGCGCCGGCCTCCGAGAACCACAGGTTGATGAGGTCGCGCAGCCGCTCGGGCTCCTCGGCCGCCAGGTCGTGCACCTCGGAGCGGTCGACATCCGTGTGGTACAGCTCCCAGGTGTCGTCGCCGAAGTGACCCCAGCCGCTGATCACCGGGTGGCTCGAGACCGCTTTCCACCCGTCATGCCAGACGGAGCGGGAGCCGAGCATCGCGTAGAACTGCGTCGTGCGCGTGGTGGGCTGCTTCGCGTCGTCGATCGCGGACTTCATGCTGACGCCGTCGAACCGCGACTGGGCGTACCCGCCGATCTGGTCGGGCGATCGGACGCCCAGCAGCTCGAGGATGGTCGGGGTGATGTCCGTGATGTGGTGGTACTGGTCCCGCAGCTCGCCGCCGTGTCCGAGGACCTTCGGCCACGAGAAGATGCACGGGTCCGCGGTCCCGCCGTTGTAGTCGTAGCGCTTCCACATCTTGAAGGGGGTGTTGAACGCCATCGCCCATCCGGTCGGGTAGTGGTTGTAGGTCTGCGGGCCGCCGAGGTCGTCCAGCTGCTTGAGGTTCGCCTCCAGGCTGTCCGGGATGCCGTTCATGAACTTGTTCTCGTTCACCGAGCCGTCCGGACCGCCCTCCGCGCTCGCCCCGTTATCGGAGACGAGGATGACGAGCGTCCGGTCGAGCTCGCCCGAGCCCTCCAGGTAGTCGAGGAGGCGTCCGATGTGGTGGTCGACGTGCGCGAGCATCCCGGCGTAGACCTCGGCCATCCGCGCGTAGAGCCGCTTCTCGTCATCGCCGAGCGAGTCCCAGGGCTTGGTGTAGTCGACCGGAGGGAACGGTGCGTCATCCGGACCGGTGCGGGTCTGCGGCGTCCCGATCGGATTGATCGGCGGCAACTCGGTGTCCTGCGGGACGATGCCGAGCTCCTTCTGCCTGGCGAGCGTCTTCTCCCGCATCTTCTCGTAGCCCTCGTCGAACTGTCCTGCGAACCTGTCGATCCACTCGCGCGGGACGTGGTGAGGCGCATGGCACGCGCCCGGGGCGAAGTAGAGGAAGAACGGCTTGTCCGGCGCGATCGCCTTCGCATCGCCGATGAACTCGATCGCCTTGTCGGTGAGGTCTTCGGTGAGGTGGTACCCCTCCTCCGGGCTCTTCGGCTGATCCACCGGGTGGTTGTCGTACACGAGGTCGGGATACCACTGGTTCGTCTCGGCGCCGAGGAAGCCGTAGTACCGCTCGAAGCCGCGTCCCGTCGGCCAGTTGCGTCGGGTGGAGGCGACGTTCATCTCGTCCGACGGGCAGATGTGCCACTTCCCGATGGCGTAGGTGTTCCATCCCGCCTCGTTGAGGATCTGCGAGATGAACCCGTTCTCGGGTGGGATGGTGCCGCTCGCGTTCGGGAAGCCGGTCGCCGCCTCGGTGATGCACGCCATCGAGTTGCGGGTGTGGCTGCGGCCGGTGAGCAGGGCCGCGCGGCTCGGCGAGCAGAGCGCCGTCGTGTGCCACTGCGTGAACCGCACACCGGAGTCGGCGATGCGGTCGATGTTCGGGGTGGGGACGGGACCGCCGTAGCAGCTCATCGCCGAGAAGCCCACGTCGTCCAGCGTGATCAGAAGGACGTTGGGCGCGCCGTCCGGCGCTTTCGGGGGCTCGAACGGTGTCCAGTCGGGAACGGAGTCGCGGATGTCGAGTTCGATGCGACCGCTGAACGGCGTGGCCATGGCGTCTCCCGTCGTCGAGGGATGGTGTGCGGTCGCACCATAACGTCGGCCCGGACGGCGTGGATAGTCAGCTCGTGACGAAGACGGTGTCCCAGTCGTCGCGCACACTGACGACGGTGAGCCCGTCGGCGCCGGCACCGGCAAGCGCCTGCTCAGCGCCGGCGTCGTAGGCGGTGTCGCCCCGCTCGCCGTCGTCATGGTGGATGAGGAGGCTGAGCCAGCGCGGGTGCCTCCGCGGGTAGCGCAGCATGGGAAGGTCGCCGTTCGAGTTGCCCGCCGCGAGCACCGGACGGCGCCCCACCCGTGTCCAGATCCGCACCGGCTTCTGCGGCCCGTCGTCGAAGAAGTCCATCGCGGTGCCGTAGCGGACGTCGTCCGTCGCCTCGTCGAACGTGAGACCGACCGCCGAGCCGATCACCCGCTCCGGCGGCACCCCGTAGAAGGGCTCGCTGATCGGCCGCATGAAGTCCCGATCGCCGCCGGAGACGATGTAGCACGCGAAGCCGTGAGCGGCGAGGTAGCGCAGCAGCTCGACCATCGGCCGGTAGACCGCCTCGGCATAGGGGCGGTGCAGCGTGAGGTGGTCGACCTCACGGTAGAACCGCGCCACCGACGCCGCGTAGTCGTCCACGCTCACGCCCGCGGTCGAGCGCACCACCGCGGCGATCGCGACCCGCAGGTCGGTGTCGTCGCCGGCGTAGTGCTTCTCGAGTGCACGGCCCAGCCACCCATAGTCACCGGTCCGGACCGAACGGTAGGGCTCCTGGGCGGCGAGCGCCGGGTCGGTCGCGGCGGCCCACTCGCGCACCAGGTAATGCAGCTGGGTGGGCATCGGCTTCTCGGTCCACAGCGTTCCGTCGTTGTCGAACACCGCGACGCGGTCCTCTACCGGGATCGCGTCCGGACCGCCCGAGACCGCCTCCACGAAGGCGGTGATCGCGTCCCGCGTCGCCCCTGGTCGCCAGGATGGCAGGTCGTCCATGCGGCCGACCCTATTGCGCGCGGCGGGCAGCGGATAGACCGCGTGCGAATCCTGCGTTCTCACGGCGATCCCGGTGTGGCACGATGACCGGCGATGAGGGGGAAGCTTGGTGACGAGACGCCAGCGCTCGACGTCGTCGCCTCGAAACTCGCCGCACCGCCGATGCGCACCGGCATCGTCGGCCGCGCTGCGCTGCTGGAGCACGTAGCGCAGCACAGCGACGTCCCCATCGTGTCCGTCGTCGCCCCCGCCGGATACGGGAAGACGACCTTCCTGGCGCAGTGGGCGCGAGCGGACAGCCGTCCGTTCGCCTGGGTGTCGGTGGACGAGAAGGACAACGACCCCACGGTGCTGCTGGCCTACGCGGCGGAGGCGTTGAACCGTCTCCAGCCCGTGCCGCGCCGGGTGTTCGACGCGCTCGGCTCGCCCGCGAGCTCGCTGTTCGGGACGATCGTGCCGCGGGTGGCCTCTGCGTTCGCGACCCTGCGCGAGCCCGCCGTGCTGGTGATCGACGACCTGCACCTGATCGACGATGTCGAGTGCCGCGCCGCGCTCTCGGTCCTCGCGGACAACGTCCCGGCGGGGTCGCAGCTCGTCCTCTCCGGCCGCTCCGCGCCTCCGGTGCGCGTCCCGCGGCTGCGCGCGGAGGGGCGGCTGCTCGAGTTCGGCGCGGCCGACCTCGCCCTCTCCCCGGAGGAGGCGGCAGGTCTGCTGCGCGCGGCCGGTGTGGACGCGAGCCCGGAGCAGATCCGTGACGTGTACCTGCGGACCGAGGGCTGGGCCGCTGGGGTCTACCTGGCGTCGCTCGCCCTCCACCAGACCGGCGGCTCGGGCGACGCACCCGACGTCGGCGGCGACGACATCTTCATCGGCGACTACATCGAGTCGGAGTTCCTGGCCCGCCTCTCGGCCGGTCAGCGGGACTTCCTTCTCCGCGCGTCGGCGCTGGAGAGGATGTCCGCGCCGCTCTGCGACGCCGTGCTGGAGCTCGATCACGCCGGCGACCTGCTGAGCTCGGTCGCCCGGTCCAATCTCCTCGTCCTCCCTCTGGACCACCGCGGCGACTGGTACCGCTTCCACCACCTGCTGCGCGACCTGATGCAGGCGGAGCTCCGCCGCGCGGAGCCGGGTCTGCTGCCGGCGCTCCAACGTCGTGCGGCGGACTGGTACCGGGCGGAGGGACAGCCGGAGGAGGCGATCGCGTACGCGATCCGCGCCGACGACGCGGACGCCGTGGCGGAGCTGCTGCCGCAGGTGTGGGGTCCGCTCTACCGGCGCGGCCGGACGGCCACGCTGGAGCGCTGGTTCGAATGGCTGGAGCAGCGCGGCGGGATCGAAGATCGCCCGGTGAACGCGATGAACGCCGCCTTCCTCGCCATGATCACGGGACACGCGGATACGGCCGAGCGCTGGGCTACGGCGGTCGACCGCTGGCGAGAGACGGCAGGCGGTTCGTTCGGCGATCCGTACACCGACGCGCTCGCCGCCACGCTGCGCGCGATGCGGTGCGCAGACGGCATCGACCGGATGCTGTCCGACGCCGATGACGCCGCCGCGCTGTTCGCCCAGGCCGGCGCGGTGCCGCCGATCGCGCCGCTCCTGCAGGGCACCGCGCGGTCGCTCGCCGGCGAACCGGACTCCGCAGACGCCTTCCTCCGGGCGTCGGCCGAGACGGACCCGCGGCGGCAGTCGGCCGACGTGCTCGCTCTCGCCCTCGGCGAGCGCGCCGCGGTCGCTCTGGGTCGGCATGACTGGGTCGCCGCGGAGGCCGAGCTGCACCGTGCGCGCTCCGGGCTGCGGGAGGCGGGCGTCGACGCGTCCTATGCCGTCGCACTGGTGAGCGCCCTGCGAGCCCGGACGTTGCAGCACCGCGGCGACATCGCGGGGGCGCGGGACGAGCTCTCCGTGGCGCTTCGTCTGCGTCCGCTCCTCACCTTCGCATTACCGCATCGGGCGATGCGGTCGCGCCTCGCGATCGTGCGGACGCAGATCGCCCTCGGCGACCCGGCCGGAGCCCGGACGGTGATGGCGGAGGTCGACGAGATCCTGGCCCGGCGTCCGCACCTCGGCACGCTGGTCGACGAGGCGGAGGAGCTGCGGCGCGCCGTGACGGACCTGCCTGCCGGAGCCGTGGCCGGCGCGTCCTCTCTCACCACCGCGGAACTGCGGGTGCTCCCCATGCTCGCGACGCATCTCACCTACTCGGAGATCGCCTCCGAGCTGTACGTGTCGAAGAACACGGTCAAGTCGCAGGCGTACTCGCTGTTCCGCAAGCTCGGCGCCCGCAGCCGCGGCGAGGCCGTGGCCCGCTCGCGCCAGCTCGCGCTGCTCGAGAGCTGACCCGCTCTCATCCGGTGACGGTCTGACCGGTGACCGCTTCTTCGCGCCCGCGCGGCAGGAACCCGGCGACCACCGCACCGGCGAGCGCGACCACGACGAGGACGGCCATGGCGGCCACGTAGCCGCCCGCCCGCTGGCCCACGCCGAACCCGAGCACCGTGCCGACGATCGCGGTGCCGAAGCTGGATCCCAGGTTGGACACGCTTCGCGACAGTCCGGAGATCTCCCCCTGCTGCGCTTCGGGGAACGCCGACTGCACGACGTTCACGCTCGGCGTGAGCATCACGCCGACCCCCAGACCGATGACGAGCAGCCCCGGGACGAACGGCCAGCCTCCCGGGATCGCCCCCACCAGCAGGAGCAGCACGGTCCCGATCCCGGTCAGCACAAACCCGCCGAGGATCAGCGTGCGCTGCGCCATGATCCGCACCAGGCGCCCCGCGGCGAGCGAAGAGACGAGGATGCCGACCGTCGCCGCGGTGAAGATCACGCCCGTCTCGATGGCGTCGTAGTGCCGCACCACCTGCAAATGACTCGACACCAGGAACGAGATCCCCATCAGCAGCAGCCACTGGAAGTTCTGCGTGACCAGCCCGAAGTTCGAGGTGCGGTTGGCGAAGAGCGAGGTCGACAGCAGCGGTTCGCGATGTCGTCGCTCGAGCCTCCGGATCCACGCGAAGAACCAGGCGATCACCGCGGCGCCCGCGATGAGCAGCACCACCGCCAGCACCGGCGACGTGTCCACGACGAGGATGCCCGCGACGAACAGGACGAGACCGGTGCCCGAGAGCACGGCGCCGACGACGTCGTACGGGCGTCCCGGATCCGGCGCCAGCGGGTCCTTCAGCGCGAGCGCGAACAGGATGATGACGACGATGATCAGCGCCTGGAACAGGAAGGCGGCGCGCCAGCTGATCGCGCTGCAGATCCATCCGCCGATCAGCGGGCCCGTCGCCGCGCCGACGCCGCCCGCCGCGCTCACCAGCCCGAACGACCGGGCGCGGCTCTGCGTGCCCTTCCAGTACAGCGTCACCAGGATGTACACGGGAGGGATGAGCAGCGCCGTCCCCGCCCCCTCCAGGATCGAGTTGCCCAGGATGAGGAGGCCCAGCCCCGGAGACAGCGCGCTCAGCACCGCCCCGAGGCCGTAGATCGCGAGGCCGAGCAGGAAGCACGTCTTGCGCCCGAGCAGGTCGGTCAGCTTGCCGAACGGCACCATCAGCGCCGCCATCGTGAGCAGGAACAGCGTGATGGAGAGCTGGATGCCCGCGACGGTGGTGCCGAGGTCCCGGCTCATGTCGTTGAGCATCACGTTCATGTTCGAGCCCGCGAACGAGCAGATGAACTGGGCCAGCGCCAGGGGCACCAGCGTCCATCCGGCGACCGTGCGCGTCGTCGTGGTGCTCATCGTGCGATCAGCGGGTGCCGGCGAGCGCCTGCGCCTTCAGCGTCTCGTACTCGGCCTGCGTGATCGCGCCGCTGTCGAGCAGCCGTTTGGCCGACTCGATCTCGCCGGCGGGCGACGCGGCCCCCGACCCGGCCACCTGCCGGATGTACTGATCGTTCGCCTGCTGCGCCTCGGCCATGCCTGCCATGTTCCGCTGCGCCATCTTCCCGCCGCGAGCGATCAGGTAGATGAAGGCGGCAAGGAACGGGAAGATCACCAGGAACAGCACCCACAGCGCCTTCGCCCACCCGCTCAGCGTGGGGTCCCGGAAGATGTCGATGATGACGCGGATGAAAATCGTGATGCATACGAACACGAGGTAGAACCAGAACGACCAGACGAGGAAATCCCAGAACGTCATGACGACTCCAACCATTCGGGCACGCGGTGCTCCGCTGTGCGTGGCCGCACGCTACTTCGTCGGGAGGGCGCTCGGGAAGATGCAGAAAGTCACCCGACTTACTACTTGTCTTTTGAACCATCGCGGGTTCACACTGAGCGCATCCGGGCGTCCAGATAGCGCAACGGAGAACCGTAATCGGCAACGGGAGGGGACTGCCGTGACACTGCACGCGAAGATCCACGACCCGCACCCGGACGAGATCGCCCCGGTGCCCTACCTGCGGAACGGCCAGCTCATCTCGCTGATCCGCTGGGACCGCGTCGCCGGCGACTGGAAGTACACGACGCTCCTCGCCGAGTACGCCGGCCGCGACGAGAAGACCTGGCAGGTCGTCGCCCAGGGCCGCCCGATGATCCTGGACCGGACCGAGTGGGCCATCTTCACGTGAGGATGCGTGCAGGTTGACATCCCATTTCATACCGAAGGGATGATGACGTCTCTCCCTCCTTCGCCCTACCGTTCGATCGGATCGTTCTCGAGGGGAGGAGTCATCATGATCGACGAGGGCGAATACAACCACCCGCCGCACGCGCCCCGCGTGCGGGAGCACATCGGGCTCATCCGGTGGCGGCGGACGTCGGACGGCGAGTGGGAGTGCGAGACTGTCACCGGCCAGTACGCGGGCGGCGACTCGCACTGCTGGCGGGTGCGTCTCTACACGGGGATCGAGCTCGAGTACGACCTGGATGACTGGGCGCCCTACAAGCCCCAGCTCTGATGCTGGCCGCGCGGCAACCGCATACCTCAGGCTCGCGCCCCCGTCTACCGGGCGGCGAAAATCCGCGGAATCCCGGAGAATATCGGGGTGAGTAAACCCGCCGCCCCGGTCCCGCTCCTGCTCGGACGGTATCGGCCGAACCAGCTGCTCGCGCGCGGCGGCTCCTCGATGGTCTTCCGCGCCCGCGACGAAAACCTCGGCCGCGACGTCGCCGTCAAGCTGTTCTCCTCCGGGAGCGACGACGACGTCGCCCGCTTCCGGACCGAGGTGAGCGTGCTCGCCGGCCTCCGGCACCACGGGGTCCTGTCGATCCTCGACGCAGGTGTCGACGACTCGTCGCCGCGCGACCCGCGCCCGTTCCTCATCATCGAGCTGGTCGAAGGGGACACGCTTCGCGCCTTGCTGAGCGCCGGCCCGCTGACGACGAGGCAGATCGGCGAGGTCGCGTTCGAGGTCGCCGAGACGCTGGAGTACGTGCACGCGCGCGGCGTCATCCACCGCGACGTGACACCGACCAACATCATGGTCGTCGACTACGGCACGCGGTTCTCGCGTCCGCGAGCGCGGCTGACCGACTTCGGTATCGCCATCCACGCGACGCGTCCGCAGGAGATCACGGAGGAGACGTTCGGGACGGCCGCCTACCTCAGCCCCGAGCAGGTCAGGGGCGAAATCCTCACGCCGGCGTCCGACATCTACTCCCTCGGCCTGGTCCTGCTGGAGTGCTTCACGCGGACCGTCGCCTTCCCCGGCTCCCCCGTGGAGTCGGCGCTCACCCGGCTGGAGCGCGATCCGGACATGCCGGACGACGTCCCCGAGCCGTGGCGCGCGCTCATCCTGTCGATGACGCAGACCGACCCGCGGCGCCGGCCGTCCGCCGCGGACGTCGCGACGGCCGCGCGCGAAGCACTGCGGGCCGACAGGGAGCACGAGCCGGCGTAGGCGGAGCGCCTGCGCAAGCGATCCGTCCCTTGCGCGAAGCGGCCGGGGGCGTAGCCTTGTCTCCGATGTAGCGGAGGGGCGGCGGCGCATTGTGACCGTGCAGCGTTTTGCAGTGAGCACCCGGGATCCCGACGTCGCCGCGGCCACGGTGTACGGGATGTTCGGCAATCCGATCCGCTTCGAGTCCGACCCGAACCGTGACTTCGCTTTCGAGGTGGACGGCGTTGTCTCGGATGCCGGCCTGACGGTCGCGACGATGTCGTTCCCCACGGCCGCCGCGCTCGATTCCGGGGAGTTGCCCGACTACACCGTGTCGATGATGGAGGGCGACATCCGGTGGCACGAAGCGGACACAGTCAGACCGATCACGGCTCCCTTCATCGTCCCTCCCGGCACAGCGGCCCGCCTGCGCTGGTCGGCCACGAGGACCCTCAATATCGGGTTCCCCGAGGACCGGCTCGCCCCGTACACCGGCGGGCCGACACCGACGATCGCCGTGCTAAACAGCGAACGCGTCGACACCCGCGCGGTTGAGGCGCTGGTGCGCATGCTGAACGCCACGCTGCTCGCGGAGCCGCAGGTCCTCGAGAATCCCCTGATCCAGGCCAGCGTCCTGGAGGCGCTCCTCGCCGCGATCGCCGCCACGTACCCCATCGCCCGGCAGACGACGGATCACGCGCGTCCGACCGCTTTGCGGCGTGCGATCCGCTACATCGAGGAGCATCTCGATCAGCCGGTGACCGTGGCGGAGGTGGCCGCAGCGGCCCGGATGTCCGTCCGCGGAGTGCAGGCCCTCTTCCAGCGGGAACTGGGGATGAGCCCGCTGCAGTACCTGCGCCAGGAGCGGCTCGCGGCTGCCCGCGCGGACCTTCTCGCCGCCGACGAACCGGGAGTCGTGGGGATCATCGCGCGCCGCTGGGGCTTCCCCCATCCGCCGCGTTTCGCCGCATACTACCGCGCGATCTACGGCGAGTACCCCTCCTCGACGCTCCGGGAGTCCCCGGAGGACGACGTGCCCGGATGACGTACGCGAGCACCACGTTCAGCTCCCCCGACGACCTGGAAACGGTTGCCGCCAAGCTGAACGCGCGGGCAGCCCGAGGCCGCGGCGCAAACACGAAAGTCCCCCGGAATTCCGGGGGACTTTCGTCAACGTGTGACAGCGACCGAATGGTGGAGATGGGGGGAATCGAACCCCCGTCCACTGCTGTGGTCATGTGCCTTCTACGGGCGTAGCCAGTGAAATCGCTTTCTCGGCCCCGGAACTTGTCGCTGGCACCTGTTCCGGCGGGCCCAGTATCAGTGGAAGTCCCTCTGCGCCCTGATGCTCAACGCAGAAGCAAGTTCTCTAGCTGACGCCAGGATCCGGGTAGAGAACAATTCCCGGTCTGACGGTCTCTCAAATGGCGGAGGTGAACTTACGCCGCGAGGGCGAAGTCGGCCTTGGCCGAGACAGTGCTCTTGTTATTGGCACTTATTTTTTCGCATGGATCGTTAACGAGATAACCATGCATCCTCGACCCGCTTCTCACAGTCACGCAGACAATGTCGAAACCGATCATCCCCATGCGCGGCCTGTCGGCCGGGTCGCTGTCACACGCTGTTGAGTTGCTTCAGATACCGCCTCGCCACATCAGCGGCGAGCTTCACATCATACAACACCGAGGCCGTCCCGTTTATGCCAGCATCGGGTCATGGCCGACACGATCATCACCGTCCAGGGCGAGTACGAGCTGAAACACCCGGCGGAGCGCGGCGCGCTGCGGCTCCGGGTCACCTATGAGGGGCGGTCGCGGGATGAGGTGCTGGCGCTGACCACGCAGCGCCAGCTGTCGCTCACCGGTGAGCTGCGCGACCTGCACGATCCCCAGCGCGGCCCGGTGGTGCAGTGGGCGTCCGATCAGCTGCGCGTCTGGGGCGACCGGCCGTGGAACCCGGACGGCTCGCGGGGCGACGTGGTCCACCACGCCGAGGTCGGCATCGACGCGGTGTTCAGCGACCTGGCGACGCTCTCCGACTGGGTCGGCGTCGCGTCCCTGCTCGACGGAGTCGCGGTCGACGGTGTGACGTGGTCGCTCACCGAGGCGCGACGCCAGACGCTCACGCAGGAGGCGCGTCGCCGGGCGGTCGAGAACGCCGTCGCCAAGGCGACGGTCTACGCGACGAGCCTCGGCCTCTCCTCGGTCACGCCGCTCGCGCTCAGCGACCCCGGGATGCTCGGGGACGGATCCGCGCCCGGCCAGCCGCCGCAGCCGCTGTTCGCCCGGGCGGTCTCGGCCGACACGGGCGGCGCGACACTCTCGCTCAAGCCGGAGCAGCTGACCATCGCGGTGCAAGTGCACGCACGCTTCACAGCCTCCTGACCCGCGACAGCTCAGGAGCCGGGGGTCGCCGGCCCGGGTGTCGACGGCGGACGGGTCGGGAACGAGTCGAGCTTCAGGATGCGCTTCGCGGTGATCGTGCCGTCGGAGCGGCTGCCGATCACGACGACCTCGTCGCCCGTGGCGAAGGCGGACTTCGACGACGACTGGCCCGGCGTGCCGTAGACGGTGGACGCGTCCACCTTCACATCGACCGACGCGCCGTTCTGGCGGTCGATCGTCCAGGTGTCGCCCGAGATGGACGCGATGGTGCCGCGGACGAGAGCCTGTCCCTGCTGCATCCCACCGCCGTTGCCCTTGCCGTTCCCGTTTCCGCCGCCGTTCCCCTTGCCGCCGTCGTCGTCGCCGGGCATCCCCGGCATCCCCGGGAGGCCCGGCTGCACCTCGTGCGGGACGGAGTGCGAGATCATCCGCTCCCCCACGCGCGTCACGACGCCGGCGACCGCGAAGGCGCCCGCCGTGAAGATGCCGATCAGGACCACGATCGACAGCACCAGGGTGGAGATCGCGAACGCGAGACCGTGCCGCTTGTAGAACGGCTCGGCGACGGGCACAGGACCGGGTGCGGCCGCAGGGGGAACCGGCGGCTCCTGTCGAGGCGGAAGGGGCTCGGTCGGCTGGGTATTGCTCATGCTCATATATAAGCAGGAGTGACCCGGGACGCGCCTCCGAGATGGTTATGGGTTCGGTGTGAATGACTCCGAGGCGTCCGCATCCACCAGCACCGACCGGAGCTTCGCCAGCTCCATCTCGTCGAGCCCGGCGGTGAGCAGGTACCGGTGCACGCTGCCGTAGCGCTCCTCGATGCGGTCGATCGTCGTCTCCAGCGCCTCCCGCGGGCTGCCGCCCAGGATGACGCGCAGGTCGGGCGTGACCTCGACGCCGTAGCCGCGGACGAGCTCCAGCATCCCCTCCAGCCACGGGCCTGCCAGGTTCGCCTCGGTCGCGGCGTAGTCGGCGACCACCGTCTCGCGGTCGACGCCGACCGCCAGCAGCGCGAGCGCGACCACGATGCCCGTGCGGTCCTTGCCCGCCGTGCAGTGCACGACGACCGGCTCATCGCCCGTGTCGGCGATCTCGCGGAGCGCCCGGACGATGACGTCCGTGTGCTGGAACACGATCTTGTCGTAGAGGTGCACGATCGTGGATCCGACCGTCGACGCCGACGCCCCGGAGCCCTCGAACACCGGCAGGTGCAGCACCTCGATTCCGAGCCCGTCCAGGTCATCCGGCAGCGCCTGCACCTCGAAGTCGTCGCGCAGGTCGATCACGACGCGCACGCCGAGCTCGCGCAGGCCCTCGCGGCCGGCCTCGCCCAGCCGGCCGAGCGCATCCGCCCGGAACAGCTTGCCCGGCCGGGTGACCCCGCCGTCCGCCGCGTATCCGCCCACATCCCGGAAGTTGTAGGTGCCTTCGATCGGGATGCGCTGAGCGGTGGAGTCCATGCTCCTCAGTCTGTCACTCGCCGAGGTGGTTGCGCGTGGACATGGCCCGCTGCGCCTCGCGCTGGTCCTGACGCTCGCGCAGCGCCTGGCGCTTGTCGTACTCGCGCTTGCCCTTCGCGATGGCGATCTCGACCTTGGCGCGACCGTCGTTGAAGTAGATCGACAGCGGCACGATCGTGTAGCCGCCCTGCTTGACCTTGTTCTCGATCTTGAGGATCTGCGCCTTGTGGAGGAGCAGCTTGCGCTTGCGCCTCGGGGCGTGGTTGTTCCACGTGCCGTCGGCGTACTCGGGGATGTGCACGGCGTCGAGCCACGCCTCTCCCCCGTCGACGAACGCGTAGCCGTCGACCAGCGACGCCCGCCCCAGCCGGAGCGACTTCACCTCAGTTCCGGTGAGCACCAGGCCCGCCTCGAAGGTGTCCTCGATCGTGTAGTCGTGGCGCGCGCGGCGGTTGGTGGCCACGACCTTCTGGCCCTTCTCCTTCGGCACTGCTCGCTCCTGACGTTGACGCGGATCGCTGCCCGGCACGTCGCCGGGCAGCCATCCAGTCTAGCGGGTCAGACCCGCAGATACCGGCGGATCGCGAAGTTGGCCGAGGCGGCGGCCAGCAGCACGCCGATCACGATCAGGATGGGGATCACGAGCCAGGCCTGGTCCATCCCGACGAAGTTGATCGACTGGATGCGCTGGCTCAGGTAGCCGCGCACGAAGAACTGCACCCCGACGGCGATGACGACCGACGCGAGGATGGAGCCGATCAGCGCGGCGATCACGCCCTCGATGATGAACGGCGTCTGGATGAAGCGGTTCGAGGCGCCCACCAGACGCATGATCCCGATCTCCCGTCGCCGCGAGAACGCGGAGAGCCGGATCGTGGTCGCGATCAGCAGCACCGCGGCGACGAGCATCAGCGCGGCGATGCCGATCGCGGTGTAACTGGCCGCGTTCAGGATGCTGAAGATCTGGTCGAGGTAGCTGCGCTGGTCGACCACGCTCTGCACGCCCGCCGATCCCGACAGCGTCTCGGTCAGCACCGCCGAGTTGTTCGGGTCCTTCAGATTCACCCAGAACGTCTGCGGGATCATTTCCGGCGTGACGAAGTCGGCGATCTGGTTGCCCTTGAACTGCTCCTTGAACTGCTCGTAGCCCTGCTTCTGGTCCTGGAAGTAGAACTTCTGGATGTACGGAGCGAGCTCCGGGGACTTCAGCTGCTTCTCGACCGCCGCGATGGTCTGGTCGTTGGCGGCGCCGCCCGGGCAGTTGTCGGTCTCGGTGCACATGTACACGGCGACCTGCGCACGGTCGTACCAATAGGTCTTCATCTGCCCGATCTGCATCTGCAGCAAGACGGCGGTGCCCACGAAGGTGAGCGAGATGAAGGTCACCAGGATCACGGAGACGACCATGGAGAGGTTGCGGCGGAGACCGTTGCCGACCTCCGACCAGATGAGTCCGAATCTCATTTCGTCGGCCCCACATTCTGGTCGCCCTCGCGGTCGCCGTTGTCGCGCAGCCCGCTGAGGTCGAGGTTGGCGGTGAAGTTGAGGTGGTCGGGCAGCTGCTCCGACGCCGGCGGCTGCGCGACGGGCTGCTGCGGCGCGACGGGCTGCGGCGCGACGGGCTGGACCGGCGCGGTGTGCTGCGGCTGCGCGGACACCGGCTGCGCCGGGACCGGCTGGACCGGGGCGGTCTGCTGCGGCAGCGAGACCGGCGCCGTCGGCACCGAGGTCGGCGCGTGCGGCCGGGTCATCGGAGCGTCCACGGGCGCCTCCGCCGGGATCCCGCCCGCGTACACGGGGGTCGCCACCGACACGGGCTCGTCGCGCTCCAGCGGCTGGGCGATCGGGACCGCGGCCGTGAAGCCGTAGCCGCCGTGACGCTCGTCACGGACGATCTGCCCGCCGACCAGCTCGATCACGCGGCGCTTCATCTGGTCGACGATCGCGGCCTCGTGCGTCGCCATGAGCACCGTGGTGCCGCCGGCGTTGATGCGCTCCAGCGTCGCCATGATCCCCGCACTGGTGGCGGGGTCCAGGTTTCCGGTCGGCTCGTCCGCGAGGAGGATCTGCGGCTTGTTCACCACGGCACGGGCGATCGCCACGCGCTGCTGCTCACCACCCGAGAGCTCGTGCGGCAGGCGCTGGGCCTTGCCGTCGAGTCCGACCATCTTGAGCACATCCGGGACGGCCTCCTGGATGAAGCCGCGCGACTTCCCGATGACCTGCAGCGTGAACGCGACGTTCTGGAAGACGGTCTTGTTCGGGAGCAGGCGGAAGTCCTGGAAGACGACGCCGATGTTGCGGCGGAAGTAGGGGACCTTGCGAGAGGAGATCGTGCCGAGGTCCTGACCCAGCACGTGGATCTTGCCCTTGGTCGGCTTCTCCTCTTTGAGGATGAGACGCAGGCAGCTGGACTTGCCGGAACCCGAGGCGCCGACGAGGAAGACGAACTCTCCGCGCAGCACTTCCAGGTTGATGCCGTTCAGCGCCGGGCGCGCCGTGCCCGCGTACTGCTTGGATACGTGTTCGAACCGGATCATGACCCTTCGAGACTAAGCAACCCGGGCGCGATCCGCAGTAGCGACATGCGCTAGTCGTCCGCTTTGCTCCCGGCCCGCCAGCGGATCCCCGCCGCGATGAAGCCGTCGAGGTCGCCGTCGAAGACGGAACTCGGGTTGCCGGACTCGAAGCCGGTCCGCAGGTCTTTCACCAGCTGCTGGCCGTAGAGGAAGTAGGAGCGCATCTGGTCGCCCCAGCTCGCCGTGATGTTGCCGGCGAGCTCCTTCTTCTTGGCCGCCTCCTCCTCCTTCTGGAGCAGGAGCAGTCGGGTCTGAAGCACGCGCATGGCCGCGGCGCGGTTCTGGATCTGCGACTTCTCGTTCTGCATCGAGACGACGATGCCGGTCGGGAGGTGCGTGATGCGCACGGCGGAGTCGGTCGTGTTGACCGACTGGCCGCCGGGGCCCGAGGAGCGGAAGACGTCGATGCGGATGTCGCCCTCGGGGATGTCGACCTCGGTCGCCTCCTCCATCAGCGGGATGACCTCGACCGCCGCGAACGACGTCTGGCGCTTGTCCGCCGAGCCGAACGGGCTGATCCGCGCGAGGCGGTGCGTGCCGGCCTCGACCGAAAGCGTGCCGAAGGCGTAGGGCGCGTCCACCTCGAAGGTCGCGGACTTGATGCCCGCGCCCTCGGCGTAGGACGTGTCCATCACCTTGACCGGGTACTTGTGCTGCTCGGCCCAGCGCAGGTACATGCGCATCAGCATCTCGGCGAAGTCGGTGGCGTCGTCGCCGCCCGCGCCGGAGCGGATGGTGACGATCGCAGCGCGTTCGTCGTACTCGCCGCTCAGCAGCGTCTGCACCTCGAGGTCGCCGAGCGCGGTCTGCAGCGACGCCAGCTCGGCGCGCGCCTCGGCGGCCGACTCCTCGTCCTCCGCCTCGTTCGCCAGCTCGACCAGGACCTCCAGATCGTCGAGACGCCGCTCGATCGCGGTGATGCGCCCGAGCTCCGCCTGACGGTGGCTGAGGGCGCTGGTCACCTTCTGCGCGTTCGAGGTGTCGTCCCAGAGGTCGGGAGCGCCGGCCTGCTCGCTGAGGTCGGCGATCTCGGCGCGGAGCTTCGGCACATCGACCACCGCCGCGATGTCGTCGAAGGTGGAGCGCAGGTCCGCGATCTGGGAGGAGAGGTCGAGTTCGATCATGTCGGCATCCAGCCTACCGGGCGGCACCCGAGCGTGGACCGCGGGGCGCCATTGGAGAAGTTGTACGGTGTTAACGACATGACTTCCGACGAGCGCACCTTCGACTTTCGCTCCGTCGCCCTCGCCGCCTTCCTGCCGACGCTGCTCTTCTCGATCGGCGAGGGGGCGATCATCCCGATCATCCCCGTGGCCGCGGGCAACCTCGGCGCCGGGCTCGCGATGGCCGGCTTCATCGCCTCCATGGTGATGCTCGGCGAGCTGGCGGGCGACATCCCGAGCGGATGGGTGGTCTCGCGCTTCGGCGAGCGCACCTCCATGATCGGCGCCGCCGCGGTGGCGATCGCGGGCGTCGTGGTGTGCCTGCTCGCCCCGAATTACTGGGTGCTCATGGTCGGCATCTTCGTGGTCGGCGTCGCCACCGCCGTCTTCGCGCTGGCGCGGCACGCGTTCATGACGACGTACGTCCCCATCCGCTACCGCGCGCGGGCGCTGTCGACGCTCGGCGGGATCTTCCGCGCCGGCTGGTTCGTCGGGCCGCTGATCGCATCCGGGATCATCGCGCTCACCGGGTCCACCCAGTCCGTGTTCTGGATCTTCATCGTCAGCTGCCTCGGCTCGGTCATCGTGCTCATCGCGCTGCCGGATCCGGAGCGGATGTTCGGTCCGTCGCCGCGGGTCGCCGACGAGTCGGGTGCGCAGGTCACGGCCGGCGAGGAGGAGGCCGAGGAGCGCACGCACGGCCTGTTCCGCACCATCTGGTCGTTCCGCGAAGTTCTCGCGCGGATGGGCGCAGGCGTCTCGCTGGTCGCCGCCATCCGATCGGCCCGAACGGTGCTGCTGCCGCTGTGGGCCGTGTCCATCGGCCTGAGCGAGTCGAACACCGCCCTCATCATCGGCATCGCGGGCGCGGTCGACTTCGCGCTGTTCTACGCGAGCGGCCAGATCATGGACCGGTTCGGCCGGATGTGGAGCGCCATCCCTTCGATGATCGGGCTCGGTCTCGGCTTCCTCGTGCTCGCGTTCAGCCACGACCTCGGCTCGGCGGTCGCCTGGTACATCGGGGTCTCGCTCTTCCTCTCGGTGGCGAACGGGATCGGCTCCGGCATCGTCATGACGCTCGGCGCCGACCTCGCGCCGAAGGAGCACCCCGCGGCCTTCCTGGGCGCCTGGCGGTTCTCCGCCGACGCGGGCCAGGCCGCCGCTCCCTTGTTCGTCTCGCTGCTGACCGCGCTGGTCTCGATCTCGTTCGCGAGCGGGGTCATGGGCGTGCTCGGGCTGGTCGGCGCCGGGATGCTGGCTCGCTACATCCCGCGCTACGTCCCGAGGAGAGCGCGCCCGGCCTGACAGGGAATACCCTCGACGATGACAGCGCTAGTCCATGCACACGCATGAATCGAGGGATGGGATGGCCGCGATGGAACTCGGGATCGACACGTTCGGCGACGTGACGCTGGACGCCGACGGCGCACCGCTGCCGCAGGCGCAGGTGCTGCGGAACGTCGTCGCGGAGGGGGTGCTTGCCGACCGGGTCGGGCTCGACTTCTTCGGCGTGGGCGAGCACCACCGCCAGGACTTCGCGGTCTCGGCCCCGGAGGTCGTGCTGGCGGCGATCGCCGCGCAGACCGAGCGCATCCACCTCGGCTCCGCCGTCACCGTGCTGAGCTCGGACGACCCCGTCCGCGTGTTCCAGCGCTTCGCCACGCTCGACGGCATCTCGAACGGGCGCGCGGAGGTCATTCTCGGGCGCGGGTCGTTCATCGAGTCCTTCCCGCTGTTCGGCTTCGACCTGGCGCAGTACGAGGAGCTGTTCGAGGAGAAGCTGAACCTGTTCACCGAGGTCAGGAAGCAGGAGCCGGTCACCTGGGAGGGCAACCTGCGCGCGCCGCTCAGCGAGCAGTCCGTGTACCCGCACCTCGAGCACGGCCTCCTGAAGACGTGGATCGGCGTCGGCGGCAGCCCCGAGTCGGTCGTCCGCGCCGCGCACTACGGTCTCCCGCTCATGCTGGCGATCATCGGCGGCGGCCCGATGCGGTTCCAGCCGCTCGCCGAGCTGTACCGCAAGGCGCTGGAGCAGTTCGGGCAGGATGCGACGCTCCCCATCGGCATCCACTCCCCGGATTCGTCGCCGAGACCGACCAGGAGGCGAAGGACACGCTGTGGCCGCACTACGAGGTCATGACCAACCGGATCGGCCGCGAACGCGGCTGGCCGCCCGCCTCCCGCGCCCGCTTCGAGCACGAGGCCGGACCGGACGGCGCCCTCGTCGTCGGGTCGCCGGAGACCGTCGCGCAGAAGATCGCCTACGCGGCGAAGGGACTCGGCGCGACCCGGTTCGACGTCAAGATGAGCAACGGCACCTTGCCGCATGCTGACCTCATGCGCTCGATCGAGCTGTACGGCACCGAGGTCGCTCCGCGCGTCCATGAGCTAATGTCGTAGCCGCGCACAGGCGCGCGGGAGTGGTGAAACTGGCAGACACGCAGGATTTAGGTTCCTGTGCTTCGGCGTGAGGGTTCGAGTCCCTTCTCCCGCACAGTCGACTGAGGGGCGCGGATCAGTCCGCGCCCCTCAGCTGGCTTCCGGCGGTCGCCTGCCTAGCCTTCTCGCTTCACTGGAGCGATGAAGCTGCCGGCGAAGACTATGCCCGCCGCTGTGATGGCGAGCACAAGCCTGACCCACAGGTTCAGCCCGTGCCCGACGTATGCCACAGTGCCCAGCACGACCACCATGACTCCTCCTAGCACCGCTAGATAGAGCCACACTGCAGGACGCAGAGGGGGCCGGAACACTGAACCCCTTGCGCGACTCCACACTCGATCAACAGCTGCGCACACAATCGCTCCCGCCGTCAGCGCCATTGCGCCCCACGGCGCCGGGAGGAGTGAGGCACCCAGCAGGGTGGCCGCGACGACGAGAGCCATTGAGGCGAAGTACGCGAAGTGCCGAGGCCGCGCCAGCATCAGAACCCTTTGCAGCTTCCGGCGATTCCGGCCGCCGCAAACGCACTGGTTACGACCCAGGCGGTGACGCCGGCAGGCGGGAACCACACCAGTGCGACCGTCGCTCCGCCCAGGGCAAGTACGCATCCGCTCCTCCAGGTGGGCTTCACGTAAGCACCGCCACGGTAGACGAGGCTAAGCGACTGAACCATGCGGCCGTTGATGTATTTCTGTAGGTAGCTCCCCCTGCAGTTCGTAAGGTTCTCGTTCGGCTTCATGAAATAGCTGCTGCCGTTCGGGTTAACGCAGTTGTAGGAGTAGACGCCCGTGGTGGCAGGGTCAGCCACAACAGGGAATGCTGTCGCCTCGGTGAAGTCCACCACCTGCGTAAGCGTGTTTCCGTGCAGCTCGTAGTGGGTAGGCACAGGTGCCCCGTTGGCGTCCTTCGCCCAGGCCTCCCCGAACACGGTCAACGGTGCACCATCCGCGGCGACCGCAGCGATGGTCCCCTGCCCATCCGCCGTGAGCGATGCGCCTGCCGGAAGGTCGATCGGATAGTCGTACCTGTGAGGGGCGTCGACGTTCTCGATAACGGTGTTGATCTGCGTGGCTCCGTCCGAAAGAACGAAGGGAACCGTGGTCGAGCCGTTGTTGTTGTTGAACGCCACCACTCCCGCGAGCGGGGAGTCGGTGGCGTCGGATGCCTGCTGAGCGAACGGGAGTCCAATGGTGACCGAGTCCCCGAGCGAGATTCCCTCGGAAGGATCGACCGGAACCGTGATGGTGCCGCCGGGAACCGACGCTTCCGCCGCAACGTCCGCATCGCTGTTCACGGGCGCGACATTGGAAAGCGACTCCGGCACCACGATGCGAATTGCGGCGACTGCATCCGCAGCATTCACCTCGTCGGTATCGGTAAGCGTGAATCCGGAGAGGCTGGCGAAGAGCGCACAGCTTCCTGCGATGGTCGCAACCGACTTCAGGGCAAAGGATTTCCGCATGGGAATCTTCTTTCGTTCGTCATCGAACGTCGGAACGGCGTGGGCCTCACCCGCGAAGCGGAAGGATCGGTGATCCTCACCCGCAAAGCGGAAGGATCGGTGGTCCGCGACGTGACGGGAGTGCCCCGTCACCTGGGTAGACGCGGAAGAGCCGGAATCGTGACGCCGCAATACGGAGAAGCCTGCGCACTTTTTTTCGCACGCTTCGTGCAGCTTCGAGACATCTCACGACGCTAAACTCGGCCACAGCTTTCCCACTGAATCCCTGGAGAACTGTGATCCATCACGCCGGCCTCATCCCGTGGCTCGACCCGAACACCATCATCCATTCGGCGGGACCGTGGGCGCTCCTCGTGGTGTGCGGCATCATCTTCGCCGAGACGGGTCTCCTGATCGGCTTCCTGTTCCCGGGTGACACGCTTCTGATCATCTCCGGGCTCCTCACGCACACCTCGCTCGTGTTCGGTGTCGACATCTGGTGGGTGTGCCTGGCGATCGCGTTCGCCGCGTTCCTCGGCGGCGAGGTGGGGTACCTGATCGGCCACAAAGCCGGTCCGAGGGTGTTCGAACGCAAAGAGTCCGGCCTGTTCTCGATGGAGAACGTGCGACGGACCAACCGCTTCTTCGAGCGTTTTGGTGCGCTCGCGATCATCCTGGCTCGTTTCGTGCCGATCGTCCGCACGTTCGCGCCAGTCGCCGCGGGCGTCGGCCACATGAACTACAAGAAGTACTCGCTCTACAACGCCATGGGCGCGCTGATCTGGGGCGCAGGCGTCACGTACTTCGGGTACCTGATCGGCTACATCCCGCCGGTGGCGACGTTCGTGTCGAACTACATCGACATCATCCTGATCGGCGCTGTCGTGATCACGCTGGTGCCGACGCTGTTCCACTACTTCGAGTCGGTCCGCAAGGCCAAGCGCAACGCGGCGACGGAGGCCGAAGTGACTGCTCCTCCCGTCATCGAGGAGCCGACCGAGCCGGCCGCCCGCCCGGAGGCCTGAGCCGCCTCAGCAGCAACGACGGAGATCGGTCTTCGAATCTCCGACATTGAGCAGTCCTGCAGGAGAATCGCGCCGACGACGTCGGAATCTCCGACGTTGTGCGCGCAGGCGACGCGCCTCAGCGGTGGAACTCGTCCTCGTGGGCTGCGTGCTCCGCGGGCTCGAGCTGGAACGTCGAGTGCTCCACGTCGAAGTGCTTCGACAGGCAGCCGGACAGTTCGTCGAGCAGCGCGCCCGTGCGTCCTGACCGGAACACCGACTGCTCGCACACCACGTGCGCGCTGAACACGGGCGCGCCCGAGGTGATCGCCCACACGTGCACGTCGTGCACCGCCACGACGCCCGGAGTGCCGAGGATGTGGTCCCGGATCTCGGCGACATCGGTATCCGCCGGCGCCGACTCGCTCAACACGCGCACCACATCCCGCAGCAGCGTGAAGGCGCGCGGCACGATCAGCACGGCGATCAGCAGCGAGGCGATCGCGTCGGCGGGCATGAAGCCGGTGGTGAGGATGACGACGGCCGCCACGATGACGGTCGCCGAGCCGACGAGGTCGCCCAGCACCTCGAGGTAGGCGCCGCGCATGTTGATCGAGTGCCCCGCCGACGGGCGCAGGATGAGCAGCGCCCCGAGGTTCGCGACCAGGCCGATCACCGCGACGATCAGCATGGGGACGCTGTGGACCTCCGCCTCGCCGCCCACCAACCGGCCGATCGCGCCGATGGTCACGGTCACGGCGACGACGACGAGGATGAGGCCGTTGATCAGCGCGCCGAAGACCTCCGCCCGCTGGAAGCCGAAGGTCTGCCGGTCCGTCGCCGGACGCGCGGCGACGATCGTCGCCATGAGCGCGATGATCAGGCCGGCCAGGTCGCTCAGCATGTGGCCCGCGTCGGCCAGAAGCGACAGCGAGCCGCTGATCCAGGCGCCGACGACTTCCACGACGAGCACCGCCGCCACGATGCCGATGGCGATCAGCAGGCGGTTGCGGTTGGCGGTGTGGCCGTGGTCGTGACTCATCTCAGCTTCTACGGTAGATAGAAGTCGCCGCTCCCGCCAGGGCTCCGGGCTAGATGGGAATGAGTGCCGTTCTCAGAGCGGCGCGCTCACGCCAGCTCGCGGAGCGCCGGCACGATCGCGGCGAGCGCCCGTGCCCGGTGGCTCTCGGCGTTCTTCTCCTCCAGGGTGAGCTCAGCCGCGCTGCGGTCGTGCCCGTCCGGCAGGAAGATCGGGTCGTAGCCGTGCCCGTGCTCGCCGCGCGGCTCGCGCGCGATGCGGCCCGGCCAGACGCCCTGCACCAGCGTCGGCTCGCCGCCCGGCACGACCAGAGCGAGCGTCGCCGTGAAGTGCGCGGTGCGGTCCTCGTCGCGGATGTCGGCGAGCTGAGCGAGCAGCAGCCGGATGTTCGCCTGCGCATCCCCGTGCGTCCCGGACCACAGCGCCGAGAAGATCCCGGGGGCGCCGCCCATCACATCCACGCAGATGCCGGAGTCGTCGGCGAGGGCCGGGAGGCCGGTGTGGGCGGCGGCGGCGCGCGCCTTGATGATCGCGTTCTCCTCGAAGCTCGTGCCGTCCTCGACGGGCTCCGGGCCCTCGTAGGTGACGATCTCGAGTCCCGGGACCTCGCGGCCGAGCATTTCCTGGAACTCCTGCGCCTTGCCCCGGTTGTGCGTGGCGAGGACGACCCGCACGCTCACGCCTCCAGGGCGGGCGCGAGGGTCGCGGTCTGGATGGCCGCCAGCTCGGTCGCGCCGCCGAGCGCGAGGTCGAGCAGCGAGTTCAGCTCGTTGCGGTCGAACGGCGCGCCCTCGGCCGTGCCCTGCACCTCGACGAAGAGGCCGCGGCCGGTGACGACGACGTTCATGTCGGTCTCGGCGCGCACGTCCTCGACGTAGGCGAGGTCGAGCATCGGCGTGCCGTCGATGATCCCGACCGAGACCGCGGAGACGGAGTCGATCAGCGGCGTCGCCTTCTGGCCGATGAAGCGGTGCTCCCGGCCCCACTCCAGCGCCTCCGCCAGCGCTACGTAGGCTCCGGTGATGGCCGCGGTGCGCGTCCCGCCGTCGGCCTGCAGCACGTCGCAGTCGAGCACGATGGTGTTCTCGCCGAGCGCCTTCATGTCGACGACCGCGCGCAGGCTGCGGCCGATCAGGCGGCTGATCTCGTGGGTGCGGCCGCCGACGCGTCCCTTGATCGACTCGCGGTCCATCCGCTCGTTCGTGGAGCGCGGCAGCATCGCGTACTCGGCGGTGACCCAGCCGCGGCCCTTGCCGGACATCCAGCGCGGGACGCCGTTGGTGAAGGAGGCCGTGCACAGCACCTTCGTGTTGCCGAACGAGACGAGCGCCGACCCCTCGGCCTGGCGGCTCCAGCCGCGCTCGATGGTGACAGGACGCAGCTGGCTCGGCGTGCGCCCGTCGGCGCGGGTGATGTCGGTCACGGATTCTCCTCGATGGATGGTCTACAGCGGCAGGTCGATGACGCCGGTCTGCACCAGGTCGACGGCCGAGACCTCGGGGCCGATGAACCGGTGCGCCAGGCGCAGGAAGTAGTCGGCGTCGGAGCCGGTGGCCTCGTAGCGGAGGGTCGGCGGCAGCGGCGAGCGCCGCTCCATGCCCTGGCCGACGAGCGTGCGGTAGACGTCCTTGGCGGTCTCGGTGTCGCTCGACACCAGCGAGACGCCCTCCCCCATCACGTACGAGATGGCGCCCTTGAGGAACGGGTAGTGCGTGCATCCCAGCACCAGGGTGTCGACATCGGCGTCGCGCAGCGGCTTCAGGTACTCGGCGGTGACGCGCAGCACCTCCTCGCCGCTGGTGATGCCCGCCTCGACGAACTCGACGAAGCGCGGGCAGGCCTGGGTGAACAGCTGGAGCGTCGGCGCGGCGGCGAACGCGTCCTCGTAGGCGCGGGACGCGATGGTGCCGACGGTGCCGATCACGCCGACCCGGCCGGTGCGCGTGGCGGCGACTGCGCGGCGGACGGCCGGCTGGATGACCTCGATGACCGGCACGTCGTACCGCTCGCGCGCATCCCGCAGCATCGCCGACGACGCGGTGTTGCAGGCGATGACGAGCAGCTTCACGCCCTGGTCGACGAGGAAGTCGAGCACTTCGAGCGAGTAGCGGCGGACATCCGCGATGGACTTCGGGCCGTACGGGCTGTGCGCGGTGTCGCCGACGTAGAGCAGCGACTCGTTCGGCAGCTGATCCCGGATCGCCCGGGCGACGGTCAGCCCGCCCACTCCCGAGTCGAAGATCCCAATCGGCGCATCCGTCACAGCAGTCCAGCCTACCCGGCCGCCTCGCCCGCACGGCCGCTCGGATGTGCGCTGAGCGCGTGAGTAGGCTGGCGACGTGACCGAGACTTCCGCGTCCACCGCCTTCCTCACCGACCGCTACGAGCTCACGATGCTCGACGCCGCCCTGCTGGCCGGCACGCACGACCGCGAGTGCGTGTTCGAGGCGTTCACCCGGCGTCTCCCGGCCGGCCGCCGATACGGCGTGCTCGCCGGCACCGGGCGCCTGCTGGAGCTGATCGAGCAGTTCCGGTTCGGGGATGCGGAGCTGCAGTTCCTGCGCGACAACCACGTCGTGCGCGACGAGACGATCGACTGGCTGGCCGACTACCGGTTCTCCGGCACCATCCGCGGCTACCGCGAGGGCGAGCTGTTCTTCCCCGGGTCGCCGTTCTTCATCGTGGACGCCCCCTTCGCCGAGGGCGTCATCCTCGAGACGCTGCTGCTCAGCGTCTTCAACTACGACTCGGCGGTCGCCTCCGCCGCCGCGCGCATGGTGTCCGCCGCCGGCGGCCGCCCGCTCGCCGAGATGGGCTCGCGCCGGGCGAACGAGCGGTCGGCCGTCGCCGCGGCCCGCGCGGCCTTCATCGCCGGTTTCTCGGCCACCTCCAACCTCGAAGCCGGCCGCACCTGGGGCGTGCCGACCATGGGCACGGCCGCGCACGCGTTCACCCTGCTGTTCGACAGCGAGGAGGCCGCGTTCCGGGCGCAGGTGGATGCGCTCGGTCCCGGCACGACGCTGCTGGTCGACACGTTCGACGTCGAGAAGGCGATCGAGACGGCGGTGAAGGTCGCAGGTCCCGAGCTCGGCGCCATCCGCCTCGACTCGGGCGATCTGCCGAAGCTCGTGAAGCAGGTACGTGCACAGCTGGACGACCTCGGCGCGACGAAGACCCGCATCACCGTGACCAACGACCTCGACGAGTTCACCATCGCGGCCCTCGCCGCCTCCCCGGTCGACTCGTACGGCGTCGGCACGTCCGTCGTCACCGGGTCCGGCTATCCCGCCTCCGGCATGGTCTACAAGCTGGTCGCGCACCGCAGCACCGGCAGCGACGGCGCGTGGATCCCGGTGGCCAAGAAGTCCGAGCACAAGGCGAGCGTGGGCGGCCGCAAGCACCCGGTGCGCCGGCACGACGCCAGCGGTACGGCCATCGCCGAGGTGGTGCACATCGTCGAGGAGGGCGACACCCCGGACGACACCGGCCGCGACCTCCTGACGCCGCTGATCACGGACGGGGAGGTGCACCGCGAACACCTCGGGATCGAGGGGACGCGACGCGCACGCGAGCACCGGGAGCTGGCGATGAGCGAGCTGCCGGACGAGGCGTTCCGCCTGGGCCGCGGCGACCCGGTGCTGCCGACGATCTTCGAGTGACGCGGCGGGCTACTCGCCCTGGAGGCCCTCGTAGATCTCGCGGCAGGTCGGGCAGACCGGGAACTTCTCGGGGTCGCGGTTCGGCGTCCACATCTTGCCGCACAGGGCCTTGACGGGCTTGCCGGTGATCGCAGACTCGAGGATCTGCTCCTTCTTCACGTAGTGCGAGAAGCGCTCGTGGTCGCCCGGCTCCTGGTTCTGCAGCAGCTCCTCGAGCTCGCGGTCGAGGGTGGTCGCACCGCCGCCGCTTGGCATGCCGCCGGGCTCGGAGATGCTCGCTTCGTTCATGCCTCCAGTGTAGACGCCGCGGGCTGCGACGCTCCTTGACTCAGTCGTTGCGGTTGGCGAACGCCATGAGCTCCGGCCCGCGCCGGTCGAACACCCGGCCGCCCAGCCAGAGGCCGACGAACAGCGTCCCGAACCCGATCAGCACGGCCACGACCGGTGCGACGGCCAGCCAGAAGGCGTTCACGGTCAGGCCCAGCACCAGGAAGATGAGGACGGGCGACGCGAGGATCAGGATGGCGAAGAAGCTCAGCGACTGCACGACGGCCGCCGACGCTCCCGAGGTCTGCGGCTGCGTGAACGCGCTGTCGCCGGGTTTCGTGGCGGGGTACGGGAACAGCGCCGACGAGATGCTGGACAGCCCGAGCCCGATGACCAGGATGGCTCCGCTCAGCGCGGCCACCGACGGCAGCACCGCCCAGTCGCCGAAGACGATCGTCGTCGCGATCGACCCGAGCACGAGCACCGGGATGCCGACGACGACCGGCGGGAACATCCGCCCCGCGCGGTCGGCGAGGCCGCGGACGCCCGACACCAGGTGCATCCAGATCGCCGTGCTGTCGTACGCCAGATCGTTGTGGATGCTCCAGCCGAGGAACAGGCACACCAGCGGCAGCGGCACCAGCGCGATGAAGTGCGACGGGAGCCCGGCGAGGGCGAGGGCCACGATCACGAAGATCGGGATGACCGGGATGAGGACGATCGACACCCAGTAGCGCGCGTCCCTTCCCCAGTACGTCATGGAGCGGGCGGCGACCGCGGCCGTGGGACCGCCGGGCAGGCGGTCGAACCAGCCGAGCCCGTGGTACGCCTTCGACCGTGCCTCGCGCTCCGGCGACGCGATGACGCGGGCGACGAGCGCGACCCAGCCCAGCCACAGCAGGCCGAGCGTGACGAGGGCGATGAGCAGCTGCAGGAGCGCCGCGCCCCACTGACCCTGGGCTGCCGCGCCCGGGGCCGACCATGCGGCGCCGAGGGGGTCCAGGCGAGCCAGCGCGCGAAGCCGCCGAGGGCGCCGAGTCCGTCGCGGCCCCAGTCCACGGTGACGAGCAGCAGCAGCACCGGAGCGACGAGCACGAGCAGCAGGATGCCGATGACCCCGCCGGCCTCGCGCGAGCGCCGCGTCGAGAGCATGGCGTGGGCGATCGCCGTGGTGACCCGGGAGGCGAGCACGCAGGTCAGCACGACCACGACGGCCGAGACGAGCGCGATGAGCACGGTGCCCGGATTCTGCGACCAGGTGATGACGGTGGCGGCGCTGCACACGATGAGCACGAACGACGGGATGCCGAGCAGTCCGGCGAGAAGGAGCCCGGTGGCGAGCGTGCGGTTCGGGATGCCGAACAGCGAGAACTCCCGCGGGTCGAGCGTGTCGTCGACCCCGAACAGCAGGGGCAGCAGGGTGAACCCGGCGACCACGACCGAACCGATCACGACGACCACGCTGTGGGTGGCCGCGGTGTCGGCGACCGAGCGTGCCGCGATGAGCGACCCGACGACGAGGACGGTGATGAAGCCGCCGTAGAGCAGCCCGATCACCAGGCCGAAGACCTGCCACGGGGTCCGCCGGAAGGCGTTCCCCATGATCTGGGCCTTCAGTCGGAGAAACTGTGCAACCACTCCATGCCTTCCGCTGCCTTGCGACCGCCGGCCAGTTCGACGAAGCGCTCCTCGAGCGTCTGCTCGCCGCGCACCTCCTCGATCGTGCCCGCTGCGAGCACCTGCCCGCGCACGATGATGGCGACGCTGTCGCAGACCCGCTGGATCATGTCCATGCCGTGGCTCGACACGACGACCGTGCCGCCGGCCGCGGTGTACCGCTGCAGGATGTCGATGATGTTGGCCGCGGAGACCGGGTCGACCGACTCGAACGGCTCGTCCAGCACCAGCAGCCGCGGCGAGTGGATCATGGCCGCCGCGAGGGCGATCTTCTTCGTCATGCCCGCGGAGTAATCGGCCACGAGGCGGTCGAGTGCGTCCTCGATGCCGAAGGCGGTGGCGAGATCGGCGGTGCGCGCACGCACCGTCTTCGCGCTCAGCCCGCGCAGCGTCCCCGCATAGCGGAGGAACTGGGCGCCGGTCAGTCGGTCGAAGAGCCGCAGCTTGTCGGGCAGCACGCCGATGATGTGCTTCGCGCGCACCGGCTCGGCCCAGACGTCCACACCGTGCACCACGACGCGGCCGGCGTCGGGACGCAGCAGGCCGGTGACGATGGACAGGGTCGTCGTCTTGCCGGCGCCGTTCGGGCCGACGATGCCGTAGAACGAGCCCTCCTTGATGTCGAGGGTCACGCCGTCGACGGCCACGACCTCGCCGTAACGCTTGTGCAGCCCGCCGATGGACAGCACGGTCGGCCGCGTGTCGACCGGCTTCGGCTCCTCGGCCACGGGCTTCGCGGCGGCGCGCGTAGTGCGCGGTTTCGCCGTCGTGGTGCGCTTGCGCGGGGCGCGCGTGCTCGTCGCCGCCGCGGCCGCCGCGGTCTTGGCCGGCGCGCGCTTCGGCGCGGCGGCGGGCTGCGCCTCCTCGGTCTGCGCGGCCGCTTGTTCAGCGGTGTCCGCCATGGTGTCCCCCTCTGCGAGCCCGCCGGTTCCGCCTTCTGCGGCTCCTCGACGGACGAGGAGGGCGTAGGGAGGGCGTGCTCGGAACTCACCCCGCTAACGTACCAATACCTGCATTCATGCGAACCCCTGGTCGGTATGTGGCGCGGGTCGGCTCCCTCCGAAAACCCTGTGCGGAAGATAACGACCCAGCAACGACATGCGTCAACCCCCTGCCCCCGGACAGGGGACCCCGGTATTCTCGACGAAGCATGGAAATCGTGGGTGACCACTTCGTGAACTCGCGGTCCGTGCGTGCTCAGCGTTCGCAGAGCGACGACCCAAGGAGACGATTGTGACGACCCAGGTAGTGATCCTCGCGGCCGGAATGGGAAGCCGACTCGGCCGGAGCCTCCCGAAGCCGCTCACCGAGCTGAGCGACGGCCGCACGATCATGCAGCAGCAGTTCGACAACATCCACGCCGCCTTCGGCAAGGACGTCCAGGTCACCATCGTCGTGGGCTACAAGCTCGAGCACATCATCGAGGCGTTCCCGGACGCGCAGTTCGTCTACAACGAGCAGTACGACCAGACCAACACCTCCAAGAGCCTCATGCGCGCCCTGCAGGCCTCCGGCAACGGCGGCGTGCTGTGGATGAACGGCGACGTGGTCTTCGACCCGGCCGTCCTCGTGCGCGGCGCCGCGATGGTCGCCCGCGACCAGACCTTCGTCACGGTCAACACCTCGTCCGTCGCCGACGAAGAGGTCAAGTACACGACCGGCCCCGAGGGTTACATCCAGGAGCTGTCCAAGACCGTCAAGAACGGTCTCGGCGAGGCCGTGGGCATCAACTACATCTCCTCGACCGACAAGGCCACCCTGCTGCGCCAGCTGCAGCGCGTCGGCGACCAGGATTACTTCGAGCGCGGCATCGAGCTCGCCATCGAGCAGGACCGCCTGCTGGCCGAGCCGGTCGACATCTCCGACCTGTACGCCGTCGAGGTCGACTTCCAGGAGGACCTGGAGCGCGCGAATCTTTTCGTATAGTCGAAGCCGCCGCGTGAGCCCTCACGCAGCTTCGATCAATACGATGGGTTCTCGTGACCAGTATCCCGACTGAAGTGCGCCCTGCGCAGCGCACGCGCTTCACGCGCTACCGGCACTCCCTCTGGCTGCTGACCAAGCGCGATCTGCGCGTCCGGTACTCCACCAGCGTCCTCGGCTACCTGTGGTCGATCCTCGATCCGCTCGTGATGAGCGCGATCTACTGGTTCGTCTTCACGGTCATCTTCAAGCGCGACGTCGGTGAGAACCCGTACATCGTGTTCCTGCTCGCCGCGCTCCTGCCGTGGATGTGGTTCAACGGCGCGGTGTCGGACAGCACTCGCGCATACATCCGCGAGGCGAAGCTCATCCGCTCGACCATGATCCCGCGCACGATCTGGGTGAACCGGATCGTGGCGTCCAAGGGCATCGAGTTCCTGCTGTCGCTGCCGGTGCTGGCGTTCTTCGCGATCATCACGGGCGCCAAGCTGAACGTCGACGTCGTGTTCTTCCCGCTCGCGATCCTCATCCAGACCGTGCTGACGATCGGTGTGGGGCTCATCGTCGCCCCTCTCGTCGTGTTCTTCCGCGACCTGGAGCGGGCCGTGAAGCTCGCGCTGCGCTTCCTGTTCTACGCCTCCCCCATCATCTACAGCGCCCGCGACCTGCCCGGCGGCTGCGGCGGCGGGATCGCCGCCAAGCATTGCGCCGCGTACGTCGCGACGCATCCGGGCGCCTCCACCGACGTGCTGTTCTCGCTGCACTTCTGGTCGGCGTTCAACCCGCTCACCGGCATCTTCAGCCTCTACCGCTCGGCGTTCTTCGCCGAGGAGCTGGACTGGTTCCTGGTCGGCGTCGCCGCCGCCATGTCGCTGGTGATCCTGGGCATCGGGTGGCTCGTGTTCCGGCGCTTCGAGCGCGACGTGCTGAAGGAGATCTGAGTGGCACCGGTCATCGCCGTCGACGGACTCGGCGTGCGCTTCCGCCGCAATCGCGGCGCGCGCCGCTCGTTCAAGGACCTGTTCTCGTCGCGGGAGCGCCGCACGCGCCCGGACGACTTCTGGCCGCTGCGGAACGTCACCTTCCACGTCCAGCCCGGTGAGGCGATCGGCGTGGTCGGGCGCAACGGACAGGGCAAGTCGACCCTGCTCAAGCTCGTGGCGGGCGTTCTGCTGCCCGACGAGGGCTCCGTGCGCGTGACCGAGGGGGTCGCTCCCCTGATCGAGATCACCGGCGGCTTCGTCGACGACCTCACGGTGCGCGACAACGTGTACCTCACGGCGGGCCTGCACGGGATGTCGAAGGCCGAGATCGACGCGCGCTTCGACTCGATCATCGACTTCGCCGAGATCGGCGACTTCGTGGACACCCCGTATAAGCACCTCTCCAGCGGCATGAAGGTGCGCATCGCGTTCTCCGTCATCGCGCAGCTCGAGGAGCCCGTGCTGCTCGTGGACGAAGTGCTCGCGGTGGGCGACCGCGGCTTCCGGGAGAAGTGCTACCGGCGCATCGAGGAGCTGCTGGCCGGCGGCCGGACGCTGTTCTTCGTCTCGCACAACGAGAAGGATCTGCGCCGGTTCTGCCAGCGCGGGCTGTATCTCGACAAGGGCAAGCTGGTGCTCGACGGGCCGATCGGCGACGTCCTGGAGCTCTACAACACCGACTACGGCAGCTGAGGAAACCGTTGGTCGGTGCGCCTTTCTCACGCGCAGAGAAAGTGTCCACAGAAAAAACTTCGGCGAGTTCTCCACAGAAACAGCGTTCGTGCCCGGTTCTGGGCCCTCGAGCGTCGGAGGGCCTCGTTAGTTTCGTCGCATGAATCGACTCCGCATCCTCCGCAGTCCCTCTCTGGCCCCTCGTCCCCGGCGCTTCGCGTACCGCGTGCCGTGGCGGGTCGACCGCACCACCGCACCCCACTTCCGGCTCGTCAACGAGGGGCGCGAGACCCTGACGGGCGTGACGGTCAGCGTCGCCGGCAGCTCGCGTCTTCGCGTCAGCGCGCCGACCTCCGTCGCGCCGGGCGAAGCCGTGCGTGCCAGTGTCCACGGGTCGGACCCTGCCCGCGACACGGTGCTGGTCGTGCGCTGGTTCCCGCCGGACGGGCGCGAGTACCTGTGGCAGCTGAGTCTCTGACGCCCGTCCCACCGGCCCGGGCGGTCCCCGCCCGGGTCGGGCTCGGCGGCGGCGTCCCGCACGCTCGCTTCTGAATGCGTATATCGACCGCATTAGCGGCCCAGAACGCATGAGGTCCGGCGAACCGGGTGCTCGTGCTCTGGCATTGCGCGCGCACCGGCCGTGTACTGGAACCATCATGAAAGACCCCGTCGCCCCAGCCGCCGCCCTGCTCGGCGAACGCATCCGCCGAGCCCGCCTCGACCTGGGGCTCAGTCAAGAGGCGATCGCCGGCCTGGCGGCGATGCACGTCACCAACTTCGGCAAGATCGAACGCGGGGTGGCGAATCCGAGCCTCCTCACCGTCGTCCGGATCGCGACCGCTCTCGGGACCGACGTCGCGTTCCTCACGCAGGACATCAAGCGCGAGCACTTACCGCCCGACCACCGGGTCCACTCGGCCCGCGAGTACCTTCGCGAGCGGCGGCGGCGTTCCCGCCGTTCGTCGTGACCACGACTCCCGCGGTGTCATCGGATGGCGCTCACGGATAACCGGCCTACACTCTCGGGTGATGGCCAAGAAGCAGCAACCGATCATCTCCGTCACCGGTGGTCCGCAGCGGGGCGGCGATACCCCGCGGGCTCTGAACACGACGCTGGACCGTTTCCTCGGCATCCAGCGTCCCGTGGTGCTCGCGCACCTGCGGAGCCTGCGACGGCGGCACCCTGAGGCGACGGCGGACGACCTGGCGCGGATGCTCGAGCGCCGTTACGTCGCGGCCGTGACGAGCGGCGGCGCCGCGGTCGGCGCCACGGCGGTCATCCCGGCGGTCGGCACGGGCATCACGCTGGCGCTGTCGGGCCTGGAGACGGCGGGCTTCCTGGAGGCGACCGCGCTCTACGCCCAGTCGATGAGCGAGCTGCACGGCATCGCCGTCGACGACCCGGAGCGCGCGCGGGCCCTGGTCCTGACGATGATGCTCGGCCGGGAGGGCTCCGACCTGGTTCGCCAGCTCGCCGGTCAGTTCGGCGGGGGCGGGGTGACGCGCACGGCGTACTGGGGCGAATTGGTGACCTCGACCCTCCCGTCGATGGTCGTCGGTCCCTTGGTCGACCGGCTGAAGAGCGCCTTCATCCGCCAGTTCGCGGTACGGGGCGGAGCGAGCATCGTCGCGCGGGCGATCCCCTTCGGCGTGGGCGCCGTCATCGGCGGCGCGGGGAACAACATCCTCGCCCGGCGGGTGGTGCAAAACGCACGCCTCGCCTTCGGACCCGCGCCTATGGTCATCCCCGAGGCGTTGACCCCGGTCGAGGGCCCCGGCGCTGTACGCCGCCTCGGAGCCGCGACCGGCGGTGGTGCGGTCAAGGTCGGCCGCGCGACCGGTGACGGCGCCGTGCGGTTCGGACGCGCGACGGGAGAGGGCGCAGCCCGTTTCGGACGGGCGACGGGTGAGCGGGCCGCCCGCCTGGGCAAGGCGCTGCGCGGAGCGCTCCCTGGTCGGTCCTCCACAGACGACACGCCTCCGAAGGCCCCGCGGGCTCTCGAAGCACTCCCGCGTCCCGAGGACGAGACCGCGGCGACCGGACAGCCGGACGACGCGGGAGCGGAGAAGGCTACGGGCTGAGCCCGCTCAGACGATCGGAGGCCGACCGGCGGCCGTCATGCGGGCCACGGTCCGCCAGCGGAGCGGGCGTCGCTCCCCCGGGTCCGTCCGCCAGCCCTCGGCCCAGCCGCCGAACCAGGCGCGCAGCACCGCGGGCTTGCGGAACCAGCGCAGCAGCTGGATGCCCGTCCACGACCCGACGTACAGCGGGACGAGCACCGCGGGCAGGTTGCGCCGCGCCAGCCACACGCGGTTCCGGGCGTTGAGCCGGTAGTAGTACGAGTGCCGCGTCGGGGAGACCGACGGATGCTCCGCGACGAGGTCGCCGGCGTACCAGACGCGCTTGTCCTGGTCCCACACCTTCCAGGCCAGGTCGATGCCCTCATGGGCGTAGAAGAACGGCGCCGCCCATCCTCCGGCGCGCTCGAACACCGCGCGCGGCATGACGATGACCGCCTCGAGCACGGCGAACACGTTGCTCGACCGCTCCGGGTCGCCCTTGCGGATGCGTGGGATCCAGCGACGGGGAGCCGGGCCGCCGTCGGGCACCCGCAGCCGCGGCTGCAGCATCCCGATGTCGGGTTCCGTGCGCAGCTTCGCGACCGCGTCGGCCAGGAACGTGGCCGACGGGATGTCCGCGTCGTCGTCCAGGAAGAACAGCCATTCGCCGGAGACCAGCGGCACACCCGCGTTCCGCCCGGCCGGGATGCCGACGTTCTCGGGCAGCGCCAGCGAGCGCACGCCGGCAGGCAGGGCCGGGTCGGCGGTCGCCGGGTCCCAGCCGTTGCCGACGACGACCACGTCCGTCGCCACGCCCTGCTGGGCGAGCACCGACTCCAGGCCGCGCCGCAGCTCGGCCGGCCGCGTGCCCTGGGTGAGCACGACGACCGCGACGGCGGGCATCTCAGCCACGGACCCGCCGCGACGCCATGATGGTCACGAAGTGGCCGATCAGCGCCAGGATCGACAGCGGCACCAGAGCGCTGAGCAGGATGCGGTCGGCGAGCGTCGCCCCGATGAACAGGCCGACGATCGAGAACACGAAGATCAGGATGGTCAGCTCGACCGAGTGGTACAGGCGGTGGAACGGCAGGAAGCGCGCGGCCCGGCGCAGCGTCGCGACGAGCCCGTGCGTCGGCGCGTACTCCGACTGCGTGTCGGCGAGCTTCGGCAGACCGGCGTTCGCCCGCGCCACGCGGACCATGTCGTTGAGCGCCTTGTTCAGCACGATCACCAGCGCGAGCAGCGTGCCGAGGTTGGTCCACAGGAAGTCCTGCGGCGCCTCGAACGGGTACCCCGCAGCGCGGATGCCCAGGACGATGGCGATCAGCGTCTCGGTCGAGTAGTGCCCGACGTTGTCGAGGAAGATGCCCGCCGGGGAGGAGGTGCCGCGCCAGCGCGCCACCTCGCCGTCGCAGCAGTCGACGAGCATCTGCAGCTGGCCGAGCACGAGGGCGAGGGCCGCGCCGGCGATGCCCGGGATGAGGAGCGCCGCGGCGGTCGCCCATCCCGTCAGGATCATCAGCCCGGTCACGCCGTTCGCGGAGATAGAGGTCTTGAGCAGGAACCACGTCAGGTACGGCGACAGGTTGCGCAGGTACAGCGATGCGGTCCAGTGCTCGGCGTTGCGGCGACCGCGCACCTCGGGGGCTGCGCGACCGCCCGCAGCTCGGCGATCGAGGACGGACGGGCGCCGTGCGCCGCAGGTCCGGGTACGGTCATGCCTACCTTCCCGTGTGGGCAGTGATGTTGCGGGTGAGCGACAGGTATCCGAGGACGAAGCCGATCCCCCAGCTGAAATGGATGCAGGGCAAGACTACGAGAAACCACAGGAACGGGCGAAAACCGTCGCGCCGCCCCCACAGCACGGCGGAGACGATCACGATCACGGCGTACAGCGCCGGGATCGCGAAGCCCCACAGCAGCCACGGCGTCGCGCCGAGCACGGCCTGGACGATGCCCGCGATCCCGAGGAGGGTGCCGACCGCGACGCCGATCACCATGACCGGCGGCGCGAAGTAGCGGAGGCCGTTGGACGCCGGGAAGCGCCGGGCCAGCTCGCCGCGCCAGATGCCGGTTGAGAACATCTGCCGCGCGAGCCGGTACACGTTCGGACGGGGACGGTAGGTCACCTTGAGCTTTGGAGTGAACCAGACCGTTCCGCCGGCGGTGCGGATGCGCCGGTTGAGCTCCCAGTCCTGCCCGCGCTTGATCTCCTCGTCGAAGAGGCCCACCTCGAGCAGGCGGTCGCGGCGGAAGACGCCCAGATAGACCGTCTCGGCGGGGCCGGGCTCGCCCCCGACATGCAGCTTCGTGCCGCCGAGGCCCACCCGGCTGCCGTAGGCGCGCGCCACGGCGCGCTCGAAGTCGGTGGTGCCCTGCGCATCCATCAGGCCGCCGACGTTGTCGGCCCCGGTCTCGAGGATCGTCTCGACCGCGATGCGGGCGTAATCGGGCGGCAGGACGCTGTGCGCGTCCACCCGGACGACGACCGGGTACCGCGACTCGCGGATGGCGAGGTTGAGCCCTGCGGGCGTGGAGCCGACGACGTTGTCCACGACGCGGATGCGCGGGTCGACGGCGGCCAGCTCCTCCACCAGTTCGGTGGTGCCGTCGATGCTGGGACCGAGGGCGATGGTGACCTCGAACGGACCGGCGTAGTCCTGCGCGAGAAGGCTGTCCACGGCGGCTCGGACGTGGGTGACCTCATTCAGGACGGGCATCACATACGAGACACCCGGGAGGGTGTCAGCGCTTTCGTCCGTCATCTGGTCCTTCGGTGTCGCGGGTCGGCGTCGAGCCTATCAGCCGGGCCTGCGCCGAACCCGGGAGCCCGATGACGGCGGAAGGCCGCCCCGCGCCTGCGGGACGGCCTTCCGGGAAGGGTGCCGGTCACTCGGCCGGGAGCGACCCCAGCGTGACCGAGGCGGTCTTGGTCTGGCCGCCGCGGATGTACGTCACGTCGACCTTGGCGCCCGCGGCCTGTGCGCGCACCTGCGCGGTCAGGTCGGTCGCGTCGGTGATCGGGGTGTCGTTGAGGTTGACGACGATGTCGCCCGCCTTCAGGCCCGCGTCCGCTGCCGCTCCCCCGCTGCTGATGCTCTTGATGAGCGCGCCGACCGTGGTGGCCTTGGCGTCGCTGCTGGCGTCGGCGACGGAGGCGCCCAGGAGGCCGTGCGTGGCCTTGCCGTCCTTGATGATCTCGTCGGAGACGCGCTTCGCGAGGTCGGACGGGATGGCGAAGCCGACGCCGATGCTGCCCGACTGCGAGCCGTCGGAGCTGGAGCCGCCCGCGCTCGCGATCGCCACGTTGACGCCGATCAGTTCGCCCTTGCTGTTGAGCAGCGCGCCGCCCGAGTTGCCCGGGTTGATCGACGCGTCGGTCTGGATCACCGGGAGCGAGATGGTGCCGGTGCTCTGCGTCTGCTGCTGCTGCGAGCCGGAGCCGCCCTGGTCGGGGAAGTTGAAGTTGAACGGGTTCTGGCTGCCGCCACCGCTGTTGGAGTCGTCCTTCGGCGCCGCCGAGGAGGCGATGCTGATGGAGCGGTTGAGGGCGGAGACGATGCCGTCGGTGACGGTGCCGGAGAGTCCGAGCGGGGCGCCGATGGCGACCGTGGTGCTGCCGACGTTGAGCTTGCTGGAGTCGCCCCAGCTGATCGGGGTCATTCCGGACGCGTTGTCGAGCTTGATCACGGCGAGGTCGGTGGTCGGGTCGGTGCCGACGACCTTCGCGGTGTAGATCTTGCCGTCGTTGTCGGTCACCGTGACGCTCACGTTGCTGGCCTGGCCGTCGAGGGTGACGACGTGGGTGTTGGTGAGCACGTAGCCGTCCGAGGTGAGGACGATGCCGGAGCCGGTGCCGCCGGAGCTGGAGGCGGTGACCGAGATGGTGACGACGCTCGGCGACGCCTTGGCGGCGACGGCCGTGACCGTGCTCGCGTTGTTGGCGTCGTTGACCGTGATGTTCTGGGGGCCGGAGACCGTCTTGATCGTGGCGTTGCCCGCGTCGGTGGCGGCGAAGATGCCGACGCCCGCGCCGGCACCGGCGACACCGCCGACGAGCGCGCCGATGGCGAGGGTCGCGATGATCAGGCCGCTGTTGCCGCGCTTCTTCTCCTTCGGAGCCGTCGCGGTGGCGGTGGGCGCGCCGGGAGCGGTGGCGTACGCCTGCTGGTGGCCGTCGGCGCCGTAGGGCTGCTGGCCGTAGCCGGCCGGCTGGCCGAAAGCGCCGTTGCCGTAGTGCGGCTGCTGCGGGTGCTGTCCGTACGGCTGGCCGTAGGGCTGACCGTACGGCTGCGGCTGCACGGGCTGGGTCGGCTGGGTGTGCTGGGCCGGCGGAACCGGCACGGTCGGCTGCTGCGCGGTCGGCTGCTGCGCGGTCGGCTGCTCGGCCGTCGGCTGCTGCGCCGTCGGCTGCGCGGCCGGGGTCTGCGGGGCCGCGGGCTGCTCCGCGGCCGGGGTGGTGTGCTCGGAACCGGCGGCAGCATCCACGACCGCGTCGGTGTCGGCGTCGTGCTGGGAGTTCGCGGGCTCCGGGGTGTTCGGGGTGTCGGTCATGGTGTTGCTCCTTCCAAGCACGAACAGCTTGGGATGCCAACCTGAGCGTTTTATTTGCCGATGCTGTGGACGACCTTCTGCAAGTCGATGACTCTCCACAACGTATCCGATGGGTCCGGTGCGAGTAAGGCCGTAGCGTGTCGGTATGACGATTTCCGGAGGCTGGAGACGCGCCGCGGGCGGCGCCGGACTGCTCGGCGCGGACGGCACGGTGCGGCCCACGATCTTCGCCGAGATGAGCGCTCTGGCGGTGCGCACCGGCGCGATCAACCTGGGCCAGGGCTTCCCCGACGAGGACGGCCCCGCCGAGGTGCTGGAGGCGGCGGTCGCGGCCATCCGCGACGGCGAGAACCAGTACCCGCCAGGCATCGGCATCCCCGACCTCCGGCTCGCCGTCGCCGAGCATCAGCGGCGCTTCTACGGGCTGGAGGTGGACCCCGACCGCGAGGTGCTGATCACCGCGGGAGCGACCGAGGCGATCGCCGCCTCCCTGCTCGCGCTGGTGGAGCCGGGCGACGAGGTCGTCACGTTCGAGCCGTACTACGACGAGTACGGTGCCGTCATCGCGCTGGCCGGCGGCGTCCACCGCACGGTGCCCCTGGAGCCGCCCGCGTTCCGTCCGGACCTCGACCGCCTGCGCGCGACCGTCACCGACCGGACGCGCGTCATCCTCGTGAACACCCCGCACAACCCGACGGGGTCGGTGCTCGACCGGGAGACGCTGATCACGATCGTGGAACTCGCCGACCGGCACGACGCGATCATCGTCACCGACTCGGTCTACGAGCACCTGACGTTCGGACCGGAGCACATCCCGATCGAGAGCCTGCCCGGCGCCCGCGAGCGGACGATCGCGATCTCCTCCGGCGGGAAGACGTTCAACACGACCGGCTGGAAGATCGGCTGGCTGACCGCGCCTCCGGAGCTCGTGACCGCCGTGCTGGCGGTGAAGCAGTTCCTCACCTTCGTCAACGGCGCGCCGTTCCAGCCCGCGATCGCGGCCGGGCTCCGGCTGCCGGACTCCTACTTCACCGGGATCGCGACCGCGCTCGCGCACAAGCGCGACCTGCTCTCCGACGGGCTGCGGGCCGCCGGGTTCGGCGTCTACCCCTCCGACGGCACCTACTTCGTCGTCGCGGACGCGGCGCCGCTCGGGTTCCGGGACGCGGTGGAGCTGTGCCGTGCGCTGCCCGAGCTCGCCGGCGTGGTCGCCGTGCCGCTCGGCGCCTTCGCGCGCGACGAATACGCGGCGCGCACCGCCTCCCTCGTCCGCTTCGCCTTCTGCAAGCGCACCGAGGTGCTGGAGGAGGCGGCTCGACGGCTGGCGGCGATCAGAGCGGCGTGACGCCGTACCGGCGCAGCCGCAGTGCGGGGTTGCGCTCGCGCACCTCGCGCACCCGGGCGGACGACACCTCCCCGACCGCGACGCCGGTGGTCTCGCCGAGGGCGGCGATCGTGACGCCCATCGGGTCGACGACGGCGCTCGCGCCGACGCCGATCGCGGGCGGATGGTCGGCTGCGGCGACATACAGCGTGTTCTCGATGGCGCGCGCGGCGAGCAGCGTCGTCCAGTGGTGCTCCTTGAGCGGTCCGCGCACCCACTCGGCGGGAACGGCCACGAGGTCCGCCCCGGCGTCCGCCAGCCGCCGTGTCACCTCGGGGAACCGCAGGTCGTAGCAGGTCTGCAACCCCACCACGATGCCGTCGACCGCGAACGTCTGGGGCGCATCCAGGTCGCCCGGGACGACCCACTCCGACTCCTGCGCGCCGAACGCGTCGTACAGGTGCTGCTTGCGGTAGGTGGCCACGACATCCCCCGCCGGGTCGACGGCGACGAGCGTGTTGGAGAACTTGTGCGCCACGTCGGTCTTCTCGACGAGCCCCGCGACGACCCAGAGGCCGTGCTCGCGCGCCGCCGCGGCCAGGGTGCCGACGAAGTCGCCGTCGAGGCCTTCCGCGTTACGGGCGAAGGATGCCCCGAGCGGGTCGACGAAGTACGACGAGTACTCGGGCAGCACCACCAGCCGTGCGCCACGGGAGGCGGCGACCGCGATCAGCCCGGACGCCACGTCCCGGTTGTGGACGCGGTCCTCCCCCGGCGCGAACTGCACCACCGCGACCGCGATGGTGCGGTCGTCGATCGTCAGCTCGGCCGGCCGGTCGTCGCTCATTTCGTCACCTCGGCCCGCGGGATCGCGTCGGTCACCGGCTGCGGCGTCTCCACCGGCAGCACGATGCTGATCGAGGTGCCGACGCCCTCCTCGCTGGCGATGTCGAGCCGGCCGCCGTGGGCCGTGACGATCGCCTTCGTGATGGTGAGCCCGAGCCCGACGCCCGGCACCGCGTTGCGCGTCGCGGTCGAGGCGCGGAAGAACCGCTGGGAGAGCTGGCTGAGTTCGACCGCCGGGATGCCGATGCCCGTGTCGGTCACCGCGATCACGGCGTGCTCGCCCTCGGGTCGCAGCGCCACCGTGACCGTCCCGCCGCGCGGGGTGAACTTGAGCGCGTTGGAGACGAGGTTGTCGACCGCCTGGCCCAGGCGCACCGTATCGCCCCGAACCACCACGGGGTTGTCCGGGACCTCGCTCACGAGGGTCACGCCGGCGTTCGCCGCGACTGGGCCTGCCGACTCGACGGACGTGGACACGACGCCGCCGAGGTCGACGTCCTTGATCTCCAGCGGGAAGCGCCCGGACTCCACTTGGGCGGTGAAGAGAAGGTCGCCGACCAGGCGCAGCAGACGGTGGGCGTTGCGCTCGGCGACGCCGAGGTACTGCAGCTGCTCCTCCGAGAGCGGCGCCTCCTCGTCGTCGCGCATGAGCTCCAGATAGCCGAGGATCGAGCTCAGCGGCGTGCGCAGCTCGTGCGAGATCAGCCCGACGAACTCGTCCTTGAGGCGGGCGAACTCGCGCGCCTGCGTCATGTCGGTCGCCACGAAGATGAAGCCGACGCGGTGGCCGTTCTCGTCCAGGCGCGGCGTCGCGGCGACCTGCACGGCGACGCGCTTGCCGTCGGGACGCACGTACGTCCAGTCGCGGACGTCCGCGGACCCGGCACGGACGGTGTCCACCAGGGCGGAGAAATCGTCGATGCTCGACACGGTCGTGAACCGCGCGTCCATCTCCTGGAGACGCTGCTCCAGCTCCTCGTGCAGGTGGAAGTCGATGACGTGGTGCTTGCCGTCGAGCACCTGCTTCTCGGTCACGCCGAGCATCTTCTCCGCGCCCGGGTTCCACACGTCGATGAGGCCGTCGAGGTCGGTGCCGATCACGGACTGCTCGGTGACGGCGTTCCAGATGCTCTGGATGAGGCGGTTCGCGGTCTTGAGGCGCGCCTCGTTCAGCACCAGCTCGTCCTGGGCGGTGACCGCCTGGGCCAGAAGCGCCTGATGCTGCTCGGCCGACTCGTGCGCGGCCTTCAGCTGGATCCGCATCCGGTGGGCGATCTCGTTGACGACGATCGCGACGATGAGATAGATGAGCGGCGAGAAGAACGCGCGGACCACATCGCCCGGCGTGCGGGTGCCGCCGTCGATCACCAGAGGCGCGAACAGCACGACGAAGGTGCCGACCGCCGCGATGAGGATGTTGACGCGCCCCTCCTCGGTCGCGATCCACACGAACGGGAGCAGGGTCAGCACCGCGAACGGCGAGAACGACGAGCCCGTCCCCAGCCGGAGCAGTGTCACCGCGAGGAGGGACAGCACGGGCACGGTGAGCGTCCACTCGGGGTGGAACCGACTCCACGGCACGACGGCGGCCAGCACGGATGCGACGGCGACCAGCGCCATCCCGCCCCAGAACAGCGCCGGATCGGTGATGGGGACACCGTTCGGGATGACCGCGATGACAGCGGCGATCGCGAAGCCCGCGATCGTCGGCAACTGTTTCATGAACGCCGACGGCGAGTCGATGGGGATGCGGCTCAGCCAGCGGTCGATGGTCATGCGGGCTCTCCCAGCTCGAGCATTTCGCGGATGCGGGTCGACAGCAGGCGGGGGCTGAACGGCTTCACGATGAAGCTGTCCGACCGGTCCGCCACCACTCCGTGGTCGGTGAGCAGCTGAACCGACGCGGACACCATGAGGATGAGGGTCGATCGGGTCAGGTCGTCGGAACGGATCGCCTCGGCCACCTCGACGCCGTTGAGGCCGGGCATGGAGATGTCGAGCACGGCCAGGTCGATGCCGCCGGAGCGCACCGCGTCCAGTGCCGCCTGGCCGTTGTCCACGGCCGCGACGATCTCGACGCCTGCGCGGGTGGCCGCGATCTTCATCAGGCCCCGGATGTCATCGTCGTCATCAGCGATCACAATGCGCTTGGAGCGTGCAGTGGCGTCAGACATGGAGGAACACCACCCGCACCACGATGATGACGGCGCAGACGAGCAGCGCGATCCCGGCGTAGACCGGCAGGCGGTACTCCCACCGCCGGTTGCGCTCCAACTCGTCCTGGATGCGCTCCCGCAGCTCGGACGACGGTTCGACGGGACTCATCGCGCTCCCTCTCCCTGCGTGGGCTGCTGCTCGGCGCCCACCTGCGCGGCCGCCGCCTGCAACAGGGCGGGGACGCGGTCGTAGCGTCCGACGTCGGACGCCACGTGGCTGTCGGTGGAGGCAACGATACGCGCACCCGCGTCCAGCAGGGCGGTGATGGCGGCGGGGCCCGGGCAGGCCCACTTCTCGTTGACCTCGACGATCGTGCCGGTGGCGGCGGCCGCCTCGGCCCAGGCGAGCAGGCGCTCCGGCCCCAGCTGCGCCTCGTCCAGCCCGATCTTGGGCAGGATCGAGAACCAGTGCGCCAACTGGGCGTGCCGCGTCCGCTCCATCGCCCGGATGCTCGCCTCGATGAGGAGGTCGAGCGCGTCGTCCTCGGCGAGCCCTGAGTCGAGCCGTTCGCGGGTGGCCCGCGGCGACCACGGTCCGTCGGTTCCGGGGAACTGGTGGTCGCCGATGACGACCGCATCCACCCCGCCCGGGCCGACGACGAGGTCGGCGGGCGTGTCGACGGCGCCGGACGCATCCAGCAGCTTCGCCTCGACGCCCGTGAGGACGGTCAGGCCGTCGGGAACGCACTCGGCGGCGACCGCGGCCAGGAACTCGGGCACGTACGTCGTCGAGGCACGGACGTGGTCGGTGAGTCGCAGCGTGTGGAGGCCGGCGTCCGCGGCAGCCCGGATGTTCTCGGCCAGCGTGCTCTGCGCGTCGTCCGAGAAGGTCGAGTGGACGTGGAAGTCGCCGAGCAGCAGCGCCGGGAGGCGATCGGCCTCGGTCCCGCTCACTCCTCGGGTCCCTCCGTGTGCGCGGCGTTCTCGGAGACCAGTACGTCGGCGGGACGCAGGAAGACATCCTCCAGGAACCGCACGTTGGCCAGTTCCTCGAAGTCGACCGCTGACGGCACCGGGCGTCCGAGCACCAGGTCCAGCAGGAGCGACGGCATGTCGACGCCCGAGGCGATCGTCAGCGGCATCGCGCCGGGGAAGCGCGGGTTGACCTCGAGGAGAGCGGGCACGCCCTCCGTGCTGTAGCGCAGCTGCACGTTGGCGACGCCGGTCAGGCCGATGGCGCGTGCCACGGCGGCGGCGGTGTCGGAGAGCTCGGGGCGGCGGACCGTGCGGCCGGCGATCGAGACGCCGGAGTCCACGCGCTCGCGCGACCGGGGCACGGCGGCGATGACCTCGCCGTCGAGGCCGGCGAGCACGTCCACCGAGAACTCCTCCCCGGGCAGGTTCTCCTGGATGATGATGCTCTCGTCGGTTCCGAGCTCTTCGAGGGCCGTTCGGTCGGCGATGAGGCGGACGCCGCGCGAACCCGCGCCCGAGCGGGGCTTGACGATGACCGGGAAGGTCCAGTCGGCGCCGACGCCCTCCTGGTTCAGGAGGCGCGTCTCGGGGATGCGCGCCTGGCCGGCGACCCGCTGGACGAGCGCGAACTTGTCGAGGCAGGTGACCAGGGTGTCCAGGGACGGCGCGGCGAGCTTCGTGCCGACGGCCTCGAGTTCGTCGCGGCGGGCGGCGAGCCCGGGCAGCTCCACGTCGACTGTGGAGTAGAGCACATCGATGCGGTCATCACGGCTCATCGCGATCAACGCGTCCACGAAGCCGTCGGAGCGTCCGGGCGGCACGATCCGACGGCGGTCGTCGGCGACGAGGTAGAGGCCGCTGGCCCAGCCGTCCATGTCGGCGGCGAACACGTCCACGTCGTCCCGCGCGAGCAGGGAGCGGATCACGGCGACGCCGGCCGGGCCGCCGGCTCCCGTGATCAGGACGCGGATTCGTTCGGGGTCGGTCATTCGGCTGTCCTGTTCAGTCGGGATCCCGGGTAGCGGGCGGAGGCCTCGATGGAGGAGGCTGGCACGGAGATGTCCGCGGTATCGCGCATCACCTCCAGCGGCTCGCAGTTCTTGCCGCCGCCGAACCGCGACCAGTAACGCGCGGTGGCGAGCACGAAGTCCGGCTCGAGGTAGGCGCGCAGCTCGGTCTGCGAACGGAAGCAGTCGATGAGCCGCAGCTTCGTCTCGGTGAACCCGTCGATCGGGACGAAGCGGGTCGGCCGGAAGTCGATCGTGGCCGACGGGCTCTGATAGCAGCAGACCGTGCGGACGCCGCGCGTGGCGACGACCGTGGCGGCGTGCACGGCGCGGTGATCCTGATGCCGGTCGTGCGCCGAGTGGGTGTAGACGATGTCCGGCTGCACCTCCGCGACCACACGCTCGATGATGCCGACGGTCGGGTCGGCGGCCGAGATCTGGGTGTCCTCGAGGTCTTCCAGGAACAGGCGGGCCCCCAGCAGCTCGGCGGAGGCGAGCGATTCGTGCTGCCGGTCGTCGGCATCCCCGCCGCGCGCCCCGCGGGACATCGTCAGGACGACGACCTGGTTGCCGGCGTCGCGATGTGCCGCGAGGATGCCGCCGACACCGATCTCGACGTCGTCGGGATGCGCGCCGATCGCGAGAACGACCTGCTGCCGCTGCGCTGCGCGCTTCACGCGTCCCTCCGCGGCCAGGCGGTTGACGATCGCGACGAGCTCGGCGGAGGCCACGGGCTTGGTCAGGAACTCGTCCGCCTGGGCGCGCAGCGCGGAGACGGCGTAATCGACCGAGACGTGGGCCGTCATGACGACCACCGGGAGGCCGGGATGCTGGCTGCGCAGCTCCTTGAGGAGATCGATCCCGGAGATGCCCGGCATCTCGATGTCGGTGATCACGAGGTCCGGCTCGAACTCGTCGATCGTCGCCAGGGCGATCGACGGATCGGTGACGGCGATCGCGACCGCGTCCGCACGCTTCTCCAGCACGGTCTTCATGAAGAAGGCCACATCCGGGTCGTCCTCGACCACCACCACCCGGAACTTCGTCACGGCACTTGCCATCGCATCCCCTTTACTGGACACGACTCTAGTAGGACGACCGGTCCACACGAGAGGACTCGCCCGGGCGGTGTTCGCGATTTCACGCGCCCTGAATCCCGTGCTAGAGTTTCTTCTTGTGCCGCGGGGTGGAGCAGCTCGGTAGCTCGCTGGGCTCATAACCCAGAGGTCGCAGGTTCAAATCCTGTCCCCGCAACCACGAAGGCCCCCTGATCAGGGATTCTCTGATCAGGGGGCCTTTTTGGTGCCCTGTTTCGGGCCGCTGCATATGGGGCGCCGTCGCGCGATCTCGCCTTTCGCGCGCGGGTCAGCGGTAGAGCGGGGAACCGTCCGGGGCGGCGGGGACGGGCGTTCCGTCGACGAAGGTCGGCCACGCCAGGCGGTCGGTGGGCGCCAGCGCGGCGAAGTCGGGGCGTCCGTCCGGGCCGGCCGGGACCGGGCGCCCGTCGAGGAGACGCGGCCAGGCCAGCTGCTGAGCGGCAGCGGGCGGCGGCGCGAACGTCGGAACCGGAGCGACGATCGGTGCGGGCGCGGGCTGCGCGGCAGCGGGAGCCGCAGCCGGCTGCGGGGCCGGAGCCTCAGCCGGCTGCGCGGCCGGAGCCGGAGCCGCGTACGGGGCGGCCGGAGCGGGCGCCGCCGCGTACGGCGCGTTCCCGCCCGCGTACACCGGCGGGTAGGACGGCACGGCCCCAGGCGCCGGCGCCGCCGCCCGCTGACCGCGCGTGGTCACCAGCCCCCACAGCGGCACCAGCACGAAGCACACACCGGCGACGATGCTGATCGCGCCGATGACGCGGCCGTAGTAGTCCAGATCCCAGAAGTCGTTGAACGGCTGCGGCGCGGGCAGGGTCACCAGCACGGCGATCAGGGCGATCGCGGCCAGGCCGATGATCGCGATGACGTCGGTCGCCTGCGAGCGCCAGCGGCTCCACAGCAGCCGCAGAAGGTCGCCCAGCCCGATCATCGCGCGCACCCACAGCAGGGTGCCGAGGCCCAGGAAGAACGCCTCCACGATGTCCCCCGCCGTGTACGAGCCGAACCAGATCACGCCGATCCACAGCAGCAGGAGGTATGCATCCAGCGCCAGCGACGACAGCTCGAACCAGTCCGGACGGTACCGGCCGATCACCGAGTCCACCCACACCAGCAGGGCGAACACCACGAGGGCCACGTTGGTGCTGATGACCCGGCCCAGCGTCTCCCCACTCACCCCGAACAGCACGAAGCCGATGGACAGCAGCGCCGCCAGCACCACCACTCCGATGAGCACCCTCAGCGCCCACGCCCCGATCGCACTCGCTCCCCTGCCAGCAGCCACGCGCCGCGTCCTTCCCCTCGATAGGCGGGAGCGATCGCCCCCGGCCGTCACGCTACCGGATGTCAGCGTCCGGACACCGGTTGTGGACGCATCCGATCGCAGCGGCCCATTCGCTAGGGTCGAGCTGACGACACCAGAGCAGCAGAGGAGCGGCGGTGATGGAGGACCACGGCAAGGCGACCCAGGCCGCCGTCCGCGAGCGCAACCTGACCACGGCGCTGCAGCTCGTCCTCGCGGGCAACGGAACCGCGACCCGTGCCGGGATCGCGCGCCGCACAGGCCTCACCAGCGCGACCGTGTCGTCCCTCCTCGCCGGTCTCATCGCCGATGGGCTCGTCATCGAGGGGCAGCTCGCCGAGAGCACCGGAGGCAAGCGCGCGACCACGCTGCGGGTCGCCGCCGAGAACCACGTGCTGCTCGCGCTCATCGTGCAGCCGGGCCTGGTCCGCGGAGCCGTGCTCGACCTGCTCGGGCGCGAGCTCGCCACCGTCGCACAGCGCCCGGCGACGCCCGGATCGCTGGAGGACGTCCGCGCGGTCGTCCGCAAGCTCGTGGGCGCGACGACGGCCCGCATCGTGGCGGTCGGCGTGCAGGTACCAGGCATCGCCGACGGACCGCTGATCCGGGAGTCGGTGCAGCTCGGCTGGACGGATGTGGACCTCGCGCGCGAGCTCTCCGGCATCGTGGACGCGCCCATCCACCTGATCAACGACGCGGACGCCGAGGCGATCGCCGAGTCCACCGCGTCCGACGACCCGGGCGCCGACGATTTCGGCGCCAGCCAGCTGTTCGTCTCGCTGAGCACTGGCGTCGGCGCGGCCGTGATCCTGGACGGCGAGGTCGTCACCGGGGCGTCGCACCGGGCGGGCGAGATCGGGCACGTGCCCGTGCTCTTCGGGCCGGACGCGCCGGTCTGCGCGTGCGGCAACCGCGGCTGCCTCGAGGAGGTGGTGTCGGTGACCAGCCTGCTGGGCCTCCCCCACGGCACCGACCTGGAAGCCCTCGACCTGGCCGCGCTGGCGGCCACCCCGGAGTCGCGGCAGCGGATCGCCGATGGCGCGCGCGTGCTGGCGCGGGCGCTGCTGCTGGTCGGCGCCGCGCTCGACGTGCCGACCATCGTGCTCGGCGGCGCCGCTCCGAAGCTCGGGCCGGAGTTCATCGGTCACCTCCGCGCCGAGGCTGCGCGGCATCCCGTGAAGGCGGCCATGCCGCTCGGCTTCCGCTACGCCCGGGTCGCGCAGGAGCAGCCCTACCGCGGCGCCGCCCAGCACGCCCTGCGCTCCACCCTCGGCGTCACCTGGGCTGCGTAGCCCGCCCGCCCGCCTGCGCGGGGCCGGGTCAGGAGGCGGTGAGGAGCGCGAGGAGGGCGGCGCCGTGAGCGCGGTCGTGGCCGAAGGTGGCGATGTCGGCGTACGAGGGGTCCGGATGCGCGCCCGTGTCGACCACCAGGACACTGCGGCAGGTCGCGCGCACCGCGTCCACCACCTGGCGCGCCCAGCGGGTGCGGGCATTGTCCGCGCCGACCACGACGACCGGTGTGGCGGTGGCGAGCACGAGCTCCGGGTCGTCGTGGGGACCCACCATCACGACGGGGTTTCCGGCCCAGCGGGATGCGACGGCGCTGCCGGGCTCGGCCCACGCCTCCCCCAGTGTGTACCAGCGCGGGACGCCGAGCGCGTCGTTGTCGACGGTCGCAAGCCGCACCACGGTGCAGCGGCCCCGGAACCGGTCCAGGCCCTCCTGCACGCCCGGCGCGAAGCGGAACGGCACGAGCGTCGCCGCGCGCGCCTCCGGCTCCACGACCAGGGTCATCAGGACACCCCCAGCTGGGCCGACAGCACCATGACCACGCAGCCGCGGAGCACGATGTCGCGGCCCAGGCTCGTCATCCGGATGGCGACGCCCGAGTGGAAGCCGGCCATCGTGCGATTGCGCAGGGTCTCGCCGACCGCGTCCAGCAGGACACCGTCGATCAGCTCCTCCGGACCGCTCAGCACGACCTCGGAGAGGTTGAGTGCGCCGACGATCGGGGCGAGGGCCACGCCGAGCCGCTGCCCGGCCTCCCGCAGCACCGGAGCGACGGGCTCTCCCGCCGCCTCCGAGGCGGCGACGCGCGACTCGAGCCGCGGGACGGCGAGCCACGCCTCCAGGCAGCGCTCGCGGTCGTACGGCGCCTCCGGGCCGTCGTCGGTGCCGACCATGACCTGACCGATCTCACCGGCGGCGAAGCGGCTGCCGAAGACGAGCGCTCCCGCCACGAGCAGGCCGGAACCGACACCGTGGCCGACCTTGACGAGCATCATGTCGCCCTGCGCGTCGGCGAAGCCGTGCTCGGCGAGCACCGCGACATTCGCGTCATTCGCGACGAAGACCGGCAGGCCGGTGCGCTCGGCGACGCGGCGCTGCAGCGGCTCGTCCACCCAACCGAGGTTTGGGGCGGCGGCGACCGTGCCCTCCGCATCCACGATGCCGGGCGAGCCGATGCCGATGCCGAGCACCGGCGCGGTCGTCGCGGCGACCAGGCGGTCGACGAGGGTGAGGACCTTCGCGGTCGCCTCCTCGCCGCGGCTGCCCGCGAGCTCCACCTCGACCGTACTCAGGATGCGGCCGTCCATGTCGAGCACCGCGCCGCGGAACACGGCGTGCTCGCTGAGGTCGACGCCGATGATCTGGGTCGCGCCGCGGTTCACGTCGAGCAGCACGGCGGGCTTGCCCGGCCGGGCGTCGTCGCGCTGGCCGAGCTCGACCACCAGGCCCTCCGCGATGAGCTCGCCGACGAGGTCGGAGATGGTGACGCGAGTCAGCCCGGTCGTACGGGCCAGGTCTGCGCGGGAGACGCGTCCCGACCGGTACAGCGACTGCAGCACCAGGGAGCGGTTGTGGCCGCGGGCGTGCTCCGGCAGCACCTTCGTGCGCGGACGCAGCGCCCGTCCGGGGATGAGTCCGCGGTCGGGTTGGCGCGTGCCCTGGTCGATCACCATGTTTGTTAGTAAAGCTGACAATCAAAGTCCTGGCAACCGTTTCGCCGACTTTTCTGCGCGTGCCGAACAGCGCGCGTGACTTCCGACGGCCACCGAACATAGCGAAGCGGCCCGTGCGCATTCCACGGGCCGCTTTGCTGGAGCGGGACTACTTGGCGGCGGGCTGCCCCTCAGCCGCCACGGCGTCGGAGATCGCCTGCTGCAGGCGCTTCTGGGCCTCGCCGTACGCGTTCCAGTCGCCGGCCTTGAGTGCGGCCTGGCTGTCGGAGAGCGCCTGGTTCGCACGCTGCAGCGCCTCCTGCAGGGCCGTGTTGGAGCCGGCCGAGCTGCTGCCGCCGCTCGATCCTCCCCGCTGGTCTGGCCGCCACCGGTCTGGCCGCCCGTGCTGCCGCCCGTCGTCGGGACGTTGTTGTCACCCGCGGTCGCGCCCGAGTCGCCGCCGAACAGGGCATCCAGCGCCTGGTCGAGCGTGTCCTCGAACTCGATCTTGTCGCCGAACGCGACGAGCACCTTCTGCAGCAGCGGGTAGCTGGTCTCACCCGACGACCGGACGTAGACCGGCTGCACGTACAGCAGGCCGCCGCCGACCGGCAGGGTCAGCAGGTTGCCGTTGATGACCTCCGATTTACCCTGTCGCAGCAGGTTCAGCTGTTGCGAGACTGTCGGATCGGAGTCGAACTGGTTCTGCATCTGGCCGGGGCCGGGGATGGTGTCGCTCGACGGCAGCTGCAGAAGTCTGAGCTTGCCGTAGCCGGACGAGACCTTGCCCTTGGTGCTGCCGGCGTCCGCATCCACCGCCAGGTAGCCCTTGAGCACCGATCGGCTCGACTCGCTCGTGCCCGCCGGGATGAAGGTCGAGTACAGCGAGAACGCGGGGTTGTCCTGACCGGGCATCTTCATCGTCAGGTAGTACGGCGGCTGGAGGGCCGGGTTGCTCGACGGAGAGGTCGGGTCGTTGGGCGTGGTCCAGGCGTCCTCACGCGAGTAGAAGGAGCCGGCGTCGTCCACGTGGTACTGGCCGAGCACCGAGCGCTGCACCTTGAACAGGTCGGACGGGTAGCGCACGTGGCTCAGCAGCGCGGCGCTCATGTCGCTCACCGGCTTGACCGTGGTCGGGAAGACTTTCTCCCACGTCTTCAGCACCGGGTCCTTGGTGTCCCAGGCGTACAGCGTGACCGAGCCGTCGTACGCGTCGACGGTGGCCTTCACCGAGTTGCGGATGTAGTTGATGTCGTCGAAGGCGTACGCGGGCTTCGGGGTGTCCTTGTCCGCGGTCGCCTCGCTCAGGCTGCCGACGTGCGAGTACGGGAACTGGTCGCTCGTGGTGTAGCCGTCGATGATCCACTTGACCCGCCCGTCCACGACCGCGGGGTATGCCTGCGAGTCGAGGGTGAGGTACGGCGCGACCTTCTGCACGCGCTTGATCGGGTCGCGGTCGTACAGGATCTGCGAGTTGCTGTTGACGGCGTCGGACAGCACGATCTGCTCGTCCTGGAACTTCAGCGCGTAGACCAGCCGCTTGAAGATGTTGTCGAGCTTCGGGCCGCCGTTGCCGCTGAACGTCGTGTACGTCTGCTGCGCGCCGTCCGAACCGCCCGGGTAGTCGAGCTCGACCGCCTTGCTGTCCTTCGGGGCGCCGACGATCGAGTACGTCGGCGACTGCTCGCCGAAGTAGATGCGCGGCTGGTACTCCCCCAGCGTCCCGGTGGTCGGGATGCCGGACTCCATGAAGACCGGCTGGCCGTCGGGCGAGCGCTGGTTGCCGTAGGCGGCGACGAGGCCGTAGCCGTGCGTGTAGACGATGGTGTCGTTGAACCAGTTGCGCGCGCTGCCGAGGCCGGACTGCTGCAGCTCGCGCACGGCGACCACCGCGTCCTGCTGCGTGCCGTTCATCTCGTAGCGGTCGACGTTCAGCTTCTCGGGGAACGCGTAGTACTGCCGGAACTGCTGCAGCTGCCGGAACGACGGCGACACCACGGCAGGGTCGAGGATGCGGATCTGCGCGGTGGTCTGCGCGTCCTGGCGCAGGGCGCCCTGCTCGGCGGTCGTCTTGGCGTTGTACGGGATGGTCTCGATGTCGGTGAGGCCGTACGCCTCGCGGGTGGAGTCGATCCCGCGCTGCACGTACGGCGTCTCGAGCGTCTTCTGGCTCGGGTCGACCTGGAACCGCTGCATCACCCACGGCACGATCGCGCCGGCGACGAGCGCCGCGACGATCAGCAGTGCGGTGCCGACGATCGGGAACCGCCAGCGGCCGATGAACGCCGTCAGAACGAACAGCAGGGCGACGAGGATCGCGGCTCCGGCCAGGATGGCGCGGCCCGGAATGGTCGCGTTGACGTCCGTGTATGCCGCGCCGTTGATCATGTCGTTGACGTTGGAGTCGGTGACCGTCGCGTAGCGGTCGAGCCAGATGCTGATGCCCTGCAGGAGCAGGTAGAGCGCGGCGATGACCGAGATCTGGACGCGCGCGGCGCGAGAGATGCGCACCTCACGGCCGCTGACGCGGATCGACCCGTAGAGGTAGCTGGTGGCGAGCGTCGCGAGCAGCGAGATCAGCACGACCGCCGAGGCGAAGCCCACGGCGCTGCGGTAGAACGGCAGCGCGAAGAGGTAGAAGCCGATGTCGAGGTGGAACAGCGGGTCGGTCTTGCCGTACGCCGTGCCGTTCAGCCACATCGCGGCGGTCTGCCAGCGGCTCGCCGCCGAGACGCCGGCGAAGATGCCGAAGACGATCGGGATGCCGTACATCGCCAGGCGGCGCAGCGGCTCGATGACCTGCTGGTAGCGGTCGAGCTGCGAGTTGAGCTTGGCGTAGACCGGACGGAGACGGTAGGCCAGCTGGATCGACAGCCACAGCGGCAGTGCCATGCCGAAGAACCCGATGAAGAACATCGAGATGCCCGCGAACCACTGCGTGGTGAGCACGTTGAGGTAGCCGAGCTGGTTGTACCAGAGGATGTCGGCGTACAGTCCCGCGAAGACGAAGAACAGGATCACGACCGCGACGATCACCCCGAGCGTGATCCAGATCGCCGCGCGCCGGCGGCCTGCGGGTCGAACTGCAGCTGTTGAACTCACGTATGGCCTTCTTGGTCTCGCGTGGCGGGGGTGAGAACCATCCTAGGCAGTGGACGCTGCGAGATTGCTGCGGCCCGGCGGTGATCAGCCTGCGGGGCAGGTGGGAAGATCCGCCGTGCTGGATCCGTCCCGCACAGCCTGCAGGACCTTCAGCGAATCGGACAGCGTCTTCACCGCGAACACTTTGAGCCCCGACGGGATGTGGCCGGTGACCTCGTCGCAGTTGGACGCGGGTGCCAGGAAGTAGGCGGCCTTGCCGGTGTCGCGCGCCGCGTACATCTTCTGCCGGATGCCGCCGATCGGGCCGATCTGGCCGGTGTTGTCGATCGTGCCGGTGCCGGCGACGCGCTTGCCGCCGTTCAGCGACTGCGGGGTCAGCTTGTCCATGATGCCGAGGGCGAACATCTGGCCGGCGCTCGGACCGCCCACGTTGTTGAGCTGGATCTTGACGTCGAACGGGAAGGTGTAGTCCATCCCGGCGCCGATCCCGAGCACGACCTGGCCCTGCGACTCGATCGGAGTGATGGACACGGTCGACGCGGCGCCGTCGCGCAGGATGCCGAGCTCGGCGGCCTTGCCCGTCCCGTTCGCCTTGACCGCGTCCCGGAGCTCCTGGACGCTCGAGATCTTCTCGCCGTTGACCGACGTGATCTCGTCGCCGACCTTCAGCACCTCGGCGGCCGGGGTGCCCTTGATCAGCTGCTTGACCGCGACGTTCTCGGGGAAGGTGTAGCCGAGCTGGTTCAGCGCGGCGGCGATCGCATCCTGCTGCGAGTCGACCATCAGGGCCGCGTTCTCCGCGTTCGACTGCTCGGTCGTGGTGCCGGGCGGGAAGACGGTGTCGAGCGGCAGCACGGCCTTGCTCGGCTGGAACCACGCTGAGGCGATCTCGAACCAGGTCGGACGCTGGTCCGGGTTGCCGACGACCGAGACGGTCAGCAGGTCGAGCGAGCCGGACGTCGGGTACGTCTTCTTGTCCGGGATGCTGATGAGCTGCTTGGCATCGTCGCTGGGCGGAGCGCCCACCTGCTGGTCGGTGCCGAGCGTGTTGAAGACAGGACCCGGCTGCTCGATGACGAACGGAGCGGGGACCAGCGCGAGGACGAGAGCGAGCACGACGGCGACGCCGATCGCGATCCAGCCGGCGATGACGCGTCGCGGAGGGGCGACCCTGACCGGTTCGCCGCCCGCCGGCGGCTGAGGCTCGTCGTCGAACAGGGTCACGGGATGGGTCCTCTCGATCGGTGTTCGCCACGGGCGCACGGTCCGAAGGCGAGCTTAGGCCAATTCTCACCCGCCACCCCGGCGCCAGCGGCTAGCGTAGATCACGAGCCTGAAGCCGCGCCGACGGCCTTCCCCGACGGCCGGCTCGCATCGAGAAGAGGGACGCTGACCATGGCCGACGACCGGAACGACGACCGGGACCCGGATCGCGACGACGACGAGTTCCGCGACATGCTGAGCCAGTTCCTCTCGGGGAACGGCGCGTCGATCGACCCGAGCCGCCTCGCCGGCGCCGCGGGTCTCCCGAACGACCCGGCCAGCATCCAGGCGCTCCTCGGGCAGCTGCAGAACGCGCTGATGAACCCGGGCGGCGGCATCAACTGGGACATCGCCGCGCAGCAGGCGCGCCAGCTCGCGTCCGACGGCGCCCACGCGGTGACGCCCGCGGAGCGCGCGACGCTCGACCAGGCCTTCCACGTCGCCTCGCTCTGGCTCGATCAGGCCACCGGCGTCGCCGGCCTCAGCACGACCCCCGAGCTCATCGGCCGCGCCGAGTGGGCCCGGCAGACCATGCCGCTGTGGACCCAGCTCGCCGAGCCCGTCGCCCTCAGCATCTCGGACGCGCTGACCCGGGTGCTCTCGGAGCAGGCGCCCGAGGAGATGCAGGCGCTGCTGCAGAACGCCGGCCAGGTGATGCGCTCCATCGGCGGCGCCCTGTTCGCGATGCAGCTCGGCCAGGTGGTCGGGCAGCTCTCGAAGGAGGTCGTCTCGGGCGGCGACATCGGCATCCCACTGCTGCCCGAGGGCCAGGCCGCGCTCATCCCTCAGAACGTCGCGGAGTTCGGCGACGGGCTCGACATCCCCGAGGACCAGATCCAGCTGTACCTGGCGGTGCGCGAGCTGGCGCACGCCCGGCTGTTCCGCCACGCTAAGTGGCTGCGGCTGCAGCTGATCACCCAGATCACCGCGTTCGCCAAGGGCATCACCATCGACACCGACGCGCTCGAGTCGCTGGCCGAGAACTTCGACCCGTCGAACCCGGAGGAGTTGCGCGAGGCCATGGTGAGCGGCCGGCTGATCCCGCCGCGCACCGAGGAGCAGCAGGAAGCCCTCGGCCGCCTCGAGACCGTGCTCGCGCTGATCGAGGGCTGGGTGGATGTGGTGACCGCGAACGCGACCCGGCTGCTGCCGCGGGCGGACGCGATCGCCGAGACCGTGCGACGCCGCCGGGCGTCGGGAGGGCCGGCCGAGTCCGCGTTCTCGACGCTGGTGGGTCTGGAGCTGCGCCCGCGCCGGCTGCGTGAAGCGGCCGCCATGTGGCGCGCCGTGTCGGACGCGGTCGGCATGGACGCCCGCGACGACCTGTGGTCGCACCCCGACCTCCTCCCCCAGTCCTCCGACCTCGACGACCCGTCGGCGCTGGTAGCCCGGCTGACCGCGGCGGCGAGCGGACAGGCGCCCGAGCAGGACGCGCTCGACCAGGCGATCGAGGACCTGCTCCGCGACGACCGGGACCGCCCGACCGAGGGCTGAAATCGTCCCCACCCTGTGGAGGGTTCGGGCCGGGAAATCGGGTCTGTGGACAACCGCTGATCGGCGTGCCCGCTCGGGCAGGCTGACTGCATGGTCTACGCACTCGATCCCCGTATCCCCCGCGTCTGGCGCACGCCCGACAGCATCCAATTCGGCGTTGAGGCGCCCGTGCTGGTGCTGGAGGGGGTGAGCCCGGCCGAGGAGCGCATGCTCGCCGCGATGGCGACCGGGGTGACCGCCGAGGGGCTGCGGGTCGTCGCGGAGAGGGCGCGGGCGGAGCCCGGTGAGGCGGAGGCGCTGCTGGAGCGGGTGCAGGCGGTGCTCGTGAGGGCGGGGCGGCGGGCGGGTGCGCCGGTCCGGGCGAGGCGGGTGCTGGTCGACGGCGGCGGGGAGACGGCGGCGGTGCTCCGGAGGATGCTGAGCGGGGTCGGGGTGGAGGTGGGGGTTGGGCCGCCGTGGCCGCGGTGGGCCGATGGGGCTGATGCGGTGGGTGCGGTGTCTGCGGTCGATGCGGTGGTGATCGTCGCGTCGTACGCGGTGGAGCCGCAGCGTCATGCGCGCTGGCTGCGGCGGGATGTTCCGCATTTGCCGATCGTGTATGGGGACGGCGGGGTCACGGTCGGCCCGCTGGTGCGACCCGGGCGCGGCCCGTGCCTGCGCTGCGTCGACCTCCACCGGACCGACGCCGACCCGGCATGGCCGGCCATGGCGACGCAGCTGCATACGCGGGATCCGGTTGGCGAGACCGCGGTCGCGGCGGGGGCTGCGGCGGCGCGCGCGGCGGCGGTGCTGCTGGCGGAGTTCGGCGCGGCGGAGTTCGGCGGCAAGGGCGTGCCCAGTGCCGGGCGTGGCGCGGGAGCGGAGCTCGGCGGGCGCACGAAGACGGCCCGGCTCGCCGCGGAGGCGGAATCCCGCGCGGCCGCGCTGAGCGCCCGCCTCGCTCCGGGAGCCGTGGAGTGGGTCAGCCGCGCGTGGGAGCCCCACCCCGAGTGCGGGTGCCTGGGGCTGCCGCCGTGACGTCGCCGGAGCGGCCGGAGTCGCGGGCGGCGGTCGAGTCGCGGGTGTCCGTCGAGTCCCCGTCGGTCGTGGAGTCGCGAGCACCCGCGGACGCACGGGCGGCCGGCGGGCGCAGCTCGGCGAGGAAGCGCGACGGCTGGCGGAGGCTCGGGCGGCCGGGCTGGTTGCTGCGCTCCGACCAGCTGAGGCGCAGGCGGCGGCGGGCTCGGGTGATGCCGACGTAGAGGAGGCGGCGTTCCTCATCGACCTGCTCGAACGTGGTGGCGTAGCTGATCGGCACCAGGCCCTCGCTGAGGCCGACGAGGTACACCGACGGCCACTCGAGGCCCTTCGCGGCGTGCAGGGTCGCCAGCGTGACCGCCGACATCGTCGGCTCGTGCTGGCCGGCCTGTCGCGCCTGCAGCTCGTCGGTGAAGCTGCGCAGCGTCTGTCCGGGCGGCTGCTCGTCGACGAGGCCCATGATCGCGTTCAGCGACTCCCAGCGCTCGCGCACGGCACCGCGCGCCTCCGGCGGCTCGACCGACCAGCCGAGCGAGCGCAGCACGTCGCTCACCGACTTGAACAGCGGGTCCGGGGTCGCCACCAGGCTCGCGGCTCGCAGCGACATCACGGCCTGGCGGACCTCGGGCAGGTCGAAGAAGCGCTTCGCGCCACGGATCTGGTAGCTGATGCCGAGGTCGCCGAGCGCCTGCTCGAGCGCCGCGGCCTGCACGTTGACGCGGTACAAGACGGCGATGTGCTCGGGGCGGGCGCCCGCAGCGAGCTCGGCGGCGATCTGACCGGCGACGGCGCGCGCCTCGGCGCGGTCGTCCTCGAAGCCGACCGGGCCGGGCACGGGCTCCGCCTCGCGGTCGCCGGCCGCGGCGAGCTCCGCCGGGCGCAAAGTGAGCGCGCCCGACCGCCCGCGCATCAGCCGGTTGGCCGTGTCGATGATCGGCGGCGTCGAGCGGTAGTTCTGCTCCAGCCGTACGACGGTGGCTCCTGGATGCTCATGCTCGAACCCGAGGAGGTAGTCGCTGCGCGCACCCGCGAACGAATAGATGGTCTGACTGGCGTCGCCGACCACGCAGAGGTCGTTGCGCGTCCCGAGCCACAGGGAGAGGAGATCGTGTTGGAGAGGCGAGACGTCCTGGTACTCGTCGACGACGAAGAACCGGTACTGCTCGCGCACCTGCATGGCGACCGCGGGCTCGCTCTCGATCATCCCGGCGCAGGCGAGCAGCACATCCTCGAAGTCGATCTGCTTGCGCTCGTCCTTGAGGTCTTCGTAGCGCTGCAGCAGATCGGCGACCTGTTCCGCGGACAGCGTCCCCGGCGTCGGCCGCCCGGCGGCCGTGTACTGGTCGATGCCGAGGCCGGAGACCTTGCGCCACTCGATCTCGGCGGCGACGTCACGCAGGGTGGCGGTGTCCACCTTCAGCTTCAGCGTCTCGGCGGCGTGACCCAGGATGCGGCCCTTGCCGTCGAGCACCGACGGCAGCTGGCCGCCGACGACCTGCGGCCAGAAGTAGTTGAGCTGGGCGAGCGCCGCCGAGTGGAACGTGCGCGCGGAGACGCCGCCGGCCCCGAGCTGGCGCAGACGCCCGCGCAGTTCGGCCGCGGCCCGGTTCGTGAACGTCAGCGCCATGACGCGGTTCGGCGCGTACGCGCCCGAGGCGACCCCGTACGCGATCCGGTGCGTGATGGCCCGCGTCTTTCCCGTGCCCGCACCGGCCAGGATGCACACCGGGCCGACCAGCGCCTCCGCTGCCACCCGCTGCTGCGCGTCCAGGCCGGCGAGCAGCGCGTCCGGGGCGGCGGCCGACTCCACGGCGCTCACGCGGCCGGCGGCTCGTCGAGCGGGCCGCCGTACCAGTCCTCGATGAGCGCGCGCGCGATCGATGACCGTCCGGGGAGGATGATCTGGTCGCGCGCCGCCCACAGCTCGTCGCGGCTGAACCAGCGGACGTCCAGGATCTCCTCGCCGTCCGGGTCGAGCGCCGAAGCGGCCTGGTCGTCGGCCAGTCGTGCGGTCATCCCGACCATGACGGAGGCGGGGAACGGCCACGGCTGCGATCCCTTGTACCGCGCATCCACCACGCGGACGCCGGCCTCCTCGAAGATCTCGCGCTCGACCGCGGCCTCGAACGACTCCCCCGGCTCGACGAAGCCGGCGAGCAGCGAGTAGCGGGAGTGCTCCCACATGGCGTTCGAGCCGAGGAGCAGGCGGTCGTCGGCGTCCAGCACCGTCACGATCACCGCGGGGTCGGTGCGCGGGAACACCTCGGACTGGTCCTCGAGGCAGCGGCGGACCCATCCCGCCTGCTCCACCACCGTGGGCGAACCGCAGCGCGGGCAGTGCGTGTGCGAGGCGTGCCAGTTGGCCATGGCCAGCGCCTCGGTGAACAGGCCTGCGTCGCGGTCGCTGAGCGCGGTCGCGACGGTGCGGAGGTTGCCCCAGCGCGCCTCGTCCGGCTCCAGCTCCTGCGCGGCCGCATCCGTCAGCACCTCCAGCACGACGGCGGTGCCGGCGGGCTCGGTCTCCGTCGCGACCGTGGTGCGGCCGAGGTAGACCCGGATGAGCGCAGAGGTGACGCGCTCCACCGGCAGCAGGTCGAGCGCCGCGGGTCCCGCATCCGGAGCCGACCAGCCGTCCGCGGCCGGAGTGGCGGCCTCCACGCTCTCGGCGGTCAGCAGGGCGCGCCCCTTCCACAACGGCAGCACGCGGGTAGCCGGCTCCCGCCAGAGCTCGTCGAACAGCGCGGGGCGCGAGCGCGCGGCATGGTCACGATCGGTCGCGTGGCGCGACAGCGGAAGCGCCGCGAGCGGAAGGGAAGAGGTGGGGGCGGACGACATCGAGGTCCTTTCGGGGCGTGGCGGAGGCCGAACGCAGGTGAGGCCCGTTTAGCCTAGGTGCATGGCCAGATCCCACTTCACTCTAGCCGCGCTGGCCACCTCGGCCGTCCCCGACCTCGACGTCTCCGGCGCCCGCAGTCACAGCGCCGGCGGGTCCGGCGACTTCGACTCGGCGCTGCTGAGCACGAGGGACGGCCGGACCGTCATCGTCCGCGTCCCCACCACGCAGGTCGCCGAGACGGAGCAGAGCGCCGACCTCGTGGCCCTGCGCGCGCTGACCACCGGCATCCGCAGCCGTCTGCCGTTCGACGTGCCGCACTATCTCGGCCAGGCGCCGGTCGGCGGCACGCGCGCCGTCGTCTACGAGTACCTGCCCGGTCATCACATCTCGGTCGCGGACGTGCCGCCGGGCGACGGGCTCGCGGGTTCCATCGGGCACGCGATCGCCGCCATCCACGCCCTGCCCACCGCCTTCGTCGGCGAGGCCGGCCTGCCCGTGATGTCGGCCGCCGAGTGCCTGACCGCCGCCAACTCGGTGATCGAGTCGGCCGCCTCCACTGGGCTTCTGCCGACGGCGCTGCGCGACCGCTGGCGCGACGCCGCGGCCGACCACTCGATCTGGCAGTTCCAGCCGACCGTCATCAACGGGTCGCTCACCGCCGAGTCGTTCCTCGTCGAGGACGACTCGGTCTCCGCCGTGCTCGGCTGGTCGGCGCTGCGCGTCGGCGACCCGGCACGCGACCTGCACTGGCTGCTCGCGATGAATCCGGAGGCGACCGACGGCGCGCTCGGCGCCTACGCCTCCACCCGCCAGGTGGCGACCGACCGGCAGTTCACACAGCGCGCCATGCTGTACGCGGAGCTGGAGGTGGCCCGCTGGCTCCTGCACGGCCGCGAGGTGCGCGACCAGTCGATCGTCGACGACGCCGTCGAAATGCTCGACGGGCTGGTGGATCGGGTGCACAGCAACTCGATGAACCCGCTGTCGACCGCGACCGGCCCGATCATGGCCGTGACCGACGTCGAGGCGATGCTCGACCGCACGCCGGGCGACCGGGCAGAGGCCTACGGCCGCTCGGGCGGGATGAAGCCGGTGGCCGACGACCAGAGCGACGTCAGCTCCTCCTCCGCGTAAAGCCGCTCGGGCCGGACCACGCGGTCGTCGGCGACGAAATAGAACACGGCGTCGATCCGCTCCGGGTCGATGCCGGCGTAACGGGCGAAGGCGAGCCGGTACAGCGCGAGCTGCAGCTGCTTGCGCTCGAGGTCGTCCGCGTCGCGCGGCGCCTTGCCGGTCTTCCAGTCCACGATCTGGTAGTCGTGGACGCCGTCCTCGGCGCGGTAGACCGCATCCAGCTTGCACACGACGACCTGCCCGGCCAGCGTGATGTGGATCTCGAGCTCGACCTCCTCCGGTGCCCGGCCGGACCACTCGCTGTTCTCGAACGTCGCCTTGAGCTCGGCGAAGCGCTCGGCCTCGAGCATGTCGCCGGCGAGGTCGAGCTCGGCGCTGGACGCGTCCAGCTCGTCGGCGGCGCCGGCGACCGTGCCGAACCGCTCCTCCACCCAGGCGTGGAACAGCGTGCCAAGACGGGTCTGCCGGTAGGGACGCTCGGGCATCGGCCGGCGGAGCGCCGCCGCGACGGACGCGGGATCGCTGACGTAGTCCTTGAAGCGCGACGCCGGGATGCGTGCCGGAAGCTCGACCAGCCCGGCCTCCTCGTCGCGGCGTGCCCGTTCGGCGAGCAGCAGGTCGAGGTCGCGGGCGTACACGCCGCCGTCCCCCGGGCCGAGGTCGCGGGCGCGGCGGACCGCCTCCGCGGCGGCCTCCACCCGGCTGCGGCGTGCACCCAGCGGCTCCAGCGGCCAGGTCACCGTCGAAGAGGTCAGGGCGAGCGGATTCTCGTCGGGCTCATCGCAGTCGGGGAACGCGTCCTCGGGCAGAAGCCCGGCCGCCTGCAGTTCGAGCAGGTAGGACCCGGGACCGCGCGGCTTCGTCTGCGTGGACCAGTACGAGCCGGTCAGCAGCAGCCGGCGCCGGGCACGGGTGACCGCGACGTAGATGAGGCGGCGCTGCTCGTCGAGGTGGCGCGCGACGTTCTCCTCCTCGAAGGCGGCGATCGACTCGTGCACGTCCTTCTGCGTCTCGGCCGTGCGCCAGGCGATCACCGGGAGCTCGGCGGAATCGCCGCGGAACTCGTTCGGGAGCTGCCCGAAGGCCAGCCAGCCCTTGCGGCTCTGCGGCGGTCCGGGCAGCTCTCCGTCGACGAGCCGCGGCACCGCGACGACGTCCCACTCCAGGCCCTTCGCGCCGTGGATGGTGAGGATCTGGACCGTGCCCGGCTCGGCGTCCTCGCTGCGCGGCGCGAGGTTGTCGCGCTGCTCCGCCTCGGCGAGCCAGGAGAGGAAGGAGCCGAGCGTCGCCTGGTCGTCGGCAGCGAGGTAGGACGCGACCTGCTCGGCGAAGGCGTCGAGGCTCGCCTGACCCAGCTGGGCCGTCTCGTTGGCGGCGACCTCGATGTCGAGCAGCAGCTCCTGCTGGACCAGGGTGACGAGGTCGAGCAGGTCGAGGCCGACCCGCGAGCGCAGGTGGTCGAGGCGGCGACCGGCGTCGCGCATCCGCTCGAGTCCGGCGGGGCTGAAGCCCTCGAGCCGGCCGTGGCCATCGGGGGCCTCCAAGACGAAGTCGAGCGCGTCGACCAGCGAGGCGCCCTCCTCGCCCGCCACCGAGCGGCGCAGGCGGTCGCGCAGCTCGGGGTCGAGCCGCTGGTGCCGGTGGTCGCGCTCGGCGAGCCAGGAGGCGACGTCGCGCAGCGCGGCGATGTCCTTCGGGCCGACGCGCCACTTCGCGCCTGTCAGCAGGCGGATCAGCTCCGACCCCGCGGTCGGGTCGTGCATCACTCGCAGAGCGCTGACCAGGTCGGCGATCACCGGCTGCTCCAGCAGACCGCCGAGGCCGAGCACGTGGTACGGGATGCCGTGGCGCGCGAGCGCCGTGGTGAAGACATCGATCTTCTTGAGCGAGCGGCACAGCAGCGCCGCGCTCGGTGGTGCGCCGTCGGCGTCGCGCTCGCGCATCCGCTCGCCGAGCCAGGTGGCGACGGTCTCGGCCTCGTCGGCCACGGTCTGCTCGAACGCCGCGGTCAGCTCGCCCGCGACGGCTCCGGGACGCGGCTGCAGCTGCTCGACGTGCACCGGCGACGCCGCGGTCAGCGGCGCCACCAGCGCGTTCGCGGCGTCGAGGACGCGCGTCGGGTTGCGCCAGCTCGTGCTGAGCGCGTACTCGTCGGCTGCGCCCTCGGTGCCGGGGCGCTCGCCCGTGAAGTCGGCGGAGAACCGGCCGAGGTTGGCCGCGCTCGCGCCGCGCCAGCCGTAGATGGACTGGTGCGGGTCGCCCACCGCCATGACCGGCTGTCCGGCGAACAGTCGGGACAGCAGGCGCGTCTGCACGACCGACGTGTCCTGGTACTCGTCGAGGAGCACGACCCGGTAGCGGCGGCGGTAGTCGGCCGCGACCTCCGGCAGCCGCTCGCACACGGCGAGGGCGAACGCGACCTGGTCGGAGTACTCCACGAAACCACGGCGCCGCTTCTCGTCGGCGAAGGCGCGTGCGAGGTCGAGCAGCGGCGGTAGCGACCCCACGGCCTCGATCGCGGACCGCACCGAGGCGTACAGCTCCTTGACACGGCCGTTGCCGGTGGGGAGCTCGGCGACACGGCCGAAGCGCTCGACCATCCGCTCGACCTCGTCGGCGTCGGCGACGTTCTCGCTGAGCGCGCGGCTGAGGCCGACGACGGCGCTGGTCACCGCCTCCACACCCTTGTCGAGCTCGACCAGGCGGTCGTCGGTGCTCGTCACCACGAGCCGGCGCGCGAGCTGCCAGGCGGACGCCTCGCTCAGCACCGCGGACTCGGGCTCACGCCCGATCAGCAGCGCGTTCTCGCGGAAGATCGCGTTCGCGAACGCGTTGTACGTCGCCACCTCCGGCGCCTCGAACGGATCGAACTCGACATCGGTCACGCCCGAGGCGACCAGCTGCTCGATGCGCGTGCGGATGCGCCCGGCGAGCTCGCCCGCCGCCTTGCGCGTGAAGGTCAGGCCCAGGATCTCCGGCACGCGCACGTGCCCGTTCGCCAGCAGCCAGACGACGCGGTTCGCCATGGTCTCGGTCTTGCCGCTGCCCGCGCCCGCCACGACGATCGCCGGGCGCAGCGGGGCCTCGATGACCGCCTGCTGCTGCGGGGTGGGGATGGGCAGCCCGAGCGCTTCGGCGATCTCGGCGGCGCTGAGGGCGCGCGTCGGCCGGGGCCGCTCCGGCGCTGCCGCCTCCTCCTCGGCCAGGGAGAACGCCTGCTCGACCAGGTCGAGCCCGGCCTGCTCGGTCGCCCACTCCAGCAGGCTGTCGTCGTCGACGTGGGTCGCCTCGTCGGTCATGCGCCACCTCCCGCGCTGCCCGCGCCGGCACTGCCCGCTCCAGCACTGACGGCCGGGACCAGGTGGATGCGGTACTCGTAGCGCCCGTGCGGGTCGCGTTCGCCGAGGTCGACCACACCGGCGAAGGTCGCGGCGGCCATGCCGTCGGCGGCGTCGGCGACGCGTTCGCGCAGGCGTTCCAGCCGCTCCTCGTCCACGCGGTCCTGGGCCACCTCGCGGTAGCCCTTGCCGCGGACGCCCTTGGCGACGAACAGCAGCTTGGCTCCCCCGGACGGCAGGCCGCCCGCCTGCGCGACGGCGCCGTGCTCCATGGCGAGCTGGTACGCGCCGAGCTGCGCGTGCTCGGCCGCCTCGGCGGCGGAGGGCGTGCGATTGCCGGTCTTGAGGTCGACGATGACGACCGTGCCGTCGGGGGTGCGCTCGACGCGGTCGATGGTGCCGCGGACGAGTGCCCGGCCGACGCGCAGCTCGAAGGAGCCCTCCGACCCGAGCAGGGTCCCTCCCGCCCGCTCGAAGTCGCGGAGGTATTCGGAGACGCCGGCGGTCAGCGTGCGGGTGCGCCGCCGCTCCTTCTCCTCCAGCCAGGGCGACTCGAAGGCCAGCTCGCCCCAGCGCTTCTCGATGCCCTGCCACAGCCGCTCGACGCTGAGGTCGCGGTCGTCGCTGGTGCTCGCCTCCTCCATCACGGCGTGCACCACCGTGCCGATGCCCGCGGCGAGCCCGCTTGGCGAGGCGGCCATGGTGTCGACGAACCAGGCGAGCGGCGACTTCTCGAAGGTCTCCAGCCGCGACGGCGAGACGCGGACGACCGCCTCCGGGTCGTCGAGGTCGACCAGCGGCTCGGTGGTGGACGGCTCGAGCAGGCCGTACCAGGAGGAGGGATCGGCGCCCTCCACGCCGGCCTCCGCCAGACGGGCGAGGGCCGCGGCGGCGTCGGCGGAGCCGGTCGTCGCCAGCCGACGGCGCAGGCGACCGACCATCCCGCGGAGCGAGAGCGGATGCGCGCCCTCGTCCACGTCGTCGACGGCGAGCTCCCCCGCCAGCCGCAGGAAGGGCGACGGCTGCTCATCGTCGTTCGCGGTGGCCGTGAGCAGCACCTGGCCGCGGGCGCGGGAGACGGCGAGCGCGAACATCCGGAGCTCGTCGCCCAGCACCTCGGCGCGCGCGTCCTCGGTCTCGGTGCTGCGTCCCTCCACCGCGTCGGCGAGCTCCTGCGGGTGGAGCAACGAGCCGCGCAGGCGCAGGTTCGGCCAGACGCTCTCCTGCAGTCCGGCGACGGCGACGACCTCGAACTCGCGGCCGATCGCCGCGCTCGGCGTGCAGACCAGCACGGCGTCCGCCGCCGTCTGCGCGGCCAGGGTGTCCTCCGGGACCTCGGCGCCCAGCAGCTCGACCACGAAGTCGGATGCCGGTCGCTCGGGGTACCGCTCGACGAAGCGGCGGGCGGCGGTGAAGAGGGCGACGATGCCGTCGAGGTGCCGGTTCGCCTCGTCGGCGACGATGCCGCTGCGCTGCGAGTGCTCCAGCCAGCGCGACGCCAGGCCGCTGCGCTCCCACGCGTGCCACAGCAGCTCCTCGATGGAGTCGCCCTGCTCGGCCTTCGCGCGGCCGGAGCGCAGCGTCTCGGCGAGCCGGCCGGCGCGGCGTGCGGGCGACGCGTCGATCGTCGCCAGGTGGGCGGGATGCTGCAGGGCCTCCACCAGGAGCTCGTCGCCCGGCCGGTTGCCGTCGCCGGCGAGCTCTTCCTGCCGCAGCGCCAGGCGCAGCCGGCGCAGGCTGATGCTGTCGAGGCCGCCGAACGGTCCGAGCAGCAGCTCGTTCGCCACGAGCGGCGTCAGCTCGATCGCGCCCAGCTGCACTCCGGCCACGGTGATGAGCTGCCGGGCCGCGAAGTCCTCGCGCAAGGGACGCCCGGCGATGCTCGTCGTCGTCGGCACCTCGGCGACGGCCAGAGCCCGGGACAGCGCGGGCACGTGGGCGCCGGATCGCACGATGACGGCCATGTCGCTCCACGGGACGCCGTCGAGCAGGTGCCGCTCGCGGAGCTTGCGGGCCAGGCGGGCGGCCTCGGACGGGGCGGAGGTGGCGACCAGCCGGACGATCTCGGGGCGGTGCTCGTCGGTTGCGTCGGCGTCCGCGTGCGCAGGGTCCCCCGCCATCGGCTCCGGGCGCCCCGCCGACGCCATGCGCTGCACGCCCGCGGCAGCCGCGCCGATGCGCTCGGTCACTCGCGCGGTGAGCTCGCGCAGGGCGGGCGTCTGGCGGTGCGCGGTGGTCAGAACGAACCGCGTCACCGGCACGCCGAGCCGCGTCGCCAGCTGGCCGAGAGCCGTCGCCTCCGCGCCGCGGAAGGTGGTGGAGGCGACGTCCGGGTCGCCGAACGCGACCACCGCGACCCCGCGCTCCGCCAGGGCGCGCAGCAGTGCGAGGGTAGCGACCGTGGCCTCCTGCAGGTCGTCGACGAAGACCGCGCGGAGCCGGTCGAGCGAGCTCCCCTCGCGCACCGCGGTCACCGCCGACGCGATCAGCTCGGCGGAGTCGACGAACCCGCCGCGGTAGCTGTCGACGACGAGCTGGTACTCGGCCATGAAGCGCGCAGCGGCGCGCCATTCGTCGTGTCCGGTGATCGCGCCGAGCTCCGACAGCCGCGACGGCGTCACCCCGCGCTCGGCGCAGCGCGCCATCAGCTCGCGCAGCTCGGTGCGGAAGCCCCGCAGCGCGCGGACCTCATCGACCAGCGGCTCCGCCCATACGGGGCCCGAGTTGTCCTCCAGGTGACCGCTGAGCAGTTCGGCGATGATCTGGTCCTGCTCGCCGCCGGTGAGGAGGCGCGGCGGGTCGAGCTGCAGCCTCCTGGCGCGCTCCCCGACCAGCTGGAAGGCGAGCGACGTCGCGGTGCGGGCGAGCGGCCCATGTGTGGGCACCTCCAGGCGCAGCGCGATGCGGTCGCGCAACGCCGTGGCGGCCGTGCGGGACGCGCTCAGCGCGAGCACTTCGTCCGTGCCGTAGCCGCGTCCGTGCACGCGCTCGGCAAGCGTCTCGACGAGGGTCGTCGTCTTGCCCGTGCCGGGCGCGCCGAGGACCGCCGCGGACGCGCCATCGGGCAGCCCGATCACCTCCGTCTGCGCCGAATCGAGCACCAGGCCGGTGGATGCGGCGGTGCGATCGGCGCGCATCCGGAAGCCTGTGGTGCTCATGCCTCTCACGGTATCGGCGTCCGCCGACAGAGAACGCGAGCGGGCGCCGCGAGCCGTGTGCCGTAGTCTGAACTCACACCGGCCGGTCAGGCTCGGGACGCCCAGAACTCCTGAAAGGTACCGTCGTGGAGATCCGCATCGGAATCGTCAACGCCCCCCGCGAGCTCAGCTTCGAGACGTCCCAGTCGGCCGAGGAGCTGACCGGGCAGGTGAAGGCCGCCCTGACGAACGGCGGCGGCGTGCTCGAGCTCCACGACGACAAGGGCCGCCTCTACGTCGTCCCCACCGCGGGCATCGCGTACGTCGAGTTCGGCACCGAGGAATCGCGCCGGATCGGCTTCGTCGGCTAGCCTCCACTCGTGGAACTGCTCTTCGTCGTCCTCGGCGGAGCCATCATCGGGCTCGCCGGGCGCTACCTCCTGCCGTACCGCCACACGCACGGGTCCGTGCTGATCCCGGCGGTCGGCGTCGTCACCGCCTCCGTGCTCTGGGTGGGCCTCACCTGGGCCGGCCTGAAATGGGACGGCGGCTGGATCTGGTGGATCACCCTCCTCGGCACGGCGCTCGTCGTCGCGGCCGTCGACCTCGCGGTCGGGCGTGCGCGCACGGCCGGCGACGACCGGATGCTGCACACGCTCACACGGGGTGCGGTCGCGCGCTGAGGCTCAGTGATCGGCCCACAGGTCGAGAGTCCGCCACCCGTCGGGAAAGCCCATGTGCGTCTCCGGTGTCACCGGAAGCGCTGCCGGGAATCCGTCCATCGCATCGCGCAGCCGCGACGATCCATCCCGTTTCGGAGCGAACCCGCTGCGTAAGGAACGCCAGCAGCGCGCAGACCGCATAGGTGCGACTCCTGCTGTGCGCCTGGGCGTTGAGGTGGATGAGGTCGGGTGCCGTCTCAGGCACCCGGCCGAGCTTGTAGGTCAGAGTGCGGTTCCAGAGCCGCGCGTGGTGGGCGCTGATGTTCCGGGCGTAGTTGGCGGTCTTCATCCAGCGGACGAATACTGCCCCGGAGACTCCCGCCAGATCCTTCGACACCCGTGACTGGTCGGCATCGCGCATGAACCCGAACAACCGGACGAGTTGACCGAATTCCATGATCTCCGTAGCTGCCCAGATGGGCAGGCGGCCGTCGTACTTCTGGATGTGGTGGCTGATGAAGTCCTCGGACGACGAACTCAACAGATGGGCGCTGAATCGTTCGCGCCACGTGTCGTACGAGGTCCTGGTGCGGTCCACGGCATCCGGCCGGTCGCACTTCGCCGCGTCGAGGTGGTCTCTCGACAGGTGTCCGAAGGGGTCGCCTGCGCCGAGGTGGTAACCGATCTTCGAACGCAGGGCGATCTCGATCGTCTCCACCGCGTCCAGGATCAGCAGCCGAAGCGCGCGGTCGAAGGAATAGAGGTCTTCCGCCCACTCGAAGCGTGCATTCGCCACGAAAGCATCCGTGCGGTACTGGACGGTCGTGTCCCGGGCACCGGACGGTGGGATCGGCACGCGGAATGGATAGGCGTATGCGCTGAACCGGTAGTAGCCGACGGCCTCGAGAACCCGCCTCGCCTTGGCGGTATCACCGACCTGTAGACCTCGGCCCGACAAGCGCTCCACCTGCTGATCGAGCGTGAGGTGGGGCTTGGTGTAGCGCATGGTGGAGCCTTAGAGAAAAAGAAAACCAGCCCGTACCCGAAGGCAGAGGGGCTGGTGTTGATGAGTCAAGTATACCAGATGCTAGCCGAGTCCGCTACGCGGTCAACCCCAGCGCGTCCATGCGCCGCGTGTGCGCCGCGATCAGCTCGGTGAAGATCGGCTCGATCCGCTCCTCGTCCGTCGCCCGGTTGCCCGAGAGGTGCAGCGCGGAACGCGCGACCAGCAGCGTGTCGCCCACCAGGCGACGGCCCCACATCGCGAGCCGGGACGCCAGCTGCGGGTCCTTCCCGATCTCCGTGCGCAGCACCTCCAGCACGCCCTCCTGACCGGATTCCGACCCCAGGAGGTGCGCCAAGCGCGGGCCGACGTCGCCCGGGAGGCCCGCGGCGAGGCGGATGAAGAAGTCGTCGAGCAGGCCGCCGGTCACGAGTGCCGAGAGCAGCGTCTCACGCCAGTCGGCGCCGACGATGAGGGCGCTGAAGCCCTCGATCTCGACCGCGAACGGCTCCATCGCCGCCGCCGGGTCGTGGCCGCGGCGGCGGAGCTCGGCGACGATGCCCTGATGCTTCGACAGCGCGTGCCCGGCCGCGGCGGACACCAGCTGTTTGGCGTGCAGGTCCTCCGTCTCGGCGGCGACGCGCGAAAGCGTCTCGAACTGCTCCAGCTGCAGGTACGCCGCCTGCCCGACGTACGGCACCAGGTCGGGCATGACCTCGTGCAGGTCCACGCGGACGGTGGTGACGGGCCGCCGCGGAGTGAGGCGCGGGAGCTCGACGGTGGGCCGGCGCCGGGTGAACCACGTGGACATGCTCAGCAGTGTATCGGGCGGGTCCAGTAGGCTTGGAACGCCGTCGGCGCAGGATCGACGGCCCTACGCCTGCGACAGAGAACAGGGCGTAGACCTTCCGATCGAATCGACAGGCAAACCTCACAGTGACTTTCTCAGAACTCAACATCGACCAGGACATGGTGGACCAGCTCGCGGCCAAGGGCATCGTGGAGCCGTTCCCCATCCAGACGCAGACCATCCCCCTCGCCCTCACCGGCCAGGACATCATCGGCCAGGCCAAGACGGGTACCGGCAAGACTCTCGGCTTCGGCCTCCCGCTCATCCAGCGCCTCGGGCTCGACCCCGAGCCCGGCGTGAAGGCGCTCGTCGTCGTGCCGACCCGCGAGCTGGCCATCCAGGTCTACGAAGACCTCGAACTGGCCGCCGCCGGCCGCCCGACCACCATCGCCGCGATCTACGGCGGCAAGGCGTACGAGGGCCAGATCGCGCAGCTCAAGGCGGGCGCGCAGATCGTCGTCGGCACGCCCGGCCGCCTCCTCGACCTCGCCGGCCAGCGCCTGCTGAGCCTCGGCGGCGTGCAGGAGATGGTGCTCGACGAGGCCGACAAGATGCTCGACCTCGGCTTCCTCGCCGACATCGAGAAGCTGTTCGCGCAGACCCCGGCCACCCGCCACACCATGCTCTTCTCGGCGACCATGCCCGGCCCGATCGTCGCACTCGCGCGCCGCTTTATGACGCGCCCGGTGCACATCCGCGCCAGCGACCCCGACGAGGGCCAGATCCAGGCGAACATCAAGCACCTGATCTACCGCGCGCACTCGCTCGACAAGGACGAGGTCATCTCCCGCATCCTCCAGGCCGAGGGCCGCGGCAAGACCGTGATCTTCACGCGCACCAAGCGCGCCGCCGCCAAGCTGGTCGAGGAGCTGAACGACCGCGGCTTCAACGCCGCCGCCGTGCACGGCGACCTCAACCAGGAGCAGCGCGAGCGCGCCATGGCCGCGTTCAAGGCGGGCAAGAAGGACATCCTGATCGCCACCGACGTCGCCGCCCGCGGCATCGACGTGGACGACGTCACGCACGTCATCAACCACACCATCCCGGACGACGAGAAGACGTACCTGCACCGCGCGGGCCGCACGGGTCGTGCGGGCAAGACCGGCATCGCCGTGACCTTCGTCGACTGGGAGGACCTGCACAAGTGGGCACTCATCAACCGGGCGCTGGAGTTCGGGCAGCCGGAGCCGACGGAGACCTACTCGTCGTCGCCGCACCTCTACAGCGACCTCGACATCCCCGCCGGGGCCAAGGGCCGTCTGAAGACGACGCCCGCGGTCAAGGCGCCGCAGGGCGACGGCGCGCAGCCGTCTCGCGGCGGCCGCTCGGACTCGACCGGCCCCGACGGCGGCGAGCGTTCGGGCCGCAGCCGGAGCCGCCGCCGCACGCGTGGCGGCTCGGGATCCGGAGAGGGCCAGGCGAGCCAGGCCGAGTCGGCCGCTCCCGCCGAGGCCGGCGAGCCGAAGGCCGCGACCGGCACGCACGACGGAGGCGGTCAGCAGCACCGCGACGGCAACAGCGCACCGCGCCGCCGCCGTCGCCGCTCCCGCGGCGGCTCCCCGGCGACCCCCGCGAGCTGACCCCGGATCACTCCGCCGACAATCCCTGAGTTCTTCGACCGTTTCCGCTCCGGAAGACCGAAGAAGTCAGGGATTGTTTGCATCCGGCTGCCACCGCCCTATGCTTCGGTTATCGCGGAGGATGGGGGCATCATGATCGACATGCGCGAAGGCCGGGACGGCGTCTTCCGTGCGGACGGACCCGACCGGCCGCTGCCCTACGGCCTCCCCGACGATCCGCAGGAACCCTTCGTGGGGATCGTCGCCCCGAACATCGACAAGATGTCAGGGTTGTCGTTCGACGGCCGGACGGTGGCGGGACGCCGCTCGCGCAGAGGTCTCGTCGCCTTCGCCGCCTCGGTAGCGGGATGCGCGATCGTCATAGCGGTCGCGGTCGCCGCGCAGTCGGTGTTGACCGCCCTCGGCGTGGAGTGAACCCGGGCGTCAGTACCAGTTGGGGTCGTGGCTCATCTCGAACGTCCACGCGGCGCAGGGTGAGCCGTAGGCGCGGTTGATGTAGTCCAGACCCCAGTTGACCTGCGTGTTCTGGTTCGTCATCCAGTCCGCGCCGGCGCTCGCCATCTTGCTGGCGGGCAGCGACTGCGGGATGCCGTAGGCGCCGCTCGACGTGTTGTAGGCGTCCGCGCGCCAGCCCGACTCGTGGTTCCACAGCTTGATCAGGCACGGCATCTGGTCGCTCCCCCAGCCAAAGGCGCCGAGGCGGCTCGCCGCGTACGCCTGCGCGCCCGCCGGGTCCACGACCATGCCGGGCGGCGGCGCGAAGCCGTCGGATCCGCCGCCGGTGTTCGCGGCAGCGGCGGCTGCGGCCGCGGCCGCCTGTCCGGCCGCGTACTGCTGCTCGACCGACGCCTGCGTGTTCTTGAGCGCAGCGAGCTGCGCGTAGAGGGTGTTGGCGTGCTGCTTCTGGTCGGCCAGCTGCGCGTCCGCCGCGCGCTTCGCCGCGGTCGCCGCATCCAGCGCCTTCTTCGCCTCTGCCGCGAGCTGGTCGCGGATGGTCTTGGCGTCCGCCGCCTGGCTGCTCAGCGACGACGCGACGTTCTTCTGGGCGTTGGCCTGCGCGAACAGGGCGCTGTTGCGGTCGGCGAGCTGGGACACGGCGCCGAGCTGGTACAGCAGGGTGTCGGACTTCGAGGCGGTCGGGCTGAGGAAGAGGCGCAGCGACACCGAGGAGGTGCCGGCGCGGCTCAGCTGCTCGGCGAGCTTGCCGCTCTGCGACCGGAGCTGGTCGGCCTTCGCCGTCGCATCGTGCGCCTTGGCGGCGAGGTCGTCAGCCTTGGCGGTCGCCTTCTGCAGGGCGGCCTCGGCGGCGCCGTACTCGCCGAGCCGTTTCACGGCCAGGTCACCCGCGGCGTTCGCCGCGCTCTGGAGGCTCTGCAGGAGCCCGTTGATGCGGTCCACCTCGGCCTGCGCGGCGGCAGCGTTGTTCTTGGCGGCCTGCACGTCGTCCCAGGAGGGATACGTATCGGCACTGGCCGGGGCGGCACCGCCCGCGATCACCAGGGCGGCCGTCAGGGCGGCCGCGACCGCCGATCCTCGCCAGAACCGTCTCACCCGCGCACCTCGCTCTCTCGACCCCGACCGGGGTCCAGGCTACGGGGTGGAGGTCACGGAGCGTAGAAAGGCGCCGCGCCTGTCGCTTCTTCGATCATCGCGTCCACGACGGCGGGGTCGGTCGTGTTCTCGCCGAGGCGGTTCGGTTTGCCTGCGCCGTGGTAGTCGCTGGAGCCGGTGATCCGCAGCCCGTAGCGCGCCGCGAGTTCCCGCAGCCGCGCCACGCCGTCCGGCGTGTTCTCGCGGTGGTCGAGTTCCAGACCGAAGAGGCCCGCATCCACCAGGCGCCGCAGGCGGTCCTCCGGGATGACTCGGCTGCGACCGCCGGTCGCGGGATGCGCGAGCACGGGCAGGCCGCCCGCGCCGCGGATGAGCCGTACCCCGGTCAGCGGCTCCGGGGCGTAGTGCGGCTGGAAGTAGCCGCTGCGCCAGTGCAGGATGCCGGCGAACGCTGCGCTGCGATCCGAGGCCAGCCCGCGGGCCACCAGCGCGTCGGCGATGTGCGGACGGCCGACGGTCGCGCCCTCGCTCGCCTGCGCGAGCACGTCGTCCCAGGTGATGTCGTAGTCGGCGGAGATGCGGCGCACCATGTCCTCCGCGCGGCGCATGCGGCCGTCGCGGATGCGTTTCGTCTCGGCCACAAGCGCGTCGTTCGCCGGGTCGAACAGGTAGCCGAGCATGTGGACGCTGGCGAACTCGATGCGGGTGGACAGCTCCATGCCGGGGATGACGGTGATGCCCGACCGCGCGCCCTCGGCGGCCGCCTCCGCCCATCCCGTGGTCGAGTCGTGGTCGGTGAGCGCCACGGTGCCGAGCCCTGCGGCGGCGGCCGACCGCACGAGCTCCGCCGGCGTCTCGGTGCCGTCGGAGACGCTGGAGTGCGTGTGCAGGTCGACGGGACCACGGAACCGTCGCGCATCAGCCATGGTCAACATCCTAGGAGTGGAAGAATGGTCGGCATGTCGCAGTCCACGCAGAGCACGACCGACCAGGCGCCGCGCGCCACGCAGAACCGCTCGACCACGCCGGGGTCCGACGCGTTCCGGGAGTACATCGGCAGGGGATGGGCTGAGCGGCCGGAGGTGCTTCCCGGGGCACGGCCGCAGGCCGCGTACGCCGCCGCCCGCCGCGCTCGCGTGTCGGAGCTGTTCCCGGGCAAGCGGCTGATCATCCCGGCCGGTCGCCTCAAGCAGCGCAGCAACGACACCGACTACGCCTTCCGCGCGCACTCGGCGTTCGCGCACCTGACCGGCTGGGGATCCGACTCCGAGCCGGGCAGCGTGCTCGTGCTGGAGCCGACCGCCTCCGGTCATGAGGCGACCCTGTACTTCCGTGAGCGCGCGGGGCGCGACTCCGACGAGTTCTACGCGAACCCCGAGATCGGCGAGTTCTGGATCGGGCCGCGCCCGTCGCTCGCTCAGGTGGCGAGCGACCTCGGCCTGCCGACGCGCGGCATCGCCGACGTGCAGGCCGTGCTGGACGCGGTGGACGCCGACACGATCGTCCTGCGCGAGGCAGACCCCGCGCTCACCGACGAGGTGGATGCGGCGCGTCTCCTGCTCGGCGACGCGGACGCCGACACCACGGATGCCGAGGACCACGCCGACGACGACCGGCTCGCCCGCGACCTGTCCGAGCTCCGCCTGATCAAGGACGACTTCGAGATCGCCGAGCTGCGCGCGGCGGTCGACGCGACCGCACGCGGTTTCGACGACGTCATCGCCGACCTGCCCCGCATCACCGCGCACCCGCGTGGCGAGCGACTGGTCGAGGGCGTCTTCAACGGGCGCGCCCGCGCCGACGGCAACACGGTCGGCTACGACACGATCGCCGCGAGCGGACCGCACGCGTGCATCCTGCACTGGACGCGCAACGACGGTCCCGTGGTGCCGGGCGACCTCATCCTGATGGATGCGGGCGTCGAGCTCGACAGCTATTACACCGCCGACATCACGCGCACGTTCCCGATCGACGGAACGTTCACCGAGACGCAGCGGCTGATCTACGAAGCGGTGCTCGAGGCGGCGGACGCGGCGTTCGCGATCGTGAAGCCGGGCATCCGCTTCCGCGAGATCCACGCCACCGCGATGGGCGTGATCGCTCGCCGCACCGCCGAGTGGGGGCTGCTGCCGGTGAGCGCCGAGGAGGCGCTGCAGCAGGAGAACCAGCAGCACCGCCGCTACATGGTGCACGGGACGAGCCACCACCTCGGCCTCGACGTGCACGACTGCGCGCAGGCACGACGCGACCTCTACCTCGACGGCGTGCTCGAGCCCGGGATGGTGTTCACCATCGAGCCGGGGCTGTACTTCCAGCCGGACGACCTCACGGTGCCCGAGCGGTTCCGCGGCATCGGCGTGCGGATCGAGGACAACATCCTGGTCACCGCCGACGGCGCGGAGAACCTGTCGATCGGCATCCCGCGCACGGCGGACGACGTCGAGGCCTGGGTGCGTCGCCTCTCGCGGCGCTGACCTTTCCCTCCGTGAAGTGCAGGTCGTTGCGGTGTTCGACGGCGTGTCGACCGCAACTACCTGCACTTCCGCGGGCTATCAGTGGGCGAATACCGCATCCCACGCCAGGGCAAGCGCGACGAAGGCCGCCGTCGCCGCGATCGCCGGGCGCCTCCATCCCGATATCCAGGGCGGGAGCACCAGAGCGAGGAACGTCACCACGAACACCCCGCTGAGCAGCGGGATGGTGACGAACGCTACATCGGAGTCCGCACCCGCATGTGGGTAGTTGCAGCCGCCGAAGCCGCACCAGGCGAACGAAGCCCATCCCGTCAGACAGACGTCGATGAACAATGCGACCGGAATCGAGACGAGCAACCACAGGGCGTACCGAGGACGGGCGCCCATGGGACGTCGGCGCCGCGCTCGACGCGTCAGGCCGGAGGCGCGGGCGGACGCTCCTCGCCGGCGGGCGGCGCCGGCGGCGGGTCGGACGGGTGCTGCGGCTGCGGCGGCGGCGTCCATCCGGGGGCCGTGGCGGTCGGCGCAGCGGGCTGCTCCGCTCCCCCGCCCTGGAGCAGGTTGCGGGCGCGGTTGCCGAGCTCGCTGTCCACGACGACCGAATAGCTCGTGGCGATGACCTGCTGGATGGACGTGAAGTCGCGGCGACGCCGGTTCACGCCGTACGTGACCAGCCCCCACAGCATCCCGAACCCGGCGCCGATCAGCAGCGCGGCGATGACGAAGGCCAGGCTGACCGTCGGCGAGAAGATGATGAGCAGCAGGCCGAAGAACAGTCCGAGCCACGCTCCGGAGGCGGCGCCCGCGAGCGCAGCGCGGCCCCAGGTCAGCTTGCCGGTGACCCGCTCGACGCTCTTCAGGTCGCTTCCGACGATCGAGACCTTGTCGACCGGGAAGTCGGCGCGGGCCAGCACATCCACCGCCTCCTGGGCCTGCGGGTAACTCTCGAAAGTGGCCACCACCTCGCCGCGGGGCAGCGTCGGGAAGAGGATGCGGTTGCGCGCGTTCATCGGGCCGGGTGTGCTCATGGGGCCATTGTTCCATCCCGTCCCGTGACGGGCACAGGAAACAGCTGTCGTTCACCCGCGAGGGCTTAGGTTTATAGGGTGAGTGCCGCCAGAGTGTTCGTCGCCCGACTCGCCGGGACGACCGTGTTCGACCCCGTCGGCGACCGGGTCGGCAAGGTTCGCGACGTCCTCGTGGTGTACCGCAAGAACGACCCGCCGCGGGTGGTCGGCCTCATCGTCGAGATCCCGGGCAAGCGCCGGGTGTTCCTCTCCATCGGCCGTGTCACCAGCATCAGCAGCGGACAGATCATCACCAACGGCCTCATCAACCTGCGCCGCTTCGAGCAGCGCGGCGGCGAGGTGCGCGTCATCGCCGAACTGCTCGGTCGCCGGGTGGTCTTCGCCGACGGCAGCGGCGAGGCCACGATCGAGGACGTCGCGATCGAGGAGACCGACACCGGCGACTGGGCGGTCAGCCAGCTCTTCGTCCGCAAGCCCAAGACGGGTGCATCGCCGTTCGGCAAGGGCCCGACCACGTTCGTCTCCTGGAACGAGGTGCGCGAGAAGCAGAAGCTGGGCGAGGCGCAGTCCGCCGAGCAGCTGATCGCCACCTACTCCGAGCTGAAGCCTGCCGACCTGGCGAACACGCTCCTCGACCTCCCTCAGCAGCGGATGCTGGAGGTCGCGGAGGAGCTGCCGGACGACCGGCTCGCCGACGTGCTCGAGGAGATGCCCGAGAGCGAGCAGGTGCAGATCCTCGCCAAGCTCGACGACGACCGCGCGGCTGACGTGCTCGACCAGATGCAGCCGGACGACGCCGCCGACCTCATCGCCCAGCTCTCCGACGAGCGCGGCGAGCACCTTCTGGAGCTGATGGAGCCGGAGGAGGCGGAGGACGTCCGCATGCTCCTCAGCTACAACCCGGACACCGCCGGCGGTCTGATGACCACGGAGCCGATCATCGTGTCGGCCGACGCAACCGTCGCGGAAGGCCTCGCCCTCATCCGCCGCCACGAGCTCGCGCCGGCGCTCGGCGCCGCGGTCTGCGTGACCCTGCCGCCGTACGAGGCGCCGACCGGCCGCTTCCTCGGTGTCGTGCACTTCCAGCGGATGCTGCGCTATCCCCCGCACGTGCGCCTCGGCACCCTGCTCGACCCTGGCCTGGAGCCGGTGACCGCCGACACCTCCGCCGCCGAGGTGTCGCGCATCCTCGCCTCGTACAACCTCGTGTCCGTCCCCGTGGTGGACGACAAGCACCGGCTCGTCGGGGTGGTGACCATCGACGACATCCTCGACTACCTGCTCCCCGACGACTGGCGAAGTCAAGACGAGGACGACCCCGTGAAACGCACGGAGCCGTCCGACGAGACCGGCAGCATCCGCATCGTGAACGGAAGGAGGGGCGGAAGTGGCACGAGGTAGGCAGGACACGGCGCTCGACGCCCCGAAGGGCCTCCGCACACCGGTGCTCCGGCGCGACCGGGTGGAGTCGAACGACCGCTTCGGGCGGTTCACCGAGTGGATCGCGCGTGCCATGGGCACGCCCTGGTTCGTGCTCGGGCTCACGATCTTCGTCGTCGCCTGGATGGGGTGGAACACCCTCGCACCCAACGCGTGGCGTTTCGACTCCTCCGCGCTCGGGTTCATCGCGCTGACGCTGGTGCTGTCCCTGCAGGCGTCGTACGCTGCCCCGCTCATCCTGCTCGCCCAGAACCGGCAGGACGACCGCGACCGGGTGCAGATCGAGCAGGACCGGCAGCGCGCCGAGCGCAACCTCGCCGACACCGAGTACCTGGCCCGCGAGGTCGTCGCGCTGCGGTTGGCGGTGCGCGACATGGCGACGAAGGACTTCATCCGCGCCGAGCTGAGGTCGCTGCTCGAAGACCTGGAGAAGTCCGAGTCGGGCGAAGGGGAACAGGCGGCCCGTGCCTGATTCCCCTCTCGACGGCGCGGTCCGCGGCGCGCTGGCCGCTGTGCTCGACCCGGAGATCCGCAAGCCGATCACCGAGCTCGACATGGTGGACGCGGTGTCGGTGGATGCGGACGGCCGCGCGTCGGTCGGCATCAAGCTGACCATCGTCGGGTGTCCGGCGGCGGACGCGATCGAGCGGGATGTGCGCGCGGCGACGGCGGCGGTCCCGGGCGTGACGTCGGTCGCGGTGGACGTGTCCGTGATGACGCCGACCGAGCGGCGCGCGCTGACGGAGAAGCTGCGCGCCGGACGCCCCGCGCGCGGGCAGCAGTTCGGGCCGGAGTCGCTGACCCGCGTCTACGCGGTGACCAGCGGCAAGGGCGGCGTCGGCAAGTCGACCGTCACGGCGAACCTCGCGGTCGCGCTGGCCGAGCGCGGGCTGCGCGTGGGGATCGTGGATGCGGACGTGCACGGCTTCTCGATCCCCGGCATCCTCGGCCTCACCGACGAGAACGGCGTCGCGCCGCGGCCGACGCGCGTGGACGACATGATCCTGCCGCCGGTCGCCTACGGCGTGAAGGTGGTCTCGATCGGGATGTTCGTCGACTCCGCATCCGCGGCGGTCGCGTGGCGCGGGCCGATGCTGCACCGCACCATCCAGCAGTTCCTGACGGACGTGTACTTCGGCGACCTGGACGCGCTGCTCCTCGATCTGCCGCCCGGGACCGGCGACGTGGCAATCTCGGTCGGGCAGCTGCTGCCGACCGCGGAGGTGCTGGTCGTGACGACCCCGCAGCCGGCGGCCGCGGATGTGGCGGAGCGGTCGGGCGTGGTGGCCCGTCAGACCGGGCAGAAGGTCATCGGCGTGATCGAGAACATGGCTGGGCTGGTGCAGCCGGACGGGTCGGTGCTCGAGCTGTTCGGCAGCGGTGGCGGCGCGGAGGTGGCGCGCCGGCTGTCGGCCGGGCAGGATGAGGAGGTGCCGCTGCTCGCCAGCGTGCCGCTCAGCATCCCGCTGCGGGCCGGCGGGGATGCGGGTGCGCCGATCGTGGTCACCGACCCGGCCGACCCGGCCGCGGCGGCGATCCGCGCGGTCGCCGACCGGCTCGGGACGCGCGCCCGCGGCCTCGCCGGCCGCAAGCTCGGCCTCTCCGTCCGCTGACGCGCCCGCTTGCCTGAGCGCGAAGTGCACGTCGTCGCGCACCCGCGCGGCGTGTCGACCGCAACTACCTGCACCTCACGGTGACTTGCTCGTAGTTGCGGCCCTCGGCGGCGTGTCGAGCGCAACTACGAGCAACTGACGGCGTGGCGGCCGGGCCGGGAGGGCGGGCCGGCCTCGCGCGTCCACGGCACGAAGTGCAGGTACGCGCGCACCCGCGCGGCGCGTCGCCCGCACCAAGCTGCACCTCGGGCTGGCGGTGGTAGTCCCCGTGGCTTGCTCAATGTTGCTGCCCACGGCGGCGTGTCGGCCGCAACTACGAGCAACTGGCCGGAGGTGAGGGCGGGCCGGCCCCGCGCGTCCAGGGCACGAAGTGCAGGTCCTCGCGCGGCCGCGCGGCGCGTCGCCCGCACCTAGCTGCACCTCGGGCTGGCGGTGGTGGTCTCCGTGACTTGCTCGTAGTTGCGGCCCACAGTGGCGTGTCGAGCGCAACTACGAGCAACTGCCGGGCCGGGAGGGCGGGCCGGCCTCGCGCGTCCAGGGCATGAAGTGCAGGTACTCGCGCACCCGCGCGGCGCGGCGCCCGCAACTACCTGCACCTCACGGTGACTTGCTCGTTGTTGCGGGCCGCGGCGGTGTGTCGAGCGCAACTGCGAGCAACTGGCGGGCGGGCGGGGACGCGGCGGCGTCAGGCGTCGGGGGCTCGACGGCGCGGGCGAGCAGTTCGACGAGAAGGCGCTCGGCGACGGGACGCGGCAGCGCTTCCACGAGGGCGAGCAGCGGAGCCTGGTCGTCGGGGAGGCCGGGGGTCGCGCCGCCGGTCAGGCCGATCGCACCGAGGATGCGGGCGGCGGTCGCCGAGTCGAGGGCACCGGCGGACGCCAGCCGTGGCGGCAGGGCGCCGAGCACTGCGTGCCGGTCGACCGGCGGGACGCCGCGCGCCTCGTCGGCCGCGCCGCGGAGCGCCGCCTCCAGCTCGTCCACGCGCCCCTCCGTCACCGGCGTGATCGTGAGGTGCGTGGTGTGCGGCAGCCGCGTCCCGTCCGGCTGTGTGAGGCCGGGCTGCAGCTGCAGGATCCACCCTCGGCGGCGGACGCGGTCGGCCCAGTGGTGCGGATCCACGCGCCGGTCGGCCGGCACGGACTCGTCCGTCGCCACCGCGAACAACGGACCGGTCGGCGAGCCCACGACCCGCAGACCCTCGATGTCGCCGACCACATCCACCAGAGCTCGCGTCGCCCGCCCGCAGGACTCCGCCAGCCGGGCGAAGCCGCGCGCGCCGAGCGCCTGCACGATGGCCCAGGATGCGGCCAGCGCCGCCGCCGATTTCGACCCGAGCAGCGTGGCGTTGACGACCGGGTAGCCCGGCCATCCGGTCGTGGCGAAGTACTGGCGGCGCTGCCGGTCCCGGTCGCGCTGCAGCAGCACGCTGGCGCCCTTCGGCGCGTACCCGTACTTGTGGAGGTCAGCGGAGACGCTGGTGACCCCGGCGACGCGGAAGTCCCACGCGGGCAGCGGCGACCCGTCGGCGGCGCGCCAGAACGGCAGCACCCAGCCGCCGATGCACGCGTCGACGTGGCACGCCACACCCGCGGCGTCGCAGGCGGCCGCAACCTCCTCGACCGGGTCGAGCGTCGCGTACGGGTACGACGGGGCGGACACGACGACGAGCGCGACGTCCGGAGCGATGCGCGAGATCAGCTGAGACGCGTCCACCTGCCCGGCCGCGACCGACACCGGCACCAGATCGAGCGCGAGGTCGAACAGCGCCGCCGCCTTCTGGAACGCTGCGTGCACCGTCACCGGCGCGACCAGCCGCGGCGTGCCGGTCCCGCCGGCCGCGCGCCACGCATCCCGCGCGGTCTTCACCGCGAGAAGGCACGACTCGGTCCCGCCGGAGGTCACCGAGCCGACCACGTCGTCGTCGCCGTGCAGCAGCTCGCGCGCGAACCCGACGACCTCCCGCTCCATCACCGCGACGGAGGTGAACGTGGTCGGGTCCAGCCCGTTCACCGGCTGCACCAAGCGCATCGCCTCGGCGGCCAGCTCGTCGAGCTCCGGCATCCCGGAGTCGTACACGTAGCTCAGGACGCGCCCGCCGTGCGTCGGCGCGTCCGCCGCCCGCAGCGCGGAGAGCCGCGCGAGGATCGCGGCCTGATCAAACGACGACATCGATGTCTCCCTTCCGCAGCCGGTACCGCGCGAGCGGCACCAGGCTGACCGCGATGATCAGGGCCGGGATGAGGCTGAAGCCCAGCGCGATGCCCGCGACCGCGCTTCCCGGCTGCACCGCATCCGCCGCGGCGGCGCTGCGCGAGACGTAGCCGCTCACGGCGAGCACGATGCTGAGCACGGTCGCGCCGAGCGCCATGCCGGTCGTCTCGCCGGCGGTCCACATCCCGCCGAACGTCCCGGCGCGGCCCTCGCCGTTGCGTCGTGCATCGTGCGAGATGACGTCGGGCAGCATCGCCATCGGCAGCGCCTGCATCCCGGCGTACGCGGCGCCCGCCAGCGCGACCGGCGCGTACACCCACGCGCCCGGCGCCCACAGCAGCGCGACCATGGACAGTGCGGCCACGCCGAACAGGATGCTCGCGATCGCGAACCCGCGCTCCTTGCCGATTCGCCGGGCGACGACGCCCCACACCGGCGTGACGATCAGCGCCGGCCCGATCAGCGCGACGAACAGGAACGTCACCGCATCCTCGGAGTGCAGCACCCACGTCGCGACGTAGTTCGCGCCCGCCAGCATCAGCCCGGTCGCGAGTCCCTGCAGCAGGAAGGTGAGCAGCAGGGCGCGGAACGGCTGGCTGTCGCGCAGGACCTGCACCCCGGCCGCATAATTCGAGCGCAGGGTGACCAGGATGCTCTCCCGCGGCGGCACGTCGGCCGCGGGGAGGCCACGCGGGGCGACGAACGCGGAGACGAGCATCCCGGCGCCGATCACCACACCGGCGACGAGCGCCATGAGCAGGTAGCCGCTGAACGCGTTGCCGCCGCCGAGCGACCGGAGTGCCGGTCCCCCGGCCCCGAACAGCAGGATGGCGAACGTCAGCACGACGACGCGCCAGGTCAGCAGGCGCGTCCGCTGGTCGTATCCCGACGCGAGCTCGGCGGGCAGCGCGATGTACGGCACCTGGAACAGGCTGAACGCCGTCGCGGTCAGCACGAACGCGAGAAGCACCCACACCGCGGCGACGCCGGCCGGCGTGCCGGGAGGCACGGCGAAGGTGAGGAGGAAGAACACCGGGAGGGCGATCGCGCCGAGCAGCATCATGGGGCGGCGCGACCCCCGCACCGCGAGCATCCGGTCGCTGCGCGCTCCGATGACCGGGTCGATGATCACGTCCCAGACCTTCGCGACCGTGACCACGACACCCGCGACGATCGCGGCGACGCCGAGCGAGTCGGTCAGGTAGTAGACGAGGACGAGGCCCGGAAGGGTGGCGAAGCCGCCGGTCCCCAGCGATCCGACGGCGTACCGCGCGACGGTCGCCCGGGTCAGCGACTGCTCCGTTGCGATCATGTCCGCAGCGTAGTGGATGCGCGACCCCGCGCCCCGCAGCGGCTCAGGTGGACTCGGTGTCGTACGGCGGCACCGCGCCCGCCGTCAGCGGCATCTTGCGCTGCGCATAGGCGGACTGCGTCACCGGCTTGATCGCGCCGCCAGCCGCAGCGCCCGCGCCGGCCGCCGGATCCTCCAGCAGCGCCTCGCGGATGATGCGCCGCGGGTCGTACTGCCGCGGGTCGAGCTTCTTCCAGTCGACCTCGTCGAACTCGGGGCCCATCTCGTCGCGCATCCGGTCTTTCGCGCCGTTCGCGAAGTCGCGCAGAGAGCGCACCAGCTGGCCGAGTTTGGCCGCATAGGTGGGAAGGCGCTCCGGGCCGATGACGAACGCCGCGATCACCGCCACGATCAGCAGCTTGTCGAAGGTCAGCCCGAACACCATTCCAGGGTATCGCGGCGGTGCCTCCACGGATGCCGTGCCAGCCGACCGTATCCTCGGAAGAAGCCGCGAGAAGCAGCTGATCGACGGGAGCGCTGTGTCAGAGAAGGACTCGAACTGGAGGTTCGCCGACGACGTCGTCGTCGAGAGCGAGGTGATCGCGCGCGCCCGCCAGCAGTCGCTGGAGCTGGGCATCGAGCCGATCTCCCCGCGACAGGCGCCCAGGCGGCCGTGGTCGTCGCCGCCACCCGGGCGGAGAACGTCGTCGAGATCGGCACGGGCGTCGGCGTCTCCGGCCTGTGGCTGCTCACCGGCGGCACCGAGGCGCAGCTGACGTCCATCGACGTCGAGGTCGAGAACCAGCAGCACGCACGCGCGTTCTTCACCGAGGCGGGCGTCCCCGCCAACCGCGTTCGCCTCATCCCGGGCCGCGCCCTCGAGGTGCTGCCGCGGATGAACGAGAACTCCTACGACATCGTCTTCATCGACGCGGACCCGCAGTCGGTCATCGAGTACGTCGAGCACGGCCTGCGGCTGGTGCGCCCCGGCGGGACCGTGCTGGTCGCTCGCGCGCTGTGGCGCGGCCGAGTCGCGGACCCGGCGGCACGGGACGAGGTGGCCACCGGGTTCCGGACGCTCATCACCGAGACGTCCGCCTCCGGCGCCGTCATCGCGGCGCTCTCTCCCGCGGGCGAAGGACTGCTGCAGATCACGAAGCTCGCGCCGTAAGCGCGGGCGGACACCGCATGCCGAGAAGGGCCCCGGATCGATGCGATCCGGGGCCCTTCTCGGCTACAGACGTTGGTTCAGGCGGAGGTTACGACACTCGCGAGCGCATCATGGAGCTCTTTGGCTTCCGCGTCGTTGACGGAGACCACCAGTCGTCCCCCACCCTCGAGCGGCACACGCACGATGATGAGCCGTCCCTCCTTCACAGCCTCCATAGGCCCGTCCCCGGTCCTCGGCTTCATGGCCGCCATGCAGCTCCCCTTTCGTGGATGTCCTCCTATTATCCGACATCCTGGTGGGCCTGCGGAAATCGTGGGTATCACGGGGGTGACCAGTCGTATCCGTCGATGGTCCAGCAGATCGCCACCCATCCCACCTGCAGAGCGACGAACAGGGCGACGATGCCGACGCGGTAGACGCGACTCCGTGGCAGGGCGAGCGCGCCGAGCAGTGGGAACAGCGGCATCAGGAGGCGGAAGGTGCTGGACTGCGGGAAAAACACCGCGAGCAGGTAGAGGGAGTACGCGGCGACCCAGAAGCGCAGGTCGACGCCCAGCCGCCTGACCGCGGGCGAGAACAGCAGCACCGCGAACGCCACGAGGATGACGACCAGGGCGACCACGCCGATCCAGCCGGACAGGCCGAGCATGGCGCTCGCCCACCAGTCGGCGCCCTGGAACCACGGCGCGAACGGCACGAGGTGCACGTAGCCGATGTACGGGGAGCGCCAGGCCAGCTCGGTGTCGGTGTAGGCCGTGAGCGACCCGGTCGCGATCGCCGCGATGGCAGGCCACGCCAGCCCGGCCAGCCCGCTGAACACCGTCAGCGACACGCTCAGGATGCGCTCCCGCACGGGATAGGGATCGTCGCGCCGGCGCACCCAGCGGTAGACCACGTGCATGGCCAGCGCCAGGGCGAAGGCCAGCCCGCTCGGCCGGGTGAACGCCATGGCCAGCACGACCGGGAACAGCCAGCCGTACCTCCGCTCGACGAGCAACAGGAGTGCGGTGACCAGCAGCAGGATGTACAGCGACTCCGCGTAGGCGACCTGGAACAGCGGCGAGACCGGCGCGACGCAGAACAGCACGACCGCGAACAGGCTCTGCGACCGCGAGAGCCCGACCCGGCGCATCAGCTGGTGGAAGACCAGTGCGGCGCCCGCTCCCGCCAGGAACGACACCAGCACGGCGGCGTACGGCCAGGACAGCCGCGTGACGAACATGACCGCATCCACGACGCCCGGGAAGCCGGGCATGAACGCCCACGCGTTCTCGCTGACGTGCACGCCGTCCGTGGTCGGAAGGCTCGCCGGGTAGCCGAAGCCTGCGACGATCTCGTACCAGCGGCCGTCCCAGATGTTGGCGAAGGTGAAGTAGTCGGGAGCGGCCGAGGTCCACGCGTTCTTCGCCTCCGCGGCGGCGAAGGCGAGCATGATCACCGTGGTGACGACGCGCGCGGCGAGGTAGACGGCCAGGACGCGGACCCACCACAGGGTCCACCAGGCGCCCCGGACGCCCGCGCCCGGGCGGGGCGCGTCGTCGGCGTCGCTCAGCGCGACGGAGTCAGCGGGATCCTGCACCCGTGAGCCAGGCACGCAGCCCCTCCTCGGCCGCCACGATCTGCTCCACGTCCACGCGCTCGTCGTCGGCGTGCGCCTTCAGCGGGTCGCCGGGACCGTAGTTGACCGCGGGGATGCCCAGCGCGCTGAAGCGGGCCACGTCCGTCCACCCGTACTTCGGCTTGGCCACGCCGCCGACCGCGGCGACGAACTCCTGCGCGAGCGGCGCATCCAGTCCAGGACGGGCGCCGTCGGCGCGGTCGACCACGGTGATCTCGTAGTCGCCGAAGAGCTCGTGCATGTGCTCGATGGCCTCCTGCGAGCTGCGCGACGGAGCGAACCGGTAGTTGATGTGCACCATGCAATCGTCGGGGATGATGTTGCCCGCGACGCCGCCGGAGATGCCGACGGCGTTCAGCCCCTCCTTGTAGACGAGACCGTCGACCTCCACCTCGCGCGCCTTGTAGGCGGCCAGGATGTCGAGGATCGGCGCGGCCTTGTGGATGGCGTTGTCGCCCACCCAGCCGCGGGCCGAGTGCGCGCGGAGGCCGTAGGTGCGGACCTCGACCCGCAGGTTGCCGTTGCAGCCGCCCTCCACGACGCCGTTGCTCGGCTCGCCCAGGATGCCGAAGTCGCCGACGAACAGGTCGGGCCGGTTGCGGGCGAGGCGCCCGAGGCCGTTCAGCTCGGCGTTGACCTCCTCGTGGTCGTACCACATCCACGTCACGTCGACGGCGGGGTCGGTGAGCTCAGCGGCGAGCTTCAGCTGCACGGCGACGCCGGCCTTCATATCCACCGTGCCGCGGCCCCAGAGGTAACGGATGCCGTCATGCTCTTCGAAGCGCGTCGGCAGGTTGCCGTTGAGCGGCACCGTGTCGATGTGCCCGGCGATCAGCGCGCGGCGCTCGCGGCCGAGATTCGTGCGGGCCACGAGCGTGTCGCCGTCGCGGATGAGCTCGAGGTGCGGAAGGCCCGAGAGCGCCGCCTCCATGGCGTCCGCGAGCGCGCCCTCGTTGCCCGAGACGGACTCGATGTCGCACAGCTGACGGGTCAGGTCGATGGAGGTGGCGCTGAGGTCGAGGGTGAGGCTGTCGTTCTGCACCCTACTAACCTAGGGGCATGCCTTCAGACGTGCCTGACAGTTCCGCCGCGCCCCGCTCCGCCTGGGGCTACGGCCTCGCCACCGTCGCGGCCGACGGCACCGTGCTCGACACCTGGTACCCGTCGCCGCGACTCGGGACGCTGCCCGCCGGCCGCGACCGCTGGATCGCCCCGGCTGAGTTCGAGGAGCTGGCCGGCGAAGACCCGCGCCGCGCCGTCCGCATCGACATCGTGACGGTGGAGATCGACCTGGATGCGCCTCCCGCCTCGACGCCGGACGCGTACCTGCGCCTGCACCTGCTCTCGCACCTGCTCGTCCAGCCGAACGGACTGTCTCTGGACGGGATCTTCGCGCACCTGCCGAACGTCGCGTGGACGAACGCGGGCCCGGTCAACCCGGCCGACCTCGACCGGCTGCGTCCGCGACTGCAGCGGGCGGGCATCCAGGTCTCGGGCGTGGACAAGTTCCCGCGGCTGCTCGACTACGTCACGCCGGACCGCGTCCGCATCGCCGACGCGTCGCGTGTCCGCCTCGGCGCCCACCTCGCGCCCGGCACGACCGTCATGCACGAGGGCTTCGTGAACTTCAACGCCGGGACGCTCGGCTCGTCGATGGTCGAGGGCCGCATCTCCCAGGGCGTCGTCGTGGGCGACGGGTCGGACATCGGCGGCGGCGCGTCCATCATGGGCACCCTGTCCGGCGGCGGGACGCACCGCGTCTCGATCGGCGAGCGGGCGCTGCTCGGCGCGAACTCGGGCATCGGCATCTCGATCGGCGACGACTCCGTCGTCGAGGCCGGCCTCTATGTGACCGCCGGGACGAAGGTCGTGCTCGTCGGCGAGGCGGCGACCGCCGACGGACGCCCGCGCACCGTGAAGGCGGCCGAACTGTCGGGGCAGCCGGGGCTGCTATTCCGCCGCAACTCGCTGACCGGGGCCGTGGAGGTGCTGCGCCGCGCCGGCGTCGGCGTGGAGCTGAACGCGGCGCTGCACGCGTAGCCGGCCCGCCCGCTGGTCCTTACATCTGTGGGACGCAACACGCCGTTAGAAGCGCGCGATAACGGCGTGTTGTGACCCATGGATGCCTGCACCACATCCACTGCTCGGCCCGACACGCCGTTTCGCCGCCAGGCATAACGGCGTGTCGGGACCAGTCGTTCGTCGGTGGGACGCCACACGCCGTTACGTGAGCGCCGTGAGGGCGTCTTGCGACCTGTGGATGCCTGCACCACATCCACCTGCTCGGCCCAACACGCCGTTACGCCGCCAGGCATAACGGCGTGTCGGGACCAGTCGTTGATCCATGGGGCGCAACACGCCGTGCGGCCAGGGGCGCGCACGGCGTGTTGCGTCAACCAGCGCGGGTCAGACCATGGTGAGGACGGCGGCGGGGTCGGCGAGGATGCGGCCCACGTCGGCGAGGAAGCGGGAGGCCTGCTCGCCGTCGACGATCCGGTGGTCGAAGGTCAGCGCGAGGGTGAGCACCGTCGCGCAGCGCGATGCCGCCGTCGTGCTCCCACGGCTGCTTCCGCACGGCGCCGACCGCGAGGATGGCCGCCTCGCCGGGGGTGAGGATGGGCGTGCCGATGTCCACGCCGAACACCCCGACGTTGGTGATCGTGATTGTGCCGCCGCTGAGGTCGGCCGGCGCGGTGCGTCCGGCCCGGGCGGTCTCGGCGAGCTGGCGGATCGCACCGGCGAGGTCGGCGAGCGACAGGGCGTGCGCATCCCGGATGACCGGCACCATCAGGCCGCGCGGGGTGGCGGCGGCGATGCCGAGGTGGATGTAGTCCGCTTGCACGATCTCGTTGGCCGCGTCGTCCCAGCGCGAATTGACCTCGGGCGTCCGACGGACGGCGAGCGTCAGCGCCTTCGCGATCACCGCGAGGAGCCCCGGACGCACGTCAGCGAACTCGGGACGCGCGCGCAGCCGGGCGGTCAGCTCGGTGGTGGGCGTGACGTCCACCGTGAGGAAGACCGTCGCCTGAGGCGCGCCGAAGGCGCTGCGGACCATCGCGTCCGCGGTCGCCTTGCGCACGCCGCGGATCGGGATGCGCCTCTCGCGCGCTCCGTCGGACGGCGCGGGCGAGGTCGGCGCGGAGACGGCTCGGGCGGACGACTCCACGTCGGCTCGGGTGATGAGGCCGCGGTCGCCGGAGCCGGCGATGGACGTGAGGTCGACGCCCAGCTCGCGCGCGAGCTTCCGCACGGGCGGGGTGGCGCGCGGGCGCTCGGCCAGCGCGACCGGCGCAGGGGCCGTCTCGACCGACGCGGACGCGGCAACCGCACCCGTGGTCTCAGCTCCCTCCACCATCAGCCCCGGTCGCGCGCGCCGCGCCGGGCGGCTCGCCGCATCCGGCCGGGCGCCGTAGCCGACCAGTGTCGGCTCCGGCGCATCAGCCGCCCGGTTCTCCGCCGCTTGCGACTCGGGCGATGGCGACGGCGACGGCGCGCCGCCCGCATCCGCCCCCTCGACCTCGAACGCCACCAGCGGCTCCCCCACCGCCACCGTCACGCCCGGCTCGACGAACAGCCGCGACACCCTCCCGTCGTACGGCGCGGGAAGCTCGACAAGCGCCTTGGCCGTCTCGACCTCCGCGATGATCTGGTTGAGCTGCACGGTGTCGCCGACGGCGACCTTCCACGCGACCAGCTCCGACTCGGTCAGTCCCTCACCGAGGTCGGGCAGCGCGAACTCCTTGACCGCCATCAGTCCTCCACCCCGCTCAGCGAGTTCGGCCGGTCCATCGCGCGGTCGATGCCGTCGAGGATGCGGTCGAGGTCCGGCAGGTGCGCCGACTCCAGGCGTGCGGGCGGGTACGGGATGTCGTGCCCGGTGATCCGCACCGGCGCATGCTCCAGGTGGTAGAAGCAGCGCTCGGTGATCGACGCGGAGATCTCGGCCGCGAGGCCGCCGGACAGCGCGGCCTCGTGCGTGACGACGAGGCGGCCGGTCCGCTTCACCGACGCGACCACCGTGTCCAGGTCGAGCGGCGACAGCGAGCGCAGATCGATCACCTCGACCGAGACCCCCTCGTCGGACGCCGCGACCGCCGCATCCCGGGCCAGCTGCACGAGGCCGCCATACGTCACGAGAGTGACGTCGGTCCCCTGCGTCACGACCCGCGCTGTGCCCATGGGGCGCGCGTCGGCGAGCGGTGCGTCCTCATCCACCTCGCCCTTGGCGTGGTAGCGGCGCTTCGGCTCGAAGAACAGCACCGGGTCGTCGGAGGCGATGGCCTGCTGGATGAGCGTGAACGCGTCCTGGGGATCCGACGGGCTGACCACCCGGAGGCCCGCCGTGTGGGCGAAGTAGGCCTCGGGCGAGTCGGAGTGGTGCTCGGCCGAGCCGATGCCGCCGGCAAAGGGGACGCGGATGACGATCGGCATCTTCACGTTCCCGGCGGTCCGGTAGTGCATGCGCGCGACCTGGTTCACGATCTGGTCGAAAGCCGGATAGATGAAGCCGTCGAACTGGATCTCGACCACCGGCCGGTAGCCGCGGTACGCCATCCCGACCGCGGTGCCGAGGATGCCGGACTCGGCGAGCGGCGAGTCCATCACCCGGCGCGGGCCGAACTCGGTCTGGAGGCCGTCGGTGACGCGGAAGACGCCGCCGAGGGTGCCGATGTCCTCGCCCATCAGCACGACGTGGTCGTCGGCGGCGAGCGAGCGGCGGAGGCCGGCGTTGATCGCCTTGGCCATGCTCAGCGAGGTCATCGTCCGTCGCTCCCCACGAAGGTGCGGAGGTACCGCGAGTAGTGGTCCCGCTGGCGCGCAAGGCCGGTGTGCGGCTCGGCGTAGACGTTGTCGAAGACGGACAGCGGCTCGGGATCGGCGAGGGACGTGATGCCCGCGCGCATCTCGGCGGCCACCGCGTCCGCCGTGGCGAGGATCGCGGTCATCCGCTCGTCGGTGAGCGCGCCCTGGGCGTTCAGGTACGCCTCGACGCGGGACACCGGGTCCTTGCCGCGCCACTGGTCGAGCTCGGACGCGTCGCGGTAGCGGGTCGGGTCGTCGGCGGTGGTGTGCGGCCCCATCCGGTAGGTGACGGCCTCGATGAAGGTCGGGCCGCCGCCGCTGCGGGCGCGGTCGAGAGCGGCCCGCGTCCCCGCGAGCACGGCGAGGACGTCGTTGCCGTCGACGCGGACGCTCGGCACCCCGAAGCCCGGCGCACGGTCGGCGATGGGACGCTGCGCCTGCAGCGAGACCGGCTCGGAGATCGCGTACTGGTTGTTCTGGCAGAAGAAGACGACGGGTGCGGCGTACGTCGCGGCGAAGATCAGCGCCTCGTTGACATCCCCTTCGCTCGTCGCGCCGTCGCCGAAGTACGCGACCGCGACCGCATCCGTGCCGTCGGCCTGGATGCCGAGCGCGTAGCCGGTGGCGTGCAGGGTCTGCGCGCCGATGATGACCTGCGGGGTCGCCATGTTGATGTCGTACGGGTTCCAGCCGCTCTGTGTCGTGCCGCGCCAGACGCGCAGCAGGTCGACGAGGCCGGCGCCGCGGCAGTACGCGACGCCGTGCTCGCGGTAGCTGGAGAAGACGAAGTCGTCGGAGCGCAGGGCGCGTCCGGAGCCGATCTGGGCGGCCTCCTGGCCGAGGAGCGGCGGCCACAGACCCAGCTCGCCCTGACGCTGCAGCGCGGTCGCCTCGGCGTCGATGCGGCGGATGACGCGCATGTCCTCGTAGAGCGAGAGCAGCTGCTCGGTACCGATGTCCGAGACCCACGCCTCGTAGCGGTCGTCCTCGTGGCGGACGCCGTCCGCGTCCAGCAGGCTCACGACGTCGATGACGCCGAGGCCGAGTGACCCAAGATCCGTGTGGGAGCCGCCCTGACGGGTGGCGGGCTGATTGTCGATCGTCACGGTTCACGCAACCTTCACTCTCGCGCCCGGGCGGCGGGCTTGTGGCGCGCGCGACCGGCTTCCGGCCTCCTTGCCGGAATTGAGGGAAGGCTACGCTCCCGGATCAGCGCGCACAACCATCGGCGTGTCGACCGTGCAGGGTGCACTATCCGCACGCGCCGGGACCTGCTACTTTTCACACTATGCGCAGCTTCGACAACACCGACCGACGCATCCTCCTGGCGCTCGCGGACGACCCGCGATCGACGAACGTGTCGCTCGCCGACCGGCTCGGGCTCAGCCGCAACACCGTGCAGGCGCGCGTGGCCGAGCTGGAGCGCAGCGGCGCGTTCCTGTCGTTCGAGCGGCGCATCTCGGCGCGCCTGGCGGGGTACCCGCTCGCGGCCTTCGTCAACGTGCACGTGCAGCAGCAACGGCTGGCGGAGGTGGTGGAGAGCCTGGCCGCGATCCCCGAGATCGTGCAGGCGCACGGCCTCTCCGGGCCGTCGGACCTGCTGCTGCGGGTGGTGTGCGTGGACGCGGAGGACCTGTTCCGGATCACCGGCATCATCCAGTCCACGGAGGGCGTCGATCGCGCCGAGACGTCGCTCGACATGGGCGAGCTCATCCCTTACCGCCTCCGCCCGCTCCTCACCCGCGACAGTTAAGCGCGAAGGCCGCGCCGACCTGGGTCGACGCGGCCTTCGGGTGCGAGGTGCTTACGCCTCGGCGGGAGCCTCCGCGGGGGCGGTCTGGGCCGGAGCCTCGGCGCCCTCCTCGGCGATCACCGGAGCGAGCGACAGCTTTCCACGGTCGTCGATCTTGGTGATCTCGACCAGGATCTTCTGGCCGACCCCGAGCACGTCCTCCACGTTCTCCACGCGCTTGCCACCGGCGAGCTTGCGGACCTCGGAGATGTGCAGCAGGCCGTCCTTGCCCGGGAGCAGCGAGACGAACGCACCGAACGCGGCGATCTTGACGACGGTTCCGAGGAACTGCTCGCCGACCTCCGGGTTGGTGGGGTTCGCGATCGCGTTGACCTGGGCGCGGGCCGCCTCGGCCGAGGGGCCGTCGGTGGCGCCGATGTAGACGGTGCCGTCCTCCTCGATGGAGATCTCGGCGCCGGTCTCGTCCTGGATGGCGTTGATCGTCTTGCCCTTCGGGCCGATCAGCTCGCCGATCTTGTCGACCGGGATCTGGACCGAGATCACGCGCGGCGCGGTCGGGGCCATCTCGTCCGGACGGTCGATCGCGGCGTTGAGCACGCTCAGGATGGTGGTGCGAGCGTCCTTGGCCTGGGTCAGCGCGCCGGCGAGCACCGACGACGGGATGCCGTCGAGCTTCGTGTCGAGCTGGATGGCGGTGACGAACTCGCTGGTACCGGCGACCTTGAAGTCCATGTCGCCGAGCGCGTCCTCGGCGCCCAGGATGTCGGTGAGCGCCGCGTAGCGGGTCTCACCGTCGACGACGTCGGAGATCAGGCCCATGGCGATGCCGGCGACCGGGGCGCGCAGCGGCACACCGGCGTTCAGCAGCGACAGGGTGGACGCGCAGACGGAGCCCATCGAGGTGGAGCCGTTGGAGCTCAGCGCCTCGGACACCTGACGGATCGCGTACGGGAACTCCTCGCGGCTCGGCAGCACCGGCACGAGCGCGCGCTCGGCGAGGAAGCCGTGCCCGATCTCGCGACGCTTCGGCGAGCCCACGCGGCCGGTCTCACCGGTCGAGTAGGGCGGGAAGTTGTAGTGGTGCAGGTAGCGCTTCTTGGTGACCGGCGACAGCGAGTCGATCTGCTGCTCCATCTTGAGCATGTTCAGCGTGGTGACGCCCAGGATCTGGGTCTCGCCGCGCTGGAAGATCGCCGAACCGTGGACGCGCGGGATGACCTGCACCTCGGCGTCGAGCGGACGGATGTCGGTCAGGCCTCGACCGTCGATGCGGATGCCCTCGCGCAGCACGCGACCGCGCATGACGACCTTCGACACGGACTTGTACGCCGCGGAGAACTGGGTCAGGACCTCGGGGTCGAGGACGCCCGCCTCCACCTTCTCGGCGAGGGCGGCCTTGACGCGCTCCTTGAGGGCGTCGTCGGCGTTCTGGCGCTCGGTCTTGTCGGCGATCTGGTAGACGTTCACGAGCTCGTCGTAGGCGAGGCCGGCGACGTTGTCGTAGGTGGTCTGCGAGTAGGGCAGGAACACCGGGTAATCGGCGATCGCCTTCGCGGACTGCTGCGCGAGCACGTTCTGCGCGCCCACGAGCTCGCGGATGAACGGCTTGGCCGCCTCCAGACCCTGGGCGACGACCTCCTCGCTCGGCTTCACGGCACCGCCCTGGATGAGGTTCCAGCTGTTCTCGGTGGCCTCGGCCTCGACCATCATGATCGCGACGTCGCCCTCGGAGCCGTCCTCGTTGGTGAGCACGCGACCCGCGACGACGAGGTCGAAGACGGCCTCCTCGAGCTGCGAAGCCTTCGGGAACGCGATCCACTGGTCCTCGTGCTGGCCGTTGCCGGGGATGAGCGCGAGGCGCACACCGGCGATCGGGCCGGAGAACGGCAGACCGGAGATCTGCGTGGAGGCGCTGGCCGCGTTGATGGCGAGCGCGTCGTAGAACTCGTCCGGAGCGATGCTCAGGACGGTGATGACGATCTGCACCTCGTTGCGGAGGCCGTCGACGAACGACGGGCGCAGGGGGCGGTCGATCAGACGGCAGACGAGGATCGCCTCGGTGGAGGGACGACCCTCGCGGCGGAAGAACGAGCCGGGGATCTTTCCGGCTGCGTACGCACGCTCCTCGACGTCCACCGTCAGCGGGAAGAAGTCGAAGTTGTCCTTCGGGTGCTTGCTGGCGCTGGTCGCGCTCAGCAGCATGGTCTCCTCGTCGAGGTAGGCGGCGACGGCGCCCTGCGCCTGCTGGGCGAGGCGTCCGGTCTCGAACCGGACGGTGCGGGTGCCGAAGCGGCCGTTGTCGAGGACGGCTTCGGCGAACTTGATCTCAGGACCTTCCAAGAGGTCTGTCTCCTTTGTTTAACGTCGCGGTCCCGTGTGGACGCGACTTCATCCAAGGAGCAGGAACAGGCAGTTCGACACGTTCTGTGTACGCGGCATCCCATGCGGGTGCGTGGGCTGAGCCCGTCTGGCCATCAGTAGAAATACACGGTTGCGATCGATTCGCATCCGGATACCACCACCGAGGACCAGCTCCTGCCAGCCTGCTCCGGGTTCCTTCTCGGTATTGAGTTGGAATGTCGGCGCACGGCCGACCTCGTCAATCCTACCAGCCGGGGGCCATCACAGGGCGAGGGTCGCCCGCGCGGCGTCGGCGAGCGCGTGCCCATAGGACGGCCCGTGGCCGGCCGCGTGCACGGCGAGCGGGTGGAGCTGGTGCAGCGGGATGCGGTCGCGCCAGCCCGCGCGGAGCGGCCGAGCACCGTCGTACCCGGCGGCGATGTCGTCGAGGAACGGCGCACCGAACAGCGCCAGCATCGCCAGGTCGGTCTCGCGGTGCCCGCCGTGCGCCGCCGGGTCGATGAGCACGCCTCCGCGCGCGTCCCACAGCAGGTTGCCGTTCCACAGGTCGCCGTGGATCCGCGCGGGCGGCTCGTCGTCGTCGAACTCCCCCGCGTCCACCCGGTCGACGGCCTCGCGGATCACCGGCAGCTGCTGTGGCGTGACCGTGCCGGCCTCCACCGCCAGGTCGAGATACGGGAGCACGCGGTCGCGCGCGTAGAAGCGTCCCCAGCTCGTCTCGTGGGCGATCGGCAGCGGTCGCCGACCGATGAACAGCGGGCCGTCCCAGCCGTCCGGTGGCGCGCCGAACGCCGACGCCCCCGCCGCGTGGGTCACGGCGAGCGCCGCCCCGAAGGTCCGCGCCGCCTCCCTGGTCGGCCGGACCTCGTGGATGCGCTCCAGCTCGATCCATCCGGGTCCGGCGGACGCGACGCGCACGACGCGCGCTCCCCCGTCGGCTTCCGCCGCGCCGAGCCACCTCAGCCCCGCGGCCTCCGCTTCGAAGAACCCTTCGGGGGCGTCCGCGCGCTCCTTGGTCACCGTCTCCACGCGGCCACCCTACGACCGCGCCCGGCGGCGACGGGCGACCAGCGCGACGATCGCGACGCCGATCAGCGTCCCGAGCGTGTTGGCGAGCAGGTCGCGCGGGTCGCTCACCCGCGCGGGCAGGAACCGCTGCGTGAACTCGATCAGCAGCGTGGCGAAGACGCCGATCGCAACGGCCAGCCACCACCGCCACACCCCGAGCAGCAGCGTGAACAGCAGGCCCATCGGCACGAACAGCAGCACGTTGGCGGTGAACTCCGCCACGTCGTAGTCCACCCAGCCGAGGCCCGGCACGGCCGACACCGCGCGCAGCAGCGAGCGCAGGAGCGGGTTGCCCGCTGGATTCCCGGGCACCGGGTCGAGCGTGATGCCGGCGACCGCAAGCAGGTAGACGGCGGTCAGGATGGGCAGCACGGCACGTCGGCGCATCCTCCTATGCTGGCGCACATGACCAGCGCGTTCCGCATCCCGATGACCGGGCGCTCCACCGACGAGCGGCACCGTGTCTCCAGCCCGTTGGAGCTGTTGTTCGACCTCACCTTCGTGGTCGCGATCGCCCAGGTGGCCGGCCAGCTGGCGCACGCCGGCGAGGGCGGGCACGTGCTCGCGCGGCTGCCGTTCTACTTCATGGTCTTCTTCGCCATCTGGTGGGCGTGGATGAACTTCACCTGGTTCGCCTCGGCCTACGACACCGACGACGTGCCGTACCGGCTGATGGCGCTCGTTCAGATGGGCGGCGTGCTGGTGCTCGCCGCGGGTGTGCCTGCCGCGTTCGACGAGGACGACTTCACGGCGATCATCGTCGGCTACCTCATCATGCGGCTGGCGCTGGTCGGGCAGTGGCTCCGCGCGGGCATCGAGGACCCGTCCGGCCGCCGCACGGCGTTCCGTTATGCGGGCGGGATCGCGCTCGTGCAGGTGCTGTGGGTGGCGTGGGGCTTCCTCCCTCCGCACACGGCCGTCTGGCTCTTCCCCCTCGGCGCCGCGCTCGAGCTCGCAGTGCCGCTATGGGCGGAGCGGACCGGGATGACGTCGTGGCACCCGCACCACATCGCCGAGCGCTACGGGCTGTTCACGATCATCGTGCTCGGCGAGTCGGTGTCGGCGTCGGCGGTCGGCGTCCAGCAGGCGTTGGCGACGAGTGGATTCTCGGCCTCCCTGGTCTGGATCGCCTCGGCCGGCCTCGTGCTGCTGTTCGCACTGTGGTGGCTGTACTTCCTGGAGCCGGCCGCCGAGGGGCTGAGCAGCAAGCGCGGGAGGTCGTTCTACTGGGGGTACGGGCACTACTTCGTGTTCGCGTCGCTCGCGGCGCTCGGGGCGGGGCTCGAGGTCGCGGTGCAGGCGGGGGCTGCGGACGGGCACGCGTCGGAGACGGCGGTCGAGTATTCGATCGCGGTGCCGGTGGCGGTCTTCCTGCTGATGCTGTACATCCTGCACGCCCCGCTCGTGGACGAGGTCGTCATCCGGCCGCTGAAGACCGGCATCGCGATCGCGCTGGTCCTGCTCCTGCCGCTGGCGTCCCCGTTCCTCGGGCTGGTGGGCGTCACCATCGGCGTCGCGCTGGTCGCGTCGGCCCTGGTCGCCACGACGCTGATCGACCGGGCGCTCGCGGCGCGGTCGAGCACGAAGGAGCCGACCGCGTCCCGGCCCTTGCCCTGACGGGCGCGCCGCGGTTGGCTCGGGAGATGACCCACCGTGACGACCGCGCCGACCAGCTGACCACCGCGCCCCGCGCCGAGGAGAGCGACGCCGATCCGCGCATCGACGTCTCCGAGGGCGAGGACGGCCGCAGCCGCATCGACATCCGCGACGACGCGCCGGTGCGCCCGGGCTCCGGTCCCGAGGACCGCTGAGCCCGGACGCACCGGCGCCGCTGCTTATCCGCTGTGGCCGCGCGGCGCCCCGTACACGCGGACGTAGTCGAACGTCGTCGTGAACCCGGCGGCCGCCATCGACACGAGACCGAGCCGTGGCGGGGTCGCCGTCAGCGGCGTCGTCCAGGTGCCCGCGGTGTCCCACGTCGCCCCGTCGTCCTTGCTCGTGGTCGCGGTGTAGACGTTCTCGGTCGCCGTGTGGGTGCGGGTCAGCCGCAGCACCGTCCACTCGCCGACGGGTCCGCCGACCGAGTTGCCGTACGCCGGATAGCCCGGGCCCTCCGGCGTCTCGCGCTTGCCGAACTCGGTCTGCCGGGTCTCCCAGATGGACGTGACCGCGAGCTTCACGAAGTTCGCGTCGTCCTGGTAGATCACCAGGCCGCCCTGGGCGTAGTTCTGGCAGCAGCCGTCGCGCGGGACCGTCGTCTTCACGCGGGTCTCGACGGTGTAGTCACCGGTCGGGAGGGCCCGCACCGGCAGGCCGGCGGCGCCCGCATCCGGGCCGAGATCGGCCGCCTGCATCTGCCAGTTCAGCACCCCGCCCGAGACGGACCGGGTGGACGCGCCCGGGTCGCGGATCCACGTCCACGCCGGATCCATCGCGTGGCCGCCGAACTCGTCGGAGTAGGCGGGGAGCTTCGGCCCGCGCGCGAGCGGCCCGACGAACGCCGGGTGATAGGCGGCGGGCTGACCCGCCGTGACGACCGGCGCGGGCTGCGGGCTGTCGGACGGCCCCGCTCCCCGCGGACGACCGGCCAGCCGTCCTTCCAGTCGAGCGGATCCATCAGCACCGGCCGCTTGGTGTAGGTGCCGGCGCCGGCGACGTACGGGTCGGTGCGATCGACCGCGTGGTACAGCATCCACTCCTGGCCGGCCGCGTCGACCGTGCTGGTCACGTGACCCGGCCCGACCCAGCGGTTGCCGTTCTGGTGCAGCACGGGAGTGCCGCCGACGCGGGAGTCGAGGAACGACGCCCCGGTCCGGTCGAGGAACGGGCCGGTCGGCGAGGTCGAGCGGCCCGCGAAGACGCCGTACCCGGTCAGCGGGCCGTTGCAGCAGTTGGTCGCGGAGCCGAGCAGGTAGAAGTAGCCGCCGTGCTGGATGACGTGGGTGCCTTCGTAGCGGTTCGGGATGGCGACCTGGACCTGGCTGGCCGGGTCGGAGTGCAGACCGTCGGCGCTCACCGTGCGCACCGAGAGGCCGCCGTAGTAGCTGCCGAAGTAGAGGTAGTTCGTGCCGCCGACGGAAAGGAACTCGGGGTCGTAGACCCAGCGACGGTCGTTCGGGTCGGTGTTGCCCGGGGACGGCATCGGCTCGACGACCGGGCCGCCGGAGTCCGTCCAGGGACCGGCGGGGCTGTCGCTCGTCGCCACGCCGATCGCCGAGCCGCCGCCCGGCGTCACCGTGTTCGTCGCCGTGTAGTACAGCAGGTAGCGGCCGCCCACGTATGCGACGTCGGGCGCCCACATGTCGCCGTTGCCGATCCATGCGGGGCGGGTGGGCAGCGCCTCGCGCACGAACGTCCAGTGCACCAGGTCGGTGGAGCGGTAGGTCGGGATGCTCGAGAAGACGAGCGAGCCGTCCGGGTTGCGCAGGGACGAGTCGATGACGTCGCGGGTGCAGTAGAGGTACCAGGCGGGATCCGATGGGCTCTGGGAGCGGATCACGTCGGGATCGGCGCACTGCTCAGCCCTCTTGCCGCCGCCGAGTTCGAGATCGAGCGGATTGCTGTAGGTGGCGCCGGCGGCAGATGCCGGTGCGGCAGACGGAGCCGCCGCTGCCGGGGCGGCGAGGGCTGGAATGCTGACGGCCAGCGCCAGCGCTGTAAGCGCGGCGAGGATCGGCTTTGACCTTTGACGCATGACGAGAACTCCCCTTCGAGTCGTGGCGTGCGTCACACGCTACAGCGCTGTAAAGCCGCTGCCAAGGGTCAGCGCGGGCGAATGCGCGCAAACAGAACGGGCCGCCACCCGAAGGTGACGGCCCGTTGTGAAGAAGTTCGCGGTCGAATTATCGACACTCGCCTTTTATCGGCGCAGCCCCAGACGCTCGATGAGCGAGCGGTAGCGGCTGATGTCGATGTCCGCCAGGTAGCCCAGCAGACGGCGACGCTGACCGACCAGCAGAAGCAGGCCACGACGCGAGTGGTGGTCGTGCTTGTGCTCCTTGAGGTGCTCGGTGAGATCCTTGATCCGCTTGGTCAGGATCGCGACCTGGACCTCGGGGGATCCGGTGTCACCGGGGTGGGTAGCGTACTCTTCGATGATCGCCTTCTTGGTGTCTGCATCCAGCGCCATAGAGGGATCCCCTTTCTGCTCGTTGCGCGGTGCCCGGGGCCGTATGCCTGGGCTCTCTTGATCCGCGGCCGTTCGACGGCAACTGGAAGAGTCTACCAGAGCCGCCGGGTGCCACGGCGCGCTCAGACGGGCTCGGGCTCGGGCTCGAGGAGGGCGAACACGGCGCCCTGCGGGTCGACGACCTCGGCCCAGCGGCCGACGCCCGCCGCGGCGTTCGGCTCGGTGCGCAGCGTTCCGCCGAGCTCCGTCGCGCGCACCACGGCCGCGTCGAGGTCGGCGACGTTGAAGTACACCAGCCATTCGGCGGGATCGGCGCCATCCGACCGGTAGGCGCCGGCGACGCTGGTGTCCCCGACGTCGAAGAGGCCGTACGGCTCGTCCCCCACGCGCATCTCGCTCACGCCGACGCCCAGCACGCTCTCGTAGAACGCGAACGTCGACGCGGGGTCGGGTGCGACCAGCTCCAGCCAATCGACCGCGCCCGGCTCGTCGCGCAGCCAGGGCTCGTTCTGGTCGGTCAGCTGCCACAGACCGAAGGCCGCGCCCGCAGGATCCTGGACGATCGCCAGGTGGATGCCCGGCACCGTCTCCGACGGTTCCAGCAGCACCGTGCCGCCGGCGGCGAGCGCGGCATCCGCCGCGGCCTGCAGGTCGTCGACGGCGAAGTAGACCGTCCACATGGTGGGCACGTCCTCGGCGGGGAGCGGTCCGAGCGCGGCGACCGCGACGCCCCGAGCGCGTGCGAGGGAGAAATGGCCGGTCTCGGCGAGCGCCGGACCGACGTCCCAGCCGAACAGCTCGCGGTAGTAGGTGGCGGCGGCGGGCTGGTCGGGGCTCTGCAGGTCCACCCAGATGGGAGTGCCGTGCGGGAACACGTCTTCGATCGGCATGCGGCCCACGCTACTCGCCCGGGTGCGCCCGCCGCGAGGCTCAGATCCCGCGCAGCACCTCGTCGAGGGCCGCCACCACGATCGGCGCGGGCGGGCCGTCGTCGTTGCGGGCCCACCAGAGCAGGGCCGAGAAGTTCGCCGAGCTGAGGACGTCGGCCAGCACCTGGACGCGGAGACCGGCCGGATCGGCGCCCAGCCGGTCGGCGAGGAAGCCGACGATCAGATCGCGGTGGGCCGCCATCGCGGTGAGTCCGAACCCGATGAGCGCGGGATGCGTGGCCATGAGAGCGAGACGGCGACGGGTGGCCTCCTCGGCGTCCGGCGGCAGCGTGAGGGCCGAGCGGACGGCGTCGGCCAGCACGTCGCGGATGGACGCGTCGGCCGCCGGGTCGTCCAGCACGGCGTGCATCCGCTCGACCACCGGGCCGATGCCACCCCACACCAGCGCGGGCTTGCTGGGGAAGTAGCGGAACAGCGTCCGCCGGCCGATGCCTGCGAGGGCGGCGATGTCGTCCATCGTCGTCTGCTCGTACCCGTGCTCGTCGAAGTGGCGGAGCGCGAGCAGGGCGACGCGCTCGGGGTCGACGTCGGCGGGTCGCCCGCGACGGCGGGGTGCGGGCGCGGCGCGTGCCGCGTCGGCGTCCGGTGTCATCCCTCGATCATGGCACCGGATGGTCGCCGTGACCGACGCGCTCGCGTGCGATCGCCTCGGCGACGGTGCGGAGCCCGTCCGGGATCTGCGCCGCCGGGATGCCCCCGAAGCCGAGAAGCAGGCCGTCCGGGCCTCCCTCCGCGGCCGCACGGAATCGCGATACCGGCTGCACGGCGACGCCCGCGACTCCCGCGCGCTCGGCGACGCGGCGGACGTCGAACGAACCCGGCTCGTGCTGGAGCACCGCCAGATGCAGCCCGGCGGCGGACGGCACCAGCCGCAGGTCGGGCGCGAGAGCGCCGACCGCCTCCTCCAGCACGGCGTGCCGCTCGGCGTAGACGCGGGTCGCGCTGCGCACATGCCGTGCGAAGCCGCCCGAGTCCAGCAGGCGCGCCATCGCCCGCTGCGTCACGGTGTCGTTGTGCCAGTCCGTCAGCCGCTTGGCGTGGCGGATCGCCGCGAGCAGGGCGGGCGGTGCGATCACGAAGCCCAGGCGGAGGGCGGGGGCCATGGTCTTCGAGAAGGTGCCGACGTAGACCACGCGACCGTCCGCATCCAGCCGCTGCAGCGGATCGAGCGGACGCGCGCCGAAGCGGAACTCGCTGTCGTAGTCGTCCTCCACGACGACGGCGTCGTGGCGCGCCGCCCACTCCAGCAGCGCGACCCTGCGCTCCAGCGGCAGCACGCCGCCGAGCGGGAACTGGTGCGACGGCGTCACGTACACGAGCCGTGCGGGCGGCAGCAGGTCCACCCGGAGCCCCTGCTCGTCCACCGACACCGGCAGGACGCGCGCGCCGGCCAGCTCGAACAGCTGACGGACCGGCGGGTAGCCCGGGTCCTCCATCGCGACCGCGTCGCCCGGGCGCAGCAGCACGCGGGCGAGGAGGTCGAACGCCTGCTGAGCGCCGCTGGTGACCACCACGTCCGCCGGTCCCGCCTCCACCGAGCGGGAGACGCCGAGGTGGCGCGCGATCCCGGCGCGCAGCCGCTCGGCGCCCGCAGGGTCGCCGTACCCGGACGATCGGAGGAAGCCGCCGCGCAGCTCGGCGGCCACGTAGCCGCGCCAGGCGTCGAGCGGGAAAAGGGCGGGATCCGGTGAGCCGATGCTGAAGTCGTAGGCGATCGCGCGCGGCTCGGTCCAGAGCGGGTCGTCCAGGCCGCGCCAGGCCGGAGCGGGGCGCGCGACGCTGCGGCGGCGCGGCGGGCGGGCGTCGGCGGCAGGGGCGGCGGTGTAGGCGACGAACGTGCCGGCGCCGACCCGCGCTTCCAGGTAGCCCTCGGCGGTCAGCCGCTCGTACGCGGTCGAGACCGTGGAGCGCGAGACCTGCAAACGCTCCGCGAGCTCGCGGGTGGCGGGCAGCCGCTCGCCGCGGCGCAGGCGGCCGTCGAGCACAGCATCCCGCAGCTGGCGGTAGATGCGGTCGGCGCGGTCGCCGCGACCGCCGATGGCGACGTGGAGGTCCAGGATGCTCCCGAATGGTCTGGTCGGATTCCGTCGGATTGGCGCTTACACCGAGCCGATCCGCTTCCTAGCGTAGGGGTCATGACAGAACGAATCCAGATCCCGTCCATCGCCCCGGAGGGCTACCGCAAGGTCGTCAACCTCGACGGCTACGTCGGCGGCGTCGTCGAGGAGCCCCTGGGCGACCTCATCAAGCTGCGCGCGTCCCAGATCAACGGCTGCACCTACTGCGTCGACATGCACTCGGTCGACCTGCAGGGCCGCGGGGTGCCGCTGCGCAAGGTGTTCGCCGTCACCACCTGGCGCGAGTCGCCGTGGTTCACCGACCGCGAGCGGGTGGCGCTCGAGCTGACGGAGGCGGTCACGCTCATCCACGAGGACGGCGTGTCCGACGACCTGTACGGGCGGGCGCTCGCGGAGTTCGGCGACGACGGCCTCGCCAACCTGCTGCTCGCCATCGCCACCATCAACGTGTGGAACCGGATCGCCATCCCGACCCGGATGGAGCCGGCCGCACTCTGAAGGCCGAACGACGAAGCGCTCCCTCGGACCGATCCGAGGGAGCGCTTCTGTTCGCGAGGAAGGCGGCTCAGCTGACGCCGAGCAGGTCGATCACGAAGATCAGGGTCTTTCCCGACAACGGGTGACCACCGCCGGCCGGACCGTAGGCCTGCGCGGGCGGAACGGTGAGCTTGCGGCGCCCGCCGACCTTCATGCCCGGGATGCCGTCCTGCCAGCCCTTGATGAGGTTGTTCAGGGGGAAGTTGATCGACTGCCCGCGGCTCCACGAGGAGTCGAACTCCTCGCCGGTCTCGTACTCGACGCCGAGGTAGTGCACGTCGACCTTGGAGCCGGGGGTCGCCTCCGGGCCGGTGCCCTCGACGATGTCGACGATCTCCAGGGTCTCGGGGGCGGGACCCTCGGGGGCGTCGACTTCGGGCTTCTGGTTGGTGTTCTCTGCCATGACCCCATCCAACCGCGAGCGGCGCGATTCGGGAAACCCCGTTCGCTGACCGCGCACCGTGGATTGAGGGTTGCGCTCGTTGCGAGCCGGGGGCATCCTTTAAGCCATAACTCGTTCCCCCGGGAGAGCTGCAGGCATCGCCGCACCACCGGGGGTCGAGTCCGTTAAGGGGTGGTTTCGCCGGCGCTCAGGCGCCGAAGACCTTGCCCGGGTTGAGGATGCCGAGCGGATCGAACACCGACTTGAGCTTCACCTGCAACTCGTAGGAGTCAGGCCCGACCTCGTCCGCGAGCCAGCGGCGCTTCAGCACGCCGACGCCGTGCTCGCCGGTGAGCGTGCCGCCGAGCTCGATGGCGGTCCGGAACAGATCGTTGGCCGCATCCCACACCGCCTGCGGCACCTCGTCGCCGCTGTAGACGAAGTTGGGGTGGAGGTTGCCGTCGCCGGCGTGCGCCACGGTCGGGATCGGGATGCCGTACTTCGCCGAGATGCGCTCGATCGCCGCGAACATCTCGGGCATGCGCGAGCGCGGCACCGCGACGTCCTCGATCAGCACCTCCCCGCTGGACGCGAGGGCGGGGTGGAACGCGCGGCGCAGCGCGAGCAGGCGCTCGCCCTCCTCGGCGTCGGCGGCGACGCGGACCGTTCCGCCGGTCTCCGCCAGCAGCTCGCCCGCGGCCGCCGCATCCACCGCCGCCGTGGCGCCGTCGAACTGCACCATGAGGTAGGCCGCGCCGCTGCTGGCGCCGAAGGCCTCCCGGATGCGCTCCTCGCCGAGGTAGGCGGCGATGCGCTCCAGCGCCGGGGCGTCGAGAAGTTCCATGACGGCCGGGCGGAGCTGCGCGGCGGTGATCCTGGCGGAGGCCTCGGCGGCCGCCCGGACGTCCGGGAACAGGGCGCCGAGGGTGACCGGCTCGCCCGGCGGGATCGGCTGGACGCGCACGGTCGCCTCGACGATCACGCCGAGGGTGCCCTCCGAGCCGACGAACAAGGCGGTCAGGTCGTAGCCGGTCACGCCTTTGACCGTGCGGTGCCCGGTGCGGACGATGCGCCCGTCCGCGAGCACCACGGTGAGGCCGAGCACCGCCTCCCGGGTCACGCCGTACTTCGCGCAGAGCAGGCCGCCGGCATTGGTCGCGATGTTGCCGCCGACCGTGGAGATCGCCTTGCTGGCCGGGTCGGGCGCGAAGAACAGGCCGAACGGCTCCAGCGCCGCATTGAGGTCGCTGTTGATGACGCCCGGCTGGACGACGGCGAGCTGGTCCTCTGCCGAGATCTCGAGGATGCGGTTCATCCCGGACACGTCCAGCACCAGCGAACCTTCTGTGCCGTTGGCGCCGCCCGCGAGTCCGGTGCCCGCACCCCGCGGGACGACGGGGACGCGGAACTCGCTCGCCGCCCGCAGCGTCGCCTGCACGTGCTCGACGGACCGTGCGGTCACGATGGCGCGCGGCGTGCCGGGCGCGACCCAGCCGGAGCGGTCGGTGCGCGCGGCGTCGAGCAGCGCGGGGTCGGTCGTGAGCACGCCCTCCGCAAGGGCCTCCTCGCCGAGCGCAGCCGAAAGCCAGTCGAGAACGTCCATGCCCTCAGGCTAGCCGTCCCGCGGTCATGTCCGATTTCCGCTATCGGATGTCGGCGGCCGGCGTCAGGATGGAGGCATGACCACGAACGAGCGCACGACCGTCGCCGGCGAGGCGAAGCTCGCTGACCCCGTGTTCGCCGAGCGGTACCGCTCGATGAGCGCCAGGGACGCGCGGTTCGACGGCCAGTTCATCACCGGTGTCCACTCCACCGGCATCTACTGCCGCCCGAGCTGCCCGGCGGTCACACCGAAGCCGGGCAACGTCACCTTCTACCTGACCGCGGCCGCCGCCCACGAGGCCGGTCTTCGGGCGTGCAAGCGCTGCCTGCCGGACGCCGTTCCCGGGTCACCCGAGTGGAACGTGCGGGACGACCTCGCCGCCCGCGCGATGCGGCTCATCGCCGACGGCACGGTCGAACGGGAGGGCGTCCCCGGGCTCGCTCACCGGCTGGGCTACACGCCGCGGCACCTCGGCCGCGTGCTCACCGCGGAGCTCGGCGCCGGTCCCCTCGCGCTCGCCCGCGCCCACCGCGCGCAGACGGCGCGGCTGCTCCTCGTCGGCAGCGACCTGCCGATCACCGACGTGGCGTTCGCCGCCGGGTTCAACAGCGTCCGCCAGTTCAACGAGACGATCGCGGAGGTCTACCGGCTCACGCCCGGCGCGCTCCGTGCGTCCGCCCGCCGCTCCCCCGCCACCGGTGCTCACCGAGCGGAGGGCGCCGTGACCCTGAGCCTGCGGCTGCCCGCTCGGGCGCCGTTCGACGCGGAGTCGGTGTTCGGGTTCCTGGGCGCCCGCGCGATCAGCGGAGTGGAGGACGCGACCGGATCCGGTTACGCCCGTGCCCTGCGCCTCCCGCACGGCCCGGCTGCGGTCCGCCTCACCCCCACCGGGACACCGGACGCGCCGGCCGTGCAGTGCGACGCCGCGCTCGCCGACGTCGCGGACCTCGCACCGCTGGTCGCCCGCGTCCGGCGGCTGCTCGATCTGGACGCCGACGCCGAGGCGATCGACGCGGCCCTCGCCGCCGACCCGGCGCTCGCGCCGAGCGTGGCCGCGCGCCCCGGCCTGCGGCTGCCCGGCGCGGTGGACGCGGACGAGATCGTCTTCCGCGCGCTCATCGGGCAACAGGTGTCGGTCGCGGCCGCGCGCACCGCGCTGACCCGGCTGACGGACGCGCTCGGAGAACCGGTCGACCTCGTCGTGCCCGGCGGGGACGCCTCCCTCACGCGCCTCTTCCCGACCGCCGCCGCGATCGCCGAGCATGGCCGGGAGGTGCTGCGCGGGCCGGCGAAGCGCATCGACGCGTTCGTCGGCGCCGCGCAGGCGCTGGCGGACGGCAGCCTCACGATCGACGTCGGCGAGTCCCGCGACGACCTTGAACAGCGCCTGCTCGCGCTCCCCGGCATCGGACCATGGACGGCCGGATACATCGCCCTGCGGGTGCTCGGCAGCCCCGACATCCTGCTCACCGGCGACCTCGCGCTCCGGCAGGGAGCCGCCCGGCTGGGCCTCCCCGCCGAGCCGCGGGCCCTCGCGGAGTACGGAAAGCGCTGGGCGCCGTGGCGCAGCTACGCCGGGCTCCATCTGTGGCGGAGCCTGAGCACGTAGGATCCGTACGTGCCCACAGTGTCGGTCGTGATCCCCGTGCTGGACGACGCCGAAATGCTCGCCCGCTGTCTGGCCGAGCTCGCGGCGCAACTGCGACCGGCGGACGAGATCATCGTCGTCGACAACGGGAGCACTGACGACACGGCCGCGGTCGCCCGCGCGGCGGGAGCCCGCGTCGTCGAGCAGCCGACACGCGGCATCTGGCCGGCAGCCTCGGCGGGCTACGACGCCGCCACCGGCGACATCATCGCCCGGCTCGACGCGGACTCCCGGCCCCCGGCCGATTGGCTGCTGCACATCGAGGCGGAGCTGGTCGACTCCCCCGAAGTCGGTGTCCTCACCGGGCGCGGGGTGTTCTACGACGGCAACGCGGTGGTCTCCGGACTCGGCCAGGTGCTGTACATCGGCGGCTACTTCTGGTCGATGGAGCTGTGGCTCGGCAACCCGCCGATCTTCGGCTCCAACTTCGCGATGCGCCGCGAGGTGTGGCGGGATGCCCGGACGCGCGTGCACCGCGACCGGACGGACATCCACGACGACCTGGACCTGGCCTTCCACCTCGACCTCGCCACGGTCGTCCGCTACGACGACCGGCTCACGGTCGGGATCTCGGCCCGTCCGTTCTCCACCTGGAGCGGCTTCGGGCGGCGTCTGCACTGGGCGTACACCACGCTCGCGATGCACCTGCCGGAGCAATCCCCGTGGCGCCGACGCACCGCGCGGCGCCGTCGGGCGCGCGAAGAAGAGCGCGGAGTGCCGGGCGCCATCGCCTGATTCGGCTGCGACCACGGACCCCGATAGCCTAGATCGGTGAGATTCTCGCACCTCAGCAACGTCGCCGATCCCCATCCCCGCCTGGCCGCCGTCCTCGGAGACGGCGCCCTCTTCCTCGACCAGGTGATGGACCGGCCGCCGCGAGACCTCCAGGAGCTGATCGAGCGCGGCGACGAGGGGCTGGCCGAGGTGCGCGGCGTCGTGGCCGAGGCGGAGGCCTCCGGCGTCGAGCTGCCGCCGGTCCACGGCCTGCGGCACGCGTCGGCCGTGCTGCGCCCGCCCCACGTCATCGCGATCGGCGCGAACTACGCCGCGCACGCGTCCGAGCTGAAGCTGCGCACCGAGAAGGCGGCGACCGTCTTCAACCTCTGGCCCAACTCCCTCACCGGCCACGGGAACACCACCTCGTGGCCCGCCGACCTCTCGACCCAGGTCGACTACGAGGCCGAGCTCGGCGTCATCATCGGCAGGCCCGCACGCAACGTCCCCGTCCGCGACGCCCTCGACTTCGTCTGGGGCTACACCGTGGTCAACGACATCACGGCCCGCGACCTGCAGTTCTCGGAGGCGCAGTGGGCGCGCTGCAAGTCGTTCGACGGCTTCACGCCGACCGGTCCCGTCGTCGTCACGGCCGACGAGATCCCCGACCCGCAGGACCTCTGGCTCACCACCAACGTCGACGGCGCGATCCTGCAGGACGCCTCCACCGCCGACATGGTGCGCAGCGTCCCTGAGCTGATCGAGTTCCTGTCCCGCTCGGCGACCATCCCGCCCGGCACCCTGATCTCGACCGGCAGCCCGGGCGGCGCGGGCTACTCGCGAACTCCACCGGTCTTCCTGCACGACCGGTCGACCGTCACCGTCTCCATCGGCGGGATCGGGTCCCTCACCACCTTCTGCCGCGTCACATGACGCGCGGCGGGGCACGCGGTGGTCTAGCGTAGCCTCGTGTCCATCGGAGAGCGGCGACCCGTCACGGGCGGCGACGACGAGGCCCAGCGCCTCGACGCAGCGCTGCCCGATATCGACTGGTCGATCGCGCCGGTCGGGACGGTGTTCTCGCGGTTCGCGGCGCCGAGCGGCGAGCTCGCCGTCGCGGCGCTCGGCGACCCGGAGGACCCGCGCGTCGTGCTCATCCCGGGCGTGACCGGCTCCAAGGAGGACTTCTACCTGCTCGCGCCCATCCTGGTCGCCGCCGGGTACTACGTGCAGAGCTTCGACCTCGCCGGGCAGTACGAGTCCGCCGATGCCGGGCCCGCGGCTGGTGAGAAGTACACCTACCCGCTGCTGACCGGGGATGTGGTGGCCTTCCTGCGCGACGGCGGACCCGCGCACGTGCTCGGTTACTCGTTCGCGGGCATCCTGGCGCAGCTCGCGCTGGTGACGCATCCCGAGCTGTTCCGCTCGCTGACGCTGCTGACCGCGCCGCCGGAGCCGGGGCAGTCGTTCCGCGGCGTGCGGATCATCGGCCCGCTGAGCTGGGTGGCAACGCCGCACATCGGCGCGTCCCTCATGATCTGGGGCATCACGACGAACAAGAACCGGGTGTCCGACAGCCGTCTCGCGTTCGTCCGTTCGCGGTTCGCGCTGACACGCCGCTCCAGCGTGGACGACATCGTCGGGCTGATGAAGAACGTCCCGGACGTGCGCGGCCGGGTCGCGGCGACGGGCATCCCGATCCTCGTCGCGACGGGCGACCACGACCTGTGGCCGACGCACCTGCACGCCGCCAACGCGAAAGCGCTGCGGGCGCGGCTCGCGGTCTACCGCACGGGGCACAGCCCGTGCGAGACGGCACCGCACCAGCTCGGGCGCGACATGATCGCGTTGTTCCGCGAGGCGGAGGCGCGGGAGACGGACTGAACGGGCGGTCCCACCCTCGGGGGATCGCGAGGAGGGCCCGGCGGGGCATAACCTTCTCCACATGACCTACGAGCACTCAGGGTCCTCGATGCTCCGTTGCGTGCTGATCGCAGAGGACGGCGGGGAGACCGTGCTCACCGTGCCGTCCCTCGGCGACGCGCCCCCGTCGCGCGTCCGCGTGCCGTCCTCGCTGGGAGGCGCCGCCGTCCTGGACGTCTACACCTTCTCCCACAGCCGCGACACCCCGCCGGAGGCGGTCTACATGTACGTCGGCACCGTGCCGGTGAGCACGGACGAGATCACCGGCACGGAGCCCGGCGAGCAGGGTCCGCAGCTGCCCGAATAGTCGGCTACTCGCCCTCCTGGCGTGCCTCCGCGATCGCGTCCGCCTCGACCACGGGGATGGCCGTGGTGATCGTCTCGAGACCGCTCAAGCGCGCCGGCGACAGCAGTCGGGTGACCTGCTCGCGGCTCATCAGCTTCGCTTCGACCACCAGGTCGGCGACGTTGTGGCCGGTCAGCAGCGCCGACTTCGCGAGCGCCGCGGCGGCCGCGTAGCCGATGTGCGGGGTGAGCGCCGTGATCACGCCGACCGACGAGCCGACCATCGCGCCCAGTCGCTCCTCATTGGCGGTGATGCCGTCGACGCAGTTGATTCGGAGGGTGTGGAAGGCCTGCGCCATCCACGTGATGCTCTGGAGCAGGGAGTGCGCGATGACGGGCTCGAACGCGTTGAGCTGCAGCTGGCCGCCCTCCGCCGCCATGGTGACCGTGACGTCCGCGCCGGCGACCGAGAAGGCGACCTGGTTGACGACCTCCGGGATGACCGGGTTCACCTTGCCGGGCATGATGCTGGAGCCGGCCTGGCGCGCCGGGAGGTTGATCTCGCCCAGGCCCGCCTGCGGTCCGGAGGACAGCAGCCGCAGGTCGTTGCAGATCTTCGACAGCTTGATCGCGCTGCGCTTGAGCGACCCGGAGAACGACATGAACGCGCCGGCATCGCTCGTCGACTCGATGAGGTCGGGAGCGGTCTCGAGGTTGAGTCCGGTGATCGCGTTCAGGTGGCGGACGGCCGCCGCTGCGTAGCCCGGGTCGGCGGTGATGCCGGTGCCGATCGCGGTCGCGCCGAGGTTGATCTCGGCGAGGAGCCACTTCGTCTCGGTGAGGCGGGCGTGGTCCTCGGTCAGCGTGGTCGCGAAGCCGTGGAACTCCTGCCCCAGGGTCATCGGCACCGCATCCTGGAGCTGCGTGCGGCCGACCTTGAGGATGTTGCGGAACTCCTCGGCCTTGTGCGCGAACGAGTCGCGCAACAGCGCCAGCTCGTCGAGCAGGTGCCCGAGCGCGAAGGTGAGGCCGATCTTGATCGCCGTCGGGTACGTGTCGTTGGTGCTCTGGCTGCGGTTGACGTCGTCGATCGGGTGGAGGTGGGCGTAGTCGCCCTTCGGGTGGCCGTCGAGCTCCAGCGCGATGTTCGCGATGACCTCGTTGGCGTTCATGTTCGTGGAGGTGCCTGCGCCGCCCTGCATCACGCCGACGACGAACTGGTCGTGAAAGCCGCCGTCGATGATGATCTGGCAGGCGCGGTCGATCAGTTCGGCCTTATGAGGCTCCAGCACGCCGATCTCGAGGTTGGCCCGGGCCGCGGCCTGCTTGACGCTGGCGAGCGCGACGATGAGGTCGGGGTAGACCGAGATGGGCCGCTTCGCGATCGGGAAGTTCTCGAGCGCGCGGGACGTGTGGATGCCCCAGTACGCTTCGGCGGGGATCTCGCGCGCGCCGAGCGAGTCGGTCTCGGTGCGGGTGGGGCGTCCCTCGCTGCTGGATGCGGGGACGTCCGACACGTTCTCGGACGCGTCGGTCACCACGGGGATGGTTGCTGTCGGGTTCACGGTTGGCACCGTTGCCTCTCGTCGTGCGTTGGCATGCTTCTGTCGCCGGGAGTTCGTGGCCTCCGGCAGTGCCGAGCCTACCCCCGGGTCAGCGCCGTCCGATGGACTCACTGTCCGGCATCCCGAGCGTCCGTGTACACGATGTCGATCAGCCCAGCTTGCGCAGCAGACCGCGCGCGAAGCGGTCCTTGGACTCGGTGTACGGCGGGTAGATCAGCTGGAGGGTGTCGGGGCTCAGCGGCTTGCTGAGCACCGCCTTCTCATGGCTGAACGTCCGCAGCGAACGCTCCCCGTGATACGCCCCCGCGCCGCTCTCCCCCACCCCGCCGAAGGGCAGGCCGGCCACCGCCAGGTGCGCGGCTGGGACGCCGAAGCCGACCGCGCCCGAACTGGTCTCGGTCAGGATGCGGCGGCGGGTACGGGCGCTCGACGTGAAGACGTAGAGGGCGAGCGGCTTGTCCCCGGACCGGATGAACCGGATCGCGTCGTCCACCCCGTCGACCGGCAGGATGGGGAGGATCGGGCCGAAGATCTCCTCCGCCATCGCGGGCGAATCGGGCGCGACGTCCGTCAGGACGGTCGGCGCGAGGTAGCGGGTGACGGCGTCGTGGTCGCCGCCGACGGCCGTGGTGCCGGAGCCGAGCATCCCGGTCAGGCGCTCGAACTGGCGGTCGTTGACGATGCGGCCGTAGTCGGGGCTCTGCGACGGGTCGTCGCCGTACAGCTCGCGCACGGCCTCGCGCAGTGCGGTCGCCAGGCGGGGTGCCACGTCACGGTCGGCGAGCACGTAGTCCGGCGCGACGCAGGTCTGGCCGGCATTCATGAACTTGCCCCACGCGATCCGGCGGGCGGCCGCCGCGACGTCCACCGTGCGGTCCACGTACACCGGCGACTTGCCGCCGAGCTCCAGGGTCACCGGGGTCAGGTGCTCCGCCGCGGCCTTCGCGACGATGCGGCCGACGCGTCCGTTCCCGGTGTAGAAGATGTGGTCGAAACGCTGGGCGAGCAGGTCGGTGGTCTCCTCCACGCCGCCCTCGACGACCGCGACGGCCCGCGAGTCGAGGTATTCGGGGATGAGCCGGGCCATGGCGGCCGAGGTCGCGGGAGCGAGCTCGCTGGGCTTGAGCACGACGGCGTTGCCTGCGGCCAGGGCGCCGACGAGCGGGGCGAGCAGCAGCTGGACGGGATAGTTCCACGGCGCGATGACCAGCACGACGCCGACCGGCTCCAGGATGGTGTACGCCCGGGCGGGCAGCAGGGCACCCGGCACCGAGACGCGGCGGGGACGCAGCCAGCGGCGCAGGCGCTTCACCGTGTGGTCGAGATCGCCCACGACGAAGCCGAGCTCGGCGATCTGCGACTCGGTCGGGTTCTTGGCGAGGTCGGCGTGCAGTGCGTCCTCGAACTCCGAGCCGCGCTCGGTGAGCATGCGGCGCAACGCGCGCAGCTGGGCGAGCCGCCAGGCGAGCGGCTTGGTGAGCCCTCCGTCGAAAGCGGACCGGAGCTCGTCGACCGTGGCGTGCGTCATGCGCCCATCCTAGGGATGTGGTCAGCGGGCGGGGCGGTAGGCGAGGTCGAAGATGGCGTGGCCGAGGCGCTCGCCGCGGCGCTCGAACTTGGTGACCGGGCGATCGTCCGGACGCGGGATGAAGTGCTCGGCGCCGGCGACGTTGACCAGGGCGGGCTCGGCGTCCAGCACCTCGATCATGTGCTCGGCGTACGGCTCCCAGTCGGTGGCGAGCCGCAGCACGCCCTCGGGGGCGAGGGTGCGGGCGAGGAGCGTGGCGACCTCCGGCTGGATGAGGCGGCGCCGGTGGTGGCGGGCCTTCGGCCAGGGGTCGGGGAAGAAGATCAGGATCTCGTCGACCGAGCCGGCGGGAAGCCCTTCTCGAAGACCTCGACCGCGTCGTGCCGGACGATCCGGATGTTGGTCAGCCCCCGGTCGCGCATCGCGCCGAGCACGCGGCCGATGCCCGCGCCGTGCACTTCGATGCCGAGGAAGTCGCGGTCGGGGTGCCGCTCGGCCAAGGTCAGCAGGTTCTCGCCGTTGCCGAAGCCGATCTCCACGACGCGCGGGGCCGTGCGACCGAAAGCCGCGTCGAGGTCGAGCGGCGATCCGTCGAACTCCAGCCCGAATGTGGGCCAGAGCTCGTCGATAGCGCGGGACTGCGCCTCGGTCTTGCGGCCCCGGACGACGAAGCTGCGCGGCCGGACGAGGGGGATGGTTCCATCCCCCCATCATCTCAAACCCGGCTCAGAGCCAGGCGAACGGCAGGGCCGCCAGCCCGATCCCGAGCCCGACGACGGCGAACAGCAGGCCGATCGCGACACCCGCGAGCATGACCGCGTTGAGCACGATGCCCCAGATCGCGAAGGTGCGGCCGGCCGGCTCCCGGTTCAGCGCCATCACGCCGACGACGAGTCCTGCGATGGGTGCGATGAGGGTCCAGCCGAAGGCGATGGACGCGATTCCGAGCGCGAAGCTGGTGATGCTGAGGGTGCGGTCGGGGACGGCGGTGAGGTTCGGGTTACTGGTGGTGGTGGTCATGGATCCAGTCAAGCGTCGGGCGGAACCGGCGGCCATCCGGATAACCCCCGATTCCACCCTGACGTTGACCCGAGGATCAGACCTGGCCGAGCAGGCCCTCGATCGGGCCGCGCGCGAAGTAGATCAGGAAGCCGGCGGCGACCACCCACAGCAGCGGGCTGATCTCGCGCGCCTTGCCGGCGAGCGAGCGGATGAGCACCCAGCTGATGAAGCCGACGCCGATGCCGTTCGCGATCGAGTACGTCAGCGGCATGACGATGATCGTCAGGAACACCGGCAGCACGACCGAGAACTCGCTCATGTCGATGTGGCGGATCTGCACGACCATGAGCGCACCGACGACGACCAGCGCCGCCGCCGCGACCTCGAGCGGGACGACCTGCGTGAGCGGCGTGAAGAACATCGCGAGCAGGAACAGCACGCCGGTGACGACGCTCGCGAAACCGGTCTTCGCGCCCTCGCCGATGCCCGACGCGGACTCGACGAAGACGGTGTTCGACGAGGACGAGGTGCCACCGCCGACGATCGCGCCGACGCCCTCGACGATCAGCGCCGACTGCAGGCGCGGGAAGGTGCCGTCCTCGTTCGCGAGCCCAGCGCTGCGAGCCAGGCCGGTCATCGAGCCCATGGCATCGAAGAAGTTGGTGAAGACGAGCGTGAAGATCAGCATGATCGCGGCCAGCGCGCCGATGCGGCCGAAAGCGCCGAACAGGTCGACCTGCCCGACCAGGCTGAGGTCGGGCAGCGAGACGAGGGAAGTGGGCAGCTGCGGGACGGTGAGGTTCCAGCCGGCCGGGTTCTTGCCCATCGAGGGGCCGACGTGCCAGATCGCCTCGCCGATGATCGCGACGACGGTCGCCGCCACGATGCCGATGAGGAGCGCGCCCTTGACCTTGCGCGCCATGAGCACGCCCATGATGACCAGCGCGATGAGGAAGGTGATGGTCGGGAGGGTCGCGATCGAGCCCGCCTCGCCCAGCTGCACCGGCGGCGACGAGAGCGTCGTGGTGCGGACGAAGCCGGAGTCGACGAAGCCGATGAACGCGATGAAGAGGCCGATGCCGACCGTGATCGCCGTCTTCAGCGGCGCGGGCACCGCGTTGAAGATCAGCTTGCGCAGGCCGGTCGCCGAGAGCAACACGATGATGATGCCGTTGATGACGACGAGGCCCATGGCCTCCTGCCAGGTCAGGATCTTGACCACGTTGACGGCGAGGAACGAGTTGATGCCGAGTCCGGCGGCGAACGCGAACGGCAGGCGCGCGATCAGGCCGAAGAGGAGGGTCATCACGCCGGCGCTGAGCGCGGTCACGGCGGCGACCTGGGTGGTCCCCAGGGTGTGGCCCACCACATCCTTCGTCCCGCCGAGGATGAGCGGGTTGAGGATGACGATGTACGCCATGGTCACGAACGTCAGGACGCCGCCGCGCACCTCGGTGCCCCAGGTGGTGCCGCGTGCGCTGATCTCGAAGAAGCGGTCGAGGCGCCCCTTGGCCGTCGTGGGCGCGCTGGTCGAAGCGGAAATGGTTGACTCCCGTTTAGGATCTTGTGAGCGGTGACCCGGCGTGCGTTCAGCTTCGTCGGGTACTGCGCGAATGCGCAGACACCAGCCTATTCCGACTCGAACCCTGGTGAGGACACGCATGGCTCTGCCCTGGACACTGCACGGCGACGGAAAGAAGGTCGGGGCGCACGAGATCGTGCTGCCCGGCGAGCGGCTGACCTGGCCGCGCACGATCGGTCTCGGCGCTCAGCACGTCGTCGCGATGTTCGGCGCGACGTTCCTGGTGCCGCTGCTGACCGGCTTCCCGCCCGCGACGACGCTGCTGTTCTCCGGCGTCGGGACGCTGCTCTTCCTCGTCATCACCGGCAACCGGCTGCCGAGCTACCTCGGCTCGTCGTTCGCCTTCATCGTCCCGATCGTGGCGGCGACGAAGGCGCACGGGATGCCGTCGGCGCTGTTCGGCATCCTGATCACGGGCCTCCTGCTCGCGATCGTCGGCCTGATCGTCATCGGGACCGGCACCAAGTGGATCGACGGCCTGATGCCTCCGGTGGTCGCCGGTGCGATCGTCGCGCTCATCGGTTTCAACCTGGCGCCCGCCGCCGGCGCCAACTTCGCGAAGGCGCCCGTGACCGCGCTCGTGACGCTGGCCGCCGTCATCCTGTGCACCGTGCTGTTCCGCGGGATGCTGGGGCGCCTGTCGATCTTCCTCGGCGTCGCGGTCGGCTACGTCTTCGCCGTGATCGTCGGCCAGGTCGACTTCAGCGGCGTCGCGAAGGCGGCGTGGATCGGCCTGCCGCAGTTCACCCTGCCGGCCAACCCGTTCACGGCGCCCGCCGCGACGTGGGGCATCCTGCCCGCGTTCCTCCCCGTCGTGCTCGTGCTGATCGCCGAGAACGTCGGCCACATCCGCGGCGTCGCGCAGCTCACCGACCCCGCGGTCAACCGCCTCACGGGCCGCGCGCTCTTCGCCGACGGCGTCGCGACCACGGTCGCCGGTTTCTTCGGCGGCTCGGGCACGACGACGTACGGCGAGAACATCGGCGTCATGGCGGCGACCCGCGTCTACTCGACGGCGGCGTACTGGGTCGCGGGCATCGTGGCGATCCTGCTCGGCCTCTCCCCCAAGGTCGGCGCCGTGATCAACACGATCCCGGCCGGCGTCCTCGGCGGCGTGACGACGGCGCTGTACGGCCTCATCGGCATCATCGGCGTGAAGATCTGGCTGGACAACAAGGTCGACTTCTCGAAGCCGAAGAATCAGTTCACGGCCGCGACCGCGCTCATCATCGGCATCGGCGACTTCACGCTCAACCTCGGCCAGCTGACCTTCAACGGGATCGCGCTCGGCGCCATCGCCGCGATCGTCGTCTACCACGTGATGAACGCGATCGGGCGGGCGCGCGGGACGGACTGAGTCCCGCGCTCCACCGCGAATTGCTCGTAGGTGCTGTCCGGCACGGCGTGTCGGCAGCACCTACGAGCAACTGGCGGGGCCTACTGGTGGAAGTACGGGATGATCAGGTACAGCCCGTACAGCACCGCCAGCGCGCAGACCGTGAAGCACGCGTACGCCCCGGTCAGCGCCAGGCGCTTCTGGCCGGCGGTCAGCGGGTTCTTGCGCTGGGCCTTCTCGGCCTTGCGCTGCAGCTTGGCGGCCTTCTCGGGCGTCAGGACGGTGATCGCGTCCGTGAACTCGACCGGCTCGACGAACAGCGCGCGGCCGGCGACCGCCAGCAGGCGCGTGCCGAGCGCGTAGGAAGCGACGACGACGCAGGAGCCGATCAGCGCGGCCAGGAAGACGACGACGAATGCTGCCCAGTCGATCATGCGGACCTCCTCGGACGCTCGCGCTTGAGCGGCTTGACCTTCTCGATCCTGACCGCCTTGCCGGACTGCGCGACCTCGCTCTTGCCCTGCAGCGGCACTGGCTTGACGGCGTTCTCGCTGGTGACCCGATTGCGGCGCGCGCGCCAGAAGATGTAGACGACCACCGCCGTTCCGACGATGGTGTCGATGACGACGCCGATCGGCCCGATGTTCGCGATCAGCCCGGCGACGGCGCCGACGATCGCCGCGGACGGCAGCGTCAGCAGCCAGCCGATGCCGATGCGGCCGGCGGTCCCCCAGCGCACCGACGAGCCGCGGCGGCCGAGCCCGGAGCCGATGACCGACCCCGAGGCGACCTGCGTGGTCGACAGGGCGAAGCCCAGGTGGCTGGAGGCGAGGATGGTCGCCGCCGTGCTCGTCTCGGCCGCGAAGCCCTGTGCGGGCTTGATCTCGGTGAGCCCGCGGCCGAGGGTGCGGATGATGCGCCAGCCGCCGGAGTACGTTCCGAGGGCGATGGCGAGCGCGCAGGCGATGACGACCCAGATCTCAGGGCCGGAGCCGAGCGGCTGGAGGCCCGCGGAGATCAGCGTGAGGGTGATGACGCCCATGGTCTTCTGCGCGTCGTTGGTGCCGTGCGAGAGGGCGACCAGGGACGACGAGAAGATCTGTCCGTAGCGGAAGCCGCCGCGTCCGTCCGGCCGCCCGTCGTAGCGTCGCGTGATCCAGTACGCGAGCTTCGTCGCGCTCCACGCCACGACACCGGCTGTGAAGGGGGCTATCAGCGCCGGCAGCACCACCTTGTCCAGCACCACGAGGAAGTCGACCGATTGGATGCCGGCGCCGACGATCGCCGCGCCGATCAGGCCGCCGAACAGCGCGTGGCTGGACGACGACGGCAGGCCGAAGAGCCACGTCACCATGTTCCAGACGATCGCGCCGACCAGGCCGGCGAAGATGAGCACCGGCGTGATCTGCACGCCGCCGTCGCCTTCCTTGATGATGCCGCCGGAGATCGTCTTGGCGACCTCGGTCGAGAGGAAGGCGCCGATCAGGTTGAGCACGGCAGCCAGGGCGACGGCGACCTTCGGACGCATCGCTCCGGTCGCGATGGGGGTCGCCATCGCGTTGGCCGTGTCGTGGAAGCCGTTCGTGAAGTCGAAGAAGAGCGCCAGCAGAATGACCAGCACGACGATGAGGGTGAGGTCCACCGTTCTCTTTCTCGCGTTGACGCTGTCGCGTGTCGGATGCGTCCCTCCCGACCTAAAGCTTCATCGGGAGTTCACGCAAGGGACCTGGCGCTGTTGGGACGCCGTGACGATACTCACACGGTGTCCGCGACCGGGTCAAACTCGTCAGAGCCGTCCGACCGAGGTGACCCGGATCACGGCGACGCCTTCGCGCGCCGAGTCCTCCAGCAGCACGTCCGCCGCGATGCCCCAATCGTGGTCCCCCTCCGGGTCGGCGATGATCTGACGCACGCGCCAGATCCCCTCGACCCCCTCGGGCTTCTCGTCCACCAGGATCATCGACGCCGATCGCGCGGAGGCGTCGGTCAGGATCTCGTCGTGCTCCGCGTAGTAGCCCTCCAGCGCCGCATCCCACTGCGCCTCGGTGAACGGCGCGGCGCCCCCGGCGAGCACCGCGGCCTCCGCCTCCAGCACGCCGAGGTCGTGGACGCGGTCGAGCGCGGCCAGCTGGACGCGGCGGAACAGCTCGTTCCGCACAAGGACGAAGAACGCCCGCCGATTGGTGGTGACGTTCCGCGGTGCGGGCGGCGCCAGCTCGGAGGACTCGGCGGCGTGCTTGGCGGCGTCCGGGTGGACCAGCTCCTCCCACTCGTCCAGCAGGCTCGAGTCGACCTGGCGGACGAGCTCGCCGAGCCATTCGATGATGTCGCGGAGGTCTTCGGTGCGGAGGTCGAGCGGCACGGTCTGGTTGAGGGCCCGGTAGGCGTCGGAGAGGTAGCGCAGCACGACGCCCTCCGAGCGGGCGAGCTTGTATAACGCGATGAACTCGCCGAACGTCATCGCCCGCTCGTACAGGTCGCGCACGACCGACTTGGGGCTCAGCTCGAAGTCGGCGACCCACGGCTGGCTCGAGGCGTAGGTGGCGAAGGCCTCGTGCAGCAGGATGTCGTGCGGCTTCGGGTGCGTGACCTCCTCCAGCGCCTCCATCCGCTCCTCGTACTCGATGCCCTCCGCCTTCATCGCCGCGACGGCCTCGCCGCGAGCCTGGAACTGCTGCGCCGACAGCACGGGCCGCGGGTCGTCGAGGGTGGCCTCGACGACGGAGACGATGTCGAGCGCGTACACCGGGGACTCGAGGTCGAACAGCTCGAACGCGGCGAGCGCGAACGGCGACAGCGGCTGGTTGAGGGCGAAGTTGGGCTGGAGGTCGACCGTGAGACGGATCTCCACCCCGTCGTGGCTCCGGACCGCCTCTACGACTCCGGCGGTGAGGAGCGACCGGTACAGCTCGATCGCGCGCCGGGCGAGGGCGAGCTGCCGCTTCCACGGCTCGTGGTTGTCGAAGACGAGGTCGCGGACATGCCGGTAGACGTCGCCGCCGCGGCCGATGATGTTGATGAGCATCGCGCTGGTGATCTGCATCGAGGACGTCAGCGTCTCGGGCTCCGACTCGATGAGCTTTCGGAACGACGGCTCGCCCCACGAGACGAAGCCCTCCGGCGCCTTCTTCCGCACGATCTTGCGGCGCTTCTTCGGGTCGTCGCCGGCCTTCTCCAGCGCCTTCAGATTCTCCGACTCGTGCTCGGGCGCCTGCGCGACGACGGTCCCTGCGGTGTCGTAGCCCGCGCGTCCCGCCCGGCCGGCGATCTGGTGGAACTCGCGCGCATTGAGCTGCCGCATCCGGGTGCCGTCGAACTTCGTCAGCGCGGTGAGCAGCACGGTGCGGATGGGCACGTTGATGCCGACACCGAGCGTGTCCGTCCCGCAGATGACACGCAGCATGCCCCGCTGGGCCAGCTGCTCGACCAGGCGGCGGTACTTCGGCAGCATCCCGGCATGGTGCACCCCGATGCCCTGGCGCAGCAGGCGCGAGAGGGTCTTGCCGAAGCTCGTCGTGAAACGGAAGTCGCCGATCAGCTCGGCGATCGCATCGCGTTGCTCCCGGCTGGCGATCTTGGCGCTGGACAGCGACTGCGCGCGTTCCAGCGCGGCGAGCTGCGAGAAGTGGACCACGTAGATCGGCGCCTGCCCCGTGGCGAGCAGGTCCTCGATGGTCTCGTGGACGGGCGTGACCTCGTAGTAGTAGTGCAGCGGCACCGGGCGCTCGACGCCCGTGACGGTCGCCGTCGGGCGGCCGGTGCGGCGCTCCAGGTCGTCGGCGAGCGCCGTCACGTCGCCGAGGGTGGCCGACATGAGCACGAACTGCGTGTGAGGGAGGGTGAGAAGCGGCACCTGCCACGCCCAGCCGCGATCCGGGTCGGAGTAGAAGTGGAACTCATCCATCACGACCTGGCCGACCGGCGTCTCGTCGCCGTGCCGGAGGGCGAGGTTGGCCAGGATCTCGGCCGTCGCGCACATGATCGGCGCGTCGGCGTTCACCGCGGAGTCGCCGGTCGTCATCCCGACGTTCTCGGCGCCGAAGATGTCGACCAGCGCGAAGAACTTCTCGGAGACCAGAGCCTTGATCGGCGCCGTGTAGTACGTGCGCTCCCCGCGGGCGAGGGCGGCGAAGTGGGCGCCGACGGCGACGAGCGACTTGCCGGTGCCGGTCGGGGTGCTCAGGATGAGGTTCGCGCCGCCGACGACCTCGATCGCCGACTCGTCCTGCGCCGGGTACAGCTCGATGCCACCGGCCTCGACCCACGCGACGAACGTCTCGTAGACGGCGTCCTCGGACACCGAGCCGGGCCCGGTCCACCCGGGGATGTCCTCGACGCGCAGGCGGCGTGGGGCGGAGGCTTCGGAATCCGACATGATTCCTCCACCCTTTCACAGGCGGCGGCCCGCCGAATCGGGTGAAAGCATTACGAATCCGTAATCCCTGCGCCCACGCACAGGCGGCGGCCCTAAGTTGGCGGTATGGCGGAGTTCTGGCGGCCGGCGGCCGCGGGCGTGGCGAGCGTCGTCGCGGGGGTCGGCGCTGCGGAGCTCCTGAGCGCCTTCCTGGTGCAGAACGGCAGCCCGGTGCTCACCGTGGGCGCGCTCCTCATCGACCTCGCGCCGCCGTGGCTGAAGGAGGCCGTCATCGGCCTGTTCGGGACCGGTGACAAGGCGTTCCTCATCGTCTCGCTCGGGGTGGTGGTGCTCGCGGGGGCCGCGCTGGCCGGCTGGCTGGAGCGGATCCGTCCGCCGCTCGGCCGCATTCTCATCGGCGTGGGCGGCGCCGTCGGCGTGCTCGCGGCCGTCACGCGCTCGGGCAACGGGATCGTGGATGCGCTCCCTCGGTCCTCGCGGCGGCCCTGGCGATCCTGCTGCTCGGCTGGCTGATGCGGATGCTGCGCGACACCGAGCCGACGCGCGCGACCCCGAGAGGGCGGGTGAGCCGGCGGCGGTTCGTCGGTGCGACGGCGGCGACGGCGGCGGGCGGAGCGCTCGCGCTGGTGATCGGCCAGGCGGTGGCGGGCGGCTTCCGCGCGGCCTCGGCGGCGCGGGCCGCGATCCGACTGCCGAGCCCGGCGAAGAAGGCGCCGCCGGTCCCCGCCGGAGCCTCGTTCGACATCCCGGGCCTGTCGCCGATCATCACGCCGAACGCCGACTTCTACCGGATCGACACCGCCCTGCAGATCCCCGGCATCGACGCGAACGCGTGGAAGCTGCGCATCTTCGGGATGGTGGAGCAGGAGGTCGAGCTGACGTTCGCAGAACTCCTCGCCCTGCCGTTGGAGGAGTCGACCACCACGCTGACGTGCGTCTCGAACGAGGTCGGCGGCGACCTCATCGGCAACGCGACCTGGCTCGGCTACCCGATCCGCCACCTCCTGTCGAAGGCGAAGCCCTCCTCCGACGCCGACATGGTGCTGTCGACGAGCCAGGACGGCTGGACGGCGTCCACGCCGCTCGAGACCCTGACCGACGACCGCAACGCGATCCTTGCGGTCGGGATGAACGGCACCCCTCTGCCGCTGGAGCACGGCTACCCCGTGCGGATGGTCGTGCCAGGCCTGTACGGCTACGTGTCGGCGACCAAGTGGGTGGTGTCGCTGGAGGTCACCCGCTTCGACGAGCACACGGCTTACTGGACGACGCGCGGCTGGTCCGAGCGCGGCCCGGTGAAGCTGTCCTCGCGCATCGACGTGCCGGCGGCCGGACGGCAGGTGAAGGCCGGGACGGTCGCGGTGGCCGGCGTGGCGTGGTCGCAGCACGTCGGCGTGAGCGCCGTGCAGGTGAAGGTGGACGACGGACCCTGGCAGGAGGCGACGCTCGCCGACGCGATCTCCGCCGACACCTGGCGGCAGTGGCGGTACGCGTGGGACGCGACGCCCGGCACGCACACCCTCCGGGTGCGGGCGACCGACGCGAAGGGCCTGGTGCAGACCGCGACCGAGCGGGACGTGGTCCCCGACGGCGCCACCGGACTGCACGAGGTGCAGGTGACCGTGGTCTGAGGTCGGTGCGGCGGCGTCCCGGGTGTGATTGGCTGAGGACATGGCCCTCCCGCCGCTGGTCGACCCCGGCCCCGAACTCTCGCCCGAGCGCACCGCCCGCTACGCCCGCACCTCGCAGCTGCCCGGCTTCGGCCCGGTCGCGCAGCGCCGCCTCGCCGCCGCGCGCATGCTCGTCGTCGGCGCGGGCGGGCTCGGTTCCGCCGTGCTGCCGCTGCTCGCCTCCGCGGGCGTCGGCACCATCGGGATCGTGGACGACGACCGCGTCGAGCCGAGCAACCTGCCGCGGCAGAGCATCCACACGCCCGCCGACGTCGGGCGCGCGAAGGTCGAGTCCGCGGCGGACGCCGTCCGGGCGCTCGACGACGACATCGAGCTGCGGCTCTTCCGCGAGCGGCTGACTTCGGAGAACGCCGAACGCATCCTCGCCGGGTTCGACCTCGTGCTCGACGGCAGCGACAACTTCCCCACCCGGTACCTTGTGGACGACGCGGCGACGCTCGCGGGCATCCCCGTGGTGTGGGGCGCGGTGCACCAGACCGGCGGCCAGGCCGGCCTGAGCTGGGCTCGGCAGGGGCCGACCTACCGCGACCTCTTCCCGGTGCCGCCGGCGCCGGGAAGCGTCGCGAGCTGCGCCGAGGCCGGGGCGCTGCCGTCCGTCTGCGGCGTGATCGGCGGCCTGATGGTCGGCGAGGCGCTGAAGCTCATCACCGGCACCGGGGATCCGCTGCTCGGCCGGGTGATCGTCCACGACGCGCTGCGCGGCGCGTTCCGCGAGCTCGCCTACGAGCGCGATCCGCAGGCGGCGCCGGTGACGGAGCTGATCGACTACGACCTGTTCTGCGGCGTCACCGACACGATGTCGCCCGCCGAGCTCCACGCCCGGCTGATCGCCGGGGAGCCGCACACGCTCCTCGACGTGCGGGAGACGTGGGAGGCGGAGATCGTCGAACTGCCCGGCTCGCTGCTCGTGCCGCTCGGCGTCGTGCAGGGCGACCCGTCGGGAGTGGCCGCGCGCCTGCCGCAGGACGACCCGCTCGTGATCGTCTGCCACCATGGCATCCGCGCCGAGACCGCGCGGCAGCTGCTCGCCGACGCCGGGATGCGCGGCGTCGTGCTCGCGGGCGGGCTCGACGCGTGGGCGCGCGACGTCGATCCCGAGATGGCGCGGTACTGAACGCGACGCGCGCGGCGCGGGATACTGAACCCATGACACGCGACCCCGCCGACGAGCGCCGGACCGTCGAGGAGCACGCCGCCATCGTCGCGCGGATGCTCGAACCGCTCACCGAGCAGCCCGCCACCGAGTCGGTGCCGCTCGACCGCGCGCTCGGCCGGGTGACCGCGGCGGAGGTGCGGTCGGAGGTCGACCTGCCGCTCTTCCGCAACTCGCAGATGGACGGCTACGCGGTGCGCGCCGCCGACGTGCGCACGGCGCCGGTCGCGCTCGAGGTGAGCGGCGACATCCCGGCCGGCCACACCAGCCCCGTCTCGCTGATCCCCGGTACCGCGCTGCGGATCATGACGGGCGCGCCGGTTCCGACCGGGGCCGACGCGATCGTTCCGGTCGAGGACACCGAGCTCGTGCTCGGCCGCGACGACGACCTCGCCGGCGCGGTCGTCGAGATCCGGCGTCCGCGCAAGCGCGGCGAGTACGTGCGCGAGCGCGGCAGCGACCTGCGACGCGGCGAGGTGCTGGTCGCGGAGGGAACGCGTCTCGCCCCGCGCCACCTCGCGGCCCTGGCCGCAGCGGGCGTCGAGACGGTGGCCGTGCGCGCCCGGCTGAGGGTCGGGATCCTGACCAGCGGCACCGAGCTCGTCACCGGGTCCACGCCGGCGTTCGGGCAGGTCTACGACGCGAACGGCATCGCGCTCGCGGCGCTCGTGGAGGAGGCCGGCGCCACGGTGTCCGTGCGCGCCAGCAGCAGCGACGACCCCGCGGCGTTCGAGCGCATCCTGGACGACGCGTTGCACAGCAGCGACCTTGTCATCACCTCCGGCGGCATCTCACGCGGCGCCTACGAGGTGGTGCGGGAGGTGCTGCACCCTCACGGCGCCGACATCACGACGGTCGCGATGCAGCCGGGCGGCCCGCAGGCGACCGCTGTGATCGGCGGCGTGCCCGTGTTCGCTTTCCCCGGCAACCCGGTGAGCACGCAGGTGTCGTTCACGGTGTTCCTCCGTGGCCCGCTGCGCGCCGCCGCCGGCCTGCCGGAGATCCGGCCGGTGGACGCGACGCTGACGCACCGCGTCGTCTCCGTGCCCGGACGGCGCCAGTTCCTGCGCGGCCGGCTCGACGTCAACGGCGGCGTTGCCCCGGCCTCCGGGCCCTCCTCGCACCTCGTCGCCGGGATGGCGCAGGCCGACGTGCTCATCGACATCCCCACCGACGCGGACGTCCTGGACGAGGGCGCCGCCGTGACAGTCTGGACGCTATGACCCAGCTCACCCACCTCGACTCCGACGGCCGCGCGCGCATGGTCGACGTCGGAGGCAAGCCCGAGACCGACCGCGAGGCCGTCGCGCGAGGACGCTTCGTGACGACCCCCGAGGTCGTGCGACTCGTGGCGGCCGACGACCTGCCGAAGGCGGATGTGCTGGCGACTGCGCGCATCGCGGGCATCGGCGGTGCGAAGCGCACCAGCGAGCTCATCCCGCTCTGCCACCCGCTGCCTCTCAACAGCGTGCGGGTCGACTTCGAGCTGGATGCCGACGCCGGAGCGATCGAGATCGAGGTGGTCGCGCGCACGCACGGCCGCACCGGCGTCGAGATGGAGGCGCTGACCGCCGTCGCGGTCGCCGGGCTCACCCTGCACGACATGGTGAAGGCGGTGGATCCGGCGGCGAGCCTGACGGACGTGCGGCTCGTCGCCAAGAGCGGCGGCAAGCGCGGCGAGTGGCGGCGGGACGGGGAGCCTGCGACTGCTGCAGCTCAGGCTGCGCCCGACGTCGCGGGCCCCACCCCGGCCGCGGGCGCGATCGTGCTCGTCGCCTCCACGCGCGCCGCCACCGGCGTCTACGAAGACACCACGGGTCCCGTCATCGCCGAATGGCTGGCCGAGCGCCGCCTCCCCGCCGACGTCCGCGTGGTGCCCGACGCCGAGGTGGACGCTGCCCTGCGCGACGCCGTCGGCGCGCGTCCCCTGGTCCTCATCACCACCGGCGGCACCGGAGTCTCCCCCACCGACCGCACACCGGAGGCCACTGCGGCCGTGCTCGACCGCGAGCTTCCCGGCGTCGCCGAGGCGCTGCGGGCGCACGGCGCCGCCGCCACACCGCTGGCCGCGCTCAGCCGCGGGCTCGTCGGCGTGGCCGGCCCCACGCTCGTCGTCAACCTGCCCGGCTCGCGCGGCGGCGTGAAGGACGGCCTCGAGGTGCTGGACGGCCTGCTCCCCCACCTGCTCGACCAGCTCCGCGGAGGCGATCACCGATGAGCGACATCCTGGCCACCGTCACCCCCGATCCGCTCGAGCCGTCGACCGTCGACGAATTCGTCTGGCGCGCCGAGGCGGGTGCCGTCGTCTCCTTCCAGGGGATCGTCCGCGACCACGACGGCGGCCGCGGCGTCGTCTCGCTCGACTACCGCGCGCATCCCGAGGCCGAGGACTTCCTCCGGCAGTGCTGCGAGGAGGTCGCCCGCACCACCGGACTGCGCGTGGCCGCGCAGCACCGGGTCGGGTCGCTGACCATCGGCGACCTCGCCCTCATCGCCGCGGTCGCGGCCCCGCACCGGGCGGAGGCGTTCGCCGCGTGCTCGGAGCTGGTGGAGATCATCAAGGCGCGCGTCCCGATCTGGAAGCGGCAGCACTTCACCGACGGCGCCTCGGAGTGGGTCGGCCTCTGATCCTACGGGCGCGACGCCCTCGACCTGCCGCACCTGCGGCTCTACGATGGGTTTCATGCCGCAGATACGGATCAAGGACGCCGCGCTCTACCTCGGGGTGAGCGACGACACCGTTCGCCGCTGGATCGACTCCGGAGTTCTCAGCAGCCGGCACGACGGGTCCGGACGCACCGTCGTCGACGGGCTGGAACTCGCCCAGCTGGCCAAGCAGAACGCCGTGCTGCCGGCCGACCCGTCGGGCGTCGCCGGGTCCGCGCGCAACCGGTTCGTCGGGCTGGTGACCGACATCGTCGCCGACAAGGTCATGGCACAGGTCGAGCTGCAGTGCGGCCCCCATCGCGTGGTGTCGCTGATCAGCAGCGAGGCCGTGCGCGAGCTGGGGCTCGAGCTCGGGTCGGTCGCGGTCGCGGTGATCAAGGCGACCAACGTCATGGTCGAGGCGCCGTCGGTGGCGCGATGAGCCGGCGGCTGCGCGTGGCCGCCGCTCTGCTCCTGGCATGCGCGGCGCTCACCGGCTGCAGCTCGGCCGGTTCCGCCCCGGACCTGAGCCCGAGTGCATCGGCCGGCGACGACGTGACCGGCACGGTGACGGTGTTCGCCGCCGCATCCCTGACGAAGACGTTCACCGAGCTCGGGAGGGACTTCGAGGCCGCGCACCCCGGAGCCAAGGTGACGTTCTCGTTCGCCGGCTCCTCCGACCTCGTGTCGCAGTTGACCGCGGGCGCCCCGGCCGACGTGTTCGCGTCCGCCGACGAGGCGAACATGACCAAGGCCGTGGAGGCGAAGGTCATCGACGGGAAGCCGGTCGACTTCGCGACGAACGTGCTCGCGATCGCCGTCCCTTCTGGGAACCCCGCCCACGTGAAGAGCTTCGCCGACCTCGCCTCCCCGGGCGTGAAGACGGTCGTCTGCGCGCCCCAGGTGCCGTGCGGCGCCGCGACCGCGAAAGTCGAGAAGTCGGCGGGCGTCACGCTGACCCCAGTGAGCCAGGAATCGTCCGTGACGGACGTGCTCGGCAAGGTCAGCAGCGGCGAAGCGGACGCAGGGATCGTGTACCGGACGGACGTCAAGGGAGCGGGGTCGGCGGTCGAGTCCGTCCCGTTCCCGGAGGCCGCGAAGACGGTGAACGTCTATCCGATCGCCACGGTCGCGAAGGCGCCGAACGCGCAGGGCGCGGCGGCATTCGTCGCGTTCGTCACCGGCCCAGACGGACGGAAGGCGCTGACCGCCGCCGGATTCGGCGCGCCGTGATCGCGGGCGCGCGGCTGGCCGTCCCGCGCTGGATCGTCGCCGTCGCAGTCGTCGGGGCGCTGTTCGTGGTGCTCCCGCTCGTCGCGATGGCGCTCCGGGTGGACTGGGCGCACTTCCTCCCGCTGATCGCCTCGCCGTCGTCGCTGGATGCCCTGCTGCTCAGCCTGCGGACGTCGCTGCTCGCGACGGCCGGATGCCTGGTGCTCGGCGTCCCGATGGCCATCGTGCTCGCGCGCGTGCCGTTCGCCGGGCAGCGGGTGGTCCGGGCGATCGTGCTGCTGCCGCTCGTGCTTCCGCCGGTGGTCGGGGGTCTGGCGCTGCTCGCGCTGTACGGGCGACGTGGACTGCTCGGCGGCGCGCTCGACGTGGCGTTCTCGACCCCGGCGGTGGTGATCGCGCAGACCTTCGTGGCGCTGCCGTTTCTGGTGCTGAGCCTGGAGGGTGCGCTGCGGTCGGCGGGCGAGCGGTACGAGGCCGTGGCGGCGACGCTGGGCGCGCGTCCCTCGGCCGTGCTGTTCCGGGTCACGCTGCCGCTGGTGCTTCCCGCGGTGGTGTCGGGCGCGATCCTGTCGTTCGCGCGGGCGCTGGGCGAATTCGGGGCGACGCTGACCTTCGCCGGCAGCCTGCAGGGCGTGACCCGCACTCTGCCGCTCGAGATCTACCTGCAGCGCGAGACCGACCCGGATGCGGCCGTCGCACTGTCGCTGGTGCTCGTCGCCGTCGCGATCGCCGTCGTCGCGGTGGCGCACGGCGCGGGCGAGCGGGTGCAGCCGTGGCGGGCGCGGCGGCGGACCCGGGCCTCCACTGCGCGGACCGCCGCATGAGCCTGCGCATCGCAGCCGCGCATGCGGAGCGCGACGTCTCCATCGACCTCGCGGTCGCGGCCGGTGAGACGCTTGCCGTGCTCGGTCCGAACGGCGCGGGCAAGTCGACCGTACTCGGGATGCTCGCCGGGCTCATCCGGCCCGACCACGGGCGCGCGACCCTCGGCGACGACGTGCTGTTCGACCTCCCCCGCGCCTGGCTGCCGCCGCACCGCCGTGGCGTCGCGCTGCTCGCCCAGGACGCGCTGCTGTTCCCGCACCTGAGCGTCCGGGCCAACGTCGCATTCGGCCCGCGGTCGGCCGGCGCCACCCGGATCGAAGCGGGGTCGCGAGCCGACGAGTGGCTACGCCGCACCGGCACGGAGGCGTTCGCCGACCGGCGCCCGTCCGAGCTCTCCGGCGGCCAGGCGCAGCGCGTGGCGATCGCCCGGGCGCTCGCGGCGGAGCCGAGCCTGCTCCTCCTCGACGAACCGCTCTCGGCCCTCGACGTGTCCGTCGCGGCGGAGGTTCGTGGGGCGCTCGCCGACGTCCTGGCCGGACGCACGACCGTGCTCGTAACGCACGACGCGCTGGACGCCTACCTCCTCGCCGACCGCGTCGCCGTCATGCACGACGGCCGGGTCGTCGAGGAGGGACCGACGCGCCAGGTGCTCGAGCGGCCGCGGCATCCGTTCACCGCCGAGCTGTCCGGCCTGACCCTGCTGCGCGGAGTGCGGACCACCGAGGGCCTGGAGACGCCCGAGGGCCTGCGACTGACCGCGGACGGGCCGGGCGCCCCGGGCGCGGAGTTCTTCGCCGCCGTACGGCCGTCCGCAGTCCGCCTCCTGCCCCCGGCCGCCGCCCCGGTGGTTGCGACCGTCACCGCCCTCCAGCCGCAGGCCGACCTCGTCCGCGTCCGCACCGACCGCCTCGACGCCCTCGTCCCGCCTGCGGTCGTGGCCGACCTCGCCCTCCACCTCGGAGCCCCCGTCGGCCTCCACATCCCGCCCGACGCCGTCTCCCTCTACCCCGCCTAGCCCCCGAGCACAGGAAAAACGTCCCCGAGGGACCCGAGGACGAACGTTTTTCCTGTGCTCGACGGCTGGGGGTCAGCCGCCGGCGAAGGGCGGGAGGACGTCGACGGTGGCGGTGAGCTCGCGGGAGGGGTCGCGCGAGACGACGCCGCCGACGAGGAAGGAGCCGGAGCGGACCACGCGCTCCATCGGCTCGCCATAGCGGGCGACGAGCTCGGTCTGTAGGCCGCCGACCGTCGCGTCGGCGACCTCGACGCGCTCCTCGGGGCGGCCGGCCGCATCCTCCGCCGCCGCGAAGTACCGCACCAGCACCTCAGCCACCGATCGCCCCCATGCTCCGTACCGGCGGCGCGAAGCCGGCCGCGTCCATCCCGTGACCGGACTGCTTGCCCCACATCGCCGCGCGCCACCACTGCGCGATCTCGGCGTCGTCCGCACCTCCGCGCAGCAGGCCGCGCAGGTCGGTCTCGTCGTCGCCGAACAGGCACGACCGCACGGTGCCCTCCGCGGTGATCCGCGTCCGGTCGCACGCGGCGCAGAACGACCGCGTGACCGAGGCGATGATGCCGACCGTCGCGGGCGCGCCATCCAGCGTCCAGCCTTCGACCGTCCACTCCTCGGCCGGCGCGTGCGGGTCGTCGCGGCCCGCCTCGGTCAGCTCGAACCGCTCGCCCAGCACCGCGAGCAGTTCGGCCGCCGGGACCATGTTCTCGCGCAGCCAGGAGCGGTCGGCATCCAGCGGCATCTGCTCGATGAACCGCAGACGGCAGTCGTTCTCCAGCGCCCACTGCAGCAGGTCGGGGGCGTCGGCCAGCGTGTCGCGCATCATCACCGCGTTCAGCTTCAGCGGGGTCATCCCGGCCTCGTGCGCGGCGCGGATGCCGGCGAGCACCGCGGGGAGCCGGTCGCGACGCGTGAGCCGGGCGAAGTGCTCGCGGTCGACCGTGTCCAGCGACACGTTCACGCGGGTGAGTCCCGCGTCCACCAGGGCGTGGATGCGGTGGTCCAGCCCGATGCCGTTCGTCGTGATCGAGAGGTCGATGCCGGGCGCTGCCGCCGCGGAGAGGCCGATGATCTCGGCGAGGTCGGCCCGCATCAGCGGCTCGCCGCCGGTGAACCGCACCTCACGCACACCCAGCTCGCGGACGCCGATCCCGACCAGCCGCGCGATCTCCGCCGCCGACAGCAGGTCGTCGCGCGGGATCGCGGGCAGCCCTTCCGCGGGCATGCAGTACGTGCAGCGCAGCGAGCACTTCTCGGTGACCGACACGCGCAGGTCGCGCGCCACCCGTCCGAACCGGTCGATCAGCCCCGCATCGTCGGGGCGATCGGAGGTGTCTGGCGGTGAGGCCGGCGGCAGGGTCGCCCGCAGAGGGAGCCCCAGATTCACGGCGGTCATGCCTTCACCATAGACCGGCCGGAGCGCAGGTGGATAAGCTTCCGCTCATGGGTATCATCTCGTCCGGCTTCCTCGGCCGTCGGAGGACCGACGACCCCCGCCTCCCGCCCGGTCAGTACCTGACCGAGGGCTTCCCGGTGCTGAGCGCCGGGCCGACGCCCCGCATCGCCAAAGACGACTGGGCGTTCACGATCACCACCGAGAAGGGCGACGTGCACCGCTGGAGCTGGGACGAGTTCCTTGCGCTCCCGCAGGAGGACGTGAGCACCGACATCCACTGCGTCACCAGCTGGTCGAAGCTCGGGACGTCGTGGCGCGGCGTGGCGCTCGACACCCTGTTCAAGGATGTCGACACCTCGTACGAGTACACGATGGCGCACAGCTACGGCGGCTACACCACGAACGTGCCGCTGGCGGACCTGCTGAACGGCAAGGCCTGGGTCGCGCACAGCTTCGACGGTAAGGACCTGGAGCCGGAGCACGGCGGCCCCGCGCGCCTGCTCGTGCCGCACCTGTACTTCTGGAAGAGCGCCAAGTGGGTCAACGGGCTGCAGATGCTGCCCCAGGACCAGCCGGGCTTCTGGGAGCAGAACGGCTACAACATGTACGGGGACCCGTGGAAGGAACAGCGCTACTGGTGAGCAGCGTATGGCGGGTGGCCGACGTGGTCGATACGCGCATGGAGACCCCGACGGCCCGCACCATCCGGTTGCGCATTCCCGGCCTGCACGGCCACCTCGCCGGCCAGCACGTCGACATCCGGTTGACGGCGCCGGACGGATACCAGGCCGTCCGCTCGTACTCGATCGCGTCGGGCGGTGGCCTGGGTGCGCTCGAGCCGCACCAGCTGCCGGACGACGAGCTCGAGCTGACGGTCGAAGAGCTCGCCGACGGCGAGGTCTCGCCCTACCTCGTGCGCGGCCTCATGAACGGCGACCAGCTGGAGGTGCGCGGACCAGTCGGCGGCTGGTTCGTCTGGCGACCGGGCGACACGACTCCGGTGCAGCTCATCGCGGGCGGATCGGGTGTCGTACCGCTCATGTCCATGGCCCGCGCCCATGCCGCCGCGGACAGCACGGCGCCGTTCCGGATGCTGTACTCGGTGCGCGCGCCGTTCTCCCGCTACTACACGGACGAGCTCGCGAGCCTGGCCATGAACTCCGCGCCGCTCGAGGTCGACTACATCTACACGCGGCAGGCTCCCCCTGGGTCGGACGCGATGCCCGGTCGCCTGACCGCCGAGGGCCTGATGCAGCGCGTGCTGCCGGCCTCCGACTCCCCCACCTTCTTCATCTGCGGTTCCACGCCGTTCGTCGAGGCGGTCTCCGGGTGGCTGGTCGACGCCGGCCACGACCCGGCACGCGTCCGCACCGAGCGCTACGGCGGAGTCGGAGGCACGCCATGACCGATCTCTCCTACCTCGACGGCAACGCGGCCGCCGGCCTCCTGTCCGAGGTCTTCGCCGCCGACATCACCACCGCGGTCGGCCGCTGCGCCAACTGCGGCGACGAGGCGGTGGTCGCGCGGGCCCGCGTGTACGTCGACGAGCACGGCCTCGTCGTCCGCTGCTCGGTCTGCGGCGACGTCATCGCCGTCGCCGCGGAGCGCGCCGGCCGCCTCTGCCTCGACCTCCGCGGCCTCGCCTGGTTGGAGTTCCCCGTCGAGTAGGCGCCCGCGTCAGGAGACGTGCACCGCGGGACGGCGCTTGACGTCGCGCTCGGCCTCGCGCAGCACCTCGCGCGTCACCGGCGCCACCTCGCCGACACCGGTGATCAGGTAGCGGAACATGTTCGAGATCGGGTTGCCCTCGGTCCACTCGAAATAGATCGTCGGGACGACGCCGGTCACATCCCGGATCTCGATGAGCACCGCGGCGATCGTGTTGGGCACGTTGCCGCTCTTCACCTGCAGCACCCGGTAGCCGTGCTTGACGACGCCGTGCACGACCAGGTCCTCCTCGAAGTCGGAGGAGTCGGACTTCATCACCTCGAGGAAGATCGTCCGCGAGCGCTGCGGGATGTGGCTGTACTTCCGCTCGTCCTTGTTCTTCTGCTCGTACTCCTTCGTCGTGTCGACATCGGGCTCGTGCGAGATGATGCGGATCTCGCCCTCCTCCGCGTCCTCCAGGATGAAGTCGAGCGCCGTGACGTCGAACGTCACCGACGTGGCGCGGAGCTGGAACGACCGGCCGATGCGCGACACGATCGACACCACGAGGATGCCGAGGATGAAGAGCGTCGCGATGCGCAGGCCGTCGGGCCGCTCGATGATGTTGTCGATGGTCGTGTAGACGAAGATCGCCGTGATCAGTCCGAACACGACCGTGCGCTTCGGCTGCCGTTTGCGCTTGGCGGAGAGGGTCACCGCGAGGGATGCGGACGTGATGAGCACCAGCACGCCGGTCGCGTACGCGCCGCCCTGCGCATCCACGCTCGCCTGGAAGATCAGCGTGATCAGGAAGGCGATCGCGGTGAAGACGAGCACCAGCGGGCGCACGGCGCGCGCCCACTGCGGCGCCATCCCGTAGCGGGGCAGGTAGCGCGGCACCAGGTTGAGCAGGCCGGCCATAGCGGAGGCCCCCGCGAACCAGAGGATGAGGATGGTCGACAGGTCGTAGACCGTGCCGAAGCCGTTGCCCAGGTACTCGTGCGCCAGGTACGCGAGGGCGCGTCCGTTCGCCTGGCCGCCGGGCTGGAACTCGCGCTGCGGGATGAGCAGCGTCGTGGTGAAGCTCGACGTGATGAGGAAGACGCTCATGATGATCGCGGCGGTGGTGAGCAGCCGGCCGGCGCCGCGGATGCGCCCCTTCGGGTACGCGGGGTCGTCGTCGGGGCGCCCCTTGATCTGCGGCATCACCGCGACGCCGGTCTCGAAGCCGGAGAGGCCCAGTGCGAGCTTCGGGAAGACCAGCAGCGCGACTCCGACGATGATCAGCGGATTGCCGTTCTGCCGGAACAGCGCCTCGGACCAGTCGGTGACGGCGGTGGGATGCGCGAACACCTGCACGATGGAGACGCCGACCACGACGACGTTCAGCGCGAGGTAGACGGCGACCAGCACCACGGCGATGCCGATGGCCTCCTTGAACCCCTTGAGGAACACCGCACCGAGGAGCGCCAGCAGGAACAGCGTGATGAGGACGTTGTTGCCGTGGAACCACTCGGGGGCGAACGGGTTCTCGATCGCGTGCGCCGACGCGTCGGCGGCCGACAGCGTGATCGTGATCATGAAGTCCGTCGCCGCGAAGCCGAGCAGCACGAGCACGAGCAGCTTGCCCGCCCACCACGGAAGCAGCCGCTCCAGCATGGCGATCGAGCCGGAGCCCTTGAAGCTCTCGCGCGCGACCCGGCGGTAGACCGGGAGGGCGCCGAGCAGCGTCAGCGCCACGAGCACGAGCGTCGCGAACGGCGAGATCAGGCCGGCGGCGAGCGCCGCGATGGCCGGCTGGTAGCCGAGGGTCGAGAAGTAGTCGACACCGGTGAGGCACATGACCTGCCACCACGGGTGGGTGCGCTCGGGGTTGCGACCGTGCGGTCCCTGCTGGGTGCCGCGCTCGTCCACGAGGCCGGTGAGCAGCCAGTGCCGCAGGGCGCCGCCCTTCGCCGCCTGCGGGACGGGACGCGCCTGCCCCGGAACGGTGATCTCGCTGCGCGGGGTCACGCGCGGCAGGGGCGTGTCTTCGCTCACGTGTTCAGGGTAGCTCTCACCAGGCCGAGGCACGGTAGTCCTTCAAGAAGACACCGTGAAGGTCCTCGCCGGCCTCGCCGCGGACGATCGGGTCGTAGACGCGGGCGGCGCCGTCGACCAGGTCGAGCGGGGCGTGGAAGCCCTCCTCGGCGAGCCGCACCTTGGTGTGGTGCGGGCGCTCGTCGGTGATCCATCCCGTGTCGACGCTCGTCATGAGGATGCCGTCGCTCTCGAACAGCTCGCCCGCGCTGGTCCGCGTGAGCATGTTGAGCGCCGCCTTGGACATGTTGGTGTGCGGGTGACCGGCGCCCTTGTAGCGGCGGCCGAACACGCCCTCCATGGCGGACACGTTGACGACGTACGACCGTCCCGCGGCGGCGAGCGACGGACGCAGCCGGTCGATCAGGATGAACGGCGCGGTCTGGTTGCACAGCTGCACCTCGAGCAGTTCGAGGGCGCCGATGCTGCCGATCGCCTGCGTCCAGCTGTTGACGCGGGCGACGTCGGGCACGAGACCGCCCGCGTCGATCGCCGTGCCGTCGGCGTGCTTCGCCAGCGACGACGACCCGGCGCTCATCGCCGCGGTCGCGAGGTCGTCGGCGGTGAGAGCCGCGGCCCCGGCCAGCTCGGCGATCGTGCCGCGCACGTCGGCCGCGGAGAGCAGCGGATGCGCGGCGACGGAGCGCTCGAGAGCGAGCGGATGCGGGGCGGCGGTGTGGCCGAACGTCTCCAGTTCCGGCAGCGGCCCGTCGGGCAGCGGCTGCGTCTCCGCCTCGGCGAGCAGCGAGTACGCGCCGGGCGAGCGGCGGACCGTCTGCGCCGCGTTGTTGATGAGGATGTCGAGGGAACCGCGCTCGGCGACCGAGTCCGCGAGCGCGATCACCTGCGCGGGGTCGCGCAGGTCGATCCCGACGACGCGCAGCCGGTGCAGCCAGTCCCCCGCATCCGGGAGCTGCGAGAAGCGGCGGACCGCGTCCCGCGGGAAGCGCGTCGTGATCGTCAGGTGCGCGCCGTCCCGCAGCAGCCGCAGCGCGATGTGCATGCCGATCTTCGCCCGGCCGCCGGTGAGCAGCGCACGCTTGCCCGTCAGGTCGGTGCGCGCGTTGCGCTTGGCGTGGCTGAATGCGGCGCACGACGGGCAGAGCTGGTGATAGAACCAGTCGACCTCGGTGTACTGCTGCTTGCAGATGTAGCAGGCCTGGGAGTTGAGGAGGGTGCCGGCGGTGGTCGAGCCGGTCGTACTCGAGGTCAGCTCGCGGCCGCGGGTCTCGTCGTCGATGCGGTCGGGCGCGCCGGTCGCAGTGGCGGCGATCACGGCGCGGTCGGCGGCGAGCTCCTGCTCGCGGAGCTCGCGGCGGCGCGCCTGCTTCGAGGCCTTGAACATGTGCGAGGTCGCCCGGCGCACGGTCACGTAGTCCGGGTGTTCCTTGTCGAGCTCGTGCAGCTGCGCCAGGACGCGGAGGGTGGTGGCGAGCTCGTCGGGATCGAGGCCGGGAGCGGCCGGGGTTTCGGGAGGCACCGGAAGATTCTACGTGGCACGATGAACGCATGGATGCGCACGCGTTCTTCGAGGTGACCGGCATCGCGTTCGAGTTCGCCGGGGTCGGCGCGATGGCGGTCGGCTTCATCGTGTCCGTGGCGCTCGCGGTCACGGCGTGGACGCGACAGCGGAGCGGGGCGGCGGCGTTCCGGACGCTGCGCGAGAGCTTCGGCGGCGTCATCCTGCTCGGGCTCGAGATCCTGGTCGCCGCGGACCTCGTCAAGACGGTCACCTCGACGCCGTCGCTGACCGACGCGTTCGTGCTGGCGATCATCGTGCTGATCCGCACCATCCTGAGCTTTTCGCTGCAGGTCGAGATCGATGGAGTGGCGCCGTGGAAGCGCGCGCTGCTCACGAACGGGCCGCAGACGCTCGCGCGCGCGGCCCGGTCGGCGACGGCGCGGACCCCGGACGGCGGGCAGCAGCCCAGCGGGGTGTAGCGGCTACTCGGCTCTGCGCGCTGCGCGCTCGGCGTCGCGCTGCTTGACGCGCGCGTTCTCGGCGCGCACCGCGGCCTGCGTCGCCCGCTCGTCCACCAGCCACTGCGGCGGATCGGCGAGCAGCGCCTTGATCTCCGCGGTCGTCAGCGCCTCCGTGACGCCGCCGCGCGCGAGGCCGGAGTTGGAGACTCCGAGCTTGCGCGCCACGACGTCGCGCGGGTGTGGTCCGTCGGCGCGAAGGGTCTGCAGCCACTCCGGCGGGTTGGCGTTCAGCTCGTCGAGCTCGGTGCGGCTGATCTCGCGGTCGCGGAAGTCGTCGGGCGCCGCCGGCAGGTAGATGCCGAGCTTCTTGGCCGCCGTGGCCGCTTTCATGGTCTGCGCCTTCATGTCCTCCAGGCTACCGTTCGCTACCCTCGTGGGATGTCCACCCGCTTCTCGCTCGCCTTCCCGCTCGGCGTCACCGTCGGCAAGTGGACGCGCACATTCGAGCAGCGCTTCCCCGACGTGGAGCTCGTGGTGCGGCCGAGCGACGACCCGCTGGGGATGCTCGCGGCCGGCGAGGCGCACATGGTGTTCGCCCGCGACGCCTCGGCGGACGACGAGCGGCACCTGATCCCGCTGTACTCGGAGGACGTCGTCGTGGTGATGCACCACGAGCACCTGCTGACGCTGGAGGAGCACCTGTTCCTGGAGGAGCTGGCCGACGAGCCGCGGGTGACCGGCGAGCCGTCGGAGGCGTTCATGCGCAGCGTCGCGGCCGGGGACGGCATCGCGCTGCTGCCGGCCTCGGTGGCCAAGGCGCTGCGACGCAAGGACGTCGTGGCGCTGCGCGTCGAGGACGCCCCGCAGAGCAGCATCGGCCTGACCTGGCCGCGCGAGGGACAGCATCCCCTGGTCGACGACTTCATCGGGATCGTGCGCGGCCGCACGGCGCACTCCTCCCGCAACCCCGAGGTCGCCGCGCGCGAGGCGTCCGCCCGCGAGACGGCGCCGCGCAAGCCCGCGCCGCGCCCGGCGCCCGCGGCCCGCGGCAAGCGCCCCCGCCGCCGCTGACGCGCATCCACGGGCCGCAACACGCCGTTATGCCGCGCCCGTAACGGCGTGTCGCGTCCCATAGATCACCTACTCGTCCAAACACGCCGCTAAGCCCCGCTGCATAACGGCGTGTCGGGACCAGCGGATGGCCGCCCCTTGCGTCATCCATGGGCCGCAACACGCCGTTATGCAGCGCTCATAACGGCGCGTTGCGTCCCATGGATGACCTACTCGTCCCAACACGCCGTTACGTGGCGGCCCACAACAGCGTGTCGGGCCGAGTAGGTGGCGGCCGCTGGCAGCAGCATCCAGGGGTCGCAACACGCCGTTATGCCGCGCCCGTAACGGCGTGTTGCGTCCCATGGATGAGGTGGTCGGGCCGACACGCCGTCAGGCGGCGACGCATGGCGGCGTGTCGGGAGCTGCGGGTGGCCGGGCGCAGAATGGGGGCATGAGCAGCGCCGGCAGAGACGCCCAGTCGGAGATCTACCGCGCGGGGGTGTCCGGCCGGCGGCCGCGCATCCCTGTGGGGTTCCGGCAGCTGGAGCGGGTGGCCCAGCGGCGGATGAGCCGTGCGGCTTTCGCGTACATCGCGGGTTCCGCAGGCCTCGAGCGCACCGCGCAGGCCAACCTCGACGCGTTCGCCCGGCACCGGATCGTCCCGCGCGTGCTGCGCGACGTCGCGGCGCGCGACCTGTCGATCGAGCTGTTCGGCGTCCGTCGCCCTACTCCCCTGCTGCTCGCCCCGATCGGCGTGCTCGAGCTGGCCCGTCGTGGTGGGGACGCTGCGGCAGCGCGCGCGGCGGCCTCGCTCGGCGTCCCGGCCACGCTGTCCACCCAGGCGTCGCAGCCCATGGAGGAGGTGGCCGCATCCATGGACGCGGTCGCGCCCGGCGCGTCCCGCTGGTTCCAGCTGTACTGGAGCTCGTCCCGCGACTTGGTCGCCAGCCTCGTCTCCCGCGCCGAGCGCTCCGGCTGCGAGGCGATCGTCGTCACCCTCGACACGCACGTGCTGGGCTGGCGTCCGCGCGACCTCGACCTCGGCTACCTCCCATTCAGCCGCGGTCTGGGCATCGCGCAGTACACCAGCGACCCCGTGTTCCAGGAGCTCGTGCGCGAGCGGGCCGCGCGCGGCGGGCGTCCGGCCACCACGCCGACGCCTGCCGCTCTCGCCTCGTTCGCGAGCATCCTGCGCCACCACCCCGGCACCCTGCGCGAGAACCTGCGCTCGGGCGAGCCGCTGGCCGCGGTCGAGACCTTCCTCGACGTCTTCGCCGACCCGTCCCTCACCTGGGACGACCTCGCGTTCCTGCGCGACCGCACCCGCCTGCCGATCGTGCTCAAGGGCGTCCTGCACCCCGACGACGCACGTCGGGCGATCGACGCCGGGATGGACGCGGTGCAGGTCTCGAACCACGGCGGACGCCAGATCGACGGCGAGATCGCAGCCCTGGATGCGCTGCCCGGGGTCGTCGAGGCCGTCGCCGGGCGCCTCTCGGTGCTGTTCGACAGCGGCATCCGCAGCGGGTCGGACGCAGTGGTCGCGCTCGCGCTCGGAGCCCGCGCGGTCGCGATCGGCCGGCCCTACGCGTACGCCCTCGCGCTCGCGGGCGAGGAGGGCGTACGCGAGCTGCTGCGCAACACCATCGCGGAGCTGGACATCACCCTCGCCCTCGCGGGCGTCCGCAGCGTGGACGACCTGGACGCGCGCATCCTGGCCGCCTCCGCCTCCGCCGCCTTCTCGGCTGGTTGACCCCCTACGACACCGACGCCCCGATCAGCGACAGCAGCGCCTGCGCGTACGCCGTCGCGGCGTCCTCGTGCTCGTAGAAGCGCTCCTCGCCGCCGAAGTACACGGTGACGCGGTAGCCGTCGGGCGTCCGCGCCAGGTGGCGGAAGCTGCCGGCGAGGAGTTCGCGCAGCTGGTCCTCGCGCGGGATCCACAGCGCGTCCTCGACGGCCAGCGAGTCGAGCGCCCACTCCGTCGTGCCGTTGAAGCCGAGGATCGTGCCCGTGTCGAAGTGGTGGGGCTCGATCGTCATCTCGCTGACCGTGAACCGCTCACCCTCCATCCCGGGCCGGTCGATGGCGAACGTGTCGCCCGACGCCGGCTGCCAGCGCAGGCCGGCGGCACGCAGCTGCCGGGCGATGTCCTCTGCGATCATGGATGCTCCTCTCGGCGGCCGAGGCCGCGCTCAGTCGGTGACGACGACGACCTTGCCGCGCACGTGGCCGCCCTCGAGCCTTCCGTAGGCCTCGACTGTCCGCTCGATCGGGAAGATGGAGTCGATGGGCAGCACCAGCTCGTTCTCGGCCAGCAGGTCGGCCAGCTCGGCCAGTTCGGCGTTGCCCGCAGCGCGGCCGCCGACGCTCCGGGCGCCCTGCGCCTGCGGACCGAAGACCGCGATGGTGTTGACCCGCTCGATGGGCACGCCGAGTTCGAGGGCCGCCTCGATGGTGTCGGCGCCGTGATTGTCGAGCACCACGGTCACGCGGTCGTCGTCGAGCACATCGCGCACGCGCTGGGCCAGGCCCTCCCCGTAGGTGACGGGGATGACGCCGAGCGATTCGAGGAATTCGTGGTTCTCCTCCCCCGCCGTGCCGATGACGGTCGCGCCGGACCGCACCGCCAGCTGCGCCGCGAGCACGCCGACCCCGCCGGCCGCGGCGCTCACCAGCACCGTGTCCCGCTCGTGGATGTCGGCCGCGCGCACCGTCGCCATCGCCGTGCGGCCCACCACGCCCAGCGACCCGGCCACCTCGAAGGTGAGCGGATCGGGCTTGGTGATCACCTGTCCGTCCTCCGGGACGACCACGAAGTCCGCGATCGCGGCGAACGGCGCGGTTCCGAGCACGGCCTGCCCCATGTCGAACCCCGTGACGCCCTCGCCCAGCTCCTCGACGAAGCCCGCGAAATCCTGCCCGATGCCCGACGGCAGGGTCACCCCCATGTGCGCCGCGGCCTGCTCGGAGCGGTACGCCTTGATGTCCATCGGGTTGAGCCCGGCGGCCATGACGCGCACCAGGATCTGGCCGGGCCCCGGCCACGGTCTCTCCCGCTCGACCACCTGCAAGTAGTCGCGCGAACCGAACTCCTCGAACTGGACGAAACGCGGCACCGATGGGGCTCCTTCCCTCTCGTAGGAGGGAGCCTAGCCCCGCCGTCCGTGCACCGGCACCGGGTGCAGCGGATGCTCAGCCGAAGAGCAGCGCGGCCTCTTCGTAGCGGGCCTCCGGAACGGTCTTGAGTCCTCCGGTCGCGTCGGCGATCGAGACGTTGACGACGTCGGTGCCGCGAAGCGAGACCATCGAGCCCCAGCGTCCCTCGTAGACCGCGTCGACCGCGGCCATCCCGAGGCGCGTGGCGAGCACGCGGTCGTAGGCGCTCGGCACGCCGCCGCGCTGCATGTGGCCGAGGACGGTCGCGCGCGACTCGATGCCGGTGCGCTCCTCGATCATCGGGGCGAGCATTTCACCGATGCCGCCGAGGCGCGGACGGTTGAACGCATCCAGGCCCTTGTGCGAGTGCGCCTCCTCCATGGTGTCGAGGTGGAAGCCCTCCGACACCACGATCACGGGCGCCCGACCGCGGTCGCGCACCGACTCCACCCACTCGCAGATCTGCTCGATGGACTGCGGCTGCTCCGGGATGAGGATGGCGTGCGCGCCGCCGGCCATGCCCGAGTGCAGGGCGATCCAGCCGACGTGGCGGCCCATGACCTCGACGACCATGCAGCGCTGGTGGGACTCGGCCGTGGTGCGCAGGCGGTCGATCGCCTCCGTCGCGATCTCGACCGCGGTGTCGAAACCGAACGAGTAGTCGGTGGCGGCAAGGTCGTTGTCGATGGTCTTCGGCACGCCGACGATCTTGAGACCGGCGTCGGTGAGGCGGCGGGCGGCGGTCAGCGTGCCCTCCCCGCCGATGGCGATGATGGCGTCGATGCCGTTCTCGTCCATCATGCGCTGGATGTTCTCCGGGCCGCCCTTGTCGCCCTCGAACGGGTTGGTGCGGCTGGAGCCGAGGATGGTGCCGCCCTGGCGGGACAGGCCGCGGACGCTGTGCCGGTCGAGCGGCATGATGTCACCCTCGACCACACCGCGCCAGCCGTAACGGAAGCCGGCGAACTCGGAGTGGTGGACGCGGTCGCCCTTCAGGACCGCGCCGCGGATGACCGCGTTCAGGCCCGGGCAGTCGCCGCCGCTGGTGAGGATGCCGATCTTCATGCTGCTCCGTTTCGAGTCCGTGCTTGAATCATGCCCGCCCGCGCCGGGCTGCACAAAATCGCACTGGACGGATGACGGCCGTCGGTGGTAGGCGGATCAGAGCCCGAGGGCGCGCTGCAGCTTCGACGAGCTCTCCGACGGACGGGCGCCCGCGTCGCGCAACCGCTCCTCGATCGCGTCGAGCAGAGCCTCCCGGCGATCGCGCTTGTCGGGAGCGCCGGCGAGCAGTTCGACCTCCCACTCGCGCCACTCCTGCGTGCCGCCCGAGCGCAGGTTCTCGCTGCGGACGTGGTCGTCGGTCAGCTCGGCGAGGTCGAAGCCGGCCGCATCCTGGAGCACGACGCTGTCGCGCTGGTTCGTGACCCGGGCGATCGGGACGAGCGACTGGTCGCCGATCAGCGGGCGCAGGTGCTCGCGGACCTCCGCGGGCGGCTCGTCGTCGTCGGTCAGCGGCCAGTGCAGCTCGGTGCGGCCCTCCTCAGCCGGCTCCTTGATGTGCCAGCCGGCGTCGTGGCCGCCGCGGCGCACGCGCAGCGCCGTCCGGTGCTGCGCGAGGGTCAGGTCGGCGGTGTCGAAGTAGGTGGCCACGAGCTCGTGCCGGACCGGCTCGCCCTGGACCGCGACCGCGCCCACGCCGACGAGCTGCGGATGCCGGGCGTCGGCCTCCACGTCGTACTTGCGCTCGATCTCGACCTGGGAATGGTGCTTCTGGTCCGGCATCCACCCTGTCTAGTCCACATTTCCGCCGACGCGAAATCCGATCCGCGCTGTCGGCGGCCTGCTCTACGGTGAACGCATGACTGTTGAGACGATCACCGCCCGCTTCGACGTCACCGGGTGGGAGCCGGCGGACCTGCCCGGTATCGACGGCGACTGGGTCGGGGCGGTCGTGATGCGCAAAACATACACGGAGGGCCTGGTCGGCGAATCCATCGCACACTTCGTCTCGTCGGGAACCGAGGAGGGCGGTCGCGGCTACCTCGCCGTCGAGCGGATCAGCGGACGGCTCGACGACGGACGCGAGGGCTCGATCACCGTGCACCACGGCGCGCTGCAGCACCCCGACGACCCCTCCGCGTTCGGCTACATCGTGCCGGGAACGGGCACCGGCGCCTTCGCCGGCTTCACCGGCCGGGCGCGGATCGTCCACGACGACGGCGGGCCGTTCTTCGTGTTCGAGCTCGACTGAAGCGGGCGCTTCACGAGCCTGACGCCCGGCGGTACCCTCGGGGCATGAGCGACCCCAAAGGACGTGATTACAGCGAAGACGACGACCTCGACGACTTCCGCGAGGCCCAGGAGACCGACTACGAGCCGGAGCCCGTCGTGCACGACCCCGAGGACATCCCGGTGGTCGACGACGAGGACGACGAACTGCTCCCCGACGACGACCGTCCGGTTCCGCTCGACCCTGACGACGCCGAGATCGCCTGACCGCGGCGTCGGCCGTCGGGCTACGCCAGCGCGTCCTCCAGGAGGTGGATGAGGGCGTCGAGCTGCACGGAGTCGGCCGAGCCGACCTCGACGTCGCTGCCGTCGAGGGCCCGCGCCGCGAGTCCCTGCTTGGCGTCGATCAGCTCCGCGATCTTGGAGTCGATGGTCTGCGCGGCGATGATCCGCCACGCGGTGACCGGCTCCTCCTGGCCGATGCGGTGGACGCGGTCGATCGCCTGCGTCTGCTCGGCGGCGGTCCACGACAGCTCGGCGAGCACCACGTTGGACGCGGCCTGCAGGTTGAGGCCGACGCCCGCGGCAGTCAGCGAGCACACCGCGACCGCGACCTCGGGGTCGTTGTTGAACGCGTCGATCTCCTTCTGACGCGCCAGGGCGGACTGGTCGCCGCGGATCGAGATCGTCTTCAGGTCGCGGGCCGCGAAGGCCTCCTCCGCCGCATCCATCACGTCGATGTGCTTGGCGAAGAAGACCACCTTGCCGACCGAACGCGCCAGCTGCGCGGTGTAGTCGGAGGCCAGCCCGGCCTTCGCCTGGCCGATCTTGCGGACCATCGTGAAGACGTTGTCGCCGGTCTTCGCCGACTTCGACTCCTCCAGCTCCGACTGCGCGACGAGGCGGATGAGGTGGCGGCGGTGCGCCTCGTCGTCGCCCTCGAACGAGTCGGGGCGACCGGCGGCCGCGGCACGGTGGAACTTCGCGACGAGTCGCGCCGCGAGCTCCTTCTCGGCCTGGCGGATGGAGCGGCCGAGCTCGTCGTCCAGCTCGACCGGCAGGTCGACGACGCGGCGGCTCGGCAGGTCGGCGGCCACGTCGATCTTGCGGCGGCGGACGATGCCCATGTCGATGACGGACTCGCGCGCGGCGGCGTAGAAGCCGAAGTCGGCCGGGGTCAGCCCGGTCTCCTCCAGGTGCTCCATGAGCTGCGCGGTCGGCTTGTTGCCGTCGATCCAGCCGAGGAACTGCCAGATCGCCTTGAAGTCGTCGATGTCGTTGATGAGCGGCGTACCGGTCAGCGCGATCATCAGCGGGTCGGGCGTGGAGTGACGGATGGCGTCAGCCAGCCCGAGCACGAGGCGTGAGCGCTGCGAGTGCAGGTTCTTGATGAAGTGGGCCTCGTCGACGACCATCCCCTTGAAGCCGAGCGTGCTCAGCCAGGAGAGGTGCCGATCCAGGACCTCGTAGTTGACGATGACGACGTCGGCGAACGCGTCCAGGCCCTCGCCGTCGCCGTGGATGACGGTGGCGCGGCGGTGCGGCGTCCACTGCTCGACCTCGCGCGCCCAGTTCATCTTGACGACGTTCGGCACCACGGCGAGCAGCGGGTAGGCCCCCGCGACGGAGGCGGCCAGCACCGACTGCGCGGTCTTGCCGAGGCCCGGCTCGTCGGCGAGCAGGAAGGAGCGGTGGCCCTGGCGCACGCTCTCGATGAACCGCGACTGGTGGTGCATCAGCTCCAGGCCGTTGGGCGAGTAGCGGTCGATGAGCGGCGCCGGTGGCAGCTCCATGCTGGCCGCCTGGCCGCCCGCTCCGTACTCGAACGACTTGAACAGCGGGCCCAGCAGTTCCCACGAGTCCAGGCGGCGGCGCGGGGTGGGCGCCGCGGGCGTGAGCCGGGAGAGGTCGGGCGCGAGGAACGGGTTGGACAGCTGGCGCGCCTTCACCGACGGCGGCACGACCTGCTTCTCCGCCAGCTCCGGCGGGATGACGCTGTCCTGCTTGGGAGCAGGACGCTCGATCGTGATGATGAGGTCGTCCGGCGACAGCTCGGTGCCCGACTCGAGCAGCCAGTCGCGCCGCATCTTCTGCGCGGTGGCGCTGGACGCGGTCTCGCTCTCGAGCAGGGAGATGAGCGACGTGTCGCGCGCGGCCGTCTTGGCGAGGATGGTGGCGATGCCGTCGAGCCGCTTCAACTGCTCGGCGCGGGCGGCGTCGCTCAGCTCCGGGTCGGCCTTGGCGCGTGCGCGCTCCTCGCGCATGAGGAAGGCGATCACCTGGAACTTGGTGCGGTTGGTCGGCCCGAGCTTCTTGCCGTCGGCCGCCTTCGCCTCGACCTCGCGTACCTTGCGGGCGAGCACGGGGATGAGCCCGTCGTTGTTGGCGTGCCGGTTCTTCCGCTGCTGCGGCCTGGTCGGGCTGGTGCGCTGACCGGAACGAGACATGGTCCTCCAGTGGAGGCGCCGTGCGCGGACTGCGGGCACGACGCCAGTGGTCATGAGGCCGGCGGGGCGGCGAGCTTCGGGAACCGAGTGGTCCGGGCTCGACGCGGTGACGCCGGGAGCGCGACACAGGACGGTCGCGCAACATCCATTCTACCGGCTGCGGAGCCGTTCAGCGACGAGTGTCGGCGGGGATCTTGATGGTGAGCGCGGCGACGATGAAGACGGCCGCCGCGGCGAGGCTCAGCAGCGGCAGCGCGCCCGCCACCGCGGTGATCGGCCAGACCGGGTTCCACAGCACGGCGATCGGGATGAGGCCCGCCAGCCACCACCAGCGTCCGGCCTGTCCGGCGAAGACGCAGAGGATGAGCGCGAGGATGCTGACCGCGTACCGGACGTAGAGGTACCAGTCACCGGGAAGCGCCAGGCCGAACAGGAGAATCAGCGCTCCGAGCATCCCGGGTGCGAGCGCCGCCCGGTTGAAGGCGGGCTGCTGCGGCGTATGGGGACGGGACACGGCATCCCACTCTACGCGGCCCGGGTGCGATCGGCGGCCCGGACATGGTGCGCCCGCCCGGGTATCGGAGACGTCCTCTCCGGCCCGGACGGGCGACGTGGTGGTGCGGGTGCTGTGTTGCAGGCGGCCGGTCAGAGGACTCCCCGGCGGAGGAGGAAGGCGCACGGCGGTGCGTCGGAGCCGACGCGGACCGTGACGGCGGAGTCGCACGCGAGCTCGAGGAACGGTTCGAGCTCGAGGCGGGTCATCGATACCCGACGGAGTTCGGCGTCCGACGCGATCCCGTTCACCGCGAACGCGACGTCGGGTACGTCGTAGGGCTCGTCGGCGAGGTCGAGGAACACGATCGGGGAGGCGTCGTCCTGATCGAGCGGGAACACGGAGAGGATCGCCTCGGCGGCGGCCTCCGTGGTGACGTCGTCCCCGAGGTGGACGACGGGCGACGTGATCCGGTCTTCGGGATAGCCGCTGCCCACGAGGGTCAGCGTCTCGCCATCTGTCATGGCGTCGAGAGCGCTCAAGAGCGCGCCGGACAGCAGTGGGCTGAGGTTCTTCAGCAAAGTCGGGCCTTTCCTGTTAAACGAATATTTCTCAACCCCTCCCTGGAGGATAGACCCAGCTGTATGTCCGCACGTATCCCCCGTTCGGGGGATGCTGCTTGCGGAACGTTCGCTCGACGACCATCGAACTACCCCTCTGGGGTATGCCGCCCGCGGGCATATCCTGAGGGGATGATCGCGGACATCAAGAAGCGCGCGCTGCACCGGACGCGCATCCTCGAGGGCCAGCTCCGGGGGCTCGAGAAGATGATCGAGAACGAGGACTACTGCATCGACATCATCACGCAGTCGCTCGCAATCCAGAAGTCGCTCGGGTCGCTCAACCGGCTGCTGGTGGAGAACCACCTCCGCACCCACGTCACCGAGGCGTTCGAGGAGGGCGGCTCCGCGGCGGACGACGCGATCGTCGAGCTGCTGAAGATCTACGAGCTCTCGAACAACCGGGGCTGACGGGATGGCCGAGGAGCTGATCCGCATCGTCCGCGGCGACATCACCGACGAGACCGTGGACGCGATCGTGAACGCCGCCAACAGCTCGCTGCTCGGCGGGGGCGGCGTCGACGGCGCCATCCACCGCCGCGGCGGCCCACGCATCCTTGACGCGACGAAGGAGCTGCGCGCGACGACGCTGCCCGACGGGCTGCCGACCGGCCAGGCCGTCGCCACGACGGCGGGCGACCTCGCGGCCAAGTGGGTCATCCACACGGTCGGACCGGTGTGGTCGTCCCGCGAGGACCGCACCCCGCTGCTGCAGAACGCTTACCGCTCGTCGCTGCGGGTCGCACGCGAGCTCGGCGCGCGCACGGTCGCGTTCCCCGCGGTCTCGGCCGGCATCTACGGCTGGCCGATGGACGACGCGGCGCGCATCGCGATCAGCACGGTCCGGGCGGTGCTGTCGTCGGGCGTCGGGTCGGTCGAGCACGTGCGGTTCGTGCTGTTCAACGACGAGGCCTTCGACGCCTTCCGCGAAGCGGCCGGCGAGTGACGGGCGCCGACGCCGCGGAGGCGCTGGAGCGCTTCCGGACGCTGCTGCACATCCCGACGATGTCGCGCAACGCTGTCGAGGAGACCGACTGGGAGGCGTTCGACCGCTTCGTGGACGCGCTGCCGGGGCTGTATCCGGCGCTGCACGCCACGCTCGAACGCGAGCGGCACGGGCATTCGCTGCTGTACCGCTGGCGCGGTGGGGGATCGGGCGCGCCGACCGTGCTGATGGCCCACTACGACGTCGTCCCCGCCACCGACGAGGGATGGACGCATCCCCCGTTCTCCGCGACGCTCACCGGCGACGGCCAGCAGCGGCTGCTGTGGGGGCGCGGGGCGATCGACGACAAAGGCGCGGTGGTCGCCATCCTCGAGGCGGTGGAGGCGCTGGTGCGGTCGGGCTTCCGGCCGGCCGACGACGTCTACCTCAGCTTCGGGCACGACGAGGAGACTGTCGGCTCGGGCGCACGCGGAATCGCCGCGGTGCTCGCCGAGCGCGGGGTCCGGCCCGCCCTCGTGCTCGACGAGGGCGGCGCGGTCGTCGAGGGCATCTTCCCCGGCGTCGCGAAGCCCATCGCGGTGGTCGGCGTCAGCGAGAAGGGCATCACCAGCGTGCGGCTCACCGTCGAGCAGCAGGGCGGGCACGCATCCACTCCCCGGCCATGACGGCGACCGTGCGGCTGGCGCGGGCGATCACCCGGCTGAACGCACGGCCGTTCCCGGCGCGGCTGACCGAGACGAACCTGCGGATGGTCGAGACGCTGGGCGCGCACGCGACCGGACCGCTGCGGTCGGTTTTCACGCGTGCGCGCCGCCTGCAGCCGGTGCTGCGGACCGTGTTCGGGCGGCTGAGCGACGAGACGCGGGCGATCGTCCGCACCACGACCGCGGTCACTCAGCTGCGCGGCAGCCTGGCCGCGAACGCGCTGCCCGAGACCGCCGAGGCCATCGTCAACGTCCGGATCGCGGTCGGCTCGTCGGTCGCCGAGACGCTGGACCACCTGCGCAAGGCGATCCGCGACGACGCCGTGCGCGTGGAGGCGGTGGATGCGAGCGAGCCGTCGCCGGTGTCCCCCTCGGACGGACCGCAGTGGGACCGGCTGGCCGCCGCGATCGCGGCTGTGCACCCGGACGCGGTGGTGACGCCGTACATCATGCTCGGGGCGAGCGACAGCCGGCACTTCACCGGCATCTGCGAGGCTGTGTACCGGTTCACGCCGTTCGAGCTGAGCGCGGACGAGCGCGCCGCCCTGCACGCCCGCGACGAGCGCATCCGCGTCGCCACCTGGCTGCGCGGCATCGCCGTCTACGAGGGCCTGCTCCGCGCCTCCTGAGCCTTCAGGAGTCTCCGCCGAGGTACGGCAGGGTGATCGCGCGGGAGTTCGGCGGGAGCTCGCGGATGCGCTCCAGCGCCGGCGCGAGCTCGCCGGCCCAGACGCGGTAGCCCTCGGCGTTCAGGTGGAGTCGGTCCTCGGTGTAGGCGGGATTCAGCTCGCCGTCCTCCAGAGCCAGGGCAGGCCAGAGGTCGAGCCAACCGGCGTGCGCGCTCGGCGCGAACTGCCAGAGGTGGCGGTTGATGTCGCGGATCTGATCGGCGAACTCGTGCCCGCGCGGCATCACCGACTGGACCAGGATGCGGGAGTCGGGCAGCTCCCGCCGCAGCGTCACCAGCATGGTCTCGATGTTGCGCACGACGTGCTCGACCGACCGGCGCCAGGCCAGGTCGTTGGTCCCGACGAGCAGGGCGACCGTCGCGGGCCGCGCGTCGATCACGTCGCCGAGGCGCGCGATGACGTCGTCGGTCGTGTCACCCGCCATCCCGAAGTTGCGGACCGCCTCACCCGGCAGCAGCGCATCCCAGTCGCCCCCTGCGTCAGGCTGTCGCCGACGAGGGCCAGCTCTCCGTGCTCCGGTCTCCAGTCATCCCCCATGGCGCCTCCGTCTCGTCCCCTCCATCCTCCCTCACAAGCTTGGGAAGCGGAAGGAACGCCCACCGCGCCGATGTTCGTGCCGAATGTGCGCTCTTCGTGACGGATAGCGCACATTCGGCACGAATCTGCGGAGGTCAGAGCAGCGACTTGGTGTGCCAGACCGTCTTGGTCTCGGTGAAGAACGCGATGCGGTCGAGCGACGGGGCCGCGGCGTCCGGGCCGTTCTCGGGGGTGAGCACGCGCTTGAGCGTGTCGGCCGCCGCGATCTGCAGGTCGATCCACTCCAGCTCGCCGGCGCCGACGAGGTCGAGCGCGTTGACGTCGGCGTGCGACGCCAGCCACGGCGCGATCTCGGCCGGGGAGCCGGTCAGGATGTTGACCACGCCGCCCGGGACGTCGCTCGTCGCCAGCACCTCGCTCAGGCTGATCGCCGAGAGCGGGAACCGCTCGCTCGCGATCACGACGACGGTGTTCCCCGCGACGAGCGCCGGCGCGACCGCGCTGACGAAGCCGACGAGGCTCGAGTCCTGCGGCGCGACGATCGCGACGACACCGGTCGGCTCGGGCACCGAGATGTTGAAGTACGGGCCGGCGACCGGGTTGGCGTTGCCCGCGACCTGCGCGAACTTGTCCGCCCATCCCGCGTACCAGACCCAGCGGTCGATCGCCTCGTCCACCTGGGCCGTCGCTGCCGCGGCGGAGACGCCCTCGGCCTGCTGGATCTCATCCACGAACTGCGCGCGACGCCCTTCCAGCAGCTCGGCGATGCGGTAGAGCACCTGGCCGCGGTTGTACGCGGTGGCACCCGACCATCCGGAGACGGCGGCGCGAGCGGCGACCACCGCATCCCGGGCGTCCTTGCGCGACGCCTTGGCGGCATTCGCGAGGAACGCGCCCTTGGCCGAGACGACCTCGTAAGTGCGGCCGGACTCGCTGCGCGGGAACTTCCCGCCGATGTAGAGCTTGTAGGTCTTGGGGACGGCGAGCCGGGTCACTTGGATGCTCCCTTGCGAGCGAGGCGGGCGGGGATAGAGGCCGCGGCGGGCAGCGAGCGGCCCGGCACCAGGTAGGCGCCGAGACCGTGGCGGCCGCCCTCGCGGCCGTAACCCGACTCCTTGTACCCGCCGAAGGGGCTGGCCGGGTCGAAGCGGTTGAAGGTGTTCGCCCACACGACCCCTGCGCGCAGCTGGTCGGCGACGGCGAGGATGCGGCTCCCCTTGTCGGACCAGATACCGGCCGACAGGCCGTACGGCGTGTTGTTCGCCTTGGCGATCGCCTCCGCCGGGGTGCGGAAGGTCAGCACGGACAGCACCGGGCCGAAGATCTCCTCCCGGGCGATCCGGTGGCTGGTGGAGACGTTGTCGAAGATCGTCGGCGCGAACCAGAAGCCGTTCTCCGGGATGGCGCAGTCGGCCGTCCAGCGGTCGGCGCCCTCGGCCTCGCCGATGTCGGAGAGCTCGCGGATGCGCTGCAGCTGCTCGGCCGAGTTGATCGCGCCGATGTCGGTGTTCTTGTCGAGCGGGTCGCCGAGGCGCAGCGTCGAGAGGCGGCGCTTCAACCGGTCGACGACCTCGTCGTGGATGCTCTCCTGCACCAGGAGACGGCTGCCCGCACAGCAGACGTGGCCCTGGTTGAAGAAGATGCCGTTGACGATGCCCTCGATCGCCTGGTCGATGGGCGCGTCGTCGAAGACGATGTTGGCGGCCTTGCCGCCGAGCTCCAGCGTCAGCTTCTTGGAGGTGCCGGCGACCGTGCGGGCGATCTCGCGTCCGACGGCGGTCGAGCCGGTGAAGGCGACCTTGTTCACGTCGGGGTGCGCGACCAGCTCGCGGCCGGTCTCCCCCGCGCCGGTGACGATGTTGACGACGCCGGCGGGCAGGTCGGCCTGCTGCACGATCTCCGCGAACAGCAGAGCGGTGAGCGGGGTGGTCTCGGCCGGCTTCAGCACGACCGTGTTGCCGGCGGCCAGCGCCGGGGCGATCTTCCACGCGAGCATCAGCAGCGGGAAATTCCACGGGATGACCTGAGCCGCGACACCGAGGGCGCGCGGCGCGGGGCCGAGGCCGGCGTGCTCGAGCTTGTCCGCCCATCCCGCGTAGTAGAAGAACCAGGCGGCGACGAGCGGGACGTCCACATCCCGGCTCTCCTTGATCGGCTTGCCGTTGTCGAGGCTTTCGGCCACGGCGAGCTCGCGCGAGCGCTCCTGGATGAGGCGGGCGATGCGGAACAGGTACTTGCCCCGGTCGCTGCCGCTCATCCGCGACCAGACGCGGTCGTAGGCGCGGCGGGCGGCGGCGACGGCGGTGTCCACGTCGGAGGCGTCGGCAGTCGCGATGGTCGCCAGGCGCTCCTCCGTGGCCGGGGAGATGGTCTGGAACGGCGTGCCGTGGCCGGCGACGAACTCGCCGTCGATGAACAGGCCGTACTCGTCGCGCAGGTTCAGGATCGACCGCGACTCGGGAGCCGGGGCGTATTCGAGGAAGCTCATGTCAGTTCTCGTTTCGGGTCAGTCGATCGTCACGTAGTCGGCGCCGGAGTAGTGCCCGGTCGTCAGCTTCTGGCGCTGCAGCAGCACGTCGTTGAGGAGGCTGGACGCGCCGAACCGGAACAGGTGCGGCTGCAGCCAGCGCTCGCCGACGGTCTCCGCGACGGTGACCAGGTACTTGATGGCGTCCTTCGAAGAGCGGATACCACCGGCCGGCTTGACGCCGATCTCCTCGCCGGTGAGCCGATGCCAGTCGCGCACGACCTCCAGCATCAGCAGCGTGACGGGCAGGGTCGCGGCGGGCGCCACCTTGCCGGTCGAGGTCTTGATGAAGTCGCCGCCGGCCAGGATGCTGAGCCAGGACGCGCGACGCACGTTGTCGTACGTGTTCAGCTCGCCGGTCTCGAGTATCACCTTGAGGTGGGCGTAGGTGCCGTCCTCGCGGCGGCAGGCCTCCTTGACGGCGACGATCTCGTCGAAGACCTGGCCGTAGCGTCCGGAGAGGAAGGCGCCGCGGTCGATGACCATGTCGATCTCGTCGGCGCCCGCGGCCACCGCGTCCGCCGTGTCGGCCAGCTTGACCTTGAGGGACGCACGTCCGCTCGGGAAGGCGGTGGCGACAGCGGCGACGTTGATGCCGCCACTGTGCCCATCGGCGTTGGCGCCGGCCCGGCGCACGGCACCGGCGTGGGATGCGCCCAGCGCCTCCACCGCGTACGGAACCATGTCGCCGTACACGCAGACGGCGGCGGGACGCGGGGCCGTCAGGTCCGACGGGTCGGGCGTGAGCGCCTTGGCGACGAGCGAGCGCACTTTGCCGGGCGTGTCCGCACCCTCGAGCGTGGTGAGGTCGATCAGCTCGATGATCGTGTCGAGGGCCCACTTCTTGCTCGTGGTCTTGATCGAGCGCGTGCCGAGGCCGGCAGCGCGCTGCTCCAGCCCGACCGCGTCCACCCCCGGGATACCGCCCAGGTAGCGCCGCAGCGACCCCTCGGTGAGGTCGCCGCCCAGCACCTCGACGGCGCGGGCCGCCGGCGCCAGCGTGCGCACGGGCGGCGTGGTCTCGATGGTCATGTGGTCCTCCATTACTGTGCCGCGACCTGGTCGGCCGTGGCGCTCGGCGCGGTACGGCCGAGCAGATCGTTGGCGGTCGCCTCGTCGGTGATGAGTGTCGTGCACAGGCCGCTCGCCACGACGGCGTGCGCGACCCGGTGCTTCGCCTCCCCGGCGATGACGGCGATGGATGTGCGCGCCGAGCGGAGCTCGTCGAGGCTGAGTCCCAGCGTGCGCGAGTCGAGCTCAGGATCGGCGACCTGGCCGTCGTCGGTGATGAAGCGGCCGACGACATCGCCGACGGCGCCCTTCTCGGCGAGTCGGGCGACATCCTCCACCGAGAGGTAACCGGAGTCGACGTGCACCGAGCTGGTGTCGACGACGCCGGCGCTGAACAGGTAGGCGCTCGCGTTGCGGGCGAGATCGAGCACGCTCTGCACCGAGCGGTCGGCCTCGATCGCCCGGCGGGTGGCGGCGTGCTCGAAGATGGCGGGACTGGGCAGCAGCGTTGCGGTGCCCTGCGCCTTGCGCGCGATGACGACGGCGGTGTCGGCAGCGGCGGTGGCCTGGCGGGTCGAGGAGACACTGCCGTTGATCTGCACCGGGTTGACGCCGACGGCCCAGCCCGGTCGCAGGCGCGCCGCGACGGCGTGCAGCGTGCGGCCCCAGCTCACGCCGAGGGTGCGCGGGACCGGACGCAGCGTGGTCAGGTAGTCGGCGGCCGCCTGCGCGACCCGGCCTTGCACCTCGGCGTCGGACTCCGCGGCGGGGACGACCACCGCGTCATCGATCCCGTAGAAGCCGCACAGCTCGCGCTCCAGCGAGAAGCGGCGGGCGCTCGGGTGCACGATCTCGATGCGCACGAACCCGTGCTCGCGGGCGGCGACGAGGAGTCGGCCCACCTTCCAGCGGGAGACGTTGAGGGCGACGCCGATCTCATCCTGCGTCTTGCCGGCCTCGTAGTAGAGCTCTGCGGCTTTGACGGCGAGGATCTCGTCGGAATCGTTCAGGGCCACCCCTCAAGCTTAGGAAGCGTCCGCGCACGTGAGCAACATGTGCGTGGTAGGTGCTCAAATGAGCACGGCTCGTCTCGTCTATCGTTTAGTCGTGCCCACGGACCTCCAGCCCAGCTCCTCTCTGTTCGCCCTCGCCGTCGACTTCGGCGGCACGAAGGTGGAGGCGGCCCTCGTCGACACCGACGGGCGCCTGGTCGAGGGCTCGCGCCACCGCCGTCCGACCGGGCGCAACGCGACGGTCCCGGAGCTCGAGGAGTCCGTCGGCGGCGTCGTGCGCGCCGCGTTCGCGGCCCTGCCCGAGGGCGGCCGGATCGTCGGTGTCGGCATCGGCAGCGCCGGTCCGATCGACCGCCAGAAGGGGCTCGTCTCGCCGCTCAACGTGCCGCACTGGCGCGACTACCCCATGCGCGACTTCGTCTCGCGCGTCGCGACCGAGCTCGGCCTCGACGTGCCGGTCACCCTGGAGATGGACGGCGTCGCGATCACCATGGCGGAGCACTGGGTGGGCGCCGCGCAGGGCGTCGAGAACGTGATGGGGATGGTCATCTCGACCGGGATCGGCGGAGGCCTCATCGTCGGCGGCCGCGTGATCACCGGCCCGACCGGCAACGCCGGGCACATCGGCCACGTGGAGGTCGGCGACATCCGCGGTGAGGACACGTTCGGCAGCCCGTTCGCGCTGGAGGCGATGGCCTCCGGCCCGCACACCGTCGCGTGGGCGCGGCACCAGGGTTTCGAAGGCACGACCGGTGAGGAGCTGGCGGCGGCGTACGCGGCGGGCGACCCGATCGCGCACGAGGCCATCGCACGCACCGGCCGCGCGGTCGGCCACGCGATCGCCTCCGCGACCGCACTGCTCGACCTGGAGCTGGTCGCCATCGGCGGCGGCTTCTCGCACTCGACGCCTGACCTGTTCGACCATATGCGCGCCGTGATCGCCGAGCACTACTTCCCGTTCGTGCGCAAGGTCCGCATCGTCCCGTCCGGCCTATCGTCCGAGGGCCCGCTCGTCGGCGCCGCCGCCCTCATCCACCGGTCGCACCTGCTCCCCTAGCCGCCGGGCTTCGGAGGCTCAGGGACGCCAGCGCAGCTCGATGATCTGGTGCGCGTCGCTGAGATAGAAGACGTTCTGCGTCCCGTCGTCCACTTCGACGAACGCCGCGGCGTCGCCGACCACCGGTGGCGCGCCGACGGCCGCCGCGACGTCGTTGAAGTGCCACACGCCTGAGCCGTACCAGAGCTCGTGGAGCAGCGAGTCGGTCCCCGCGTACCAGACGTGCTGGGTCGCGTCCGGCTGGAGCCGCCCGGACTCGAAGGCGTAGCCCGTCGGGCTCGATCCCGCGAGCGCGAGAGTGCTGGTTCGGGACGCGTTGGTCAGGTCGTTGTGGTGCCAGCCGGAGGGGTAGTACCACCACAGCTCGTGGACATGGCCGTCGACGCCGACGTAGTCGATGTGCTGCGTCCCCTCCCCGCGGAAGACGTACCCGTGGATGCTCTCGCAGGGCGAGATCGGGGGCGCACCGACCGTGGCCGTGAGGTCCGCCCAACGCCAGGAGGAGCCATCCGACCAGTACTCGATGATGTGCCCTTTTCCCGAGTCCGCCTCCGTGTGCACCAGGACGTGCGCCGTGTGCTGATCCTCGAAGGAGTAGCCGACCGGCGCGGACGTCGGCGCGGCGTTCGGCGCACCCGCCGCGGCCGTCAGGTCGAGGTGGTGCCAGCCGTCCCCGGAGTTCCGCAGCTCGTGCACATGAAGGTCGCGCCCCTGGTAGACGACCCGCTGCGACCCGTCGTAGTACGTCTCGTAACCGGACGGCTGACCGAGGGTGAGGGGCGCCCCGGCGGCGTTCGTGAGGTCGTTGGCGTTCCAGCCGTCGTCGCTCGTGTACCAGAGCTCATGCACGTGCCCGTCGAACTGGCGCCCTTGGTAGACCACGTGCTGCGACCCTTGGTGCGCCCAGATGTAGCCGTTCGCGTTGGTGGCCGCCGCTGCGCCTCCCGCCTCCGACACGAGGTCCTTGACGTGCCAGTCGTCGCTGGCACTGCAGTACAGTTCATAGAGCTGCCCGTCGTCGCCGTTCGTGAAGTCGAACCCCTGGAACACGACGTGACGGGTGAACTGCGCGAAGAGCCACGCAGTGGGCTGGTAGACGGCGAGGCGAGTCCCCGGTGTGCTCGTCGTCAGGTTCTTGGTGGTCCATCCCATGATCCCGCTCCGATCTCGAACCCACCCAGGCTAGAACCGGAGGAGCCGATCGAGGCTGCGGGAATCCCGGTGGTCAGTCCTCGAGGTAGCGGGGACGGGCGACGACGGCGCCGGCGATGGCGGCGGCGAGGACGGTCGCGGTCAGGACCAGGAGCGCCAGCGTCCACGAGCCGGTCAGTTGGTGCAGCACGCCGACCGCGAGCGGTCCGAGGGCGCCGAGCGTGTACCCGAGGCCCTGCGTGAAGCCGCTCAGTGCGACCGAGCCCGCGTGCGTCCGCGTGCGCACGTTGATCAGCACCAGGCACAGCGGGAACAGCAGCGGCCCGAGACCGGCGAGCGCCACCCACAGCCACGTCGCAGCGCTCGGCGCGAGGATGAGCCCGAGATACCCGACCACGAAGAACGCGACGCCGGCGTAGATCAGGATGGCGACGTTCCGCATCCGCGCCGCGAGCAGCGGGACGAGCAGTCCGGCCGGTATGCCCATCCCGGCATACACCGAGAGCAGCGCGCCCGCGTCGGCCGGCGGGACCCCCGCCACGTCGTGCAGGATCTGCGGCAGCCAGGCGAACATCGCGTACGCGTTCAGGCTCGACACCGCGAACACGACGGCCAGAGCCCACGCGAGCGGCGAATGCCAGACGCGTCCCGCCATGGCCGGCTGCGCCTTCTCGACGTCGACGTCGTGATCGGGATGCGCCGGCCGGTGGGTGATCAGGATGCGCAGCCACGGCAGGATGGCGAGCAGGCTCACCAGCGCCCACATGCCCACCGAGACATGCCAGCCCGCGGCGTCGGCCACGGGCACCGCGACCAGCGGCGGCAGCAGGGTCGACACCGACATCACCGTCGCGTAGAGCGAGGTGACGAGCCCGATGCGGTCCGGGAAGTAGCGCTTCACGAGCGGCGGCAGCAGGACGTTGCCCACGCCCATCCCCGCGAAGGTCACCGCCGAGCCGATCGCGAGCACCGCGAACGACGTCGCCGAGGCCCGGATCAGGTGGCCGAGCAGGATGACGCCGAGCGCGAGCAGGACGACCGTTTCGAGCTTCAGCTTGCGGGTGAAGGACGGCGCGATCAGGCCGAACAGCGCGAAGCAGACCGGCGGGAGCATCCCGAGCAGCCCGACGCCGATGCTCGACACCTCGAACTCGGTGCGGATCTCGGCGAAGATCGGCGACAGCGCGGCGACGGCGGTCCGGAGGTTCGCGGCGACGAGCAGGATGCCGACCAGCGCGATCGCGCGGCCGTGCCAGAGCGGCCGCGCCCCCGCGGCCGAGTCGGGATCCGCCATCAGGACGGCTCGCCCGCGCCCAGGATGCGCCGCGCCTGCTCGACGTCGTCGGCGATCTGCGCGATCAGCGGCTCGATGCCGGTGTAGGCGACCATGCCCCGGATGCGGTGCACGAACGACACCTCCACCGTGTGGTCGTACAGGTCGAGCTCGCGGTCGAGCACGTAGGCCTCGACCTGCTTGTGCGGCACGCCCTCGAAGGTCGGGTTGTTGCCGACCGAGATGGCCGCCGGGTAACGCTCGCCCCCGTCGGTCAACCAGCCCGCGTACACGCCGTCGGCCGGGATGAGCCCTTCCGACTCCGGCGACAGGTTCGCCGTCGGGTAGCCCAGCTCGCGTCCGCGCGCGGCGCCGTGCACCACGAGTCCGCGGACGGTCGGCGCCGAGCCCAGCAGCTCGGTCGCGTGGTCGACGTCGCCGTCGGCGAGCAGTTCGCGGATCCAGGTGGACGACACGCGCCGGCCGTGCTCGGGCCGCACGTCGTCGATGAGCTCCACCGCGAACCCGTACGCCTCCCCCAGCTCGCGGAGCATGGCCACATCGCCCGCGCCGCGCGCGCCGAAGCGGAAGTCGCTCCCGACCAGCACCGCCGCAGCGTGGAGGCGGTCGACCAGGATGCGGTGGACGAACTCCTCGGGAGGCAGCCCGGCGAGCGCCTGATCGAAGTGGACCATGAGCGTCGCATCCACCCCGGTCGAGGCGAGCAGGTCGAGCTTCTGCGCGTTGCTCACGAGCGATGCCGGACACTTCTCGGGCGCCAGCACCTCGAGCGGGTTGCGGTCGAAGGTGATCACCGTCGACACCAGGCGGCGCTCGGCGGCGACCGCGCGCAGGCGGTCGATCACCGCGCGGTGCCCGGTGTGGACGCCGTCGAACTTGCCGATCGTGACCGCTGACGGCCCCCAGCCGTCCGGGACCTCCTCGACCGCGTGGAAGACCCTCACGACGCCGCCTCGGCAGGGGCCTCGACCGGCTTGTGGCCGCGCAGCCACAGCATCCCGAGCACCGGCAGCACGAGCGGGATGAACAGGTACCCCATCCCGTACACCGACCAGACGGTCGCATCGCGCCCGAACGGGTCGATGTCGTGCAGGCCGAGGACGGCGGGCGCGAACAGGCTCAGCGTGCCGATGATGAGCACGCCGGCCAGCTCGAAGCTGATGGTGATCCAGGCCACGCGGTACCAGACGCGCCCAGGGGCGATGAGAGCGATGGTCGCGACGATGTAGACGACCGCGGCGAGCGCCGACAGCGTGAAGGCGACCGGCGCCTCCGAGTAGCGGTCGATGATCTGGAAGACGCTGCGCCCGGTCGCGGCGAGTGCGAGAACGCCGTAGACGAAGACGAGCACCCGGCCGACCCCCGACATCCGGCGCCGCGGGGACGACGGAGCGGCATTCGTGCGCGAGGAGGTGGTGTGGTGGGACATCGCTTCGATTCTATTTGCCGCGGGAGCCGGCAGGGGCCGTCAGGCGCCCTGCACGAACCAGATCTGCCCCATCCGATAGACCATGACGGCGATGGCGAGGCAGACGCCGCCCAGGATCACGGTGCTCCAGCGGTTGCGCTCGATCAGCGCCCAGAACCCGCCGGCGAGCGGGAGGATGATCGCCGAGATGAGGTAGATGTAGAACTCCGCGAGGCTGCCGGAGGGGTTGTTGCCGACCGCGGGCGCGATGATCGCGATGACCAGCTGCGCGAGCAGCAGCAGCTCGACGAGCGCGACGGCGCCCATCGACACGTCGCCGGGAAGCCGCCCGATGAGTCCGAGCACCAGGCACAGGATGCCCGCGGCGCAGGCCACGAGGACCTGCACGGTCGTGAACCACTCGATCATGCGCGGCCGACGGCCTCGTCCGTGGGGAAGTTCACGAGCGTTCTGGCTTCCTTTCCGCGGAACTCGATCAGTCCCACAAGCGCTCCGTTCGGGGCGACGGCGGCGACGGGCTCGCCTCCCGGCCCTTCGCGGTCGGCCACGTGGATGCGCCGCCCGTGCGTCAGGTCGATCGCCTGCTGCTCGGTGAGGTCGAGCCGTTCGAACAGGTCGGTCGCCGCATCCACTGCCGGGATGAGGGCGGCCTCCGCATCGAGCGTAGCGAGGTCGTGGGCGTCGCGCACATGGAAGGCGCCGACGCGGGTGCGCCGCAGCGCGGTGAGGTGGCCGCCGACGGCGAGCGAGCTGCCGAGATCGCGGGCGAGCGAGCGGATGTAGGTGCCCGACGAGCAGACGACGCGGACGTCGAGGTCGATCGCCCCGTCGATCCGGTGGGTCGCCAGCAGCTCGAACTCGGACACCGTGACGGCGCGCGGCGCGAGCTCGACCTGCTCCCCCGCCCGGACGCGGGCGTAGGCGCGCTTGCCGTCGACCTTGATCGCCGAGACGGCGCTCGGGACCTGCTGGATCTCGCCGGTGAGCGCAGCGATTCCTGCGGCGATCGCGTCGTCGGCCACCGCATCCAGCGCGTGCTGCGAGACCTCCGCGAGCAGATCGCCCTCGGCGTCGTCGGTGGTGGACCCGGCGCCGAGCCGGATGGTGGCCAGATACTCCTTGTCGGCCCCGACGATGTAGGTCAGCAGGCGCGTGGACGAGTTGACGCCGACGATGAGCAGACCGGTCGCCATCGGGTCGAGCGTGCCCGCGTGGCCGACCTTGCGGGTGCCTGCGGCCCTGCGCACGCGGGCGACGACGTCGTGGCTCGTCATCCCGTCCGGCTTGTCGATCAGGATGAGTCCGCTGCCGGTCACGCGCGCACGCCTTCGTCGGCCGACACGTCGAGGACGAGCTGCAGCTTGGTGCGGAACGTGCACTCGATCAGCTCGGTCGCGGCGGGGTCCTTCTGGTAATCGTCCGTCAGGCGCAGGCCCAGCAGGGTGTTCAGCAGCATCCCCTCGGCGAGGAACGAGCGCGCCTCCTCCGGCTCGAAGCCGGCCTCCTCGCGCAGCAGCCGGTAGATGGTGAGGAAGCCGCCGCGCGCCTTCGCGCCGATGGTCGGGTCCTGCCCCATGCTGAACGCCTGCATCAGCGAGAGCAGGAGGCCGCGGTCCTCGATCAGGTTGACGTACGCGAGGCCGAGGCGGCGGCCGATCTCGCCGTGGACGCCCGGCATGATCGCGGCGATGTCGCTGCCGGGAGCGGCGGGCGACCCGTCGGCCTTCCACTGCGCGATCGTCTCCGTGAAGGCGACGAGCAGCCGCTCCAGCGAGCGCGAGAGGACGCCGACGAACAGGTTCTCCTTGCTGCCGAACATCCGCACCACGTAGGGCTGGCTGATGCCGGCCTCACGCGCGATCTGGTCGGTGGTCGCGCCGAAGTAGCCGCGCTCCCCGAAGACCCGGCTGGCGGCCTCGAGGATCTGGACGCGGCGCTCGGCGGAGGGGATCCGCTCGGTGTTCTTGTCCGTCACGCTTGACAGGTTATCAGTTGATTACTAATCTCAGCTCTTGTAATCATCCGATAACAACAACAGGAGGCGCCGCATGTCCGCACCCGCCGCACCGCGCACCCGCTCCATCCCCGTCTGGCTGGCGATCGTCGCGGCGTCCCTGCCGATGTTCATGGCGACGCTCGACAACCTCGTCGTCACGAGCGCCCTGCCCGTCATCGCGAAGGACCTCACCGCCTCCATCGAGGAGCTGCAGTGGGTGGTCAACGCTTACACCCTCAGCTTCGCGACCCTCATGCTCATGGCCGTCGCTCTCGGCGACCGGCTCGGCCGGCGGTCGGTGTTCCTGGCCGGCATCGCGGTATTCACGCTGGCAAGCGCCGCAAGCGCCCTCGCGACCGAGCCGTGGATGCTCATCGCCGCCCGCGCGGTGCAGGGAGCGGGCGCGGCCGCACTCATGCCGCTGTCGCTGACACTGCTCGCCGGCAGCGTCAGCGAACGCCTCCGCCCGGCCGCCATCGGCATCTGGGGCGGCATCTCCGGTCTCGGCGTCGCCCTCGGCCCGCTGATCGGCGGTGCCGTGGTGCAGGGATGGAACTGGCAGGCGATCTTCTGGCTCAATGTCCCGCTCGGCGTGATCGCCGTCCCGCTGGTGCTCGCCGCCCTGCCGAACAGCTTCGGCGCACGCGTCCGCGCCGACGTGGTCGGACTGCTCCTGGCCGCACCGGGCGTGCTGGGGGTGGTCTTCGCGATCGTGCGTGGCAACGACGCGGGCTGGGACAGCGCGCAGGTCCTCATCCCGCTGATCGCCGGGGCGGCGCTGCTGGTCGCGTTCGTCCTGTGGGAGTCGCGCGCCACCGCTCCCCTGCTGCCGCTGCGGCTGTTCCGCGACCGCAGCTTCACGGTCGCGAACCTCGTCGGCGTCACCTTCAGCTTCGGCATCTTCGGGGCGATCTTCATCCTCATCCAGTTCCTCCAGGTCGTGCAGGGCCACACCCCGCTCGAGGCCGGCGTGATGACCATGCCGTGGACGCTGGCGCCGATGGTGGTCGCGCCGCTCACCGGGCTGGTGTCGGGCCGGACCGGGACGCGCCTCCCGGTCGTCGCGGGCCTGGTGCTGCTCGCGGTCGCCATGGGCTGGATCGCGCTGACCCTCTCGGCGACGCTGCCCTACTCGCAGATGTGGCCGCCCTTCCTGCTCGCCGGCATCGGCATGGGCCTGGTGTTCGCGCCGTCGTCGACCGCCGTGCTGGCCAACATGCGCCCCGCCGACCACGCCAAGGCGTCCGGCACGAACTCGACCCTGCGGGAGGTCGGCGTCGCGCTCGGCGTGGCCGTGCTGACCGCCGTGTTCACCGGGGCGGGCGGGACGCTCACCCCCACTGGCTATGTGGATGCGGCCATCCCGGCCGTGTGGGTCGGCGCCGGCGTCCTGGGGCTGGCCGCCGTGATCGCACTGGCGCTGCCGTCCCGCCGCGCCGCCCGCGCGGCCGCCGCCGCCCTCGCCGAGCGCGAGGAGTCGCCGGCCGAGGCCGCCGTCGACGCGCTCGCCACCGCCGAGCCCGCGCCCGTCCTCGCCGACTGACGCCCGTCCCATCTACTGGGCCCGACACGCTGTTACGGCCTCGACCGTAACGGCGTGTCGGGCCCACTCGTTCGCCGGATTAGGCTTGAGCGCGTGCGTATCGGCGTGATCGGGACTGGGGCCATCGGCGGGACCATCGCGGCACTCCTGGATCGCGTCGGCCACCTCGTCGAGGTCACCGCGCGCGGCGAGCAGCTGGCGGCCATCCGGGCCGACGGCCTGCGGCTCGACGGAGCGTGGGGAACGCACACCGCCCATCCCGCCGCCGCCGAGACGCTGCAGACCCGCCCCGAGCTTGCGTTCGTCTGCACGAAGGCCCAGGATGCGGCGGCCGCGATCGAGGCGAACCGCGCACTGCTCGAGGGCATCCCGGTGGTGATCGTCCAGAACGGCCTCGCCGGCCTCCGCGAAGCGCAAGCGCTGCTGCCTGACTCCGACTGCGTCGGCGCGCTGGCCCTCTACGCCGCCAGCTACCTCTCCCCCAGCCGGGTCTCGGTCACCACCCCGGCGAACACCTACCTCGGGGCCGGCGACGGCCCGCCGCCGCCCGCTGCCGTGGAGGCCGCGCGCACCCTCGATGCCGCGATGCCGGCGCAGGCGATCGACAACTTCACGGGCGCCCAGTGGACGAAGCTCATCGTCAACCAGATCAACGCCCTCCCCGCCATCACCGGCCTGAGCGCCCAGGAGGTCATCGGCGACCGCCGGCTGCGGCCCATCCTCACCGCGAGCCTGCAGGAGGCCACGCGGGTCGGCTACGCCCGCGGCGTCCGCTACGGCAGCATCCAGGGCCTCGACGACCGCCTGCTCCGTATCGTCGCGCGTGCGCCGCGCTGGGCCGCGCAGGGGTGCCGCTGCTGATGAAGCGGCGGATGGGCGCCACACCGAACCCCGGATCGACGCTGCAGAGCATCCGCCGCGGCCAGCTGACCGAGATCGACTACCTCAACGGCGCGGTCGTCGACGAGGCGCGCGCGGCGGGCGTCGAGGCGCCCATCAATGCCGCGATCACGGCCCTCGTGCACGAGGTGGAGCGGGGCGGCTTCCTCACCCCCGATCAGGTCGCCGAGCGGATGCGTCCCCTACTGGGCTGAGTCACCCCGCGCCGCCCACACCGGACGGGACGGCTCGGTGTCATCCACGAGGTAGTCGGCGTGCGAGGCGGGATGCGCGTCCTCGATGTAGAGCTCGTCGCGCGGCGCGCTCACCAGCCGGATGGAGGCGTTCCATTCGCCGCGCAACGAGGGACGCAGCAGGAACACACCGTCGAGAACGAGCACCGCGTCCATCCCGGCCGTCAGCCAGCGCGCCTCCACCGGCTGGTCGCGCACCGCGTCGAACGCGGCGAGCTGGAAACCCGTGCTGCCGCCGAGGCGGAACGGGTCGAGGAGGACGCGGCGGAGCGTCACGTAGTCGTAGGCGTCGCGGTAGTAGCTCTCCGGCGTCTCGGGACCGAGTCGCGTGCGGTAGGCACGCGACGAATGGAAGCCCGACATCGACGCACGGAACGTATCGGACCCGGCTTCGCGGAACACCGCTGCGAGGTCGTCGGCGAACCCGCCGTCCACCCGGCCGCCGTCGACCGCGACGACCACCCTCCCGACCGGCGCCTGCCGGCGGATGGCGGCCACGAGCTCCCGCAGGAACAGCACGCGGGGCGTCGGCGGGAGCATCATGCGACGAGCATAGGCCGCGCACCGGTTAGCCTCGAAGCATGCACGACTTCGCCGGGACGGTGGTGGCCTGGTACCACGCCAACCGGCGCGACCTGCCCTGGCGGCGCGACGGCTTCACGGCCTGGGGGACGCTGGTCAGCGAGTTCATGCTGCAGCAGACTCCCGTGAGCCGGGTCATCCCGCGGCTCGAGGAGTGGCTGACGCGCTGGCCCACGCCGGCCGACCTCGCGGCGGTCCCGCCGGGCGAGGCGGTGCGCGCCTGGCAGTCGCTCGGCTACCCGCGTCGCGCGCTCTGGCTGCATGCCGCGGCGGTCGCGATCACCGAGAAGCACGGCGGGGTCGTGCCGGAGGATGTGGATGCGCTCCTCGCGCTGCCGGGGATCGGCGACTACACCGCGCGGGCCGTCGCGGCCTTCGCTTACGGCCACCGGCATCCTGTCGTGGACACCAACATCCGCCGGGTCATCGCCCGCGCGGTGGACGGACAGGCCGAGCCCGGGCCGCCCTCGAAGCGCGACCTCGCTGCGATGGAGGCACTGCTCCCAGAGGACCGGCCCGCGGCGACGGCGTTCAACGCCGGGATGATGGAGCTCGGCGCGATCGTCTGCGTCGCCCGCACACCGCGCTGTGACGCGTGCCCGCTCGCCGAGACGTGCGCGTGGCGGCAGGCGGGCTATCCAGCCTACGACGGGCCGCGCAAGGCGGTGCAGAAGAAGTACGAGGGCAGCGACCGGCAGGTGCGCGGCCGCATCCTCGCGGAGCTCCGCGCGTCGCACATCCCGGTCAGCGCGACGGAGCTCGAGGCGGTGTGGCCGGACGCCGCACAGCGCGACCGTGCACTCGCGGGACTCGTCGCCGACGGCCTGGCCGTCGCGGCAGAGGGCGGCTACACGCTCCCCTGATCCGCCGAATTGCTCGTCGTTGCGGTCGCGGACGGCGTGTCGACCGCATCCGCGAGCGATTCGCGGATCGCGACGGGGAAGACGAGCGGGTCCCAGTCCAGGATGCGCGACCGGTACACGAGGCCTTCGGTGACGAACGGGTCGCCCTCGCGGAACCGCTCGGCGGCCTCCCGAGACCGGAAGATCGCCATGGACCCCTGGGTCATCGGCTCGCCGAAGGTGCCGATCATCAGCACCTCGCCGCCCTTCGCGAACTCGTCCAGGTAGGCGCGATGTCGCGGGTACGCCTCGGCGATGCGCTGGAAGCTGTCGGGCGAGGCGTCCGGATCGGGGTCGTAGAACGAGACGGCGAACATGCCGTCAGCCTAGGACCGACCCCGACCCGGGTGGGAGGTCACTCCTCCTCGTCGTCCTCATCGAACTCGCGAGGCTTCACGTACGGGTCCTCGTCGCCGGCGTAGCTCGCGCCCGCGGCGAGGCCCGCGACCGTGGTGTCGCGCTCGCGCGCCTCCCGCAGCAGGTCCTCGATGTGGGCGGCGTTCTCGGGGATGGCGTCGAGCTGGAACTCCAGCGTCGGCGTCAGCCGCGCGGTGATGTTCTTGCCCACCTCGCTGCGCAGCATCCCGGTCGCCGCCTTCAGCGCGGCCGCCGAGTCCTCGCGCTCCTGCTCGGTGCCATACACCGTGTAGAAGACGGTCGCGTGCTGCAGGTCGCCGGTCACCTGGACGTCCGTGATAGTCACGAAGCCCAGGCGCGGGTCGCGCAGGCCGCGGTCGAGCCGCTTGGCGACGATCTCCTTGATCCTGTCCGCGAGCTTCCTCGCGCGTGCCGGATCAGCCATGATTCTCTCCCTTCAAGCACGATGGCCGGTGGCGTCAGCCACCGGCCATCGTTCGCGACTACACGCGAGGCTTCTCGCGAAGCTCCGTCGTCTCGATCTCGTCGCCGACCTGGATGTCGTTGTACTTGCCGAGGCCGATACCGGCCTCGAAGTCCGTACGGACCTCCGTGACGTCGTCCTTGAACCGGCGCAGCGACTCGATGGCGAGGTTGTCCCCCACCACGACGCCGTCGCGGATGACGCGCGCCTTGGCGTTGCGCGTAATCGTTCCGGACCGGACGATGACACCGGCGATGTTGCCGAACTTGGAGGAGCGGAACACCTCGCGGATCTCGGCCACACCCGACTGGACCTCTTCGAACTCGGGCTTGAGCATGCCCTTCAGCGAGTTCTCGATGTCCTCGATGGCGTTGTAGATGACCGAGTAGAAGCGGACGTCCACACCCTCGCGGGCCGCACGCTCGCGCGCCTTCACGTCCGGACGGACGTTGAAGCCGATCACGATCGCGTTGTCGATGGTCGCCAGGTCGATGTCCGACTCGGTGATCGCGCCGACGCCGCGGTGCAGGATGCGGAGGCTGACCGAATCGTCGACCTCGATCTTCATCAGCGACTCCTCCAGCGCCTCGACGGCACCGGACACGTCGCCCTTGATGATGAGGTTGAGCGCTTCGACCTTGCCCTCTTCCAGAGCGCGGGTGAAGTCCTCGAGCGAGATGCGCTTGCGGGCCTTCGCCAGCTGCGCGTTGCGCTCGGCGGCCTCGCGCTTCTCGGCGATCTGCCGGGCGGTGCGGTCCTCCTCGGTGACGAGGAAGACATCACCGGCGCGCGGGACGCTGGACAGACCCTGCACCTGGACCGGACGCGACGGAGCAGCCTCGAAGACGGCGTCGCCGTTCTCGTCGGCCATCGCACGGACACGGCCGTAGGCGGTGCCCGCCACGATCGCGTCGCCGACCCGGAGCGTTCCGGACTGGATGAGCACGGTCGCCACGGCGCCGCGGCCCTTGTCGAGCTTCGCCTCGATCGCGACACCGCGGGCGTCCTTGTTCGGGTTCGCACGCAGGTCGAGACCGGCGTCGGCCGTGAGCAGCACGGCGTCGAGCAGGTCGTCGATGCCGATGTTGTTGCGGGCCGAGACGTCGACGAACAGGACGTCGCCGCCGTACTCCTCCGCCACCAGGCCGAACTCGGTGAGCTGCTGTCGCACCTTGGCCGGGTTGGCGTCGGGCTTGTCGATCTTGTTCACCGCGACCACGATCGGCACGTTGGCCGCCTGGGCGTGGTTCAGCGCCTCGATGGTCTGCGGCATGATGCCGTCGTCCGCCGCGACCACGAGGATCGCGATGTCGGTGACCTGCGCACCACGGGCACGCATGGCGGTGAACGCCTCGTGACCCGGGGTGTCGATGAAGGTGATGGCACGCTCGATGCCGTCGTGCTCCGTCCACACCTGGTACGCACCGATGTGCTGGGTGATGCCGCCGGCCTCGCCCGCGACGACGTTCGCGTTGCGGATGGCGTCGAGGAGTCGCGTCTTACCGTGGTCGACGTGACCCATGACGGTCACGACCGGCGGACGGATCTCGAGGTCTTCGTCGGACTCGCCCTCCAGCTCGGCGTCGAGGTCGATGTCGAAGCCCTCCAGGAGCTCCTTGTCCTCGTCCTCGGGCGACACGACCTGGATCTTGTAGCCCAGCTCCTCGCCCAGCACCTCGAAGGTGGCCTCGTCGAGCGATTCGGTCGCGGTCGCCATCTCGCCCAGGTGGAAGAGGACGGTGACCAGCGACGCGGGGTTCGCGTCGATCTTGTCGGCGAAGTCGGAGATCGAGGAGCCGCGACGCAGTCGGATGACCGTGTCGCCGTTGCCGCGGGGAACGCTCACGCCGCCCAGCGACGGGGCCTCCCGCATCTCGAACTCTTGACGCTTCGCGCGCTTCGACTTGCGTGCCTTGCTCTTGCCGCCTCCGCGACCGAACGCACCGGCGGTACCACCGCCGGGGCCACGGCCACGACCGCCGCCTCCACCGGGACGCGGGCCGCCGAAGCCGCCGCCTGGACGCTGGAAGCCGCCGGCGCCTGCACCGGCACCCGCACCGCCGCCGCTGCCGGGGCGCTGCTGGAAGCCGGGACGACCGCCGCCGCCGCCCGGACGACCGGGACGGTTGCCGCCGCCCTGGCCGGGCGCGCCGACGCGCGGCGAGCCGGGACGCGGCGGGGTGGGACGCGGGATGTTGCCGGGCGAGGGACGCTGGCCCATGCCCTGCGACGACGAGAACGGGTTGTTGCCCGGACGCGGCGGACGCTGGCCCATGCCCTGGTTGCTCGAGTACGGGTTGTTGCCCGGGCGCGGGGCGCTCGGACGCGGGATGCTGCCGGCGCCGGGGCGCGGGCCCGCGGGCTTGGCGGCGTCCGGAGTGGACGGCTTGCCCTGGCTCGACGAGCTCGGGGCGGGGGTGCCGGCGGCCTTCTCAGCAGCCTTCTCGGCCGCCTTCTCAGCAGCGGCCTTCTCAGCCGCGGCCTGACGCTCGGCGACCGACATCGGCGCCTGCGGCTTGGGGCCTGCGGCGGTGTCGGACGAACCGGTCGAACCGGACGACGCCTGCTGCGGGCGCGGCGCAGCCGGACGCGGCGCCTGCGACGGCGCCTTGGGCGCAGCAGCGGTCGCCTTGTCGGCGGACGGCTTGGCGCCCTCGGCCTCGAGGGCGGCACGCAGCTTGCGTGCTACCGGAGGCTCGATGCTCGAGGACGGGCCCTTGACGAACTCGCCCATCTCCTTGAGCTTCGCGAGCGCGACCTTGCTGTCGACGCCGAGTTCGCTCGCGACCTCGTGTACGCGTGGTTTTGCAGCCACAATTCTCCTGTCTGGGGGCCTACCCCGGACAGGGCAGGCGTTAGTAGCGGACGGTACTCATTTCGAGCCGCTCATCGGTTGTCACTCATGTGAAGTCAACTTCTTCAGCCTGTTCTAATGAATTGCGACCGGATGGCCGCGGTGTCGAGGGCTCCTTCTACGCGGAGCGCCCGGCCGAAGGCCCGGCGCTTGACCGCGAGGTCGAAGCACTCGGCTGTCGGATGAAGCCACGCACCCCGTCCCGGTCGGGTGGCGGACGGGTCCGCCACGAGTTCCGATTCCTGGACGACGACCCTCAGAAGAGAGGACCGGGGAGCGCGAGAACGGCATCCGACGCACGTTCTGACGGATTCCATCTTACTCCTCCCGGCGCGCTGCGCCGAACCTGACGGCGCCGGGCGCCCGTCCCAGGCTAGTCGTCCCCCGGCGAGTCCGTCGTGTGGAGGACTGGCAGCGGTCCACCGATCGGTGGAGACTTCGCGCTGGGAGGGACCATGACCACTGAACGCGACGACGCGCATCCCGCAGGACGGCGCCTGCTCCACCTCACCCTGGCCGCGGCTCTGGCCGCCACCGCTCTCGCGGTGATGCAGCCGGCGGTCGCGCCCGCCGAGGCGGCGCCCGTCGCGTGGAGCCAGTTCGGGAACGGCCCCTCGCACTACGGTGTCAACGCCGCGGAGACGCAGATCATTCCGTCGACCGTCGGCAGCCTCAAGCCGCTGTTCACGGCGACGCTCCGTGGCGTGTCGGACGGGCCGCCCGTCGAGCAGCCGGGCGTCGCGACCGCGGGCGGCACGCGCGACCTGCTGTTCACGACGACCAAGGACGGCTGGATCACCGCCACCGACGCCCGGACGGGCGCGGAGGTGTGGGCGCACCAGAACGGCCCGGGCTCCTGCCGGATCAACAAGGGCGCCAACGTCTGCTATACCACCTCCTCCCCCGCCGTCGACCCGAGCGGCGCGTTCGTCTACAGCTACGGACTCGACGGCAAGGTGCACAAGTACGCGACCGGCTCGGGCGCCGAGACGACGGGCGGCGGCTGGCCGCAGGTGGCGACGGTCAAGCCGTACGACGAGAAGAGCTCGCCCGCGCTGAGCATCGTCAGCACCGGGGGCCACACCTATCTGTACGTCGCTAACGGCGGCTACCCCGGCGACCGCGGCGACTATCAGGGGCACGTCACGACGATCGACCTGGCCAGCGGATCCCAGAAGGTCTTCAACTCCCTCTGCAGCGACAAGACCGGCCACCTCGGGGCAGGCGCGTGCGCGAATGTTCAGTCGGCGGTCTGGGCGCGCCCGAGCGTGGTGTGGGACGCGGGCACGCAGCGCATCCTGTTCGCCACCGGCAACTCGGTGTTCGACGGCTCCCGCAACTGGGGCGACACGGTCCTCGCCATCAACCCGGACGGCAGCGGGAGCAACGGCGGTCCCGTCGACAGTTACACCCCGACCAACTACGCGCAGCTCAACCAGCAGGACGCCGATCTCGGCAGCACCGCGCCGCAGGTCGTCGCCCCGCCGGCCGAGTCGGACCTCTCGCACCTGGCCGTTCAGAGCGGGAAGGACGGGCGGATCCGGCTCCTGAACACCGCGAGGCTCGGGGGCGCGGGTCACGGTGCGACGGGCGGCGAGGTGCAGAACATCGCCGTGCCGCAGGGCGGCCAAGTGCTCACCCAGCCGGCCAACTGGGTCGACGGGTCGGGCACCTCGTGGGTGTTCATCGCCAACAACAGCGGCATCTCCGCGCTGAAGCTCGCCTCGGTCGGAGGCAAGCCCGAGCTCTCGACGGCCTGGTCGCAGACCGTCGGCGGGACCACGCCCATCATCGCGGGCGGCGTGCTCTTCTACCTCTCCCACAACGGCGTCCGGGCGCTGAACCCCGCCACCGGCGCGCAGCTGTGGACGGATGCGTCCGCCGGGGCGAACGGGCTCCACTGGCAGAGCCCCATCGTCGTCAACGGCGCGCTGTACTTCACCGACGGCGGCGGCAAGCTGCGGGCGTACTCGATCCCGGCGGGCGCGCAGAAGGTCGTACGGCTGGACGGCGACGACCGGTTCGGCACGAGCGCAGCGGTGTCGGCGGCGACCTTCGCGGCGAACGCGCCGGTCGCCTACATCGCGTCGGGTTTGCAGTTCCCGGATGCGCTGTCCGGCTCCCCCGCCGCCGCGCGGGCGCACGGGCCGGTGCTGCTCGTGCAACCGGGCGCGATCCCGGTGGCAGTGCAGACGGAACTGAAACGGCTACACCCGGCGAAGATCGTCGTGCTGGGCGGCGTGAACAGCGTGTCGGACGCGGTGACGACCCAGTTGAAGGGCTTCACCACCGGATCGGTGACGCGGCTGAGCGGGTCGGACCGCTTCGAGACGAGTGCCGCGGTGTCGCGGGCAACCGCGACCGTCGGCGCGCAGGTCGCGTACGTGGTCTCGGGTCAAGCCTTCCCCGACGCGCTGGCCGCGGGCGCGCTGGCGGCCCGCACGAGCGGGGCTCCCCTGCTGCTGACGGCGCAGGGCTCCCTCCCCGCGCCGACCGCCACGGAGCTGAAGCGCGTCGCGCCGAAGTCGATCGTCGTGGTCGGCGGTCCGAACGCCGTCTCGGATGCCGTGCTCACCGCCTTGAAGGCGTACACGGCGGGGTCCGTGACGCGCCTCAGCGGCAGCGATCGGTTCGAGTCGGCGGCTGCGGTCGCCAAGGCGTTCCCGGCCGGAACCGCGAACGTCTTCGTGGCATCGGGTCTCGACTTCCCCGATGCGCTGTCGGCCTCGGCCGCCGCGGGGCAGAAGGGCGCGCCCCTGCTGCTCACGCTGCCCGGCGCCGTGCCCGCGCCGACCGGCTCGCAGCTGTCGCGGCTCGGGCCGACCCGCATCGCGCTGGTCGGCGGGACGAACGTGGTGTCGGACGCGGTCAAGACGGCGCTGGCGGCCTACGCGAAGTAGGCCGCCAGCGGCACATCAACCGCGGTCAGTCCCGGTCGAGGATCGAATCCGGCTGGATGTCGATTTTCGCGCCCGTCAGCTTCGCCGCGAGGCGGGCGTTCTGACCCTCCTTGCCGATCGCGAGCGACAACTGGTAGTCGGGCACGAGCGCCCGAACGGCCTTCAGCGACTCGTCGATGACGAAGGCGCTTGTGACCTTGGCCGGGCTCAGCGCGCTCGACACGAAGGTCGCGAGGTCGGGCGAGTAGTCGACGATGTCGATCTTCTCGTTGTTCAGCTCCGCCGTGACCGCCCGGACGCGCTGCCCCAGCTCGCCGATGCAGGCGCCCTTGGCGTTCACACCCGGCTCGGTCGCGCGCACGGCGATCTTCGTGCGGTGGCCGGCCTCGCGAGCCAGCGAGACGATCTCGACGACGCCGCTCGCGATCTCCGGGACCTCGAGCGCGAACAGCTTGCGGACGAGCGCCGGGTGCGTGCGCGACACCGTGATCGACGGACCCTTCGGGCCCTTCGTCACGCTCGTGACGTAGACGCGGATGCGCGACCCGTGCGTGTACTCCTCGCCCGGCACCTGCTCCTCGGGCGGGAGGATGGCCTCCACCGTGCCGAGGTCGACGTGGATCATCCGCGGGTTCGGACCCTGCTGGATGACGCCGGCGACGATGTCGCCCTCGCGGCCCCGGAACTCGCCCAGCACCGCGTCGTCCGCGATGTCGCGCAGACGCTGGTTGATGACCTGCTTCGCGGCGAAGGCGGCGATGCGGCCGAAGTCGCTCGGGCTGTCCTCGGCCTCGCCGATGACGTTGCCCTCCTCGTCGCGCTCGGGCACGTAGACGGTGACATGACCCGTCTTGCGGTCGAGGTGCACGCGCGCGGCCGGCGGCTGGTCGCTGTGACCGTGCCGGTGGTCGGCCTGGTTGGTGTGCTTCAGGTAAGCGGTAAGGATGGCCTGTTCGATGATCTGCACCAGCTCGTCGAACGGGATCTCCTTCTCGCGCTCCATGAGACGCAAGACGCTGAGGTCGATGTCCATGCCGGCCTCCTCTATTCAGATCTCGCCGCCGCGCGATGGCGCGGCGGACTCAGTCCTCCAGGGTACCCGAGATTCCGGAAGCCGTGTGAGCCGGGTACCGTGCACGGCATGACGTCCCCTACCCGAGCGGCCGCCCGCGTCGAGCGCCAGCCCGCCGTGCGCGTGCTGGCCCGCGTCGGGCTGTTCGCCATCGGCATCCTGCACATCCTGATCGGGATCATCGCCCTGGCGGTCGCGGCGGGCACGGGCGGCAACGCCGACCAGTCGGGTGCCCTCCAGGCGGTCGTCGCCGTGCCCGGCGGCCTCTTCGCCCTCTGGGCGGTGATCGTCGGACTGATCTTCCTTTCGCTGTGGCAGATCCTTCAGGCGATCACGGCGCACGGAGCCGGCGAGAAGATCACGGAGGTGCTGAAGTGCGTCGTCTACGCCGCCCTCGCCGTGATCGCGATCTCGATCGCCCTGGGCGGGCGAAGCAACTCGTCGTCCTCGGAGAAGTCGAGCTCCGCCAAACTGCTCGCCATGCCCGGCGGCGTCTTCCTTCTCGCAGCCATCGGCGTGGTCATCGTGATCGTCGGCGCGGTGTTCATCTTCAACGGCGTGACCCACCGCTTCGAGCGCGACCTGCGCCTCCCGCCGAACCGCTGGGCGTACATCACCACGACGCTCGGCCGTGTCGGGTATGTCGCGAAGGGCGTCGCTCTCATCATCGTCGGCGGCCTCGTCGTGTTCGGCGCGATCACCTCCGACCCGAGCAAGGCGGGCGGGCTCGACGGCAGCCTGAAGGCGCTGACGAAGGTGCCCTTCGGAGTCTTCCTGCTGATCCTCATCGCCCTGGGGCTGATCGCCTACGGGCTGTTCTGGTGCGTCCGCGCGTTCGCGTCCAGGCTGAAGGAGCCGTGATCGCACCGAATGACCGCAATGGATTGAGGTGACGCATGTGACCCTAGGGTGGTTTTCATGCGAAATATCTCCTTCGGGCTGGCCGCGCTTGCTGTGACCGCGCTGGGCGTCGCCGCGCCCGTGGGCGCGGCAGCGTCGGCCGTCACCGCGGCGACCACTCCGGCTCCACCGCCCGCGCACGAGGTCGTCATCGACCCGAAACCGGTCGCCGCGGAGGGGCCGCTGATCTCGCAGCGCTCGCTCCCGACGCCGCCGCCTGCGCCTCTGTCCGAGACCTTCGAGCTCCAGTCGCTCCCTGGCGCCAAGCGCACGGTGTACCTGAACTTCGTCGGCGGGACCGTCGCCGGCAACGTCTGGAGCGACGACTACAACGACGGCAAACCGATCACGGTCGAGCCTTTCTCGATGAACGCCCCCGTCAGCACCGCCTTCGACGATCAGGAGCTCGCCGAGGTCCAGCGCATGTGGCAGCTGGTCGCCGAGGACTTCGCGCCATTCGAGGTCAATGTGACGACAAAAAACCTGGGCAAGGGCGCCATCGACCGCACGGCGCCGGAGGACGACCTCTACGGCACCGAGGTCTGGATCACCACGGACGGTCCGGTGAGCACGAACTGCGATTGCGGCGGGATCGGGCAGATCGGTTCGCTGCCCCACGTCTACGGACACGACTACCTCGGTGGGGCGTGGGTGTTCACGAAGGACGAGGGGACGCGCCGTCCGCTCAGCAAGGATGTCGGAGAGTCGATCTCCCACGAGGTCGGACACACCTTCGGGCTCCGGCACCACGGCACCTCCACCCGCTCCTACTACCTCGGTGAATGGCCCTGGGAGCCGATCATGGGCGCCAACTACTCGATGCCCGTGACGCAGTGGTCGCACGGCGAGTACCCGGACGCGAACAACCCGGGGCAGGACGACGTGGCGATCATCGCCGCGGCCTCCGGCCAGGAGGACGAGTTCGGAGACACGTCCGCCACCGCCTGGGCGCTCGACGCCTCCGCGCCCGTCGCCGGCATCATCCAGACCCGGACGGACGTCGACGCGTTCCGCTTCACGGCCGCCGGCAACACCACGGTCGCGGTGACCGAGGGTCCGTACGCCAACCTGGACGCCCAGCTCACGATCCTGGACGAGAACGGCACCACGGTCGCCACCGTCGACCCGCCGGTCGACACGATCAACGCCGTCGAGGCCTCGGGCCTCGACGCGAGCTGGACCGCCGTTCTGCCGTCGACGCCCGCGACCTACACGGCGCTCGTCACCGGCGTCGGGTCCGGCGACCCGCGCATCGAGGGCAAGTACAGCGACTACGGTTCGCTGGGCAGGTACACCATTAGCCTCTCCACGGAGAGCGCCACGACGGACCCCGACCCGGACCCGGTCGTCCCGGACGAGACGCACCCGCTCGCCTTCACCCACCCGGCAGACGGGAAGCCGTTCCTCGATGACGGCAGTGCGAGGATCACGGGAACCGGAACGCCGGGGGCGACGATCACCGTCACGGCCACCGGCGCCACCGTCGGCACTACGACCGTCGGCGCGGACGGCATGTGGTCGGTGCAGCCCGCGGCGGGCACCCTCTCGGCCGGCTCCGTCACGCTCACCGCGACGGAGGTCGACAACGGAGTGACCCGTACGGCGAGCGTGGACGTCGACGTGCTCGACGCGTCCCGGGTCCCCGAACTGCCGCTGGTCGACGCCCGTGTCCTCGCGGCGCTCGGGGTGGTCGGCCTCGCCTTCGCGGCGTTCCTCCTGGCTCGCAGACGGCGCGCGCACGCCCTCGGCTGACCAGCGGACGTCGTCAGTCGGCGGCGAAGATCTCCGAGATCGCGTGGACCTCGTCAGCGGACGGGGTCCACGCGGTCGCGGCTTCGGCGTTCGCGACGATCTGCTCGGGCTTGGTCGCCCCGGCGATCACGCTGGTGAGCCCCGGCTGGGCCAGCAGCCAGCCGAACGTCGCCTCGAGCATCGTCACGCCGTGCTCGTCGCAGAACGCCTGGAAGCGGTCCATGCGGTCCCACGGCGCGTTGTCCAGCAGGTGCCTGCGCAGGTTCATGATGCGGCTGTCGGCCGGGCCGCCCTCGCGCGTGAACTTGCCGGTGAAGAGACCGTTGTAGAGCGGGAAGTAGGGCAGGAAGCCGAGGCCGTACCGGTTCACCGCGGGCAGCACCTCCCGTTCGGCGTCGCGGGTGAGCAGGTTGTACTCGTTCTGGGCCGAGACGAACTTCGGGTGGTGGTTCAGCTCGGCGGTGAACTCGGCCTCCGCGATCTCCCAGCCGGCGAGGTTCGAGTGGCCGATGTAGCGGATCTTGCCCTCGCGGATGAGGTCGTCCAGCGTCGCCAGCGTCTCCTCGATCGGCGTGATGCCGTCCGGTCGGTGCAGCTGATAGAGGTCGATCCAGTCCGTCTGCAGGCGGCGGAGCGAGCTCTCGACCGCGAGGCGGATGTAGCGTCGGGACGCGCGGGCGTCCCAATCGGGGCCGTTGACGCCCTCCATGTCCATCCCGAACTTGGTCGCCAGGACGATGCGGTCGCGCTTGCCTTTCAGGGAGTTGCCCATCAGCGTCTCGGAGAGGCCGCGCTCCTTGCCGTAGATGTCGGCGGTGTCGAACAGCGTCACGCCCGCGTCGATCGCGGCGTCGATGACCGCGTCCGTGCCCTCCTGCGTCTCGGTCAGGGTGTCTTTGCGGCCGAAGTTGTTGCAGCCGAGCCCGACGGTGGAGACGACCAGACCGGAGCGGCCGAGGGTGCGGTATTCGATGTTCGCCATGCTCCGAGTCTAGGCACGCGATGACGGCCGGATGGGCGGGCTGAACCTGTCCACAGGCAGCGGTGTTCGCGAGTTATCCCCGATGTCCGATTCTCGCGAGTGCGCGTCGGCGGTGCACCCTAGAGTCGATCCATGAGCAGTTCCTTCGCCTACCTCCTTCGCACACCGAGCCCCATCGGGAGGCTCGAACTCACCAGCGACGGCACCGCCGTGACGTCGCTCTCCATCGAGCGCGCCGGGCGGCTGCCGCTCGAGGAGCACCCAGAACGCAGCACGGCCGTGCTCGACGACGCGGCGGCGCAGCTCGCCGAGTACTTCGACGGCTCACGCCGCGCCTTCGACGTGCCCGTGCGGCTGCAGGGCACGCCGTTCCGGCAGGCGGTCTGGGAACAGCTCGCGGCACTCGAGTTCGGCACCTTCGTCTCCTACGGCGAGCTGGGCGCCTCGCTCGGCCATGCCGGCTACGGCCGGGCCATCGGCGGCGCGGTCGGCGCCAACCCCGTGCCGATCATCGTCGGCTGCCACCGCGTCCTGTCTTCGAGCGGGCGCGTCACCGGCTACAGCGGAGGCGACGGCATCCCGACCAAGATCTGGCTGCTCGAGCACGAGGGGATCATGCTGGCCGCATGAGCGCATCGACCGACGAAGCCGCCTCGCCTGCCGAGGTGCCGGAGCGCACCGCCCTCGTGGTCGGCGCCGACGGGCTCGCGCGCTGCTCCTGGGCGGCGAGCGATCCGGAGTACCAGAGGTACCACGACGAGGAGTGGGGGCGTCCGCAGCACGATCCGCGGGCGCTGTACGAGAAGCTGTGCCTCGAGGGGTTCCAGGCCGGGCTGTCGTGGATCACCATCCTGCGCCGTCGTCCGGCGTTCCGCGAAGACTTCCTGAACTTCGAGCCTGAGAAGGTCGCCGGGATGACGGAGTCCGATGTGGAGCGACTACTGCAGGACGCGCGCATCATTCGGCACCGCGGCAAGATCGAGGCGACCATCGCCAACGCCCGGGCGGTGCTGGCGCTCGATGTGCCGCTCGAGGAGCTGATGTGGGGGTTCGCGCCCGGGCACCGAGAGCGCCGGCGTCCGAGATCGTGGGGCGACGTACCGGCGGTCACCCCGGAGTCGACGGCGATGAGCAAGGAGCTGCGGCGGCGCGGCTTCCGCTTCGTCGGGCCGACCACCATGTACGCGCTCATGCAGTCCACGGGGATGGTCGACGACCATTTCGAGGGCTGCTTCCGCGCGGGCGAGTAACCGAGAGAGTCGGGCCGACGGCGAAGGACTCCACCGCCGGATTCTCGCTGGTGAGGGCGATACCGCTCGTGCCCGACCGCAGGCGGATTCTTGGTGCCTCACACTCCGACGGGGAAACGACGCATGGGGATGACGCGCCGGCCTCCGCACATCGGCCCGACTTGTTGAGGTCGTAAGGTCTGCACACGTGCGCGCCTACGCCTCGGATCAGTGATCCTCTCTCTTGGTCGTGAGCTTATCTCACTTTTCATCACTGCACCACTGGGAATTCGCGGTGTGTCGCACGAAGATTCCGTGAGACATTCAGGCGCGCAATGCCGCCATGAGACGGCCCGGAACACCGCGCACCTCGGGCACCACGAGCAGCAGATCACGGGAGCCGTCGGCCGCCGGCCGCAGCTCGTAGCCCTCCTCCTCTGCCCACTCCAGCAGGTGGTCAGTGGAGCCGAAAGATGCTCCGGCCTCCACGATGGCGCGGGTCAGCAGCCCCTTGGCCTGCTTATTGAAGTGGTTCAGTGCGCGCACCTGGCCGTCGTCCCCGCGAGCCAGCACGCGGACATAGTGGGCGCCTTCCCGGTCCGGGAGCGGCGCGAGCGCCGCGTACCCCTCCGACCGGAGATCGAGCAGGAGGTCGTCGCGCTCCGCCAGCGCCGCCGCACCGGCGGCGGCCCAGCGTTTCTTGAGCGATGCGGCGCCCCGCTTCGTCGACAGCTTCGAGTCGAAGGAGAGCCGGTACGCGGGGATGGGGTCGGCAGCGCCCACGAGTCCGAACAGCGCCGATTGGACCGCCACCGACTCGGCGGCAGCCTGCCATTCGGCGTCGGACAGCGACGACGCCTCCAGCGCGTCGTAGAGCACGCCGGTGTACCGCTCGAGCGCCCGCATCGTGGGCGCTGTCGGGAGCGACCGGTTCCGCTCCACCTCGCCTGCCTGCTTGGGGCCGAGCTTGAGCGCCTTCACCGACGCCTCGCGGTCGGCGGACAGCTCCACCAGCGCACCCACCACCTCGCGGCGGACGGGGTGGAGCTCAGGGAAGCTCAGGCGGTCGAGGGCGAGCGGAGACCCCGCTCCCCCGTCCCTCTTGGTCTCCGAGGGCGGGAGCAGGATGAGCACTCAGCCCGCCACGAAGTCCAGGGCGGCGTCGACGTTCTCGCCCAGGGGGCCCGAGGTGTCGAGCGTGACACGCGGAAGAGAGCCGCAGGCGCCCCGCCACTCGTCGTACTCCTCGGTGTTCTGCTCGACGGCGTACGCCGCGACGAGGGGCGAGCGCTTGGACAGCCGCTCCTCGTGCAATTCCGGGTCGGAGCACACCGTCTCGACGACCCGGAGCTTCACGTCGCACCGCTCCGCCAGATCGCGCCACTGCAGGCGCGCCGGCTCCACGGCGTTGACGGCGTCCACGACGACCGAGTGTCCGGAGAGCAGCACCTGCTCGGCCATCGTCTCGGCGACGAGGTAGGCCGCGAGCCCGGTCGGCTGATCGGAATCGATCCCCGCGCGGAGGATCGACGCCTCGATCGGGTCCACCGAGATCACCGTCGCGCCGAGGCGGCCGGCCAGGATCTCCGCGATGGTGGACTTGCCGGAACCAGGAAGCCCCGCCATCGCCACCAGCATCGGGACGCGGACGTCTCCGAACTGGCGCTCCAGCGGGGCTCCCGGTTCAGCCATGTCAGACCAGCTCGGCCTGGCGGGCCACGATCGTGACCGTGTTGTTCTCGACGGAGAGGAAGCCGTCATCGGCGTTCGCCGTGACCGACTCTCCCCCGTTCAGGGTGACGCGCACCTCGCCCTCGGCGAGGATGGCGAGCAGCGGCTCGTGGCCGGGCAGGATACCGATCTGCCCCTCCACGGTCCGCGCGACGACCATGCTCGCCTCGCCCGACCACACCTCGTGGTCGGCGGCGACGACGCTCACGTTGAGGACAGCCATGCTCAGCCGTTCTCCTTCTGGATCTGCGCCCACTTCTCCTCGACGTCGGAGATCGCACCGACGTTGAAGAAGGCCTGCTCGGCGACGTGGTCGAACTCGCCCTTGGCGATCGCGTCGAACGACTCGATGGTGTCCTTCAGCGGAACGGTCGAGCCCTCCACACCGGTGAACTTCTTCGCCATGTAGGTGTTCTGCGAGAGGAACTGCTGGATGCGGCGCGCACGCGACACCGTGATCTTGTCCTCTTCGGAGAGCTCGTCGACACCGAGGATGGCGATGATCTCCTGCAGCTCCTTGTTCTTCTGGAGGATCTGCTTGACCGTGGTGGCCACGCGGTAGTGGTCCTCGCCCAGGTAACGGGGGTCGAGGATGCGCGAGGTCGAGGTCAGCGGGTCGACGGCCGGGTAGAGGCCCTTCGACGCGATCTCACGGGAGAGCTCGGTCGTGGCGTCGAGGTGCGCGAACGTGGTCGCCGGCGCCGGGTCGGTGTAGTCGTCGGCCGGCACGTAGATCGCCTGCAGCGAGGTGATCGAGTGACCGCGGGTCGAGGTGATGCGCTCCTGGAGCTGGCCCATCTCGTCGGCGAGGTTCGGCTGGTAGCCCACCGCGGACGGCATGCGGCCGAGCAGCGTGGAGACCTCGGAGCCCGCCTGGGTGAACCGGAAGATGTTGTCGATGAAGAGCAGCACGTCCTGGTTCTGCACGTCGCGGAAGTACTCCGCCATCGTCAGAGCGGACAGCGCGACGCGGAGACGGGTCCCCGGCGGCTCGTCCATCTGGCCGAAGACGAGCGCGGTCTTGTCGAAGACGCCCGCCTCCTCCATCTCGTGGATGAGGTCGTTGCCCTCACGGGTGCGCTCGCCGACACCGGCGAACACCGACACACCACCGTGGTCCTGCGCCACGCGCTGGATCATCTCCTGGATGAGGACCGTCTTGCCGACGCCCGCACCACCGAAGAGGCCGATCTTGCCACCCTGCACGTACGGGGTGAGCAGGTCGATGACCTTGATGCCGGTCTCGAACAGCTGGGTCTTCGACTCGAGCTGGTCGAACGCCGGCGGGTTGCGGTGGATCGGCCAGCGCTCGGTGATCTGCACCGTCTCGCCCGGCTCGAGGTTCAGGATGTCGCCGGTGACGTCGAACACCTTGCCCTTGGTCACGTCGCCCACGGGGACGGTGATCGGGGCGCCGGTGTCGCGCACCTCGCCGCCGCGGACCAGGCCGTCGGTCGGCTTCAGCGCGATCGCGCGGACCAGGTCGTCGCCGAGGTGCTGCGCGACCTCGAGGGTGATCTCGTTCGACTCGTCGCCGATCGTGATCGTGGTCTTCAGAGCGTTGTAGATGCCCGGGATCGCATCGTGCGGGAACTCGATGTCGACCACGGGGCCGGTGACGCGCGCGATGCGCCCGACGCCCGGCTGCGCGGTCGAAGCCTGGGCTTCGGCGGTAGCGGTAGTCATGATTTCTATCTCTCTCGTAGACGTTTTACTTGGCCGAGCTCAGCGCGTCCGCGCCGCCGACGATCTCGGAGATCTGCTGGGTGATCTCCGCCTGACGGGCGTTGTTCGCGAGACGCGTGTAGTCGGTGATGAGCTTGTCGGCGTTGTCGCTCGCGGCCTTCATCGCCTTCTGCGTGGCCGCGTGCTTGGAAGCGGCGGACTGCAGCATCGCGTTGAAGATGCGGCTCTCGATGTAGACGGGCAGCAGCGAGTCGAGGACGGTGCCCACGTCGGGCTCGAACTCGTACAGCGGCAGGACCTGCGTGCGGTCGGGCTCCTCGACACCCTCCACGACCTCCAGGGGAAGCAGGCGGACGACCTGCGGCTCCTGCGTCAGCATGCTGACGAAGCGGTTGTAGATGATGTGGATCTCGTCCACGCCGCCGTCGGAGGCGTCGCGCAGGAACGACTCGAGGATCGCGTCGGCGACCTCCTTCGCCTGCTCGAACTCCGGGGCGTCCGTGTTGCCGGTCCAGACCCGCTCGAACGCGCGGCGGCGGAAGCTGAAGTAGCCCTGCGCCTTGCGGCCGATGAGGAAGTACACGACCTCCTTGCCCTGGCTGCGCAGCAGCTCGGCAAGCTTTTCGCTCTCCTTGAGGACGTTCGAGTTGAACGCGCCGGCGAGACCGCGGTCCGACGAGAAGATGACGATCGCAGCGCGCTCGATCTTCTCCGGCTCGGTGGTCAGCACGTGGTCGACGTTCGAGTAGGTCGCCACCGCCGACACCGCGCGCGTGATCGCGCGGGCGTACGGCGAGCTGGCGGCCACCCGGGCCTGAGCCTTCTGGATGCGGGAGGCGGAGATCAGCTCCATCGCACGGGTGATCTTCTTGGTCGTCTGGGCAGATCTGATCTTCTGCCGGTAGACCCGAAGCTGTGCTCCCATGTGTCTCCTAAATACCTTGTCTCGTCAGGCCGCGCTCAGCGCTTGGCCTTGACGATGCGCTCCTGGTCGACCTCGTCCTCGTCGATGGCCTCGAACTCCTCGCGTCCGACCGAGGCGAGGGGCTTGCCCTCACCGGTCTGGAACTCGAGCTTGAACGCGTCCACCTCGGAGTCGAGCTTCGCGACCGTGTCGTCGTCGAGGACGTTGGTCTCGCGCAGCGTCGTGAGGATGTCGGTGTTGCGGCGCAGGTGGTCCAGCAGCTCCGACTCGAAGCGCAGGACGTCCTCCACGGCCACCTCGTCGAGCTTGCCGTTGGTGCCGGCCCAGATCGAGACGACCTGCTCCTCCACCGGGTACGGCGAGTACTGCGGCTGCTTCAGCAGCTCGGTGAGGCGTGCGCCACGGGCGAGCTGACGGCGGCTGGCCGCGTCGAGGTCGGATGCGAACATCGCGAACGCCTCGAGCGAGCGGTACTGCGCGAGCTCGAGCTTGAGCGTGCCGGAGACCTTCTTGATCGACTTCACCTGCGCGTCGCCGCCGACTCGGGAGACCGAGATGCCGACGTCGACCGCGGGACGCTGGTTAGCGTTGAAGAGGTCGGACTGGAGGAAGATCTGGCCGTCGGTGATCGAGATCACGTTGGTCGGGATGTACGCGGAGACGTCGTTCGCCTTCGTCTCGATGATCGGCAGACCGGTCATCGAGCCGGCGCCCAGCTCGTCGGAGAGCTTTGCGCAGCGCTCCAGCAGGCGGGAGTGCAGGTAGAAGACGTCGCCCGGGTAGGCCTCGCGTCCCGGCGGACGGCGGAGGAGGAGCGACACGGCGCGGTACGCCTCGGCCTGCTTGGACAGGTCGTCGAAGACGATGAGGACGTGCTTGCCGCCGTACATCCAGTGCTGGCCGATGGCCGAGCCGGTGTAGGGGGCGAGGTACTTGAAGCCCGCGGGGTCGGAGGCCGGGGCGGCGACGATGGTGGTGTACTCCATCGCGCCGGCGTCCTCGAGCGCGCCCTTCACCGAGGCGATGGTCGAGCCCTTCTGGCCGATCGCGACGTAGATGCAGCGGACCTGCTTGTTCTCGTCGCCCGACTCCCAGTTGGCCTTCTGGTTGATGATCGTGTCGATCGCGATGGCCGTCTTACCGGTCTGGCGGTCGCCGATGATGAGCTGGCGCTGGCCGCGGCCGACGGGGATCATGGCGTCGATCGCCTTGATGCCGGTCTGAAGCGGCTCGTGCACCGACTTGCGCTGCATGACGCCGGGGGCCTGGAGCTCGAGCTCGCGGCGGCCCTCGCTGGCGATCTCGCCGAGGCCGTCGATCGGGTTGCCCAGCGGGTCCACGACGCGGCCGAGGTAGCCGTCGCCGACCGGGACGGAAAGGACCTCGCCGGTGCGGGTCACCTCCATGCCCTCGACGATGTCGTCGAACTCGCCGAGGACGACGACGCCGACCTCGTTCTCGTCGAGGTTCTGGGCGAGGCCCAGCGTGCCGTCGGCGAAGCGGATGAGCTCGTTGGCCATGACGCTCGGAAGGCCCTCGACGTGCGCGATGCCGTCGGAGGCGTCCAGGACGTGGCCGACCTCGGTCGCCTCAGCGGCCGCCGGCTCGTACTTGGTGACGAAGTCCTTGAGCGCGTCGCGGATCTCGTCGGGGCTGATCTGGATGTCTGCCATTGTGATTCCTATCTTGAGGCGGTCAGCCCGCCAGCTGAAGCCGGAGTTCGGCCAGACGCGATGCGATGCTTCCGTCGATGACGTCGTCACCGATCTGTACGCGCAATCCGCCGATGATCGAGGGGTCGACGACCTGGTTGATCTTCAGGTCGCCGTAGGTGGCGCTGAGCACCGAGCGCAGGCGCTCGGCCTGGACCTCGGGCAGCGGGGACGCGGCGTAGACCGTCGCGATGGTCTGCCCCTCCTGGGCGGCCACGATGCGCGCGGCCGTACGGAGCGACTCCCGGATGCTGCGGCCGCGGGGCTGCTCGACGAGCTGCCGCACGATGGCGAGAGTCTCCTTCGACGCCCGTCCGCCGAGCAGGCGCTCGACCAGGGCGACCTTGGAGTCGGTGCCGGCGAGCTTGCTGCGCAGCGCGAGCTCGAGCTGCGCGTCGGAGGTCACGGCGCCTCCGAAGGTGAACAGCTCGGCCACGATGTCGACGTTCCGCGGCGCCGAGGCGGCGATCGCGCGGATCCCCAGCTCCTCGATGGCACCGAGCAGGTCGTCGTGCGACGACCAGCGCTGCGCGACGACGACGCCGAGCAGCGTGACAGCCGGCTCCGACAGGGAGGAGAAGACGCGCTTCACGAGCGCGGCCTTGCCCTCCGGGTCGGCCGTGGGGTCGCTGAGGACGGCTCGGAGCTGGGCGGAGTCGGCGACGACTCGTCCTGCGGCGAACAGGTCCTCGGCCGTCGCCAGATCGGCCTTGGATCCCAGGTCGGCGAGAGCCGACACGGACCGGGCCAATGCTTCTCTGGTGGCGCTTCCCATCAGTTGCCCGATCCTGCCTTCTGCTCGTCGGCCTCGAGGTCCGCCAGGAAGCGGTCCACGATCGCCTGAGCGCGCTTGTCCTCGTCGAGCGCTTCGCGCACGACGGTCGACGCGAGGTCGATGGCGAGCGAGCCGACCTCGCCGCGCAGCTGCACGAGCGCCGTCTGGCGCTCCGCCTCGAGCTGCGCCTGGGCCTGCGCGGTCACGCGGGCGGCCTCGGCCGCCGCTGCCTCGCGAGCCTCCGCGACGATCTTCTGACCGTCGGTGCGAGCCGTCTCGCGGATCTTCGCGGCCTCGGCGCGGGCCTCGGCGAGCTGAGCGGTGTACTCCTCGAGCAGGGCCTCGGCCTTGCGCTGCGCCTCGTCTGCCTTCTCGATGTTGCCTTCGATCGCCTCGGCACGCTCATCGAGCAGCTTCTTCATGCGCGGAAGCACGAGCTTCCAGAAGAAGAACAGGATGATGACGAAGCAGATGAACGCACCGACGAGGTCAGCGGGCTCCGGGATGAGCGGATTGTGCTGCTGCTCCTCCGCGGCGATCACCACACTTTCGAGCATGGTTCCTCCTTTACTGAGTGAGAAAAGAGGACTCAGACGAAGATGAAGTAGGTCGCGATACCGATGAAGGCAAGTGCCTCGGTGAACGCGATACCGATGTACATCAGGACCTGGAGACGGCCGGCCAGCTCAGGCTGACGGGCCACGCCCTCGATGGTCTTGCCGACGACGATGCCCACGCCGATGGCCGGGCCGATGGCGGCGAGGCCGTAACCGACGGTGGCGATGTTGCCGTTGATTGCAGCGATGTCCACGTTGTGTGTTTCCTTCCGTGATGGCGATCCGTGCGGGTGCGCGGATCGTTCTTAGTGTTCCTCGGCGACTGCCAGCTGGATGTAGACAGCGGTGAGCAGTGCGAAGACGTAGGCCTGCAGGACTGCGACCAGGATCTCGAAGAGCGTGAAGACGAACCCGAAGGCGAAGGTGCCGATGCCGAACAGCGACCACCAGCCGCCTGCCGTGAAGATGAAGAACGACGTCGCGCTGAAGAACAGGACGAGCAGCAGGTGCCCGACGACCATGTTCATCAGAAGTCGGAGGGTCAGCGTAATCGGACGCAGGATGAAGGTCGAGACGAACTCGATCGGCGTCACGATGATGTAGAGGAACCACGGCACGCCCGGCGGGAAGAGCGAGTTCTTGAAGAAGTTCTTCGGGCTCTTCTTGACGCCTGCGTAGATGAAGGCGATATAGGCGACGATCGCGAGCAACAGCGGGACCGCGATGACCGAGGTGCCCGCGATGTTCAGCCCGGGGACCACACCGGTGATGTTGAAGAACAGCACCATGAAGAAGATGGTGGTCAGCAGCGGCAGGAACCGCCGGCCGTCCTTCCGGCCCAGAAGGTCTTCCGCGATGTTGACGCGGACGAAGTCGAGGCCCATCTCGACGACCGACTGGAAGCGGCCCGGGATGAGCTTCATGCGGCGCGTGCCGAGCCAGAAGATCAGGAGGAGCGCGATCGTCGCGATGAGACGGACGATGATGATGCGGTTGAACTCGAGGCCACCGATGGTGAACAGGGTCGGGGGAAGAACTCGTTGATCGAGGGACCATGGAAGCTTCCATCATCGGAGCTTGCGGCCTGGACCAGCAGGTTCACAGCGTTAGCTAACAGCGCTATCTCCTGTTTCGGGGCGTCGAGCTCATGGCTCTCGCGACGACGAACGGTGGGGCACCCGGCACTACTCGCACTACGGTTTTCTTCGCGCGAACGGGTGGGGGATCACTGATAACTCTACAAGAGTTTTCAGTCCATAACGAATCAGAAACGAGTCAGCGCTTCTCACCCGGAAGGGTGACGTCGCTGGCGTAGGGGACGCGCGACCGGAAGACCACGATCATGTCCACCACGAGCGATCCGATCACCCCGGCGATCAGACTCAGGAACAGCACCACGGGGTTGATCCAGGGCTGGTCGCGCAGCAGGATCGCGAGCACCAGGAACAGCACGAACTTGACGATCCAGCCGCCCAGCACGATGCCGAAGAACAGGCCGACGAAGAGGTCGGAGCCGATGAACCGGTTGGCGATCAGGATGCTCAGCGCGGTGATCGAGAGGAACACCGCCGCCATCGCCGTGCCGATCAGGGCGCTGGTGACGCCGATCCAGCCGGCGAACAGGCCGCCGAGCAGCATCCCGACGATGGCGATGGCGCCGGCGAGGATGAGGCCGTACTTGAGGACGTCGCGCAGCACGGGCGTCGAGGTCGGCTGGGCGGCGGGCTGGGCCGGCCGGGAGGCGGGGGCGCCGTCCGGGTGGTCGGTCATCGGGGCTCCTCTGTGAGGGTGTGGTCAGGGAGGGTCTGGGTGGTGGATGCGGGGGCCGGGCGCTCGCTGGCGGCGTCGAGCTGGTCGAAGCGCGCCGTCTCGGCCGCTTCGACGCTGCCCGCGGGCGCGAGCTCTGCCACGGCCTCGTTGGCCTTGCGGCGGCTGAGCGGCGCGAGGGTGAAGGCGGTGCAGACGACCAGGCCGATGGCCACAAAGACGATCGCCATCCAGTACGGGTCGAAGAAGAACAGCAGGCAGCCGATCGAGAGCACGGCCGTCCACGCGTAGAAGATGAGCACGGCGTGGAGATGGGTGTGGCCCATGTCGAGCAGGCGGTGGTGCAGGTGCTTGCGGTCGGCGCTGAACGGCGACTTACCGGCCCGCAGGCGGCGGATGACCGCCAGCCCGAAGTCGAGCAGCGGGACGACCAGCACCGCGAAGGGCAGGATGACCGGGATGAACGCGGGCACCAGCGACGACTTGCCCAGCGTCTGCAGCGCCTCGGGGTTGATCGTTCCGGTGACCGAGATGGCCGACGTCGCCATGAGGAGGCCGATCAGCAGCGCTCCCGCATCCCCCATGAACATCTTCGCGGGGTGCCAGTTGAGCGGGAGGAACCCGGCGCACGCGCCGACCAGGATCGCGGCTATCACGCCGGCGAGGCTGAAGTAGTTCTGCGGGCTGATCTCGCGCTGCAGCAGGTACGTGTAGACGAGGAACGTGCCGTTGGCGATCAGCGCGACGCCCGCGACCAGGCCGTCCAGCCCGTCGATGAAGTTGATCGCGTTCATCACCAGCACGATGGCGAACAGCGTGATGATGATCGACATCACCGGCGATCCGACCGTGAGGCCGCCGATCGGCAGCGAGTAGATCTGCACGCCCAGCCAGGCCACGAGCCCGGCGGCCACGAACTGGCCGGCGAGCTTCGTCATCCAGTCGAGGTCCCAGAGGTCGTCGGCGACGCCGAGCACCACGATGAGCAGCGAGGCGCCCAGGATCGCGAGAATCGGCCCCTGGTCGGAGAAGATCAGCGACAGCACGCCGAACTGGCTCGACAGCAGCCACGAGACGCCGAATGCCACCAGGATGCCGAGGAACATCGCGACGCCGCCGAGGCGGGGCGTGGGACGCGTGTGCACATCCCTGGCGCGGATCTTCGGGTAGAGCTTGAAGCGCATCGCCAGCTTGTAGACGACGAACGACATCCCGAACGTGATGACGGCCGAGATCAGGGCGAGCGCGAGGAGGAGGGTCACGGGTCAGGCGTCCGAGGGGACGGCGAGGGCGTCGCCGACGACCTCCCGCAGCTGCTCGACCGAGATGACGCCGTGGCGGAGGATGCGCAGGCCCCCCGAGCCCGAGGCAAGCGCGGTGGCGTCCACGATGGTCGAGGAGCTGTCTTTGCCCTCGACGCGCTGGTAGCCGTCGCCGGCCTCTCCCCCGTCGAGGTAGACCGAGATGGAGTCGCCGAGCATCGCCTCGGCCTCCGCGGCGGTGCGGGCGGCGGGACGGCCGGTCTTGTTGGCCGACGAGACGGCGAGCGGCCCGGTCTCGGACAGCAGCTCGAGGGCGATGGTGTTGTCGGGCATGCGCAGCGCGACGGTGCCCTTGGTCTCGCCGAGGTCCCAGACCAGCGACGGGGAGGCGGGAAGCACGATGGTGAGGCCGCCCGGCCAGAAGGCCTCGACGAGCGCATCCACCTCGTCCGGGACCCGCTCGGCGAGCGCGGCGAGCGTCGGGACGCCGGGGACGAGCACGGGCGGCGGCGACTGGCGGCCGCGTCCCTTCGCGTCGAGGAGGCGCTGGACGGCCGCGGGGTTGAACGCGTCGGCGGCGACGCCGTACACCGTGTCGGTGGGGATGACGACGAGTTCGCCGCGCCCGATCGCCGCCCGGGCGAGACGCATGCCGGTGAGCAGTTCGGAGTCGACCGAGCAGTCGTAGATGGTTGCCATGACGGGGTCAATGATAGCCGGGGGGAAGACGCCCAGACTGGGAGGACGATACTGGAGGCGATGGACGTCTACTTCTTCGACTGCGACAAGACGCTCTACGACTACGACTTCCACAAGCGCCTGCCGAAGCTCGCGCAGTTGGGAGGCGTGAGCCAGTACCGGCTCGCCTCCTCCTGGTGGGCCGGCGGTTTCGAGCGGGCGGCCGAGATCGGCGAGTACGCCACCAGCGAGGAGTACCTGGACGCGTTCCACGAGGTCACCGGCGCTCGGCTCACCCTCGAGCAGTGGCAGGAGGCGCGGAAGGCCGCGATGACGCCCATCCCCGGGGCGATCGAGGCGCTGCACGAGGCTGCGGGGCTCGGGACGGTGTCGCTGCTCTCGAACAACCCCATCCCGTTCAAGGACTCGCTGCCGGTGCTGACGCCCGAGATCGTCGACGTGCTCGGCGGCAACGACCTGGTGTCGGCGGTGCTCGGCGCGCGGAAGCCCGAGCGCCGCATCTACACGCGAGCGCTCGGGCGGTTCGGTGTGAAGCCCGAGAACGCGATCCTGTTCGACGACTCGGTCGCGAACGTCGAGGGCGCCCGCGAGTGCGGGATGCAGGCGTACCACTTCGTCAAGCGCGAGGACGGATCGTTCGACACCGACGGGATGCGGGAGGCGATCCACGCCTTCGCCTCCCGCAACCGGTAGCCGCCGCGCGGCCTAGCGCCGGGCCGCCGAGCGGCGGAACAGCCAGGCCGCCCACACGTAGGCCCCGACGATGATGAGCGCGCACCAGCCGAGCGCCCACCACAGGTCGCTGCCCGGGTCGCGGCCGAACAGGAAGGCGCGGATCGTCTCGATGATCGGCGTGATCGGCTGGTTCTCGGCGATCCACTGCAGCCAGGTCGGCATGGTGTCCGTCGGGACGAACGCGCTCGACAGGTAGGGCAGGAACAGCAGGGCGAAGCCGTAACCGCTCGCCGCCGTCGGGCTCTTCGCCGCGAGGCCGATCCCGGCGTAAAGCCAGGTGATCGCGAGGATGAAGAGGGCAACGACGCCGAGGGCGCCGATCCACTGCAGGAGGTTCGCGGTCGGGCGGAAGCCGACCAGCAGGGCCACCCCGATCACGACGCCGGTCGCGAACAGGTTGCGCAGCAGGCTCGCGACGACGTGGCCGGTGACGACGCCGCGCGAGCGCAGCGGCATGGTGCGGAAGCGGTCCACGATCCCGTCGCTCATGTCCTGCGCGACGTCGACCGCCGTGCTGGAGGCGCCGAAGCCCGCGCAGAGCAGGATGATGCCCGGAACGACGTACTGCACATAGCCGCCCTCGCGATCCAGCGCTCCCCCGAACACGAACGTGAACAGGAGCATGAGCATCACGGGCAGGACGATCGCCATGGTCAGTGCCTCGACGTCGCGCAGGGAGTGGCGGATGCTGCGGCCCACGAAGACGCGGGCGCTGGTGAGCGGCGTGACGGCGCGCTCGGGGCGGGTGGTGAGGGTCGCGGTGGTCATCGGACGGCCTCCTTCTCGGTGGGTGTGGACGCGGTGGGCTGGCCGGTGAGGGCGAGGAACGCGTCGTCGAGCGACGGCTTGCGGATGCCGATGGCACCGCCCGCGACCCCGAGCGCGTCGAGCTCGTCGATCGCGGTGCGAAGCGCCTCCACGCTGCCGTCGGTCGGGAGCTCGCGCACCAGTTCGCCGCGTGCATCCCGGAGCTCGACGACCTCGCCCCCGACCCTGGCCTTCAGCTCGGCGGCCGTGCCCTCAGCGACGATGACGCCGTGGTCGAGCACCGCGATGCGGTCGGCCAGCTGGTCGGCCTCCTCGAGGTACTGCGTCGTCAGCAGGATCGTGGTGCCGCGGTGGGCCAGGTCGAGGATGATGTCCCACAGCGTCTGCCGGCTGCGGGTGTCGAGGCCGGTGGTCGGCTCGTCCAGGAAGATGACCGGCGGGGTCGCGACCAGGCTGAGCGCCAGGTCGAGCCGCCGGCGCATCCCGCCGGAGTAGGTGGAGACGCGCTTGCGGGCGGCGGCCTGGAGGTCGAAGCGCTCGATCAGCTCGGCCGCGCGGCCCTTGGCCTCGGCGGGCGTCGCGCCGGACAGCCGGGCCATCATGCGCAGGTTCTCGTCGCCGGTGAGCACGCCGTCCACGGCGGCCGCCTGGCCGGTGACGCTGATGACGCCGCGGATGCCGTCCGCGTCCGTCTCCAGATCGTGGCCGTCGATGACGACGCGTCCCGCATCCGGGCGGACCAGTGTGGACAGGATGGTGATGAGCGTGGTCTTCCCCGCTCCGTTCGGCCCGAGCAGGGCGAACACGCTGCCCGCCGGAACGCGCAGGTCGATGCCGTCGAGCACGGTCTGCGCGCCGTAGGACTTGCGCACCCCCGTGACCTCGATCGCCGGTCGATTCATGGTGATCCCTCTCTGTGTGTCACGTAAACTGTTTATGCCGCATACGGTTGTTTAAGTGATACACAGTTCTAGGATGAGTGTCAACACACTGATCGGAGAGGTGCGGGAATGGCCGACGACGTCGAGGACGCGCTCCCCCGCGCCGTCGCGCTCAGCTGGGGCGTCGCCGAGCGCCCTCAGCGCGGACCCAAGCGCGAGCTGAGCGTCGAGCGCATCATCGACACCGCGATCGAGCTGGCCGACGCCGAAGGGCTCGGGGCCGTGTCCATGAGCCGCATCGCGAGCGAGCTGGGCTTCACGACCATGTCGCTGTACCGGTACGTGACCAGCAAGGACGACGTGCTCGCGCTGATGCAGGACGCGGTGTGCGCCGTCCCCATCCCGCCGGACGACGCGCTCGCCGGCGGCGCTGCCAACCACGACTGGCGCGAGGGCCTGCGGCGGTGGTCGATGGCCACGATCGACGTGATGCGCGAGCACCCGTGGTTCCCCGACATCCCGATCAGCGGCATCCCGCTGATGCCGAACAACCTGGCAGTGCTCGACTGGGGGCTGCGCGAGATGCGGACGCTGCCGCTGACCGACGCCGAGAAGATGTCCACCGCGCTGCTGCTGTCGTCGTACGCCCGGGCCGTCGGCGTCGTGGAGCGGGATGTGAGCCGGTCGCGTCAGGCGGACGGGCCGCCGGCGAACGGCGATGCGTTCACGTCCGCGCTCGCAGAGCTGGTCACGCCGGAGCGGTTCCCCGACCTCGCGCCGCTGGTGGCGTCCGGCACGTACGCGGACGCGGAGGGCGACGATCTGGACGACTTCGCCTTCGGGCTGGAGCGCATCCTGGACGGCATCGAGCGGTACGTCGCCGCGCGGGGCGAGGGCGCTTCGATCGCGCCCATGCCGCGCCCGGAGTCCGCCCCGCGTGACAAGGCCGTGCGCGAGGCCGCCAAGGCCCGCCGCGAGGCCGAGTCGAAGCTGCGCGAGGCCCGGAAGCGCGAGCGCGAGGCCATCGCCCGCGCCGTCGAGCGCGCCGCCCGCGAGGCCGACCGCGGCTCCCGCTAGCCGGTCAGATGTAGATGGCGGGGTCGATCCAGTCGTCGCCGGCGATCTGCTCGTGGCCGGAGCGCGGGCGCGGGTGCGCAGGCACGCCGACGAGGAGCGAGTCGGGAGGCGCGTCGCGCGTGACGACGGCGTTCGCGCCGATCACCGAGTGCGCGCCGATCGTGATGGCGCCGAGCACCTTCGCGCCCGCGCCGACGATGACGCCGTCCTCGATCGTGGGATGCCGCTTGCCGTGCCCGCTCCCCCGGCCGCCGAGGGTGACGCCGTGGTACAGCATCACGTCGTCGCCGATCCACGTCGTCTCGCCGATGACCACGCCCATCCCGTGGTCGATGAAGAAGCGACGCCCGATGCGCGCGCCCGGGTGGATCTCGATGCCGGTCAGGAACCGCGTGAACTGCGACAGGATGCGGGCGGGCATGCGCAGACCGGCCTGCCAGAGGCGGTGGGCGACCCGGTACGACCAGACGGCGTGCAGGCCCGAGTAGACGACGGCGACCTCGGCATCGCCGCGCGCCGCCGGGTCGTGGCGGCGGGCGTTGCGGATGTCCTCGCGCGCCCGGAAGATCGGCACCCCGCTCAGTCCACCAGGTCGGCCCACAGCGGGGTCGAGATGTAGCGCTCGCCCGTGTCGCACACGATGGCGACGACGGTCTTGCCCGCGTTCTCCGGACGCTTCGCCACCTGCAGCGCCGCCCAGATGATCGCGCCGGACGAGATGCCCGCGAGGATGCCCTCCTCGCTCGCCAGCTTCTTGGCGACGTCGAGCGCGTCGTCGAGCGACACATCCACGACCTCGTCGTAGATCGTGGTGTCCAGGATCTCGGGCACGAAGTTGGCGCCGATGCCCTGGATCTTGTGCGGGCCGGGCTGGCCGCCGTTCAGGATGGGCGAGTCCAGCGGCTCCACCGCGATCACCTTCACGTCGGGCTTGCGCTCCTTGAGTACCTGGCCGACGCCGGTGATGGTGCCGCCGGTGCCGACGCCCGCGACGAAGATGTCGACGCCGCCGTCGGTGTCCTCCCAGATCTCCTCGGCCGTGGTGGCGCGGTGGATGGCCGGGTTGGCCTCGTTCTCGAACTGGCGGGCCCAGATGGCGTTGTCGGTGGTCTCGACGATCTCCTGCGCCCGCGCCACCGCGCCGCGCATCCCGTCGGGGCCCGGGGTCAGCACGACCTGGGCGCCGAACGCGCGCATGACGACCCGGCGCTCCTTGCTTGCCGTCTCCGGCATCGCGAGGATGACGGTGTAGCCGCGCGCGGCGCCGACCATCGCGAGCGCGATGCCGGTGTTGCCGCTGGTCGCCTCCACGATCGTCCCGCCGGGGCGCAGCGCACCGGCCTTCTCGGCCGCGTCGATGATCGCGACGCCGATGCGGTCCTTCACGCTCGCGGCCGGGTTGTAGAACTCGAGCTTCGCGAGCACCGTCGCATCGATGCCCTCGGCGAGCCGGTTCAGCCGGACGAGCGGTGTACGGCCGACGGCCTCGGTGACGTTCGCGTAGATGTGTCCGGACATGGTCCTCTTCCTTGGGCGAGGGGCGGATGGGATCGCGTCACCACTCTAGACGTCACGCGCGGACGGGGAAGGTCTGTGACGGGTAGGCTCGTCGGGCGATGTCACCCGAAGCCGCCTCCCCCGCCCCCGCTCCGCCCGCTCCCTCCGCGACGAGACCGCCGCCATGCTCGCGCGTGCCGGCGTCCCCGACCCCGAGGTGGATGCGGAGCTGCTGATCGGCCACGTGCTCGGCGAGAGCCGCGGCCGCGTCCAGGCGCTGATCGTGATGGATGCCGAGGTCTCCGCTGCCGACGCCGCGCGGCTGCGCGAACTGGTCGAGCGCCGCGCCGCCCGGGAGCCGCTGCAGCACATCACCGGCCGGGCGCCGTTCCGGTCGCTGGAGCTCAACGTCGGGCCGGGCGTCTTCGTCCCGCGCCCCGAGACCGAGCAGGTGGCGCAGTTCGCGATCGACGCGCTGCGCGCCGTCCCGTCGCCCGAGCCGGTCGCCGTCGACCTCGGCACGGGCAGCGGCGCGATCGCCTTGGCGCTCGCCACCGAGGTGCCGCACGCCCGCGTGTATGCGGTGGAGAACTCCCCCGAGGCGTTCATCTGGGCGCGCCGCAACATCGACGAGGTCGGCGCGACCAACCTGACGCCGGTGTTCATCGACCTCGCCGACGCGCTCCCGCAACTCGACGGGACGGTCGACGTCGTCATCTCCAACCCGCCCTACGTGCCGGACGACGCCATCCCGCGCGACCCGGAGGTGCGCCTCCACGACCCGCACGCGGCCCTGTACGGCGGTCCGGATGGCCTGGATGTGGTGCGCACGATCTCCCGCATGGCCCAGCGCCTGCTCCGCCCCGGCGGCACCCTGGTCCTCGAGCACGGCGAGCTGCAGGGCGCCGCGATCCGCGAGTTGCTGACGGCCGACGGCTGGCGCGCCGCGGCCACCCACCGCGACCTCACCACGCGCGACCGCGCCACGACCGCCCTGCGCTAGCAGCCCGAGCTCGGCGGCTAGTCCTGGGCGAGGTCGGCGAGGCGGGATTCCTCGTCGGCCTGGATGTTGCTGTCGATGACGGGGTCGAGGGCGCCGTTCATCACGGCGTCGAGGTTGTAGGCCTTGTAGCCGGTGCGGTGGTCCGCGATGCGGTTCTCCGGGAAGTTGTAAGTGCGGATGCGCTCCGAGCGGTCCATCGTGCGGATCTGGCCCTTGCGGAACTCGGCCGCCTCGGCGTCCGCCTCCTCCTGCTGGCGCGCGAGCAGGCGAGCGCGCAGCACGCGCATCGCGGCCTCGCGGTTCTGCAGCTGGCTCTTCTCGTTCTGCATCGACACGACGATGCCGGTCGGGACGTGCGTGATGCGCACCGCGGAGTCCGTCGTGTTGACCGACTGGCCGCCGGGGCCGGACGAACGGAAGACGTCGATCTTGAGGTCGTTCGGGTTGATCTCGACCTCCTCCGGCTCGTCCACCTCCGGGAAGACGAGCACGCCGGCGGCGGAGGTGTGGATGCGGCCCTGCGACTCGGTCGCCGGCACGCGCTGCACGCGGTGCACGCCGCCCTCGTACTTGAGGTGCGCCCAGACGCCCTCGGCCGGGTCGCTGGAGCTGCCCTTGAACGCGACCTGCACGTCCTTGATGCCGCCCAGATCGCTGGAGGTCTGCTCGATGATCTCGGCCTTCCAGCGCTTCGAGTCGGCGTAGTGGAGGTACATGCGCAGCAGGTCGCCCGCGAACAGCGCGGACTCGGCGCCGCCCTCGCCCATCTTGATCTCCATGATGACGTCGCGGCTGTCGTTGGGGTCGCGCGGGATGAGCAGGCGGCGCAGCTTCTCGGAGGTCTCCGCGACGCTCTCCTCCAGCCCCGGGATCTCGTCGGCGAAGGCCGCGTCCTCGGCGGCCAGCTCGCGGGCGGCCTCCAGGTCGTCCGTCAGCTGCTTCCACTCGTTGTAGGCCGCGACGATGCGCGACAGCTCGGCGTAGCGCCGGTTGACCTTCTTGGAGCGCACGGGGTCGCTGTGCAGCTCGGGGTCGGAGAGCTGGCGCTGCAGGTCGTCGTGCTCGGCGATGAGGGTGTTCACCGATTCGAACATGGGGGTCTTCTTTCTGCCGAGGGGAGGCCGGGGAACGACGAAGCGCCCGCCCGTCCTGCACGTGGCAGGGCGGACGGGCGCTGATCGCAGCTAGCGGTGGTCGTTCTCGTGGCCGTGCGAGTGCGCGTTGCCGTGGCCGTTGGTCGGCTGCGGCATCGACTTCTGCACCTGCATCAGGAACTCGACGTTGCTCGAGGTCTCCTTGAGGCGGCCGAGGACGATCTCGAGCGCCTGCTGCTGGTCGAGCCCGGCGAGGGCGCGGCGCAGCTTCCAGGTGATCTTGACCTCGTCCTGGCCCATCAGCATCTCCTCGCGGCGGGTGCCGGAGGCGTTGACGTCGACGGCCGGGAAGATGCGCTTGTCGGCCAGCTGGCGCGACAGGCGGAGCTCCATGTTTCCGGTGCCCTTGAACTCCTCGAAGATGACCTCGTCCATCTTGGAGCCGGTCTCCACCAGCGCCGAGGCGAGGATGGTGAGCGAGCCGCCGTGCTCGATGTTGCGCGCGGCGCCGAAGAAGCGCTTCGGCGGGTACAGCGCCGACGCGTCCACACCACCGGAGAGGATGCGTCCCGACGCCGGAGCGGTCAGGTTGTACGCACGGCCCAGTCGGGTGATCGAGTCGAGCAGCACGACCACGTCGTGACCGAGCTCCACGAGACGCTTCGCGCGCTCGATGGCGAGCTCGGCGACCGTGGTGTGGTCCTCGGCGGGACGGTCGAAGGTCGAGGCGATGACCTCGCCCTTCACCGTGCGCTGCATGTCGGTGACCTCTTCGGGCCGCTCGTCCACCAGCACCACCATGAGGTGCACCTCGGGGTTGTTGGCGGTGATCGCGTTGGCGATCTGCTGCATCACGATGGTCTTGCCGGCCTTCGGCGGCGCGACGATGAGGCCGCGCTGGCCCTTGCCGATCGGGGCGACCAGGTCGATGATCCGCTGGGTCACCTTGCTGGGCTCGGTCTCGAGGCGCAGGCGCTCCTGCGGGTAGAGCGGCGTCAGCTTGCCGAACTCGACGCGCGCAGCGGCCTCCTCCGGGGTCTGCCCGTTGATGGAGTCGACCTTGACCAGCGCGTTGTACTTCTGGCGGCTGTTGTTCTCGTTGTCGCGCGGCTGGCGGATGGCGCCGACAACGGCGTCGCCCTTGCGCAGGTTGTACTTCTTGACCTGGCCCAGCGAGACGTACACGTCGCTCGCACCGGGCAGGTAGCCGGTGGTGCGGACGAACGCGTAGTTGTCGAGCACGTCGAGGATGCCCGCGACGGGGATGAGGACGTCGTCCTCGGTCAGCTCGGGCTCGAACTCGTCGCCGGCGGCACCGCCGCGGCGCTTGCGGTTGCGGTCGCGGTAGCGGCCGCCGCGCTCGCCCTCGGGGTCGCTCTGCTGGTTCTGGGCGTTCTGGCCGCGGTTCTGCTGGCCCTGACCGCCCTGCTGCAGATCCTTCGGCTGGCCCTGCTGGTTCTGCTGGCCCTGCTCGTTCTGCTGCTGGTTGTTCTTGTTGCGGTTGCGGTTGCGGCGGTTGCGGCCGGAGCCCTGCTGCTCGTTCTGGCCCTCGCCCTGCTCGCCCTGCTGGTCGGCCTGCTCGCCCTGCGCCTGTGCGGCGTCCTGGGACTGCTGGCCGTTCTGCTGGTCTTGGCCGGCCTGACCCTGCTCGCCGTTCTGGCCGCCCTGGCCGCGGCCGCGGCGACGGCGTCCGCCGCCCTGGCCCTGCTCGGCGTTCTGCTGGCCACGGGCCTGCTCGCGGGAGGCGAGCGCGGAGTCGAGCAGCGCATCCACGTCGGGGATGAGCGAGTCGACGCCCGTGGCGCCGGAGTTGACGTGCGAGCCGGTCGCGACGGGGGCGGTGATGCCCGTGCCGTCCGGGCTCGAAACGCGGCGCGAGCCGCGGCGGCGCGGCTCGGAGCCGGCCTGGTCGCCCGTCGGCGCCTCGGCGCTCTGGGCGGAGTCGACCGGCGGGAGCACCGGGTCGCCCACGGTGGGCTCGACGCGCTCGGCGCCGGCCGGCTCGGCGATGAGCGGTTCGGCGATCAGCTGCTCGGTGAGCACCTGCGAGGCGGCGGCGGGTGCCTCCACCTCGGCGGTCTCGATCAGGGCCGGCTCGGCGGCATCGGCCGGAGCGCCCGCCGCACGCGCGGCGGCGATCGCCTCGACCAGCTCGCCCTTGCGGAGCCGGCCTGCGCCCTGGAGCCCGAGCTCTGCGGCGAGAGCCTGGAGCTCCGCCACCTTGAGCGAGGTCAGGTCGCTGGTGTCCACGCCCCCGGCGTGGAGTTCGACATCAGTCACGGAAGAGGATCCTTTCCCCCGGCGCGCCTTTGCGCGCCGTCTGTGAAGCTTCGTCACATGAACTGCCGGTACGTGCTGCGTTCTGATCCGCGCTACGTCGCCCTCTTCGGTTCTCGCGAGAGGAGAACCTGAAGGGCAGGCAGGAGTGACGGCATGATTGCTAGGAGATCACCCGGAAAGCTGGATTCGCTCGTGACGCGGGTTCTTCACGGGTGCGACTGCAGTTTACCACCTCGGGCGACGCGCTCCGGACGCTAGGCGGCCGGTGTGTCAGCCCGAGCCGCTTCGGTGCGCACGACCGTCGCGCCCTTGAAGTCGACGGCGAGCATCAGCGGCTGCCAGCGCGTCTGCGCGGCCTCCTCGACGAGCTTCGCGGCCGCGAGCCGCTGGCTCGGGTCGCTGCCCAGCACGAGGATGGACGGGCCCGCACCCGAGACGACGGCGGCGAAGCCGTTCTCGCGCAGCAGCGTGATCAGCCGGTCGGTCTCCGGCATGGCCGAGGCGCGGTAGCTCTGGTGGAGCTTGTCCTCGGTCGCCGCGTGCAGCAGCTCGGGGCTCTGGATGAGGGCCGCGACGAGCAGCGCGGAGCGGGAGACGTTGAACACGGCGTCCTCGTGCGGCACCGACTGCGGCTGCAGGCTGCGCGCGAGGGCGGTGGACATGACGTGCTCAGGCACCAGCACGAGCGGCGAGACGCCGCGGTGCACGATCAGCTTCTTGAAGCGCGGGCCGTCGGGCGTCACCCACGCGATCGTCAGGCCGCCGAACAGCGCCGGTGCGACGTTGTCGGGGTGGCCCTCCATGTCGTTGGCGAGCGCCAGCAGCTGCTGCGCGTCGAGGTCGACCACGCCCTCCAGGAGCCCCTTGGCCGCCATGATGCCGGAGACGATAGCGGCGCCGGAGGAGCCCATCCCCCGGCCGTGCGGGATGCTGTTGCGCGCCCGCAGGTGCAGACCCGGCAGCGGCACGCCGACGGCGTCGAAGGTATGCGCGATGGCGCGGACCACGAGGTTGCTCTCGTCGGTCGCGACCTCGCCCTCGCCGACGCCGGTGACCTCGACGGTCGCGCCGGGCTCGTCGCGGACGGAGACCTCGAGCTCGTCGTACAGCGCGAGCGCGAGGCCGAGGGTGTCGAAGCCGGGGCCGAGGTTCGCGCTCGTGGCGGGGACCTTGACGACGACCGTGCGGCCGCGCAGGTCGGGCGACGTCACGCGTTCGCCTCGGCGTTCGAGGTGGCGCCGCTGGCCTGCAGGCCGAGCACGTCGGCGATCGCCGTCGTGTCCACCGGCACCACGGTCGGCTGCACGTCGGAGCCGTCGGCGGTGCGGAGGGCCCACTGCGGGTCCTTCAGGCCGTGGCCGGTCACGGTGAGAACGACCGTCGCGCCCGCCGGGATGACGCCCGCCTCGGCGCGCTCGAGCAGGCCCGCGACGCTGATCGCGGACGCCGGCTCGACGAAGATGCCGACCTCGGCGGAGAGGATGCGGTGCGCCTCGAGGATCTTGGCGTCGTCGATCGCGCCGAAGTAGCCGTCGCTGTCGTCGCGCGCGTTGAGCGCGAGCTCCCACGAGGCCGGGTTGCCGATGCGGATCGCGGTCGCGATGGTGTCCGGCTCCTTCACGGCGTGGCCGAGCACGATCGGCGCGCTGCCCGCGGCCTGGAAGCCGAACATGCGCGGCAGCTTCGTCGACTCGCCGCGCTGCAGCTCCTCGGTGTAGCCGCGGTGGTAGGCGGTGTAGTTGCCCGCGTTCCCGACCGGGACGATGTGGAAGTCCGGCGCCTCGCCGAGCGCTTCCACGACCTCGAAGGCGGCGGTCTTCTGGCCCTCGATGCGGTCCGGGTTGACGGAGTTGACCAGGTGCACCGGGTAGTTCGTCGCCAGCTCGCGCGCGATGTCGAGGCAGTCGTCGAAGTTGCCCTGCACCTGCAGCAGCTGCGCGTTGTGCGCGATCGCCTGGCTGAGCTTGCCCATCGCGATCTTGCCCTCCGGCACGAGCACGACCGACTGGATGCCCGCGTGCGTCGCGTAGGCGGCGGCCGACGCGGAGGTGTTGCCGGTGGAGGCGCAGATGACGGCCTTCGCACCGTGCTCGACGGCCTTCGAGATGGCCATCGTCATGCCGCGGTCCTTGAACGACCCGGTCGGGTTCATGCCCTCGAACTTCACGTACACGTCGGCACCCGTGCGCGCGGACAGCGCGGGGCCGGGATGAGCGGCGTGCCGCCCTCGCCGAGCGTGACGATCGGAGTGGCGTCGGAGATGTTCAGGCGGTCCGCGTACTCGCGGAGAACGCCTCGCCACTGACGACTGTAGGCCTTCGGCTGGGGCATTACGATCCTTCGACTCGGAGAACGGAAGAGATGGCGACCACGACATCGCTCGCTGCGAGCGCTTCGACGGTGGCCGCGAGCGCGGCCTCCTCGGCTTCGTGGGTTCCGATGACCAGGGTAGCGGTGGCCGTCCCGCCGCCGTGAATCGGGGCGCCCGGTTCGCCGCCCGCGTTACCCGCGATGACGACGGGCCCGGTGCGGCTCGGCACCGACTGCTGCACGGTCTCGACGCTGACGCCGCCGTCGCTCAGGATGCGCGCGACCGCGGCGAGCACGCCCGGCTGGTCCTCCACATCCAGGGTGATCTGGTAGCGGGTGACGACGCGGCCGATGTCGAGCACCGGGATGCCCGCGTGGGTCGACTCCGCGACGCCCGGGCCGCCGACGACGTGACGGCGGGCCGCCGAGACGACGTCGCCGAGCACGGCGGAGGCGGTCTCGACGCCGCCTGCGCCCGCGCCGTAGAACATGAGGTCGCCCGCGGCGGCGGACTGCACGAAGACGGCGTTGTGCGCGCCGTGCACGGCGGCGAGCGGGTGCTCGCGGCTGATCAGCGCCGGGTACACGCGGGCCGATACGCCCTCCTCCCCCGTCTCCGGGTCGGTCATCCGCTCGCAGATCGCGAGCAGCTTGATGACGGCTCCGGCCTCGCGCGCCGCATCCACCTGCTGCTTGGTGATGCTGGTGATGCCCTCGCGGTAGACGCGGTCGAGCGGGACCGTGGTGTGGAAGGCGAGGCTCGCCAGGATGGCGGCCTTCTGCGCCGCGTCGTAGCCGCCGATGTCGGCGGTCGGGTCGGCCTCGGCGTAGCCGCGCTCGCCCGCGGTCGCCAGGGCGTCCTGCAGCGTCTCGCCGGTCACATCCATGCGGTCGAGGATGAAGTTGGTCGTGCCGTTGACGATGCCGAGGATGCGGTTGATCCGGTCGCCGGCCAGGCTGTCGCGCAGCGGCCGGATGATCGGGATCGCCCCGGCGACGGCCGCCTCGTAGTAGAGCTGAGCGCCCACCTGCTCGGCCGCGTCGAACAGCTCGGGGCCGTGGGTCGCGAGCAGCGCCTTGTTCGCAGTGATGACGTCGGCGCCGGAGTTCAGAGCCTCCAGGACGTAGCCGCGGGCCGGCTCGACGCCGCCCATCAGCTCGACGACGATGTCGGCGCCCAGGATGAGCGAGCTGGCGTCGGTCGTGAACAGGTGACGCGGGAGGTCGACGTCGCGCGGCGCGTCCACGTCGCGGACGGCGATACCGACCAGTTCGAGGCGGGCGCCGATGCGGGAGGCGAACTCGTCCCCCTGCTCCAGCAGCAGACGGGCCACCTGCGAGCCGACGGAGCCGGCCCCGAGCAGGGCGACGCGGAGGTTGCGGTACTCGATCATGCCTGGTTGCGCTCCTTCGACGCGGTGGGGCGGGCTGCGGCGGGGTCATAGGCGGCGTCGCGCGCCAGCAGGTCGTCGATCGTCTCGCCGCGGACGATCACGCGGGCGTCGCCGTCGCGCACGGCGACGACGGGCGGCCGCCCGAGATAGTTGTAGTTGCTCGACAAGGCGAAGCAGTAGGCACCGGTCGCGGGGACGGCCAGGAGGTCGCCCGGCGCGACGTCGCCCGGGAGGTATTCGGCGTCCACCACGATGTCGCCGCTCTCGCAGTGCTTGCCGGCGACGCGGACGAGCGCCGGGGGGACGGACGAGACGCGGTTGGCGATGCGGGCGGAGTATTGGGCCTCGTAGAGCGCCGGGCGCGCGTTGTCGCTCATCCCCCCGTCGACGCTGACATAGCGGCGGAGGGCGGACTCGCCGTCGTCCTGGAAGGCGACCGGCACGTCCTTCGTCGTCCCGACCGTGTAGAGCGTGAGGCCGGCGGTGCCGATGATCGACCGGCCGGGCTCGAACGCCACGACCGGGAGCGGGATGTCCAGCTCTTCGCATCCCGCCGCCACCGTCTCCGCGATGCGCCGGGCCAGCTCGTCGATCGGCGCCGGGTCGTCGGCGGACGTGTAGGCGATGCCGAAGCCGCCGCCGAGGTTGAGCTCGGGGACGTCGCCGCCCTCGAGCAGCTGCTTCTGCAGGGTGAGCAGGCGGGCGGCGGATTCGGCGAAGCCGTCCGCGCCGAAGATCTGCGAGCCGATGTGGCAGTGCAGCCCTTTGAAGACGAGCGAATCGCGCGAGCGGATGCGCGCCACGGCATCCACCGCCGCCTCCAGACCGATGCCGAACTTCTGGTCCTCGTGCGCCGTCGCCAGGAACGCGTGGGTGTGCGCGTGCACGCCGCTGTTCACGCGCAGGCGGACGCTCTGCCGCACGCCGTGGCGAGCCGCCGCCTCGGCGACGCGGTCGATCTCCTGCAGGCTGTCGATGACGATGGCGCCGACACCCACCTCGACCGCGCGGTCGATCTCGGCGAGCGACTTGTTGTTGCCGTGGAAGCCGAGCCGTTCCGGGTCGACGCCGGCGGCCAGCGCGACCGCGAGCTCCCCGCCGCTGCACACGTCGATGAACAGGCCCGCCGCGTCCATCCATCGGGCGACCTCGACGCTCAGGAAGGCCTTGCCCGCGTAGTAGACCTTCGCTGCGGTGCCGACCTCGGCGAACGCCTCGTCGAAGGCGCGGCGCACCTCGACCGCACGCGAGCGGGCGTCGTCCTCGTCGATGACGTAGAGCGGAGTGCCGAAGCGCTCGGCCAGCTCGGTCGCGGCGACGCCGCCGATGGTCAGGCCGCCGCCGTCACGGGCGACGGTGCGCGACCACAGACCGGGCGCGAAGGCGTTGGCGTCGGCGGGCACGTGCAGCCACGGCGGGGCGAGCGGGTTGGGGGCAGCGGCGGAGACGGCCATAGGGATCCTCACGGGCGGCGACGAGTGGGGGCCTCCTAGGCGAGCGGACCCGGATTGGCCCCTGAAGCCGGATGGAGAGTGCTCTGGAAGTCTATCGGGGCGGAACGGCGCCCATGCTGCGTGTTACGAACGGCCCCCACGACGTCTATAGGGGTATGGACACCTTCACCTACGACCTCCGCGTGCAGGGATGCACGCACCGCCAGCTCTCCGCTTACGCCCGCGCGGTCACGGGGCGCCCGGCGACGAGCATCCAGCCGGTGGACGCGCCCGGCGACGGCCCTGCCGCCTACCGCCTGGTGGTGCGGCCCGCCGCGCACGGCCTGGACGCCGCGACGACCGTCGCCTCCTTCGCCTGGATGCTGCGGGCGGCCGGCCGCCTCATCTCGCTGCGTCCGCGCTCCTGAACCGGCTCCGCGTCAGGAGCAGCTGCCCTTGCTGTTCAAGAACTTCTCGTCGAGCACGAAGTCGGAAGCGGTCAGCGTCACGGTCGCGTGACCGGGTGTGACCTGGATGTCGGAGACCTTCACGCCCTCCGGGAGGTACTGCGCTGCGCAGACCGGGAAGGGCCCCTGAGAGGTCAGCGACTGGAGCAGGCGGTCGAGGTTGACGTTGCCCGCGCCGGTCTTGAGCGACGCCTTGTCGGCGGTGAGCAGCACCTGGTCCCCGGCCGCCTCCGGCGTCGCGGTCACCGTGTAACCGACCGGGAGCCCGAGCAGGTCGATCGAGCCGTCGTAGCCGATCGTCCCGTCGTTCAGCGTGATGTCGCCGGTCGCGCCGGGGATCTGCACCAGCTTGTTGAGCGAGGCCTGGCTGACGGAGAGCGTCCCGGTCGCGTCGGCGATCGGCTTGGAGAAGTCGGCGGGGACTCCGGTGGCGACGACCTTCGCGCTCAGCGGCGCGCCCTTCACCACGACGTGGGGCGCATCCAGCTCGACGCGCTGGAACGTGCCCGAGAGGTACTGCTGGATGATCGAGAAGCCGCCGATGTGCGTATGCACCTGGCCCTGGATGTCGGACGGCAGGTTCTTCTCGATCTCATCGGAGACCCGCTGCTCGGCGTAGGCGCGCACGGCGAAATCGGCGATCACGAGGAGCACGACGATGACGACGACCGGGATGCCGATCCCGAGCAGCAGCTTCAGCCACCGGGGTCGCCGACGGCGCGCAGGCGCCTCGGGCGCCGGAAGGACCTGGGTGGTGTTGTCGCTCATACGTCCCCTCACATGCGGTCGGGCGCCGAGACCCCCAGCAGCCCGAGACCGTTGCGGATGACCTGGCCGGTGGCGTCGTTCAGCCACAGGCGGGTGCGGTGCAGGTCGGTCACCGGCTCGTCGCCGTGCGGGAGCACCCGGGTGGAGCCGTCGCGGACCGCGTACCAGGCGTGGTACAGCCCGGCCAGCTCCTCGATGTAGCGGGCCACGCGGTGCGGCTCGCGCAGCTCGGCCGCCTGAGCGACGATGCGCGGGAACTCCTGCAGGCCGCCCAGCAGCGCCGACTCGGTCTCGTGCGTCAGCAGCTCCGGCGCGAACGCGCTGTGGTCCACCCCCGCCTTCTCGGCGTTCGCCGCGACCGAGCGGGTGCGCGCGTGCGCGTACTGGACGTAGTAGACGGGGTTCTCGTTGCTGCGCTTGGCGAGCAGATCGAGGTCGATGTCGAGCTGCGAGTCGGTGGACGAGCGCACCAGGGAGTAGCGGGCGGCGTCGACGCCCACCGCGTCCACCAGGTCGTCGAGCGTCACGATGGTGCCCGCGCGCTTCGACATCCGCATCGGCTCGCCGTCCTTCACCAGGTTCACCATCTGTCCGATGAGAATCTGGAGGTTGACGTTCGGGACGTCGCCGAACGCCTCCACCATCGCCATCATGCGGCCGATGTAGCCGTGGTGGTCGGCGCCCAGCATGATGATGTTCTGCTCGAAGCCGCGCTCGCGCTTGTCGAGGTAGTAGCCGAGGTCGCCCGAGATGTAGGCCGGCTCGCCGTTGGAGCGGATGACGACGCGGTCGCGGTCGTCGCCGAAGGTGGTCGTGCGCAGCCAGATCGCGCCGTCCTCCTCGAAGATGTGACCCTGCTCGCGCAGGCGCTCGATCGCGCGCTCCACGGCGCCGGACTCGTGCAGCGAGTCCTCGTGGAAGTACACGTCGAAGTCGACGCCGAACGAGTGGAGGCGCTGCTTGATCTCCTCGAACATCAGCTGCGTCCCGATGGAGCGGAACACCTCCTGCTGCAGCTCGCGCGGAAGGGCGGCGATGTCGGTGCCCTGCGCCGTCGACTCCGCCACCACGCGGTCGGCGATCTCGCCGATGTACGCGCCGCCGTAGCCGTCCTCCGGCGTCGGCTCGCCGAGGTAGGCGGCGAGCAGGCTGCGGGCGAACCGGTCGATCTGCGAGCCGTGGTCGTTGAAGTAGTACTCGCGGGTCACGTCCGCGCCCTCGGCCTGCAGGATGCGGGCGAGGCTGTCGCCGACGGCCGCCCAGCGGGCGCCGCCCATGTGCACCGGTCCGGTGGGGTTGGCGGAGACGAACTCCAGGTTGACGGTCAGGCCGTCGTAGACGTGGCCGCGGCCGTACGCCTCGCCCGCCTCGACGATGGTCTGCGCCAGCTGACCGGCGGCGCCGGCCTCCAGGCGGAAGTTGATGAAGCCCGGGCCGGCGACCTCGGCGGACGCGACGCCGTCGATGCCGGCGGCCGCGGTCGCGATCTGCTCGGCGAGCTCGCGCGGGTTCGTTCCGACCTTCTTCGCGAGGCGCATCGCGACGTTCGAGGCCCAGTCGCCGTGGTCGCGGTTCTTCGGGCGCTCCAGCGGCACGTCGTCGACGGTCAGGGTCAGTTCGGGGATGTCGGCGCCGGCCTCTCGTCGCTGCTCGAGCACCGTCGTCACGATGTCGAGAAGGGCGGCGGAGAGGTCAGCGGGAGTCATGAGGATCGATTCTACCGGGCGCGCGGGTACGCTCCCGCGCGCGGTCGGGAGGGCGCAGCCCGAATTGATAGGGTCGTCGCGACGCGCGTCCCCGCACGGCGCGCGCCGAGCAGAAAGACGAGTCGCCGCATGACACTCACCACCCGCCGCTTCGCTCTTCTCGCCGCGACCGCAGCCGCCGGTCTGGCCGCCGCAGCCGTCCTCGCCGGCTGCGCCCCGAGCGCGACGCCGGCCGCCTCCCCTCGCCCAGCGCGAGCGCGAGCGCGACCGCGAAGCCCTCCGATGTGCCGCTGCCGGTCGTCACCCCGACGACGCCGCCGACCCCGGTGGGCCTCACCTGCGACCAGGTGCTCACCGCCGACCAGCTGTATGCGTACAACCCCAACTTCGGCCCGGATCCGGACTACGCGCCGAAGGACGGCTCCCTCGAGAAGAAGATCACCGACTGGCAGGGAGTCGCCTGCGCCTACCTCAACCAGACCAGCGGCGACGTCGTGCAGATCGCGGTGGCGAAGCCGCCGTCGGATGTGATGGAGAGCCTGAAGAACACGGCGATCACCACCGCGAAGCCGGTGCCGACCTATGGGACGCCGCCGACCGTCGAGGGCTACTTCAAGCCGGGCGATGCGGGCCAGGTGCAGATCTTCCGCGGGCCGTACTGGATCGTCGCGGAGTCGACGTCGTTCTTCGAGCCCGGCGACGCCGCGCCGCTGATGCAGAGCGTCATGGGGAACGTCCCGGGGTCCTGACCCGTGTCACGGGCTGCGCGCCGGGGATGCTAGCCTGGGTTGCGCACCCTGGCCCCCATAGCTCAGGGGATAGAGCGTCTGCCTCCGGAGCAGAAGGCCGTAGGTTCAAATCCTACTGGGGGCACCCTTTCACTCCTCGCCCTTTCACTCCTCGCGCAGGTACGACGACACCGGCGGCGCCGGCCGCAGCACGCCATCGACGATCGCCTCGATGGCGAAGGTGCTCGCCGCTGCGAGATCGACCTCCGTCGGGTCGAGCAGCCACTGCAGCTGCAGCCCGTCCATGACCGCGAGGATGGAGGCCGAGGCTTTCGCGATCGTCGCCGGCTCCGTCACGCCCTCCTGGGCGCAGAGCGCGCGAAAGGCCTCGGCGACCTCGCCGCGGAGGGTGCGATACCGTTCCTCGAAGAACGACTTCGCAGGGTGCTCGTCGGTCACGGACTCCGCCGAGAGCACGGTGTAGACCTGCACGATCCCTTCGCGCTGGGCGTTGCGCTGGGCCGTGGCGACGAGGTGGGCGAACAGCGCCGGCCCGTCGGGGATGCGGCGCGAGGCGAGGTGTGCGACGTCGTCGCGGTCGCGGAACTCGAGCATTTCGAGCAGCAGGTTCTGCTTCGACCCGAAGTGGTGGAGAACGCCGGCGTGGGTGATGCCGACCTGTTCGGCGACGTCGTTCAGGGTCCCGTTCACGGACCCCTTCGTGCCGAAGGTCTCGATCGCGGCCTGCAGGATGTCCCTGCGCTTGCGCTCCGTCTCGGGGCGCGGATGGGCGGTACCGCTGCTCATGGAGTCTTCCGTCGGCTTTCTTCTCGATGCGGTTGCGTGTGAGCTTACCAGCCAGTAACCTCACTCCAACTTGTTTACTTTCTGACCAGTAAGCAACGATCACAATCCCGCAGCACCCCGGACACAACGAACGTGTCCACCACGAAGGAGAAGCAATGAGGCTTAAGAAGTTCCTGGTCACCGCGTCCGCGGTTGCCGCCGTCGGTGCGCTGTCGCTCACCGGCTGCTCGTCGAACGGCTCGAACGGCGCAAGCAGCTCGACCGGCGGATCGCTCACGGTCGCAAAGCCCGACGGCGCGGCCATCCTGGCGACGCAGATCAACAACCCGTTCATCACCACCGGATCCGGCATGTCGCTCGGCTACGACCGGATGATCTACGAGCCCCTGGCGATCGTCAACCCGGTCGGCAAGAACGAGACCACCCCGTGGCTCGCGTCCAAGGTGAAGTGGAACGACGACTACACGCAGCTCACCGTCACCCCGCGCAAGGGCGTGAAGTGGAGCGACGGCAAGCCGTTCACCGCCGACGACATCGTCTTCACCTACAACCTGATCAAGAACACCCCCGCTCTCGACCTCGGCGGCCTCAAGCTCGCCGACGTCAAGAAGGACGGCGACGACGTCGTCCTGTCCTTCAGCGAGTCGAAGTTCGTCAAGCAGGGCGACGTCCTCCAGGTCGCGATGGTCCCTGAGCACCAGTGGAAGAGCATCGCCGACCCGACGAAGGACGCGGTCAAGGACGCGGTCGGCACCGGCCCGTACACGATCAAGACCTTCTCGTCGCAGGGCGTCGTGCTCAAGGCCCGCACCGACTACTGGGGCGGCAAGGTCCCGGTGGGCGAGCTGAAGTACCTCGAGTACAACGACAACACCGGCCTCCTCCGCGCGCTGCAGAGCGGCGAGACCGACTGGGCGCAGATCTTCATCACCGACTACCAGAAGAACTACGTCGACAAGGACCCGAAGCACAACGTGTTCTGGGGCGCCAACGTCCTCAGCCCGGACATGATCGTGGTCAACACGACCAAGGCCCCGTTCAACGACGTCGCGTTCCGGAAGGCCGTGAACCTGGTCGTGGACCGCAAGGCGCACGCCGAGAAGGCCCGCGGCAACGCCGGCCCCGAGCTGACCAACGTGACGGGCATCCCGCAGCCGACCGGTGACCAGTACATCGCCGACGAGTACAAGGACCGGACGTTCAAGATCGACGTCGACGCCGCCAAGAAGGTGCTGACGGACGCCGGCTACACCTGGAAGGACGGCGCCCTGATCGACCCGTCCGGCAACCCGGTCTCGTTCACCCTGCAGGACCCGCAGGGCTGGAACGACTACGTCACCGGCATCCAGCTGGCTGCGACCCAGATCAAGAGCACGCTGGGCGCGGACGCGAAGGTCGCCACCCCCGACGCCGACACCTGGTTCGCCAACATGGGGTCCGGCAACTTCGACGCCGCCCTGCACTGGACCGGCTCGGGCTCGAACCCGTGGCACATCTACGACGACGTCATGAACTCGAGCTACCTCGACCAGGCCGCCGACGGGAAGGTCTCGGACAACTTCGGCCGCTACAGCAACCCGGAGGCCACCGCCCTGCTGAAGGAGTACGCCCAGGCGTCCGACGACAGCGCCCGCACCGCCGCCCTCGAGAAGCTGCAGAAGATCTTCGTGGACGACGTCCCGGCCATCGCGATCGGCACCCACCCGCAGCTGGCCCAGTACAACACCCGGAAGTTCACCGGCTGGCCCAGCGAGAAGGACCAGTACGCGACCGCCGACCCGACCCAGCCGTCGGCCGTCCAGGTGCTGATGAACCTGAAGCCCGCAGGCAAGTAGTCACCGACATCCGGGGCGGGTGCGGCTCCCCGGCCGCACCCGCCCCGGACCCTCCGCGGACAGCAGGAAAGCGACACCCATGACAGACTCCCTTCTCTCCGTACGCGACTTCTCGGTCGTGTACGACGTGGACCCGCCGGTTGCGGCGGTCAAGAACGTCACCCTCGACATCAAGCGCGGCGAGATCGTCGGTCTCGCCGGCGAGAGCGGCTGCGGCAAGACGACCCTCGCCTACGGCGTGCAGCGCCTCCTCAAGCCGCCGGCGGTCATCACAAGCGGCAGCGTCGTCTTCCACGACGAGGGCGGCGAGGACATCGCCATCGACTCCCTCGACGCGGAGCAGATGCGGCGCTTCCGCTGGGACAAGATCTCGATGGTCTTCCAGGGCGCGATGAACGCCCTCAACCCGGTCGCCACCATCGGCTCCCAGCTGGACGACGTCTTCCGCGTGCACCGCCCGCGGATGAGCCGCCAGGAGCGCCGCGCGGCCGTCATCGAACTCCTGGAGATCGTCAAGGTCGGCGGCCAGCGGGTGAAGTCCTACCCGCACGAGCTCTCCGGCGGCATGCGCCAGCGCGTCATGATCGCGATGGCCCTCGCTCTGCGACCCCAGCTCATGGTGATGGACGAGCCCACGACGGCGCTCGACGTGCTCGTGCAGCGCGAGATCCTGAAGCAGATCTCGCAGCTCCGCCACGACTTCGGCTTCTCCGTCGTCTTCATCACGCACGACCTCCCGCTGCTGCTGGAGATCAGCGACCGGATCGCGATCATGCGCGAGGGCGAGATCGTCGAACTCGCGTCCGCCGAGCAGATCTGGACCAACCCGCAGCACGAGTACACCCGCACGCTGCTGAGGTCGTTCCCGCGTCTCACCGGAGAGAGAGGAGTGGTCGTCCGATGACGACGCTCGAGTTCAGGAACGTCACCAAGATCTACAACGTCCGCGGCTCCGGCCAGCTGAAGGCGCTGGACGACGTCAGCTTCACGCTGGGCCCGCGGCAGACCATCGGCCTCGTCGGCCAGTCCGGCAGCGGCAAGTCCACGATCGCGAAGATCCTCACCCAGCTGGAGACGCCCACGAGCGGCGAGGTGCTGCTCGACGGCTCCCCCGTCCCGCGCTCCGGCAAGCGGCTGCGCCGCTACCGGCAGCAGCTGCGGATGGTCTTCCAGGACCCGTTCGCCTCGCTCAATCCATCCCACTCGATCCGCCACCACATCGAGCGCCCGCTGCGCCTCGACCGCGTGGTGCCGCGCGCCCAGGTGGACGACGAGGTGCGGCGCCTGCTGAACCGCGTCCAGCTGGATGCGGACACGGTGATCGACCGCCGCCCCCATGAGCTCTCCGGCGGCCAGCGGCAGCGCGTCGCGATCGCCCGCGCGCTCGCGTCGCGGCCCGCCCTCCTGGTCGCGGACGAGCCGGTGTCGATGCTGGACGTGTCCCTCCGCCTCGGCGTGCTGAACCTGCTCGCCGATCTGCAGCGCGAGGAGGGACTGGGTGTGCTCTACATCACCCACGACCTCGCCACCGCGCGGCACTTCAGCGACGAGATCATCGTGCTCAACCAGGGCCGGATCGTGGAGCACGGACCCGCCGACGAGGTCATCCTCCGGCCCCAGGATCCGTACACCCGCGAACTCCGCGCCGCGTCCCCGGACCCCGAGGAGCACTTCGGGGCGCTGGCCGCACAGACTGCAGGAGGTGCGCTGTGAGCGCCGAGACCACCCGCTTCGACCCGACGCTGGTCGGCACGACCGCCACCCGCGCCGAGCGCGGCCGCGCCCGCGTCCCGTGGCGCTTCATCGGCGGACGCGTCGCGTTCTACGCCTTCACCCTGTGGGCCGCGATCACGATCAACTTCTTCCTGCCGCGCCTGATGAAGGGCGACGCCGTCGACGCCTACATGGCCCGCAGCCAGGGCCAGCTGACCCCGGACGCCGAGAAGGCGCTGCGGCTGATGTTCGGTGTGGACCATTCGGTGCCGCTCTGGCAGCAGTACCTCGACTACTGGAACATGCTGCTGCACGGCAACCTCGGCGTCTCCATCTCCACCGGCATGGCGCCGGTGGGCGACGCGATCGCGTCCGCCCTGCCGTGGACGCTCGGCCTCGTCGGGTTCGCCACCGTGATCTCGTTCCTGGTGGGCACGTGCCTCGGAGCCGTCATCGGCTGGAAGCGCGGAAGCCGGCTCGACCTGTTCATCCCGGCGACGACGTTCCTCGGGACCGTGCCCTACTTCTGGGTCGGCCTGATCTTCATCGCCATCTTCTCGACGACGCTCGGCTGGTTCCCCGCCGGGCACGCCTACGAGCTGGGCGTGGACCCCGGATGGAACGGGGACTTCATCGGCCAGGTGATCTCCCACGCCGCGCTGCCGATGTTCACGATCATCGTGGTCTCGCTCGGCGGCTGGGTGCTCGGCATGCGCAACATGATGCTCACCGTCCTCGACGAGGACTACATCACCGTCGCGCAGGCGAAGGGCATGCCGAACCGTCGCGTGCTCTGGCGCTACGCCGCCCGCAACGCGGTGCTCCCCCAGATCCAGAGCTTCGCGCTGGCGCTCGGCTTCATCGTGAGCGGCACCATCGTGATGGAGATGGTGTTCTCCTACCCCGGCATCGGCCTGCTGCTGCTCAACGCCACCAACGCCAAGGACTACGCGCTGATGCAGGGCATCTTCCTCGTCCTCGTGCTCGCGGTGCTGATCGCGAACATCATCGCGGACATCGCCTACGCCATCCTCGACCCGCGCACCCGTCAGACGGAGGCCTGACCATGACGACCCCCTCCACCTACCACCTGAAGGCCGTCGCCCCGAAGGCGGCGCCGTCCCGCGCGACGTTCTGGTCGCAGCTGAAGGCCTCGCTGGCCATGTTCAGCAACCGGAAGTCGGCCACCGGCCTGATCATCCTCGGCGTGTTCGTGCTGGTCGCGATCTTCGCCCCGCTGATCGCGCCCTACGACCCGAACGCGCAGCACCTGAACGAGACGCTGCAGCCGCCGTCGTTCACGCACCTCCTCGGCACGACGCACATCGGCCAGGACGTCTTCAGCCAGCTCGTCTACGGCACGCGCGGCGTCCTCGTCGTCGGCTTCCTCGCGACGATCATGGCGACCATCGTCGCGATCGTCGTCGGCGTGACCGCGGGCTATCTCCGCGGCTGGAAGAGCGAATCGCTGTCCGCGCTGTCGAACGTGTTCCTCGTCATCCCTGCGCTGCCGCTCATGATCATCGTGGCGTCGCAGTTCCAGGACCCGCCGCTCTGGCTGATCGCCGCGGTCCTGGGGCTCACGGGCTGGGCGTGGGGCGCGCGAGTGCTCCGCGCGCAGACGATGTCGCTGCGCAACCGCGACTTCATCCAGGCCGCCCGCGCCAACGGCGAGCCGCTGCACCGCATCATCCTCGTGGAGATGCTGCCGAACCTGCTGGCCATCATCGCCTCGAGCTTCGTCGGCACCATGACGGCCGCCGTGCTCGGACTCACGACGCTGGCGTTCATCGGCGTGATCCCGGTGTCGAACCTGAACTGGGGCACCATCCTGTTCTGGGCTCAGCAGAACAACGCGTTCCCCGACTACTGGTGGTGGTACGTCCCCGCCGGGCTCTGCATCGCGTTCCTCGGCGTCGCTCTCGCCCTCATCAACTTCGGCATCGACGAGTACGTCAACCCGCGCCTCCGTTCGGCCGGCGAGCGCGCCAGGGCGATGAAGCGCAAGGGCATGAACATCAACGCCGCCGTCACCCAGGTCCGCACCGAATCCCGCACGGCCGCACCGGCCGCATCCTCACCGGAAAGCACCGCATGACTTCGCTCCTCCCCTCGACCGACACCGAGACCGCACAGGAGGCCCTTCCGTACCGCGACCCCTCTCTCAGCACCGCCGACCGCGTCCGCGATCTGCTCGCGCGCATGACGGTGGAGGAGAAGATCGGCCAGATGCTGCAGCTGGACGCGCGCGACGACCTGCGCGACCACGTGCTGCGGCGCCACGTCGGCTCCATCCTGCACACGTCGCCGGAGCGCATCCTCGAGGCCAACCGGCTGACGGGTCAGACGCGGCTGCGGATCCCGCTGCTGGTCGGCGAGGACTGCATCCACGGGCACTCGTTCTGGCCGGGGGCGACCATCTACCCCACCCAGCTCGGGATGGCCGCGTCGTGGGATGCGGAGCTCATCGAGCGCGTCGCCCGCGCGAGCGCCGAGGAGGTCTCGGCGACCGGCGTGCACTGGACCTTCTCCCCCGTGCTCTGCATCGCCCGCGATCTGCGCTGGGGCCGGATCAGCGAGACCTTCGGCGAGGACCCGTTCCTCATCGGCGAGCTCGCGAGCGCGATGGTCCGCGGCTACCAGGGCACCGGACTCGACGACCCGTCCGCCATCCTCGCGACGGCGAAGCACTTCGCCGGGTACTCCGAGACCCAGGGCGGGCGCGACGCGAGCGAGGCGGACCTGTCCCGCCGCAAGCTGCGCAGCTGGTTCCTTCCGCCGTTCGAGCGGGTCGCCCGTGAGGGCTGCCGGACCTTCATGCTCGGCTACCAGAGCACGGACGGCGTCCCGATCACCGTGAACGACTGGCTGCTCAGCGACGTGCTGCGCGGCGAGTGGGGGTACACCGGCACGCTCATCACCGACTGGGACAACGTCGGCCGCATGGTCTGGGAGCAGAAGGTGCAGCCGGACTACGCGCACGCGGCGGCTGCCGCCGTCCGCGCCGGCAACGACATGGTGATGACCACGCCGATGTTCTTCGAGGGCGCGCTGGAGGCGGTGGAGCAGGGGCTGCTGGAGGCGGACGCGTTCGACACGGCCGTCGCCCGTATCCTGACGCTGAAGTTCGACCTGGGCCTGTTCGAGGACCCGCGCCTCCCCTCCCCGTCGCTGGACGAGGTGGTCGGGAGCGCGGCGCACGCGGAGCTCAACCTCGAGACCGCGCGCCGGTCGCTGGTGCTGCTCGAGAACGACGGGACGCTGCCGCTGGCGGCTTCCGCCTCGGCGGCGTCACCGCTGCGCGTCGCGCTCGTCGGCCCGCTCGCGGACGACGCCCAGACGCAGCTCGGCGACTGGGCCGGCGGCTCCGGCCAGGCCGGCTGGCTGGACGGCCAGCCCCGCGAGATGATCACCACCGTGCTCGACGGCCTGCAGGCGATCGAGGGCTGGGACGTCGTGCACGCCCGCGGCGCCGACATCCTGACGCTCGAGGAGGACCCGCGCGGCGCCACGTTCCCGGACGGGCAGCCGCGGCCACCGGTGGTGGTGCCCTCTCCGCCGGACCAGCGCCTGATCGACGAGGCCGTCGCCGCCGCCGAGGCGTCCGATGTCGTCGTCGCCGTCGTCGGCGACCGGATCGAGCTGGTCGGCGAAGGCCGCTCCACCGCGACGCTGGAGCTGATCGGCGGACAGAACGCGCTGCTCGACGCCGTGATCGCGACCGGGAAGCCGGTCGTCGTGGTGCTCCTCGCCTCCAAGCCGCTGGTCCTTCCGCCGTCGGTCGGACGCGCCGCCGCCGTGGTGTGGGCGGCGAACCCCGGCATGCTCGGCGGCCAGGCCATCGCCGAACTCCTGGCCGGCCGGATCGAGCCCTCCGGCCGCCTGCCGATCTCGTTCGCCCGCCACGTCGGCCAGCAGCCGACGTACTACAACCAGCTGCGCGGGCAGCACGGCGACCGCTACGCCGACCTCACCCAGCGGCCGGCGTGGGCGTTCGGCGAGGGCCTGTCGTACACGACGGTCGAGTACGAGGACCTGGCGCTCGCGCAGACCCGCCTCGGCATCGGCGACGAGATCGTCGCGGAGGTGACCGTCCGCAACACCGGAGCCCGTCCGGTCCGGGAGACGGTCCAGGTGTACGTGCGGGATGCGGTGACCAGCGTCAGCTGGACCGACCGGGAGCTCAAGGCCTACCGGCAGGTGGAGCTCGCGCCGGGCGCGTCCGCGCGGGTGCGCATCCAGCTGCCCGTCGCGGACTGCACCATCGTGGACGCGGACGGTGTGCGCGTGGTCGAGCCGGGCGCCTTCGAGCTGCTGGTCGGCCCCTCGTCGCGCGAGGCCGTGCTGCTCTCGGCGGGTTTCGAGGTGGTCGCGCCGTAGAATCGGGCGCGGGATGGACTGTTCGTACTTCGACGCCGGCGTGTGCCGCTCGTGCACGCTGATGGGTGTGCCGTACTCCGAGCAGCTGGAGGGCAAGGATCGACTCGCCCGCGACCTGCTCGCGCCGTTCGGCGACGCGTCGTGGCTGCCGCCGGTGGCCAGCGCCGAGTCGGGTTACCGCAACAAGGCGAAGATGGTCATCGGCGGCACCGCCGACGCCCCCACGATCGGCATCCTCGACGAGGCCGGACGCGGAGTGGACCTGCGTGAGTGCGGCATCTGCGCGCCCGGCATCCGCGCCGCGCTGCCGGTGCTGGCCCGGTTCATCGGACGGCAGCGGCTGGAGCCGTACAGCGTCCCGGACCGGCGCGGCGAGCTGAAGTTCGTGCTCGTCACCGAATCCCCCGACGGCGAGTTGATGGTGCGGTTCGTCGCGCGCACCGACGCGACGGTGGAGCGCGTGCGCGCCGGCCTGCCCTGGCTGCTCGCCGAGCTGCCCGCCGCGCGGGTCGTGACCGTCAACCTCCAGCCCGAGCACAAGGCGGTCGTCGAGGGCGAGACGGATGTCGTGCTCACCCGCGACTCCGCGCTGCCGATGCGGATGGGGCCGGTGTCGCTGCGCCTGCGGCCGCAGAGCTTCTTCCAGACCAACACCGCCGTCGCGACGGAGCTTTACGCGCAGGTCGCGGGCTGGGTGGACGAGGTCTCCCCGCCTCCGTGTGGGATCTCTACTGCGGCGTCGGCGGCTTCGCCCTGCACGTGGCCGCGCCCGGTCGCCGCGTCGTCGGTGTCGAGACCAGCCGGGAGGCGGTCCGCAGCGCGCGGGCCAGCGCCTCCGCGGCGGGGCTTCCCCAGGTGGCGTTCCGGTCGGGCGACGCGACGGCGTTCGCGCTCGGGGCCGCCACCGCGCCCGAACTGGTCATCGTCAATCCGCCGCGTCGCGGCATCGGGGCCGAGCTGTCCGGCTGGCTGGAGGACTCCGGCGTGCCGAGCGTCGTCTACTCCAGCTGCAACCCGAAGAGCCTGGCGACGGACCTCGCCCGGATGACCTCGTACCGCATCCGCGCCGGCCGCGTGCTCGACATGTTCCCGCAGACCGGGCACATGGAGGTGGCGGTCCTGCTCGAGCGGCGCTGACCTGCGCTCAGCCGTTCCGGCGGACCCAGCGGAAGGTGAGGCGGCAGCCGATCAGTCCGACGACCAGCCAGATGGACAGCACGACGGCGATCCAGCCCAGCTGCCATCCACCGCTCGGCTCGGACGCCGCGAAGCTGTCGGGCAGGAAGACGCTGCGCATCCCCTGTGCGATCCACTTCAGCGGGAAGATCGACGCGACGTTCTGCAGCCAGGCGGGAAGCACGTCGAACGGGATGTAGACGCCCGAGATGAACTGCAGGATGAGCACGATCGGGATGATCACCGCCGTCGCGCTGCGGCCGGTGCGCGGCACCGCCGACAGCGCGATCCCGAGCACCGCGGAGGTGACGATCCCGAGCAGGTAGATCCAGGCGAACCGCAGCCAGAGGTCCGGTTCGGTGGGGAGGGTGACCCCGAACGCGAGCCGGGCGACGACGAGGAGCAGGGCGATCTGAAGCACGCTGGTCGCGAGCACCTGGCCCATCTTGCCGGTGAAGTAGGACAGCACCGGCAGCGGCGTCCCGCCCAGGCGCTTCAGCGTCCCGTCGCTCTTCTCGCCCGCGATGTCGACGGCGAGGTTCTGCACGCCCGACAGCAGGATGCCGGCGGCGATCATCCCGGGGAGGTAGTAGGCGGCCCGGGTGATGCCGCCCGACCCGTCCGGGTTCGCGCCCACGTTGCCGAGCCCCTGGAAGGCGACGGAGAAGATCCCGAGCATGACGACCGGGAACAGGAAGGTGAAGAAGATGGTGTCCGGCTGGCGGAAGTAGACCAGGGTCTCGTAGCGGGCGCGCTCCAGCCCGAGGGACGCGGCGCTCACGTGCCCACCTCGGCCGGCGCCTCCGCCTCGCGGACGAGGTCGAAGTAGATGTCCTCCAGACTGGGCCGGATGACCTCGAGCTCGCGCGGCTCGCCGTCGGCCTCGCCGACCAGCCGCGCTACGAGGGAGGCCGGGCGCTCGCTGCGCTCGGACTGCAGCGCGCCGTCCCTGTCGCGCCAGCGCACGATCGGGATGCGGGCAGCGACTCCGCCGAGCTCGCCGACCGGCCCCATCGCGACGAGGCGGCCGGCGGCGATGACGGCCGCCCGGTCGCTCAGCTGCGCGGCCTCGTCGAGGTAGTGCGTGGTGAGCAGGATGGTGGTGCCCTCGCGCTTGAGCTGACGGATCAGCTCCCAGAACTGCCGCCGCGCCTCGGGGTCGAACCCGGTGGTGGGCTCGTCGAGGAAGAGCAGCTGGGGGCGGCCGATCACGCCGAGCGCCACATCCAGCCGCCGCCGCTGGCCGCCGGAGAGGTTGCGGACGCGCGTCTTCGCCTTCTCGGTGAGGCCGACGGCGGCGATGACCTCGTCCACATCGCGCGGCGCCGGGTAGAAGCGGGCGAAGTGGGTCAGCTGCTCGCGCACGCTGACGTTCGCCGCCTCGGCGCTGGTCTGCAGCACCATGCCGAGCCGCGACTTCCACGCCGTGCCGCCGGTCGCCGGGTCGACGCCGAGCACCGACACCTCTCCCGAGGTGCGGTCGCGATACCCCTCGAGGATTTCGATGGTGGTGCTCTTGCCCGCGCCGTTCGGACCGAGGAGCGCGAACGTCTCCCCGCGGGCGATGTCGAAGTCGACGCCGCGGACCGCCTCGACGGCCCCGTAGGACTTCGTCAGCCCGCGGACCGAGACGGCCGGATCACTGCTCACCGGGTCAGTATCGCAGCGAGCGCCGCATCCCGCACAGGTTCCGGGACGCGACGCTCACTGTGAATCGCCGGTGATGATCCTCGGATCAGCTCGCGGCGGACTCGCGCTTCGGCAGCTTCCAGCCCGGGCGCACGAAGTGGCAGGTGTAGCCCCACGGGATGCGCTCCAGGTAGTCCTGGTGCTCCGGCTCGGCCTCCCAGAAGGGTCCGGCCGCGGTCACCTCGGTGACGACCTTGCCGGGCCAGAGGCCGGAGGCGTCGACGTCGGCGATGGTGTCCTCGGCGATCCGGCGCTGCTCGTCGTCCTCGTAGAAGATGGCGGAGCGGTAGCTGGTGCCGATGTCGTTGCCCTGGCGGTTCTTCGTCGAGGGGTCGTGGATCTGGAAGAAGAACTCGAGGAGGTCGCGGTAGCTGGTCTTCTCGGGGTCGTACTCGATCTCGATCGCCTCGGCGTGGGTGCCGTGGTTGCGGTAGGTGGCGTTGGGGACGTCACCGCCGGTGTAGCCGACGCGGGTGTCGGTCACGCCGGGGAGCTTGCGGATGAGGTCCTGCATGCCCCAGAAACAACCTCCGGCGAGGATGGCCTTCTCAGTCATAGTCGTGTCCTTCGTTACTTGTTCTCGAAAAGATGGGTGTACTGGCCGTAGCCGGCCTCGTCGAGCTCGTCGAGCGGGATGAAGCGCATGGCCGCGGAGTTGATGCAGTAGCGCAGCCCGCCGGCCTCGGCCGGGCCGTCGTCGAACAGGTGGCCGAGGTGGCTGTCACCGTGAGCGGAGCGGACCTCGGTGCGGATCATCCCGTACGTGCGGTCGGTCTTCTCGACGATGTTGCCGGGCTCGACCGGGATGGTGAAGCTCGGCCATCCCGAACGGCTGTCGTACTTGTTGACGGACGCGAAAAGCGGCTCCCCCGACACGATGTCGACGTACAGACCCTCGTCGTGGTTGTCCCAGTACTTGTTGCGGAACGCCGGCTCCGTGGCGGCCTCCTGGGTGACCGCGTACTGCTGCGGCGTCAGCCGGCTCACGGCCTCCGGGCTCTTGCGGTAGTCCTGTGTCACGTTTCCTCCTTGCGCGGCGCGCTGGCTGCTGCGCCGTCAGTAGATGGAACACGGTTGGTGCCCCGGTTGGTCCCGCTGTTCCTGTGAGTTCGCCGAGTGCGCGAGGGCTAGACGCAGCGCGCGGGCGGGCCCTAGCCTGGCGCCGTTCCGAGAGCGTCATCCCACCCGTTCACAGCACCGAGCGAAGGAACCCCATGGCACTCCCCACCATCGTCCTCGTCCACGGAGCGTGGGCGGACGCGTCGAGCTGGAATCCCGTCATCACCGACCTCCGCGACCGCGGCTTCACCGTGCTCGCCCCGCCGAACCACCTCCGCAACGCCGCCGACGACGGGGCGTACATCGCCGCGTTCCTGCAGCAGCGCACCGAAGGACCCGTCGTGCTCGTCGGGCATTCGTACGGCGGCGCGGTCATCAGCGCCGGCGGCGCGCACGGCGGCGACGTGCGCGCGCTCGTCTACGTCGATGCCTTCCTGCCCGACGAGGGCGAGACGGTGTTCAGTCTGCTCGGCGGCTCCGGCTCGGTGTTCGACGTGCCCGACCCGTCGACCGTGTTCGACCTGATCGGCATTCCGGGCGCCGCGGAGGGCAACCCGGACGTGTTCCTCAAGCCGGCCACCGTGCACGCGTCGTTCGCGCAGGACCTCGAGGTGGAGGCGCGCGACCAGATCGTCGCGGGCCAGCGGCCGATCGCCCTCGCCGCGAACACCACGCCCGCCCCGGCTCCCGCCTGGCGCGAGCGGCCGGTATGGGCTGTCGTCGGCACCGAGGACAAGGTGATCCCGCCCGCGCTGCAGCGCCGGATGGCCGAGCGCGCCGAGGCGGTCGTCGTCGAGACGCCGTCCAGCCATGTCTCGATGCTGTCGGCGCCGGATGTCGCGGCCGGCGCGATCGTCGCGGCGGCGGAGTCGGTCTCCTAGCCCTCCGCCGGCCGCGCCTCATGGCCCGGCTCGCCGTGGGTCCGCCGATCCTCCTTCATCTCCGCCTCGAAGAGGTGACGGCGGCCCCCGGCGAGCCGGTAGCGGGCATCCTTCTCCAGCTCGCGGAACAGGGCGTAGTAGCCGTCGTCGAAGTCCTCGACGATCTGGAACGTCCACCGGCCCTCGATCACGTTGCGGCCCACCAGCTCGCGGTCGATGCGGTCGGCGAGCTCGGTGTGGCCGGCGTCCCGCAGCGACTCGACGGCCTCGCCGAGGGTCAGGTCCGCCTTGCCGGTCAGCCGGTGGAACCCGTACAGGAACCCACGGGCCTGCTCCATCACCTCCAGCGCCTCCGACAGCTTCCCCAGCGCCTCCACCGTGGCGTCGTCGAGCCCGTCCGGGCGGCGGTGGGCGGCGTCGGGTCCGTCGGCGGGGGCGGCTTCCGGGGCGGCGTCCTGACCGGTCATCGGTCCTCCTTCGGTGCTTTCGCAGTGTCCGGGATATCGGCGGGGTCGACCGCGACGGGTTCGCCCTCGGGCGACCGGATGATGGGGATGGCGTCGGTGAACTGCTGCGCGCGCTGCTCGCCCTCCGGCGTGCCGCTGAAGAGCCGGCCCTCGTCCTCGCTCCGCGCCCGCAGCGGCCGCTCCTGGGGCTCCGGCTTCTCCACCAGCTCGACCCGCTGCCGCGGGAGCGACGCGGGCGAGTAGCGCTGCATCCAGTCGATGAGGCGTTCGCGGATGAGGCAGCGCAGGTCGAACAGGGTCGGGGCGTCCTTCGCCGTCACCAGGACGCGGACGCGGACGAAGCCGCCGACGGCGTCCGTCACCTGCAGGATGCCCGTGCGGTGATCCCACAGGTCGGTGCCGGCCAGGACGCGGTTGAGCTCGGCGCGCATCCCGCCGGTCGAGACGCGCCAGTCGAGGTCGAACTCCACGGAGCCCAGCAGCTCGCTGTGCTGGCGGGTCCAGTTCTCGAACGGCTTGGTCGTGAAGTAGGTCGACGGCAGCACCAGCCGCCGGTCGTCCCAGACGTGCACGACGACGTAGGTGAGGGTGATCTCCTCGATCGTGCCCCACTGCTCCTCCACCACCACGACGTCGTCGATCCGGATGGCGTCGGAGAAGGCGAGCTGGATGCCGGCGAACAGGTTGGCGAGGCTCGACTGGGCCGCGACACCGGCGATGATGCCGATGATGCCGGCCGAGGCCAGCAGGCTCGCACCGGCCGCCTGCAGCGCGGGGAAGGTGAGCAGAATGGCGCCGAGGCCGATGACGACGGCGGCGACGACGGTCAGCCGGCGCAGGATGAGCACCTGCGTGCGCACGCGCCGCGCGTACCGGTTGTCGGGCACGTCGAGGCGGTAGCGGGCGAGCCCCAGGTCCTCCACGAAGATGACGAGCGCGGCGGCGAACCAGGTGCCGGTCGCGATCGTCAGGATGAGGAACGCGTGGTGGATGCCACTGCGCCACGCCGCGGTGGTGTCCGGCGGCAGCGTCACCGTCACCGCGATCCACAGGACGACGACCAGCAGGAACAGCCGGAACGGCAGTCGCGAGCGCCGGATGAGGAGGGCAGGCCACTCCCGCCTCCGTCCGATCAGCCGCAGGATCAGGGCGAGGAGCGCGGTGACCGCCACGGCGACGACCAGGGCCAGGAAGCAGGCGACGGCCAGGGCGGGCCAGCTGCGCAGGGGGACACGGGTCGGCGGACTCCTCGGGTCGGTTCGCTTCGGCAGTGTACGCGCGACGGGCCCGGGCCTCGACCCGGCCTCGCATGCGCGGTGAACCGGGACTAGCCTGGCCATTCGGGCGGAGGTCCCTCCCGGAACGTGAAGGAGCGGTGATGGCAGCGACACGGACACTCTTCATCGGAGGGACGGGCGTCATCAGCTCGGCCTGCGTGGCGGAGGCGCTGGAGCAGGGTCACGAGGTCACGGTGGTGAACCGCGGCAACAGCTCGACGCGTCCCCTGCCCGACGGCGTCGAGGTGCTGCACGCCGACGTCCGCGACCCGGAGAGCGTCCACCGCGTCCTCGGCGAACGCAGCTTCGACGTGGCGGCGGAGTTCCTGTCGTTCACCCCGGAGCACATCCGGACCGACCTCGGGCTGTTCGAGGGCCGGGTGGGTCAGTTCGTGTTCATCAGCTCGGCGTCGGCCTACCAGAAGCCGCCATCGCGCGTACCGGTCACCGAGTCCACTCCCCTGCGCAACCCGTTCTGGCAGTACTCGCGCGACAAGATCGCCTGCGAGGACCTGCTGATGGAGGCGTACCGCGACCGCGGCTTCCCGGTCACGATCGTGCGCCCCTCCCACACCTACGACCGCACGTTGATCCCGACGACGGGGCACTGGACCGACCTCGCGCGGATGCGGCGCGGCGCGCCCGTGGTCGTGCACGGCGACGGCACCAGCCGGTGGACGATCACGCACAACACCGACTTCGCCGTCGGCTTCGTCGGCCTGCTCGGACGCCCGGAGGCCGTCGGCGACAACTTCCACATCACGGGCGACGAGGCCCCCACCTGGGACCGGATCTACTGCGACCTCGCGGAAGCGCTGGGGGTCGAGGCCGAGCTGGTGCACGTCGCGAGCGAGTCGATCGCCGCCGTCATCCCGGAGGCCGGCCCCGGGCTCCTCGGGGACAAGGCCCACTCCATGCACTTCGACAACAGCAAGGTGAAGGCCCTGGTGCCCGGCTTCCAGCCGAAGGTGCCCTTCGCGCGCGGCGCCGGCGAGATCGTGGAGTGGTTCCTCGCCGACGCCGAGCGCCAGAAGGTCGACCCGGACCTGGATGCGGCGTTCGACCGGCTGGTCGACCACGCGCGCGCCTTCGCCGCAGTATCCGTCTGATCCCCTCCCAGCACTTTCCACCATCAAGAGAAAGAAACAGGAGCTTTACTATAAAGAAACTTTCCTGATACATTCTCCGGCAAGGATCGTTCCAACGAAGGGATGAGGATGGCCGGACCTGTACGCGGCACCCCCGGGTGGCTGCGCGAGACCAACGACCGCACCGCGCTGTCGCTGCTGCTCGAGCACGGTGTCCTCACCCGCTCCCGCATTGGCGAACTCTCCGGGCTCTCCAAGCCGACCGCCGCCCAGATGGTGGCGCGACTCGAGACGGCGGGCCTCATCCACGTTGTCGGCGAGGTCTCCGGCGGCCGCGGGCCCAACGCCGCCAGCTACGCGGTGCGGACCGACCGGATGCTCGGCGTCGCGATCGATATCGACGCGGAGGCGATCCGCTCGACGGTCGTGGATGCGGCGGGAGCCGAGCGGCCGATCGCCGTCACCCCGCTCGCCGGACGCGCACCCGAGGAGGACATCCGCCTCGCCGTCGACGCGGCCTGCGCGGCCTCGGACGCCGACCCGCAGCGCGTCGGCGCGGTCTGCATCGGCGTGCAGGGCGCGCTCGACCCGCGCACCGACGAGCTCACGTACATCGAGACGCTGCCCGGCTGGCCCAAGCAGGGCATCCGGCGCCGCCTCTCCGAAGCGCTCGGGATCGCCGTGCACATCGACAACGACGTGAACCTCGCAGCGCTCGCCGAACGCACCGACGGCGCCGGCCGCGACACGGGCGGGTTCGCCCTGCTCTGGCTCGACGAAGGCCTCGGCCTGTCGGTGGACCAGGGCGGCAGCGTCCACCGCGGCGCGTCGGGAGGCGCGGGCGAGATCGGCTACCTGCCCATCCCCCGCTCCGCCGCCGAACTGGATGCGGACGCCCGCGACCTGCAGGACCTCATCGGAGGCCCGGCGGTCGCCCGGCTCGCCGCCGCGCACGGGCCCGACCAGGACGCGTTCCTCCGCGAGCTCGCCCGCCGCGTCGCCGTCGGCGTCGTGCCGGTGCTCGCCCTCCTCGACCCCGAGCTCGTGGTGCTCGGCGGCGCGACCGGCCTGGCCGGCGGTCCGCGTCTCGCCGAACTCGTCACCGCCGAGCTCCGCCCCGCCTGGGGCGACCGCAGCGTCGTCGCGACCGGCGTCGCCGCCCATCCCGTGCTCCGCGGAGCCCGGGAACACCTCGCAGGCGTAGTGCGCGATGCGCTCTTCGCCGAGGTGTCGCGGATCGCACCGTAGCGACCGCGCACCGCACCATCCAGCACCGCACCACCCGGCACTGCACCATTCGGCACCACCCAACAGTGAGGGAGCCCCACCCGTGAAACACCGTCATCTCGTCGCCGCGGCCGCGATCACCGCCGCCGCCGCGCTCGCCCTCTCCGGATGCTCCGGAGGCTCCGGCGGCGCGAACTTCAGCGACAGCGCCCCGAAGGACCTGAGCGGCACCGTGTCGTTCTGGCACTTCTTCTCCGACCGGGAGGCGAAGGTCATCCAGTCGGTCGTCGACGACTTCGAGAAGAAGTACCCGAAGATCAAGGTCGACGTGCACTCCGGCCAGGACGACGAGAAGCTGCAGAAGGCGATCGCCACCGGCAGCAAGGTCGACGTCGGCCTCTCGTACTCCACCGATATCGTCGGCAACTTCTGCTCGAACGGCGCATTCCGGAGCCTCAACAAGGTGATCGAGCGCGACGGCGTCGACCTGAGCCAGTTCTCCGACACCGTGAAGTCGTACACCGAGTACAAGGGCACCCGCTGCGCGATGCCGATGCTCGCCGACGTCTACGGCCTCTACTACAACAAGGATCTGCTCCAGGCCGCCGGCTACACGGCGCCGCCGAAGACGCTCACCGAGCTCGAGGCGATGGCCGAGAAGCTGACCACGCTCAACCCGGACGGCTCGATCAAGACCCTCGGCTTCAACCCGACCATGGGCTGGTACGAGAACTCGGCCGCGCACTACGGACCCGCCGCGGACGCCGAGTGGCTGAAGCCGGACGGCACCAGCGCGGTCGGCTCCAGCGAGGGCTGGAAGCAGCTGATGACCTGGCAGAAGGGCTTCGTCGACAAGATCGGCTGGGACAAGCTGAACGCCTTCACCTCCGGGCTCGGCCAGGAGTTCTCGGCCGACAACGCCTTCCAGACCGGCCAGGTCGCGATGAACCTCGACGGCGAGTACCGAACGGCGTTCATCGACGACCAGGCGAAGGGGCTCAACTACGGCACCGCACCCTTCCCGACGAGCGACGATCACACCGACCTCTACGGCGGCGGCTACATCACCGGCAACATCATGGGCATCTCGAAGGGCTCGAAGCAGCCCGAGCTCGCCTGGGCGCTCTTGAAGTACCTGAGCACCGACACGGACGCGGTCGTGAAGCTGGCCAACGGCCTGAAGAACGTGCCGACCACGAAGGACGCGCTGAACAGCCCGAAGCTGGAGGTGTCGGAGCAGTTCAAGACGTTCCTCGACATCGCCTCGGACAAGAACGTCCAGACCACGCCGCCGAGCCCGCTCGGCGCCGGCTACCAGCAGACCTTCGAGGACTACTGGAACAAGTACCAGAGCCAGGGCGGCGACCTGGATGCGGGACTGAAGACGGTCGACAAGCAGATCGACGACGCCCTCTCGCTGAGCACCGGGCCGTGATCGGAGCGTCATGACCGCGACCATCGATCGTGCGGGGCGGGCCACCGCCCGCCCCGCACGGCGGTCCGCCGCCCGGCGCCGCCGCAGCCTCGTCACGCTCGCCCTGCTCGCCCCGGCGCTGCTCGGCCTGTTGATCTTCTTCGTCTACCCGCTCATCGCGTCCGTGTACTACTCGTTCACGCGCTTCGACCTGGTCTCGGCGCCGGAGTGGATCGGCCTGCGCAACTACGAGTACCTGTTCACGCAGGACCCGAACGTGTGGCTGGCGACCCTCAACACGCTGTGGTTCGTCGTGATCTGGGTGCCCGTGAAGACGGCGTTCGCACTGCTCATCGCCGGCCTCCTCGCCCGGGCGCGCCGGGCATCCGGGTTCTGGCGGACGGTGTTCTACCTGCCGGCGCTCGTGCCGCCGGTGGCGAGCGTCGTCGCGTTCGTGTTCCTGTTCAATCCGGGGACCGGTCCGGTCAACCAGGTGCTCGCGTGGTTCGGCATCAAGGGCCCGCTGTGGTTCAACGACCCCGCGTGGTCGAAGCCGTCGCTCGTGCTGCTCGGCATCTGGGTGATGGGCGACGTCATGATCATCTTCCTGGCCGCGCTGCTGGATGTGCCGCGCGAGCAGTACGAGGCCGCATCGCTCGACGGAGCGGGCGGGCTGCAGAAGCTGCGCTACGTCACCCTGCCGTCGATCAGCCCCGTGCTGCTGTTCGCGGCGGTCACCGGGGTGATCGCCGCCATCCAGTACTTCACGGAGGCGGCGGTCGCGTCCTCCGTCGCGTCTGGCAAGGCGGTGGTCGGCCAGGGAATCTCGACCAACCTCGGCTACCCCGACGGCTCGCTGCTGACGTACACGCAATGGCTCTACGTGCGCGGCTTCGGCACCTACCAGCTGGGCTACGCCTCGGCGCTCGCGGTGCTGCTGTTCGTCGTCGCGGCCGTCATCCTCGTCCTGCTGCTCCGCCGCTTCAAGGCGTTCACCCCGGAAGGCGCGCAATGACCTCCGCCACCCTCTCCCCCGGCACGACGACGAACAGTCGTCCGCCCACGAGCCGCCGCATCCCCACTCCGCGCTCGCTGCGCACCCGCAGCATCCTGGGCTGGATCGCGGAGCACACGGTGCTGGTGCTGCTCGCCGTGCTGTTCATCGCGCCGGTCGTGTTCGTCTTCCTGACCTCGCTGATGTCGAGTGAGCAGACGCTGACGGCGTCGCTGTGGCCGCAGCCGTTCCACTGGGACAACTACGTGAAGGTGTTCACCACCGTCCCGCTCGCGCAGTGGTTCGCCAACTCGGCGCTGTACGCGGTGCTCGCCACGGCGTTCATGCTGGTGTCGAGCGTCCCGGCCGCCTACGCGCTCGCGAAGATCCGCTTCCGCGGCTCGGGCGTGCTGTTCACGGTCATCATCATCGCGATGCTGCTGCCGCCGCAGGTGACGGCCATCCCGATCTACGTGATGTGGTCGCAGCTCGGGCTCACCGGGACGCTGTGGCCGCTCATCCTGCCGAACCTGCTGGGCGACGCGTTCTCGATCTTCCTGCTGCGGCAGTTCTTCCTGACCATCCCGAGCGAGTACTCCGACGCCGCCCGCATCGACGGCAACGGCGAGTTCGGCGTGCTCTGGCGGGTGGTCATCCCGATGGCGAAGCCGGGCATCGCGGCCACCGCGATCTTCCTGTTCTTCGCCTCCTGGAACGACTACTACGGACCCCTGCTGTACACGTCCGAGAACCCGGCCGCCTGGCCGGTCGCCTACGGGCTCGCGTCGTTCCGCGGCGTGCACGGCACCGACTGGGGACTGACCATGGCGATGACGATGCTCGTCACCGTGCCCGTCGTCCTGATCTTCTTCTTCGCCCAACGCGTGTTCGTCGAGGGCATCACACTCACCGGCGTGAAGGGATAGACCACGTGAAACTCACCGTCGTCGGAGGCGGCTCCACCTACACCCCCGAGCTCATCGACGGGTTCGCCCGGCTGCGCGCCGTGCTCCCGATCGAGGAGCTGTGGCTGGTCGACCCGGATCCCGACCGGCTGCGGCTGGTCGGCGGGATGAGCGAGCGGATGTTCCGCGCGGCCGGCCACACCGGGCGCGTGGTACCGACCTCCGACCTGGTCGCCGGCGTCGCGGACGCGGACGTCGTGCTCATCCAACTCCGCGTCGGCGGGCAGGCCGCACGGCACGGAGACGAGACCTGGCCGCACGAGTGCGGCTGCATCGGGCAGGAGACCACCGGCCCCGGCGGGTTCGCCAAGGCGCTGCGCACCGTGCCCGTCGTGCTGCGCGTCGCCGAGGAGGTGCGCCGGCACGCGAAGCCGGACGCCTGGATCGTCGACTTCACCAACCCGGTCGGCATCGTCACCCGTGCGCTGCTCCAGGAGGGCCACCGCGCGGTGGGGCTGTGCAACGTCGCGATCGGTTTCCAGCGCCGGTTCGCCGGGATGCTGGGGGTCGCGCCCTCGCAGGTGCAGCTCGGGCACGTCGGGCTCAACCACCTGACCTGGGAGCGGTCGGTGCTGGTGACCGACGACTCTGGAACCCGGGACGCGCTGCCCGGCCTCCTCGACGCGCGGCTCGAGCAGCTGGCGGAGGAGATCGAGCTGCCGGCGTCGCTGCTGCGGCTGCTCGGCGATGTGCCGAGCTATTACCTGCGCTACTACTACGCCCACGACGAGGTGCTGCGCGAGCAGCTGGACTCCCCACCCGCGCCGAGGCGGTGCAACGCGTCGAGCGCGAGCTGCTGGAGCTGTACGGCGACCCGTCCGTCGACACCAAGCCCGAGCAGCTGAGCCAGCGCGGCGGCGCCTTCTATTCGGAGGCCGCGGTCGACCTCATCGCGTCGCTCACCGGCGATCGCGGCGACGTCCAGGTCGTGAACCTCCGCAACGAGGGGACGCTGCCCTTCCTCCCGGACGACCATGTCATCGAGGTGCCCGCGACGGTGGACGCGCGCGGCGTGACCGCGCTGCCGGTCGAGCCGCTGCCCGCCGACCATGCGGGCCTGATCGCGCACGTCGCCGGCTACGAGCGCCTTGCGCTCGAGGCGGCGGTGCACGGCGGCCGCGACCGGGTGCTGCGGGCGATGCTCGCGCATCCCCTCGTCGGCCAGTACGACAAGGCGGAACGGCTCACCGACCTGCTCATCGCGCACAACCGGGACCACTTGGCGTGGGCGCGATGAGCGGCGATACGACGACCGGTCCCATCGTCGTGGCGGTGGACGGCGGCGGCTCGAAGACCGACGCCGTCGCCCTGTCGCTCGACGGCACCGTGCTCGCCGAGGCGCGCGCAGGCACCTCCAGCCCGCACGTGCTCGGGATGGACGGAGCGGTGGCGCTGGTCGGCGACCTGATCCGCGAGCTGCTGGCCGCGACCGGCCCGCGGCCGCTCGCCGCCGCGAACCTGTACCTCTCCGGGCTCGACCTGCCCGCCGAGATCGCGGACTTCCGTGAGCGGATCGTCGGCACGCCCTGGGCGGACGCGACGATCGACAACGACCTGTTCGCCCTGCTCCGCGCGGGGACCGGCGAACCGGATGCGGTGGCCGTGGTCTGCGGCACGGGCATCAACTGCGTGGGCGTCCGCTCCGACGGCGCCGTCGTCCGCTACGCGTCGCTCGGCACCATCTCCGGCGACTGGGGCGGCGGGTGGCACCTCGGCGAGCGCGCCCTCTGGTACGCCGCGCGGGCGGTCGACGGACGCGGCCAGCCGACCGTTCTCGCCGAGGCGGTCCCGGCGGCGCTGGGGCTTCCGAGCGTGCAGGCGGTGATCGAGGCCATCCACTTCGGACGGCTGGCGAGCAGCGAGCTGTCGCGCCTGTCGCCGATCGTGTTCGCCTGCGCGCGGGACGGCGACGCCATCGCCGCCGGGCTGATCGACGAGCAGGCGGAGGAGATCGCGACGATGGCGGTCACGACGTTGCGGCGCCTCGACCTGCTCGGCCGCGCGGTGCCCGTCGTGCTCGGCGGCGGCGTGATCGGCAGCCGGGACGAGCGCCTGCTCGGGACGGTCGAGCGGCTGCTCGCCGAGCGCGCGCCCCTGGCGCGGATGGAGCTCGTGACGGCGGCGCCCATCCTCGGTGCTGCGCTCCTCGCGCTCGAATCGGCCGGGGCGTCCGCCGACGCCGTGGAGACCGCGAGGAGCACCCTGACGGAGCGGCCCGCCGCGGTGGTTCACTAGTCGTATCGAGTACGACTACGCCGGCCAACGCGCGCGGATGGTCGAGGAACAGCTCGCCCGCCGCGGGATCGGGGATCAGCGGGTCCTCGATGCGATGCGGCGCGTGCCCCGGCACCTGTTCGTGGAGGCGACCGCCGCGCCGTACGCGTACGAGGACCATCCCATGCCCATCGGCGACGGGCAGACGATCTCACAGCCGTACATCGTCGCGCTGATGCTGGAGGCGGCGCGCATCGGTCCGGAGGACGCGGTGCTGGATGTCGGCACCGGCTCGGGCTACGCCGCCGCGATCGCCGCGGTGCTGGCCCACCGCGTGGTCAGCATCGAGCGGCATCCCGACCTCGCGGTCGGTGCGGCGGCGACGCTCGAGGCGCTGGGCTACCGGGTGGACGTGGTGACCGGCGACGGGACGCTCGGCTGGCCTCCGGGCGCGCCGTACGATGCGATCGTCGCGGCGGCGACCGGTCCGTCCGTCCCGCCGTCGTGGTGGGATCAGCTCGCTCCGGGCGGCCGGATCGTCATGCCCGTCGGCCGCCCCGGACGCGCGCAGCGCCTGGCGCTCTTCCAGCGCGACGACGCCGGGACGCCGCACGAGACCAACCTCGGCGGCGTCGCCTTCGTCCCCCTCCTCGGCGAGCACGGCTGGCCCGCCTGACCCTTGGTGTCAGGCGGCGGCGAGGGCGGGGGTGCGCAGGCCGGCCAGCAGGGCGGCGAGCTGACCCTCCGGAGCGTGGACGTCCTCGGGGTGCCACTGCACGGCGAGCACGGGCGCATCGCGGTGCTCGACCGCCTCGACGTGGCCGTCGTGCGAGCGGGCGGTGACGACGAGGCCGTCGCCGAGCGCGTCCACCGCCTGATGGTGGGCGCTGCGCACCTCGACGGTCGGCTCGCCCAGCAGCTCGGCGACGCGGCTGTCGTGCTCGACGTCCACCGTGTGCGTGGTCAGCACCTGCGGGATGGGGACGCCGCGGTTGACGTGTCCGCACTCCTCGCCGAGGTCCTGCACTAGGGTGCCGCCGAGGGCGACGTTGACGATCTGCAGGCCGCGGCAGATGCCGAGCAGCGGCGTGCGGCGGTCGATCGCCGCGCGGGCGAGCGCGAGCTGGGCCGCATCCGCGATGGGAAGGTGGCGTGACTCGTTCGGGTAGCCGGTCTCGGCGCCATAGAAGCCGGGGTGGATGTCCTCCCCGCCGACGATCACGATCGCGTCGGCCGCGGCGGTGGCGGCGAGCAGCGCCTCCGTGCCGGCGTCGGCCGCGAGACGGTCGACCGTCCAGCCCTGGGCGCCGGCCTCGGCGAGGACGTTGCCGACGAGGAGCTGCACGTAGTCGTGGTACGCCGGGTCGTGCGCGCGGAGGCGGGTCGCCTCGACGACGGCCAGGACGGGCTGCACGGACATGCGCTCCTCCTCTCGACCGGGACCACTCCATCCCAGCAGGCGACCCCGCCGGCCGCATCCCCGCCCGTAACAGGCCGAAACCTTCACAGTGTCCGGGTGCCCGAATAGACTCGGTTGCATCCCAGCCGGACCCGAGAGAGTGGGTGGATGTTGCGACGTCTGCTGAGCCGGGCCGTGCTCGTTCTGGGGCTCGCCGCCGGGTCGCTGACGCTCGCCGCCTCCCCCGCGGTCGCGACCGACCCGGTCGATCTCGGCCCCAGCCACGTCGTCGACCAGTCGCAGGTGCTGAGCAGCGCCGACGAGGCGCGCATCACCGAGGCCGCGAAGAAGCTGTACGACCAGGACCGCATCGACCTGTTCGTCGCCTTCGTCCCGCGGTTCACCAACCCGACCGAGGCGGCGGACTGGGCCAACGAGACGGCCGCGCGCAACGGGCTCGGTCAGCGGGACTACCTGCTCGCCGTGTCCACGGACGGCCGCACCTATTACCTCTCCGGCGACGACGACGGTCCGGTGAGCGCCGACCAGCTCGACAGCATCGAGCAGAACGACATCGAGCCGAAGCTGAAGGCGAACGACTGGACCGGCGCGGCCGTGTCGGCAGCGCAGGGGCTCGGCGACGCGGTCGGCGGCGGAGCCGGCGGAGCCGTGTTCTTCTGGGTGTTCCTGATCGGCGTGATCGTCATCGGCGTCGTCGTGTTCGTGCTGGTGCGGTCCCGCAATTCCCGCAAGAAGCAGGCGGCGACCGGGCCGGCCACCCCGCAGAGCGAACTGCAGACCATCCCGCTGGACGAGCTGGAACGCCGCGCCGGGTCGGCCCTGGTGCAGACGGACGACGCCATCCGCACCAGCGAGGAGGAGCTGGGCTTCGCGACCGCGCAGTACGGCGCGGACGCGGTGGTGCCGTTCCAGGCCGCGCTCGACCAGGCGAAGGCGCAGCTGCGGGAGGCGTTCACCCTCAAGCAGCGCCTGGACGACGCCGAGCCGGACACCGACGAGCAGCGGCGCGAGTGGAACATCCGCATCGTCCAGCTCTGCGGCGCCGCCAACCAGGCGCTGGACGCCCAGGCGGATGCGTTCGACGAGCTGCGGGCGCTGGAGAAGCGCATCCCGGAGGCGTCGGCCGAGATCCAGACCCAGGCGGCGGCGCTGCGGCAGCGGCTGACCACCACGACCGCGACGCTGGATGGACTCGCCCAGCGGTACACGGACGCGTCGCTCGCGACCGTGGCCGACAACGTCCAGCAGGCGACGCAGCGCCTCGATTTCACCGACACGGCGCTGGCCGGGGCCGCGCAGAAGGCGGCGGCCGGACAGGCCGGTGCGGCGGCGGTCGGCGTGCGCGCGGCCGAGGAGTCTGCCGACCAGGCCGGGCTGCTGCTGGACGCGGTCGACCGCCTCGGCGCCGACCTGGCGGCCGCGCAGCAGTCGCTCGACACCACGCTCGCCGAGCTCCGCAGCGACCTGGCCGAGGCCAAGGCCCTCGCCGCCGCGGACGACCCGGGCGGCACCATCGCGGCGACCGTCGCCGGCACCGAGCAGACGGTGACCGACGTGCAGGCGAAGATCGCCGCCGGTCGCGTGAACCCGCTGGAGCTGGCGCAGCGTCTGGACGCGGCCAACCGATCCATCGACGGCGTGCTTCAAGGCGTCCGGGATGCGCGGGCGCAGGCGCAGCGCGCAGCCTCGGCTCTGCAGCAGACGCTCCTCACCGCGAAGGCCCGCGTCTCGGCATGCGAGGACTTCATCACCGCCCGCCGCGGCGCGGTCGGCCCCGAGGCCCGGACCCGGCTCGCCGAGGCCGGGCGACTCGTCGTGCAGGCCGAGCAGACGGCGCCGACCGACGCGGTCTCCGCCCTCGCGCTGGCCCAGCGGGCCGCGCAGCTCGCCGACGAGGCGACCCAGCTCGCGCAGCAGGACGTGGGCGGGTTCTCGCCGCAGATGGGTGGAGGCCTCGGGGATGTCTTCGGCGGCGGCACGTCCGGCCGCGGCGGCGGAAGCGGCACCATGGGCGCGATCCTCGGCGGCATCCTCATCGACTCGGTGCTGCGGGGCGGCATGGGCGGCGGAGGCGGCAGCTGGGGAGGCGGCGGTGGCGGCTTCGGCGGCTGGGGCGGCGGAGGCGGCGGCGGTCGCAGCGGCGGGGGCGGCGGCTTCAGCGCGGGCAGCTTCGGCGGAGGCGGGACCCGCAGCCGGCGCGGCGGCGGACGGTTCTGACCGGAACCACGACAGACCTCACAAGCGCCCATCGGGGGCGGGAGCGAAAGGAAGAGCACATGGCGAAGCAGTCCATCTTCGGGCGGATCTCGCAACTGTTGCGGGCGAACATCAACGCCCTCCTCGACCAGGCGGAGGACCCGGAGAAGATGCTGGACCAGATGGTCCGCGACTTCACGAACAGCATCGCCGACGCCGAGAGCGCGATCGCGGAGACCATCGGCAACCTGCGGCTGCTCGAAGACGACCACCGCGAAGACGTCGAGGCCGCCGCCGAGTGGGGCGACAAGGCGCTGGCCGCGAGCCGCCAGGCCGACCAGTACCGCGCGTCCGGCAACACCGCCGACGCCGACAAGTTCGACAACCTCGCGAAGGTGGCCATCCAGCGCCAGATCTCGTCCGAGAACGAGGCGAAGGCCGCCGAGCCGCAGATCGCCGCGCAGACCGAGGTCGTCGAGAAGCTCAAGACCGGGCTCAACCAGATGAAGGAGAAGCTGGAGCAGCTGAAGAGCAAGCGCGCCGAGCTGATCGCCCGCGCCAAGAGCGCCCAGGCGCAGGCTCAGGTGATCGACGCCGTGAAGAGCGTCGACATCATGGACCCGACCAGCGAGGTCTCCCGCTTCGAGGAGAAGATCCGCCGCGAGGAGGCCAAGGTGCGCGGCCAGCAGGAGCTCGCCGCCTCCAGCCTCGACGCGCAGTTCGAGCAGCTGGACGACCTCGGCGAGCTGACCGAGGTGGAGGCTCGGCTCGCGGCGATCAAGTCCGGCGGCGGTGCGCAGCAGGCGGTCACGTCGGGCGCCGAGGGGTGAGCGGCGCGTCCTTCCTCGTCGTCCCGCAGTGGCAGGGCTCCGGGTCGTCGCGGGCGATGCGCCTGATCGACGGCGCGGAGGCCATCCGCGGCGACCTTCCCGGCGCTCGCACCCACCAGGTGCCCGTACCGGCAGCGGCCGGCGAATCGCTCGGGACCGGCGTCAACCGGTTCTCGTCGCTGGCCGCGGTGCGCGAGGCGACCGAGGCCGAGCTGGCGTTGCTCGAGGAGCCGGTGGTCACGATCGGCGGCGACTGCGGCGTGGAGCTTGCGGCCGTCCAGCACGTGTTGGCGTCGCATCCCGCAGGCACTGTCGCCGTGGTCTGGTTCGACGCGCACGGCGACCTCAACGACGTGGACTCGTCGCCGTCCGGCGCCTTCCACGGGATGGTGCTGCGCGCGCTGCTCGGCGACGGCCCGGACGGGCTCGCTTCGACGGAGGGAAACCGCCTGGCGCCGCCGCAGCTGGTGCTCGCCGGGACGCGCGCCCTCGACGACGGCGAGTCCGCCTATGTGACCGAACAGGACATCCGGGTCGTCGCGCCGGGCGAGTTCGACGACCCCGACGCGATCGTGAACGCGGTCGCGGCGACCGGTGCGTCGGCCGTGTACCTCCACATCGACCTCGACGTGCTCGACCCCTCCGCGATCGACGGGATCGGCTATCCCGAGCCGTTCGGGGTGCAGCCGGAGCGGCTGACGGAGGCGATCCGGGCGCTGCGGCGCCGGTTCGAGCTGGTCGGCGCCGGGCTGATGGAGTTCGCTCCCGAGTCACCGGATGCGGCCACGCGCGACCTGCCGGTCATCCTGCGCATCCTCGGTGCGCTGACCGGTCCGACCGGAGCCCCCGCGGAGGCGCGCTAGCGTGGGCAGCATGACCGAGCCCAAGATCCTCGTCGAGCGGCGGGGCCACATCCTGCTGATCGGCCTCAACCGCCCCGAGAAGCGCAACGCCGCCGACTTCGAACTGCTCTCGCAGCTGGCCGACGCCTACGGAGAGCTCGAGCGCGACCCGGAGCTGCGGGTCGGGCTGATGCACGCCGTCGGCGACCACTTCACCGCCGGGCTCGACCTGGCGGATCTCGGCCCTCGGATCGGCCGCGACGGCCTGTCGTTCGTGGGCGAGCACGGCATCGACCCGTGGCAGGTGTCGGGGCGACAGCTCACCAAGCCGGTGGTGATCGCCGTGCAGGGCACCTGCCTGACCCTCGGCATCGAGCTGATGCTGGCCTCCGACATCGTCGTCGCGGCCGCCGGCACGCGGTTCGGCCAGATCGAGGTCACGCGCGGCATCCTCCCGTTCGGCGGCGCCACGCTGCGCTTCCCGCGGGCGGTGGGATGGGGGAACGCGATGCGCTACATCCTCACCGGCGACCTGTTCGACGCGGCCGAAGCACACCGGCTCGGTCTGGTGCAGGAGGTCGTCGACGACGGGACGCAGTTCGACCGCGCGCTGGAGCTCGCCGAGCGCGTGGCCGCGCAGGCGCCGCTCGCGGTGCAGGCCGCGCTCGCGAACGCCAAGCGCGCGGTGCGCGACGGGGATGCGGCCGCAGAGGCGGACCTGCAGCCCGCGCTGGTCCGGCTGGTCGGCAGCGAGGATGCGCGGATCGGCATGGAGGCGTTCCTGACGCGGACCGAGACGCAGTTCGTGGGCCGCTGACCGATCCGATCCCTCCCAGACGACGAACAACCAGGAGCGGCACGGCCGCGGAACCGAGGAGAAGGCATGAGCGAGACCCGGGACTACGACGTCATCGTGATCGGGGCGGGTGCGGTCGGCGAGAACGTCGCGGACCGCGCCGCGCAGGGCGGGCTGAAGACGGTGATCGTCGAGTCCGAGCTGGTCGGCGGCGAGTGCTCCTACTGGGCGTGCATGCCCTCCAAGACCCTGCTGCGCAGCGGCGCCCTGCTTCGGGCGACCCAGCGGGTGGGCGGCACACGGGAGGCCGTCACCGGTCCACTGGACGTCGCGGCCGTGCTCAAGCGCCGCGACGACATGACGAGCAACTGGGACGACGCCGGCCAGGTCGAGTGGCTGAACGGCGCGGGCATCGACCTGGTGCGCGGCTGGGCCGTCATCACCGCGCCGAAGGAGGTGACGGTGACGGCCGAGGACGGCACGGTCACCGTCCTGCGCGCCAAGCACGCCGTCTCCGTCTCGACCGGGTCCGCCGCCCTGATGCCCGACATCCCGGGCCTGCGCGAGAGCGAGCCGTGGTCCAGCCGGGAGGCGACCAGCGCGCAGCGCGTGCCGGTGTCGCTCGCGATCCTCGGCGGCGGCGTGGTGGCCACCGAGATGGCGACGGCCTACGCCGGGTTCGGCACCGAGGTGCACCTGATCGCGCGGAGCGGGCTGCTCGGCGGCGAGGAGCCGTTCGCGGGCGAGATGGTGGAGGCGTCGCTGAAGGAGCTCGGCGTGACCCTGCACCTGGACGCGAAGACCGAGAGTGTGGAGCGCACGGACGACGACGGCTTCCGCATCCGGCTCGACGACGGCACGGTGGTCGAGACGGACGAGTTCCTGGTCGCGACCGGTCGCCTCCCCCGCACGTTCGGCATCGGCCTGGACGCGTTCGGGCTGGAGGAGGGCGCCTGGCTCGACGTCGACGACAGCATGCGCGTGCTCGGCTCCGACGGCCGGCCCGTGGACGGCGGGTGGCTGTACGGCGTCGGCGACGTCAACCACCGGGCGCTGCTCACCCACCAGGGCAAGTACCAGGCGCGGGCCGCCGGCGACGCGATCGCCGCCCGCGCGCACGGTCGCGACGTCTCGCTGGAGCCGTGGGGCACCTACGTGGCGACCGCCGACCACCAGGCGGTCCCGCAGGTGACGTTCACCGACCCGGAGGTCGCGTCGGTCGGACTGACGGCCGCGCGCGCCGAGAAGGCCGGGTATCGCATCCGCGTGGTCGACTACGACATCGGCAGCGTCTCCGGGGCGCACGTCGTCGCCGACGGCTACACGGGCAAGGCCCGCATGGTCGTGGACGAGGACCGCGGCGTGGTGCTCGGCGTCACCTTCGTCGGCCAGGACGTCGGCGAGCTGCTGCACTCGGCGACCGTCGCGGTCGTCGGCGAGGTGCCGCTGAGCCGACTGTGGCACGCCGTCCCGTCCTACCCCACGGTCAGCGAGGTGTGGCTGCGGCTGCTCGAGGCCTACGGGCGGCCCACCGAATGACGGCGTTCGACCGGACGCCGCTCGGACGCCTCCTGCTCGACTCACCCCTCTCGCGATTGGGCTACCTCTACGCGACCGCGGTCGGCCACGCCTGGGGGTTCCTGTGGAGCACCGGGCGGATCGAGCGGCGCGCCGGGCTGACGGTGTTCCGAGGGATGCCGACGCGCACGTTCGGCCGCGGCGGCTCGTGCGTGGGAGGCGTCTACCTCACCGACCACAACGTCAGCGACGACGTTCTCGAGCACGAGGCCGTGCACAAGCGGCAGTGGCAGCGGTACGGGATGCTGTTCCCGTTCCTGTACCTCGTGGCGGGGCGCGACCCGCTGCAGAACCGATTCGAGATCGAGGCGGGCCTCGAGAAGGGCGGCTACCGATGACGCGCACCATCGTGATCACGGGGGCGAGCTCCGGCATCGGCGTCGTCGCCGCGGAGCAGCTGGCGGCGGCGGGCGACGAGGTCGCGATCGTCGGCCGCAACCCCGAGCGGACCCGCGCGGTCGCCGAGCGGATCGGCGCCACGCCCTTCCTCGCCGACTTCGAGCGGCTGGACGACGTGCGCGCCCTCGCCGCCGCCCTCCTCGACCGCTACGACACGATCGACGTGCTCGCCAACAACGCCGGCGGCCTCAACCACGAGCGCGAGTTGACGGTCGACGGGCACGAGCGCACCATCCAGGCGAACCACCTGGCGCCGTTCCTCCTCACCGCGCTGCTGCGTCCCCGGCTCATCGAGACCGCGGCGGCGGGACGGGACGTGCGCGTCGTGTCCACCGCGAGCCTCGCCAACCGCTTCGGGCAGCTCCGCGTCGACGACCTCGACTGGGAGAAGCGGCCGTGGCAGGGCGGTTGGCGGGCGTACGGCACGGCGAAGCTGGCGACGATCCTGTTCGCCGCGGAGCTGGCCGAACAGCTGACCGGGACGGGCGTGACCGCGTACTCGTTCCATCCCGGCACCATCGCCACCAACTTCGGCAACTCCTCGCCGCTCATCCGCTTCGGGCACCTGGTGACCCGGAGCACGTTCGGCATCCCGGTCGAGGCGGGCGCTGCGCCGCTGCTGTTCCTCGCGGGACCGGCGCCGGTCGGAGCCCCGAGCGGCACCTACTTCGACAGGCTGACCGCCAACGGCCGCACCAACCCGCAGGCGCGCAACGCGCAGCTCGGCCGCGACCTCTGGGCCGCGAGCGAGACGCTGGTCGGCCTCCGCACCCCCGCCTGACCCGCCTCTGGTTGACGCAACACGCCGTCCCGCCATCTCGCCGCACGGCGTGTTGCGTCAACCAGACGGCATCCAGGGGACGCAACACGCCGTTATGCACGCCGCGTGACGGCGTGTTGCGACCCATGGATGGGGTCAGCGGGCGGCGGAGACCGCCTCGGGAGGCATGCCGACGGCGTCGAGGAGGTGGTCGCGCACCTCGGCGGCGAGCGTGAAGGCGCCGGTCACGATCGCTCGGGTCTCGCCCGGGCCGTCGCACAGCATCTCGTCGCACCAGGCCCGCACGGCGCGGGAGCCGGCCTCGCCAGGGGCGCACCGCTCGCCGGTGCCCGGGCGTCCGCTGCGCTGCGAGCGCGCCAGCCAGGTGACGGTCATCCGCATCGGCGTGGCCAGCGGGACGATCTGGGAGTCGTCCGCGACCTCGACGAACACCCGCCCCCGGGCGCACAGCGGCAGCAGCGCGAGCTGCGCCTCCAATTCGGCCAGCGACGTCTCGTCGCCGACGACCAGGAACTGGACGCGGTCGTCCGCATGCGCGGTCGACGCGGTGTGGGCGGCGTGGTCGGGACGGTACATCTCGCCTTCCACTATAGGTGAGCCTCACCTAACCTCCGCATCCCTTCCGGAGGTCGGGGGTTCGCGGCATGATCGGAGCATGCAGCCCTCCGCCTCCTCCCCCATCGCCCCGATGCTCGCGAAGGCGGTCCCCGCCGTGCCCGCGCCCGACAGCGTCGCCGGCGGCCTGAGCTACGAGCCGAAGTGGGATGGCTTCCGCGCGATCGTCTACGCGGAGGACGCCGGCGACGGCACGATCGGCGACGTGCAGATCGGCAGCCGCGGCTCCAAGATGCTGACCCGCTACTTCCCGGAGCTGGTCGACGCGTTCCGCCGCATCCTCCCGGGGCCGTGCGTGCTCGACGGCGAGATCGTGGTGCCGACCGGCGAGCCCGGGAGGCAGCGGCTGGACTGGGAGGCGCTATCGCAGCGCATCCATCCCGCCGCGAGCCGTGTGAACATGCTCTCCGAGTCCACCCCGGCCACCTTCGTCGCGTTCGACCTGCTCGCGATCGGCGACGAGTCGTACGTCGACCGGCCGTTCGCGGAGCGCCGCGCTGCGCTGGAGGAGTTCGCCGGCGACCTGCCCGCGCCGATCCAGCTGACCCGCACGACGACCGACCTCGAGACCGCGCAGCGCTGGCTGGTCGAGTTCGAGGGCGCCGGCCTGGACGGCGTGGTCGCCAAGCCGTTCGCCGGCCAGTACGCCCCGAACAAGCGCACGATGCTGAAGATCAAGCACCACCGGACGGCGGATGTGGTCGCGCTCGGCTACCGCATTCACACCAGCGGGCGCGGCGTCGGCTCCCTGCTCGTCGGCCTCTACGACGACTCGGGGCGGCTGCTCAACGTCGGCGGCGTCTCGGCGTTCACCGACGCCAAGCGCCTGGCGCTCATCGACGAGCTCGCCCCGCTGGTCGAGCGGGACGAGAACGGCGAGGCGGTCACCGGCGAGACCGACCGCAGCCGGTTCTCCGGCAGCAAGGACGTGTCCTTCGTGCGGCTGCGTCCCGAGCGCGTGCTGGAGGTCCGGTACGACCAGATGGAGGGGATGCGGTTCCGGCACACCGCGCAGTTCGAGCGCTGGCGGCCCGACCGCGAGGCCCGGTCGTGCACCTTCGAGCAGCTGGACCGCCCGATCGCCTACGACCTCGGAGACGTGCTGACCTGATCCGGCCGCGCGGCCGTTGCGCGGCCGCCGGGACGGTGGTTGCGTGTGCCGCATGGCAGACGAGGAGCGGCCGGGCGCCGAGCGGTTCCTGCCGCCGAAGCGCGATGTGGAGTCGCTGCGCGCGGCGGCGCCGGACTGCCGCGGCTGCGAGCTGTACCGCGACGCCACGCGGGTCGTGTTCTCCGCCGGCCGCCCGGGCGCCACGCTCGTGCTCGTCGGCGAGCAGCCGGGCGACCGCGAGGACATCGAGGGCGAGCCCTTCGTCGGCCCGGCCGGCCACCTCCTCGACCAGGCCCTCGAGGATGCGGGCATCGACCGCGGCGACGTCTACGTGACCAACGCCGTCAAACATTTCCGCTTCCACCGCCAGGCAAGCGGCGCATCCACGAGAAACCGGCGGTCGGCAACATCGTCGCCTGCCATCCGTGGCTGGACGCGGAGCTCGCCGCCGTCGATCCGCGTGTCGTGGTCTGCCTGGGCGCGACCGCCGGGCGCAGCGTGTTCGGCCGGCCGGTGCGCATCCAGCAGGAGCGCGGTCGTGTGCAGGAGACGCGGGACGGCCGCGCCGCGCTCATCACGACGCACCTGTCCGCACTTCTGCGGCTGCGCGACGACCCGGGATGGGATGCCGCCTACGACGCGTTCGTCGCCGACCTGCAGGCGGCAGCGAAGGCCGCCACCGCGTCCTGACCCCTACGCCTTCTTCGCCCGGCTCGGCTGCACGCGCGGCGGCTCGCCCGGCATCTTCGGGTAGTCCGGTGGGAACGGCAGCTCGCCGAGCCCGTTCGAGAGGTCGCGCTCCCACCAGCCGAGGAGTTCGTCGATGCGCCCCGGGGCTTCGGCGAACGACTCCCACGGGTCGCCGACCGTGCGCAGCCGCTCCGGCATCGTCAGCACGGTGAACTGCTCCGGGGACACGTGCTCGAGCTCGTCCCAGGTGATCGGCGCGGAGACGGAGGCGTGCGGCAGCGCCCGCGGGCTGTACGCCCCGGCCATCGTGCGGTCGCGGTTCGCCTGGTTGAAGTCGACGAAGATGCGCTCCCCGCGCTCCTCCTTCCACCACGCGGTCGTGACCTTGTCCGGCATCCGGCGTTCGAGCTCGCGCGCCGCCGCGATGACCGCGTGCCGCACATCCAGGAACTCCCGCTCCGGGACGATCGGCGCGAACACGTGGAGGCCGCGGTTGCCCGAGGTCTTGATGAACGCCGTGAGCCCCGCCTGCTGCAGCACCGCGCGCAGCTCGATCGCGGCGGGCACCGCGTCCGCGAACCCGGTGCCCGGCTGCGGGTCGAGGTCGATGCGCAGCTGGTCAGGGTTGTCGGAGTCCTCGGCGCGCGACGGCCACGGGTGGAAGACGACCGTGTTCATCTGGGCGGCCCACACGGCCGCGGCCGGCTCGTCGATCACGAGCTGTGGGTGCGATCGGGCGCTCGGATAGACCACCGGCACCGAGCGGACGTAGTCCGGCGTGCCGCGCGGCGGGTTCTTCGAGAAGAACTGCTCGCCGTCGATCCCCTCCGGGAAGCGCTGGAGGGACACCGGCCGGTCGCCGTTGGCGCGCACGAACACGTCGCCGACCTCGACGAGATAGTTCGCGAGGTCGAGCTTGGTGATCCCGACCTCGGGGAAGATGACCCGGCCGGGACTCGAGATGCGCACCTCCCGATCGCCGTGGGGGCCGGGAACCGTGAGGACGACCGCGTCACCTGCCATGGCACCCACCGTACCGCCCCAACCGCCGGTGTCCGCGATGTGAATTCGCAGTGGGATACCGCGGGGCCGCTTGAGCCCGGCCGCGCGTGGGACAGAATGGCTAAGCGGGCACGCATTCGTGCCGCCCGCGCTGAAGAGGTCTCGAGAAGAGGTGCATGACCCTGAGGATCGTGAGCTACAACCTCCGTAAGCACGCCGCCAGCGGCGAGCTGCAGGACATCGCGCAGGACCACGACGTCGACGTGCTCTGCCTGCAGGAGTGCGACAGCGAGGCGCTTCCGCCCCGCCTCCACCACCTGGCGCTCGCCGACACCACCCGCGCCAATCGGCTGGGACTCGCGGTGTACGTGCGCGACGACCGCTACGAGATCCTCCACTCGCAGGTGTTCGCGGTTAAGAAGTCCCTGCACGACCGGGTCCTGGCTCCCGCCAACGAGCGCCTGCTCGCGGTTCACCTGCGCGACCGGGACAGCGGCGAGGACGTCCTCGTCGGGTCGTTCCACGCGGCGCCCCTGACGGCCCTCAACTCGCTGCGCCGCGAGCAGATCGCAGCAGCGCACGCCGGGATGCGGTCCCTCTCGCCCGACACGCCCGCGGTCATGGTCGGCGACTTCAACTACCCGTGGTTCATCCGCGGCCTGGAGCGCCACCTCACGACCTCCGGCTACACGCTGAAGCGGACGACCGAGCCGACCTACCTGCGCTACAAGTTCTTCTCCGGCTACTTCGACTTCGTCACCTCGACGGGCTTCGAGATCGAGCACGTGGACGTGCTGCCGGCCGGGGCGTCCGACCACCGGGCCATCCGTCTGGATGCGGAGCTCGTGGCGTGAGCGACGGCGTCCCCTCCGCCCTGCTCGTGATCGACCTGCAGAAGGGCGTCCTTCCCGGCTGCGTCGACGTCCCTGCCGTCTTGGGGCGCACCGTCGCCCTGGTCGACCGTGCCCGCGCCACCGGCACCCCGGTCATCTGGGTGCAGCACGAGGAGGACGGGATGGAGGAGGGCACGCCCGCCTTCGACCTCGCCGACGAGCTGACGCCGGCCGACGGCGAGCCGCGCATCCTGAAGCACTACCGCGACGCCTTCGCCGACACCGACCTCGACGAGATCCTGGAACGCCTGGACGTCGGCCGCCTGGTCATCGCCGGCGCGCAGACCGACTACTGCATCCGCACGACGGCGCAGAGCGCGGCGGTCCGCGGCTTCGACGTGACCCTGGTGTCGGACGCGCACACCACGACCGACACGGAGTGGGACGGCGTCGAGATCAGCGGACAGCAGATCGTCGCGCACACCAACCGGTACTTCGCGGGGCTGCGGTACCCGGGTCAGCTGTTCGCGGCGGAGCCCGCGGCGGACGTCGTGCTCTGACTCCGGCCTCGCGCCGCCGGTAGCCCCGGCGTACCGTGACCCGCATCCGACGGCGAGGTGGTGTGGATGGAGTTCCCCGCGTGGCTGACCGGGTGGCTGGCCGGCGACGACTACACGATCGCCCGCGAGATCCTGGAGCGGGGTGTCGCGGCGATCTACCTCATCGCGTTCGTGTCGGCCGTCAACCAGTTCCCGGCGCTGCTCGGTGACCACGGGCTGTTGCCCGCCCGCCGCTTCCTGCAGCATCCATACGCCCAGAAGCAGCCGACCCTCTTCCGTTGGCGGTACTCCGACCGGCTGCTGCGAACGGTCGCGTGGACGGGCGCGGTGCTGTCCGCCCTCATCGTCGCCGGAGTCGTGCAACTCGCCCCGACGTACGTCTTCGTCCCCGTCTTCCTCATCGTGTGGTTCCTGTACCTGTCGATCGTCAACATCGGGCAGACGTTCTACGGCTTCGGCTGGGAGAGCCTGCTGTGCGAGGCGGGATTCGTCGTCGCCTTCCTCGGCGCCTGTGACACGGCCCCGCCGATCACGATCGTGTTCTTCATCCGCTGGCTGGTGTTCCGGCTGGAGTTCGGCGCCGGGATGATCAAGATGCGCGGCGACCGCGTGTGGCGCGACCTGACCGCGCTGTACTACCACCACGAGACGCAGCCCATGCCCAACCCGTTCAGCCGGACCGCGCACCTGCTACCGAAGTGGTGGCACCGGGTGGAGGTGCTGGGCAACCATTTCGCGCAGCTGATCGTGCCCTGGTTCCTGTTTGCGCCGCAGCCCGTCGCGAGCGTCGCCGCCGCCATCATGATCCTCACCCAGCTGTGGCTCGTGCTCACGGGCAACTTCGCGTGGCTGAACTGGATCACGATCGTGCTGGCGTTCGCGGGCATCAGCGACGGCGTCTGGAGGTGGCTGCTCGGCGGGGCGCCGGTCGGCGGGATCGGCGCGGACATGGTCCCGCTCTGGTACGCCGTGGTCGCGGTGGCGGTTACCGTGTTCCTCGTCGTGCTGAGCTGGCCGCCGCTGCGCAACCTGTTCGCGCGCCGCCAGCTGATGAACGCGAGCTTCAACCGCTGGCACCTCGTGAACGCCTATGGCGCTTTCGGCAGCGTGACGCGGGAACGCTACGAGGTGGTCGTGGAGGGCACAGCCGACGACCCGCACGACCCGGAGGCGGTCTGGCGCGAGTACGGGTTCAAGGGCAAGCCCGGCGATCCGCACCGGGTGCCGCGGCAGTTCGCGCCATACCATCTGCGGCTGGACTGGCTGATGTGGTTCCTCGCGCTCGGCTCGCGCGACTCCCCTGGTTCGAGGTGTTCCTGCTCCGTCTGCTGGAGGCCGACCGCCCGACGCTGAAGCTCCTGCGGCAGGATCCTTTCGACGGGGAGCCGCCGCGCGCCGTTCGGGCCAGGATGTTCCTCTACCGCTTCTCGACGCACGCCGAGAAGCGTGAGACCGGCGACGTGTGGGTGCGGTCGGAGGTCGGCGAGCTGGTGCCGCCGATCAGCCTCCGCGGGCACTGACTCAGTAGCCGGTGCGCTCGTCCTCCAGGCGGGCGAGGTCGCGCCAGATGAGCAGCTTGAGCCGCGCCGGCTTCTCGCGCTCGTAGTCGGCCTTCAGCGCCTCGGCGCCCGAGAACGCGTCCAGCCCCGCCTCGATCGCGCGGCCGACCTCATCCCAGGCGTCCTTCCGGCCGCGCTCGACCAGCGCCGTCAGCTCGTCGTCGGAGTCGGCCTTCGCCCGCAGCTGCCGGGCCAGCTCGATCGCCGCATCCCGTCGCAGCCGGAGGTTGTCCACATCCACCTTGCGGTAGTCGTGGGGATGCTCGGCGTCGCCGCCCAGGTTCTCGGCCGCCTCCAGCTCCTCCTCGATGCGGCCGGCGGCGATCCCCTGCTCGGACGCCAGCTCGCGCAGCATGGCGGCCGCCTCCATCGCGTGCAGCGCGGGATCGTACGAGTTGCCGTACTGGATGGTGTCCACCACGATGTGGTTCTTCACCGACATGCGGGTGGCGTATTCCGCGAGGAGCATGCCCTCCTCAACCGACTGCTCGAGGGTGGGCGCGACGGGCTCTGGCAGGGCGTCCTCGTCGAACGGACGCGTGCGCGTCGTCTTCTCGACGCTCCTGCGGAACCACTTCGGCCAGCGCATGGAACTCCTCGGAACAGGGGCGCAGCTCTCGCGCCCCCGTCCATTCTGGCCGATACCGCCGACGGATCAGCGGCCGGCGAAGAACTCGTCTCGCGCGCCGCGTGTAGAGCAGGACGATGATGAGCAGCGACCACAGGATCTGGATGATCCCGCTCGCCACCTGCGAGGTGAACAGCATGAGCAGGCCGTTGAGGATGTCGATGATCATGACGATGGTCACCACCGCCCGCGCGCCCGAGCTTCCCCGCAGCAGCCCGCGGGCCACGATCACGACGATGATGCCGAGCAGGATCGACAGGATGGCCGCCGTCGTGATCCCCGCCAGCGCGCCGCCGTTCCCCGCCGCCATCTGATCGCGCGTGAACAGCACGATGATGCCGCCGATGATGTTCAGGATGCCGTTGATGTAGGCGAGGACGGCCACGAAGGTGACCGATCCGGGTCGTGGGTTCATGTCCTGATCCTCCGCTCTCGCCGACCGCGCCGATGTCGGTCGCTTCCGGTAGCTTGGCGGATATGGCCGGCTACCGCTACGAGTTCGAGGCAGAGCTGTTCCGCTGGGCGTCCCGGCGGGAGCTCTGGGTGTTCGCCCGGCTGCCGCTGGAGGTGTCGGAAGATATCCGCCTCCAGCCGCATCCACCCGCCGGGTTCGACTCGGTGAAGGTGTCGGTGACCTTGGGCGGCTCTCGCTGGTCGACGTCCATCTTCCCGCAGGAGGACGGCAGCTACGTGGTGCCGATCAAGAGCGCGGTCCGCAAGGCCGAGGGCGTCGAGTTGGGCGACCGGGTCAGGATCGGGGTCGAGCCCCTGCTGTAGTCCGAAAATGTGCCGACGCGCGTAAGGAATCGCACGTCGTCCCGTCGTAGTAGATGTGTGGTTGGACATCTCGACAGCAGCGTCGGTGCTCATCAGCAAGGAATCGAACTCGTGAGGGCTGTCGCCTGCGCGGTGTTCGTCCTCGCGTCAGTGGGCTTCGCGATCCTGTGGTGCTGCGCGGGCGGCCCCGGTTGGTACGGGATCGTCGTGACCGTCCTGTGCGCGTCGAAACTGCTCCTGTCGTGGGTGCACCGGCCGAAGGTCGTCCGCGCGCCGGAGGAGCAGGCGCAGCTCGACCGGCTGCGCGTCGGTGTGGCCATCCCGATGTACAACGAGGATCCCCACATGCTGCGTGCGTGCCTGGCCTCGTTGCTGGTGCAGACCCGCGCCGTGCAGAGCGTCGTCGTCGTGGACGATGGATCGCATGATCCGACATCCATCGAGGAAGCCCGGGGGTGGATCCCGTCCTTCGCCGAGCGCGGCATCCGTCTCGAGGTCGTGGAGTTCGACACGAACCGGGGAAAGCGCGAAGGCCTCATGGAGTGCGTCGAGCGGCAGGCGCAGACGAACCTGATGCTCTGCGTGGACTCGGACACCGTTCTCGACGAGAAGGCGGTGGAACAGGCGATCATCCCCTTCGTGCAGTCGCAGGTCACGGTCGTCACCGGTCTCGTGCTCGCCATCAACTACCACAAGAATCTCTTGACGCGTCTCACCGATCTTCGCTCCGGCAATGCCTTCCTCTACGAACGCGCCGCCTATTCGAGTCTGCGGTCGGTGCTCTGCGCGTGCGGCTCGCTGGCGGTGTATCGCACGGCGATCATGCGCGCACGACGGGAGGACTTCCTCACGCAGACGTTCCTCGGCATTCCCGCCGTCTTCGGCGACGACCGGAGGCAGACGAACTACGGACTGCTCGAAGGGGACGCCCTCCTCCAGCCGTCGGCCATCGCGTATACGGCGGTGCCCGAACGGTTCAGCCATTACACCCGGCAGCAGATCCGGTGGAACAAGTCATTCTTCCGTGAATCCCTCTGGGTGCTCGGGTCGATCCGCCCGACGGAGGCCGCATTCTGGCTGACGGCGGTCGAGCTGGTCAGTTGGGTCGCGCTCTCGCTGGGCATGGCCTACGCGGTGCTCGTCGCGCCGATCGTCTACGGCAGCTCACCCTTCGTGCTGTATCTGCTCTGTATCGTGCTCCTCTCCTACGCACGGTCGATCCGGTACCTGGACATGGAGGGGACGACTCGTTCTCGCTCCGAGCGCGTGGGCGGTTTCCTTCTGGCGCCGGCATACGGGCTCCTCCACGTGTTCTACCTCCTGTGGCTTCGGGCCTACGCGCTGGTGACGTTACGACGCGGACGGTGGGGCACGCGACGAAGCGTGGAGGTCGTCCTGCCGGAGGAGCACCGAGTGGAGCCCGAACGTCTGGGCGCGCGATAGCCCCGGCCGTCACCTGCTGCCGGTGATCGTGTTCAGCGCGAGCACGATGATGAGCCCGTTGAAGAAGAAGCTCAGCACCGAGTGCCACACGACCGTCCAGCGCAGGCGCGTGCTCAGTACCTCCACGTCGGAGGCGGCGAACGTCGTGCCGAGGGTGAAGGCGAAGTACACGAAGTCCACGAAGCGCGGGTCGGTCGGGGGCTGGTCGGCGGGATGCGGGAAGCGCAGCATCGGCGTCGGCGCGCTGTAGTACCGCTGGTAGTAGATCTGCGAGAAGCCCCAGTGCAGGAACCCCCAGGCCAGCAGCATGGACCAGACCCCGACGACGTCGGTGAACGAGCCGATCTCCGGATCGTTGCGGGGACCGAGCACCTGGATGGCCGCGCCCAGCCCGATCAGGCTCGCGAGGATGGTCGCCGTCATCGACACCACCCGCGCGCCGCGGCCCGTCTCCCAGCGCGCCGGACGGCCGGCGGGCGGCGCCACGGCCTTCGCGAGCCGACCGAGCACGATCAGCGTCACGATCAGGTAGACCGTCCCGATCGAGCACCACAGGCCGAGCAGCAGAAGCGCGGTGACCACGTCGTCCTCCGCGAAGACGACCAGCCACAGCCCCACCGCGATCATCGCCAGCTGGGCGAGCAGGCTCGCGACGAACCCCACCACGACCATCGGGCGCCGTGCGGGCGCGCTCTGCGACATACCTGGATGCTAGGGGCTCGTGCCGCCAATGTCGGAGATTCGGGCGTGATCCGTCCGAATCTCCCGCCGCACCGCCTTCCGTCGGAGATTCGGACGGTGTTCTCCGACGATCAATGCCACAGGGCAGGATGGAGGGATGCAGCCCCTCCTCGTCGTCGCCGCCGTCATCCGGTCCGACGACGGCGGCCGCGTTCTCGCCTGCCGGCGCGCGCCGGGCAGGGACGCCGCGGGGCGGTGGGAGTTCCCGGGCGGCAAGGTCGAGGCCGGCGAGGCTCCGGAGGCGGCGCTCGCGCGGGAGATCGGCGAGGAGTTGGGCGCCGGCATCCGGGTCGGCGGCCTGCTCGACCGCACGGTGACGGTGAGGCACGACGGCCGGGCGATCGACCTCGCCTGCTACGACTGCCGGCTTGACGGCACCGTCCCGGTCAGCAGCACCGACCACGACGAGCTGCGGTGGGTGGGTCCGGCCGAGCTGGCGGAACTGGACTGGGCTGAGGCCGATCTGCCGGTGGTGAGGATACTGACCGAGGGCCGCCTGGCGCGTGCTGGAGGCGACGAAACGAGCGTCCGGCGCCGTTCGGCGGGCGACGACGAGGAGGACACGTGAAGGCCCTGTACTACGAGCGGTTCGGCGGACCGGTGACGGTCGCCGACCTCCCCGACCCCTCGGTGCCCGACGGCGGCGCCGTCATCCGCGTCGGAGCGTCGGGTCTGTGCCGCAGCGACTGGCACGCGTGGGTCGGACACGACGACACCGTGGCGCTCCCGCACGTTCCCGGTCACGAGTTCGCCGGGGTCGTGGAGGCGGTCGGCGCCGGCGTGACCCGCTGGCGCCCCGGCGACCGCGTCACCGCGCCCTTCGTGAACGGCTGCGGCGAGTGCGAGTGGTGCCGCGCGGGGGCGGCGCAGGTGTGTCCGCAGCAGACGCAGCCCGGGTTCACGCACTGGGGTTCGCACGCCGAGGTCGTCGCCGTGCGGGCCGCGGACACCAACCTCGTCCGCCTGCCGACCGGCTTGGAGGCGGATGCGGCCGCCGCCCTCGGCTGCCGGTTCGCGACGGCGTTCCGCGCGGTGACGGCGCGGGCGCGCATCCAGCCCGGGCAGTGGCTCGCGGTCTACGGAGCCGGCGGCGTGGGATTGAGCGCGGTCATGATCGCAGAAGCGCTGGGCGCGCGGGTGGTGGCCGTCGACCGCTCCCCGCTGCGCTGGAACTCGCGACGCGGCTGGGCGCCGAGCGTACCGTCCTCGCCGGCCCGGACGCCGCGGACGCCGTGGTGGACGCGACCGGTGGCGGCGCGCACGCGAGCATCGACGCGGTGGGGTCGGCCGAGACGGCGGCCGCGTCCGTCCGCTCGCTGCGCCGCCAGGGCCGCCACGTGCAGGTCGGCCTGCTCGCGACCGCGGTCCCCGACCTCCCGCTCGACCGCGTCATCGGCTGGGAGCTCGACGTGCTCGGCAGCCACGGGATGGCCGCGGCCGACTACCCCGAGATGCTGGCCCTGGTCGCCTCCGGACGCCTCCGCCCGCAGGACCTCCTCGGCCGCACGGTCGGCTTCGAGGAGGCCGCGCGGCTGCTGGAGACGGCGGACACGGCGCCGCCGACGGGCATCGCGGTGCTGCACCCCGCGGGCTGACCCGGATCGGCTCCTCAAGATCCGGACATGCTTCAAGGTCTGGCCGTCAGGGTGCGGACTCGGGTGGGGATTCGGTGGAGAGCGCTCCCGCGGACGGCCTCTCGGGGATCGGAGGAGCCCACTCCTGACCTTCGGGACTCGACGGCGGTTCTGCAACGATCAGCTGCGGTGCATCCACCGCGCCGGCACCGTAGGTCACCGGGTTCGCCGAGGTCTTCGGCTCGAACGCGAACACAATGACCGGGATGAGAAACAGTACTGCCGTCACGAGTGTCGCCGCGCCCACGAGACGCCACCACACATCAGGCCATTCGAGTTCGGGCAGCGTCGGCGGCAGGGCGAGCAGGACGGCGATCGCCCAGACGAAGGCGACCGCCAGGGAGGCGAAGACCTTCGTGGCCTGCGATGTCGCATTGGCTACGAACCGACGCCCGTACGTCTGAGTGACGAGCAGCGCCGCGCGGACCAGAACGATGATCCAGAAGAACCGAAAGAACTGCGTGGACCAGACGACGGCGTTCGCGGAGTCCTCCGGCTGGAAGAGACCACCCCACGTCTTCAGCAGTCCGACGAGGACGAGGATCGCATTGACCCCCGTCGACACCGGCAGATACCACCGGTGAGGGCCGTTGGCCAACCCGGCGTCGAGCACAACAGTGCCCGCGAATGCCGCTGCGATCAGCAGTGTCAGCCACGCGCGTCCGGCGATCTCCGCCTGATCGCCCAGGATGATGAAGACCGACCCGAGTAGCGCTGCCGCCACGAGGACACCGATCGCCAGCCACAACGACAGGCGTCGCCAACGTGGACCTCGGGTCGTCGTGCCTACCTGATCCATGCTGATTCCTGCCGTTCCGCTCGTGAGCCGCCGGTACGGAAAGTCCGTACATCAATGAAGACGAGCTCGACGGGGAATCATGACGCCCCAGACCATCGGGCAGAATGAAGGGATGCGCATCGCCGACTTTCCTCGCCCGGACACGGCCGCCGCCCGCGCCGCCGTCCAGATCGCGACGACCTACCACACGCCGTCGCTGCTGAACCACGTGCAGCGGTCGTGGCTGTGGGCGGAGGCCTTCGCCGCGCACGGCGGGTTCGCGCCCGACCACGAACTCCTCTACGTCTCGGCGCTGCTGCACGACCTCGGCATCACGCCCGAGTTCGACAACGCCACCCTCGCCTACGAGGACGCCGCCGGGCACGTCGCCATCGCCCTGACCGCCGGGGCGGGGTGGCCGGCCGAGCGCCGCGTCCGCGCGCACGAGGTGATCGTGCGGCACAACTGGCCCGAGGTCGACCCGGCGATGGATGTGGAGGGCCACCTGCTCGAGATCGCCACCGCGCTCGACATCTCGGGCGCCCGCGCCGACGTCCTTCCGGTCGAGTTCCAGCGCGAAGTGCTGACGGCGTACCCGCGGTTGGAGCTCGCCGCCGAGTTCGGCGCGTGCGTGGCCGACCAGGCCGAGCGCAAGCCGGACACCTCCGCCCGGCGGCTGGTGGACGGCGGCGTGCAGCGCAAGCTCCGCGACAACCCGCTGGAACGTATCCTCGAAGGGTGACCGCCGCCCTCGACTCCGTGCTTCTGCCCGCGGACAGCTGGCGCGACCGCGAGCGCGCGCACGCCGAACGCGCGGACGCGCTGACCGCGGACCATCGCGCCCGGGCCGCGCGCGGCGAGAAGCACCCGGTGTGGGACTTCCTGTTCATCTACTACTCGTACTCCCCCGCGCAGTTGCGCCGTTGGCATCCGGGGCCCGGGGTCGAGCTCGCCGACGCGACGGCCGACCCGCGCGCGTCCTGGCGCTGGTACACGCCGGGCAGCACGCCCGGCTCACTGACCGTCGACCGCGACGGGATGGAGCGCGAGAAGGCGCCGATGCTGCGCACGGTCGAGCGCATCCTGCGGTCCACCGCCGCGCGTCCCGGCCGGTTCGGCTGCTTCGGCCTGCACGAGTGGGCGATGGTCTACCGGCAGGACGAGCACCGGCATCCCGTGCCGCTGCGGCTCGGGCAGATAGCGACCGATGCGGTGGTCGAGTCGCACGAGCTGCGGTGCACCCACATCGACGCGTTCCGCTTCTTCACATCGGACGCCGTGCCGCTCAACCGGTACGCCCCGACCCGGGAGACGCAGCCCGAGCTGGAGCAGCCCGGCTGCCTGCACGCCGGGATGGACGTCTACAAGTGGGCGATGAAGCTCGGCCCGCTGGTGCCCGGCGAGGTGCTGCTGGATGCGTTCGAGCTCGCCCGCGACATCCGGCTGCTCGACATGCAGGCCTCGCCGTACGACATGCGGCCGTGGGGCGCCGAGCCGGTCGCGATCGAGACGCCGGACGGCAAGGCCGAGTACGTGCGGCGGCAGCGCGCCTTCGCCGAGCGGTCGAATGCGCTGCGGGCGCGCATCCTCGACGCCTGGCTCGGCGCGGAGGCGGCCGCCGCCTGACCCCGGCCCGGCCGGTCAGCCGTTGCCGCCGCCCTTGCCCTTGCCGTCGCTCTTCGTCGGACTCGGCGTCGGCGCGGGTGTCGGCACAGCGGTCCCGTTGCCCGGGCCCGACGATCCGCCCGCCGTGCCGTTGCTGACCGTCAGGGTCACCGACTCCCCGTCGCTGAGCGTCGCGCCCGCCGCCGGGTCGCTCGCCGCGACCGTGCCCGCAGGCTGGTCGCTGTCGACCGGCGTCGGGTCGACGGTGACATCGAGCCCCAGGCCCTCGAGGAGCTTCTGCGCCACATCCGGCGCCTTGCCCGTCACATCCGGCATCGTGATCTCGCTGCCGTAGAGCACGGCGTCCGTCGGCTCGGTGAAGTCGGTGCCGCCGTACAGCGCGTTCAGCGCCGTCAGGATCGGCTTGGCGATCCGGAACTTCACATTGCCGCCGCCGACACCGTTGAAGTACAGCGAGCGCAGCGGGGTGTCGCCCGAGACGTTGCCCACCCACGTCGCCGTCGCGACCTTGGTCGTGGAGGTGATCAGCCAGTTCTCGAGCGAGTCATCGGTCGTGCCGGTCTTGCCCATGATCGGGATGTCGTCATAGGGGTTCGCGCTCGCCGCCGTGCCGCCTCCCCGCATGACGCCCTGCAGCGCGTACGTGACCCCCGCCGCAATGTCGGGCTTCAGCCCCTGCGTGCACGTCGTCTTGCTGACCGCGTGGTCGGTGCCGTCCGCGTTCACGACGCGGTCGATCGCGACCGGCGTGCAAACCGTGCCGTTGTTCGCGATGCCGGCGTACGCGGTCGCCATGGTGAGCGGGGAGATGTAGTTCGTGCCGAGGATCATCGACGGTGTCGAGATCAGCGGGTTGCTCTTGGAGGCGGGATGCACTCCCAGCGACTTCGCGGCATTCAGGATCGCGCAGAGGTCCGTCTTGGTGCCCATCTGGGCGAACGCGGTGTTGACCGACTCGGCCGTCGCCGACATCACCGAGAGTCGGCTCGCCGATCCCTCGTCGTTGGTGACGTGCCAGTCCGGACCGTCGATGTTCGCGCAGGTGTTCGTGAAGTCGGAGGTCGGAAACGTGTGCTGCGAGGCGTTGACCGTCTCGTAGAGGCTGTGCCCCGACTCGAGCCAGGCCGCCAGGTCGAACGCCTTGAACGTCGACCCGGTCTGGAAGCCCTGCGACCCGCCGTAGTCCTCGTCGGTGTTGTAGTTCACCGCGGTCGTCCCGTCGATGGGCGTGTCCGTGTTGTTGAAGGCGCGGTTCTGCACCATCGTCACGATGCGTCCCGTCCCCAACTCCATGGCGACGTTCGATGCGCCGAGGTCGATGTCCGGCCGGGAGGCGGGGATGTAGTTGTTCAGCGACGCCTGCGCCACCTGCTGCAGGTCGAGGTTCAGCGTCGTGTAGATCTTGAGGCCGCCGCGGTTGAGGGTCTGGAACCGCTCGTCCGCCGTCTTGCCGTACGCCGGGTCGGTGAGGATGACATCCCGCACGTAGTCGCAGAAGAACGCGGCGTTGAACTGCTGCGCGCCGGCGCATCCCTGGGTCGTCGGGGTGATCGTGGGCGTGATGGGCGTGGCCTTGGCCTGGTCGCGCTGCTGCTTCGTGATCGTGTGCGTGATGTACATGCGGTCGAGCACGTAGTCGCGGCGCTCCTTGGTGAGCTTGTAACCGTTGGCCTTGCCGTTGTCCTTGTTATCCGGCTGGTCGATGCGGAGGTTCGCCGGGTTGTTCAGGATGGCCGCGAGCGTCGCCGCCTGCGCCAGGTCGAGCTTCGCCGCCGTCGTGTTGAAGTAGTACTGCGCCGCGGCCTGCACGCCGTAGACCTGGCCGCCGAAGCCGACGACGTTCAGGTAGCCGGTCAGGATCTCCTTCTTGGAGTAGTTCTTCTCGACCTGGACCGCGTAGCGCATCTCCTGCACCTTGCGCTGCAGGGTCACGCCCGCGGCATCGGTGTAGCAGGCCTCGATCTTCTTCTGGCTGGTCAGTGCCTCGCACTTCTCGACCTCGACGTTCTTCACGTACTGCTGCGTGATCGACGAGCCGCCCTGCACATCGCCGCCGGCGACGGTGGAGACGGCGCCGCGGAGGGTGCCCCAGATGTCGACAGCGCCCTCCGAGTAGAAACGCGGGTCCTCGGCCGAGATGGTCGCGTCCTTCATGGTCTGCGCGATCTGCTCCCACGCGACGTCCTGTCGGTTCTGCGCGAAGAACGTGGCGATCGGCACATCCTGACCGCCCTGCTTGGCGAAGACGGTCGAGTTCTGGGCGAACTGCTGGATGTTCAGGTTCGACGGCAGGGCATTGAAGTCGCTGGCCCCGGCCGCGGCGGTCGCACCGAGCCCGACGAACGCGGGCAGCACGAAGATGGAGCTGAGCACGGCCGCGACGAGGGCGAGCCCCAGGAACTGGGCGATCTGCCCGCCACGGGTGCGGGCGGGCGTGAACTCGAAACGCTTGACAGGCTCCAGCCGCTCGTCGAGCGCGGCGAGCCGAGAGGGCAGGGGTCGGTCGGGTGCAGACATCCCCTCCAACAAACCAGGAGAATCTGGGCGACTCCAGGGGGTTGCGTGTATGTGGGTTTGGAGATGTTCAGGATGCGTACATGACGAAGCAGTTCGGAAACCGCACATTGGTTTCCGCTTCGTGTCCCCAATAGAGGTGCGAACGCCCGAACGAACCATACCGACCGGTCTGTCTTCGATACTGTCTGACTGACACTCGATCGGGGAGCATTAATTGGAGTTTGCAGAAGTACTCGCCGCCATGGCACAGAAGGTCTCGAACCAGCGCGAGGCCATCCACACCGAAGAAGCGACGAAGAACGCGTTCGTCATGCCGTTCATATCGAATGTGCTCGGCTACGACGTGTTCGATCCGCTGGAGGTGGTGCCCGAGTTCACGGCCGACGTGGGCATCAAGAAGGGCGAGAAGATCGACTACGCGATCGTGCGGGACGGCGAAGTCCAGATGCTGATCGAGACCAAGAAGTCGACCGAGGCGCTGACCATAGAGAACGCGTCGCAGCTCTACCGCTACTTCGCGGTGACCAATGCGCGCGTTGCGGTTCTCACGAATGGACAGGTATACCAGTTCTATACGGACTTGGACGCGCCCAACCGGATGGACGACAAACCGTTCCTCGTCCTCGACCTCCTCGATATCGACGAGACGCTGATCCCGGAGCTTCGGAAGCTGACAAAAGAGTCGTTCGATCTCGAATCGGTCATCAACGCCGCCGGCGAGTTGAAGTACATCGGACAGATCAAGCGAGTGCTGGCGTCGCAGTTCCGCGAGCCGGAAGACGAATGGACGCGCTTCTTCATCAGCCGCGTCTACGACGGCGCGATCACGCAGCGCATCCGCGAGCAGTTCGCTCCCCTCGTCGCCAAGGCCACCAAGCAGTTCCTGAACGATCAGGCCAACGATCGCCTGAAGTCGGCACTTGGCGGATCGAGTTACGCGACGGTCGAGGCCGCTCCCGGCGAAGCGGTCAGCAGCCAGCCGGCCGCAGATGACGACCTCAACCGCGACACGGAGATCGAGACCACCCTCGAAGAGCTCGAGGGTTACCAGATCGTTAAAGCCATCGCGTGCAGCGAGGTGAAGCCGCAGCGCGTCGCCCAGCGCGATTCCAAGTCCTACTTCGCTGTTCTCATCGACGACAACAACCGCAAGCCGGTCGCCCGCCTCCACTTCAACGGCAAGTCGAAGAAGTATCTGGGCTTGTTCGACGCCGACAAGAACGAGACCCGTCACGAGATCGCATCGCTGGATGAGATCTACCGCTTCGCTGACGACATCCGCGAAGCGGTCCGCCGCTACGCCTGACCTCGGTCAGCCCTCTACTGGTCGCAACACGCCGTTATCGGCGCCGCCATAACGGCGTGTTGGGACCAGTAGACGCGACGAAGGCGCCGGCCCTGCGAACAGGACCGGCGCCTTCGGGGTGCGGTGGGTTACGCCGCGAGCGGCAGCGACACCGACGCCGCGGTGACACGCAGCTCGCCGTCGGCGGCGTCCACGAGCACGCGGCCGCCCTCCTCCAGCTCGCCCGAGACCATCAGCTCGGCGATGCGGTCGTCGACCTCGCGCTGGATGACGCGGCGGAGCGGGCGGGCGCCGTACTCGGGCTCGTAGCCGGCCTCCGCGATCCAGGCGATCGCCGCGTCCGTCGCCTCGAAGGCGATCTCGCGGGCGGCCAGGCGGTTCGCGGTCGCGTTCACCAGCAGGCGGACGATGTCGCGCAGCTGCTCGGTGTCGAGCTTCCGGAACAGCACGATCTCGTCGATGCGGTTCAGGAACTCGGGACGCATCGCCTCACGGAGCTTGCCCATCACGCGGTCGCGGATGTCCTTCTCCGAAGCGAAGCCGTCCGAGCCCGCCGGGACGAAGCCGAGCGCGCCGCTGCGGGAGGCCAGGAACTCCGAACCGAGGTTCGAGGTCATGATGACCACCGTGTTGCGGAAGTCGACCGTGCGGCCCTGGCCGTCGGTCAGGCGGCCGTCGTCGAGCACCTGCAGCAGCAGGTTGAACACGTCCGGGTGCGCCTTCTCGATCTCGTCGAACAGCACCACCGAGTACGGGTTGCGGCGGACACGCTCGGTCAGCTGGCCGGCCTCGTCGTAGCCGACATACCCGGGAGGGGCGCCGACCAGTCGGGCGACCGTGTGGCGCTCGCCGAACTCGCTCATGTCGAACCGCAGCATCGCCTTTTCGTCGCCGAACAGCGACGACGCGAGCGACTTCGCCAGCTCGGTCTTGCCGACACCCGTCGGACCAAGGAAGAGGAAGCTGCCGACCGGGCGGCGCTCGTCGCCGAGGCCGGTGCGGTTGCGTCGGACCGCCTTCGCGACCGCGACGACCGCGTCGTCCTGGCCGACCACACGCTCGTGCAGCTCCGACTCGAGGCGCGCCAGGCGCTCACGGTCGGCCTCGCCGACGCGGGACACCGGGATGCCGGTCGCCCGCGACACGATGGCCGCGATCTCCGGCTCGCCGACGACCGCCTCAACGCGCGGGGCCGAGGCGAGGGCATCCAGCTGACGCTGCACGTCCTCGATCTCGTCGCGCAGGCGCGACGCCTCCTCGTAGTGCTCGGCGGCGACGGCGGAGTTCTTCTCGGACTCCAGTGTGGCCAGGCGCTCCATGAGGGCGGACGTGTCCACGCGCTTGCCGAGCGACAGGCGCAGGCGGGCGCCGGCCTGGTCGATCAGGTCGATGGCCTTGTCCGGCAGGAACCGGTCGGAGACGTAGCGGTCGGAAAGCTCCACCGCGGCGCGGATCGCGTCCTCGGTGTAGCGCACGCCGTGGTGCTCCTCGTAGGCGGCGCGGAGGCCGTCCAGGATGAGGACGGCGTCCTCGATCGAGGGCTCGCCGACGGTCACCGGCTGGAAGCGGCGCTCCAGCGCCGGGTCCTTCTCGATGCGGCGGTACTCCTTGAGCGTGGTCGCGCCGACCAGGTGCAGGTCGCCGCGGGCAAGGCGCGGCTTGAGGATGTTGCCGGCGTCCATGCCGCCGGACTCGCCGGACCCTCCGGCGCCTACAACGGTGTGCAGCTCGTCGATGAACACGATCAGCTCGTCCTTGCCGGCGCTGATCTCGTCCATGAGGTTGGTGAGCCGCTCTTCGAAGTCGCCGCGGTACCGGGTCCCTGCGACCATCCCCGCGAGGTCGAGCGAAACGACCTTCTTGTCCTGCAACTGCTCGGGCACGTCGCCGGCCACGATCGCGCGGGCCAGGCCCTCCACGATCGCGGTCTTGCCGACGCCCGCCTCGCCGACCAGCACCGGGTTGTTCTTGGTGCGGCGGGAGAGGATTTCGACCGTCTGCTCGATCTCGTCGAGGCGGCCGATGACCGGGTCCAGCTTGCCGTCGCGCGCGAGCGCGGTCAGGTCGGTGCCGAACTGGTCGAGCATGGGGGTCTCGGAGGCGCTGCCCTCCGCGGCCGGGTCGCCGGGCCGGCCGGCGCCCACGGTCGTGCTCTCCTGCATCGACTCGGTCAGCGCCTCCGGGGTCACGCCTGCGGCCTGCAGGACGCGGCCCGCGGGGGCGTCACGGCCGATGACGAGCGCGAAGAAGACGTGCTCGGGGTCGATGTAGGTCGAGCCGGAGGCCTGCGCCACCTGGTACGCGTGGAACAGCGCACGCTGCAGCGCACCGGTGATGGAGGCGCCGTCGGCGCGGATGACGTCGCCGGACGCGGGAAGGCGCGACTCGGCGGCCTGCGCGACCCGCGACGGGTCGACGCCGATGCGGCGCATGGCGTCCGCGGCCGGCTCCTGCTCGGCCATGACGCGCAGCACGTGCAGAGCGTCGAGCTCGCTGTGGCCGTGCTCCAGCGCGAAGCGTCCGGCCTCCGCCAGGATCTCCTGGGTGCGCCGGCTGAGGAAGCGGCTGATGTCGATCGAGCGTCCGTTGCGCGCACGCTCGCCCGCGAGGTAACGGGCAAGGAACTCGTCGAACGAGTTGGCGCCGTCACCGTCGGGAGTGAAGTTCTCAGGCACGTGTTCTCCTGTTTCTGAAAGTTGAGCCTTGTGCACTCAAGTTCAACGCAAGAGGGGGAGGTTATTCCCGGCGTGCTGAGAACTCCACTCCGGGGCGGCTACTCCCCGCGTCGAGCGCGTCGAGGGCGGCCACATCCTCCGGCGACAGCTCGAAGTCGACGTCGGCGTTCTCGCGGATGCGCTCGGGGGTGGTCGACTTCGGCAGCGGCAGGATGTCCTTCTGCAGCAGGTAGCGGATGCTCACCTGGGCGACCGACTTGCCGTACTTCTGGGCGATCGCGGCGATCTCCTCGTTGTCGAGCAGGCGGCCGGTGGCGAGCGGCGAGTAGCCCTCCACCAGAATGTCGTGCTCCTTCGACCACGCCGTCGTCTCGGGCTGGGTGTTGCCCACGAACCAGCGGATCTGGTTGGCGTGCGGCACGACCTCGGTCGCGTCGACCAGCGACTCCAGGTCGGCCACCTCGAAGTTGCTGACGCCGATCGCGCGGGTGAGACCCTGCTCGTAGACCTCCTCGAACACCTTCCAGACCTCGATGTTGCCCGCGCGGTGGTCGCTGCCGATCGCGTTCCACGGCCACGGCGCGTGGATGAGGTAGAGATCGATCGGGCCGAGGTCCAGCAGTTCGGTGGAGCGCTGGAACGCGTGGCGGGCGCCGTCCGCATCCTTCACCTCGGCAGGGCATTTCGTGGTGATGAAGATGTCCTCGCGGGCGATGCCGCTGTCGCGCACCGCGCGACCGACGCTCGCCTCGTTGCCGTACGCGCGGGCCGTGTCGATGTGGCGGTACCCGACATCGAGGGCGGTGCGGACCGAGTCGTAGGTCTCGTTCCCGTCCGGGATCTGCCAGGTGCCGAACCCGATCTTGGGGATGGCGACGCCGTTGGAGAGCGTGAAGGTGTCGGTCAGAGCAGGCATGCGGGGTTCCCTTCAGAAGGATGCGGTGCGCCACATCGTAGACCCGCCCGGCGGTCAGTCCAGCGGCTGCGGCGCTCCGTTACGCAGGTGCTCGTAGACGACCGAGGTGCGGACGTCGGCGATCTCGCGGCGCTGCGTCAGCCGGTCGATGACGAACGCGTACAGGCTCTCGTTGTCGGCGACCGCGACGTGGACGATGAAGTCCTCGTTGCCGCTCGTGACGAACACTCCAAGGGTTTCGGGCAGCGACGCCACCCAGTCCCGGAAGCCTTCGATCACGGGACGAGACGGCGGCCGGATGCGCACCGCGATGAGCGCCTGCACGGGCCGGCCGATCGCGGAGAGATCGACGTCGAGGGTCGCGCCGCGGATGATCCCTCGCCTGCGCAGCGCCCGGGTGCGCTCCAGCGCGGTGCTCGGCGAGACGCCGACGGCCGCCGCGATGTCGCGGTTGCTGCGCCGCGCATCCGACTGGAGTTCGCGCAGGATCGCCCGATCTAATTCGTCCATGCCGGGCAGGATATCGCTTTGGTCGAACGAAATTCGGACAGCCAGCGAGCATCCCGCGTTCTCTGTAGATTCTCCCGCACAACACCGAACGAGAGGACGACGCATGCACGCCACCGTGGGCTTTCTGCCCGAGGAGATCGACACCGGAGCGCCCACCCGGGCCGCGCGGCTCAAGTGGGTGGTGATCGTCGGGGAGTCGCTGCCCGCCGGCATCGCCGCCAACGCGGCCATCTGCACCGCCGCCGCGACGGCGACTCGCGTCCCCGGCCTCCTCGGTCCCGACGCGGTGGATGTGGAGGGCGGCGTGCATCCCGGGCTGCCCTGGGCGGGCGTCTCGGTGCTGCGCGCCTCCGCCGAGCAGCTGAACGGCATCCGCGAGAAGGCGCAGACGGCGGAGGACGTGTTCGTCGCCGACATGCCGGCCGCCGCCCAGCTCACCCGCGTGTACGACGAGTACCTGCAGACGGTCGCGGGCGCGGCCTCGGCCGACCTGCCGTACTACGCGGTCAGCGTCGTGGGACCGCGCAACCGGGTCGACAAGATCGTGGGGCGGCTGCCACTGCTGTGAGCCTCAGCGCTGCGGGCGCTCAGTGCTGCAGGGCGCTCTTGAGCAGGATGACGACGACGCCGAACGAGCCGGTGACCACCGCGCCGAGCAGGCACACCATGATCGATCGGCCGCGCAACAGGAAGATGGAGAACCCGAGCAGCGCCAGCATCAGCACGGAGAACCACAGCGACAGCGCCACGCCGAAGTCCGGCGGCAGCACGCCGAGGGCGGCCAGGAGCAGCGGGATGCTGGGCACGATCGCCGCCTCCAGCATCCCTCCCGATTCGGCGAGCGCATGCCGCAGGGAGTCGCGAAGGCGATCGGCGGCGTGCTGCTCGTCGCCCTGGAACCCGAGCGCGGTGGAGTAGACGTGCGCCAGCCAGAACACGACGATGCTGACCACGCTGAGGACGAGCAGGCGCACGGCGGAGGCCTGGTCGTCTTCGACTCCGGAGGCGGCGGCCACGACGCTCGCGTACACGATCGTCCCGTAGATCGCGGCCGGCGTCCCCCAGTGCCGCCAGATCCCGCGATGGAGGGCGCCGCGGTCCCCCGAGGTGCGGGGGCCCGGTTCGTTGAGGTCCATCAGCGGCGGGCTGCTCGGGCCTCGAGCGCGGCATCCAACTCGCTCGCGGCCTGGATCAGCGCGAGATGCGTGAACGCCTGGGGGAAGTTCCCGAGCTGCAGCCCCGACGGGTCGATCTCCTCCGCGTAGAGGCCGACGTGGTTGCCGTAGGTCAGCATCTTCTCGAACGCGTACTGCGCCTCCTCCAGCTTCCCCGCGTCGGTGAGCGCCATCACATAGAAGAAGGAGCAGAGCGAGAAGGTGCCCTCCTCGCCGGGCAGCCCATCAGGCGACGCGGCCGGGTTGTAGCGGTACACGAGGCTGTCGGTCACCAGCTCCTCGGTGATGGCGTCGAGGGTCGACAGCCACATGGGATCGCGCGGCGCGATCATCCCGACCCTCGGCATGAGGAGTGTGATCGCGTCCACCACGTCCGTGCCGGGGTACTGCGTGAACGCCTTGCGCTCCGGGTTCCAGCACTTCGTGAACACCTGCTCGTAGATGGCGTCGCGCTCAGCCTCCCAGCGGTCGAGCGGCGCCGGGAGACCGCGGTCGCGGGCGATCCGGATCGCGCGGTCGAACGCCACCCAGCACATGATGCGGCCGTAGGTGAAGTCCTTCCGCCCGCCGCGGGTCTCCCAGACGCCTTCGTCGGGCTGGTCCCAGTTGTCGGCGAGCCATTCCATGATGCCGCGGAGCTTCGTCCACCCGGGGTTGCCGATCGGACGCAGCTTGTCGCCGACCGCCAGCGACTGCATCGCCTCGCCGTAGATGTCGAGCTGGAGCTGGTCGGCGGCGCCGTTCCCGACGTGCACCGGCCGCGATCCGGCGTAACCCTCGAAGTGGTCGAGGTCGAGCTCCACGAGGTCGGAGGAGCCGTCGATCCGGTACATGATCTTGAGCGGTCCGGACTCGTCGCCCGCCTGTTCGGCCACGCGGTCGCTCAGCCAGAGCATGAACGACAGGGCCTCTTCGGCGTAGCCGAGCGACAGGAGGGCGTAGACGCTGAAGGAGGCATCGCGCACCCAGGTGTAGCGGTAGTCCCAGTTGCGCACGCCGCCCAGCTGCTCGGGCAGCGCGGCGGTGGGGGCGGCGACCAGAGCGCCGCTCGGCGCATACTGCAGCAGCTTGAGCACCATGGCGGAGCGCTCCACCGACTCGCGCCAGCGGCCGGTGTAGGTGCCGCGCGACAGCCACTCGCGCCAGAAGGCCGCGGTCTCGCGGAACAGCCGCTGCCCGCGCCCCCGGCCGATCTTCCGGGCGTCGGCGTCCGGCTCCGTCTCGAAGGCGATGATGTGGAGCTTGCCGTCCGAGAACGTCAGGGTGGTGTCCACATCGCCGTCGACGATCGCGTCGGCGGAGATCCCGTGCAGCTCTGCGCTCATCCCCTCGGCGTCGAAACGGACCCCGGTCTCGAAGGCGGACGCCGTGTGCGGGCGGCGGCCGTAGTCGAAACGTGGACGGCACTGGACCCGGAAGCTCAGCTCGCCCCGGACGACGCGGATCCCGCGCACGATCGTACGGTTCGTCGTCGCGACGGTGGGCTCGTCGGCGACCGGCATGAAGTCGATCACCTCGCCGACGCCGTCGTCCGACATGAATCGGGTGATCAGGATCGCCGTCTGCGGGAAGTACATCTGCTTGACGCGCATCCCCTCGCCGAGCGCGTGGATGCGGAAGTAGCCGCCCTTCTCGCGGTCGAGCAGCGAGGCGAAGATCGACGGCGAGTCGAAGCGCGGCGCGCAGAACCAGTCGATCGTGCCCTCGGTGGAGACGAGCGCGACCGTCTGCAGGTCGCCGATCATGCCGTGCTGGTCGATGTCCGGAAAGCCTCCGTCGTCCCGCGCTTGCGCAGCCATGTCCGCCCTCTCCGACCCGTGCTCCCCCGGCGACCGGTTCGCGCGCATGCTAACGCCGCCGTCGCCACCGCGGGAAGCCACGACTCGTGCGCAGAATCGGCTGTTGCCACGGCGTCGCTCGGCGGGGCATCATGCGGCCGACGGAGGAGGTGGCGGGATGACCGGCGTGCGCCAGCGGAGCACCGAGCGGGTGGCGGCGCGGGCCGCGGCCCTGGATCTCGAGGGAGCGGCGATCGTCGTCGGCGCCGCCGCGCTCGTCGTCGGCGCGATCGTGTCGCTGCCGTTCTTCTGGGGACGGTCGCTCCCGATCGCGGGCCCCGGCTCGCTGTCGCAGTTCGCGGCGTTGACGGCCGGGGTGGTCGGTATCGCGGCATACGTGGTCGCGCGCCTGTGGCATCGGGACGCGCTGACGCCGTTCGGGGGCAGAGCCGACCGGCCGTCGGAGGCGCCGGCCGCTCGCCGGTCGCTGACCGGCCCCGCCCTGTTCGACACCGTGGTGATCGCGCTGGCACACGGCATCATCGCCGTCCTCGGCTGGCTGGTGCTCGGCGCCATCCTCGCCGACGGCTTCCAGGACGCGACGGTGTACGCGGTGTCGGCCACGGTCCTCGCCGGCGTGGCCGTCGGCTTCAGCGCCTACGTCATCTTCCTGTCCGGGGCGAGGATGGACCTGATGCGGCTCTCCACCGTGCTCGCGGTGTTCGCCGCGTTCGGCATCCTCGCCGCCATGCTGAGCGCGCCCGACCCGCACTGGTGGGAGTACCACCTCAGCGCCCTCGGGATGACGAAGAGCGTGTCGTCGCTCACCTTCAACCTGACGCTCATCGTCGCCGGCCTGATGATGGCGGCGATCGCCCGCTACGCGACCGACCTGACGGGCGTCGACCCCGCCGTGCGGCCGGCCCGGATGCGCGTGCGCGTGTGCCTCATCCTGATCGGTCTGCTGCTCGCCGGGGTCGGGCTGTTCCCGCTGAACGTCTCGCAAATCCTGCACAACGGCTCGGCGGTCGGCATGCTCGTCGCCTTCTCGCTGCTCGTCTTCTGGGTGCGGCGGGCACTGCCCGAGGCGCCGCGATCGTTCTTCCTGCTCGGCTACGTGCTGTTCGGGGTGATCGTGCTGGCAGCCGTCTTCTTCGTCACCGGCTATTACGTGCTCACGGCGACCGAGCTCATCGCCGGCGTCGCCGTCTTCGCCTGGCTGACGGTCTTCCTGCGCGTGAGCGGGGCTGCGGCGCGCGGGTGAGCGGTGACGCTGTCGGCAGCAGCCGGTAGCGTCGGGCCATGGCATCCGAGATCGTGCTCGACCGGGAGGAGGCGCGGCGGATCGCCGTGCGCGCGCAGAGGCTCGATGCGGCGCGCCCGGAGGGACTGGTGCCGCTCGTCGAACACCTCACCTTCCTGCAGCTCGACCCGACCGCGGCCATCGCGCCGAGCGCCGACCTCATCGCCTACACCCGGCTGGGCGCGTCGTACCGGCCGGAGGACCTGGCAGCGGCGGTCGAGACCGACCGGACGCTGTACGAGTGGAAGGCGCAGGACGACCCGGTGCAGCCTCCGTTCGCCATGCTCCGCCCGGTCTCCGACCTCGCCCTCAACCTCGACCGGATGGCGAACGGCCCCATCGCCGGGACCTGGACCGCGTGGCTGGAGGCCAACGCGCGCTTCCGCCAGGACGTGATCGAGCGGCTGCGCGACGCGGGTCCCCTGCTGTCGAAGGACATCCCGGACACCGCCGAGGTGCCCTGGCAGTCGACCGGGTGGACGCACGAGCGCAACGTGACCCACATGCTGGAGCTTCTGCAGGGCCGGGGCGTGGTCGCGGTCGCGGGCCGCGTCGGGCGCCAGCGCACGTGGGACCTCGCCGAGCGCGTCTACCCGAGCGGGATCGAGGCCGTGCCCGAGGCGGAGGCGGCCCCGTTGCGCGACGAGCGGCGGCTGCGGGCGCTCGGCATCGCCCGGCCGCAGCTGGTCGGTGGCGCGGGCGTCCCCGCCCGGGTCGACGGGAGCGACCGCGAGTGGCGGGTCGACCCCGACGCCGTCGGTCTGCCGTTCGAGGGGCGCGCCGCACTGCTGTCGCCGTTCGACCGGCTCGTGCACGACCGGGTGCGCAGCCACGACCTCTTCGGCTTCGAGTACCTGCTGGAGATGTACAAGCCCGCGGCGAAGCGCCGGTGGGGCTACTTCGCCCTGCCGATCCTGCACGAGGACCGGCTGGTCGGAAAGCTGGACGCCGCCGCCGACCGCAAGCGCGGCGTTCTGAGGGTGGAGGCGGTCCACGAGGACGCACCACTGAGCTCGTCCGCTCGCGACGAGGTCGACGCGGCGATCGACGAGCTGGCAGCGTGGCTGGGGCTCACGGTCGAGCGGCCGTGAGGCCGTACGCCGTCGCGGGTGCGGCTAGTCAGTCCGTTGTGTCGCGTTGCGCGAGGTAGCGCTCGCGCTCGTCGGTCTGGTCTCGCAGCAGCTGGTCGTTCTCTTCTTCCAGCTCCGCGACCTTGCGGCCGGCGTAAGCGACGTTCTGGTCGACGATGTCGGATGACCGACGGAGTTCGTCGCGGAAACCACTATCGTCGCCGATGCCTTCCCGCGAAGCGAAGTCGGAGAAGCGTTCCTGCACTTCCTGAATGCGAGAGCGGTAGTCGTGGACGTACTGCTCGGCCGCCTCGATACGCAAGCGCGCGTCCGCGCGTTGTTCCGCCTGCGCATCCTCGAGCTCGCGAAGCTCTCGATCGGTCACCATCGAATGCTGTTCACCCCTTTCGAATAGTCGCTCCGCCTGGTCAGCTCGGCGAGCCCCTGCTTCACCTTGTCGGCGACAGCACCGGCGAGAACACCGTTGCTGGTATCCGCCGCGCCGACGTCCGCGTGGATGCCGGCGTGGGCGGGCAGCACGACCGCGGACTCGCTGACCTTGACCGCGGTGTTGTTGGCGTGGACCAGCGGAGGGAGCATGCTGTGCAGCAGCCCCACCGCCATCCCGTGAACCTGCGCTTCGATCCAGGCCTGGACCTCGGCGACACCGGTGCGAACTTCGCGGTCGATCGCACCGAACAACTCCTCCACGAACATCGCCGGGTCAAGCGCACCATGATTCGACACCGGGCACCTCCTACTTCTGCAATCCGAAGGTCATCGCCCACCGGGCATCCTGGGCGAGGGTGTTGGTCACGGATCGGGTGATCCCGTCGCTGAGTTGGCCAACGAGAACCAGGTGGTCATCGAGGAGCTGGCCGACCTCGCGCACGGCGTCCTCGTCGACGTTCTGCCGGACATTCAACCCGTTCATCTCGATGCACATGTCGATGTCGTAGGACGTGATGTACGGCAGACCGGCCACCGCGTTCTTCGCCTGAAGCAACCCGGCCTCCATCCGTGGAACGATCCGGCCGTTGGCCTCCTTGACCTGGGTCAGCGCGATCGCCGTGGCTCCGATGCTCGCCGCCAGGCCGAGAGCCGCCGCCGAATTCACCGCGACCATGGCCCCGGATGCGGCCTTCGCCAACGACGCCATCGCCGCAGGACTCCGAGCGATCCCGGCCAGCACCGAGATACCCGGGGAAAGGGTGATGGACGCGCCCGGGGCGATCTTGTCGACCGCGTTACCGATGATCTCCTCGAGGCGACGACCCTTCGCCCCCGCGCCCCTGACCGAACCATCGGGGTTGAACGAGAACGCCGTGTCTTCATCGTCACCGATGTTGTGGTAGCTCAGGACATCCCGTCCCGGGTCGTCGGCGACGTAGTCGGCGGCACCCGTGCGATTGCCGAAGATGTTGCCTACGACATCCCACACGTTGACGTAGTTGTGCAGCCGGTTACGGCCCGCTTTCGTGTCGGCCTGCAGTCTCTCCTTAGCCCCCGGGGACAACAAATCCCAGGCATCGGGCGCGTTGAACGTCGTGGAATCCCAGTCGTTCTCCGCTCCCACCAGTAGGGCCAGCAACCCACCGAGCGAATGCCCCGCCGTCGTGAAGGTCGACCCGCGATACTGCGCCCGCACCCGATCCGCGAAGAAGTGAGCGTCCAGCACCTGAGACATCGGCCCCTGATCGCCTCCGACCACCGTCGTGACGTCCTCGAGGATGTCAGCCCGATGATCCGGGTTGGTGCCCGCGAAGGCGATCACGATGTGTGAGGTGTCCACCGCACCGTTCACGACCGGCGCGACAGCCATCGCCTGAAAGCCGTTGGCGTCATGGTTCTCGGTGTCGAGAACTTCGTATCGCTGCGTGGTGCCGCTGGGATCGACAAGTACGCGGAACCGTCTGCCCTTCACATACGGAGGATCGAGCCGCAAGCGGTCAACGCGGTATGCCGCATCAGAGAGCCACAAATATTCGTCGGCGGTCGTCACTCGATGACCTCCGACGTTCCGTCGCTGTAGATCACCGTGAGCGGAAGGTGCGGAGAAGGTGTCGGCGCTTCGGGAGGCTCACCGTTGTCGCCGACGAAACCGACTCCGCCGCTCGGGCCGATAATCACCTGATAGTCGATCCCCTTCACCGTGGCCACAGCGTTGACGCACCAGGTCGCTCCGAGACCCGGCCTGCCGCCGTCCCGGGTGAACCGAATCTTCTCGACATCCGGTTGCCACTTGTCGCGATAGTAAATCGCGGACTCCCGCTGTAGTTCTTTCACCGGCGGGTCTGGAGTCATGATGCGATCCCTAATCAACGAGCAGGCCGTCAGACCCGCCACAAGAACGACGCCCAGGGCCACAGCCCCGAGTATCCGCGCTAGCCGCATCCTCGCCCCGCTCCCTAACGAAACGGCCGGACCACCAAAGCCACGACCGGACGGATGAACCCGTCACCCTAGAAGACGAAGCGTTCTACGGATCGTGACGCGATGTGCGTCCTCAATGCTCGCGATCTGTGGCGCTCGGTGTCGGGGTGGGGGTTCGCGGCATGCACTCCGGATTCGGGTCGTTTTGAATCCCGAAGCTGTTGCCACCGGTGCTGCAGAATCCTGCTTCGAAGCCGACCAGCCGATATGGATCGGCCGGACTTAGCACGATTGCGGTGCTCGAAAGGAACGTTCCGTCGAGCTTTATATCGCGCACGGCTTCATGGAGTGCAATGACGTCGGCCACGCGCAGTTGACCTGCGGTTTGTTTGATGACTACCGCTCCCGAACACCCCTCAGAACAACCGCTCTCGGCGGTGACGGTGAATTGCAACCCATGGCCGGCGATCGGCGCGATGGCCGCTTCGACCTGAGGAATACCGCGCTCCGCGACGGCCCGCGCCTCTTCCGCGTTGGCGCACCCGCTTACGCCCAGGGCTACGGCGAGCAGCACAGCCCCTGAAGCCAATGATCCCAATCGTGACGCGGGTACCGCTACGCCGCATCCTTCCCATGCGGATCGGCCGCGTTGAGCACCTGGACCACCCGGTCATAGTCCCCCCGCGCCTCGCCGTACCGCAGGAACTTGACGCGCTCGACCTGGAGCTCCTTCGCGTCCGGCTGGGTCTCGATGAGCTCCATGACCTCTCCGACGAACTCGTCGAGCGGCATGGCGAACTCGCTCTCGCGCTGGCCGGGCATCAGGTCGGTCGCGACCGACGGCGGCTCGAGCTCCACGATCTTCACGGACGTGTCGGCGAGCTGGAGGCGGATGCTCTCGCTGAGCATGTGCACCGCCGCTTTGCTGGCGTTGTAGCTGGGCGTCGCCTTGAGCGGCGTGAACGCCAGCCCGGACGAGACGGTCACGATGGTCGCGTCCGGCCGGGTCTGCAGGTGCTCGACGAAGGCGGCGATGAGGCGGATGGGCCCGAGGACGTTGGTGGTGACGATCGACTCCGCCGACTCCAGGAAGCCGGCAGACGTGTGCCAATCCTCGACCCGCATGATGCCGGCCATCGCGACGAGCACGTTCAGGTCGGGATGCGCGGCGAGCACCTGCGCGGACGCCTCCCGGATGCTGTCGGCGTCGGCCGTGTCGATGCGGATGGTGTCGATGCCGGGGTGCTCGGCGGCGATGCGCTCGAGCAGGTCGGCGCGGCGGCCGCCGACGATGACGGTGTTGCCGCGCTCGTGGAGGGCGACGGCGAGGGCGAGCCCGATGCCGCTGGTGGCGCCGGGGATGAAGACGGTGTTCCCTGTGATGTTCATGCCTCCACCATCGGGTGGCGGGCGAGGCGGAGGAAGTGGAGCGGTCATCCAGGGATCCGCGGTCCCTGGTTCGCACGTGCCCGCGCAGCCATCATGGAGGGATGGACCGCATCGCCCTCGCCGACTTCCTGCGCCGTCACCGCGAGGCGCTGCGCCCGGAGGACGTCGGCCTGCCCGAGGGAGCCCGCCGGCGCGCGCCCGGCCTGCGGCGCGAGGAGGTGGCGCTGCTGGCGGCCATGTCCACCGACTACTACACCCGCCTCGAGCAGCGCCGCGGCCCCCAGCCGAGCGAGCAGATGCTGTCGTCCCTGTCGCGCGCGCTCCGTCTCACCGACGACGAGCGCGACTACCTCTACCGCGTGGCCGGCCACAACACCCCCGACCGGTTCTCCGGCGGCGGACACGTCTCCCCGCGCTGCTGCGCGTGCTCGATCGGCTGGAGGACACGCCCGCGCTGGTGCTATCGAACCTCGGCGAGACCCTGGTGCAGAACCGCATGGCCGTCGCGCTGCTGGGCGACCGCTCCGGCTACACAGGCCTGGCGCGCAGCGAGTACTACCGCTGGTTCACCGAGCCGGAGACGGCGCGGGCGCAGTACCCCGAGGAGGACCGCGCCCGGCAGAGCCGCGCCCAGGTCGCCTCCCTGCGCGACGCGTACGGCGCCCTGGGTCCGCGGTCGCGTGCGGGCGAGCTGGTGCGGGCGCTGCTCGCTCAGAGCCCGGAGTTCGCGGAGCTGTGGGACCGGCACGAGGTCGCCCGGCGGTTCGAGGACCACAAGACGCTGCTGCATCCCGAGCTCGGCGCGATCGAGCTGGACTGCCAGGCGCTGTTCACCGAGGACCAGTCGCAGTGCCTGCTGGTGCTCACCGCCGCACCGCGCACCGAGGCCGCCGAGAAGCTGGCCCTGCTCTCGGTGCTCGGCACGCAGTCCTTCGCCCCTGCTGCGCCGGGCGGCGAAGCCCGGTAGCCTGGCGCGCATGAGCGCGGGGGCTGTCGACGATCCGACCGTGGTGTGGCTGCTGGAGGGCGACCCGTCCATCCGATGGCAGACGCTGCGGGATGTGGTGCAGGCACCCGACGAGGAGGTCGCCGCCGAGCGTTCCCGCGTCGAGCGCGAGGGCTGGGGCGCGGCGCTGCTCGACCGGCAGGACGCGTCGGGCGCTTGGGGCGGGACCGTCTGGAAGCCCGAGGACCGCGACGCCACCGACACCATCGCGCTCCTGCTCGCGCTGCTCGGCGCCGACGGAGAGCGTACCCGCGCCGCCCTCGACCGCACCGCCGCCGGCGTCGACTGGGGCGAGGAGTGGGGCCGCAGTCCGTTCTTCGACGGCGAGGTCGAGCCGTGCATCAACGGGAGGGTGCTCACCGCCGCCGCGCCGTACGGCCACGCGACGGAGACCGTCCTGGGCAAGCTGCTCGACACGCAGCAGACCGACGGCGGCTGGAACTGCTACGCCGAGACCCGCGACGACCCGGGCTCCTTCCACAGCACGATCTGCGTCGTGGAGGCGCTGGCGGCCTACCGCGATGCCGGCGGTCCGTCCGACGTGGCCGAGCCGCTGCGCCGCGGGCAGGAGTACCTGCTCGAGCGCAGCCTGATGCGCCGCAAGAGCACCGGCGAGCTGATCGACGAGTCCTGGCTCGACTTCCGCTTCCCGTACTACTGGAACTACGACGTCCTGCGCGGGCTCGACCACCTGCGGGCGTCGGGCGTGCCGTACGACGATCGCGCCGCAGAGGCGGTCGAGGTCGTCCGGTCGAAGCGCGGTTCGGACGGGCGGTGGACGCTGGACGCCCTGCTCCCGGGCCGGCCGGCCGTGACGTTCGAGGCGGTCGGCGAGGCGAGCCGGTGGAACACGCTGCGGGCGCTTCGCGTGCTGGAGTGGGCGGGCGTACAGTCCCCTGCATGACCGCTCGCACCCTGCTCCTCATCCGTCACGGCGAGAGCACGGCGAACGTCGCGGCTGCCGCCGCCGAGGCCGCCGGCGCCGAGGTCATCGTCGTCGAGGCGCGCGACCCCGATGTGTCCCTCTCTCCGCTCGGCGAACTCCAGGCGTCCGCGCTCGGGGCCCGGCTCCGCCCTGCGCTGCCGGCTGGCGCCGTCGTCTTCAGCTCGCCGTACCGCCGCGCGATCCAGACGGCGCGCTTCGCCCTCGGCGAGGAGGTGCCGTTGCGGATCGACGAGCGGCTGCGCGATCGCGAGCTCGGCATCCTGGACCGGCTGACCGCCGTCGGCGTCGAGCGCCGCCTGCCGCTGGAGGCGGAGCGGCGGCGCTGGTCCGGCAAGTTCTACTACCGGCCGCCGGGCGGCGAGGCGTGGACGGATGTCGCGCTGCGCATCCGCTCGTTCCTCCGCGACGCGCTCGACGCGACCCCGGGCGACGACGGCGTTGTGGTCGTCTTCGCGCACGACGCCGTGGTCAGCCTGTTCCTCTACGTGCTGCTTCGGATGACGGAGGCGCAGCTCGCCGAGCACCTGCTGACGCATCCTGTCGCCAACGCGTCGGTGACCGAGCTGACGTTCGACGGCGGCCAGTGGATGCTGGAGGCCTTCGCCGACGACGCGCACCTGGCCGCGGCGGGGCTCCCCTCGACCGACCACCCGGGAGAGGCACGCGCCGATGCGTGACCGGAAGGATGCCCGGCACGAGCCGGCCGAGACCGTCACACCCGAGCTGCTGCGCTCCTGGCCGCTGCCCGAGCCGTCCGGGTCGAAGAAGTCGCGCGGGGAGGTCCTGGTCGTGGGAGGGGCGCTCCGCTCCCCGGCGCCGCGATGCTCGCGGGGCGCGCCGCCCTGCGCGTGGGCGCCGGCCGGCTGACCCTGGCGATCGGATCCTCCGTCGCGGCCCAGGTCGCGGTCGCCGTGCCCGAGTCGGGCGTGGTTCCGTTGGCCGAGACGGCGGCCGGGAGCATCCGCGGCACCGGGATCCGCGCGGCGGCGGCCGACCTCGCGGGGGCCGACGCGGTCCTGCTGGGGCCCGGGCTCGACGACGCGGCGGAGACCGCCCGGATGCTGCCCCGCGCCGCCCGAGCCGCGGGCGGCGACACCGTGCTCGTGCTCGACGCCTACGCGCTCGGGGCGCTGGCCGGGCATCCGCGGCTCGCCGGCGACGGCCCGCGCATCCTGACCCCGAACACGGAGGAGGCCGCCCGGCTGCTCGGCCGCGAGACGGACGACCTCGACGCCGACGCCCGGGAGCTCGCCCGCCGGTACCGCGCGGTCGTCTCCTGCTTCGGCCGGATCGCCGCGCCGGACGGACGCCTGCTGACGGTCGGCGACGGGGACGTCGGGCTGGGCACGTCGGGCAGCGGCGACGCGCTGGCCGGAGCCATCACCGGCCTTGCCGCGCGCGGCGCCGACCCCCTCCAGGCGGCGGTCTGGGGCACCTACCTCCACGTCGCCGCCGGCCGCCACCTGACGGCCGCGATCGGCCCCCTCGGGTTCCTCGCATCGGAGATCGTGGACCGTCTGACGGCGGAGCTGAGCACCCTCTCCTGACGCGGTGCCCCCGCGAAAGTGCCCTCTAGCCGTGCGAACCGGCACCGCGTTACTCTCACGCCACATCCAGACACAGGAGCTGGAGTCGAGAGGGGAGTCCACCATGGACTGGAGCAACTTCTGGAGTGTCATCTGGCTGTTCTTCTGGAGCTTCGCCTTCGTGGCGTACCTGTTCGCGCTGTTCGCGATCATCAGCGACCTGTTCCGCGACCACAAGCTGAACGGGTGGTGGAAGGCGGTGTGGATCATCTTCCTGATCTTCGTGCCGTTCCTGACCGCCCTGGTCTACCTGATCGCCCGCGGCCCGGGCATGGCCGAGCGCAGCCAGAAGGAGGCGCGCCAGGTGCAATCGGCGACGGACGACTACATCCGCCAGGTCGCGGGGTCCAGCCCGGCCGATGAGATCGCGAAGGCCAAGGCGCTGCTCGACAGCGGCGCGATCACGCAGCAGGAGTTCGACCACCTGAAGGCGCGCGCGCTCTCGGGTCAGCACGCCGCTCCGGCCGCGCCTGCGCCCGCCGCGTCCGCCGCACCGGTGCCGCCCGCGGCCCCGGCCGGTCCCGCCACCCCGCCGCCGGCCGCGCCGACGGTCTGAACCCGGTCCGATGAGCGCCGGAGAACCGGCCGCGCCGCCTCCGGCACGAGCGCAGCGTCGCTGGCCGTTCCGGCGCCGCACCCGCCCGGCGCCCGAGGAGGCGCCGGGCGCTCCTGACAGCGAGACCGGAGTCGGAGGCCTCGGCCGCGGCAACCGCATCCTGATCGGGCTCGCCGCCGGCGTGGTGATCTCGTTCGGGATGGCCGCGATCACCGGCATCCTGGCCCCGACCCTGCTGGCCCTGGTCCTCACCATCTGCGCGCAGCCGGTGCGCGTCTGGCTGGAGCGGCACGGCACGCCGCAGGGGCTCGCGACGGGCGCCGTCGGACTGACCGTCTTCGCCCTGCTCGCCGGGTTCATCGGACTGCTGTGGGTGGCGACGGCGCAGTTCGTCGGGATGCTGCCCCAGTACAAGCCGCAGCTGGAGCAGCTGGGCGCCCAGATCGGGGCCTGGCTGCAGAGCATCGGGGTCGGCCCTCAGCAGGTGAAGGACATCGAGCAGGGCTTCAAGCCGGGCAACCTGCTCAATTTCTTCACCGGTCTGCTGGGCAACGCATTCGGGCTCGTGGCGTTCCTCGTCATCGTGCTCACGATGCTGATCCTGATGCCGGCGGACGCGGCCTACACGCCGAGCCTGCTCCGGCAGCTGGAGCCCACCCGACCCAACTTCGTCTACGCCTTCGTGACCTTCGGCCACTCCGTGCGTCGCTACATGGTGGTCACCACCCTGCTCGGGGTGGCGCAGGGCATCCTGAACGGCATCGTCCTGGTGATCCTCGGCGTGCCGGCGGCACTTCTGTGGGCGATCTTGTCGTTCCTGTGCAGCTTCATCCCGAACGTCGGCTATTTCTTCGCGCTGATCCCGCCGCTCGTCTTCGGCTACCTCACCGGCGGCTGGGGCACGGTCCTCGCGATCGTCATCGTCTACGGGCTCATCAACGCCGTCGTCCAGTCGGTCGTGCAGCCCAAGGTCGTCGGCAACGCCGTCGCGCTCAGCCAGACGCTCACCTTCTTCTGCGTGCTGTACTGGGCGGTGGTACTCGGGCCCATCGGCGCCATCCTGGCCGTGCCCCTCACGCTCCTGGTGCGGGCGGTTCTGGTCGACTCCGATCCCCGCTCCCGGATGTGGCGGCCCATCCTCGGCGACCTCAAGCACACCCGCGAGCTGATGAAGGCCGAGGCGCTGGCGCGCAAAGAGGACCGCCGCCAGGCCCATGCGGGAGGCGCGGGCGCCGCCCCGCCCCCGGCCGCCTAGCCGACGTGCTCGGCGACCGCCAGGTCGCTCCCGCCCTCGACGGTCAGCCGCCGCCCGATGCGCACCCGCTGCGGCTGCTCCGAGAACGCGCCGGCGAACAGCGCCTCGCCCTTGCGGAAGTGCGGCGACTCCGCCAGCACGTCGTGCGGGACGAAGCCGAACACGTCGCCGAGCTCGGCGAGGTCGCGCGGGGAGTTCATCCGCATCATCCCCAGGTTGTCGCACTGCGAGAGGACGTTCGGGTGGATCTTGGTCGGCCGCTGCGTCGACAGGAACAGCCACAGGCCGAACTTGCGGCCCTCTGCGGCGATCTGGATCAGCTGCTCGGTCAGCTGGGCCTCCACGCTCGACCGCGGCGACGGCGGGCAGAAGTTGTGCGCCTCGTCGATCACGATGAGAAGGGGTCGCCGCTCCATCCGCCGCTCCCACAGGTCCTCGAGGATGCCGAGCGCGGCCGCCTGCGGCTCGCCCGGGTGGGAGAAGCCGCCCACGTCGAGCACGACCGCCTGGGGCCGGTCCTCCACCGTCGTGGACGAGGATGCGCCGCCGAACGCCCACAGCGGCCAGTCCAGGATCTCGAGGTTGTCGATCCGCAGGCCCAGGCGACGCAGTGCCGAATCGTTCGAGGCGGCGAGCGTCTGGAGGAAGGTGTCGCGGGCGAAGTCCTCCGGGCTCACGTTGAGGTGGAGGAGCGCGTTGAACTGCTCCTCGTCGACGATCGGGTCCAGCCGCGCCACCGCCGCCTTCGACCGCACGCTGAGGTCGACGAAGCGGATGCGCAGCTGCGGCTCTCGCGGCGTGCTGGAGTGGAACACCCGGATGCCGAGCCGCGACCAGCGCTCCGCATCCGCCGCATCCACCTCATCGCGCGTCCGGCCCAGCTCGGTGAAGTCGGCGTTCGGATCGAGCACGGCGATCGGGAGCTCGGTGTGCAGGAGCAGCTGCTCGAGCACCACGCCGAGCGCGTACGTCTTGCCCGATCCGCTCTGCCCGCACCAGAACGTGTGCCGGTTGAAGCGGGAGCCGTCGATCACGGCCGGCGTGTCCGGCGCATCGGCCAGCGTCCCCACGGTGAGCGGAATCATGGGCGGATGCTAACGCCGCTCTCTCCCGCTTGGGCACCCCGGAATCCGGCGCCCCTCACACCGGTCGAAGCGACTCGGGGATGGGGAACGGCAGCGTGTAGATGAGCTGCGGCGCGTCGATGGCGCCGAAGTCGTCCTTCTTCACGACGATGCGCTCGGTGGAGACCTCGGTCAGTCGCACACGCAGCCGGCGTCCGTCCGCCAGCGCCAGCTCGTACCGGTCGGCGAGGTAGCCGATCCCGGCCGACTCCAGCAGCTCCTCCCCCGTCAGCCAGTCGACGGGGCCGCTCAGCTCGCGGCCGAGGAGGTCGACGGGCACGAACCCGTCGCCGTCGGGGCGCAGCCAGCCCAGGCGTTCGCCGTCCTCGCGGCGGTGCTCGATCCATCCCTGCATTCCGGATACCCTAGCGGGCTCGCGCGGACCTATGATGTGCGCGTCCGCACCCGGGCGCCCCGGCGACCAGGCGGACGCCGGTGGCCGAGGGAGGTGCGCCATGACCATGGATGTGGCTGCGACGGGCGAGCGGGCGGAGACGCCGCTGTCTGCGGAGGAGTTGTTCGAGGCGGGACGCGCGGCGCGGGCCGACGTGCCCCGCTCTGCGCACGCGGTCTACAAGCCGGCGCCGGACCGGGACCCCCTCGGCATCCTGCGCGCGCAGCACGAGGACCGCCTCCAGGACCTCATCGACCTGCGCGTCGAGCGGATGAGCGCCGACCCGTTCGCTTTCTACCGCGGCACGGCGGCCATCCAGGCGGCCGATCTGGCCACGGGACCGGACACGGGTGCGGAGGTCGTGGTGTGCGGGGACGCGCACCTCGGCAACTTCGGCATCTACCGGTCGCCGGAGGACTCGATGGTGTTCGACATCAACGACTTCGACGAGGCCACGGTCGGCCCCTGGGAGTGGGACCTGAAGCGCCTGCTGGCCAGCGTCGTGCTGGCCGGCCGCTCGATCGGCCTCCCTGCGCCGCGGATCCGCGAGACCACGCAGGGGACGGTCTCGACTTACCGGATCTGGCTTCGCCGGGCGCTCGAGGCGCCGCTGTACGCCCGGTACTTCTCGCCGGCCGCCGTGGAGACGGGCAGCGGGCGCAACCTCCTCAGCAACGACATGCTCAAGCTGATCGACGCGGTGATGAAGGAGTCCCGCAAGCGCACGACCGAGCACGTCGCCCGCAAGACGCTCGAGACCGGCGACGACGGCGTCCTGCGCTTCGTCGACCGGCCGCCGATTCTCCGGCGCGCGGAGCCGGAGGTGCAGGCGCTGGCGCAGTCCGCCTACGACCAGTACCGCGAGACCCTTCCGCCGAACACGGCCCTGCTCGCCTCGCAACTGCGGGTCGACGACGTGGCGCGCCGGGTCGTCGGGGTCGGCAGTGTGGGCACCCGCTGCTTCCTCATCGCCCTGCGCGGCCCGACCGGCGAGGTCGTCATCCTACAGCTGAAGGAGGCGGAGGCGTCCGTGGTGGAGCGGTTCGGCGGTGTCGCGGCGCTCCCGGGCTATCTGGACCTGTCGCTGCTGCCCGGGGAGCAGGGCTACCGCGTGGTCGCGTGCCAGCGCATCCTGCAGGCGGTGTCCGACCCGTTCCTCGGCTTCCTGCGCGTGGAGGGCTTCGCCTTCTACATGCGGCAGTTCCGCAACCGGAACGCGTCGTTCGACATCCCGGCGATGAACCCTGTCCAGTTCTTCGACTACGCCCGGATGTGCGGAGCGGTCCTCGCCCGGGCTCACGCCCGCTCGCCGAAGTCGGCCTTCATCTCCGGGTACATCGGTTCGGGCGCATCGTTCGTGCGCGCGGTCACGGAATGGGCGGAGCTGTACGCGGACCAGGCGGAGGCGGATTATGCGGAGTTCGTCGCGGCGGCGCGGGACGGGTACTTCGCGGTCGGGTGAGCGTGGGCGCCCGCACAACGTCGGAGTTTCAGCGCCGAATCTCCGACGAGAGGCAGTCCTGCAGGAACTCCTGTCGGGAGGGGGCCGATTCTCCGACGTAAGTGCGGCGCTTCAGCCCGCGCGTGACGCCGCCCGCTGCCCCTCGGGCAGCAGAAACGCGCGCACGGCCTCCAGCACGTCCGGGGTGTCGAGGTGGAGGCCGTGGCCGGCGTTGAAGACGGCGAGGGTCGCGTCCGGGACGCGTTCCGCCAGCACCTCGCCGTGCGGCAGCGGGGTGAGCGGGTCGTGGGTGCCGTGCACCACGAGCGTCCGGGCGCGGATGCGGGCGAGCACGTCGGCGCCGTCGTGGTCGCGGCTGGCGGCGAAGTGGCCGCGCAGCGCCGGGCGGGAGGCGGTGCGGGTGAAGAAGCGGTCGACGTCGGCGGGATGGGTGCTCGCCCATGAGTCGTCGAAGAACAGCGGCACCATCCGCCCGAGGTCGCCGCTGAGCAGGTCCGCGACGGCCGCCGGGTCTCGGCGCGCGGCGCTGCGGTCGCCGGAGGTGGTGGCCATGAGCACCAGACGCCGCACGCGTTCCGGGTGGTCAGCAGCCAGCCACTGCGCCACGCGGCCGCCCATCGAGTGGCCGACGACGTGCGCCGCAGCCACGCCGGCCGCGTCGAGGACTGCGACCGCATCGTCCGCGAACGCCCTGGTGGAGTAGAGGCCCGGGTCGCCGAGGCCGCTCTCGTCGATTCCGCGGTGGTCGTAGGCGATCACGCGGAAGTCGCGGGCGAGCGCGTCCGCGAACGGGCCCCAGCCGCGCATGCCCGTCGCCTGGCCGGCGATCAGCAGCACCGGCACGCCGACGCCCTTCTCCTCGTAGGCGATCGGCGTCCCGTCGTCGGCGGTCGCGAACTCCGTCATCGCGACTGCTCCGCAGCGGCGGGCATGGGGATGGGACGCTCGCGAACCGCCCGCGCGCTCCAGCGTCCCTCCGCCTTCGACACCCGGATGCGGTGCTCGAACGCCCGCGAGACCGTCTCGGTGGTGATGACGTCGTCGATGGAGCCCGCCGCGACCGTGCGCCCGTGCGCGATCAGGAGCGCGTGCGTGGTGGTCTCGGGCAGCTCCTCCAGGTGGTGCGTGACCAGCACAGAAGCGAGGTCGGGTGCGGTGTGCGCGAGGCCGTCGATCGTCTCCAGCAGCTGCTCCCGGGCCGCGACGTCGAGGCCGGTGGTGGGCTCGTCCAGCAGCAGGAGGCGCGGGTCGGAGATCAGCGCGCGGGCGACCAGGGCGCGGCCCCGCTCACCCTGCGACAGCGTGGGCCAGCGGGCCTCGCGGCGGTCATCCAGGCCGACCGCGTGGATGAGGTCGCGTGCCCGATGGAGCTCGGCCTCCGACGGCTCCCACCGCATCGGCGGCTCCAGCGAGCCGGTGATGCCGGTCAGGACGACCTCGGTCACCGTGAGCGGCGAGCGCACCGGGTGCCGCGGGTTGACGTGGCCGATGTGGCGGCGCAACTCCTGGAGGTCGACGCGGCCGAGAAGCCTGCCCAGCACCTCCACCGTGCCGGAGGTGGGGAACGCGACCGCCCCGCAGAACCCGAGCACCGTCGACTTGCCGGCGCCGTTCGGCCCGAGCAGTGCCCAGTGCTCCCCGCCCGCACGGTGAGGTCGATGCCTTCGAGGATGTGCGTCCCGTTACGACGGAAGGTCACGTCGCGCAGCTCGAGGACGGTGTTCGGAGTCACCGATCCACCCTATCCGCGACGGACCACCGGCTCGGCGCGGCCCGTCAAGGCCTCGCCGAGGGCTGCGCGCGGTGGGAGGGTAGGTGACATGACGACGATCGCGGCCGCGGGCCTGGCGACCTACGAGGCCGCGGCGGAGACGTCGAACGGCCACGTCGACCCCCTTCTGGATGCGCTGGCGGCGACGGACCCCCAGGCCGTCCCTCTGCCCGGCGCCGGGCGGACGCGCGACCGCTTCGCCGTGCTCGCCCGCGTAGCCACGGCGGACGTCACCGCGGCGCGCGTGCTCGAACCGCACCTCGACGCGCTCGCGATCCTCGCCGAGGCGGGACACCCGGTTCCGCCCGCGGGCACGACCTGGGGCGTCTTCGCGGCAGAAGCGCCGGGCTCCTCCCTTACCGCCGACCGCACCGCCGACGGCTGGACGCTCACCGGCGTGAAGCCGTGGTGCTCGCTCGGCGACCGGCTCACGCACGCGCTGGTGACCGCCCGGGACGGAGACGACCGGCGGATGTTCGCGGTCGACCTCCGCGCGCCGGGGGTCAGGGCCGAGCCCACCGCCTGGGTCGCCCGCGGGCTCGCCGAGGTGACCAGCGGGCCGCTCCGCTTCGACAGTGTGCCGGCCGAACCCGTCGGCGACCCGGGCTGGTACCTGGAGCGTCCCGGCTTCCGCTGGGGCGGCGTCGGCGTCGCCGCCTGCTGGTGGGGCGGCTGCGTGCCGTTCTTCCGCGCGCTCGCCGACCGTGCCGCCGCGTCCGACGACCCACTTCGTGCAGCCCGCACCGGCGAGCTCTACCGCGCGCTGGAGTCGGCGCGCCTCCACCTGGCCCGTGCCGCCGAGGCGATCGACGAGGGCGCCGGCGGAGACGAGGCCGCCGTGCTCGCGCACACGGTCCGCGGTGCCGCAGCCGATGCGGTCGCGCTGACTCTCGCGGCTGTCGGCGACCTGCTGGGACCGGCCGCGCTCGCCTTCGACGAGGCGCACGCCCGCCGCGCCGCCGACCTCGAGCTGTATGCCGCGCAGTACCACCGCGGCCGCGACGACGTCTCCCTGGCGAACCGCCTGCCCGGACTGGACGGCGAGTCCGCCTGGTGGTGAGCTTCGACCCGCGCGTCGCGGTCACGACCCCTGCGGAGTGGGAATCCGTGGCCGACTGGGATGCGGTTCCCTCCCTGGAACAGCTCCCGGCCGAACTGGTGGTCTTCTCCGCGCATCCGGACGACGAGACGTTGGGCGCCGGCGGCCTGATCGCCTGCACGGCGCGCGCCGGGTCGGCCGTCCGCGTGATCGTGGCGACGGCCGATGGGCCGGAACGCGTCGACGAGCTGGAGGCGGCGCTCGACGACCTCGGCGTCGCGGCGGCGCCCGACCGCGTGACAGCACTCGGTCTGCCCGACGGCGCGCTCAAGCACCACGCGCCGACCCTCCGGGCGCACATCGCAGACGTGCTCGACCGGCTGCCCGCCGAGGGTCGCGCGGGGCGCCTGCTCGTCGCGCCGTGGACGGGCGACCGCCACGGCGACCACCGCACGCTCGGCCGCGAGGTCGCGGCGGCGGCGCGCGACCGCGGCGAGCGCACCCTCCTCTACCCGGTGTGGCTGTGGCAGTGGGGCACGCCGGAGGACGTGCCGTGGGTGCGCGCGCACGACATCCCGCTGACGGATGCCGACCGCCGAAGCAAACGGCTGGCCCTGACCCGCTTCGCGAGCCAGCTCCGCACCCCCACGAACCCCGACGGCGTGCTGGAGCCGGGCTTCGTCGAGCGCGCCGTGACGGGCCGCGAGATCCTGATCGCGCCGCCCCCGAGCGCGGAGGAGCACTTCGAGCGGATGCACCGGGAGCGGGACGACCCCTGGCGGGTCCGCAGCCGCTGGTACGAGCGCCGGCGGCGTGCGGTGCTGACCGCGTCCCTCCCCGCGAGCGCTATGGCCGGGCGATCGAGCTGGGCTGCTCGGTGGGCGAGACGACGGCGCTCCTCGCAGACCGCTGCGACGAGCTGATCGCCGTGGACGGGTCGGCCGCGGCCGTCGAGACCGCCGCCGAGCGCGTCCGCGACCGGCCGCACGTCACGGTCGAGCGGATGCGCGTGCCCGACGAGTGGCCTCCGGGCCGCGCCGACCTCGTCGTGGTCTCCGAGCTGGCCTACTACCTGCCGGAGGACGAGTGGGATGCCGTGATCGACCGCATCCACGCGTCCCTGCGCCCCGGAGGCGAGGTGCTGCTGTGCCACTGGACGGGCGACGCGGACGACTTCGCCCAGTCCGGGGCGTCGGCGCATGCCCGATTCCGGGAACGCTCGCCGCTGTCCCCGGTCGTCCTGCATCAGGACGCCGAGTTCGTGCTGGAGGTGTTCGCGTGACGCCGATCCGTCGTATCGCGGTCGTGATCCCGGCACGCGACGAGGAGGGGACGCTGGAGGCGTGCCTCGCCTCGGTCGAGGAAGCAGCCGATCGCGTCGGTGTGCCCGTCGACATCGTGCTCGTCCTCGACGCGTGCACCGACGGGTCCGCGCAGATCGCCGCCCGGCATCCCCGGGTGCGGACCGCGTCCGTCGCCTTCCGCAACGTCGGGCGGAGCCGAGCACACGGCGTGGAACTGGCCCTCGCGGCACCCGACGATCATGGCCTCTGGCTGGCCTTTACCGACGCCGACAGCCGGGTCCCCCGAGGCTGGCTCGCGCAGCACCTGCGTGCCGGTGCGCGCGCCGACGCGTACATCGGCGCCGTCGTGCCGGTGCTGGACGACCTCGACCCGATCCGCCGCAGGGTGTGGGTCGACGGTCACCCGCCCGGCGCGACGCTGGGCCACGTGCACGGCGCCAACCTCGGGATGCGGGCCTCGGCGTACCGCAGGGCCGGCGGGTTCGCTCCACTGGACACCGCGGAGGACGTCGATCTCGCCGAGCGTCTGCGCGCCTCCGGAGCCGTGATCCTCTCGTCCGAGCGCGAGCCGGTGCTCACGTCCGCGCGACTGGCCGGCCGTGCTCCGCGCGGTTACGCCGGGTATCTCGAAGCCCTTGCGGTCGAAGCCGGCTGAGGTCTCCGGCATGGGTCACGGTTCGATCACGTTCGGGGTTCCTTCGACCGCTACCTAGCGGACGCACAGGCCCGCTCCCTACGCTCCCGCGTTATGACGCAGCGACACCCGGAGTGCCGGTGAGAGCAGGACCGCTTACTCGATGGCGCCTCGCCCGGCAGGCGCGGAGCGATGCAGCGGCCGTGCACGACGCACCGGCCGCCGGCCCCGAGACGACCACGCCGACGGTCGCCGCGCTGCAGGCCCGCGCCGACGCGTACGCCCGCCGCGAGGAGCAGCGGTTCTTCCGCGACATGCGCGGCGAGCTGACCGAGCACCGGGTCGTCACGGCCGCGCTGCGTGCCGACCTCGACGCCTACGACGACCGGCTGGAGCGGCTGCCCGAAGCCGACCGGCTCCGCATCGCCGAGGGACAGGGCCCCGCGTTCGAGGAGCTGCGCCGCCTGGAGCGCCGCATCCGCCGGGCGCACCGCCGCGCCGACCAGCTGAGCGCGCTCATCAACGCCCGCTTCACCACCGCGCAGCTCCGCGCCGCCCGGAGGTTCGACCGCACCGACGAGCGCACCGCCGTGTACTGGGGCGCGCTGCGGCGGGCGACCTCCGGCCGCGTGGCCGCGCAGCCCGCCCCGATCCGCCGCGCCGGCTGGCTGTCGTCGCGCGGCACCGCCGTCGATGCGCTGCATTCGATCGCTTCGCACGAGACCGACCCCAGGAGGACCGATGCCCCGGCGTGAACGACTCAATGACTACCGCGTCCCCCGCACCGGCGGCCTGCGCCGCCGCCTGCTATGGCGTCTGCGCCGCATGCGCCACGCGGTCGACGTCGAGACGCTGGAGGTGTTCGAGCACGAGCTCGCCGCCTTCGAGCGCGCCGGCGTCGCCGACCTGGAGCGGCAGCGCACCCGCAACGTCGCCGTCGCGTCCGCCCGCGTGGCGGAGGCGCAGGCACGCGAGGAGCTGATCCGCCGGGCCCTCGACCGGGTCGAGACGGACATCCGCCGCGCTGACGTGGACGCCGAACGGCTCGACGCCAAGCTCGCCGGTCACGACCCCGACTTCCACACCTACGCCTGAGAGGCCGCCATGGCTCGCGACATCGTCACCCGCCCTCCCCGGATGCGCCCCCGCGTGGGGCACGTCTCCCCGCTCGCCCACGTGCTCGTTTACGTGCTCCTGGTCGCCATGATCGCGGTGGACTACATCCTGCTCGCGCAGGCGCTCACCCTCCTGCTGCGCAACGACAGCCAGTACGGCTCCATCGGCGTGCAGATGTACGTGATCACCCTGGGCATCTCGCTCGCCGTGGTCACTCTGCCGCACGTCACCGCCATCCTGCTGCGGCGCGTGCAGGCCGGGGTGATGTCCCGTCGCTGGATCGCGGTCTCGATCGTGCTCGCGCTGGTCTGGGCGGCCATCCTCGCGGCGATCACCGTCGCCCGGATCAAGGCCGGCATCGACGCGCAGAGCGCCGGCGGCCTCACCGGGCTGGTCGGCGGCTCACAGACCACCGCGCCCGCCGGCTTCTCGTGGACCGCTCCCGACACGATCATGGCGTTCCTCATGCTCGGCGTGCTCGTCACGTCCGGAGCGATCAGCTTCGTGGTCGCCTGGCTCACGACCCGGCCGCTGCTGACCGCCGCCGAGAAGGCCCACGCCCACGCCGCGCGCCTCCGGGTGCACCGCGACCGGCTGCTCGGCGAGGCCGTCGCCGCGCAGGAGCGCACTCGATCCGCCATGCTGCTCGACGCCCACGACGCGGTGCGGTACACCGGCGCCCGCGTCACGTTCCACTCGCGGATGGACGTGGTGCGCGCTCAGCTCGCCACCCGCCTGGCGCAGCGCGAGCGCGACCCTGAGAGCACGAGCCAGATCATCCGGGAGCTGCGGTCGCGCCGCAGCGTCGAGGCGCCGGACGTGGTGCCTCCCCTGCCGCCGAGCGCCCCGGCCGGACCGAGCGGAGCCGCCCAGTGAGCACCCGCCTCCGTACCCGCCTCCGCCCGCGCCTGCTGGCCGCCGCGGCCGCCCTGGTCGCGGTGACCGCGGGCCTCACCGCATGCACACCGGCCACCGCCTCCGGCGAGGCCTGCGACCAGTCGCACAAGCGCAACCTCGGCGTGGTGGCGGGCAGCACCGCGAACGCGCCCGCCGTCGCCCTCCCCGCGTCCGCCTCCTCACAACTGGAGGCGGCGGGCAAGACGAACGGCTCCGTGACGGTCGTGGTCCCCTCCGGCACCCCGCAGGTCATGGGCACGACCGCGCTCGGATCGTCGGCGCAGGACGCGATCGTCTGCCAGAACGACCAGCGCACCAAGCTGACCCAGATCACGTCGTACATCGACGGGCTCAAGGCGGCCGCGCCGGAGGTCGACTTCCTGGGCGCGATCGACCAGGCCGCGCGCAACCTGGGCAGCGACCCGATGGGCGTCATCGTCGTCGGCAGCGGCCTCCAGACCACCGACCCGCTGAACTTCGCCGGCACCGGTCTGCTCTACGCCGATCCGGCGCAGGTCGTCGCCGATCTCACGGCGCGCAACCTGCTCCCCGCCGATCTCAAGGGCGTCACCGTCTACTGGTCCGGGATGGGCGACGTCGCGGGTGCGCAGCAGCCGCTGACCGTCCCGGCCCGGAGCAACCTCGAGGCGATCTGGTCGGCGGTCATCAAGGCCGCCGGCGGCACGCTGTCACTGCTGCCCGAGCCCGCGTCGGGCAGCGCCGCCGCGTCCCTCCCCGCCGTCACGCCGGTGACGGTCGAGGCCGTCGCGACCAAGACCGACTGGACGAAGCCCGTCGTCATCCGCAACAGCGACCTGCTGTTCACGAAGGACACCGCGTCCTTCTCCGACCCGGCCGCCGCGCAGAAGGTGCTGGCCACACTCGTGCCGGCCATCGAGCAGAACGGCAAGCCGGTGACCATCACCGGCACCGCCTCCAAGGACCAGGCGAAGGACAACACCGCCGACACCGCCCTGTCACTGCGACGGGCGGACGCGGTCAAGGCAGCGCTCGTCGCCCTCGGCGTCCCCGCCGCGTCGCTGCAGACCGCCGGCGTGGGCTACGAGTGGTGCGGCTGGAAGAAGGAGACCGACGCGTCGGGCGCGTACTCGGACGCGGTGGCGGAGCAGAATCGCACGGTCATCCTCACCTCGGCGGGCGTCGGGCTCTGCGACTGAGCGGGCTCTCACCCCGGACGGGAATCCGGCGGCGACGCCCGCGGTTGCCGCAACCATGACCACTATCGGACTCATCGGTTCAGGCCACATCGGATCCCAGCTCGCGCGCCTCGCGGTCGCGCGCGGCTACGACGTGGTGCTCAGCAACTCCCGCGGCCCCGAGACCCTGCAGGCCCTCGTCGACGAGCTCGGCGAGCACGCCCGCGCAGCGACCCCGCCGAGGCGGCCGCCGCCGGCGACATCGTCGTGGTGACCACCCCGCTCGCCGCGGAGGCCACCCTGCCGGTCGACGAGCTCGCCGGAAAGATCGTCATCGACACCAACAACTACTACCCGCAGCGCGACGGCCACATCGCGGAGCTGGACGACGAGTCGACGACCGTCGCGGAGCGCCTGCAGAAGGTGCTGCCCACGTCCAAGGTCGTGAAGGCGTTCAACCACATCGGCGCGCGCGAGCTCACCAGCCAGAGCCAGCCGGCCGGCTCCGAGGGCCGCCGCGCCCTCATCGTGGCGGGCGACGACGCCGGGGCACGCGAGCGCGTCGCGGCACTCATCGACGAGTTCGGCTTCGACCCGGTGGACATCGGCGAGCTGGCCGAGGGATGGCGTGCGCAGCGCGACACCCCGGCGTACGTGAAGCGCTACGACGCGGCGGGGCTGCGCGCGGCGCTGGGGGCGGCGAAGCGCTACCGCGACATCTGACCCGCTACGGGGCGGTGGGGCTCAGGCGGCCGTCTCGGCCGGCAGCAGCTCCACCGTCACCATGGCGTCGTCCGATTCGGCGGCCGCGCGAGAGGTCAGGTAGCTGCCGCTGACGAACGCGATCAGCCCGAACAGGAGCGCGACGACGAGGTCGGCCCATTCGGTGGGCGAGAGGTGCTGCAGCAGCCCTCCGGAGACCTCGCGGGTGTCGCCCGCGTCCGGTGCCAGGAGCAGCCCGAACGCCAGCGCGCAGACGGCGGCGGAGAATCCGAGGACGTACCAGGCGATTTCTTTCACACGCCTAGCAAACGCCCGTCCGGGAGGCGGCTGTAGAGCCTTGTGCTGTACGCGGGGGCCGTGTTATACGCGCCACGCGGACAAACCTCTGTACAAGCGCATGCGAACGCAACAGAATGAGGTTACATGAGCAGTCCTCATGTGATTCGCACGCCGGACCAGCGGCTCCGGATCTTCGTATCCTCCACGCTGCAGGAGCTCGCCGCCGAGCGCCGGGCCGCGCGAACCGCCATCGAACGCCTCCATCTCGCGCCCGTGATGTTCGAGCTGGGGGCCCGTCCCCATCCCCCGCGCGAGCTCTACCGGGCCTATCTGGAGCAGAGCGACGTCTTCGTCGGCCTGTACTGGGAGCGCTACGGCTGGACCGCCCCGGGCGAGGAGGTGTCCGGACTCGAGGACGAGTACAACCTCTGCCCGCCCGAACTGCCGCGCCTCCTGTACGTGAAGAGCCCGGCCGACAACCGGGAGCCGAAGCTCGCGACCCTGCTCGCGCGCATCCGGGACGACGACCGCGCCGCCTACAAGTACTTCGAGACGCCGAAGGAGCTGGCGGGGCTGATCGAGAACGATCTCGCCACGCTGCTCGCCGAGCGCTTCGACATGAGCCGGGCCGCCGTCACCGCCGACGTGGCCAGCGACGCCGACCGCGTGGTCGAGCCGGTGCGCCTCCCGGTGCCGCTCACCGGGCTGGTCGGGCGCGACGCCGACATCGCGTCCATCGTCGACCGGCTGCGGAACGGCACCCGGTTCGTCACCCTGGCCGGCCCGGGCGGGATCGGCAAGAGCAGGCTCGCGATCGCCGCAGCCCGCGCGGCCGCGCAGGACTTCGAGGACGGCGCCGTCTTCGTCGACCTCTCGGCCGTCCACGACCCGCAGCGGGTGCCCAACCGCATCGCTCAGGCGCTCGGCGTCCGCGACACCGGCGACGCGCCCATCATGGACAACCTGGTCACCGCACTGCGCGACCGCCGTATCCTGCTCGTGCTCGACAACTTCGAGCAGGTGCTGGACGCAGCGCCCCAGCTGACCGGACTGCTCGCCGCCGCACCCGGCCTGTCCATCCTCGTGACCAGCCGCGCCCTGCTGCGGGTGAGTGCGGAGCAGAGCTACGAGGTGGGTCCTCTGGCCGAGGACTCGGCGGTGAACCTGTTCGTCGAGCGCGCGCATGCGGTGAAGCCCGACTTCGAGATCACGCCGGAGAACCAGGAGGCCGTCGCGCGCGTCTGCGCCGCCCTCGACGGCGCCCCGCTCGCGATCGAGCTCGCGGCGGCCCGCATCCGGGTGCTCTCCCCCGCCGAGCTGCTGGACCGCCTCGACCGCCGGTTGTCGGTGCTCGTCGGCGGCTCCCGCGACCTCCCGGAGCGGCAGCAGACGATCCGCCGCACCATCGAGTGGAGCACGCAGCTGCTCGCCCCCGAGCAGCGCCGGCTGCTGGCCCGGCTCGGCGTCTTCGAGGGCGGCTTCACGCTGGAGGCGGCGGAGTCCGTCGGGGACGGCGACGGGATGGACGTGCTCAGCGAGCTCGCGGTGCTGATCGACTCCAGCCTGGTGTCGCAGCACGACAGCGACGACCGCCCGCGCTTCACGATGCAGGCGATCGTGCGCGAGTACGCCCGCGAGCAGCTGGCGACTGACGGCGAGCTGGACAGCGCGCGGGAAGCCCACGCGCGGTACTTCATCGACCTCGGGGCGCGAGCGCGGCTCCCGCTCAAGGCCGGCGGCCAGCGCGAGTGGATGCAGCGGCTCGGCGACGAGCGCGACAACCTGCGGGCGGCCGAGCGGTTCCTCCTGGACGCCCGCGACTGGGACCGGGCCGCCCAGCTCGCCTTCCCGCTCTTCCTCTACTTCTGGGTCACCGGACTGCTCGGCGAGGTCCGCACGTGGATGGACGAACCGCTCGAGTCCGGGGACACCCTGCAGGACCGCACCCGCGCCATCGCGCTCTACTTCACCCGGACCATCCGGTTCTGGAAGGACCCGGACGGCCGGGTCGCCGCCGACCTCTCCGAGGCCGCCGACCTGTTCCGCCGCTGCGGCGACCGCTCCGGCGAGGCGATGGCGATGATCTCGCTGGCGCTCGCCCTGATGGCGGGCGAGAAGCCGGACACGGCGCGGGCGGGCGAGGTGATGGACCGCAGCCTCGCGCTGTTCCGGGAGACCGGCGACGGCTGGGGCGAGTCGATGGCGCTGGTCCTGCTCGGGCGCGTGGCCCTGCTGCAGCAGCACCTCCACACCGCCTTCGAGCGCTTCGACGAGTCGCTGGCCCTGACCCAGCGCAGCGGGGACGCCGTCGGCGGCCGCATCGCCGCCTACCACCTGGGCTGGGCGCACCTCCTGCTCGGGTCGCCCGAGGACGCCAGGAAGGACTTCGCCCTGAGCGTCACCCTGTCGACCTCGCTCGGTCACATCGAGGGCATCGCCTACGGGCTGGAGGGCCTGGCGGCCGTCGCCGCGCTCGCGGGCGATGTGGACCGCGCCGGCCGTCTCGCCGGGGCGGCGCACGCACTGCGGGAGCGATCGGGCACGCACAACGGGCCGACCTTCACCTTCCACCAGCGCTACCTGGATCGGCTGGCCGCCGCCACTGCTCCCGGACGCCTGGCCGCGGCGGTCGCCGAGGGCCGTGAGCTCGGCGTCGAGCAGGCGGTGGCAGAGGCATTGACCGAGCCCGCGATCAACTGACGGCTTAAACGTTGGAACCCCGGCACCAGAACGGTGCCGGGGTTCCGCCAGATCCCGGTGGGCGCACCCGAAACGCCGGCCGGGATGGTCTGTGCGTCAGGCGATGAGCGCCTGCTCCGAGGTCTCCTCGACGCGGGCCGGCGACACCCAGGCGCCGTACACGGCGACGCGGGCCGACTCCTGTGTCGCGTAGACGCCCAGCTCGCGGCCGGTGCAGTCGGTGGCGACGAAACCGTCGTGGTTGCGGTCCACCATGCCGACGTAGGCGGTCGGCGTCGAAGCCACCCACAGCGCCTCCGCCGGCGAGTGCCAGGTGACGTACTCGGTCGGGAGGTCGATGATGTCGGCGAGCTGTTCGGCCATGGTCGTTTCCTTACTTCGCTTCCGTCGGGGTCGATCGCAAGATCTATTCAGATGATCGAACTATCCATCTGGCGAAGCAAGAAAATGCGGGGGCCTTGTTTTCCCTCAGGCCATCCGCTATAAGCAGTGGCCCAGCGTCATCGCTGGGCGGGGGGACGCAGCTCCGATTCCTCCATGACGACCATCCCGGAGGCGCGGGCACCGGTCTGGATCATCGCCTCGATCCAGTCCTTGTTGAGCGTCGGGACCTTGGAGCCGGAGAAGAAGATGTGCAGGGGGACGCCGTTGTCGACCCAGATGGTGTGACGGCCGCTCCCGAGCTCCGCGGGGACCGGCCAGGTGAGGAAGAAGTTCTCACCGCGACGCAGCTTCGTGCTGATCGCGATCTGGATGTGGAAGAGCAGACGGTCGTCGAGTTCGTAGCTTTCGCCGTCGTAGCGGAGGGTGCCCACAGGTGCCTTTCGTGTGTCGGGTTGGCGCGCGTTCTGTGCTCACCGAAGCATATACGCGCCCGATACAGGTGTATCGTGACCGCGCGATAGAGTTTTTCGCAACCCGATGAAAGGAATCACGGCATGATCGTTCACCGCCTCACGGTCGATGGAAAGGACTACTTCCTCCCCGATCCGGTGGACGACCTGCGCGGGAAGATCCTCGAGGCCGTGCGCGCCGGCGGCGGCTACGTCACCATCCCTCCGCTGCGCGGAGGCCCCGGCGTCGACGTGCTGTTCTCCCCGGGCATGCCGGTGACGTGGGCGCAGATCGAGGTCGACCCTCCCGCCACGCGTCAGGAGGAGCCGCGCGTCGACATCGACTCGTTCGACGCGCTCTGAGCACGCGCTGAGCATCGTGGATGCGCGCGACCTGTCGTCAGGTCGCGCGCATTCGTCGTCTCAACGGCGATTCGTGCGGGCGCGGTACCACGAGCGCAGGGCGTTGGCCGGCTGCGGTTTCGAGATCCAGTAGCCCTGAGCGCGGTCGCATCCCGCCTCGGCCAGGCGGTCGAACTGCAGCTGCTCCTCGACGCCCTCTCCGACCACGCGGATGCCGCGGTGGTGGGCTTCGGTGATGATCTGCGCGACCTCGCGGACGCGCGAGTCGTCCTGCACGAGGCTGCGGTCGAGCTTCAGCTCGCGTGCGTGCAGCGACTCCACGCGCGCGAACGACGAGTGCCCCGTGCCGAAGTCGTCCACGGAGATGGTCACCCCGCGGGCGGCAAGCGCCTCGAGCGGCGCCGCCACGCGCTCCGGGTGCTCGACGCTGTGACTCTCGGTCACCTCCACCACCAGCGTGTGCGGATTGCAGCGTCCGGTCGCGAACGCGCCGTCGAACATGTCGTAGAGCGAGGGGTCCTCGAGCTGGGTGGCCGACACGTTCACCGCGACGTCGATGACGCAGCCCGGAACGTACTCGGTGGTCACGTCGGAGATGATGCGCGCCGTGAGGAGCGGTAGCAGGCCGGTCTTCTGCGCGACGTCGACGAAGATGTCGGGAGCGATGGGCCCGCGCGCCGGATGCGTCCAGCGGGCCAGCGCCTCCACGCCCACCACGGTTCCGTCGGCGACCGCGACCTGGGGCTGATAGGCAGCAAGGACCTGGCGCTGCGCCAGCGCGATCTCGAGATCGCGGGCGAAGTCCTCGAGGGTCCCGTCCACCAACGTCATCTTTCCGATGGTCCCCACGCGCGGGAAAGTTGTCAACTTTCCCGCTGACCCCTTGCGCAAACAGCCCCTGGACCGCTAGCGCGCTCGGCGCTTGCGGTGGCGCACACCTCCCGCGATTGCCAGAAAAGTCGCCGCCGCCGCCCCCGCGACGCCCGCGACCACCAGGTCCACCGCCACCACGGCCGGCTCGATGGCGGTGCCGACCGGCGCGAACGCCAGCACAATCGCCGCCAGCGCGATCGCCGCGGCGAAGGCTCCCGCCGATGACAGTCCTTGCATGGCCTCATCCCCCGTTCGAAGGCCTTCGTACGGGTCGGACTATATCCACCCGGCACCCCGTCGGGGAGGTACGACTTGTCGTGTTTACCGAATCGTCACCACGCGGCCGTTCGGCTCCTCGTCTCCGTACGCGGCCGAGAGGATGCGGTAGGAGCGGGTGAGGAACGCGCCGAGCGCGAGGGCGATCATGATCAGCCCGGAGAAGACGAAGACGAGCGCGATGCCGCGAGTGCTGCCGTCGCCCAGCAGCCAGCCCCAGGTTGCCCCGCCGGCCTCGGTCGTCATGTACGGGATGATGAGGAACTGCGCGATCGGGGCGATGATGAACGCGGTCACGGGAGCCGCGGCCGACTCCATCGCCTGCGCGAAGCCGAACACCCGCCCCTGGCGGTCGTACGGGACCACCTTCTGGATGACCGTCTGCTCCGCCGCCTCGACGGCCGGGATGAGCAGCATGTAGACGAAGATCCCGCCGGCGTACAGCGGCCACCACTCCCGCAGCGTGAAGGTCGCCCCGAGCACGCCCATCCCCGCGACCAGCAGCAGCATGGTGCGGATGGGGTTGCGCCCGAGGCCGAACCGGGCGACGACGAGGCCGCCGAGGATGAAGCCGGTGGACGCGACGCCCAGCACGATCCCCCACAGCTCGACCGAGAAGAGCTGTAGGCCGTACGGGTCCATCAGGGCGAGGTACACGCCGCCGATGAGGTTGTTGAACGTCGAGAAGATGATGAGCGCGAAAAGCCCCGGCGCGCCCCGGATGGCGGACACGCTGCCCCGCAGGTCGATGGCCGGGGTCGACGCGTCCGGCTCCGGCAGCTCCTCCGGGATGCGCAGCCACAGGAGGTGGAAGGCGACCAGCCCGGTGAGCACGATGGCGATGACGAGCGTCCATCCCATCCCGAGCAGTCCCACCGAGAGCCCGCTGAAGACGCTCGTGACGATGAACGCCAGTCCCTGCACCGTCCCGACTAGGCCGTTGGCGTTGGCGTGGCGTTCGACCGGGACGAGCAGGGTGACGGTGGTCGACAGCGCGATGTTGCGGAGGTTCTCGACGACGGCGCCGAACAGGATGACGCCGGAGAAGATCCAGAACATCGGGCCGCCGAGGTCGAGCAGGGCGTCCTCCGGGAAGAACAGGAAGAGCACCCCGGCGACGCAGAACGACACGAGCGTGATGAGGGCGGCGAGCAGCATGACCGTCTGCTTGCGGTGGCGGTCGACGAAGGTGCCGAACAGCAGCGACACCACGGCGACCAGCAGCATGTACGCGCCGCCGACGATCCCGGTCGCGAGCACCGACCGGGTCTCGAGGTACACCCAGAAGACCAGGGCGAACCAGAGGAAGCTCGTGGTGACGTTGGCGACCGCGGTGTTGACGAGCACCTGCGCGAACGTGCGCATGCCCTCCTTCGCGGACGCCGTCGTCATGGCCCCGACCCTACTGGGCGGGGAACTCCGCCGGGTAGGGCTGGTCGGCGTCGGCCGAGCGGCTGACGGGCGCCCACGCCTGGTCGGAGGTGAGGAGGCGGCGGTCCTGGGCGACGCTCATCTCGCTCGCCGTGACGCCGAGCGGGAGGTTGGTCGGGATGTCGTCCCGCTTGGCGACCGCGACCAGGATCTCGGCTGCGCGGACCGGGTCGCCGGCGGGCGCGTTCCCGCTCTGCCGGACGCGCGCGTTCATGAGCCCGACGGTCTGCGCGTACTGCTCCGGGATGTCGTGCACCTCCATGGAGGCGCCCGCCCAGTCGGTCCGGAAGCCGCTCGGCTCCACGACGAGCACCTTCACCCCGAACGGTGTGGTCTCGGCGCGGAGGACGCGGCTGAAGCCGTCGATCGCGAACTTCGCCGCCTGGTACGAGGCGATGCCGGGGGAACCGCCGACGCGGCCGCCGACGGACGAGAACTGGATGACCAGCCCGCCGCCCTGCGCGCGCAGCAACGGGATGGCGGCCTTGCTGACGTTGTAGACGCCCCAGAAGTTGGTCTCGAACTGCGTGCGGACGTCGGCGTCGTCGGCCGTCTCGATCGGCGCCACGTTGGCGTAGCCGGCGTTGTTCACGATGACGTCGATGCGGCCGAAGCGTTCCCGCGCCTCCGCGAGTGCCGCGGCGGCACGCGCGGCGTCGGTGACGTCGAGGGCGAGCGGGAGGATGCGGTCGCCGTACTCGGCAACGAGGTCGTCGAGCTGTTCCGGCCGGCGCGCTGTGGCGGCGACCCGGTCGCCGGCCTGGAGGGCGGCGACGACGAGGGCGCGGCCGAAGCCGCGCGAGGACCCTGTGATGAACCATGTCTGTTCCATGGACTTAATGAAACACCGTTTCGCTACGTAATGCAACTCGGTTGCGCTAAGCTGGGTCCATGAGCTCTGCCGACACGTTCCAGCGGGCCCGCTCCGCCGAGGCGAAGGCCGCCCGCGAGCAGGCCATCCTCGATGCCGCGCGCACCCTGGCATCCGAGCGGGGCATCCGGGAGATCACCCTCACCGACATCGCCGACGCGGTCGGGATGCACAAGTCGGCGATGCTCCGCTACTTCGAGACGCGCGAGGAGATCTTCCTCCGGCTGACGGCGGACGGCTGGCGCGAGTGGACGCCGGTGCTGTGCGACCGCGTGCGCGCCGCATCCACTCCCTCCGGCGTCGCCGCCGCCTTCGCGGCCACGCTCTCCGCGCGCGGGACGTTCTGCGACCTTCTCGCGCAGGCGCCGCTCAACCTCGAACGCAACGTCTCGGTGGAGGCGGTCCGCGCGTTCAAGCTGACCACCGGCGCGAGCCTGGCGCGAATCGCAGAGGCGGTCCGGGAGGCGCTGCCGGAGCTCTCGGACACGGCCGCGCGCGACCTCGTCGCCGCCGCGACCTCGCTGGCCGGCACGTTCTGGCAGATCTCCACGCCGCCGCCTCCCATCGCGGAGCTCTACCGCACCGACCCGCGGCTCGGACACGCGCTCGTCGATCTGGAACCCCGGCTGCGCCGGATCCTCACCGCCTACCTCACCGGCGCCCTCGCGGGCTGAACTGCCGGCGCCGCCGGGCGTACGGTATCGGCGTGACCGACGCCTCCACCGCCCCCACGTCGACCTCCCGCCGCAGCGCGTCGTCCGGCCGCACGCCCGCCTTCGCCGTCTGCATCGCGGTCGGCGCGCTGACCATCCTCGACCTGTCGGGGGTGAACGTCGCGCTGCCGTCCATCCAGCGCTCGCTGCACGCCGACTCGACGCAGCTGCAGCTCATCGTGGCCGGGTACGCGCTCGCGTTCGGGCTCACCCTCATCCCCTCCGGGCGGCTGGGCGACACCCGGTCGCGCAAGGCGATGTTCGTCATCGGCCTGATCGGCTTCAGCCTGGCGAGCGCTCTGTGCGCTCTGGCGCCCGGGATCGTGTGGCTGACCGTCACGCGCTTCCTCCAGGGTGCCGCGGCGGGCGTCCAGATGCCGCAGGTGCTCGGGATGATCCAGCAGCTCTATAGAGGAGAGGAGCGCGGGCGCGCGTTCGGCGTCTTCGGTGCGATGGTCGGCATCGCGACGGCGATCGGGCCGACCCTCGCCGGTTCCCTCATCGCGATCGGGGGCGCGACGGAGGGTTGGCGGCTGCTGTTCTGGTTCAACGTGCCGTGCGGAGCCATCGCGCTGTTCTTCGCGCTCCGCTACCTGCCGAAGCGCCAGGACCGCCCCGAAGGCGGCACCCAGCTCGACCCGATCGGGCTGGTGCTGCTCGCCGCCGCCATCCTGGGCCTGATGCTGCCGTTCCTTCTCACCACCGGGTCCTCGACCGACGACCCGAAGCGGTGGCTGTGGCTGATCGCGTTCGTCGTCGCAGGCGCGGCCTTCCTGCTCTGGGAGCGCGCCTACCGGCGGCGCGGACTGTCGCCGATCGTGCACCTGGAGCTGTTCCGCATCGCCTCGTACCGCAACGGCCTGCTGATCGCGGCGGTGTACTTCGCCGGGCTCCCGGCGAGCTTCCTCGTGACAACGCTCTACCTCCAGGAGGGGCTGCACGCGCAGCCGCTCGCCGCTGGGCTGGTCAGTGTCCCGTTCGCGCTCGGCGCCGCCGTCTCGGCGTTCGTCGGCGGCCGGCTGGTCCAGCGTTTCGGGCGTGCACTGGTGGTGACCGGTCTGGTCATCGTGATCGTCGGCATCGGCGCGCTGCTGGCGTCCGCGACCCTGGCTCCGCCGTCCACCGCCGCGTGGTTCATGGCCGGGTCGACCCTGATCGGCGGGATCGGCGGCGGGTTCGTCATCTCGCCGAACCAGACGCTGACGCTGTCCGAGATCCCGCCGGAGGAGGGCAGCGCAGCCGGCTCGATCGCGCAGCTCGGACAGCGGATCGGGACGGCCGTCGGGATCGCGCTGGTGACGGCGGTGTTCTTCGCGACCGTGCCGGGCGGAGGGTCGCATCCCGTCGCGCAGTATCACGACGCGGTTCGCAGCGGGTATCTGATGACCCTCGCGCTGCTCGCGGTCGCGCTGATCGTCGGTCTGGTGGACCTGCGCGAACGCCACAAGGCCGGCAAGCGCGGCATCTGACGGCCGCTGGCGCGTCACTCCCGGGGAAGCCGCCGGCCTCCCCGTAGCCTGAACCTGTATTCAGCCGCTCGGGATGGGGGTCCGATGCTCACGCAGTCCGCGCGCCGTCGTGCGCCCTTCGTCGCCGTTGCGGCGGCCGGTCTTCTCGCCCTCGCCGCCCTCACCGGATGCGCAGGCAAGGTCGGCAACGCGCCCGCGGCGCTTCCGAGCGACGCACCGCTGACCGCCACCCCGCTCGCGACGGCGAGTGACACCCCGACGGCGACGCCGACTCCCACGCCGACCGGGGCGCCCGTCCCCGACCCTCCGGCGACCGCGCCCACTCCCCGGACCCCGCCGCGGCGAAGGCGCTCGCGGTGCAGGCGTGCGAGACGATCGCGGACGGCTTCGCGGCGGCGAGCGTCGCCACGGCCGCGCCCCTGGCCGCGCAGGCGGCGGCCGGTGACGCCGTGTGGCAGCCGCTCGCGAACGACCTCGAGTTCATCCGCACCCACCCCATCGACCCGCAGACGGGAGTCGGTCCGCAGCAGACGGTCGACTCCTCCACCGCGGCCGCGCACGACTGCTTCACCCTCGCCGGCGTCACGGTGAGCCAGGACTGACATGCGACGCTCCCCACGGACCGTGCTCCGCGCCGCCCTGCTGCTCGTCGTCGCCCTGGTGGCGGGCGCCGCGACGGCCGCCTCCCCCGCCGCCCCCGCCCAGGCGTGGCTCTCGCAACCCGCCGAGAGCCGGTGCGTCGAGACGTGCGTCAACGTGCCCACGACGCCGCAGGCCGCGGCGCAGAAACTGCTCGACTACAACGCGTCGGGCCAGCTCATCATCGAGTGGGCCGAGCGGGACATCATCCCGAACGAGATTCAGCCGATCGCCAACGGCACGATCGGCGCGACCCCCAGTGCAACATCGACCTCCGAACGCTGCAGACGCTGATCATCGTGATCCGCAACTACGGCTCGGTGCAGGTCAGCGACCTCAACCGGCACTGCGCCAACGACGGCGTCGCCACGTGCGCGAGCAACCCGACCTCGCGGCACTGCACCCCGGCCGGCGCGCCGAACGCCATGGACCTCACCTGGATCGGCGGCGGACGCACACGCGGCAACGACGTGTCCACGAACGTGCTGCTGCCGTTCCTCGACTCCTTCATGCCGTCCGGGTCGCGCGCCGGCCAGGCCGCAGGCAGCGACGGCTGCGGCGCGTACTGGATGCCGCCACTCGCGAACATCTCGCGGTTCGCGGACTACTGCACGCACATCCACGTCGACTTCGGGTCGACGACCGCTGCCCTGCGCGGGCTGACGACGCGCTGACGCGGGGTTCTTCAGTCGATCGGGTTTGTCCGCCCGACGATCAGCGGGTCGACCGGCGTGAACGGGAACCGCGGCAGCTGCGCCTCCGGCACACCGAACGCGGCCGACAGCACCTCGCGCGAGAACGCCGACGCGGTCGCCCGGTAACCGATGTCGCCCGGCGTGGGCTGGTCGAAGAAGATCAGGAAGTGGATGCCCTCCTCCCCCAGCGCCTCGATGTGGTGCGGATACGCGCGCGGGATGAAGTACGCGTTGCCGGGCTCCAGCTCGTACGTGTCGAGGGTGCCGTCCGGGTCGAGCACCGTCATGCGGGCGTGTCCGCTCTGCACGTAGCCGAGCTCGGCGGTGACCGGGTGCCAGTGCGGCTCGCGCATCCCCGTGTTCGCCACCTCGAGCGAGTACATCGAGAGGTCGTCAAGGGCCGCCCAGAACTGCTTGCGCCCGAGCCGAGCGCTGCCGTAGTCGTACGAGAGCGGCGGGTTCTGGCCGCCCAGGTCGAACAGGTGGGCGTTCGGCAGGCCGGCGGTGTCCGGGATGCGCGCCGCACCCTCCCGCCGCACGATCTGCTGCGCGTCGTGCCGGTCGAAGGCTGCGAAGGCCGAGGACGGGAGGTCGTAGGTGTTGCCGAGCACGGCATCCGTCATCGCGTTGAAGCTGTTCTGCAGCGAGAAGTGCGCAGGGCGCGCCGTGCGGAGGGACGCGATGATCTCCGCCGTCTCCTCCCCGACGTTCTCGATGTGGTAGATCGCGCCGGATGCCACGTGGTACATCTGCCCGGGCTGGACGACGAAGCTCGCGAACTCGTCGGCGTTCGCCAGCATGGAGACCAGGACCGTGCCGCGCACGACATAGGCGATCTGGTTGGCGTTGACGTTCCACTGCGGCTCGCGCACCCCGCCGGGCTCGAGCACGATGCGCTTGAGCGACATCCGCTTCAGGATCGGGAAGTCGTCGGCGGTGAGCTGTGAGATGCGGCCGAAGTCGTTCTCGTAGGTGTCGGCGGAGTCGATCAGAGAGGCGACGTGCGGGGAGGTCGTGGGCATGCGGGTTTCCCTTCGGTGAACGGCTTCACCGCCACGCTAAGGGCCGCCCGCGGCCGAGGACAACGCTTGCGGGAGAACGATCACTGCCTGTAGGAGATCACTGCGGGTAGGGCGTCTCGCCGCGCTCGAGCATCCCGATCAGCTTCGCCAGCCGGTTGGCGCGGCTGGTCTCGCTCGGTGCGGTGTTCACCCGCCAGAGCACGGCGTACCGGTTCTGCGCGTTCAGCCGCTCGAACGTCGCGGTCGCCTCCGGGGAGGCGGACAGCGCGGCGGCGAGGTCGTCGTGCATCCCGATCGTCCCGGCGCCGCTGTATGCGCGCTCCCAGCGCCCGTCCGCCTTGGCGCGCTCGATCTCCGCGTGCCCGGCTGGACGCATCCGCCCCTCGGCGATCAGGGTCGCGACGAGGCCGATGTTGCGCTCCGACCACAGCGACGTCTTGCGCCGCGGCGTGTACCGCTGCACGAAGGTCGTCTCGTCGCGCCCCTTGCGCTGCCCGTCGATCCACCCGCTGCACAGCGCCTCCTGCAGAGCCTCCTGGTAGGTCAGGCTCGTCGGCTCGGTGACGCCCTTCTTGGCGAGCACGAGCCAGACCCCGTCGGAGGTCGACTCGTTCTCATCGAGCCACGCGCGCCACGCCGCCTGATCGGCGACCAGGAGTTGCTGGGGTGCGGGTGCGTCGCCGGCCATGCCGCGATCCTACGGGCGACCGCCGACAGTGGGTGACGCCTACACCGTCCCCGGCCGCGGCTGCTCGGCCGCAGGCGCGTCCGCCGTCTCCTGCAGCGCGCGGATCAGCGACCGCGCGTCGTACGGGCCGACGTGGCGACGGCCGTTGATGAAGAAGGTGGGGACGGCGGTGATGTCCATCGCCTCGGCATCCAGCATGTCGTCGCGGACGCGGGCCGCGACCTCGGGCGACGCCAGGTCGCGTTCGAAGCGGTCGAGGTCGAGGCCGAGCTCTTCGGCGCGGCGCATGATGTCGGACGGGAGCTGGTGCTCCTGGTCGGCGAACAGGCTGCGCTCGAACTCGAAGAACTTGCCCTGCCGCGCCGCCGCCTCCGACGCCTCGGCCGCTGCCAGCGCGTTCGGGTGGAAGCGGGTCAGCGGGGCGTGCCGCCAGACGTAGCGGAGCCGGTCGCCCAGCTCGCGCTGCACCTCCACCACCGAGCCAGTGGCCTTGAGGCAGAAGCCGCACTGGAAGTCGCCGTACTCGACGATCTCGAACGGCGCGTCGGGCGATCCGAAGACGTGGTCGCGCGCCGGGTCGACGGGGCGCATGAGCCGCACGCCGGCCTCCTCCTTCGGCCGATGCGCGTCCGAGATGCGGAACAGCACGGTCGCGACCAGGAACGCGACGATCGTCGCAGCGAGCACGCCCACGCGCGCCGCGTTCTGCGCCTCCTCGCCCGGGATGGCCAGGTCGACGATGAACAGCGAGATGGTGAAGCCGATGCCGCACAGCGCGGCCCCGCCGGCCAGCCGGTCGAGGGTGAGGCCGGGCCCGAAGTCGCCGATGCGAAACACGCGCAGCAGCGCGGTCGAGCCGAAGACTCCGACGAACTTGCCGACGACGAGGCCGACCAGGACACCCCAGGCGATGGGCGAGACGATGGCGCCGAGGAGGATGTCGCCGCTCAGCCGCACCCCGGCGTTGGCGAGTGCGAACAGCGGCAGCGCGACGTACGCCACGTACGGCCCCCACGCCGACTGCAGCCGCTCGTTGATCGAGATGGACTCGCGCAGGCTGTTGGCCGCGGCGCGGGCGTACTCGGTGTTCGGCGACTGCCGGAAGGTGCGGGCCAAGTCGAGCGCGTGCTCCACATCCCGCCGGTTGGGCCGGTAGACCGGGATGAGCAGGGCGATCGCGACGCCCGCGAGCGTCGGGTGCACGCCCGAGGCGAGGAACGCCAGCCAGACGATGATGGCGAGGGTCGCGTAGACCGGCCCGCGGCCGCCGCGCAGGTAGCGGGTGAAGTACACGCCCGCCAGCCCGACGGCCGCCACGATCAGCGGGACCGGGTTGAAGTTCTCCGTGTAGACGAGCGCGATGATGCTCAGCGCACCGATGTCGTCCACCACCGCGAGCGCCAGCAGGAACACCCGCAGGCGGCCGGTCGCGCGCGGGCCGACGAGGGCGAGTGCGCCCACGAGGAACGCCGTATCGGTGGAGATCACGACTCCCCAGGCGTGCTCCATGCCCGTGCCGAGCGTGAACATCACGTAGATGATCGCGGGCACCGCCAGCCCGAAGACGGCCGCGACGACCGGGACGACGGCGCGCGACCAGCTGGTCAGCTCGCCGATCGCGAACTCGCGCCGCACCTCCAGCCCGACGGTGAAGAAGAAGATCGCCATCAGGGCGTCGTTGACGAGCGAGTGGAGGGTGAAGTCGAGCTGCAGGTCGCCGACACCGATGTTGAGGTGCGTCTCCCAGAACTGCTCGTACCCGGCGAACGAGATGTTGGCCCACACGATCGCGACGAGGGTCGCCGCGACGAGCAGGAGCGCCCCGATCCGGCTGCGGCCCATCGCGCGGAACCGCTCCGTCAGCGTGGGACGGCGGTCGCGCGACTGCTCCGGGGACTCGGGGTCCGGCGAGCGCTGGATGACGGTGAGGGGGATGGCCACGGGCGCGAGTTTACCGAGTGCGGCGGCTGCGGTCACGCCTTCGCGACGCGGCTGTGGAGGGAGCCGTGCGGCTACCGCCGGACCTCCTCCGTCGCCCCCGGCTCGAGGTCTCGCGACGGGCGGGCGTGGCGCTCGGCACGACGACGGCGTCCGCGGACGAAACCCGTGGCGAGGAGCAGAATGCCCACTCCCAGCAGGACGGCCGCGCCGACGGTGAAGCCGACGTTCCAGGCGGCGAACTCGCCCGTGCTGTTGCTCCCCGGCGTCTCGACGCCGTAGCGGGTGAGGCACACGATCCCCGCCACGACCAGCACCGCCCCGACCACGTAGAAGACGACCGATCGTCCTCCGCTGAACATGCTCATTCCCTGTCTCCTTCCACTCGATCTCACGGCGCCTCACGGTCAGCGCTGGCGGCGCCCCCGGCCGCCGCCGTGGGTGCTCCCGTTGGCGCCGTTCGCCTTCCGGCTGCCGAGCGCGATGCTGATGGCGGGCACCGCGACGACGGCCTCGCCGTCCCGGCCCGCGACGATGAGCCCCGTCGAGCTGTCCGCGGAGTCCGCGAGCCGGAGGAGCCATTCACGGTCGATGTCGGGCGCGCGCGAGCCGTCGAACTTGAAGTACAGGGGGATGGACGGATCCACCCAGATCGCGCTGCGGCCGTCGCCGACCTCGTTGGCGTCACGCCAGGACACGGCGAACGACTCGGATCGCCGGAGCTTGTTGACGATGACGATCTGCAGGTGGGCGAGGACACGGTCCTCGAACTCGACGCGCATGTTCCCGTAGATGAGGTGTCCCATGGGGCTCAGTTCTCGAGCGGGTCGTGGTCGGTGCGCATCTCGTAGGACTGCGTCAGCCGATTGATCCCGCGTCGCATGTACTCGACGACGAGCTCGTTGTCGGGCTCGCTGCCGCTGCCGTTGGTGGACTCGATCACCATGGTCGTGGACGGGTTCAGCAGGAACGTCGCGTCGACCTCGTTGCCGTCCACACCCATCGCGCGCAAGGTGACGGAGTCGGTGCTGTTGTTCCGACCGAGGACGGTGGCGTAGCTCATGAGCAGGTCGGCTGCCTCGTCGCCGACCAGCAACGACTTGTCGCCGTAGGTGACGTGCTTCATGGGGTCGACGGTAGGCGCGAGAAAACCCCGCACAGGCGGTTGACAAACCGGCCCGGGCGGTGAGTCACGTCCTCGGGAAGAAACGCGGGACGCTCCCGGTTGCCGGTTTCTGACGGGGCGAGCGCCGCCCCGCGAAGGAGGACGACATGGCGGACATCACGATCATCGGCGGCACCGGTTTCACCGGCTCCCACATCGCACAGGAGGCCGTGTCGCGCGGCCACCGCGTCACCTCGCTCAGCCGCTCCGAGCCGGCCGAGCCGGTGGACGGAGTGAACTACCTGACCGGGTCGGCCGACGAGCCGGAGCAGGCCGTCGACGGCGCCGACGTGATCGTGGCGACCGTCTCCCCGCGCGGCGACAGCGCCGGCACCCTGGGCCGCCGCTACACGCGTCTGGCCGAGCTGGCGGATGCCTCCGGAGCACGGCTGGTCGTCATCGGCGGGTTCAGCTCGCTGCGCCCGGCGCCGGGTGCTCCGCGGTTCGCCGAGGGCGACGACCTGCCGCCGGAGTTCGCGGACGAGGCCCGCGAGCTGAACGCCGTGCTGGAGGACCTGATCGCGAATGCGCCGGAGGGCCTGGACTGGGTCTTCGTCAGCCCCGCCGCGACCTACGGCTCGTACGCGCCGCAGACGGAGCCCCGCGGCTCCTACCGCGTCGGCGACGACGTCGCGCTGTTCGACGCCGACGGCGCCTCCTTCATCGGCGGCGAGGACTTCGCGAAGGCGGTCGTCGACGAGATCGAGACCCCGTCGCGTCGCCGCGCGCAGGTGCACTTCGCCTACTGAACCGCCTCCGGCGGGGTCGCATCGGTGTGGACGCCGACGAGCGTGATGCTGCCGAGCAGGGCGAGTTCGTCGAGCATCCGCTCGACGACCTCTCCGCTCGCGCTCACGGCGGAGGAGAACTGGAGCGACAGCGGCCGCCGTCCCGCGATGAGCACGTGCTCCTCGGCGTCGCGGGCATGCACGACGAGCGACACGCTCCCGTGGGCGGAGAGCGCCTGCATGAGGACCGGCTGGAGGTTCACGAGGTCGGCATCGTCGATCTCATAACATCGACGATCCACGAGCAGCTGCCCCATGATGGCTTCCTCCTCTATTGGTAAGCCGGGCTAGATAGTAACTCTCCTATTTATTGCCCGGGCCGAATAGACACGAATTCTCAGGGAGACGGGTCTCCTGCGCCTTGCCCACTCGGCGGCCCCGTGGCACCGTTCAGAGGGAACGCGATCGACGGGAGCGGAGCGGGGATGGCGAAGCAGAAGATGCTCGAGAAGGCGGCCGAGAAGGCGTTGAAGCGCGCCGAGAAGGCCGTGGACCAGGCGCTCGAAGCGGTCGAAAGGCTCGACAAGAAGAAGGCGAAGAAGCGGGCCAAGGCGATGCAGAAGGAGCTCGCGGACGCCGTCGGCCGGAGCACGACGGGGACGGACGATGCAGCGTCGTCGGTGGTCGACCTCACTCCACCGCTCCCGTCCGTTCGGGACCAGGGCGTCGAGGAGACCGTCGAGTTCGCCGGCTCGGTCACCACCTCCGCCCCGCACGACCCCGAGCTCGACGGCCTCACGGTTCAGGCACTGAGGGATGTAGCTCGCACCCGCGGCCTCCGCAACGTCTCGAAACTGAGCAAGGGCCAGCTCATCGAACGCCTGAGCGAGTAACCGCCCGGTCGACGTGCCCCACGGCACGACGGACTACGGTGACAACCACGGAAGGAGACCGAGTGGACGACGAGGCGCCCGAGGTGACCGAGAGCACGACCGATACCGGCGTGGAGACCACCGGGGAGGTGACGGAGGAGCTGCCGCCGGAGGAGATCACCTACGACGAGCAGCTGTACCCCGCGCGTCCCCGCCGACTGCGGCCGCGGGCGAACCTGCGCGGCGGCAGCATCCGCCGGTCGTTCTCCGACCCGCGCGCGGCCAACGGCCAGAACCCGGCGTACGTCGAGTGGCTGGTCCGTCAGTCCATGCTGAAGGATGCGGACGTGCTGAGCCGTCAGCTCTCCGGCTCGCCGAGCATGTGGCGCAACCCCTACGCCCGCCCGGACGCGCGCCGCGCCGTCTCGACCTCGGACGTCTGGTTCACCGCGTACCCGATCTCGCTGATCACCCGGCCCGGGGAGTCGTTCCTGACCGCGCTGGCCGATCCCGAGCTGTGGACCGCGTTCGAGCGGATCGGCATCAACGGCCTCCACACCGGTCCCGTCAAGCGGGCCGGCGGCATCCGGGGCTGGCAGGAGACCCCGAGCGTCGACGGCCATTTCGACCGCATCGGCACGCAGATCGACCCCGCCTTCGGCGACGAGGAGACCTTCCGCCGCCTGACGGACGTCGCCGAGGAGCACGGCGGCAGCGTCATCGACGACATCGTCCCGGGCCACACCGGCAAGGGTGCCGACTTCCGCCTCGCCGAGATGGCCTACAAGGACTACCCCGGCATCTACCACATGGTCGAGATCCCGCCGGACGAGTGGCACCTGCTGCCGGACGTGCCGGAGGGCCGCGACTCGGTGAACCTGGATGCGGCGACCGAGGCGTCCCTCGCCGAGAGCGGCTACATCATCGGCGAACTGCAGCGCGTGATCTTCTTCGCGCCGGGCGTCAAAGAGACGAACTGGAGTGCGACGGCACCGGTGATCGGCGTGGACGGCATCACCCGTCGCTGGGTCTACCTCCACTACTTCAAGGAGGGCCAGCCCTCGGTGAACTGGCTCGACCCGACCTTCTCGGGCATGCGGCTGGTCATCGGCGACGCCCTCCACTCGCTCGGCGACCTCGGCACCAGCGCTCTTCGACTGGATGCGAACGGCTTCCTCGGCGTCGAGAAGAGCGCAGAGGGGATGCCCGCCTGGTCGGAGGGGCACCCGCTCTCTCACGCGGCGAACCACATCATCGCCGGTATGGTCCGCAAGGTCGGCGGCTTCACCTTCCAGGAGCTGAACCTGACGGTCGAGGACATCCGCGACACGGGTGCGGTCGGCGCCGACCTGTCCTACGACTTCATCAACCGCCCGGCGTACCACCACGCCCTGGCGACCGGCGACACGGAGTTCCTGCGGCTCACGCTGCGCACCTCCCTCGAGCTGGGCGTCGAGCCGGTGAGCCTGGTCCACGGCATGCAGAACCACGACGAGCTCACCTACGAGCTGGTCCACTGGGCCACCCTGCACGCGAACGACGTCTACACCTTCCGCGGCGAGGAGATCACCGGAGGAGAGCTGGCCCAGCGCATCCGCGCCGACCTGACAGAGGCGATCACGGCCCCGACCGCGGACTACAACCTGGTCTTCACGACGAACGGGATCGCCTGCACCTCGGCGTCGCTCATCGCGGCGACGCAGGGCCACGCGACGCTCGACTCGATCACCGAGGACGACATCCCCGCGATCCGGGATGCTCACCTGCTGCTCGCGGCGTTCAACGCCTGGCAGCCAGGCGTCTTCGCACTCTCCGGCTGGGACCTCCTCGGCTCGCTGACCGTCCCGCGCTCGGAGGTCGCCGACCTGATCGCCGAGGGCGACACACGCTGGGTGGAGCGCGGCGCGCACGACCTCCTCGGGGTCGCCCCGGAGGCGGAGCGCTCGCCGTCCGGAATGCCGCGGGCGCGCTCCCTCTACGGGACGCTGCCCGAGCAGCTGCGGACGCGCGACTCGTTCGCGAGCCGCCTGCGCCAGCTGCTGCGCATCCGCAACCGCTGGGGCATCGCGACCGCCCGCCAGGTGGACGTGCCGGACGTCGCGCATCCCGGGATGCTCGTCCTGGTGCACGAGCTCGAGACGCTGGATGAGCAGGGGCTGCCGATCGTGCAGTTGACCGTGCTCAACATGACGGACTCGGCGGTCGACGGCACCGTCCGGTCGGAGGCGCTTCCCCACCGCGCGACGGTGACGGACGCTGCCGACGGCAGCGAGGTCGGGACTGTGGACGACCTGGCGAGCTTCCCGGTCAGTGTCCCGGCGTACGGCGCCCGCTTCCTCATCCTGAAGCGGACGCCCGCCGAGCAGTGACCGCGCGCCGGATCAGGCCAGCAGTTCCCGTACGCGGGGGACGACCTCCACGCCGTACAGCCGGATGGCGGTGAGCAGGGACTCGTCGGTCATGCCCGGGATGCCGTACTTGAGGTCGAACCGGTGGGCGCCCAGGATGCGGAGGTTCGCGGCGATCTTCGTCGCGACGGTCTCCGGCGAGCCGACGTAGAGGCTGCCGTCCGGCCCGAGCTCGCGCTGGAACGACGCCTCGGTCGGGATCGCGAAGCCGCGGGTGGCGCTCACCTTGGTGATCATGTCGCGGAAGTGCGGCCAGAACTCCTCCCGCGCCTGCTCGTCGGTCGCGGCGACGTGGCCGGGCGAGTGCAGACCGATCCGCCCCGGAGGCCGGCCGAACTGCTCCAGCGCCTTGTGGAACAGCTCCGCGTACGGCGCGAACCGGGCGGCAGGGCCGCCGATCACGGCGAGCATCAGGTCGAAGCCGTAGTGCGCCGTCCGGATCACGGACTCTGGGCTGCCACCCACGCCGATCCAGGTGGGCAGCGGCGATTCGAGGTGCGGGACCACATCCTGGTCGCGCAGGCCGGCGCGGGTGCGCCCCTCCCAGGTGACGGGACCGCCCTCACGCAGGCGGGCGAAGAGGTTCGTCTTCTCCTCGAACAGGTCCTCGTAGTCGGACAGGTCGAAGCCGAACAGCGGGAAGGAGTCGATGCTCGAGCCGCGCCCCAGGATGATCTCGGCCCGGCCGTCCGAGACGGCGTTCAGCGTCGAATAGCGCTGGAAGACGCGGACGGGGTCGTCCGAGCTCAGCACGGTCACGGCGGAGCCGAGGAGGATGCGCTCGGTGCGGGCGGCGATCGCGCTCAGCACGACGTCGGCCGCCGAGAGCGGCATGTCGTCGGTGTGGTGCTCGCCGATCCCGAAGAAGTCGACGCCGGCCCTCTCAGCGGCGACGCCGTGCCCGACGAGGTCGCGGATGGTCTGCGCGTGCGAGATCGGACGGCCTTGGGCGTCGGCGGTGACGTCGCCGAAGGTGTTGAGGCCGAAGGTGAGCGGGAAGGTCCGGGGCTCGGTGTTCTTGGGTGCGGTGTTCATTTGTGTGTATCTCTCGGGTGATCGGTGATTCAGGCGGCCGTCTCGAGTTCGCCCGCGACGGCGGCGCGGAAGGCGGCGGCGTCGAGCCGCGCGCCGAAGACGGGACCGCCGGGCTCGAACGCGACGCCGTCGCGCAGGCTCTCGGCGAGCACCGTGTCGTAGCCGGCGTCCTCGATGAGGGAGGCGACGACCGCGGCGGCGTCCGGGTCGTCCGATGCCACGCCGAGCGCGCGGCGGTCGGGGTCGCCTGCGGGCCGGCGGTCCTCCTCCATCTCGTGGTAGCCGATGTGGTTGAAGGTCTTCACGATCCGGGCGGCGGTGAGCTCGCGCTGGACGATCTCGCTGCTGGTCAGCTCGCCGTCCTCGAACAACGGCTGAACGCCGTCCGTCGGCGCCCAGTAGTTCATGGAGTCGACGACGATCTTCCCGTCCAGCATCGAACGGTCGAGCCCCGCGAACCGGTGCAACGGGATGGCGAGGATGACCACGTCCGCGTCGGCGACGGCCTCCGCGGCCCAGCGCGGGCGGGCGCCCGGCATGACGACGGAGGCGATCAGCTGGATGCGCTGCGGGTCGCCCGAGGCGGCGACATCCACCTCGTACCCGGCGTCGAGCAGGATGCGCGCGAGCGCCGAGCCGACGTGTCCGACGCCGAGGATGGCGACGCGCGGTCGGGTGATGGCGGTCATGAGCGGTCTCCTTCCGTGGCGTCTTCTGCGGCGTCGAGGTGCGTGCGGATGCTGCCGAGCACGTCGGCGAGGGCGTCGAGCTGCTGCGGCTCCAGCGCGTCGGCGAAGAGCCGCTTGACGGCCCGCAGGTGCGGCCCGGATGCCTGCCTGATGGCCTGGAACCCGTCGTCGGTGAGCAGGACGAGCGCGCCGCGGTTGTCACCGGGGCAGTCGGTGCGGCGGATCAGACCGCGCCGCTCCATCCGGCCCAGCTGGTGCGAGACACGGCTGCGCTCCCAGCCGATCGCGTCCGCGACCTCGGACGACCGCAGGGTGCGGTAGGGCGCCTCGGTGAGGCCGAGCAGCACGGCGTAGTCGCCGGGCGACAGCTCGACGCGCTGCAAGTCGGCGGACAGCAGGCGGCGCAGCTGGTCCGTGGTGTCGAGCAGCGATCGCCAGACGGCGAGCTCGCGGTCGGTCAGGCGCTCGGGGGCGGCGGTCGGTGTCATAGTGGCTCGGTCCTGTCCGTCAGCGAAAGTAGCTGACATGTCAATCAACCGAGGGACGCCGCCGTTTGTTCCCTGCGTGCGCGCGGGCTTGTACGGTTGCATCCATGACCGAACTGCCGGACGCGCTCCCCGCCGACTACGACCCCGCCACCGTGTTCCGGGTCGTCGCGATGCCGGTCAGCCAGGGCTGGGGCGTCTGGCTGCGCGCGGCGGACGACAGCATCATCCACAGCTTCGGCCTGGGCTTCCCGCCCGGGACGCCCTTCGACCCGGACGTGCTGAACGTGCTCGGCCCGATCCTCAACGTGCAGTACGCGCTGGCCTACCACGGCCCCGAGTCCTGGGACGAGCTCGAGGGCCACTGGTCGGCCGTCGTGTACGAGTACACGCCGCGGTGAGCGCACCTCCCCTCCGCGCTTGATTCGTGCCCAATGTGCGCTATTCGTCACGAATACCGCTCATTCGGCACGAATCACCCACCCACTGGGGCGCTCTCGCGCTTCGCCCCCTCGCCCCGCTCCAGCGCGATTCGTGACGAATGGTCGCTACTCGTGGCGAATACGGTGCATTCGTCACGAATCGTTAGGCGTCGGTGTGCTCAGGGGTGGTGCGGCGGAGGGGCTGCAGCCGGGTGAGTTGGGTGACGTGGTGGGGGCCGAGTTCGGCGAGGGTGCGGACTTGGAGGAGTTTCATGGTGCGCATGAGCTGGTCGGTGAGGATCTGGATGGTGCGGTCGACGCCTTCGCGGCCGCCGGCCATGAGGCCGTAGAGGTACGCGCGCCCGATCAACGTGAACTTCGCGCCCAACGCGTAGGCGGCGATGATGTCGGCGCCGTTCATGATGCCGGTGTCGATCGCCACCTCGGTGTGCTGCCCGACCTCCCGCACCACCTCGGGGAGGAGGTGGAACGGGATCGGTGCCCGGTCCAGCTGTCGGCCGCCATGGTTGGACAGCACGATCCCGTCCACACCGAAGTCGGTGAGCTTCTTCGCGTCCTCTACGTTCTGCACGCCCTTGATGACGAGCTTCCCCGGCCACAGCGCGCGGATCTCGGCGAGGTCGTCGTAGTCGATCGACGGGTCCATCGCCGCGTTCAGCAGGTCACCGACGGTCCCACCGGTGGCCGACAGGGACGCGAACTCCAGTTTTGGGGTGGTCAGGAAGTCGTACCACCACCACGGCCGCGGGATCGCATTCACAATGGTGCCCAACGTCAACTGGGGTGGGATGGAGAACCCGTTCCTCTTATCCCGCAACCGCGCCCCGGCGACCGGGGTGTCGACCGTGAAGAACAGGGTGTCGAACCCGGCAGCGGCCGCCCGCTCCACCAGCCCGTACGAGATTTCCTTGTGCCGCATCACATACAGCTGGAACCAGTTCCGCCCCGTTGGGTTCGCCGCCTTCACCCCCTCGATCGACGTCGTCCCGAGCGTGGACAGGGTGAACGGAATCCCCGCAGCCCCCGCCGCACCAGCCCCCGCGGTCTCCCCTTCGGTCTGCATCAACCTCGTGAACCCGGTCGGCGCGATCCCGAACGGCAACGCCGACCGCCCACCCCAGATCTCACACGACGTATCCACCGTCGACACATCCCGCAGGATCGACGGGTGGAACTCCACATCCTGAAACGCCTGCCGCGCCCGCGCCAGTGACAGCTCCCCTCCGCAGCCCCTTCCGTGTAGTCGAACGCGGCCCGCGGAGTCCGACGGCGAGCGATCCGCGCCAGATCCTCGATCGTCAGCGCCGACTCCAACCGCCGCTTTTTCAGATTCAGCTCCGGCTTCTTGAACTGCATCAGTTCCAAGAGTTCGACGGGCTTCGGGAATTGACGGTCGACCATGCGAATGGATCCTAACGGGGGTCGTAGCGGACGATGTGGGCGGTGCGGGCGACCAGGGCGCGCAGCGTCTCCAGGTCGCCGGTGAGGAGGCCCGCTGCGCGCGCCTGCACCAGGACGTTTCCGATCGCGGTGGCCTCCACGGGCCCGGCGAGCACGGGCAAGCCGCTGCGGTCGGCGGTCGCCTGGCAGAGCAGCGCGTTGCGCGCTCCCCGCCGACGATGTGGATGGTCTCCACCGGCACACGGGAGAGCTCCGCCGCGCGATGGGCGGTCTCTGCGATTGCGGCCGCAAGGCTCTCGACGATCACGCGCACCATCCCGGCCGGTGATACGGGGGCGCGCAGTCCGCGCTCCTCGAACCATGCGGCGATGCGGGACGGCATGTCGCCGGGTGCGAGGAAACGGGGGTCGTCGGCGTCGAACACCTCCGCCGGGCGTGGCAACTCAGCGGCCTCCGCCAGCAAGCCCGGCAGTTCGACGTGCAGACCGCGACGCTGCCACTCGCGAATGGACTCGCTCAGCAGCCACAGGCCCATGACGTTGTGGAGGTAGCGGATGCGGCCGTCGACGCCGCCCTCGTTGGTGAAGTTCGCCGCGCGCCCCTCCTCGGTGACGACGCGGTGCGGCAGCTCCACGCCGACCAGGCCCCACGTGCCGCACGAGATGTACGCGGCGCGGGACGCATCCATCGGCACCGCGACCACGGCCGAGGCGGTGTCGTGCGAGCCGACCGCGGTGACGACCGGGCCGGAACCCGCGAACGGGAGGTCGGCGGCGAGCGACGGAAGCATCCCGCCGACCGCGGTACCGGCGTCCACGAGCGGGGCGAACGCTCCGCGCGGGAGGCCGAGCCGTTCGACGAGCGCGTCGTTCCAGTCGCCGTCCGCGGTGAGGAGCCCCGTCGTGGACGCGTTGGTCCGCTCCGCCTGCCGGGCACCGGTGAGCCAGTACGTCAGCAGGTCCGGGATGAGCAGGAAGCCGTCGGACGATGCAAGAGTCCCGTCGGCCGCATCCACGGCCAGCTGGTACAGCGAGTTGAACGGGAGGAACTGCAGCCCGCCCTGGCGGTAGAGCTCAGCCGGATCCACCGCTGCGTGCGCCAGTGCGACGCCCCGCTCGGTGCGCTCGTCGCGATAGTGATACGGCTCACCCAGAAGCCGGCCGTCGCGCAGCAGCCCGTAGTCGACGGCCCACGCGTCCACGCCGATGCTGCGCAACGCGGGGTCCGACCGGGCGACCGACGCGAGCCCGTCGAGCACGCTCGCGTACAGCCCGGTCACGTCCCAGTGCAGGGCCGCGCGGTCCCCCTCCCACACCCGCACGGGCGTGTTGGGGAAGCGTGCCGCCTCCGTCAGCTCGAGCGTGTCCGCCCCGACGCGGGCGTGCATGACCCGGCCGCTGGTCGCGCCCAGGTCGACCGCGGCGACGGTACCGGTGCTCATCGCAGGAAGGCCGCGGCCACTCCGGCGTCGACCGGGATGTGCAGGCCCGTGGTGTGGTCCAGGTCCGCGGAGGTCAGCACGGCCACCGCGTTGGCCACATTCTCCGGCAGAACCTCGCGCTTGAGCAGCGTCCGCTGGGCGTAGTACTTCCCCAGCTCCTCCTCCGGCACCCCGTAGACCGCGGCGCGCTTGGCGCCCCAGCCGCCGGCGAAGATGCCCGAGCCGCGGACGACGCCGTCAGGGTTGATGCCGTTGACCTTCACGCCGTAGTCGCCGAGCTCGGCCGCGAGCAGCCGCACCTGGTGCGCCTGGTCGGCCTTGGTGGCCGAGTAGGCGATGTTGTTCGGGCCGGCGAAGACGGAGTTCTTGGACGAGATGTAGACGATGTCGCCGCCGAGGCCCTGCTCGATGAGGACCTTCGCCGCCGCCTTGGACACCAGGAACGAGCCCTTGGCCATGACGTCGTGCTGCAGGTACCAGTCGGCTTCGGTGGTCTCGAGCAGCGGCTTGGAGATCGACAGTCCGGCGTTGTTGACGATCAGGTCGAGTCCGCCGAACTGCAGAAGCGCCTCCTGGATGCCCTTCTGGATGTCGGACTCGCTGGTGACGTTCGCCGCCACCCCGATCGCCACATCCATGCCGCCCAGCTCCGCCGCCGCCTCCTGCGCCTTCGCCAGGTCGAGGTCGGCGATGACGACGCACGCGCCCTCAGCAGCGAGCCGGGTCGCGATCGCCTTGCCGATCCCGGACGCCGCACCGGTGACCAGCGCGATACGGCCGGCGTGGGACTTGGGCTTCGGGAGGCGCGCCAGCTTGGCCTCCTCCAGCGCCCAGTACTCGATCCGGAACTTCTCCGACTCGTCGATCGGCGCGTACGAGGAGATCGCCTCGGCGCCGCGCATGACGTTGATCGCGTTGATGTAGAACTCGCCCGCCACCCGCGCGGTCTGCTTGTTCGCCCCGTAGGAGAACATCCCGACGCCCGGGATGAGCACGATCGCCGGGTCCGCGCCGCGCATCGCGGGCGAGTCCGGTGTCGCGTACTTCTCGTAATAAGCGGTGTACTCGGCCCGGTACTGCTCGTGCAGCTCCTTCAGCCGGGCGATCGAATCCTCGATGGACGCGTCGGCCGGCAGGTCGAGGATCAGCGGCTTCACCTTGGTGCGCAGGAAGTGGTCCGGGCACGAGGTGCCCAGCGCGCCGAGGCGTGCGTGCTCCTCCGAAGCGAGGAAGTCGAGCACGACATCCGCGTCGGTGAACGAGCCGACCTGCGGCTTATCCGTCGACGCCAGCCCACGAAGGGTCGGCGCGAGCGCCGCCGCCTTCGCCCGGCGCTCCGCCGGCTCCAGCGGCTCGTTCGCCGCGATGCGCGCCCCGAACGGCTCGGGACGGCCGTTGGCGGCGATGTAGTCGGCGGCGGTCTGGATGATCCACAGCGAGTTGGCCTCCGCCTCCTCGCTCGTGTCCCCCCAAGCCGTGATCCCATGCCCGCCCAGGATGGTGCCGATCGCCTCCGGGTTCGCGGCCTTGATCGCCGCGATGTCGAGGCCGAGCTGGAACCCGGGACGTCGCCACGGCACCCACACGACGCGGCCGCCGAACACCTCGGCCGTCAGCCGCTCGCCATCCGCCGCCGTCGCGATCGCGATGCCCGAGTCCGGGTGCAGGTGGTCGACGTGCGCCGCATCCACCAGGCCGTGCATGGCCGTGTCGATCGACGGCGCCGCACCGCCCTTGCCGTGGAGCGTGTAGTCGAACGCGGCGACCATCTCATCCTCGCGCTCGACCCCGGGATACACGTTCTGCAGCGCACGGAGCCGGTCCAGGCGCAGCACGGCGAGCCCTTGCTCGGTGAGCGTGCCCAGGTCTCCCCCGGAGCCCTTCACCCACAGCAGCTCGACGGGCTCGCCCGTCACGGGGTCGGTCTCGGTGCCCTTCGCGGAGGTGTTGCCGCCGGCGTAGTTGGTGTTCTTCGGGTCAGACCCGAGGCGGTTGGAGCGGGCGATCAGGGCTGCGACGGTCTCGTTCGTCATGCGGGTCACGCTCCCCATCCGGCCTGGGTGCCGCCCACGCGCTCGGCCTCGATCTTCTCCTGGTACCCCGACGCCTTGTACGCGGCCATCGGGTCCGCCGGCAGCCCGCGCGACTCGCGCCAGGCGGCCAGGTCGGCGCGCACATCGGTGTTGAACGCATCCATGAACACGGTGTTGGCGGCGAGCACGTCGTTCGCGCGCTGGGCGGCGTCCAGCGCCTCCACATCCACCAGCAGCGCCTTCGCGGTCGCCTCCTGCACATTGAGCACCGAGCGGATCTGGCCCGGGATCTTCGCCTCCAGGTTGTGGCACTGGTCGAGCATGAAGGCGACCTCGGGGTTGCCGTAGCCGCCGCCCTGGATGACCTCGAAGATGATCCGGAACAGCTGGAACGGGTCCGCGGCGCCGACGATCAGGTCGTCGTCGGCGTAGAAGCGGCTGTTGAAGTCGAACGACCCGAGCTTCCCGAGGCGCAGGAGCTGCATCACGATGAACTCGATGTTCGTGCCCGGCGCGTGGTGGCCGGTGTCGAGGCAGACGAACGCGCGGTCGCCGAGCGCCGCGGTCTGGACGTAGCTCGTCCCCCAGTCCGGAACATCCGTGTGGTAGAACGCCGGCTCGAAGAACTTGTACTCCAGCACCAGCCGCTGGCCCTCGCCGATCCGCTCGTAGATCTTCTGGAGGCTGTCGGCGAGCCGGTCCTGCCGGGCGCGCATCGAATCCTGGCCCGGGTAGTTGGTGCCGTCGGCGAGCCAAATCTTCAGGTCGCGCGAGCCGGTCTCGTTCATCACGTCGATGCACTCGAAGTGGTGGTCGATCGCCTTCTGGCGGATGCGGTCGTCGTGGTGTGTGATCGACCCGAACTTGTAGTCGTCGTCCTGGAAGGTGTTCGAATTGATCGTGCCCAGCTGAACGCCGTTGTCCTCGGCGTGCTTCTTGAGGTCGGCGTAGGAGTCGACGCTGTCCCACGGGATGTGCAGCGCCACGGTCGGCGCGAGACCGGTGTTCTTGTGAACCTGCGCCGCATCCGAGATCTTCTCGAACGGATCGCGCGCGGTGCCCGGCGTGCCGAACACCCGGAACCGGGTGCCCGAGTTCCCGAACGCCCAGCTCGGCAGCTCGATCGCCTGCTGCGCCAGCCGGTCGCGGATGTCGTCGGTGAGAGTCATGGTTTCGCTTTCTCGACAGCGGTGGATCGGTGGGCGTACGTCAGCGGCCGGCGGGCACGGAGTCCGGGAGGTCGGCAGAGGCGGAGACCCGCCCCGCGCCGATCGGCCGCTCGCCGCCGTCGGGCAGCCGCAGAACGCCCTCGACGCCCTCCGGCAGCTCCGCCTCGACCGTGAACGAGCCGTCCGCGACGCGCCAGCTCACGGACACGCGGCCGTGCGGGGTCTCCAGCGAGGTCGCGGCCTCGGTGAGTCCGCCGCCGGGCTGCGGCGCGACGAGCACGCGGGCGTAGCCCGGCTCCAGCGGGGCCAGACCGCCGACGACCCGGTGCATCCAGTCGGCCACCGCGCCGAGGGCGTAGTGGTTGAAGCTGGTCATCTCGCCCGGGTTGATGGTGCCGTCGGGCAGCATCGAGTCCCAGCGCTCCCACACCGTCGTCGCGCCCATGGTCACCGGGTACAGCCAGGACGGGCACTCCTTCTCGAGCAGCAGCCGGTAGGCGACGTCCGTGTGGCCGGTCTGGGTGAGCGCGTCGGCGATGAAGGGAGTGCCGGCGAACCCGGTCGAGATGCGGTAGCCCGCCTCGGCGGCGAGCTCCGCCAGGCGCTCGCCCGCCACCGCCTCGTCGGCCTCGGACAGCAGGCCGAACACGATCGCCAGGGCGTAGACCGTCGTGCAGTCGCTCTTCACGATGCCGGCGTCGACGTACTCCCGGTTGAAGGCCTCCCGCAGCGCCTCCGCGTGCGCCGCGAACTCCGCCTGCTCCTCGGCTCGCCCGAGGATGCCCGCGGTGTCGGCGACGATCTTCGCCGACCAGTACGCGCACGCAGTCGCGACGACGCCCGTGTCGGCCTTCGCCTTCGCCGGGTCCTCCGGCGGGGCGTCCGGGTCGAGCCAGTCGCCGAACTGGAAGCTGCCGTCCCAGACGCCCGCCGGCGACAGCAGCGACTTCACCCGCCGCACGTGGCTCGTCATGGAGTCGAACTGGCGCGCGAGCACCGCGGTATCGCCATACGCCTGGTACAGGTCCCACGGCACCCAGACCGCTGCGTCGCTCCAGATCGCGGTCGTGTCGGGCTTGCCGAAGGCCTCGGGGAACGGCATGTACTTGAGCACGTCCGGGATGACGAACCCGACGATGCCGTCGTTGTGCTGCTGCTCCAGGTCGAGGTCGATCAGCCAGTCCGAGAGGAACGCGTCGACGTCGTAGAGGAAGGCGGCGGTCGGAGCGAAGGCGGCGATGTCCCCGGTCCAGCCCAGGCGCTCGTCTCGCTGCGGGCAGTCGGTGGGCACGTCGACGAAGTTGCCGCGCATCCCCCACACCACGTTCTCGTGGAACTGGTTCAGCAGCGGGTCGGAGGTGTGGAACTCGCCGATGCGGGTCAACTCCGAGCCGATCGCGACCGCGGTCAGGTCCTCCGGCTTCAGCTCACCCGGCCATCCGGAGACCTCCGCGTAGCGGAAGCCGTGGAAGGTGAAGGTGGGCTCGAACTCGTCGACTCCCCCGCTCAGGATGTAGCGGTCGGTGGCCTGCGCGGTGCGGAGCGGGCGCACACCCAACTCCCCGTGCTCCAGCACCTCGGCGTGACGGATCACGATCTCGGTGCCGGCAGGGCCCTCGACGCGGACCTTCACCCAGCCGACGAGGTTCTGGCCGAAGTCGACGAGCGTCTTCCCTGACGGGGAGGTGGTGATCTCCTGCACCGGCAGCGCGGCCCAGCGGGTGACCGCGGGTCCGACATACGGGGTCAGCTGTGCGGTGTCGAACTCCACCGCCTTCACGCCGGCCCAGCTGTCGCCGGCGAACCCGGGACGCTTCCAGGCGTCGTCGCGCCGCCGCGCGTCGATCGTCTCGCCGTCGTACAGGTCGTTCGCAAGGATCTCGCTCGGCCCGCTCGACCACTCCTCGTCGGTGACGACGAGTCGGGTGGTGCCGTCGGCGAACTCCAGCTCCAGCTGGGCGAACGCGCCGAGCTGGTCGCCGTACCAGGCCGCGCCGCCCGTCCAGCCGAGCCGGCCGCCGAACCAGCCCTTGCCGAGCGCGATGCCGAGCACCGTCGTCTTCTCGATCAGTGCTGTGACGTCGTAGGTCGCATATCGCAGGCGCCACTCGTAGGCGCTCCATCCGGGCGTGAAGAGGTCTTCGGACACCGGCCGTCCGTTGAGCCACGCCTCGACGATGCCGTGCGCGGTCAGGTGGAGGGTCGCCCGGGTCACAGCGCCGTGACCCTCCTCGAGGCGGAACTCGCGGCGCAGGTGCGGCGCCGAGTCGAGCTCGTGGGCGGGGGCGATCATGTGGGCGTGCCAGGTCATCTGCGTCATCTCTCCGTTTTCGTGTGTCGTCGTGGTCTCGTGGTCGTGCGTGGTCATGTCAGCCCTTCACCGCTCCGCTCGTGATGCCCGCGATGATCTGCCGGTTGAAGAAGATGTAGGCCAGCAGAGGCGGGATGGTGATGAGCAGGATGTCCATGAACAGGAGGTTGTAGAAGCTCAGGTTCTGGCCCGAGAAGGTGTAGAGCGTCGTCTGGACGGTGGCATTGTCCGACCCGGGCAGGAAGTACAGCGGGCCCTGGAAGTCGTTGAAGACGAACACCGACTGCACCACGATCACGGTGACGATAACCGGCCGGAGCAGCGGCAGGATCACCTGGAAGAACAGGCGCACCCGGCCGGCGCCGTCCAGGATCGCGGCCTCGTCGAGCTCCTCGGCACGGTGCCGAAGAACGCCCGGAACAGCAGGATGCAGAACGAGAGTCCGAAGGTGGTCTCGATGAGGATCATGCCCGGCATCGTCTTGTAGAGCCCGGTGCCCTGGAGCACCCAGATGGTGGGCACGACGGCGGGCGGCACGATCAGGCCGGCCAGCACGAAGAAGTTCACGACCGGGCCCCACTTGCTGCGCTTGCGGGCCAGGATGTAGCCGGCCATCGCCGAGATGATCACCATCAGCACGACGGACCCGACGGTCAGCACGAACGAGTTGAGGAACGCCCGCCAGATCAGCCCGTCGTTGCTCTCGAGCACGGCGATCAGGTTCGGGAAGAAGGCCCACTCCTTCGGCCAGGTGAAGGCGAGGGTGGACGCGTCGTCCGGTGTCTTCGACGCCTGCAGCACCACGAAGGCCAGCGGCACGAGGAACACGACGACGGAGACCAGGATGGCGAGGACGCCGACGCTCCAGGAGCGGATGCGCGCCTGCTTCACAGCTCCACCTGCTTTCTGTTGAGGAAGTACGAGAGCGGCACCATGATCACCGTCACGACGAGGAAGAGGATGACGTTGCCGGCGGTCGAGAGACCGTAGAACCCGGCCTGGTACTGCTTGTAGATCACCGAGGCGAGCACGTCGCTGGTGAAGCCGGGTCCGCCTCCGGTGGTGGCCCAGATGATGTCGAAGGAGCGCAGGCCGCCGATCAGCGACAGGATGATGACCGTCGCGGTCGCGCCCTTGCTCAGCGGGATCGTGATGTCGCGCAGGATGCGCCACCCGGAGGCGCCGTCCATCCGCGCCGCCTCGAAGTACTCGTTCGGGATGGCGACGATGCCTGCCATGAAGATCAGGGTGGCGATGCCGACGCCCTTCCAGATGTCGACTCCGGCGATCGTGTAGAGCGCGAGGTTCGGGTCGGTGAACCAGCCCGGCTGCGGCAGTCCGAAGAACCCGAGCACCGCGTTCACCATCCCATGGAAGGGATCGAGCAGGGACTTCCAGAGGATGCCGACGCCGATCGTCGACAGCAGCACCGGGAAGAACACGATCGCCCGCAGGTAGCCGCGGCCCACGACAGGGCCGGTCAGCAGCAACGCCAACAGGAAGCCGATGACCACCTTCGCGGCCGACGTCAGGAACGCGTAGATGAAGGTGTGGATGAAGCTCGTGTAGAGCTGCGGGTCCTGGAAGAACTGCACGTAGTTCGCGAAGCCGATGAACTGCGAGTCGAACAGCGACCACCGCGTCAGCGAGAAGTAGAACGACGAGAACGTCGGGAGCGCGAAGAACACGACGTAGAGCACCAGCGCCGGGATGAAGAACCAGGTCGGGTATGCCGACTTGATGCGCGATCCGCGCGGTTTCGTGGCACCGGGACTTCTGCCCTCGGTGATGATGTCGGCCGCTTGCATCGCGGTCGCCGGGGTGGCCGTCGACATTGTCTGCTCCTCGTCGAGTCTTCTGTTCGCCGTCTGTGTGCGCAGGGCTCGGGTGGTCGTCCGGGCCGGCTGGGGGATGCCGGCCCGGACGACGGCTCACCAGCCCTTGATGCCCAGCTGCTGGGCCTGTGCCTTCACATCCTGGTCATACAGGGCCGCGCCTTCCTGCGCGGTCGAGATTCCCGATCCGACCTGGATTAGGATCTTCTCCAGGTTCGGGCCCTTGATGGGCGACAGGAACTCGAGCGCGAGGCCGGTCTTCTTGTCCTCCTGGTACTTCAGGACGTCCTGGACGAGGGCGGGGGCGTCGGACGAGACGGTGCAGGCGCTGGTGGCGAATGGGCCGCCCGGCGTGCCGACCTTGTTCTGGAGGTCGCAGCCGGCGGGCGAGTTGATGAACGCGATGAGCTTCTTCGCGGCGGTCAGCTTGTCACCGGTGGTCGTCTTCGGGATGTACGCCCCGTTGGGCTCCCAGACGGTGGCATGCGTGTCGCCCGACTCGGCCGGGACGGCGAAGAACCCGATGTCGTTCACTTGATCCGGGTTGGACTGGACGACGTTGCCGATCACCGCGGAGAGCATGGGGTACTGCGCACCGTCGCCGGTGGCGAGCATCTTCAGGGCATTGACGTTGGTGAGGGACGCGTAGTCTTTGTTGAGCAGGCCCTTGTCGAAGATCTCCTGGGTGTGGGTGAACCCGGCGAGCGCCGGCTCCTTGGTGTACTTCGCGCTGGACTTGTTCGCGGTGTAGTCGGAGGCCCATTCCGGGTCCTTCGCGCTCACGTTCGCGAAGTCGGCGAGAACGAGGAGCTGGCTGGTCCAGGTGTCGCCGTACGACTGGATGATCGGCGCGATTCCCGCGGCCTTGATCTTCTCGCTGTTGCTGATGAACTCGTCCCACGTGGTGGGGACGCTGAGGCCGAGCTTCTCGTAGACCTTCTTGTTGTAGAGGATGCCACCGTCGAAGCTGGTGCCCCACGGAGCCCCGTAAAGGCCCTTGTCCGTGCTGACCGTCTTCTTGAAGTCGCTGGTGAGCGTCTTCACCCAGGCCTCGTCCGTGAGCGGCTGCAGCTGGGAGTCCGGCCGCAGCGCCTGGAACAGGGAGCCGGAGTTATAGAGGAAGACGTCGTTCATCTCGCCCGTGGACAGGCGCGTCTTGATGAGATTGTCGCCGTCGGTGCCGCCGGGACGTGTCTCGACCTTGACGGTGATCTTCGGGTTGGCCTTGTGGAACGCCGTGGCGAGGTCCTTCGCGAACTTCGTGTTGACGGGGTCGTTGCCTCCCGCGAGGAGCGAGATGGTGGTGTCTCCACCGGATCCGCCGCTGGAGCAGCCGGCGAGCGCTGCGCCCACGAGGGCGGCTCCGCCGAGAATGGCGGCGACCCGAGTCGCCGTCCTCCGAGTGAACATCCAAATACCTCCTTGTATTTTGAAACGCTTCATCGAACCATAAAGGCACGTCGTGCAGGACGTCAAGGAAAACTTCATAACGATTCAATCGGCACGATTTTCATTGCGGGGGCCACTGGCGAGTGGATAGACTGCGCCGACACCGGGGCTTCGGGTTGCGTCGATTCAATAGCCGCGTCCCGTACACTTCGAGGAGGAAGGGGGCGACATGGCGTCGGCGAGCGTGAAGGATGTCGCAGCCCTTGCGCGGGTGTCCGTGGGCACCGTCTCCAACGTCCTCAACCGGCCGGAGCTCGTCGCCCCCGAGACCGTGGAGCGCGTCACACAGGCGATGGAGAAGCTCTCCTACGTGCGGAACGAGGCCGCGCGGCAGCTCCGCCTCGGTCACAGCCAGGCGCTCGGGCTCATCACCCTCAGCGGGGGCAACCCGTTCTTCACCGACATGGCCACCGCCGCCGAGGACGCCGCCGCCGAGGCGGGCTTCTCGGTCATCGTCGGCAACAGCAACGATCTGAAGGAGCGCGAGACCGGCTACCTCAGCCTGTTCGAGGAGCTTCGGGTGCGTGGCGTGCTGCTCTCCCCCGTCGGAGATCCCGCGGCGCGGCTGCGGCGCATGCGGGAGCGCGGTATCTCGGCCGTCCTCGTCGACACCGTCAGCAGCGACAGCTCGTTCAGTTCCGTCTCGGTCGACGACGTCGCCGGCGGCGCTCTCGCGGCCGCCCATCTCATCGAGACAGGTCGCCGTCGTCTGGCCTTCGTCGGCGGTCCCATGGAGATCAGACAGGTGCGCGACCGCCTCGCGGGGGCGCGGCAGGAGGTCGACACGCATCGGGGTGTCAGCTTGGAAGTGGTCGACGTCGCCGCCCTCACGGTCCAGGAGGGGCGCGCGGCCGGAGCCGCGATCGTCGCCCGCCCGGCCGCCGACCGCCCGGACGCGGTCTTCGCCGCGAACGACCTGCTCGCCATCGGGCTGCTCCAGTCGCTGTTCATCAACGGCCGCCTGGCGATCCCCGAGGAGATCGCGCTGGTCGGCTACGACGACATCCAGTTCGCCAGCGCCTCGGTCGTGCCGCTCACGTCCATCCGCCAGCCGAGCGGCCTCATCGGCCGGACAGGCGTCGGCATCCTCCTCGAAGAGGCAGAGGACCCCGAACTGCCGCCCCGCCACATCCTGTACCAGCCGGAACTCGTCGTCCGCGCGAGCAGCAGCGCCGACACCTGACGGAGGCACCTGACGCGCCTCGCCCCGAAAACGAAAAAGGCGCGGCACCCGTCGAGTGACGGATGCCGCGCCTTGAACGGAAAGTCCGCGGGTCAGCTCTGCTGCTGCTCCGCCTTGGCCTTCAGCTCCTCGTACTGCTTGCGCACCTCGGTCATGTCGAGGGCGCGGATCTGGGAGATGAGGTCTTCCACCGCCTCGCCCGGCAGCGCGCCGGCCTGCGAGAACAGGGGGATGCCGTCGCGGTAGGCGACGAGGGTCGGAATGGACTGGATGCCGTACGACGCCGCGAGCTCCTGCTGGGCCTCTGTGTCGATCTTGCCGAAGGTGACATCGGTGTGCTGCTCGGACGCCTTCTCGAAAACGGGCGCGAACATGTGACACGGGCCGCACCAGTCGGCCCAGAAGTCGAGCAGCACGATGCCGTCGGAGACGGTCTGGTCGTGGTTGGTCGAGGTGATCTCGGTGGTTGCCATGATGTGTGAAACGCTACTCCACCAGGTTTTGTTCCCCCTCAGCTCCCCCGCCGGCCTGTGAAGACGGTGAACGCCAGCGGGATGAGGGACGCGACCAGCAGCACCGTGCCGAGCACGGCATCCGTCGCGTGCACGATCGCGCCGGCGATCACGACTCCTCCGAACACGACCGCGGCCGCGAGCCGCCGCACCGCGCGCTCGACGCGTCCCACCCGCTGCTCGAGGCGGGGAGTGCTCACGGCTACGTCGCCCTCCTCGACCCGGGTCACGAGACTGTCCAGCCGCTTCGGGAGCCGCCACGCGATCCCGGCGATCTCCAGGGCCTGCTGCGCCACATCCTGGACCACGTTGCCGCGCTCGTCGCGGATCAGCTGCTGCGCGTACGGCTCGACCGAGTCCCACAGGTTGAACGTGGGGTTGAGCGCGCTGCACACGCCCGAGGTCAGGGACATCGCGCGGATGATGAGCAGGAAGTTCTCCGGCAGCTGAAACGGCAGCGACCGCACCACGTCCCCGAACTCGACCGCGAACTCGCGGAACTCGCGCGGGTCCACCTCGCGCAGCTCCGCGAACCCCATCCCGCCGAACCGTCCGAACAGGTGCGTCATCGCGCGCTCGAGCTGGGCGGTGTCCGCCGTCGGAAGCAGCACTCCCACATCCTGGATCGCGTCCACGAGCCCCTTGCCGTCGCGCGACGCCGCCGCGATCAGGAGCTTGCGAAGGCCCTTCCGGGTGCCGGGCGGAACCTCGCCCATCATCCCGAAGTCGACGAACGTGAGATGCCAAGGCCGTTCCCCCGCCGCGTCCGGGTGGGGCGTGACGAAGATGTTGCCGGGATGCGGGTCGGCGTGGAAGAAGCCGTTGGTGAACAGCTGGTCGAACATCACCTCGGCGAACACGGGCGCCACCTCGGCCGGGTCGACGCCGGCCGCGCGCAGCGACTCGGCGTCGGTGATCTTGATCGCGGTGACGTCCTCCAGGGTCAGAACGCGGCGAGTGGTCCGCTCCCAGGCGATCGCGGGCACGGTGACGCGCGGGTCGCCGGCGAACTCCTCCGCGAATCGCTCCGAGTTGGCGCCCTCGTGCAGGTAGTCGATCTCCTGCAGGCTGGTGGTCGCGAACTCCTCGACCAGCGCGGGCGCGTCCACCCGGTCGGACACCAGGCGGACGTGGGTGAGCCAGCGGCCGACGCGGCGCAGGGCGGCGAGGTCGACGTCCACGATCGCGTCGATGCCCGGCCGCTGGACCTTCAACACGACGGCGCTCAGCCCCGTGTGCTCGGCGGTCTCGGCGGTCAGAACCGCGCGATGCGCCTGGCCCAGTGACGCCGCCGCGACCGGCACCTCGTCGATGGACGCGAACGCGGTTTCCAGCGGCACGCCCAGCTCCGCCTCGGCGAGCGCCCGGATCTGCGGGAACGGAACGGCCGGGACCTCGTCCTGCAACCCCTCCAGCTCGGTGGTGATCTCGGGAGGCAGCACGTCCAGGCGCGAGGACATGAACTGCCCGACCTTGATCATCAGCCCGCCGAGGTCGACCGCGAGCGCATGGAACCGCTGCGCGAACCGCCGCATGCGCTTGCTGCGGGTGCGGGCGGCGACGCTCGCCAGCCCGATCCGCGGCAGGAACAGCTCGTACCACCAGGTGACGGCGAGGTTCCAGCCGGCGAAGCGCAGGATGCGGCGGTAGCGCGCGCGGGTGGCCGGCGTCGCCGCGGGCCGTGAGGCGGGGGCGACGGCCTGGTCCGACGTCACCCGCGTCAGCCCTCGGCGAGGATCGCGTACAGCCGGCGACGGGCCTCGTCGAGCACGGTCGCCGCCTCCTGGATCTGCTCCGGGGTGCCGCTGCGGTGCACCTGCGCGGCCGCCTGGGCGAGCTCGACCCCGGCCCTGGGGAGGCGTCCGGAGGTGGCGCGGCGGTCGGCGCCGGGCGTGCCCGTGCCCGTCGTGCCGCCGCTCGTGCCGGTGCCGGAGCCGGTGCCGTCGGCCCACGGGGTCGCGCCTTCGCTGGCCGCGACCTCGCGTCCCTCCTCGGTCAGCGCATACGTCTTGCGGCCGTTCGACTCCTCCGCCGTGATGAGCCCTTCGTCGGCGAGCAGCTGCAGTGTCGGGTAGACGGAGCCGGCGCTCGGCTTCCAGCTGCCGCCGCTGCGCTCCTCGATCTCGCGGATGATCTGGTAGCCGTGCATCGGCTTCTCGGCGAGCAGGCTGAGGACGGCGGCGCGGACGTCACCGCGTCCCATCCGCGACCCGACCTTCTTCTCGAACGTCGACCGCAGCTGCTCGAACGCCTGCCACATGGCGTCCGGATCCATGCGGGCGCCGAACCCGCCGGAGGGGAATGAGGTGGACATGGGATGCCTCCTATCGTCAGCGATAGTTCACGATATGTCGTTGAGGCGCGGAGTGGAAGAGGTCGACCCTGTGAATAGACCTCGCAAAGCATGCTTTGACCGCGCAACGCGGTCCGGCTGCTCATGGATCGCCGACCCGGTCAGTACGGTGTCCCAGGCACTCACAGGAAGATGAAGATGAGCAACGACACCGAACCGGCGCGACCAGGCGCCAAGGCCAGCTGGATCACCCTCTCCGTCGCGATCGTGGTCCTGATCACCGCGCTCTCCCAAGGCATCGGATCCTTCCTGGTCGTGCTCGGTCTCCTCGGAGTCGTTGCGGGCATGTACACCGTCGTGACCCGCAGGCGCGGGTGGTTGCTTCTTCCGGCCTCTCGACCCATCGCGGGGATGGTCGCCGGTGGAGCCGCCGTCATCCTGCTCCTGGGATCGTTCACCCAGACCGGTGCGTCGCGCGCGGACTCCGTCGGCGCGGCCGCCACGGCGTCCGCCACCCCGCGTAGCACGACCGCCGTCGAGGCGACGCCCCTGGCGGAGCCGCTGGATCCGGACACCGTCACTGCGTCGGACAGCGCCCCGACCGTCGTTCTCGTCGACAACGCCGTCACCTCCACCACAGCACTCGATGTGCTCGCCACCCTCCCGGTGAAGGGCAAGTCGCCCGCCACGGGCTACCAGCGCACCACCGACTTCGGGACGGCCTGGCTGGATGTGGACCGCAACGGCTGCGACACGCGCAACGACATCCTGTACCGCGACCTGAAGAATGCCGTACGCCAAGGACCCTGCAAAGTCCTCTCCGGGACACTGGATGACCGCTACACCGGTAAGACGATCCCCTTCCTCCGCGGCGAGAAGACATCCGCGCTGGTCCAGATCGACCACATCGTCCCGCTCCAGAACGCGTGGATCACGGGCGCCCAGAAGCTCACGCAGGCACAGCGGGTCAGCCTCGCCAACGATCCGCTCAACCTCATCGCGGTGGACGGTGCGGCGAACCAGCAGAAGTCCGCCGGAGACGCGGCGACCTGGCTGCCGGCCAACAAGGCGTTCCGCTGCGAGTACGTCGCCCGGCAGATCTCGGTGAAGGCCACCTACGGACTCTGGGTCACGAGGGCAGAGCACGACGCGATGGCGCGCATCCTCGATGGATGCCCGTCGCAGGCCGCGGAGTCGTCGGCGTTCACGCCGGTCGCGGCGTCGGCGCCAGCGCCCGCACCTGCCCCGGCGCCTGCCCCCGCACCCGCGCCTGCTCCCGCACCCGCGCCTGCTCCCGCACCCGCGCCGGCACCCGCGCCTGCGCCCGCGCCTGCGCCCGCGCCTGCGCCCGCACCCGCGCCCGCTCCCGCGCCTGCTCCGGCCCCGGATGTGTACTACGAGAACTGCGCTGCCGCCCGCGCGGCCGGTGCGGCGCCCATCCACGCGGGCGAACCCGGCTACTCCCGCAAGCTGGACCGCGACGGCGACGGTGTCGCCTGCGAGTGACGCGCATACTCGTCATCCACACTTCTCGTACCGGCAACGGGGAGGAAACACGCCGCCCGTAACGTGAGTGGCATGGGATTCTTCTCCTTCACCGAATGCGGGCACTGCAACGAGCAGCAGCCGGTGCTCGCGGACGGTCGGATCGCCATCCACTTCACCCGCGACGGCGACCGCTGCCACGGTTCGGAGCGCCGCCGCGACAACGAGGGCGTCAGCAGCGAGCAGGCCCGCCGCATCGAGGCCCAGCTCCGCCAGGCGCTGTGGCAGGCGATGCGGGCGCAGGCGAGCTGACACGGGGAGGCCGCGACGGGCGCCCGTAGAGTGGGGCGCATGACGGACCGCTGGCTGCTCCTCGACATCGGCGGCGTCCTTGAACTGGTGGACGACCGGGGCCGCCCGGGTACGTTCGCCGCCCGCTGGGCTCCTGTGCTGGGCATGACGGAGGGTGAGTTCACCGAGCGCCTGGCCGTCGCCGACCTTCCCGACGCGACGCGTCGCACAGGTGTCGCCGAGCTCTACTGGAGTCGCGTCGGGCAGGCGCTCGGAGCCTCGCCGGACCAGCTCGCGTCCATGCGAGCGGATTTCTGGGACGACTACTGCGGCGTCCTGAACCAGGAGCTCGTCGCCTCGCTGGCGAGACTGCGCGCCACCGTCGGCCTCGCCGTCCTGTCCAACTCCGGTGACGGCGCGCGCGAAGAGGAGGAGCGCCGCTACCGGTTCTCCGAGCTGTTCGACCCGATCTGCTACAGCCACGAGATCGGCGCCACGAAGCCCGGCCGGGCGGCGTTCGAGGTCGCGCTCGACCGGATGGATGCGGCGCCGGGCAGCGTCCTGTTCATCGACGACGTGCCCCAGAACGTCGAAGGCGCACGGGCCGTCGGGATTCGGTCCCACCTCCATTCGGACAACGCGACCACGCTCGAAGCCATCGGGCGATTCCTCCAATAACAACCGTCCGGAGGCGGGTCAACCACCCTGCGTGACCTCGCAGAGTGTCCGCACGAACGGTCCAGACGGGTTCCGTAACGTCGCCCACGCCTGCGATCCGAAGCGGCCGGCAGACCGGTCGGCCGCAGCGCGGGCACGGAAAGGATCCAATGGATTACACGAAGAACACCTCCGTTCGGAAGACCAGCGCCTTCACCGCAAAGCGTGCGGCCGTGGGCGCGGCATCGCTCCTCGCGGCCACCGCGCTGGTGGGCGTCGGCGCGCAGGGAGCGTTCGCGACCACCGTCGACGGCGGCGCGTCCGGCTCGGGCTCGGCCTCGGGCTCTGGCTCGCAGGCGACGGCCCAGGCTCACGTCTCGACGGACGCCGGCCACGAGCTCTTCGCCGGCCACCTGAGCGGCGCGAAGGCCCAGGCGCTCGCGAAGCGCGTGATCGCCGACAAGCCGCTGTTCGCCCTCCTGCCGGATGCGCTGCAGAAGGATGTGACGACCCTCGCGAAGGCGCCGGCGTCCGACCGCACCGCGGACGCCAAGAAGATCGTGGCGACCGCCCTCGACGGCGGCTACGGCGCAGCCATCAAGGACCTCGCCACTCACCTCAAGGACGCGCGCGGCGACCACGCCGGCCTCTCGGGCCTCTCCGGACTGAAGGGCCTGATCGGCGACCTCCGCTCGGGCGACCTCTCGTCGCCGCAGCTCGGCGACGCCGGCGCAACCATCGCGGCCGATGTGACCGCCGACGCGCAGCTCGCCGCGAAGCTGCCCGACTCGCTCCGCACCGACCTCGGCGACCTGGCGAAGGCCCCGGAGGCCGAGCGCACCCCGGACGTGCAGAAGATCGCCGCGACCGCCCTCGCCGGCGGCTACGGCAGCGACATCCAGCAGCTGGCGCAGCAGGCCCAGCAGGGAATCGCCTCCGGGCGCTGACCCGGGTGGATGCAGCGGCCCCGGCTCGTCGCCCGTATGGGCGGCGGGCCGGGGCCGTTCGCGTCCGGTGCGGCCACCGCAGCCCCCAGCGGGCCGCGAGGCCGGATCACAGCAGCTCGAGTTCCGTCGCCCGCTGTACCGCGAGCACCCGGTTTGTGACCCCGAGCTTGCGGTAGACGTGCTCGATATGCTTCCGCACGGTCCCTTCGCTGATCGACAGCTCATACGAGATCCGCCCGGACGTCCAGCCCTCGGCGAGCGCCGACACGATCGCGCGTTCGCGGCCGGTGAGCACGGCAGGTGCTGCCGCGACGCCGCCGGGGAACGTGACGCGGTTGGTGATCACCGCGAGCAGGGGAAGCAGCTCGGTCGCCACCTCGAGGTCGTCGTCGTCGAAGTCCGTGCTGGAGCGGGTGAGCGTCCATCCGCGTCCCACCACCGGGGCGTGGAGGGAGGTGACCATGCTCAGCTGGAACCGCCCGCGGTCGGGGCGGAACACCTCCGCGTAGGCGGCCGTGGCCTCCCACGCGCGCTGACTGGTCACGTCCGAGGCGCGCCGCGGAGTCAGGTCGGACGGGTCCAGGAGGTAGCTGGTGGTCAGCGGGTGCATGCCGTACTCGGTGACCAGGATGCCGGTGTTGGTGAAGCGATGTCCGTTGACGAGGTCGGTCAGCACGACGTCGGCCGCGGCGAAATCCAGCTCGACGTACAGGACGTGGTCGCAGGGAATGGACCGGGAGATGAGGGACGCGATGCGGGTGAGCGTGATCGGTCCCCGCTCGGTCGCTGCGACCAAGGCATCGATCCACTCCGATCGGACTGCGTACATGCCTCCGCTCCCGTTCGTCGGACGACAGGGTAGAGCATCCGTCCCATCACGCGGCAGACCTCGAAACGGCGTCGGCCGCGGGGGCCACCCGCCTCACCGCACGTGAAGCAGCAACAGTCGAGCGCCGACGCTCTCGAACGGGTCGAAGGGGATGCGCGGGCACCCCAGACCGAGGTGGCTCCACGCTCGCGCGCGGGCCAGGCACAACTGCGCAGACTGCTGCGCCCACACCGGCGAGAACTCGACGGTGTCAGACGCGACCGGCGACTCCTGCGGCGCGGGCGACGGTGAGAGGCATAGACACGACAAGAGAACGACCGCCGCGACCGACATGATGCACCCCAATTCCACCCCTCCGGACTGAGGATGCGCGCCAGGGAGGACGGGGTGCCATTCGCAGATCTGCGTATACGGCCGAGGCCGGCGCACCGGCCTCTAGAGTGAAGGCATGACGGATCAGGAGCCGAAGCGTCCCCGCTGGCTGGCAGCCCGCACGGAGACGGGCGCGCTCATCACGGGGATCGGCTACACCGTGCTCTTCATCCTCTTCCTGCTGATCGCGGTGGGCGGCGGCAGCGCGTGGAACGTGCTGCTGGGCATCCTGTGCGCGGTGCTCGCCGCGGTGGAGTGGGCGACGTACGTGTACTGGCGGAGGCACCGGGGCTGAGGTCGGCGCTGTCGCTCCCGACGCACCGCTACGCTGGGCGCCATGCTGACGCCGGAGCAGATCATGCGCCATTCGGGCCCCAATCCGGACGAAGATCCGTGGGTCGACGGTCCGCCGGCGGCGGAGGAGATCGCGGTCGTCGACTACGACCCGGCGTGGGCGGACACGTACCGGACGCTCGCCGAAGAGATCCGCGCGGCGCTCGGAGATGCCGTCCTCGCACTCGACCACGTCGGCTCGACCTCGGTGCCCGGCTTCGCGGCGAAGCCCATCATCGACATCGACCTCACGGTCGCGTCCAGCAGCGATGAGGACCGATACGTGCCCGGGCTCGAACGCCTCGGATACCGGCTGACCATACGCGAGCCGTCGTTTCACGGACACCGCTGCCTGCAGCGCTCGCAGCCGGCGGTCAACCTCCACGTCTGGTCCCCCGACAGCCCCGAGCTCGTGCGGCACGCGATCCTCCGCGACTGGCTCCGCGAGCGTCCGGACGAGCGCGAGCGGTATGCGGCGGCGAAGGCGCCGGCGGCCGACGGGGCGGACGGGGACATGCGGGAGTACAACCTGCTGAAGCAGGACGTGATCCGCGAGATCTACGGGCGGGCGTTCCGCGCGCGCGGGTGGGTGGACCCCAGTACCTGAGGAGGCACCGGAGTCCTGACGAGCCTGATTCAGCCGCGCTCGACCGGCACCTGGAGCTCGGTGACCCAGTCGGGCTGCGGGATGTGACCCTCGGCGTGGAGATACACCTCGCGGCTGGGTCCGGTCATCCGGTACCCGTCGGCGGTGAGCTGGTCGACGAGGGCGGACCACGTGTCGCCGATGCCCTCCATGTCGCCGCGGTGCAGGATGGTCGCGGCGGTCGGGACCCCCGGGAGCTCGACGAGTTCGTATCCGGGCCCCGGACGCGGCTCGGATTCGGCGGTGTACGAGACGTGGACGATCAGCTCCTCGCCCTCCCCCGGCTCGTACCAGAAGATGCCCGGTTCGACGATCTCGCGTCCGGCGTCGAGGAGGACCCGGTCGAGCCGTTCGATGAGCGGCCCGACGACAGGTGATACGTTCTCGGGCCCCATCCCGGGCGCGACGCCGGTCAGCGTGTAGACGACGACAGGCTCCACGGAGCGGTACTGCACTGCTTCAGACATGGTCTCTGTTCCTTCCAGAAGCCGGAGACGTCGCCGGATGCGGGCGAGCCGGGCGGTGTCGTCAGCGATCGACGCCTCGAGCTCCGCCAGCCGGGCTTCGAGGGTGTCGCGCAGGGCGGCATCCTCGTCGTCGGCGGTGAAGACCGCGGCGATGCGCTCGAGACCGACACCCAGCCGGCGCAGCTCGACGATCCGCAGCAGCCGCCGCAGCTGGTCGGGCGCGTACCGGCGGTATCCGGTCCGCTCGTCGACCCACGCCGGCTCCAGCAGCCCGATGGCGTCGTAATGCCGCAGCATCCTCACGCTCACCCGCCCGAAGGCGGCGAATTCTCCGATGGTGTACATGGTGGAAGCCACGATCGACCATGACACAGTGTGAGGGTCAAATGCGATCCGCTCGAACCAGCAGAAGTACTTTCCCATGCCGACGCCCGGGGGTGCCGGCCGTCTCGAACGCTTCTCGGCCGCGCTCCAGCGGGAACAGCGAGGCGACCTCCGCTGTCAGCCTGCGATTGGCCAGGAGGTCGTCCAACTCCGCGAGTCGCCGTGCATCGGCCGACACGACGAAGAACACCGTGCTGACCCCGTACTCGGATGCCAGCTCATCGTCCGGCGGGAACTGCAACGAGATGAGCGTTCCGTGCGGCGCGGCCGCGGCGTACATCCATCGCGGAATCCGGTCGCCGACCGCGTCGACGACGACATCGAAACCGCGCAGATCCTCGGGGTCACTGCCACGGGGCACGACGACCACCTCATCGGCACCCAGCGATCTCACGCGCTCGACGTCGTCAGCCGAAGACACCGTGGCCGTGACGTGGGCATCGGCCGCATGGCCGATCTGGGTGAGCATCGACCCGACCGCCCCGGCACCTCCGCGTACCAGGAGCCGCTGCCCCGCTGCGAGCTTCACCCGATCGTGAAGCGCCTCCCAAGCGGTGAGCGCCGGGAGGACTGCGGCCGCTGCGATCGTGGGATCGACCGAGGATGAGCGGTGCCCCATGGACGAGGCGGGGACGGCCACGAACTCCGCCGCGGCACCGTCGCGATCGAAAGGAACCAACCCGAACACGGGGTCCCCTGCCGCGAAGCCCTCGACGCCGTCACCGACCTCGGCGACGGTGCCGGCGAATTCGTGAGAGGGGATGATGGGCGTCCGGTCCACGCCGTCGGACTCCCAGGTCTCGGCCCAGGTCAGCTCGGGGGCGGTGATGGCCGCGGCTTCGACGCGGACCAGCACCTCTCCTCGCCCCGGGCGCGGGCGCGGGGCGTTCTCGACCACCAGCTTCTCCGGGCCACCCCGCTCGTGTGCTCGGAGCGCTGTCATCTCCGTCGTGTCATCCATCCCGATCTCGCCCTCAGGGACCGAGCGGCCCTCGGGGCTCGTCCCCGTGGCCGCCCTGTGCCGGCTCTCCGGTGGCGGAGAGGATGGCCTCCTCGTCGCGCCGGAGGCCGGGGCGGCGGCGGTCCACCGCGAAGAGGTACACGGCGTCGAGGGCGCCCATCGTGTTGCTCAGCAGCAGGGCGACGAACCACGGCACGCTGCCGTTGCGGGCGGCACGCCAGAGCGACACACCTTTCCACGCCAGGCTCCACCCGATCACGCCCACGAAGAGGGCGCGTCGGGACGGCGGGATGTCGGCCATCCGGAAGCGGGTTGTCTTGTCTTTCATGCGTCCATTGCAGCGCCGGGATGGGGACGGCGACAAGGGTCCAATCTGAGCGGGCGCCACCACACCAATCCCTCAGAGGTGCGCCATGCGGGGATGGCTGTGGCCGGTCCGTCTTGCATGCATACCGTCGAGCGCTGCGTCATGGTCGCTAGCGGCCTGCGTCCTAACCAGTGGAGGGCAACGTGCCCGCCCGGTAGTGGACTGGGACCGTTCCGGCTCGCCGGGTGACGGGCATGGGTCCACTTCGTTCTGTTCATGAACGAAAGGGGACCTCCATGCGGAAGTCTCGTGTCTTAGTGTCTGCAACCGCGCTGGTTGCCGCCTGCCTTGTCGGTGCAACCCTCACCGGTGCCGCGGCGCCAGAGCTGGGTTCTGCAAACTTAAGCAAGGTCGATGCTGACCTCCAGGGCTTTGCTGTGGTGGCCGGCGGCGAGGTGTACAACGCCGACTTTCAGCCCGTGGCAACGATCGATGAATACGTGAAGCAGTACGCCAAAGCAGGTGTCGCTATCCCCCTCTCGGAGGCGAACGAGACCAAGACGACGGACGGCCTTGCGCCGATCCAGACTCTCGGGACCGTCGATCTCTTTGGGAGCAAGGGGCTGAGTGTTGGCAACCGGATCAAGATGGAGACGTCGGGGTGTGTGGGTCAGGACAAGAACCGCAGCCTTCAGCGCTTCAACCGGACGGCAAAAGGTGGTGCCCCGCGTGGCATCGCTGATCTGCGGTGTGGAGTTGCGGGCCCGACCGGGTGGGGATGGCGGCACATCACGTCGGGCCATGCCGGAGACTACGGGCGTATCGCATCGCTGATGGGCAAATCGTGGGACAGCTACGCCAAGTGGTGCCTGGGACAGACGCTCGGAGTTCCGTCGTCAGCTGCATACCAAGCGGGCAACAGCACGTACGTTTATCACACGCCCATCCAGATTTGGAAGAGCGGCCGTCTCTACAAGACGTACACGAACCACGTCTCCGTGAGTAAGGGCGACTTCAGGATCATCACCGAATACTTCAGTTAGGGGAATGAATGAGAAGCAGCCTTGACCAGTTCTACGAGTACCTGGAGCACTGGGGCGACCCCGTCCAGGAAATCGATCGAGCCAGCGACACCGTTCTCGTGAAAGCACGAAACGGCCGAATTGTGTCGCTACAGGTCACGGCGGCAAGCGTGTCTCGGATGGCGTCGAGAACCGAGCTCGAATGGATGGGAGGGGCATCCGACGCTGAGCGCAGTTTCGGCCTGTTCATGATCCATCTCGATGAAACGATCAACTCGTTCGGCAATCAGGAGTACCTTCGGTTCGCGCTCAACGACGATGGAGGCCCCGAACCTGTTGAGTAGCCGCAGCAGCTAGTGCACCCCCGAGCGAATGCATTCAGGGGTTCGCCCTTCTGTACCCGCGGTTTATCTCTGTCAGGCTGCGCCCCACCCACTAGACAGCAGCGAGTAACGAAAAAGCCGGTCGGCATGTGGTCGCTTTGCGACCTTCATGCCCACCGGCTCTTTTCGTTACGTCGGGCTGACAGGATTTGAACCTGCGACCCCTTGACCCCCAGACATAGCACCCGTGTCGGGCCTAGGTGGATGAAGTCGGGAAACCCGCGGAATTTCGTCCGTTTCCACCATTTCTCAATCACCGAAAGTCCCCCGCATCGGGTCTGGTCGGGTCACGTTGGCAGCAGTTTGCACACAGGTAGGTGCACAGGATGGGGCGGCCTGACGCGTTTACCGAACCTCGCGTGCACCGCGGCGGAGAGTGGTGTTAGCGTCCAGCCATGCAAGACCCGGACTACTTCCTTCCGGTAGCGGCAGCCCTGAAAGCTGGCATTTCCGAAGTTGAGATACACGCTGCGATCAATCGCGGCGAGTTGCGAGCCGTGGTCTATCGCGGCGATGTCCGGATCCCCGCTGCATCGTTCTGGGAATTCGCGCGACGCCTGGCGTCGAACACTGAAGCTCCCTCCGATTCGGAACAGAGCTAGCAACCTCGCGCCGCTACTCTCGCGCTATGTACATCACAGAGGAACGCCTGCGACAGATCATCCGTGAGGAATTGCAAGCCGCTCTCCGACCCGCGGACGAAGAGCCAATGGGAGTGCAAGAACTAGCAGATCACTTGGGCCTCTCCGCGTACACGGTCAGTCGCAAAGCAATCACCGGGGACCTGCCCGCTTTCAAAGTCGGAAAAACCTGGCGCTTTTACCTCAGCGACGTGCGCGCAGCCCTCACCGCTCCCTCAGTGATCGACCCTTGGCAGAGGTCACCGCGGTCGGTCGCGGCGCACAAGGCAGCAGCCACGCGCAAGCGCAACGGCAATTTGTGAAGGAGTACGCGGCGCAAGAAACGGTGCTCGCACGGATGGCCGATAAGTGAGCATCGCTCTACTATTCCGCCATGAAAGAAGCACTCCGCCGGAACCCAGCCGGCATGCTCCTACTAGTAACAGGAGTTCTCGCAGCCCTCACTGGCAGCATCGTATGGATCGCCGGAGCGAACCAACTGAGCCATGACACCGTTGCCAACACCTATTCGCAAGCCCTCGTAGGATTCGACACCGGGAACGTCGGTGGAGACTGGTGGACGATCGGGACGGGGATCGGGCTGGTGGCCCTTGGCGTTCTATTACTCGTCGGTGCGGCGATTACCTGGGCCATTGTCGCAAGTGGTCGCGCAGCCGACGCGCAGCCTGCACAGTGACTGGCAAATAGATGAACTCGTGGATAGCGCTGCTGAAAGATTCCTTGCCCGACGGTGAAGAGATCTTGGGCGAAGCGGTTGAAGCGGATCTGCGTGCAGGTGAGGACGCTTGGCATCACGGCGCGATGGGAGTCGGGCTGCGCAATATCTACTTCACGGGGGAAGTTGGTTTCGCTCGCGTGGAGCTGACTGAACCAATCCTCGCGCTAACGGTCCTCGAGGAAGCGGGCACCTATACGCGGTTCCTGCTCAGACCCGGAGGTAATGAGTACCGCGCCGCCTCAACAGACACGGCAACATTGCAGCGGTCAGTTGACGAAGCCCTCGAACTTGAGCTTGTCCAGATTTCTGACGAGCGGTGGTCAATGCGAACTCACGCGTACTGGAATGGATCGAGCAGACGCGCTGGCTTCATTGAGAAGCGGACGGAAGGTACGGAGGCGCACTACTACGTCGTGTCACACGAATACATCCGCCCTGACGAAGATTCGCTTCCCTCAGGTCCGTGGGAATCAGCCGATATCGCATTCTCGCGCTTTCGGGAGTGGCGCGCCAATCTGCTGGCCGAGCGTCGCTAAAGCGAATCTGCCCTCACCGTTATCCTTCGAAGCGTGATCTTCACCTCGTGCGTTACACTGCTGGCGTTTGAGCTTCTGCGCGACGCGGCAACCCCTGCGCCAGCAAACACCGAGAACGCCGCCGGAACAGATCCCACAGCATGGATTGCCTTGTCGCTTTCGGTGGTGGCGATTCTCAGCCAGGTGTTCCTTAGGTATCTCGATGGCGGTCGGGTCCGCGTGCTCCTACGCAGTGCCCTCTGGGACAGACCCGATGGCGCTCTATGGACGGTCGAGACCGGGCGTTGGCGAATCCAGCCAGCCAACTTTGAGCGATTGGACGCACCGTTCTCGGCGGATTACGCGGTCGAGCTAGCGCAGGTCGTTGTGGAGAACAAGGGTCGTCACGCGGTCACGGTGGCGGATGTTGGTCTCGAGTGGAGGGGGCGGATTCCGGGCAAACTGAGGTCGGTTCGCCATCACGTTGTGCCTCGCGCCTTCGAACTCCCGGGCCACGGCCACGGCGACTACGTCGCGAAGCAACCCGTTCGAATTGAGCCAGCGGATCGAGTGTCGTTCCTGTTCGACTATTGGAATGTTTTCCCGCCAGGGCGCAAATCAACTCATGGGATCAGAATTGTGAGAGCTTCGGCCAAGATTGCTGGCCGCCGGCGCCGCACTCTATCCTCGCGCCGCTTCGCATGGAAGATAGCGGATCACGATGTCTCCGCCGTGGCCGGACGAATCCAACTGCGGCTCGGAGTTGTGGTTGGTCGCGTACTCGCCCGGATGGATCCTGATGGGTCCGGGATACCTCGCATGTTCGATCTGCATCTCTCGAAGGAGATCGGCCGTCACGGATGGCCCACCGAAGCTCAAGCCAAGCGCGACTTGATCAAGCGTGCCGTCGAAGGCACGCCCGACGCTGCTCTGATGGACAAGGCCAAGCTGCTGTCGTTTCAGTTCGCGTTAAGAGACGAGATAGATCGCTACAGGTCCCACATAGATTGGCCCGAGTGCGTTACGCCTGCCGCCAGCCAGGAGACCGACGGCGCGGTGCAATAGAGAAGAGGTTCGACGCTCCGCGTGATTCGAACATATGTTCTAATGATCCTGTGACACGACCGAAGCCAATCCGCTATGACACGGACACCTGGCTGGTGATGCGCGACGACCGCGTTATCCCGAAGGCCGTGATACGCCGCTACACCGACAAGTACGGCAAGGACCAGTACCTACTGATCCGGTGGGATCTTGACCCTGCACAGCGTCGACTCATGGCTGTATGCGAATCACTCGAGCGGGCCGACGACCTCGTGAGGTACGACAACAACACAACAGCCGGGTACTGGGACGGGCCACCGAACCCACATCCGGCAGGCTAACTAGCGATCGATATTCGGCCGGAGCTGCGCACGGTGATCGGTCTGAGAACCGGCGAGAACCGTGCGAAGAATGTCGCTGGCCTTTGGCATCATCGACGGCATGGATTGGTTGGGGCCTACAGCCGCAGGGTTGACCGCACTTGCGGGACTGATTACAGCTTTCGGCCTGCCTCCCAGGTCGACCTATTTCTCATGGTGCTAGCCCTGGCGGCTTCATTGCTTTGGATTGTCGGGGCGGTATTTTCGGCGCGACGCGCGAACCGCGCTACACAGCCAGTGACGAGCCGCGGGAATGACCAAGCGTTAGCTGGAGGGCGTCTCAATGAAGTGGAGTAAAGAGCGCCCCAGCTCGGTTGTGTGACACGAGAGCGCCCCGTCGACACTCATTGTCGACTGCGAGGGGATCTGCGCTAATCCATTGTCATTGAGAAAGCGACTAACGATTCTCGTGAGATCTGCCCATCCCGGTTGATTCAGATAGACCCACTCACCGATTAGCGACGACAATGATATTCCCGGGTTCAGTGCGTGCGGTAGGCGGGACGGGTCGTCGTCCACCTTCGCGATGAAGGCGCGAGGATCGTCTAGAAACTTGAGGGCGCGCACATGTGAATCGTCCATTTCGGTCACCCAGGCAAGCATCTGACGCCGCATGGCCTTGTTGACCGGAGACCAGTCCCCCATCTGCGCGGCAGCTCGAGCCAATCGCAGTCGGTGCTCTTGCGACTCCGATTCGGCTGCGAAGCGCGCGGTCTTCTCGTACGCAGCCATGAACTCGTCCGAATTCAGCACCGCCTCGGCTGACCACCCGTCAGCCTCTCTGAGCAAGTCCTCCAAGGTCTTCGCCAGCATGACGTTGTATTCATGCTGACGCTGCTGCTGGCGTGACGCCAGCAGGCCGGAGGCAATTTCGACTACGGGGCCTCCGACGATCGGGATGGTCGTGAGACTCGCAAACCCCACCGCGAGCGCGGCGTCCTGAGTTGGGTCGTGCGGCGGAACAAATTCTTGTAGGCCCATCGGCCCACACTAACGAGGGACCGGCATTCTTAGGGCTCATGCGGTCGTTGCCCGTGCGAAACCCGCGCGGGGGATGGGCGCGTGAGCCTCAACCGGGTGACAACCGCATCACCTTGCGGGCAATCTGTCTGCATGAGCAACCCGAATACGCGGCGGCTGGTAGGGCACGTCCTGGTCGACGCCATGACTTCGATCGATCCTGAGGCCGAAATGGGCGCCAACCTGGGCGCAATCAACCTCGCGTTACAACGGTTGAAGGACATTGGCGCTGCGGATCTTACTTACAACGAAGAATCAGGGGTCCAATATGACGCCACGAACATCGTGGTACCAGCGCTCATGGCTATGGTATGGCTGTCCTCAAGGCTAGCGTCCGTCACCGGTACCAGCGAGGAAGAGATATACGTGCAGCTTCGAGAGAGCTTCGACCAGGCTTGAGACACCGGCCGCTCGCAAGACAGCCTCAGTCCGGCCAGGCGCTTAGGGACGACGGCGGGCATTCCGTCCATACCCAGCCGGGACTGAGGTCGCCTTCACGTGGAAGCTATACCTGGCTGCGAGTGGTCCGACAGGTAGTGCTCGGTGAATTCCCTATACCGCGTCCGGGTGCTGCACCCAGGAGTCACCGATGAGCATCCCAGGAGGCTGGATCGCGGAAGGGTCGTTCGTGGACCGCCACTCAACCGGCCCGTTCGGGATGGACGGGCGGGGCGGCCACGTATGCGTGGACGAGTTGTACCCAACACTGCCCGTGTTCGGGGTGGCCGAGGTGAGACCCGCGATGTTGGTTTGTACGAACGCCGTTGTAGCAATACGGGTGTTGTTATCGCTGGCAGGCGGGGTGGGGGCTGTCGGGGTTCCCGTGAGCGCCGCATTATCGAGCGATACCGTTCCGCCGCCGCTATTCGGGAGGACGAGATTGAGGCGCTTACTTGGCGCCGTCCCTGTGATGCTCGCGGATGGCGTCGAACCGCTGGTGACCGTACCGATGGTGAGGTCGGTGACCGGGCCGGGAGGTCCCTGCACGATCGCAGTACCGCTCGAGCTGGCGATGGGTGCCGACCTTGTGAGATCGGTGAACGTGCTGGGATCGCTGGCCGTCGACGCGGGCACCTTGATGTCGAACTTGCGTCGGTCGACAACGCCACCCGAATACGAAACGTTCAACTGCACCGTGTAGCTGAAGTCGGTTGGATTCGTGTTCGTGTCATCCGTGGCGACCAGCCACACACCCTGCTGACCGTTGAACGTCAGATACCCGGACGAGTCGAGGGTTGCGGTGATGGGCTGCAATTCATAGGTGAACGGATCCGGGTTGCCGTTCGCCACAAGAACCTGCGCGACAGATGGTGTCAGCGTAACGGTGCCAGTGGGCACCACACCGTCAGGAAGGACATCAGCATCGATCCCGTCACCGACCGCGACAAGGTAACGGCCGACGACTTTGCCGTACGACGGTGGAGTTGGAGAGAAAGTGGCCATCGGCTACCTTTCGGGCACTAAAAAACCGCCCGTAGGCGGTGGGGTTTGCTGCGTTGGTTGCTGGGTTGTCTCAGGGACCGATTGGCAGGATGATCGGCTTGCTGGCCCTGCCGTCGACCATGAGCGCGTTTGCGGGACCGAGGGAGTAGGTAGCACCTGCGATCGAGACCCCGGGCACGTCGGTGCCCCCTTCGACCGTCACGAGCAGCGGGGACACCTGCGTGACTGTGCATGGGGCGAGGAAGACGTGCGCCCGCTGGTTTTGCGGGTCAGTGAGTTCGAAAACGAACGGATTCCTCTGCGACATCAGAACATCCTTCCGGCTCGTAATTGGGTGGCGGCTTGTCTGAAGAGCTCCCTGCCGCCCTGCTCCACACGCACGTCAATGAACTTGGTCAAATCGACTCCGTTGGAGCTGACGTACACGTTGACCGGGGCCTGCGACGCGCTTGCGCCCGCCTGCCGGTTAGCGATCTGCGCGATCTGCATCGGGCGCGCACCGCTGTTGATGGCCTTCAACAACACGCGGTTGTTGGAGGCCTGCCCGTAGCGGTTAGAAATGATCTCCTCCAAGGGGGCCAGCATTGCCGGCACTGAGTCCACCCATGAGGCGCCAGAACCAGGGACCGTCAGGCCAGTTGCGGCGTGCAGCGGGATGGTGCCGCCGTCGCGGAAGCCGACGTTGCCGCGACCCGGTGCGCCGGCAGGAGCGTTCACCACAGCGTCCACGAATACGGTCTTGCCGTGGAGGTTGTTGATCCACTGCTGCAACCCGATGACCTTGTTTCTGGCGTCGTCCACACCGGTGACCTGGACGGCAGTCGCCACGTTCTTGGGAATGAGCCCGTACTGATCGGCCAAGGCGTTAGCCTGCTCGGCGGTCGCGCCCATCTTGATGGCGGTGTCAATGAAGCCCTGACGGGCCGCCGCCATCGTTGCGGTCAGCTGGTCCGTTGAGGCACCAGTCTTCGACTGCGCAGCAACCAAGCCGATGCCGGAACTTGCGATACTGTCCAAAGCTCGCTGGTTCTCGCGGCCCTTCTGCGTATTCAAATCGAGCGTTGCGCCGTTCTGCGCAAGGGCGGCCGACGCGTCTGCGAGGGACTGCTGGTACTGGATGTTCGCCGTGGACGCGTCCAGGTTCACCTGGCCGAGGCCGCGCAACTGCTGCGCCAACTTGTCTGTTGCATCCGCAGTTGCGTCGGTTGCGGTCCTCAACGCGGTAATCAGGTCAGTGCTTGTAGCGGTGTCGCTGTTCGCCTTCCCGATGGCGCTGCTGAGTTGGCGGGACTTGTTGATCTGATCCTGAATCTGCGAGTTTTCCGCCCCAGTCACCTGGGCCAGCAGGGTCGAAGCGTCGAGGCGCTGCTGTTCGGCCTTGGTGAGGCCACCGTGCGCCGCCTGTAGTTGACGGGTCTTGTCCTGAACGTCACTGATAGCGGCGCTGAGCAACTTCTTGGCAGCAACGTCGCCAAGGGTGGCGTCTACGACCGCCTGCGTTGAGACGCCGATCTTGCGTGCCGCGTCCAACGCGTTCTCGTCCTGCAACCGCTTAGCCGCGGTCGCGCGCACATTCGCGCCAATCGCATCGTTGTCCTGCCTCAACGCTGCCGCATAATCAGCAGCCGCCTGAGTCGCCTCCTGCGACGCCTGCGCGTTCACCGACAGCACCGCGGCCAGCGCCGAGACTCCCGCCGTAACCCAGCCGATGGGACCTGTGGCCAGTTGCGTCGCGACGCCTACCGCGCCGATGGACGAAGCCACAGTCGACAAGATGGGCTGAATCAGACCCCATAGCTTGAACGCCGCGAACGCCGCCCCGGCCGCAGCAGCCACATCCATAATCACCGGCAGGGGGATCGCGTTAATCGCTTGCCCAACGAGGGTGAGCGCCTGCACAACAACGGTTCCGATCGGTGCCAAGGCTGCCACGATATGGAGAGCGGCCGTGGCCACGGAGCCGAGAGCATCGGCCACGATCGGCAGTTGGGTGATGGCGTAGTTGGCGAACTGCTGAAGGCCGCCATTCTGTGTCCACGTCTGGAAGCCTCGAGCGAGATCGAGAACGTATTTCGACGCCTGCACGAAAACGGGGTTGAGGATGCGGAGGGCGTTCAGCACACCCGTGAGGGCAGCATTCCCGGCCACCCCCAGAATCTGGCTGAACGTGCGAATCTGCTCGTTCAGAATCGGCAGAACCGTGTTGATCTGGGAGATGGCTTGCTTGAAAGATCCGAGCAGGGCGTTAGCGGCGGTGTTCGCGAGGGAGTCGAGCACCGACTTGAGTTGGATTAGTCCGTTCTTCCACTCGCCACCTGCGGCGGTGCCGTCCCTCATCGCCTTGATGAGTCCGTAGATAGCGAGGCCGCCAGCGGCACCCATGCCCGCGAGAGCACCGGTCACACCGATGGCGTACCCGGCAAGCGGGGCCAGCAGAGGGATGAGGGCAGCAATCGCGGCAGCGATCAACTGCCACCGTTGAATGCCTGCCCCGTTCGCGCTGTTCAGGGCCCCCTGTGCGACTGCCAACCGCCGCGTGGATCCGTCCAAGCGGTTCGCAGCTGCGTCCACTGCAGCGAGCTTTGAAATCGCGTCGCCGGCCTGAACGTCAACGTCGATGTTCGGGTCAACGCTGCCGAGCTTGCGCGCCGCAGCGTCAGCCGCGGCAAGCTTCGACATGAAGTCGGAACTGTCGAGAATCAGCTCTGCCCGGATACTGCCAGCAGTAGTTGGCCCGTCTGCGCCCACGTGGAGTTGTCCTTTAAACGACGAAAGCCCCGTCAGGGGCTAAGAGAGTGGAGTCGGATGGAACGTCAGAGTCGAAGCGCGTGCGCTACCGCGTCGCGAACCTGGGAACTGATCGCGGCAATCCGGTCAGCTTCGTTCGCGACGTCTCGACCCAGAAGGTTGTCGAGATCGCCCGCCTGCTCCGCGTTGAACGCCTCCGCAGGGGTAGCGGACTCCAACCACGCAAGCTTCTCGAGCTGAGCCGGCGTCATATCCCGCCGCTTCGACTCAAACAGCGTTGATCCGTATGCGCTGCCCGCGGAACTCATCTGCGCGAACGAAGTGAAACCGTACGCCTCGGCAAGGAGGCGATCTGGGGAGCCCCCACGTGAGCATCATGCGCTTTCTCCTCCTCGGTCTTGCCCCCGAGGTATTGCGCCAGCTCGCCAGCGCCCATGGCTGCGTTGATCTGCTCCGGAGACGCCGCCTTCACCCAAGCTTCGTCGCGCTGCTCAACCATTCAAAGCCTCCTCACGAGAAATCCGCTCAAGACGGTCCCGCTTCACAATCTCCGGCGAGAACGCGTTGGATTGGTCCGTGACAATCAGCCCGCCATCGGCAGTACGGAAGAACACGGCGTCGTCAGGGATACCCGCCGCCTCGTGGTCGACCGATCCGACCTCCGCACGGAGACGTTCGATATCGCTGTACCCGTAACCCTTCTCATCGAAGTAGTAGCGGCTGTCCCGACGCTCGGCTCCCAACCCAACAAGAAGGCCGGTCAGGTAGGCGCCGGGGTAGACGCGCTTTAGCTTCCGGTTCCCGGCCTGCAACTCGAAGTCGGCTCCCAACGGACCGAGACCCAAGCCTGCATCAGCGTCGGAAGGGACCAGCTTCGTCGGGGATATCTCCGCCACCCCGAGCTGCCGCAAGCGATCCTGCCATCCGGAGATCTTTTCGTTTCTCGCCTTGAACGCCTCGGCAAAAGAAACGGCGGCCGACTCAGCAATGTCGAGCAGCTTCGAGAACTCATCACCGGAGGCCAACGAATAGGAGTCGATCTCCTTGCGAAGCTTCGCCAACTCCCCGAATCGGACCTCCTGGTCGTGGCGCTCCTTCGCGCGACGCAGCCGAATGATCTCGGCCTCTGCATATCGGAGCACCGCTTCCTGGGACTCCACTGCGTCCCAGGACGTGCCATCGCTGGCGAAGTACGCCTCTCGAAGCCGTTCCAACTCGCGCTGAGCAACCTCGAGCGCTTCCCGAGCCGCTGTCACGTCGTCTTCGGTGACCTTTTCGACTTTGGCCATCAGGCCCCCTCTTTGTAGTTTTCCAATGCTTCTCGCGTGAAGACGTACGAATGCCCTGACTTCAGCCCCTGCAACCGTCCGCTCTGCGCCAGGCGGCGAACCGTACGAGCTGTCACCCCCAGCTCAACGGCAACCTCGTCAGAACAGAGATACGCCGAAGCCAGGGCGTTACTGGCAGACACCGCTGAAGAGAAGCCATCGACCTCAGCCGCTGTATTAATTTTACTGTTATCCATAACGGGCTGTCCGGGAACGGACATCAGCGCATCCAAGAGCTCCAGCACATCCGACGCATACTCACCGACGCTCCGCGCACGCCGCATCTGCTGCAAATCCGCCAACAACACCCTCTTCACCCACGGCGCTAAACGCGAGCGAATGTACAGCGACCCGTCGGGCTGCAACAGCACATTCAGCCGGCGCGCGTCCGCCTCAGTGCCACTCTCAGCCACGCTGCACCCACACATTCGCTAGGGTGCGGAGCATGCAACAATGCATAGCCTTCTGGCCGGGAATTTGCGCCACATACCAGGACACGTTCCCCTTCTGGGAGGTGTTCGCAAGTGTGCTCGTGACGGGCACGGTCACCTGGGTAACAGTCCTCGCAGCTACTCGCAGCGCAGAACGTGCAACGCGGAAATCAATCGAGCACGCAGACCGCTTGGCCTTGGTAGCAGAGCGCCGCTCCGAAGGAGCAGCGTTGCTTCGAATGATCGACACTGCCATCAGGCGCTTCGGACCAAAACCGAACCGGAAAGCAAGACGCGAATATGACCAGGCGACGCTCGAGGCCGCCCGCCTCGTCGGCTCCAGTCGAAATATGGCGGGGAGGGACCTTTTCGAGGTCGTCAAGTTCCACACCGAGCGGATTCCCAAAGCGATGGATTCTGACACCCCAGGCAAAGCCGTAACCGAAGCTATCCTCGCGCAGGAATGGCTATCAAACATGGTGCGTTCGTGGATGGACGACCCCACCGAGTACCAAGAGGAAATACTCGAAGAGGCAGAGATAGTACGCAAGGAACGCAACGAGAAAACGCGCCGACTAATAGACCAGCTTCTGGCCAACGCCTCTAAGAACGACACAGGGCACTGACGACCGCCCCAACCGCTACGCATCCAGCCACCCGTCCGACTCCGGATCGTGACCAAACACATCTTTCTCAAGCCCGATAGCCTCAAGCTTTCCCAATTTGTCGTCCAAGAACGCGACAGCGTTGCTTTGACCGGCGAGCAACAAAAGCAGTTCCGCATAGTCCTGAACCAACAACTGCAACATCGCCCGCCGAACCTCGCCAGCATCCGGGAACCCATCAGGCCACGTGTTCAACTCCTCGATATGCAAACCATCCGGATCCTCAACCAAACTGCGAATAGCCCGCATCATCACCGCAAGAGCCTCACGGCCCACCCGCATCCGGTCCTCTTCATCACTCACCGATCCCACCTCTCTCCCGCCCAGACACCAGCCTTCGGCTTCGCAACCCGCGCGTAATTCAGACACAACCCAAACAACGGACACATCAAACACAGCTCACGAACATGAGCCGGATCCGTATCGTCATCCGTGAACTCATCGCGACCACGGCACAACGGCCGAACACGATCCATCCCCGCCACCAAAGCCGCATAAGCGTCATCCCCCGCCGAACTAGCCACGCAACACCACCACGTCCCCCTCCAACTCCCGCAAACGAATCCGCCTCCGCGCCGACTCATCCCGCAACTCGTACACGTATGCCTCCATCGCATCCGCTGCTGAGGCATCCACCGCCCGCACCCGCTCCAACGCCTCACGCCACGAACGCCCAGCCGCATCCCTACGCCGCGTCATCGCGCACCCCGAAAACTAGATTTCAGAAAACCCACACGTACCGAACGGCAAGTGACCGGGGCCTCGCGTTCTGAGAAAAGGGGGCTAGGGCGGGGGTGTCAGCGGTTCTCGCACGCGCGTATCCCCGCAGTGCCGGCCAACCCGCCACGCGCCACGCACTTGACACCACGACATGTGCCCGCGCTCCGATGCCAGTAAACACAAGGGCAGTAGGCACCCTGTGTGCACCCCTGTGTGCATGGGTACGCGCGTGCGGGGCGTTTCCGCCAATCGACCACGCGACGCTGACAGGCCCCGCACCACTCCCCCATCTCACGCGCGCGGGGTTTCGCCACATTGGCCCGATGACGCGGGCGGACCGATCACGACTCCGGTTGGTGGTCATGCGGTTCTCCTCTCGTCGCATGTGGGGTGGGTGCCGTAGGGCTGGTTGGTGGGGTGCATGGGCATGCCGCAGGTTGAGCAGTAGTGCCCGGTGACTGGCCACGGGTGGCCTTGTTTGTCGGTGATGTGTTTCATGCGGCTGCCTCGCATCGTCCGCAGATCCCGTTGAGTGTTGGGGTGTTGTGGATGGGGCAAGGCAACGCGTTCGCAACAGAACCTGACGCTGTTGTGTGTGTTGCTTCTGTTGCTTTGGGCGGGAAAGCAACAGAAGCAACACTCCTAACGGTGTGTGGTTCCGTTATGTCGGTGTTGCGTATGGGCGTGTAGACGCCGCGTTCTGGTCGGTCGATGCGGCCCGTCTTATGTGCACGGCTGAGGTAGGTTCGCGCCTGTGCCACGTCGATGTTCAGCGCTGCTGCTACAGCTTCGGGCCGCACGCCTTCGGGGTGTTCGTTGACGTATTCGATGAGGTCTTGTGACCGTTCCCCGAGGACGCTGAGGTCGCGGTTGAGGATGTCGTCAACGGTGACGTTGGCGGGGCCGATGAGTCGCGCACGGCCAACCGTCGCGGTGTCGCCGTCGTCGGTGCCGACGTTCACGGATTCGATTTGGAACGCGAGCGACGGGCGCACCGGGCTGTAGTTGGACTTCTCCACCGTGAGGATTCGGTCATCGGTTTCCTCATCCACCGCCATCACGATGAGGGACCGGGCGATGTCCCGGAAGGCGTGTGAGCCGCTGACTTTGTCCCCTGCCCTTCCTCCGCCCTTGTTGAAGTGAGCGACGCAGATAATCGCAATTTCGAGGTCCGAAGCCATTTGCGCCAGTGGGTCGAGGTTGCGGCGTACGTCTTCGAGTCGGTGTGAGTCACCCGACATGAGGCTGATGATCGGGTCGATGATGAGCACTTTGGCGCCGAACTCGATCAGGCTTTCCCGGATGCTCTGAAGATCGTCCGCGAGGTTAGGAGAGGTGATCCAGTCGCCGCGATCATCGGTGGCCTCGACGCTACCGAGGGACACGATGTTGTCAATGTTGGCTCCTGCCGCTTTGAGCCGCGGAACCAAAACACTGCTGGCGTCGTCCTCGCCGTTGATGATTGCGACAACGGAGGGGATGCCGTGGAGGTCGCCGTCAAGAGTTCCGTTGGTCCACCCAGCGATCTTCCACGCGAGCACGGTTGATTTGGCGATGCCGGCCGCGCCAGCAAACACTGTGATCGTGCTAATCGGTACGACATCCCGGAAGGCTGATTTGGTTCGGGTCGTTTTCACTGTCGCAAGCGGCGTTGCGATGAGTCGGCGTTGCGTCGCCTGCGTCACTACTTGACCGCCTTCCGGGTGATGCCGAAGTGAGCTTCGAGATCATCGACGTTCGCTCCGCGTGCGGCGAAGGCGTTGCAGACGGTGCGCTTCTCCGCCTCGGTCATCGACTCTGGGGTGAAGTGGCGCGGCTTAAGTGAGACGGCGTATCGGTGTTCGAGGTACTCGAGGTCGAACGATTGCGTCAGCAGTGCGACGGCAAGCGCCCGTCGCTGCCGCTTCGGAAGTCTGAGCGGGTCGAATTCGGGCGCATGCGATTCGAATCCGCCTCCGCGTTCGATGAGCTGGTTGTGCCACCGGAATCGGGAGTGCTGGGTGCCCCTCATCATTCGCTCCTTTCGACCAGGGCACGCACATCCGAAGTCGCGCATTGATTCACGTTGATCGCCCCGAGTCGCTGTGCAGCACGGAGCAACAGAAGAGTGCGGCGACCGAACGAGATCGGGCCGTCAACGCAGGCCAGGGTGAATACAAGGTCTTCGCTCGGCGTCGCTGCGAAGGGGTGGGGACTCTTTGGTTCTCGCGCGCGTCTATGCGGCGGGTCTTCCGGCGTGTGCTGGGTTCGGGCCAGCATCTGGGCGAACACGGGATCCGCATACGATTCGCGTTCCGGCAGTCGAGTCTCCCGCCACAGTCGGCGGCGAAGGTAGCGGTCTACGGCGCTTTGCGGAATGTCCGCGAGTGTGAGCTGGGGGGTGATTTCGTGCGCCTGTACGAAGGCGGCTGAGAGGTCGAGGGACGAAATGAACAAGAGGGGTCAACCCTTCTCGATATGAAGTTGTTGCGGTTGTGGGCCTGGGTTGCGGCTGTCAAAACCGTTGTGAAGCGCGTGCCGTATCTGGCGGCGGTCAGTCCTCTCCGAGTGACCGAAGAAGGGGGCGGGTGAGAATCAAGATGCGCTTGCCGGCGCGGAACGTCTCAATTTCCTTTCGTGCGACGAGTTCGTAAATGGTGTCGGTGCTGCACTGCATGAAGTGAGCGGTGTCAGCTACGGAGTTCACTGAGCGCGAGCGATAGAGGGTCTGAAATGCGACCTCATCGGTGCGGGCGAATTCCTCCGGTTCGGAATGGCGGATACCTGTCGTTGTGGTTGGCGCTGTAGTCATAGATGAGGTCGCCGATGTCACAGCTGACCCCCTTCATCCCCTTCACGAACGGTCAGCACACTTGGCTGTCGCGCGCTGCCGGCGACCTTCGCCAGAACTTCCAGCACGCGGGCGTACCTGACCGCCGTTTCCCCTTGAGGTGTGCGCCTGCCTGTCTCCCAGCGCGAAATCGCTGCACCGGAGACGCCGACCGTTGCGCCGAGGTCACCGACGCTCATCCGGAGCGACAGGCGCAATTCGCGCGCCCGGCCGCTTCCGAGGGCGACGTGCGCTTCCGCGATCCGCCGCAGGTCTTCTTCATCCATGCCTCTACTTTACCATAACCATGTCAATTGCCGACCGTTCGCGGACATCGATCGTGCCCCGAACCTTTACCGATTCCTTATCGTGTGCCATGATGGATACATGGCACGGCCCCTTGACTTCGCGTACGACTTCGGAAACCCGGAGGGCTACGTCACGCACGTAGCACGAGGGTGGGCAGTTGTGCCTTCTGATCAGCGAGGTACACCCGACGCTCAAGTAGGGGCGGTCACCTATCCGAAACGCTTTCAGACGCTCGTGGCATCAGTGACCGACGAGTTCGCATGCCTGATTCTCTTTCTTGCCGACACCGATGCGAGCAGCGTGACCCTGGCCGGCGTAATAAGTCCGACCGTAGATACCGACAGCGCGATCGAAAGGCTCGCTAATGTTCGCCCACTTTCGTGGTGGAAACAGCACGCCATCGTTGGTCTCACGTCGTCCGAGGGATATCTGCCACCGGAGGACGTACGCCCACTGCTGGGTGCGATATTCGACCTGGACGCCGAGGAAGTACACAGGGAGGCCGAATCCATCGCGCGCGCCAAAATGCGTCATCCCTCGCAGGAGGTTCGCGAGCGACGACGGATGTCGGACGCGCTTAGCGCCGAAATCGCAGAGGTATATCGCGACGCTTGGACCGCAGGGAAGAACCCCACGCAAGCCGTAGCGCATCACTTCAACAAGCCCTACTCCACCGCTGCTCGATGGGTAGGCGAAGCCCGTAAGCGGGGCCACCTTGGCCCGGCTGACGGCTCACGTGGCGGCGAGACGACTTCCCCGGAATCCACCGGGGATTGAAAGGAAACGCCCCCGCATCTGAGGCAACAGACGCAGGGGCAGCCCAAACCGATGCAACCAACACTCGAAAGGAAGCGCATCGAAATGAACATCAACAAGGCTACCGGCACCCACACCACCGACAACCGTGCGGACACGGAGGCACTTAAGGCCGCGTACGCAACGGCGAAGGCGACACCGTGCGACTTCCCCGGCTGCGACGGCGGCTGGCACGAGCCCGGCGTTCTCGCCTCTCAGTGGGCGCACCACGCCGACGCCGACTTCGACAACGGGGAGGTTCAGGTGTCCCTCACCCGCGACGGCCTCAACACCCCTCACGCTCAAGTGTGGCTCGAGGGGACGTACGACGATCTGACGGCCGATGACCTCCGCCGCCTGGCGACGGTCTACGAGGCCCTTCCCGCTCTCTTCCGGGAACAGGCTGCGCGACTGGACCGCATCACGCGAGAGGTTGAGTCGCACTGAGGCCGCGACGGTCGGGGCAGGTGCAACGCATGTTTCACCTGCCCCTGCCGTCCTGCCGCCACGTGAGACACAACGATCTACTGAAAAGGAGGCGCAGTCATATGGCTGACTACCTTTACCGTCGCTGCGGTTGCGAACACGACGGCAAGCAATACCCGGTACTGCGCGACAATGCGTCCCCGGATCAACTGGCGAAAGCCTGCCCGAAGATGGCGACGGACCCCACGCACGGCGGATGGGGCTTCTACCTGTCCGCCGGCCGCGACCCCAAAACCAACAAGCGCCGTCAGATCCGACGTACGGGATATCGCACCAAGCGTGAGGCGCAGGCCGCGTACCGATCGGAGGGCAAGAAAGCCGACGACGGCGTATACGTCCCACCGACGCGGCAGACGTACGGCGAGTACATCGACCAGTGGTTTCAGCATCGACTGACCACCGGCGACGGATTCCGGCCAACCACAGAGGACAATTACGCCCGATACATCGCGAGCGATATCAAGCCGTCCGCGCTGGGGCGCATGAAGCTCACGGACATTCGGAAGTACCACGTCAACGGATTCGTGTCCGAGCTGACCGCACAGGGCCGCGGAGCGACAACTGTGCGGCGAATCGCCGCCGTCGTGCAGGGATCGCTGAAAGCCGCTTGGCAGGACGAGCTGATCGACCACAACCCCGGCGCGGGCATCCGTCTACCGAGCGTCCAGAAGCAGAGCTTCGAACCGTGGGAACCGGAGCAGTTGGGAACGTTCCTCGACGTGGCCGTGGCTCACCGGCTCGGAGCGCTGTTCGAAGTGCTCGCATACACCGGGATGCGACGTGGCGAAGCGCTCGGGCTGAGATGGTCCGATGTGAACTTCGAAAGGGGCACCCTCACCATTCGGAACAACCGCACGAGCACCGGCTCTCGCATCGTAGAAGGCGCACCCAAGACCGATGCGGGCCGCCGAACGATTAGCTACCCCGATCAGGTCGGAGGAGTCTTGCTCGCATGGCAGCTTCGTCAGCGCGAGGAAGCCGAAACGCTTGAGGGTGCATGGACAGACAGCGGATACGTGTTCACCTATCCGACTGGGGAACCGCTCAAGCCGCAGTACGTTACTCGCCTCTTCGAGAAGCTGCGGGCGCAAAGCGGTTTGCCCCGCATGCCCCTCCACGGCCTCCGGCACGAGTCCGCTTCGCTTTTGCTGTCTCATGGGGCAGATATCGCGCTGGTGTCAAAAATGCTCGGGCACTCGTCGGTGAGCATCACTGCGGACCTGTATTCGCACCTTATTGCGCGCGCGGATCGCGACGCCTCCGCGAAGGTCGCGGCGGCTGTTCCGAGGGCTAGTGCACACAGAGTGCACACAGAACAGCACTGAGTGCGTCAAACGCAGAAAACCCCGGCGAATCAATTCCTTGATTCGCCGGGGCTTTCTCTGTCGGGCTGACAGGATTTGAACCTGCGACCCCTTGACCCCCAGTCAAGTGCGCTACCAAACTGCGCCACAGCCCGATGTCGTCGCACGCGGGCCGGAGCTCCGCGCGAGGCAACCCATCCATCCTACCGTGTCGGCGGGGTGCCTCGCGCACGCGCGATCAGACGTCCTTCGTCGCCCAGTCGAGGAGCTTGGGCTCGCCCTTGGTGCCGGACAGGTGGCAGACGACGATGACCGACCCAGCGCCCTGGACCGGCGGCTCGATCGGGAAGCCGATGGTCACCTGCCACGATCCGTCCGCATTCTGCGTCGGCGGGTGGGCCGGGTTGTACGGCATCTCCTTGGCCGTCGGCTCGTCCTTCGCGTAGACCTCTTGGGCCAGGACGGCGCACGCTGTCCAGGCCGAGAGCGCATCCAGCGGCTCATCGCCCGACGCCGGCGACGGCGTGGCCGTGACCGTCGCGGCGACCGTCGTCGCGGGCTCAGCCGAGCTCCCGACGGCCGCTCCCCGGCGCAGCCGGACAGTGCCAATAGCGACGCCGCGGCGACCCCGCCGACAGCGTCATCCCCCTCAGTGATCTCATGCGATCCCCCCGAATCTCTCGGGGCAAACCTATCGTGCCGGCGGCGACACCGTGCACCACCCGAAGGCACACGCGTCCCCGCCGGCACTGCTCCGCGTACCGGCCGACTTCACGGCGCGCGGGCGCCCGGACGCTCCCGCCCCGCAGCGGGAGTCCAGGTGGGGTCGGCGACGGGACGCGATGGGGGAGTCAGCGTCCCGCCGCCGATTCTGGTTCAGCGGCTCGTGGAGCCGCCGACGATCTGGTCGATCTCGTCCTGCGTGAGCGGCACCCACGGCGACGAGTCGGGGTCGGCGCTGGCGGCCTCGGGGCTGTCACCCTGCGTCCACCACTTGGCCTCGTAGGGCACACCGTCGAACAGGATGCGCTGGCCCTTGTCGTACGCGGTCGTCCCGCTCCAGTTCGGGTACGTCCCGGCCGGCAGGGTCGGTTGCGGGATGGGCGTCTCGCCCGGCAGCACCGGGCCCACCAGCTCCCACGGCGTCTCCCACGCGTTCAGCACGGGGTTATCCGGGACGTCGCCCTTGGTCCACCACTTGGCCTGGTACACGTTGTGGTGCCAGACCACCTTCGCGCCCTTCAGGTACGAGTTCTTCGTCGCCCAGATCGGGTACGGCGAGGTGGACGGGTCGTCAGCGGCCGCGGCGGAGGTCGGCTCGGCCGTGGTGACCTGGCCCTCCCCCAGTCCGATCCGGCCGTCGAAGCCCTTCGCGAGCAGGCCGGCGAACGTCTTCTTGCCCTGGCTGACGCCGCTGCAGGCGTCCGACACGACGGTCAGGTCGACGTAGTTCGAGCCGCAGGTCTTGTCCCGGTTCGCCGACCACATCGACATGCGGCCGAGACCGTTGGACACGGCCCACGTGTTGAAGGAGGCGGCGTCGGCGAGCGAGAAGACCTCGGCCTCGATGTCGTTCTGGCCGATCATCGGGGTCGCGCCGAGCTTCGCCCACAGGCTCGGGTCGCTCTGGTGCAGCTTCGCGCGGTCGTACAGGATGCCCAGCTGGCGCTGAGTAGCGGAGACCGCCTGCTCAGCGGTCTTCGCCATGGAGGTCTTGGCGTTCTTGGCGTCGCCGAAGTCCATGGTCATGACGTTGACACCGGCGATGTCGACCTTCGCCTTCAGCATGGCGGCGATCGCGTCCGTCCCGTCGGCGGTCAGACCGGTCGGCGCGACGGGGAGGGTCAGCCAGACGGCGAGCCCCTTGCCCGCGGCACGGCGCTCCTGCTGCAGCGCGGCGATCGCGGAGGCGCGGCGCTCGGCGGCGTCGCGGTTCGTGAGGCCGGCGCCCTCGAGGTCGAGGTCGATCGTCCCGATCTTGTAGCGGTCGACGACCGCGGCGTAGGCGTCCTTCAGCTTCGACTCGTCGTCGCAGCCGACGGCGAGCTCGTCGTTCCGCTGGCCGCCGAACGAGACGGCGACCGTCCCGCCCTGCTGCTGCAGGCGCGCGATGCGGCGGTCCAGGTCGAGGGAGCCGCGGGCCTCGTCGAGCGAGTACGCGGCGCCCCAGCTGGGCTCGCATCCGTCGTCCTTCGAGGACACCACGAACGAGAGGACCGCGTCCTTCGTCGACGTGCCGCCCAGGTTCTCGAACGCGAACCGCGGGGTCGCGGTCACATCCACGTAGGAGGCGAACCACGGCTTCGCGTCGACCGCGGCGCGGGCGCTCCACCACTGGAGGCCGACCGCACCGGCGGAGACGACGATGACGGCGACGAGCCCGGCGCCGATCACGCGCCACGGCGAGAGACGGCGGCCGCTGTCGGCCTCGGGGGCCTGAGCCCGCTCGACGGCGTCGGCGGCCGTCGCCTTCTTCTGCTTCGACATCAGGCGGCCTGCTTCTCGTTCGAGGCGGAAGCGGCGGAAGCGGCGGCGGAGTCGGAGTCGGATTCCGCACTTTCGGCCGACGCAGCCGCCGGCTCCACGACCGCGCCGACACCGGCCAGGTGCGGCACCTCGCCGCCGGTGTGCCCGTGGTACAGCACGGAGCGCCAGTCGAGGGAGGCCGTGGCCGGCTGTGCGACGTCCGCCGTGCCCTTCCGCGAGGTGGAGACGTAGAGCGGCTTCGTCATCCCGAGCCAGATGTCGACGATGGTGTTCCACGGGCCGATGTAGGCGATGATCGCCCAGATGGCCAGCGTCGCGTTGAACGCGGCGAACGCGGCGTTGCCCCAGTTGTGCGCGTTGACATCGCGCCACAGGGTGAACAGCGAGAACCCGACGATCGCGAGCGGCGCGACCACGTAGAGCAGCGGCGAGGCGGTGCGGTTCTTCACCTTCGGCGTGCGGGCGAACGGGATCTTCTTGCCGGTCAGCGACTGCTGGATCGACTTGAGCACACCGGCGAGGTTCACCGGCAGCAGGATCAGGTTGAAGCCGTAGATCCGGAAGATGTCGGTGGCCTTGTAGCCGCTGTAGCGGAGGTCCGCGGCCTGGCTGATGAAGTACGGCAGCGCGGCGAGCAGCACCATCGGGCTGAGCAGGCGGCCGTCGTACGGGTAGGCCAGCAGGAAGATCAGGCCGAAGCTCGCCCAGCTGATCGACGCCATGTAGTTGACGCGCAGCAGCAGCTCGATCTTCGACACGGTCTCGCCGCGGCGCTTCCGCTCCTTCACCTGACGCCAGAGTTTCGGCAGGATGAGGAGTCCGCCGTTCGCCCACCGTCGGCGCTGGACGATCAGCGAGCCGAAGTCCGGCGGGGTGGCCGAGTAGCTGAGGCGTTCCGGGTAGTTGGACAGCGTCCAGCCGTGGGTGCCGAGGTCGATGCTCGACTCGGTGTCCTCGATGACCGTGCGGTCCTGGATGTACCGGCGCACCTCGAACCCGCCGACGAACTCGGTCTCGACGATGTCGTCCAGCGCGCGCTTGCGGATGACCGCGTTCGCGCCCACCCAGAAGGTCGCCCCGTAGTACGACTTTCCCTGGTGCAGGATGTGCTGGATGTCGGTGGTCGCACCGGCCAGGCGCTCGATGCGGGTGCCGGCGCCGCGGAACGACGAGTACGGGGTCTGGGTGACCGCGACGCGCGCGTTGTCGGGCTGCTGCAGGAAGTAGGTGAGCCGGAGGCAGTACTCGCGCAGCAGGATGGAGTCGGCGTCCAGCGTCAGGAGGAAGTCGCTGTCCGGGATCTCGACGTCACCGGCACGGCGCTGGCCGGCGGGCACCGCGTTCAGGATGGGGCCCTCCGGCGTCTCCTCGACGCGGTAGGTGCCGCCCATCAGGCCGATGTAGGCGTTGAGGTTCATCGCCTTGTTCGCCTCGTGCGACAGCGACGCCCACTTCTTGCGCTCGAAGACGGCGAGCTCGGCGTCGAAGGTCCAGGCGAGGCGGCGGTAGAGCTGCGCGACGCGCTTGGAGGTGAGGGACGCGCCCTCCGCGATCGCCGCGGCGACGGCCTCGCCGGTGAGCGCCAGGTCGTCGCCGAGGGCGCGGAGCACCTGGTCGGCGAAGAAGACGTCGACGTGGTCCTCGACGGTGTGGGCGTCGGCCTGCTCGTAGAGCCACTGCGCGGCCCAGCGGTAGTGCTCGGCGAGCTCGAGGCCGGCCTCATCGGTGGCGTAGACGCCGGTGTCGCCCAGCTCGTAGCGCAGGAGCGCGTCCGAGAAGCGGAACCGCGGCTCAGCGAGCATGGCACTGATGTCGTGCGCGAGGTCGCGGGTCGCCTCGAGCCGTTCGCGGACGGCCGGGTCGGTCGGGTTGGGGTTGTCGTCGAGGAGCAGGACGACCCGCTTCGACGGGAACTCCTGCAGCGCGGCGGAGAGGAGGGTCATCTTGACGACCTCCGGCTCCTCCGCGTACGACGGCACGAGCACGGTGATGCTGGGCTGGTTCTCCGCGAAGTGGCGGTCCAGCTCGGCGCGCGGAACGCGGACGTGCTTCTGGAAGCGCTGCAGCGCACCCTGCCGGGCCACCAGGTACATGAGGGCCGAGAAGGTGAGGAAGGTCACGACGACCGTGTAGCCGATCGCCTCCATCGTGAAGCGGAAGTTCTGGCTGCCGCTGTCGATGAACTGGCGGATGATCGTGGTGACGACGTAGATGGCCCAGAACAGCACGGTCAGCACGATGGCGACGCGGCTCCAGGTGATCTTGCGGTCGGACGGCTTCGGGTGGACCGTCGGGAGCGGTTCGGTGCGCTTCTCGGAGCCGAGCTGGCGCTTTCGGGCAGGGGTGTATTGGGTTGTAGAACTCATTTTCGGGTATGCGTCCTTGATCGGGTTCGGAAGCCCGGCCCTCGGGTGGGCGCGGTCGGGTGGCTTCCGGTTGTCCACACTAGTGAGGACAAGCCGGGGTACAAATACCCCCTTCTGGTCGCCCCTTCTTTGGGGGCGGTTTCGTGCGATCTTTCACAGCGTGCGCCGGTGTGTCGCTCTTGCGCTCCGGCGATTCATGCATACGCATCGAAGCCGAAGGGATGTCGGAGGCCGCGGTCTAGGCTGGCGGCATGCCGTCGCAGCCGTCCCCGCAGCTGTGGCGGGGGCGCACGGCCGGCGGCCGTCTGGCGTTCCTCCTCGGTCTCGTCGTCGCCATCCCGGTCGTGCTCGCTCTCGGAATCCTGCTGCTGGTCCTCGGCGTGGTGGCCGGTGTCGTCGCGCTGGTCGGGTGGCTGATCGGCGTCGCGGCGGCGTGGGTGTGGTTCTGGATTCAGCGGCAGCAGACCATCCCGTATCCGTTCGGCACGCCCGCGCCGGTGTCGCGCCGTGCCCGGCGGATCGCGCTGAGCGGGCTCTACCTGTCGCTGGCCCCGCGTGCCATCGGCGGAATCGCGCGGTTCGCGGGTTGGTTGCTGGCGCCCGTGGCGTTGCTCGTCTCGCTCATCGGCGTCTTCCTCCCCCGGTGGCGGGCGCGCCCATACGTCGCGGTGTTCACGCTGCCCGCGCTCCTGCGCAAGGTCGTCGGTCTCGGACACCGCCGCGGTCTCCTCCGCGACGGCCAGGACGCCGTGATCGTGCCGTATGACGACTTCCTCGCGCGGGCCTTCCCGCTGATCAAGGATGTGCTCGACTGGTGGAACGACCCCGCGCGCGGTGACGACTACACGCCGACCCCGGGCCTGCCCGACGTGCCGGCGGGGCTCCTCGGCCTGCCGCTCGGACCCTCCCCCGACCCCCTGGGCCAACCGGGCATCGCCGCGGGCGCGATGCGGCGGCGCGCGATCCGGACGCTGCGGGAGGTGCTGCTCAGCCAGCGGGAGATCGACGACCTCTGCGACCCGGACCTCGACGACCGTCCCGACACCGCCCTCGTTCGGCTCGTGGAGGTGGACGCACCGGACGGGCGACGCTGGATCGCCCAGTTCGCGAGCACGAGGACGTGGCACCCGCGTGCGGGCGCGGCGCCGAACGACCTGACGGCCGACCTCATGATCGGCGGTGACGAACGGCCCACCGTGACGCGCGCGGCGATCGAAACGCTCCGCCTGGCGGGCGTGCGTCCCGGCGAGCCGGTGTGCCTCGCCGGCTTCAGCCTGGGCGGGATGATCGCCGCGCAGGTCGCGACGGCGGCGGTCGACGAGGGCTTCACGGTGACGCACCTCGTCGTCGCGGGGTCGCCGCTCGGACGCATCCCCGTGCCGGATTCGATCGCGGTGCTGGCGCTGGAGCATGTGCTCGACCCGGTGCCGCGCGTAGAGGGACGCGAGAACCCGCTGCGAGCGGACGGCGGCCGACCGTTCCTCACGGTGAAGGCGCGGCCTCCGCTCGGGGTGGGCTTCAAGATCGGCGCGCTGCACGCGTCGACGGCCTACGCGGACACGGCTGCGATGGTGGAGGCGGAGCCTCCGGACGAGCGCGTCGGCGCGCTGCTCGCGGAGCTCGCGCCGTTCCTGCGCGGTGCGCAGCGCATCCACGATCGGGCGGCCGTGCGGCCGGGGCTGCCACCGCGTCCGTCGGTCCCGCTGTACCTGCACAGCACGGTGGAAGAGGGCATCACGCGCGGGACACTGCGCCAGACGGTGCGGCGGCTTCCCGGCGTGATCGCCGTGGACGTCTACCAGTCACGCAGCGGGTTCGCGACGACCATCCTCTGGAACGCCGACATCCTCGTCCGGGTGCTCGACCCGTGGCTGGTCGCGGCGGGACGGACGGCGGTCTATCGCGGCCTGCTGTCCCTCCTCGCGCGGCGTCGCGCGGTCGGCATCCACCTGCGGCTGCAGGCGCGGGGAGACGCCCGGGATCACGTGGGAGGCCACGCTGCAGCGGCTCTCGGACGGCCGCTGGCGCGAGGCCGTCGACATCACGGTCGACGACCGCGCCGATCCGTCCGACGTCGCTCGCCTGTTCCCGGGCGGCACAGCACCCGTGGTGGTCATCCACCCGCCGGACGCCTTCGCGCCCGTCCTCGACGTCGCCTTCCAGCGACGGGGCTAGCGCTTGCGCTTCTCGCGGACCCGCATGTTGAGGACGATGGGCGTTCCCTCGAAGCCGTAGACCTCGCGGAGCCGGCGGATGATGTAGCGCCGGTACCCCGGGTCCAGGAACCCCGTCGTGAAGACCACGAATGTCGGCGGACGGCTCGACGCCTGGGTGCCGAACAGGATGCGCGGCTGCTTGCCGCCGCGGACCGGGTGGGGGTGCGCCGCGGTCAGCTCAGCCAGGAAGGCGTTGAACTTGCCCGTCGGGATGCGGGTGTCCCACGACTCGAGCGCGAGCTCCAGCGCGGGCACCAGCTTCTCGAGGTGACGGCCGGTGCGCGCCGAGATGTTGACGCGCGGCGCCCAGGAGACGTGCGCGAGGTCCTGCTCGATCTCGCGCTCCAGGTAGCGGCGGCGGTCGTCGTCGAGCAGGTCCCACTTGTTGAAGGCGAGGACCAGGGCGCGGCCCGACTCGAGGACGAGGTCGATGATGCGGACGTCCTGCTCGCTGATCGGCTCGCTCACGTCGAGCACGACGACGGCGACCTCCGCCTTCTCCAGCGCGGTGGAGGTGCGGAGCGACGCATAGAAGTCGGCGCCCTGCTGCAGGTGCACGCGACGGCGGATGCCGGCGGTGTCGACGAAGCGCCACACCTTGCCGCCGAGCTCCACCTGCTCGTCCACCGGGTCGCGGGTGGTGCCCGCGAGCTCGTTGACGACCACGCGCTCCTCGCCCGCCGTCTTGTTCAGAAGAGACGACTTGCCGACGTTCGGGCGACCGATGATCGCGACGCGGCGGGGTCCGCCGATCTCGCGCTTGGCGACCGCAGACTCCTCCGGCAGGACCTTCAGGATCTCGTCCAGCAGGTCGGCGACGCCGCGGCCGTGCAGGGCCGAGACCGGATGCGGCTCGCCCAGGCCCAGCGACCACAGCTCGGTCGCGTACGGCTCCTGGCGGGCGTCGTCCACCTTGTTGGCGGCGAGGAAGACGGGCTTCTTGGTCTTGCGGAGCAGCCGGACGACGTGCTCATCGGTCGATGTCGCGCCGACAGTCGCATCCACCACGAAGAGGACCGCGTCGGCCAGGTCGATGGCGACCTCGGCCTGCGCGGCGACGGACGCGTCGATGCCGCGGGCGTCGGGCTCCCAGCCGCCGGTGTCGACGAGCGTGAAGCGGCGGCCGTTCCACTCCGCCTGGTACGACACGCGGTCGCGCGTGACGCCGGGGGTGTCCTCGACGACGGCCTCGCGGCGGCCCAGGATGCGGTTGACGAGCGCGGACTTGCCCACGTTCGGGCGGCCGACGATCGCCAGCACCGGGAGCGCGGGCAGGTAGGTGATGCCCTCGACGTCCTCACCGGCGATGTCGAGGATGTCGAGGTCGCTCTCGTCGAGCTCGTACTCCTCGAGGCCGCTGCGCAGCGCGTTGGCGCGCTGGACCGCAAGGTCCTCGTCGAGGTCGGAGAGCCGTGCGACGAGGTCGTCGTCGCCGGTGGGCTCGTTTTCGATGTCAGACATGTGCTGCTTTCTGTACGACCTGGATGACCGCGTCAACGGTCTGGTCGAAGTCGAGGTCGGTGGAGTCGACCGTGGTGACGCCTTCTGCGGCGTTCATGAAGTCGACGACGCGGGAGTCCGCCGCGTCGCGCCTCCTCAGGGCCTCACCGACGTGGGCGGCGGAATGGCCGGTCAGCTCCGCGGAACGCCTGGCCATTCTAACGGCTTCGTCGGCGGTGAGCAGGATGCGGACGGGCGCATCCGGGCACACCACGGTGGTGATGTCGCGTCCTTCGACCACGATCCCGTCGCGGTCCGTGTGCCGGATGATGTCGCGGAACAGCTGCGTGAGGAATTCCCGTACCTCGGGCACGCGCGCGATCGGAGCGACGACGGCGGTCACCTCCGGGGTGCGGATGGTCGCGGTCACGTCGGTGTCGCCGACGAACACGTGGTAGGTGTCCGGGTCGGTCCCGATCCGGTAGTCGAAGTCGGGCAGCGCATCGATGACGGCGCCAGCGTCCGTCGGGTCGAGCTCGCGCGCGACCACGTACCAGCTCAGCGCGCGGTAGGCGGCGCCGGTGTCCAGGTACGCCCAGCCCAGCCGGCGCGCGGCCGCCTTGCTGACGCTCGACTTGCCGCTGCCCGCGGGTCCGTCGACCGCGACCACGATCGTCTCGGTCATCCGGTGATCCTCCATCCACGTTCGGTCAGGTCCGTCACGGTGCGGTGCTCGACCTCGGGCAGCACCGCGATGTCGGCGAGGCCGAACGGCGCGCCCGGCGAGTGCTCCAGCCGCAGGTCCTCCATGTTGACGCCGAGCTCGCCGAGCTCGTGCAGCAGCCGGGCCAGCTCGCCCGGGCGGTCCTCGACCATCACCACGAAGCGCGCATACCTGCGGTCCTGGCCGTGCTTGCCGGGGAGCCGCGAGACACCGGTGTTGCCGCCGGCGATCTCCTCCGCGATCGTGCGGCGCGCCCCAACTGCGTCGACGTCGCCGAGCGCGACCAGCACGCGGTCGAGGTCGTCCCGGTAGGCCCGCAGGATCTCGACGATCGCGGGCGCGTTCGCCCCGAGGATCTGCACCCACAGCTCCGGCTCGCTCGCCGCGATGCGGGTCACGTCGCGGACGCCCTGCCCGGCCAGCGCGAGCGCCGCATCCGGCGAGTCGGCCAGCCGCTTCGCCATGAGCGACGAGACGATCTGCGGCGCGTGCGAGACGAGGGCGACGGCGGCGTCGTGCTCGTCGGCGGCCATCTCGACCGGGGTGGCGCCGAGGTCGAGGATGAGCGCTTCGACCAGGCTGACCGCCGATCGCGGGTTCTCCGGCCTCGCCGCGACCACCCACGGCCGACCGATGAACAGGTCGGCACGCGCGGACGAGGGTCCGCCGCGCTCGCGTCCGGCCAGCGGATGCCCGCCGACGTAGCGCGACAGGTCGGCGCCCGACGCCTCCAATTCGGCCAGCGGCGCGACCTTCACGCTCGCCACGTCCGTGACCACCGCATCCGGATGCGCCGCCAGCTCGTCGGCGACGACCCGGCCGGTCAGGTCCGGCGGCACGGCCACCACGATCAGCGCGGGCTCCACTCCCCGTCGTCGATGCGACCCGCGCCATAGTCCGCCGCCAGCCGCAGGTGGGCGGGCGAGGCGTCGGCGAGCACCACGTCGACACCGCGGGCGCGCAGCCCGAGTCCGACGGACGCGCCGAGCAGCCCCGCGCCGACGACGCGGACGGGGCCGGCGAGGCGGGCGGGAGTGTCAGTCACCCGTCCACCTTAGCCAGCGCCGCCGACCCTCGTTTTCCGCACCCTGCCATTCGCCGTGGGGGTGGTGGTGCCTCAGCCGTTCTCGCGGGAGATGGTGAGCAGTTTGCCGAGCTCGTCCTTCGTCAGGTCGCGCAGCTGGCCGACCTTCAGCGTGCCGAGGTGCAGCGGCCCGAACTGCCGCCGGACCAGCTCGACCACGGGGTGCCCGACCTCGGCGAGCATCCGCCGCACGATCCGGTTGCGTCCGGAGTGCAGCGTGATCTCGACCAGCGACTCGCCGTCCCGCTGGTTCGACTGCAGCAGCCGCGCCTTGTCTGCGGCGATCGGCCCGTCCTCCAGCTCGACGCCCTTGGTCAGGCGGCCGATCGTCTGCGGCGTCATCACCCCGCGCACGCGGGCGATGTACGTCTTGGTCACCCCGAACGACGGATGCGCCAGCACGTGCGCCAGCTCGCCGTCGTTGGTGAGGATGAGCAGGCCCGAGGTCTCCGCATCCAGCCGCCCGACGTTGAACAGCCGCTCCGGGTACTGCGCCGTGAACCGCGACAGGTCCGGCCGGCCCTGCTCGTCGCGCATCGAGCTGACCACGCCGACCGGCTTGTTGAGCATGACGTAACGGCGGGAGGTGTCCAGCTGCACGGCCGTGCCGTCCACCGCGACCTTGTCAACGGCGGGGTCGACGCGGGTGCCGAGCTCCTGGACGACCTTCCCGTTCACGGTCACCCGGCCGGCGACGATCAGCTCCTCGGACACGCGCCGCGACGCCACGCCCGCGGCAGCCATCACCTTCTGCAGACGCTCGCCCTGCGAGCCCTGCGTCCCGTTCTCAGCGGACATCGCCCTCGAACCCGTCCACGCCGTCGCTGAGCAGCGGCGAGATCTTCGGCAGCTCGTCGACGGAGTTGATGCCGAGCTGGCTGAGCAGCAGGTCGGTGGTCCCGTAGTTGATCGCACCCGTCTCGCTGTCCGTGAACAGCTCCGTGATCAGGCCGCGGCCGAGCAGCGTCCGCACCACCGAGTCCACGTTGACGGCACGGATGGAGGCGATGGCGCCGCGGCTGATCGGCTGCTTGTAGGCGATCACGGCCAGCGTCTCCAGGGCCGCCTGGGACAGCTTGGTGGGGTTCTGCTGCAGCACGTAGCCCGAGACGACGGCATCGAACTCCTCGCGGACGTAGATGCGCCATCCGCCGCCCACCTCGCGCAGCTCGAACCCGCGCCGGACGCCGCCGCCCTCGCCGTCGAAGTCGGCGACCAGCGCGGCGATGGCCGCGCGCACGCGCTTCACGGGCGCGCCGACCGCCGTCGCCAGCGTCACCAGGCTCATCGGCTCGTCGGCGACCATCAGGATGGCCTCCAGCGCCCGCTCGATCTGCGCATCCTCGACGGGCGCCGGCACCTCGGTGGTGTCCGTCACCTCGTCGCCACTGATGACCACGTCCTCGACGACGTCGTCGGCCACATCCTCAACCGTCATAGTCGGCTCCCAAGTTCGAAAGGTTCTCCTCGGACCAGTGCTCGGCGGTCCATCGCAGCGTCAGCTCCCCCAGCGGCTCCAGCTGCTCGAAGGCGAGCGCCGCGCGCCGGTACAGCTCCAGCACCGCGAGGAACCGCGCGACGACCACGCCCTTCTGCTCGGCGCCGGCCACCAGCTGCCGGAAGCTCATCGGCTCGCCGTGCCGCAGCATCCCGACCACGATCGCCGCCTGCTCGCGGATGCTGACCAGCGGCGCGTGCAGGTGGTCGAGCCCGACGACGGGCACCTCGCGCGGCGTCATGGCCAGGGTCGCGAGGGCGGCGAAGTCGTCCAGGCTCAGCGTCCACACCAGCTCCGGAGTGCGCTGGCGGAACTTGTCCTCCAGCCGCACCAGGCGCGCGTGCCGGGCGCCCTCGGCCTCCAGCCGCTGCGCGAACCACGCCGACGCCTCCTTGAACGCGCGGTACTGCAGCAGGCGGGCGAACAGGAGGTCGCGGGCTTCGAGCAGCGCGACGTCCTCCGCGTCCACCAGCTCGCCCTGGGGCAGGAGTCCGGCCACCTTGAGGTCGAGGAGGGTCGCGGCGACGAGCAGGAACTCGCTCGCCTCATCCAGGCTGTCGTCGGTGTCGAGCTGGCGCAGGTAGGCGATGAACTCGTCGGTCACCCTGCTGAGCGAGATCTCGGTGATGTCGAGCTCGTGCTTGGTGATCAGCGACAGGAGCAGGTCGAACGGGCCCTCGAAGTCGCCGAGGGACACGCGGAAGCCCGGGGCGTCCTCCGGCTGCGCGACGTCGGGCAGGTCAGGCGACGGCGCCACGGAACACCAGTTCCCGCGCCAGCTGCCGGTACGCCTCCGCGGCCTGGTGCTCGGGCGCGAACTGCGTGATCGGGGTGGCCGCGACCGACGCGTCCGGGAACTTCACCGTGCGCGAGATGACGGTCTCGAGCACGCGGTCGCCGAAAGCGTCGACGACGCGCTCCAGCACCTCGCGGGAGTGCAGCGTGCGCGAGTCGTACATGGTGGCGAGGATGCCGTCCAGCTCGATCGCCGGGTTCAGGCGCTCGCGGACCTTGTCGATCGTCTCGATGAGGAGGGCGACGCCGCGCAGCGCGAAGTACTCGCACTCGAGCGGGATGAGGACGCCGTGGCTCGCGGTCAGGGCGTTGACGGTGAGGATGCCGAGCGAGGGCTGGCAGTCGACCAGGATCACGTCGTAGTCGTTCGCGACCTTGCGCAGCACGCCGGCCAGGATCTGCTCGCGGGCGACCTCGTTGACGAGGTGCACCTCGGCGGCCGACAGGTCGATGTTGGCCGGGATGATGTCGAGGTTCGGCACGGAGGTCTGCTGGATGGCGCCCTGCACGTCCGCGTTGCGGTTGAGCAGGAGGTCGTAGATCGTCGTGACGTCGTGCGTCCGCGCGCCGAGGCCCGCGGACAGCGCGCCCTGCGGGTCGAAGTCAACCGCCAGCACGCGGCGGCCGTAGTCGGCGAGCGACGCGCCGAGGTTGATGCTCGTCGTCGTCTTGCCGACGCCGCCCTTCTGGTTGCAGAGGGCGATGATCTTGGCGGGACCGTGCTGCGCGAGCGGGGCCGGTACCGGGAAGGCGCGCAGCGGACGGCCGGTGGGCCCGGGCTTCGCGGCGACGGATGCCTCATCCATGCCCGGAAGCTGGGTCTCGACCTCGTCGTTGCGCGTCACCTGGGTGTTCCTCGTCCCTCTCGTGGGCGGTCTTTCAAGGGACCAGTCTATGCGCGACGTGCCCCGCTTGCGGGTCGCACGCCCGGCGGTTCGGTACGGTGGTCGCGTGCAGCCGATGCCGTCCGCCCTCGAGACCCCGCGTCTGCGTCTGCGCCCGCGCGACGGACGCGACGCCGAGTGGAACCTCGCGCTGCTCGCCGAGCATCCTCTCGGCCGTGCCGCCGGGACCGTCGAGGAGGAGCGGGAGCGGCTGGATGCGCAGCGCGCGGCCTTCGACGAGCGCGGCTTCGGGTTGTACACGATCGAGGACGCCGAGACGGGCGAGGTCGTCGGGTACTGCGGGCTCGTGGTCGGCCGGGCCACCGCATCCCAGCCCGAGCTCGCGTACGAGCTGCTGCGCGGACAGGTGGGTCACGGCTACGCGACGGAGGCGGCCGCTGCCGTGGCGGATGCGGCGTTCGACGCGGGCTTCCCGGTGCTGTGGGCGACCGTGGCGACGTGGAACGCGCCGTCGTTCGGAGTGCTCGCGAAGCTCGGCTTCACCGCGACCCGCCGCGCCGGCTTCGACGGCGGCTCGGTCTACGTCTGGTTGCGCCGCCGCGCCCCGCGCCGCCGCCACCGCGGCTAGCGCGCGCGGGGGTGGGACGCGGTGTAGACGTCGCGGAGGGTGTCGGCCGTGACCAGCGTGTAGATCTGCGTCGTCGCGACGGACGAGTGGCCCAGCAGCTCCTGCACGACGCGGACGTCCGCTCCGCCGGCCAGCAGGTGGGTCGCGAACGAGTGGCGCAGCGTGTGCGGCGACAGGTGGTCGACCTCCAGCTGCGCCCGCTCGGCGGCGGCGCGGATGATCAGCCACACGTTCTGGCGCGACAGCCGCGCCCCGCGCATCCCGAGGAACAGCGCGGGCGTCGCGCGTCCCTTCGCCGACAGCACCGGCCGGGCGCGGACGAGATATGCGGACACCGCCTCGCGCGCGTATGACCCCAGCGGCACGATCCGTTGCTTGCTGCCCTTTCCGGTGAGGCGGACGACGTCGGCGTCGATGACGTCGTCCACATTCAGCCCGACCGCCTCGCTCACGCGCGCGCCCGTCGCGTACATCAGCTCGAGCAGCGCCTTGTCGCGCAGCGCGGCGACGTCGTCGCCGTCGGTCGCGGCCAGCAGTGCCGACACCTGCTCCACCGAGATGGCCTTCGGCAGGCGGCTCGGGAGCTTCGGCGGACGGAGGTCGCGCGCCGCATCCACCTCGACGCGGCCCTCCTCCAGCAGGAACCGGTGGAAGCCGCGAACGGTCGACAGCATCCGGGCCAGCGAGGATGCGGTGAGCGGCGACTCCTCCCGCGTCCCGAGGTGAACGGCGAACGCCGACAGGGTCGCCGGCGTCACGGAACGCACGTCGGCCACCCCCTGCGCCTCCAGCCACCCGCTGTAGACGCCTAGGTCGCGACGGTACGCCGCGACCGTGTTCGCCGAGAGGCCGCGCTCGATGGCGACGTGCCTCAGGAAGGCGTCGACACCGGCCGCGACGGTCATACCGACAGCTTGGGGTGGCTCGGCCAGGGCTCGCCGGCCGCTCCGAGCGTGCTCCATTCCTGCTCGCGCGCGGTGCGGGCGGCGAGCAGCGCGATGATCAGCGGGGCGTTGTGGACGCGCCGCTGCAGCACCGCGTCCACGGCCTCGTCGAGCGGTACCCAGCGCACCTCGATGTCGGCCTCCTCCGCCTCGCGCGCGAACGCCGAACCGGTCGAGCGGATGCCGCGGGCCAGGTAGATGCGGATCGCCTCGTCGTTTCCGCCCGGGCTCGTGAACACGTCGGCGAGCACGTTCCACTCGTCCGCCTCGAGGTCGGCTTCCTCGCCCAGTTCGCGCTGGGCCGCGATCAGCGGCTCCTCGCCGTGCTGGTCGAGCAGGCCGGCCGGGATCTCCCAGTCGCGGTGCCGCACCGGGTGGCGGTACTGGCGGATGAGCAGCACGCGACCCTCATCGTCCATCGCCAGGATGCCGACGGCGCCGGTGTGGTCGACGTACTCGCGCGTGATCTCCTCGCCGTTGTAGCGGACGACGTCGCGGCGGACGTTCCAGATCTTGCCCTCGAAGGCGGTCTCGCTCGAGACGACCTCCGGGCGGAACGGCTGGTCGTTCAGGTCGGTCGCGGTGGTCTCGGGGGCGTCCGACATCAGACCTCGGCCACCATCTCCGCGTCGGCCTCGGCGACCTCGAACAGCAGGGCGGCCTTCTGGCGGTCGAGCGCGGCCCCGACGAGGCCGGCGAAGAGCGGGTGCGCCCGGTTCGGCCGCGACCGCAGCTCGGGGTGCGCCTGAGTGCCCACGTAGAACGGGTGCACGTCGCGCGGCAGCTCGACGTACTCGACGAGGTGGCCGTCGGGCGAGGTGCCCGAGAACCAGAGGCCCGCGTCGGCGATCTGCTCGCGGTAGTTGTTGTTCACCTCGTAGCGGTGACGGTGGCGCTCGGATGCCTCGTTGGCGCCGTACAGCTCCGCGACGATGGAGCCCTCGGCGAGCGTGGCCGGGTAGAGCCCGAGGCGCATGGTGCCGCCCAGGTCGCCGCCGGCGATGATGTCCACCTGCTCGGCCATGGTCGCGATCACCGGGAACTCGGTCTCGGGGTCGAACTCCGACGACGAGGCGCCGCCGAGACCGGCCTCGTGCCGCGCGTACTCGATGACCATGCACTGGAGGCCCAGGCACAGCCCCAACGCCGGGATGCCGTTCTCGCGGGCGAAGCGCAGCGCACCCACCTTGCCCTCGATGCCGCGCACGCCGAAGCCGCCGGGCACGCAGATCGCGTCGACGTCGCTCAGCTGGTGCGCCGCGCCCTCGGGCGTCTGGCACTCGTCGGAGGCGATCCACTTGAGCTTCACCTTGGTGCGGTGGGCGAAGCCGCCGGCACGCAGGGCCTCGGTGACCGAGAGGTAGGCGTCCGGCAGGTCGATGTACTTGCCGACCAGGCCGATCGTGACCTCGTGCTTGGGGTCGTGGACGGACTCCAGGAGGCGCGCCCAGCCGTTCCAGTCGACGTCGCCGGCCTGGTCGAGGCCGAGCTGGTCGATGATGTACGCGTCGAGGCCCTGCTCGTGGAGCATGGTCGGGATGTCGTAGATGCTCGGCACGTCGACCGCGTTCACGACGGCCTGCTCGTCGACGTCGCACATGAGCGCGATCTTGCGCTTGTTGCTGTCGGAGACCGGGCGGTCGCTGCGGAGCACGAGCGCGTCCGGCTGGATACCGATGGAGCGGAGGGCGGCGACGGAGTGCTGCGTCGGCTTGGTCTTCTGCTCGCCGGAGGCGTTCATGAACGGCACCAGCGAGACGTGCACGAAGAAGCAGTTCTTGCGGCCGAGCTCGTGCCGCACCTGGCGGGCGGACTCGATGAACGGCTGCGACTCGATGTCGCCGACCGTGCCGCCGATCTCGGTGATGATGACGTCGGGCGCGGGCTCGCCGTCGGGGCCCGGCTGGGCCTGGAGACGCATCCGGCGCTTGATCTCGTCGGTGATGTGCGGGATGACCTGCACGGTGTCGCCCAGGTATTCGCCGCGGCGCTCCTTGGCGATGACGTTCGAGTAGATCTGGCCGGTCGTGACGTTGGCCGACTGGCCGAGGTTGATGTCGAGGAAGCGCTCGTAGTGGCCGATGTCGAGGTCGGTCTCGGCGCCGTCGTCCGTGACGAAGACCTCGCCGTGCTGGAACGGGTTCATCGTTCCCGGGTCCACGTTGAGGTACGGGTCGAGCTTCTGCATGACGACGCGGAGGCCGCGAGCCGTCAGGAGGTTGCCGAGAGAGGCGGCGGTGAGGCCCTTGCCCAACGAAGAAACGACACCACCCGTCACGAAGATGTGCTTGGTAATGCCGTTAGATGTGCCCGCGTCTGAATAATCCACCACGGGCTTGTAGCTTATCACCCCTGGCGGGGACTCCCGTCCGCGCGCAGCCGTGTCAGCGACGCGCGGCGGACGCCATCTCGACCAGCTCGCGCGCGTGCGCCAGCCCGCTCTCGGAGTCCGGAAGGCCGGAGAGCAGGCGCGCCATCTCGGCGATGCGCTCGTCGCCGTCGAGGCGGCGGACGCTGGAGGCGGTGACCGCGCCGTCGTTGCCCTTGACGACGGTCAGGTGGTTGGTCGCGAACGCGGCGACCTGCGCCAGGTGCGTCACGACGATCACCTGCGCCGACTCGGCGAGACGCGCGAGGCGGCGGCCGATCTCGATCGCGGAGGCCCCGCCGACGCCGGCGTCGACCTCGTCGAAGATGAAGGTCGGCACCGGGTCCGAACCGGCGATGACGACCTCGATGGCGAGCATGACGCGCGACAGCTCGCCGCCCGACGCGCCCTTGCCGAGTGGACGCGGCTCCGCGCCGGGATGCGGCTGCAGCAGGATGGCGACCTGGTCGCGTCCCGACGCGCTGTACGTGCCGGGATCCTCGGCGTCGCGCTGGGTCACCTCGACGACGATGCGCGCATCCGGCATCGCCAGCGCGGAAAGCTCGTCGCTGACCGCCTCGGACAGCCGCGCGGCGGCGGCCGTGCGCTCGGCGCTCAGACCCGCGGCGAGCTCGCGGACCAGCGCCTCGTCGTCGGCGACCTCGCGGGTCAGCTCGTCGATGCGGTCGGCGTCGCCGTCGAGCTCGAGGAGCCGCAGGCTGCCGGTCTCGAGCGTACGGGTCACGTCGTCGAGAGTCGGGCCGTACTTGCGCACGAGACCGGCGAGCTGCGCCCGGCGCTCCTGCACGACCTCCAGCTCGGCGGCGCCGTCGGTGTCGAGCGCGGCGAGGTACGTGGACAGCTGCGCCGCGATGTCGGAGATGAGGTAGTTGGCCTCCGCGACGGACTCGGCGAGCGGCTGCAAGGCGCTGTCGTGCGGGGCGACGCGCTCCAGCTGGCGGCGGGCGTTGTCGAGCAGGCCGAGCGCGTCGGCGCCCTCGGACTCCTCGGCGCTCAGCACCTCGCGCGCTGCGGCGGCGGCGAGCCGGAGCTCTTCGAGGTTGGTCAGCCGTTCGGCGCGGTCGGCGAGCTCGTCGTCCTCGCCCGGCTGCGGGGCGATCGTCTCGATCTCGGCCATGGCGACCCGGAGGTCGTCGGCCTCACGGGCGCGTCGCTCCTGGTCGGCGACCAGCTCGTCCAGCTCGGAGCGGTTGTCGCGCCAGCGGTGGAACACCTGCTCGTAGGCGGCCAGCTGCTCGGCGAACGCGGGACCGGCGAACCGGTCGAGTGCGGCCCGCTGCGCCACGGCCGACCGCAAACGGATCTGGTCGGACTGGCCGTGCACCACGACCAGCTGCTCCCCCAGCTCGGTCAGCACCGCGATCGGCGCGCTCCGTCCGCCGACGACCGCCCGCGAGCGCCCCTCGGCCGACACCGAGCGGCTGAGCACGAGCTCCGCCTCGGAGGCGTCGATCGCATCCACATCGCCGCCGGCGTCGCGCACCCGCTCGACCACGTCGCCGGTGGACGGCACTCGCCAGCGGCCCTCCACCCACGCCTGCGGGCTGTTCAGCCGCACCGCGCCGCTGTCGGCGCGCTCGCCCAGCAGCAGGCCCAGGGCGGACACCACCATCGTCTTGCCCGCGCCGGTCTCGCCGGTGATCGCCGTGAATCCCGACCCGAGCGGGAGGGAGGCGTCGGCGATGACGCCCAGGTCTTTGATCGAGATCTCCTCGATTCCTCCGCGTACGTCAGTCACGGCCGGCAGGCCCCTCCATCCCGTGACGGGAAGGTCGAACTTGTGCACCAGGCGGTCGGTGAACGGCCCCGGGTGCAGGCGTGCGAGCCGCACCGGGATGGGCGAGCGACGCACCACGACGCGGGCGCCCCGCGGCAGGTCGAAGGGACGGCGGCCGTCGCACCAGAGGATGCCCGCGCCGCCCGCGCGGTCGAGCAGTTCGACCGCGAGCGACGAGTCGGCGTCGACCACCAGCGGACGCGAGAACAGCGCGTGCGCGCTCAGCGGCACGAGGAGCAGCGCGGCGACTCCCGGCCAGACGACGGGGCCTCCCGCCGAGAACGAGTACGCGGTGGACCCGGTCGGGGTCGACATGACGACGCCGTCGCAGCCGAAGCTCGACATGGGCCGGCCATCGACCTCGATGACGACCTCGAGCATCCGCTCCCGGCTCGCCTTCTCGACCGTGGCCTCGTTGAGCGCCCAGCTCTCGTAGACCACCTCGCGACCGACCTTGACCCGGGCGGAGAGCGTCATGCGCTCCTCGACCTCGTAGTCCTTCGCCAGCCCGCGGGCGACCGCCGTCTCGAGGTCGTCGCGCTCGCTCTCGGCGAGGAAGCCGACGTGACCGAGGTTGACGCCGAGCAGCGGAGCCGAGCATCCGCGCACCAGCTCGGCCGCGCGCAGGATGGTGCCGTCGCCGCCCAGCACGATGACCAGCTCGAGCTCGCTCGGCGCCACGTCGTCGCCGAGCACCCGCACCGCCTCGAGCGACGGATCGGCCTCGAGGATGTCGCGCCGTTCATCGGCGCTGAGCACGGGGACGACGCCCGCGTCGAGCAGCTGCCGTGACACCCGCACGCCCGCCTCCAGCGAGTCCTGCCGACCGGTGTGCGCGACGACCAGGATGTAGCGCGTCGCTGCACCGATCTGTGCCACGTCGTCTCCTCTCGAAAGCCGTTCTCCCATTCTTACCGGTTTCGGAAGCAGGACCAGGCCGAAGCCCGGGTTTGTGGAGAACGTTCACCTACCGCGAAAGCCGGACCACGTCGTCGCGCAGCCCCGACGGGTCCGGCGCGCCCGCGCGGAACCAGGCCAGGAACTCGCGGTTGCCGTGCCCGCCGGCGATCGGGGACGCGATGAGCCCCGCCGTGCCGAGTCCGGCGTCGTGTGCGGCCCAGAGCACGTCGGAGATCGCATCCGCGCGCAGTCCGGCGTCGCGGACCACACCCTCCCGGATGCCCTGTCTGCCCACCTCGAACTGCGGCTTGATCAGCAGCACGAAGTCGGCGCCGCGCACGGCCGTCGCCACGAGCGCCGAGATGACCTGCGTGAGGGAGATGAAGGACAGGTCGGCCACGACCAGGTCGGGACGCACGTCGTCGCCGGTCAGCGCGGCGAGCGAGTTCGCGGTCAGCGAGCGGACGTTGACGCCCTCGTACGAGTCCAGCCGCTCCTCCCCGCGAGCGCCGGCGACAGCTGGCCGTGACCGACGTCGACCGCGATGACCCGGGCGGCGCCGCGCTCGAGCAGCACCTGGCTGAAGCCGCCGGTGGAGGCACCCGCGTCGAGCGCGACGCGACCGGCGGGGTCGATCGCGAACGCGTCGAGCGCGGCGAGCAGCTTGTGCGCGCCCCGACTGACGTAGTGGTCGGCGCCGGCGACGCGGATGTCCTGCCCCTCCGACACCTTGAGGGATGCGCGCACGGCGGGACGCCCGTCCACGGTGACCAGGCCGTCGGCGATGACCGCGGCCGCGTGCGACCGCGAGCGGGCGAGGCCCAGCTCCGCCAGCGCGACGTCGAGGCGGCGCTCAGCCCCGGCCATGCTCGTCGTCGCCCTCCAGGGTACGGCGGAGCTGTTCGTGGAGCTGCGCGTACGCGTCGGCGCGGTCGGCGAGCGGCTGCTCCTCGATCACGTCGAGCCGTTCGACGAGAGCGCCGTCGCCGGGCTGCGGTTCATCGGTCATGAGGCCACCGTACGTCCCGCACTCACCGTCGTCACGCGACGAACACGCCCGCGAGCGTTTTCTTGCCGCGACGCAGCACCACGACGCCGCCCGGAAGCACGGCATCGCCGATCGGCTGCTCCGCGTCCTCGACCTTGGCGTTGTTGACGTAGACGCCGCCCTGCGCGACCGCACGGCGGGCCTCGCCGAGGCTCGACGTGAGGCCGGTGTCGACGAGCGCCTGCGCCACCGTCGACGAGGGCGCGGTGTCGGTGGTGTTCGGCAGCTCGCGCAGCGCGGACTCGAGGGTCGCGGCGTCGAGCGCGGCCAGGTCGCCCTGGCCGAACAGCGCCTCGGATGCGGCGATGACCGCCTCCGTCGCCTCCACTCCGTGCACCAGCGCTGTCACCTCGAACGCGAGCCGGCGCTGCGCCTCACGGCGGAACGGCTCCTCGGCCACTTTGCGCTCAAGCTCTTCGATCTCGGCGCGCGAGAGGAACGTGAACACCTTGAGCCGCGCGATCACGTCGGCGTCATCGGTGTTCAGCCAGAACTGGTACATCGCGTACGGCGTCGTCAACCGCGGGTCGAGCCAGATGGCGTTGCCCTCGCTCTTGCCGAACTTCGTGCCGTCGCTGTTGGTGATGAGCGGCGTGCCGATCGCGTGGACGTGGGCGCCCTCCACCTTGCGGATGAGCTCGGTGCCGCTGGTCAGGTTGCCCCACTGGTCGCTGCCGCCGGTCTGCAGCACGCAGCCGTACTGGCGGTAGAGCTCCAGGAAGTCCATGCCCTGCAGGATCTGGTAGCTGAACTCGGTGTACGAGATGCCCTCGTCGGAGTTCAGGCGCGCGGCGACCGCATCCTTCTTGAGCATCGTGCCGACACGGAAGTGCTTGCCGATCTCGCGCAGGAAGTCGATCGCCGACAGCGGTGCCGTCCAGTCGAGGTTGTTGACCAGCCGGACCGCGTTGTCGCCCTCGTCGGAGAGGTAGCGCGTGACTTGGGCCTGGAGGTAGCCGACCCATTCGGCGACCGTCTCCTTGGTATTCAGCGTGCGCTCGGCGGTCGGGCGCGGGTCGCCGATGAGACCGGTCGAACCGCCCACGAGTCCGAGCGGCTTGTGGCCGGCCAGCTGGAGACGGCGCATGGTGAGGAGCTGCACGAGGTTGCCCAGGTGCAGGCTCGGCGCCGTCGGGTCGAAACCGCAGTAATACGTGATCGGCTCCCCGGCAAGGAGCTCTTTCAGGGCGGCTTCATCCGTGGAGACGTGGATGAGGCCGCGCCAGACGAGCTCGTCCCAGACGTCGTCGAAGGACGCGTCGTTGGTCTGCGCGGTGAGGCTCTGCGCGCGGGAGGTCGCGGTGTCGGACATGGGTACAACCGTACCAATGCGCGGGGGTCCGCTCCGGCGCGACGATCAGGGCCGGGGACCTGATCCACTGGTAATCAGGTGTGTAGACCTGATACCATACCGGTCAGGTGCACAGACCTGATGAGGAGGCGGCATGTTCGCCATCACAGCCGACCAGATCGACAGTCGCGGACGCGCGGACGCCGTCGCCCCCGCTCTGACGGCTCTCGACGACCGCTTCGGCGCGCGGCTGGCGCTCCCGCCCGACCGGAACGCCGGAGACGAACTCCAGGTGCTCACGGAGGACGCGGCCACCGCGCTCGACCTCATCCTGACGCTCTCCCGCGACGACGCCTGGAGCATCGGGCTCGGTCTCGGACCGGTCCGGCTCCCCTCCCCGACAGCACCCGCGAGGCCACCGGCGACGCCTTCGTGGCCGCGCGCGCCGCCGTCACCCGCGCCAAGCGCATGCCTCACCGGCTCGCGGTCGAGGCCGTCACCTCCCCGAGGAGGCCGCCGACGCCGAGGCCCTGCTCACCCTCCTGCTCGCGGTCCGTGCGGCCCGCACGCCCGCCGGCTGGGAGCTGCACGACCTGGTGCGCTCGGGTCTCAGCCAGAAGGAGGCCGGCGCCCGGCTCGGGATCACCCCGCAGTCCGCGAGCGACCGCGCCCGCGCCGCCGGACTGCGCGTCGAGCTCGCCGCCCTTCCCGCCCTCACTAGGCTGTTGGAACGCGCCGACGCCGCCCAGGCCGGCGACACGGGAACCCGGGAGGACGCATGACGAGCTGGCCGCTGCCGCTGCCCCTTCTGCTGAACCAGGCCGTCCCCGTCGTCCTCTGGACGCTCGTGGTGCTGCTGCTCGCGGCCTCCCTCGGCTGCATCGTCGCCACGCTGCGCACCCCGCGTCGTCCGCTCGTCTACAGCGCCGCCGCCCTGCTCGCCGCGGCTCTCGTCGTCGTCCTCATCCCCGGACAGCATGCGCCCTTCCCGGTGCGGATCGTCATCGGGATCCTCGCGCTCGCGCTCGCGGTGCTGGGCGGCTGGCCCGCGTCGCAGCTCGTGCTCGTGCTCGCCACCCGCAGCACGACCGAGCCCAGCGCGCACGACGGCATCCTCGTCCGGGCCCTCACGCCCGAGGGCGTGACGACGCGCGAGGTGCTGCGCGGCGGGACGACGATCGGCCTGCTCGAACGGCTCGCCGCGGCCGGGACGATCATGGCCGGCTTCCCCGAAGGCCTGGCCGTACTGATCGCCATCAAGGGCGTCGGCCGATTCACCGAGCTGGAGCAGGCGGAGGCGCGCGAGCGCTTTCTCATCGGCACGCTGACCAGCATCATCTGGGCGTGCGTGTGCGCCGGGGTGTTCCGGATCGCGGCGGGCTGACGACTCAGTCGTCCGACTTGGGGTGCCGTTTGTACGGCGACACCGTCGGGTCCCCCGGCAGCCAGTAGCGCCACGGGAACGCCAGTCCTCCGCCGGCGCCCGAGACGCCGGTCCGTGGCCCTGTCTCGTATTCGGCCTGCGTCGACGGCAGCTCGATCGAGAACGGCGGCTCGAACAGGTCGGCGCCGTCGTCGGCGAGGCTCATCCCCGCGGCGACGACCAGCCGCGCGGGTCCCCGGGCGAGATCGCGATGAGGGATGCGCCTCCCGCTCGCTCCGACGCGGCGGTGCTCGGCAAGATCCTCCCCTCGATCACCTCGGCACCGCGCAGCAGCACGGCGGTCGCCTCGCCCTCCGGCGAGCAGACGACGTTGGCGCACACGTGCATCCCGTAGGTGAAGTACGTGTACACGTGGCCGGGTGGACCGTACATGACCGCGTTGCGCTTGGTGCGGCCGCGGAACGCGTGGGACCCGGGGTCGAGGCCGTCGCCGATGTACGCCTCCACCTCGGTGATGCGCAGGGCGACCGTCCCCTCCGGCGACTCGTGCCGCAGGACGGCGCCGAGCAGCCGCGGCGCAACCTCCAGCGACGACGCCAGGAACTCGTCGCGAGAAGGCCGGTACAGCGTCACGTCAGAAGATCCGGCCGCCCGCGACCACGGCCACGATGAGGCCGACCACGATCACCACGACGGCGACGGTGACGATCGCCGGGATGATCCACGGGTACTTGCGCTCGGGCTGGAATCGGGCCATCAGACGAGGTCTCTCTTCGCTGCGCGGAGGGCCAGGGCGGCCTTCCGGACGTGGTCGGTCAGGGCGGCGAGCTGGTCCGCGACGCGGTCGGGAGCGGTGCCGCCGACGCCGTCGCGGCTGGCGACCGAGCCCTCCACCGAGAGCACCGAGCGCACCTCCGGAGTGAGCAGCGGCGAGACCGCGGCAAGCTGCTCGTCGGACACCTCGTGCAGCTCCAGCCCGTTCTCCTCGGCGACGCGGACCAGGCTGCCGCTCAGCTCGTGCGCGACGCGGAAGGGCACGTGCTGCTTCACCAGCCACTCGGCGACGTCGGTGGCGAGGGAGAAGCCCTGCGGCGCGAGCTCCGCCATCCGCTCGGTGTGGAAGCGCAGGGTCGCGACCATGCCGGTGAAAGCCGGGAGCACGAGCTCGAGCGTGCGCACCGAGTCGAAGACCGGCTCCTTGTCCTCCTGCAGGTCGCGGTTGTACGCGAGCGGGAGGCCCTTCAGCGTCGTCAGCAGGCCGATCGCGTTGCCGATCAGGCGGCCTGCCTTGCCGCGGGCGAGCTCCGCGATGTCCGGGTTCTTCTTCTGGGGCATGATCGACGACCCGGTCGAGTAGCCGTCATCAAGCGTGACGAAGGCGAACTCCCGCGTGTTCCAGAGGATGATCTCCTCGGCGAATCGGGAGAGGTCCACGCCGATCTGCGCCGCGACGAACGCGAACTCGGCGACCACATCCCGAGCGGCCGTGCCGTCGATCGAATTCTCCGAGCTGCGGGCGAAGCCGAGTTCGCGGGCGACGAGGAGCGGGTCGAGCCCGAGCGTCGAGCCGGCGAGCGCCCCCGAGCCGTACGGCGAGACGTTGGCACGTGCATCCCAGTCGGCCAGCCGCTGGAGGTCGCGCACCAGCGGCCAGCAGTGCGCGAGCAGGTGGTGCGCGAGCAGTACCGGCTGGGCGTGCTGCAGGTGCGTGCGGCCCGGGAGGATGGCGGTGGGATGCGCGTCCGCCTGCGACGCGATGGCGTCGATGAGCGCGATCAGCTGCTCGGCGATGACGCCGGCGTGGTCGCGCAGGTAGAGGCGGATCAGGGTCGCGATCTGGTCGTTGCGGCTGCGGCCGGCGCGCAGCTTGCCGCCGAGGTCGGCGCCCGCGCGCTCGATCAGCCCGCGCTCCAGGGCGCCGTGCACGTCCTCGTCGGTCTCGGCCGCCACGAACGCTCCGGAGGCGACGTCGGCGTCGAGCGCGTCGAGAGCGGCGAGCATGCCGTCCAACTCCTCAGCCGTCAGGTAACCCGCCGCGGCGAGCGCGCGAGCGTGCGCGCGGGATCCGGCGATGTCGTAGGCGGCGAGCTCCCAGTCGAAGTGGGTGGATTTGCTCAGCGCGGCGAGCTCGGGCGACGGCCCGCCGGCGAACCGGCCGCCCCAGAGCGAGCCCTCGCCGGTCTTGCCACCGCCGTTTCCGGTGGATCCAGCCGTGCCGTCGCTCATGCGCCCGCCTCCGTGTTCTTCTCCAGCAGCCAGGCGAGCAGCGCCTTCTGCGCGTGCAGGCGGTTCTCGGCCTCGTCCCAGACCACCGACTGCGCGCCGTCGAGCACGTCGGCGCTCACCTCGTAGCCGCGGTACGCCGGCAGGCAGTGCAGGAAGATCGCGTCGGAGGCGGCCACCCCCATGAGGCGGGAGTCGACCGTGTAGTCGCCGAAGACGGCGACGCGCTCGGCCTTCTCGGCCTCCTGTCCCATCGACACCCAGGTGTCGGTGACAACGACGTCCGCGCCGGTCGCCGCCTCGGTCGGGTCGGTCAGCACGGCGACCGAGCCGCCGGTCCGCTCGGCGATCGCGCGGGCGTCCGCGACGATCGACGCGTCGGGCGCGTACGCCGCCGGGGCCGCGACCCGCACGTGCATGCCCGCGGTCGCTCCGCCGAGGAGGTAGGAGTGCGCCATGTTGTTGGCGCCGTCGCCGACGTAGGTCATCGTCAGGCCCTCGGTGCGGCCCTTGTGCTCACGGACGGTGAGCAGGTCGGCGAGAATCTGGCACGGGTGGAAGTCGTCCGACAGCGCGTTGATCACCGGGACGCGGGTGCCCTCGGCCATCTCCTCCAGCCCCGCCTGGGCGTAGGTGCGCCAGACGATCGCGGCGACCATGCGCTCCAGCACGCGGGCGGTGTCGGCGATGGACTCCTTGCCGCCGAGCTGGCTCTCCCCGCTCTGGATGACGAGCGGGCTGCCGCCGAGGTCGGAGATCCCCACCGAGAACGAGACGCGCGTGCGGGTCGAGGTCTTGTCGAAGATCACGGCGACGGTCTGGGGTCCGGCGAGCGGCTTCGCCGAGAAGCGGTCGCGCTTCAGGTCGGCCGCCAGGGCCAGCACCTCCGCCTGCTCGGCAGGCGAGAGGTCGTCGTCGCGGAGGAAGTGCCGGGTCATGTACCCGCCCTTTCGTGGTGCTGGAGGTGGTCGGTGTCAGAGGGCGGCGAGCGCGCGTCCGAAGCGCTCCCGGAAGCCGGCGAGCTCGTCGTCGCCGATGATGAGCGGCGGCGCCAGGCGGATGCTCGACTCGTTCGGAGCGTTGATGATCAGGCCCTGGGAGAGCGCGGCGTCGGAGAGGCGGTGCGCCTCCCCTCGGTGAGCCCGATGCCGATCAGCAGGCCGTGACCGCGGACCGCGCCGATCAGCGGGTGGTCGAAGCCGCGGATGATCTGTTTCAGCTCCTCCCCGCGGCGTGCGGCGTTCTCGACGAGACCCGCCCGCTCGATCTCGGCGAGCACGGCGTTGCCCGCGGCGGTCGCGAGCGGGTTGCCGCCGAACGTCGAGCCGTGCTGGCCCTGGCTGAACAGTTCCGATGCCCAGCCGAAGGTCACCAGCGCGCCGATCGGCACGCCGCCGGCCATCCCCTTGGCGACCGTGACGGCGTCCGGGAGGATGCCCGCTCGCTGGTACGCGAACCATTCGCCGGTGCGGCCGACGCCGGTCTGGATCTCGTCGACGATGAGCAGCGCGCCGTGCTTCTCGGTGAGCTCGCGCGCCCGCTCCAGGAAGCCGTCGGGCAGGTCGAGCACCCCGGCCTCGCCCTTGATCGGCTCGACGAACAGCGCCGCGACGTGGCCGTCGATGGACGCCTCCAACGCCTCGATCGTGGAGTCGATGTGCTCCACGCCGCCCGGAAGCGGCTCGAACGCCTCGCGCATCGGCGGCTTGCCGGTGAGCGCGAGGGAGCCCATCGTGCGGCCGTGGAAGGCGTTGTGCAGGGCCAGGACGCGCGTGCGGCGCCCGTGCGGGCCGGTGCGGTTGAGCCGGGCCAGCTTGAAGGCCGCCTCGTTCGCCTCGGCGCCCGAGTTGCCGAACAGGACGCGGCCGTGCTCCCCGGCGCCGGTGATGCGGCGGAGGCGTTCGGCCAGCTCCAGCTGCGGAGGGGTCGAGAAGTAGTTGGAGACGTGCGCGAGCGTTCCCACCTGCGCGGTCACCGCCTCCACGAGCGCGGGATGCGCGTGCCCGAGCGAGTTGACGGCGATCCCGGCGAGGAAGTCCAGGTACTCGTTGCCGTCGACGTCCCAGACCCGGGCGCCCTCACCGCGCACCAGCATCAGCTTCGGCGTCGCCAGCGTGCGCATGAAGCGGTCGCCGAACGGACCCTTCCAGGCCCCGTCGCGCCACTCGTCCGTCTCGTATCGTGTCATTGCCTGTGCCTCGCTCACGCGGGCACCACCTCCGTCCCGATTCCGGACTGCGTGAAGACCTCGAGCAGGATCGAGTGCGGCACGCGCCCGTCGATGATCGCGGCCTTCGCCACTCCCCGTCGACCGCGTCCAGGCAGGCCGCCATCTTCGGGATCATCCCCGACTCCAGCGACGGCAGCAGCTCCCGCAGCTCGTCGGCACCGATCTTCGATAGCAGCGAATCACGATTCGGCCAGTCGCTGTAGAGGCCGGCGACATCCGTCAGGATCACGAGCTTGGACGCACCCAGCGCGACGGCGAGCGCAGCGGCGGCCGCATCCGCGTTGACGTTGAGGGCCTGGCCCGCATCGTCGATGTCCGGTGCGATCGACGACACCACCGGGATGCGCCCGGCCGCGAGCTGGGCGAGCACCGCCTCCGGGTCGACAGCGACCACGTCGCCCACGAGCCCGAGGTCGACCTCCTCGCCGTCGACGACCGCCGCGCGGCGCCGGCCCTGGAAGAGCCCCGCGTCCTCGCCCGACAGTCCGGCCGCGAGCGGGCCGTGCTTGTTGATGTTGCCGACGATGTCGCGGTTGATCTGGCCGGTGAGGACCATGCGCACCACATCCATCGCCTCCGGCGTGGTCACCCGGTAGCCGCCGCGGAACTCGGACTCGATGCCGAGCCGGTCGAGCATGGCCGAGATCTGCGGGCCGCCGCCGTGGACGACGACCGGGCGGATCCCGGCGTAGCGGAGGTACACCATGTCCTCGGCGAAGGTGCGCTGCAGTTCCTCGCTGACCATCGCGTTGCCGCCGAACTTCACGACGATGATCGCATCGTGGAAGGCCTTCAGCCACGGCAGCGACTCGATGAGGGTGGCGGCCTTGGAGGCCGCCTCCTCGCGTTCGGCGGTGTCCGTCATATCCTCTGCGGTGTCCATCAGCTGGCGTACGCGCTGTTCTCGTGCACGTAGTCGTGCGTGAGGTCGTTGGTCAGGATGGTCGCCGTCTCCTCGCCCGCGTGCAGGTCGATCAGGATGTGGACCTTCCGCGGTGTCAGATCGACCAGTTCCCGCGGCTGGTCCGGTTCACCTGCTGTGCAGACCTGGACGCCGTTGATGGCCACGTCGATCCCGTACGGGTCGAACTCCGCGTCGGTGGTGCCGACGGCTGCGAGCACCCGGCCCCAGTTGGGGTCGTTGCCGAAGATGGCGGCCTTGAACAGGTTGCTGCGCGACACCGCCCGGCCGACCGTCACCGCGTCCTCCTCGGACTTCGCGTTGACGACCTGGATGGCGACATCGTGCGAGGCGCCCTCGGCGTCCTCCTGCAGCTGCTCGGCCAGGTCGCGGCACACCTCGGTGAGCGCCAGCGCGAAGTCGGCCTCGCCCGGCTCGACGCCGCTGGCGCCCGAGGCGAGCAGGGCGACCGTGTCGTTCGTGGACATGCAGCCGTCGGAGTCGAGGCGGTCGAAGGTGACGCGGGTCGCCTGGCGCAGGGCCGCGTCCAGCTGCTCGGAGGTGAGCACGGCGTCGGTCGTGAGGACGACGAGCATCGTCGCGAGGCCGGGCGCGAGCATCCCGGCGCCCTTCGCCATGCCGCCGATCGTCCAGCCGTCCGGTGAGCTGTGTATGGACTGCTTGGGGCGCGTGTCGGTGGTCATGATCGCCTCGGCCGCGGCGATGCCGGCGTCGCTCGCAAGGGCTCCGGCCGCTGCGGTGACGCCCGTGATGAGCTTGTCGAGCGGCAGCTGCTCGCCGATGAGGCCGGTGGAGCACACCAGCACGTCGCCCGCGGAGACCTCGAGCTGTTCGGCGACCGCCTCCGCCGTCGCGTGCGTGGTCTGGAAGCCCTGCGCGCCGGTGTAGCAGTTCGCGCCGCCCGAGTTGAGGACGATCGCGGAGACGACGCCGTCCTGGATGACCTGCTCGCTCCACAGCACGGGGTTCGCCTTGCAGCGGTTGGTGGTGAAGACGGCGGCCGCGGCGTTCAGGGGGCCGAGGTTCTGGACCAGGGCGAGGTCGCGGTTCCCGCTCGTCTTGAGCCCCGCGACGACGCCGGCGGCGGCGAATCCGGATGCAGCGGTGACGCTCACGGGGCGACTCCGTTCACGGTCAGGCCCGCGGTCTCGTCGAGGCCGAGGGCGATGTTGACGGACTGGATCGCCGCTCCGGCCGTCCCCTTGTAGAGGTTGTCGAGCGCGAGCACCGTGACCACGCGGCCCGCGGCCTCGTCGAGCGCGACGCCGATCAGGACGGTGTTGGCACCGAGCACGTCGGCCGTGCGCGGCAGCGTCCCAGCCGGCAGGACGTGGACGAACGGCTCGTCCGCGTACGCGGCCTCCCACGTCTGCTCCACCTGCTCGGCCGTCACGCCCGGCTTCACCCGGGCCGTCGAGGTGGCGAGGATGCCGCGCGACATCGGCACGAGCACCGGCGTGAACGACACGGTCGGGGCTTCTGCTCCGGCCTTCCGGAGGTTCTGCTGGATCTCGGGGATGTGACGGTGCGTCCCGCCGACCCCGTACGGGTTCGCGGAGCCCAGGATCTCGCTCGCCAGGTACATGGTCTTGAGGGACTTCCCGGCGCCCGAGGGGCCGACCGCCAGCACGGCGACGATGTCCTCGTCGTCGATCAGGCCGGCCTGGATGCCCGGGGCGAGAGCGAGGGACACGGCGCTCGCGTTGCATCCGGGGGCCGCGATCCGCCGTGCGCCGCCCAGGTTCTCGCGCTGCTTCCCGCCGTCGGCGAGCGGCAGCTCCGGCACGCCGTACGCCCACGCGCCGAAGTGCTCGCCGCCGTAGAACGCGGCCCAGGCGGCCGGGTCTTCGAGGCGGTGGTCGGCGCCGCAGTCCACGACGATCGTGTCGTCGGGCAGCTGGGCGGCGATCTCGCCGGAGGCGCCGTGCGGCAGCGCGAGGAACACGACGTCGTGGCCGGCGAGGTTCGCCGCGGACGTCTCCTGCAGGGTCAGGTGCGCGAGGCTGCGCAGGTGCGGCTGGTGGGCGATCAGCGGGTGACCGGCGTTGTTGTGCGCGGTGACGGTGCGGATCTCGAAGTCGGGGTGCGCGGCGAGGATGCGCAGCAGCTCACCGCCCGCGTATCCGGATGCGCCTGCGACAGCGACCGAGAAAGTCATGCTTCTTCCTTTTCGAGTGGACGACGGGAGTCTCGGCGACGGCGACGCCCACGTCGGCCCGCGCACGGACCGCCCTGAACGCCGCCTAGCTTCGGCGGTCGCACAGGCGTCGGCGCATCGCGCGGGCGGCGAGGGCCGCGAGCGTCGAGGCGGTGCGCCGGACGGAAAGCATGGGACAACCCTAGCGCGCCCTCCCCGCCGCCGCCAAATCGCGGGGTGCGGGGGTGTTCAGACGCGCAAACGACCGATCCCGGCCCCACCGCCACGCGGAAGAGCGTGACGGCGGACCGGGATCGGTGGATGCGGTGCTCCGCTACTCGCGGATGGTCGCCCCGTACAGCTCGCCGGCGCGGGCGGAGCCGGCCAGCTTGGCCTCGGACGCCTCGGCCGCGGTGAGGGTGCGGTCGTCGGCGCGGAAGCGGAGGGCGAAGGTGAGGCTCTTGCGTCCCTCCGGCAGGCCGGCGCCGCGGTAGTCGTCCACCAGGTGGATGTCCTCGAGCAGTTCGCCTGCGCCCTCGCGGACCGCTTGCAGCACGTCGCCCGCGGGGACGTCAGCTGCGACCACCAGGGAGAGGTCCTGCGTCGCGGCGGGGAAGCCGGCGATGACGCCCGCCACGATCTCCGGCGGCGCGATGGCGATCAGGGCGTCCAGGTCGAGCTCGAAGACGGCGACCACGCGCGGGAGGTCGAGTTCCTGGGCGAGAGCGGGCAGGAGTTCGCCCGCGTAGCCGACCGGAACCGTCTCGCCGTCGGCGCCGCGCGCGAGCAGCCGCGCGGTACGCCCGGGGTGGAGGGCCTGGTGCGACGACTGGGCCACGTCGACGGTCACGCCGACCGCCGCGGCGGTCTGACGCACCATGTCGAGGGCGTCGACCAGACCGGCCGGTACGGCGGCAGCACCGGGCCGCTTGGCGTGCACGTCGCCGACCACCAGGCCCGCGAGGTGACGCGGCTGCGCCGGGATGCCGGCGTTCAAGCCCGCGAGGATGTCCGACGACGGCAGCGCGGCCCCGGGCGGAAGCGTCTCGCTGCCGATCGAACCCTCGGACGGACGGAACACCGTGCCGAGCTCGTAGACCCGCAGGTCGACGAGTCCGCGGGCGAGGTTGCGCTTGGCGGCATCCACGAGCCCCGGCAGCAGCGAGGTGCGCAGGTAGGGCGCGGTCGCGTCCAGGGCGTTGGCGAGCCGGACGGCCGGGACGTGGCCGCCCGCCTCCGCCTGGCCGAACAAGTCGTTCTGCGCCTCGCTCACGAACGGGAACGCGAGCACTTCCGTCGCCCCGTTGTCCGCCAAGATCTGCGCGGCGGCGCGGCGGAGTCGCTGCTCCCGGGTCAGACCGCGTCCGGGAGGTGCGACCGGCAGCACCGAGGGGATGCGGTCGTAGCCGACGATGCGGGCGACCTCCTCGGCCAGGTCGGACTTGTCACGCAGGTCGGGACGCCAGGTGGGCGGCGCGACGAGCAGGGCACCGTCGGTCTCGGTCACGGCGCCGCCGATCTCGGCGAGGGCGCTGCGCACCTCGTCCTCGGTGTAGTCGACGCCGATGAGCGAGGAGATGTAGCCGTCGGGCAGGCGGATGGCCTCGACGGCCTCCGACGCGTCGAGCAGCGAGCCGAGGCCGTCGGCGTGGCCGCCGGCGAGCTGTTCGAGCAGCTGCACGACGCGGCCCGCGGCCGCGACGGCCACCTGCGGGTCGACGCCGCGCTCGAAGCGCTTGGACGCCTCGCTCGGCAGCTTGTGCCGGCGGGCGGTGCGCGCGATCGACACCGGGTCGAAGTTGGCCGCCTCGATGAGCACGTTGCGGGTGTCGGGGCCGATCTCGGTCGACGCGCCGCCCATGACGCCGGCCAGGCCGATCGCGCCGGAGTCGTCGGTGATCACGAGGTCTTCCGGGTCGAGGGTGCGGGTCTGGTCGTCGAGCGTGACCAGCTTCTCCCCGGCCTCGCGCGCCGCACCACGATGCCGCCGGACAGCTTGTCGAGGTCATAGCCGTGGATGGGCTGACCCAGCTCGAGCATCACGTAGTTCGTGATGTCGACGATCAGCGAGATCGAGCGGATGCCCGCGAGCTTGAGCCGCGCGATCATCCACGCCGGCGTCGGCCGGCTGCCGTCGACGTCGCGCACGACACGCGTGACGAACACGCTCGCGCCGACGCGGCCGCGGATGGGCGCAGCGTCGTCGATCGTCACCGAGAAGCCGCTGGCGGGCTCGGAGGTCGTCGGCACCGCGTCCGCCGGATCGCGGAACGCCGACCCGGTCGCGTGCGAGTACTCGCGGGCGATGCCGCGGATGGAGAACGCGTAGCCGCGGTCGGGCGTGACGTTGACCTCGACGGCCGCGTCGTCCAGCCCGAGCAGCGAGACCGCGTCGGTGCCGACCTCCGGGTCGAGGCCGAGCGTGCTGAGGCGCAGGATGCCGTCGTGGTCCTCGCCGAGTCCGAGCTCGCGCGCGGATGCAATCATGCCGTCGGACACGTGACCGTAGGTCTTGCGCGCGGCGATCGGGAACGGTCCGGGCAGGACGGCGCCGGGAAGCGTCACGACGACCTTGTCGCCCTCGAAGAAGTTGCGGGCGCCGCAGACGATGCCGCGCACGTCGGCGCCGCCGTCGGCCGCCGTCTCGCCCTCGGGCGCGACGCGCACCTGGCACCAGCGGATGGTCTTGCCGTTGCTCTGCGGCTCCTCGACGAACTCCAGCACCTGGCCGACGACGATCGGGCCGGACAGCTCGAAGGTGTGGATGTCCTCCTCCTCGAGCCCGACGGACACGAGGGCGGCGTGCACCTCCTCCGGCGTGGTGCCGGGCTCGAGGTCGACGAACTCGCCGAGCCAACTCAGGGGGACGCGCATCAGACCACCATTCCGAACTGCTGGGAGAACCGGACATCGCCCTCGGCCATGTCGCGCATGTCCTTGACGTCGTTGCGGAACATCAGGGCCCGCTCCACGCCCATCCCGAACGCGAAGCCGGAGTAGACGTCGGGGTCGATGCCCGCCGAGCGCAGGACGTTGGGGTTGACCATGCCGCAGCCGCCCCACTCGATCCAGCGCGCGCCGCCCTTGAAGGTCGGGTGCCACAGGTCGAGCTCGGCGCTCGGCTCGGTGAACGGGAAGTAGTTCGGGCGCAGGCGGACGCGCGCCTCGTCGCCGAACAGCGTCTTCACGAAGTGGTCGAGCGTGCCGCGGAGGTGCGCCATGGTGAGGCCCTTGTCGACGGCGATGCCCTCGGTCTGGGTGAAGACCGGGAGGTGCGTCGCGTCGAACTCGTCGGTGCGGAACACCCGGCCCGGCGCGATGCGGTAGACGGGGACCTGCTCACCCAGCAGAGCGCGCAGCTGCACCGGCGAGGTGTGGGTGCGCATCACGAGGTGGGCGTCGGTCGGCTCGACGAAGAAGGTGTCCTGCATCGCGCGCGCCGGGTGGTCGGCGTCGAAGTTGAGGGCGTCGAAGTTGTACCACTCGCTCTCGAGCTCAGGGCCCTCCGCGACCTCCCAGCCCATGCCGACGAAGATGTCGGCGATGCGCTCCTGGAGCAGGCTCAGCGGGTGACGCGCCCCGGGCGTCCAGCGCGACGGAAGCGCCGTGACGTCGACGGCCTCGGCGGCGAGCTGGGCCGCCTCCTCCGCCGCCGCGATCTCGGACTCCTTGGCCGCGAACGCCTGGTTGACGCGGGCGCGCGCACCGCCGACGAGCTTGCCCGCCGCGGCCTTCTGGTCGCCCGGCAGCGAGCGGATGCTCGCGTTGAAGCGCGCGAGCGGCGAGCCCTCGGCCGTGTGGTCGTGGCGCACCGTCTTCAGCGCGGCGGAATCGCTCGCGGCGTCGATCGCGGCGAGGGCCGCTCCGACCGCGGCCTCGACCTCCGATTCGGTGATCTGGGTGGTATCTGACACGGTCACCCAGTCTAGTCGGGGCCGGGGCGGGGTCCCGGCCCCGAACCCAAGCCTGTGGAGAGCGGCATCGGGAGCGTCAGAACGGCCCGACGTGGCCGAACAGCAGAATCAGGACGATGACGATCGCGGCGATGGCACGGCGGATGGCGCTGCGCACCGCAGCACCGGCCCACTCGCCCTGGACCACGGCCTGCACGCGCTCCTCGGTGGCGTGCGGGAACTGCTTGTCGAGGAGACGGCAGGCATGGAGAAGGGCGATGAGGGCAGCCTGGTCGGCGGTCGCCTCACGCTCGCCGCGCAGGACCGCGGCCAGCACCTCGCGGAGCTCGTTCTTGGGAAGCGCGTCGATCTCGGGATAGGCGTCGACCGGGAACGTGCTCAGCACCGTGCCGTGGCCGCGCGACAGGATGCCGCGGTCGACGAGGGTGCCGATCACATCGTCGGCGAGGTCTTTGTGCATGAGCGAGTAGACCCAGCGGGTCGGGGACTTGCGGGACGGCTTCGCCAGGATTCGCTGGTACGCGAGCGACGCGTACGAGCTCAGCGCACGGTCGGGGACGACGCCGGCGGGGATGACCTTGCCGTCGTCGATGGTGATGGCCTCGGCGAGAGCGAGCTCGCTGAGGACGGCACCGGCGAGGACCATCCGGCTCCGGTAGGAGTCCATCGCCCATCTGCCATCGGGATTGAGAAGCAGCAGGACGGTCTGCTGCGCGAGGGAGAGGTCGGTCTGGGTCGAGGTCATTGCGTCTGCTCCATTCCGGGTGCTTTGCGCCCTATCTATGAAGACGCGCGGCCCGGCTGAACGTGACGTGAACTCCTCAGGTGCGCTGGGCGAATGCCGACTCGTAGAGGCAGACGGAGGCGGCGGTGGCCAGGTTCATCGACTCCGCACGACCGTAGATCGGGACGGTGACGACGCGGTCCACCAGCTCCAGCAGGCCGTCGGCCAGTCCGTGCGCCTCGTTGCCGAACACCCAGGCGGTCGGACGCGCGAGCTCGCCGTCGCGGCGCGCGGCCAGCAGGTCCTCCCCTTGATGTCGGCGGCCAGCACCTGCAGTCCGGCGGTGTGCGCGCGCCCGACCACGTCGCCGAGGCCGGCCCCGACGGCGACCGGCACGTGGAACAGCGACCCGGTCGTGGAGCGGACGACCTTCGGGTTGTAGAGGTCGACGGTACGCCCGGTGAGCACGACGGCGTCGGCGCCGGCGGAGTCGGCGGCGCGGATGATCGTGCCCGCGTTGCCGGGGTCGCGCACCTCCTCCAGGATCGCGACGAGGCGCGGCTCGCCGGTGAAGATGTCGCGGATGGAGGTGGGGAACTGCCGGGCGACGGCGACGAAACCCTGCGGCGTGACGGTGTCGGCCATCGCGCCCAGCACATGCTCGGTGACGAACTCCACCTCGACGTCCGCCTCCGCCGCGGCACGTGCGATGTCGCCGTGCTTCTCGAGCGCCGTCGGCGTCGCGAACAGGTCGACCACGAGCTCGGGGCGGAAGGAGAGGGCTTCGGCGACGGCCTGGGGTCCTTCGAGGAGGAAGAGGCCGGTTTCGGAACGGGCCTGCCGCTTGGCGAGTTTGGCGACGGCCCTGACGCGCGGCGAGCGCGGGTTGTCCAGCATGGCACCAGCATATGGGTGCACTGAACCCGATCGCCTCGCGTCTCGTGTTACAGGAAAGCGGATGGAGGCTGAACGATGAGAACACTCGTCAAGGCGACACTGATCGCAGGCGGCGCGGCGGTCGCGCTCGGACTCGGCACGGCGGCGGCGGTCGCCGCGACCGGCGACGGCGGGCGGGATGACTCCCCGCGCATCGTGCAGCCCACCGGGACGCCGTCCCCGGCGGGCGAGGACCGCATCCCGCGGCCCACCCCGAGCGACCTGCCGACGGCGGTGCCGGTCCCGGCGCCCGACGACCACGGCGCCGACGACCCAGCCACCCACGACGTCGGCGACGACCACGGCGTCGACGACCCCGCGACCCATGACGTCGGCGACGACAACGGGGTCGACGACCCAGCCACCCACGACGTGGGCGACGACCACGGCGCAGCCGGCCACGGCGCCGACGACCCTGCCGGGCACGACGCGGGCGACGACCACGGTTCGGGCGGCCACGGCGCCGACGACTGAACCGCCCTACTCCCCCGTGCGCAGGCCGCGCACCAGCAGGTCGAGCAGCCGCTCGGCCTGCTCCGGGTCCTCGCTCTGCGCGGTCGTCAGAAACACCCCGATCATCCCGGCCGTGACGTCGTCGGCCTGAAGGCCCGGCTGGAGCACGCCCTGGTCCGCGCCGGCGACGAGGGCCGCGTCCACGACCTCGTTCACACGACGCCGCGTGTCCGCCGAGGCGGCGGCCGATCGCAGCGCACCGGCCCGGACGCTCTCCGCGAGCCCTCGCTTGGTGGCGATGAAGCCGCTGTAGTTCCGCATGAACTCTCGCAGGGCCTCATCGGCCGGGCGGGAGGCGAGCAGCGGTTCCATCGTCGCGAGCACCGCCTCCAACTCGCTCGCGTAGACCGCGGCGAGCAGTTCCTCGCGGGTCGCGAAGTTCCGGTACAGCGTCCCGATGCCGACCCCGGCCGCCCGCGCGATCGCCTCCAGCGAGGGATCGTCGCCGCCGCTGGTGAGCGCCGTCCGCGCCGCCTCGAGGATCGCCGCGCGGTTGCGCGCGGCGTCCGCTCGGGGGCGGCGGTCAGTGCGGGCGGCGTCGGTCAAAGTGGAGGTACCTCCGTTTTAATGCTACGGTCGCGATAGCGGAGGATCCTCCGCTTCATCCTCAGTCTAGGAGGTCCCATGCTCGGTAGCAGCACACGACCCGGCGGCACGTACGAACTCGGCGGACGCGAGGTCGCCCGCATCGGCTACGGCGCGATGGCCTTCGAACGCTTCGAAGGCGATCCGGACGCCGGGATCGCCCTCCTCCGCCGCGCGCTCGACCTCGGCATCGACCACATCGACACCGCCGACTTCTACGGCGACAGCGTCTCGAACGACATCCTGCGCCGCGCCGTCGGGGACGACCCCGCGGTGACCATCGTCACGAAGGTGGGGGCCGTCCGGGTGGACGCGCCGGTCCCCTCGCGCTCGCCCAGCGCCCGGAGCAGCTGCGCGATCAGGTCGAGGCGAACCTGCGGACCCTCGGACGCGAACGCCTCGACGTCGTCAACCTCCGCCGCCCCGAGGTGGGACCGGGCATCACCGTCTCCGACGACGAACTCGTCGACCTGGACGACCAGCTCGCCGTTCTCATGGAGCTGCGCGACGCCGGCGTGATCGGCGGCATCGGCCTGAGCGCCGTCCGCGAGGAGACCGTTCGGCGTGCGCTTCCCGCGGGCATCGTCTGCGTGCAGAACGCGTATTCGGTGCTCTCCCGCGCCTTCGAGGACGAGCTCGCCCTCTGCCGGGCCGAGGGAATCGCCTGGGTGCCCTACTTCCCCCTCGGCAGCGGCTTCCCGCAGCTCCCCAAGGTCGCCGACGACCCCGTCGTGCAGGAGATCGCGTCCGAGGTGGATGCGACGCCCGCGCAGGTGGGACTCGCCTGGCTGCTCGCGCACGCGCCGGACATCCTGCTCATCCCGGGCACCGGCAGCATCGCCCACCTCGAGGAGAACGCGGGCGCCGGGGACGTGCGACTCAGCGCCGAGCAGCAGTCGCGGCTCGACGCCCTCGGCGATTAGCGCCCGCAGACGCGAAACGGCCCGGCCGACGTGATGTCGACCGGGCCGTTACGTGTATGCGTGCGTTACGCCGCGGCGTCCGCCTTCGGGGCCGACGTGTCGGCCGGCAGCGCCTTCTTGGCGGTCTCGACGAGGGCCGCGAAGGTCGCGGGCTCGGTGATCGCCAGGTCGGCGAGGATGCGACGGTCGACCTCGACGCCCGCCAGGCCCAGGCCCTGGATGAAGCGGTTGTAGGTGAGGCCGTTGGCGCGGCTCGCGGCGTTGATCCGCTGGATCCAGAGGCGACGGAAGTCGCCCTTCTTCTGGCGACGGTCACGGTACGCGTAGACGAGGGAGTGGGTGACCTGCTCCTTCGCCTTGCGGTAGAGGCGCGACCGCTGACCGCGGTAGCCCTCGGCGCGCTCGAGGATGACCCGACGCTTCTTGTGGGCGTTGACAGCCCTCTTCACTCTTGCCATTAGTCGATTTCCTTCTTGAAGTAAGTGTCGGGATTACTTGCCGAGCATGCGGCGGATGACCTTGGCATCCACCTCGGGCACGACCTGCTCGGCGTTCAGGCGGCGCTTGCGGCTGCTCGACTTGACCTCGAGGTTGTGGCGCATACCGGACTGCTGCTTCATGACCTTGCCGCTGCCGGTGATCTTGAAGCGCTTCTTGGCGCCGGAGTGGGTCTTCTGCTTGGGCATTACTTCTCCTCGTTCGTCGCCTGGGCGGGCGAACTCTCGTCGGACTGAGCAGCATCCGCTGCGTCAGCAACCGGCTCCTGGTCGCGCCCCTGGGCGCGCGCCTTGGAGGCGGCACGTACTGCGTTGGCCTCTTGCTTGGCCTCGGCCTTGTTCTTGAGCGGGCTGATGATCATCACCATGTTGCGCCCGTCGATCGTGGGGTTGGACTCCACCGTGCCGAGCTCGGCGACGTCCTCCGCGAAGCGCTGCAGGAGGCGCACACCCTGCTCCGGACGCGACTGCTCGCGGCCTCGGAAGAGGATCATGGCCTTCACCTTGTCGCCGGACTTCAGGAAGCCCTCGGCGCGCTTGCGCTTGGTCTCGTAGTCGTGCTTGTCGATCTTGAGGCGGAACCGCACCTCTTTGAGGATGGTGTTCGCCTGGTTGCGCCGGGCCTCCTTGGCCTTCTGCGCAGCCTCGTACTTGAACTTGCCGTAGTCCATGATCTTGGCGACCGGCGGCTTGGAGTTGGGCGCGACTTCGACCAGGTCGAGGTCGGCCTCCTGCGCGAGTCGCAGTGCGACCTCGATCTTGACGACTCCGACCTGCTCTCCGCTGGGGCCTACGAGTCGAACTTCGGGGACGCGGATACGGTCATTCGTACGGGGATCGCTGATGTCTTTCTCCTCTGATCAAGCGATGCTTCTCGGCCACGGATCATCGGTGACGATCCGGCGAAAGAGGAGGTTCCACGCACCAGCACGGCCTGCGATCCGGATTCGAAAATCCATACCGCAGGCCTGGTACAACACCCTGACTACCACCGCGTTCGCACGCGGTGGCGGAGTGCAACAACCCGGTAACCTGTATAGCGGTCAAGCGCGGGTGGGAGGAATCTCCACTTTCGTACCGGGACAGATGCCCCGGAGCCTGAAGAATTCTAGCAGAGGAAAGCAGTGAGCGACACATCCTTCACCTTCGACGACTCGGGCGCCTTCAATGACGGCGTCGCGGATGCCACGCGCGACATCGCGGAAGTGCCCGCTGTCGAGGTAATCACCACCACCGCGGTCCACCTGATGAGCGCGGCCGCCGTCAAGTGCGGCCTGGCCGACGACCCGGAGCACCAAACCGACCTGGATGAGGCGCGCAAGCTGATCGACGCCCTCGCCGGCCTCGTCACGGCGAGCGCGCAGCACGTGGGCGACCAGCACGCACGCAGCCTCCGCGACGGCCTCCGGTCGCTGCAGCTGGCCTTCCGCGAGGCGTCCGCGATCCCGGACGAGATCGGCAAGGGCCCCGGCGAGAAGTACACCGGCCCCGTCAGCTGACATGGCCTTCACCCCTCCCCCGGCCTTCACCACCCGGCCGACCCTGCAGGGTCGCTTCGGGATGAGCGCGTCCACCCACTGGCTGGCGACCGCCTCGGCGCAGGCAGTGCTGGAGCGCGGCGGCAACGCGTTCGACGCCGCCGTCGCGGGCGCGTTCGTGCTGCACATCGTCGAGCCGCACCTGAACGGTCCGGGCGGCGACCTGGTCGCGCTGTTCGCGACGGCCGAGGACCCGAGGCCGGTCGTCCTGTCCGGCCAGGGGCCGGCGCCGGTGGGGGCGACGCGCGAGCACTACCTCGCCGAGGGGCTTGAGCTGGTGCCCGGCGCGGGTGCTCTCGCCGCGGCGGTGCCCGGCGCGGTGGATGCGTGGCTGCTGCTGCTGAAGGACCACGGCACCTGGGAGCTCTCCGACGTGCTGGCGTTCGCCCTCGACTACGCCGAGAACGGGCACCCCGTGCTCGAACGCGTGTGCACGACCATCCGCACGGTCGCACCGCTGTTCGCCGAGCACTGGCCGACGTCGGCCGAGCGGTGGATGCCCGGCGGCCACATCCCGGAGCCCGGCGAGGTGATCGTCGACCGGGCGTACGCGCGGGTGCTGCGCGGGTTGATCGCCGCGGGTGCCGCCGCAGGATCGCGGGAGGACCGCATCGAGGCGGCCAGGACCGAGTGGTCGACCGGCTTCGTCGCGCGGGCCGCGGCGGCCTTCGTGCGGACACCGCACCGGCACTCCGACGGCGCCGACCATGCGGGCGTCATCGCCGAGCAGGACTTCGCCGGCTACCGAGCGCAGTATGAGGACGCGGTGACCGTGGAGTTCCGCGGGCACACCATCGCCAAGACGAACGCGTGGAGCCAGGGTCCCGCCCTGTTGGAGACGCTGGCCATCCTTGACGGCTTCGCCGACGACGAACGGCTGGACCCGTCGACCGAGCTCGGCGCACACACCGTGCTGGAGGCGCAGAAGCTGGCCTACGCCGACCGCGACGCCTACTTCGGCGACGCCCGCGTGCCGGTCGAGGCGCTGCTCTCGCCGGAGTACGCGGCGTCGCGCCGGGAGCTGATCGGAGATCGCGCGTCGGCGGAGTTCCGCCCGGGGCGCGTCCCGGGCGCCGATCCGTTCTTCCCGCCGCTGCGCACCGAGTACACGCCGCCGTCGGGCGTCGCCGCGGAGGGCGTCGGCGAGCCGACCGTCTCACGCACCGGCGAGACCCGCGGCGACACATGCCACATCGACGTCGTGGACCGCTGGGGCAACATCGTCTCGGCCACTCCCTCCGGCGGCTGGCTGCAGTCGTCGCCGACCATCCCTGAGCTCGGCTTCTGCCTCGGCACGCGCCTGCAGATGACCTGGCTGGAGGAGGGATCCGCGTCCACGCTCACGCCCGGCAAGCGACCGCGCACGACGCTGACGCCGACGCTCGTGCTCCGTGACGGCATCCCGGTGACCGCCCTCGGCTCGCCCGGCGGCGACCAGCAGGACCAGTGGCAGCTCCTCTACCTGCTCCGCACGATCGTCGGCGGGTACACGCCGCAGCAGGCGATCGACGCGCCGGCGCTGCACACGACGTCCATCGCCGAGTCGTTCTGGCCGCGCACGTGGGTGCCCGCCGGCGCGGTCGTGGAGTCGCGGCTGGGCGACGCGGTGATCGCGGGGCTCGAGGCGCGCGGGCACGGCGTGGCGCGGGCGGGCGACTGGACGCTGGGGAGGCTGTCGTCGGTCGGCCGGGATGCCGCGACGGGCATCCTGAGCGCGGCGGCCAATCCGCGCGGGATGCAGGGGTACGCGGCCGGACGGTGATCCTCAGGCGACCGACGCCGCCGCGCGGGCGACCGCATCCACGGTCCGCTGCGCCTCCGCCGCATCCGTGAGCCAATTGCTGACCGAGAAGCGCAGCACCGCGCGCCCGTGCCACGTCGACGGCGACGCGAGCGCGGTCCCGTCGGCCAGCAGCGCGGCGCCGATCGCCCGCGTCCGCTCTTCGTCGCCGAACGCCGCGCAGACCTGGGTGTAGACGACCTCGTTCAGGATCTCGCCGCCCGGGATGCCGCGGATGCCGTCTGCGATCACCGTCGCCGCGTCGGCGAGCTGCTGCACCAGCTCCGCCACCCCCGATCGCCCGAGCTGGGCGAGCGTCGCGTACACCGGCACGCCGCGGGCGCGGCGGGACAGCTCCGGCACCCGGTCCGACGGGTCGGCGACCGTGTCCGACGAGGCCAGGTAGGCCGCGTGCTGCGCCATCGTGCGGTGCAGCGCGGCGGGATCGGCGACCGCCACGATCCCGCAGTCGTAGGGGACGTTGAGGGTCTTGTGCGCGTCCGTCGCCCACGAGTCGGCCTGCTCCGCGCCGGCCATCAGCGGCCGCAGGCCCGGAGCCGCAGCGGCCCACAGGCCGAACGCGCCGTCGACGTGCACCCACGCGCCCGCGGTGTGCGCCACCTCGATCGCCTCCGCGAACGGGTCGAAGGCGCCCGAGTGGATGTTGCCCGCCTGCAGCACGACGATGGCCGGTCCTTCCCCATCGTCGAGCGCGGACCGGAGAGCGTCCACGCGCATCCGGCCCTGGTCGTCGACATCTATCGCGCGCCCGTGCCCGAGCCCTGCTATCGCCGACGCGCTGTCGACGGAGCCGTGACGTTCGGCCCCGACGAGGACCCGCACCCTCGGTCCTCCGGCCAGCCCGTCGGCGGCGGCGTCCCATCCGGCGCGCCGCAGCACCTCGTCGCGCCCGGCCAGCATTCCGGTGACGTTGGCGAGCGTGGCGCCCGTCACGAATCCGACCTCGGAACCGGACGGAAGCCCGAGCAGGTCGACCAGCCACCCCGCCGCCAGCTCCTCCGCCCCGGCGACGCCGGGGGTCACCGACCGCAGCCCGTTGTTCTGGTCCCACGCGGACGTCAGCCAGTCAGCGCCCAGCGCGACCGGCTGCGCGCCGCCCATCACCCAGCCGTGGAACCGCGGCGAATGGATGCGCATCAACCCGGGCTCTGCGCCGCGCGCGAGCGACCGCAGCACGGTCACGGGATCGGGCCCGCGATCCGGCAGCGCGCGGCCGAGCGCGTCCTTCACCTGCTCCACGTCGGCGGTCGGCGGGATCGGCCCGTCGCGCACGCCCTCGAGCCACCGCCCGGCGAGCGCCACCGCTTCGTCGAGCACCGGACCGAACTCGTCTCGATCGCTCACACGCGAAGGCTAGCCCTCACCCCCGGGGTGCGCACCAGACCGCGTTCGCGGCCGCTCTCACCAGATCGGAGGCCGCCGCTCCTGCCAACGGATGCGGCGCTCCAGCTGGGTCGCCAGCGAGAGCAGCGTCCGTTCGCCGCCGGGCCGGCCGATCAGCTGCACGCCCATCGGCACGCCCTCCTCGGTGACCGACACCGGCAGCACGATCGCCGGAAGGCCCGTGACGTTGAGCATGGAGGTGAACGGCGTGTACTGCACCTGCTGCTCGAAGTTGCGCTCGCCGTCCTCCTGGTCGTACCAGCCGATCGGGCGCGGGGTGAGCGCCATCGCCGGTGTCAGCACCGCGTCGAACGACGAGAGCTGCTGGATGAACGACCGCTCGTAGGCGGTCAGTGTCGCCAGCGCCTCGCCGAGCTCGCGAGCGCTCAGGGCGCGGCCGCGCTCGACCAGCCAGGCCGTCAGCGGCTCCAGCAGGTCGAGGACTTCGCCCTCGGCGGGGATCCGCGCGGCGCCCGCCTGCCAGATGGTCCGGAACGCGGGTGCGTACGTGTCGTCCGGCTCCAGGGCGGTGTCCTCGAGGCCGTGACCCATGGTGTCCAGGAGCTCGGCCGCCTTCGCCACCGCATCCAGGGCCTCCGGCGCGATCGTGATGTCGTACGCGCCGTCCCATGCCGAGGTGGTCATCACGCCGAGCTGGAACCGCCCCTCGCCGCGGACCGCGGTGCCGAGGAACGGGCCGTCGTCGTCGTATGGCGCACGGAGCGTGTAATGGTGGTCGATCGTCCCGTCCGACCGCTTCGCGATCATCCCGTCGAGCAGGAGGGCCGCGTCGGCCACCGTGCGGGCCAGCGGCCCGTCCACGACGAGACCGGCCAGCGAGGGGATGCCGCTGCCCGCGGGGACCAGCCCGCGCGACGGCTTCAAACCGACGAGACCGCACGCCGCCGCGGGGATGCGGACCGACCCGCCGCCGTCCGAGCCCGGGGCGAAGGGCAGCATCCCGCTCGCGACCGCGACGGCCGCTCCCCCGCTCGACCCGCCGGCGCCGAGGTCGGGGTTCCACGGGTTGCGCGCGGGCGGCGCGGCCAGCGACTCGGTGTAGGCGGGCAGGCCGAACTCGGGAGCGTTCGTCTTGCCGAGGCTGATCGCGCCCGCCGCGTCCAACTGCTCGACGATCTCGTCGCTCTCCTCCGGCACGAAGCCGGCCATCGCCCGTGAGCCGAAGCCGGTCGGGACACCGGCGCGCTGCCAGAGGTCCTTGTCGCCGGAGGGCAGCCCCCAGAGCGGAGCGGTCTTCGGCACGCTCTCCGCGACCTCGTCGGCGCGGCGGAGGGCGGCATCCCGGGTCACGGTGACGAAGGCGCCGAGCCGGGGATTCAGCCGTTCGATGCGGTCGAGGTAGTGCGCGGCGAGCTCGCGCGGCGACACGCGCCCCGTCTGCAGCTCCTGCCAGAGTTCCAGCGCGGTCAGCTCGTGGAGGTCGGCCATGCGCCCAGGCTAACGCGGTTCGATGAACTCGATGATCGCCCGGTTGAAGGCCGCCGGATCGACGTTGTACTCCCAGCCGTGCTCGGCGGGCGAGAGCTCCACCAGACGCACGTGATCCGGGTTCGCCATCGCGAACAGCACCGACGACGCCAGCGGGACCTGCCGATCCCCGTCGGAATGGATGATCAGGGTCGGCAGCGTCAGCCTCCCTGGCCGCCCCCAGCTCAGCAGGTCGAAGTCGATCGGCTCCGGCAGGCCCACCCGCGCACTGGCACGACGGTCGGCGAGCGTTCGGATCGCCAGGGCCGCCGCCCACCACGGCACACCGCGGTCGGCGGCCGTGGACCGGATCGCCGCGCGCCAGTCGGTGACCGGGCCGATGAGGATCAGCCGGTCGATCAGGTCGCGGTGCGCGCTCCGTTCGGACAGCTGAAGGGCGATGGTCCCGCCCAGCGACCAGCCGACCAGCACCACCCGCTCGGCCCCGTGGTCGCGCGCGTAGCCGATCGCCGCATCCACGTCCTCCCACTCGGTCATGCCCAGTGTCGTGACGCCGCCGTGGACGTCCGGTGCCTCGCCGTCACCACGGAAGGAGACGACCAGCGACGTCATCCCCAGGGCCTCGGCCGCGGGCACCGATCGCAGGGCCGTGATGCGGGTCGTTCCCCAGCCGTGGATGTGGATGGCCCACGTCGCGGGACGGCGGGGCCGGGCCGGCGGGATCACCCAGGCCGGCGCAGCGCCGCCGGAGACCTCGACGGCGACCTCCCGGTACGGCCGCCGAAGCGCTTCGGAGCCCGGATGCAGCTGCCCCGTCCAGTACCCCACCTCGGCGTCCTCGAGCGGACCCGACACGTGCAGCAGTTCCCGGGTGACGGTGCCTGCCGCGTGATCCCGGCCGCGGATGGGGCCGACGACGGCGTGCCCGTCCGTGCCGAACCAGAGCCCGAACTGCCCGCGATGGAGGGTGCGGCGGTCCGCGTCCAACGTCACGGAGGACGCGGTGCACGCCCGGATGCGGGTCGCGGGACGCGGACGGGGACGCACGATCCGGTGCGCCAGGCGCCGTGCCGCCCGGCGCGCGACCCACACGGAGACGACGCACGCAGCGGCGACGACGGCGAAGATGATCCACCCCATACCCAGTAGGACGACCTGTCTGCGGTTTCGTGACGCGAATTCGCTCTTGACATGGCGGGGTGGAGCCTGGTTGGTTAGTTACATGAGTAATGAACCGGTGAAGCTCGGATGATCGACGAAGGCAAGCCGATCTTCGTCCAGATCGCCGAACAGCTCGAAGACGACATCCTCGACGGGGTCTACCCCGCCGAGACGCAGGTGCCGTCGACGAACGAGTTCGCGGCGTTCCACCGGATCAACCCCGCGACGGCGGGCAAAGGCATGGGTCTCCTGGTCGACGAGGGGATCCTCTACAAGAGGCGGGGGATCGGGATGTTCGTCACCGAAGGAGCACGCGAGCGGCTGATCGCCAAGCGCCGCGACGCCTTCCCGGAGGAATTCCTCCGTCCCCTCCTGGCGGAGGCCGCCAAGCTCGGCATCGACTCCGGCCAGCTCACCCGCATGATCGAGACGGCCGCCGCGGCGCCGTCACCCACGAAAGGACTGAGCGCATGAGCGCCACCCTGGCCTTCCCCGGACCTGCCGTGCAGGTCGCCGGGCTCACCAAGCGGTTCGGGTCGTTCACCGCGATCGACGACGTCTCCCTCACCATCGCGCCGAACCGCATCCACGGCCTGCTCGGCCGCAACGGCGCCGGCAAGACGACGCTGATGCAGCTGATCACGGGCCAGGACTTCCCGACCGACGGCGACATCCGCGTCTTCGGCGAGCACCCCACCGAGAACGCCCGCGTGCTGCAGAACCTCTGCTTCATCAAGGAGAGCCAGCGCTACCCGGAGGACTTCCAGCCCAAGCACGTCTTCCGCAGCGCCCCCTGGTTCTTCGAGAACTGGGACGCGGACTTCGCCGATCAGCTCATCGAGGAGTTCCGCGTGCCGCTCGACCGGCGCATCAAGAAGCTGTCGCGCGGCCAGCTGTCGGCGGTCGGCGTGATCGTCGGCCTCGCGTCCCGCGCCCCGCTCACGTTCTTCGACGAGCCGTACCTCGGGCTCGACGCGGTCGCCCGGCAGCTGTTCTACGACCGGCTGCTGGAGGACTTCGCGGAGCACCCCCGCACGGTGGTGCTCTCCACCCACCTGATCGACGAGGTGGCCAACCTGCTGGAGCAGGTGGTCGTCATCGACCAGGGATGCATCCTCATGGACGAGGACGCCGACACGCTGCGCACCTCCGCCACCACCGTGGTCGGGCAGCGCGGGACCGTCGACGCCTTCGTCCGCGGACGCGACGTGCTGCACCGCGACGGGCTCGGCGGACTCGCCTCCGTCACGGTGGCCGGGCTCGGTCCGGCCGACCGGGCGGAGGCCGCCGCCGCGGGTCTCGAACTCGCGCCGGTGTCGCTGCAGCAGCTCATCGTCCGCAAGACCGACATCCGCGAGACAGGAATCGAGCAGAGCGCATGACCGCAGCACATCCCGCACCCGCCCTCCTGGCGGCCCCGGCCGTCGGCGAACGCATCTGGCGCGTGGTCAGACTGAACCTCGTCAACAAGTGGACGACGATCTACCTGCCCGTCATGATCATGGCCTTCATCGGGCTGGTGAACTGGCTGATCTGGTGGATCATCTGGGCGGCGACCCCACCGACCGACCGAGCGGACGCGATGGACGGCACGCAGTGGAGCGGCGGAGCCTTCTACATCTTCGTGTACATGCTGGTGGTCGGCATCCAGGTGATCGCGGCCACATTCCCGTTCGCCCTCGGCTACAGCGTGACCCGCCGCGACTTCGCTCTCGGCTCGGCGCTGACCTTCCTCATGCTGGCGGCCGGCTACGCGGTCGGCTTCACGATCCTGTCGGCGCTCGAGGAGTGGACGAACGGCTGGGGACTCGGCGGCCACCTGTTCACCTCGGTGTACTTCGGAGGCGCGAACCTCGGCGAGCGGCTGTTCGTGGTCTTCGGATCGATGCTGTTCTTCTTCGCCGTCGGCGCGTTCTCCGCGGCGCTGTTCATGCGGTGGCGGATGTTCGGCATCCTCGTCGCGGGAGCGGCGGTCGCCCTGATCGTCGTCGGGGCGGTCGCGCTGATCACCTTCACGCAGAGCTGGCCGGCGGTCGGCGAGTGGTTTCTCGCGAGCGGGCCGGTCGGGGTGACGGCGTGGCTGCTCGTCCCGACCGCGGTCGCGGCCGGCGGCGCGTACCTGTCGCTCTCCCGGGCGACGCCCCGCAGCTGAACCGGGACGGCATCCACCGGACATGGACGTGGCCGGGAGCTGTGCGCTCCCGGCCACGGTTTCATGCCATCGGCCTCACTCGGCCGGCGCGGCATCCGCTCCGTCCGACGATGTCGTCGCCCTCAGGCTAGGTGGCGGCGGCGACGGGCGACGGAACGTGCGGTGAACTCATAGGGGACCGATACGGCGCTCCTCAGGACAGGTTCTCGATCACCGCTCGGGCGACGGCGAGGAGCTGGTCGTCGGTGAGGGCGACCGAGCCGACCTGCACCCAGCTGTTCTTCACCTTCACGTCGAGCAACGTGTCCCGACTCGGCGTCGTGTCGCCCGGAACCGTCGATCCCGGGCGCGAGAAGTAGGCCTCCTCGCCGATCGCGGCGCGACGGATATCCGTGGTCCCGGCCAGGGGATGCTCGTGCCGGTCGTCGAAGCCGAAGCCCCCGCCCGGGAGCACACCGACCGAGAACCCCTCGCTGCCGTCGGCGATGAAGAAAGCCCAATTCCCGCCGACGATCTCAGAGGAACCGAGTGCGGAGACCTCGTTCTCTCCTCCCTCCGACTTGACCACGCGGAGCGGCCCGGTGCCGGCCGCGGCCTGCAGCCGGTCGAGGGGCGCGAAGTCGTCCGTCGTCGTCACGCCGCGCAACGAACCGCCCTGCGGCTGCCAGAGCGGACCCGGCGCCCCGAGGCCGGCGACAACCGACCGGGCGGAGTCGAACACGGCGCGCGCGGCGGTCTGGTCGATGCTGCCGGATCCGACCGAAACGGTCCCCAGCCACTGGTAGCCGTCGCGCGTCCCGCCGAACGCGCAGGTCGCCGGGCTGAGACCCCCGCAGACGAAGAACGGGTCGGACTGATCCTCCGCGCCCGAGTTGCCCTTGAAGAAGGAGAAGGCGTCCGGGCTCGAACCGGGGAGCACGCCGACCCAGACCGAGGGCTTCAGCCAGGGCTGCGTCGGATCGGTGATGCCGCCCTCCCACGAGCACACCAGCGCGCCCACGCGTCGGTCGGCGTACATCAGCGCGCTGTGGCCGCCGGGGAGGTCGCTCGCGAGGGCCACATGCGTCCCGGTCGCCGCATCCCGGACGGCCGCGGGCACGAGCTGGTCGCAAGTGGCCGGCACGCGCACGGTCGGCGCGGAGGCGACCGTGGGTGTCGGGCTCTGACTGGCGACCGCGGTGGTCGTAGGCCCCGATCCTCCCGGCGTGGGGGCCGCACAGCCGCTCATGATCCCCAGCAGGGCGGCGGCGACCGCGATGATGCCGAACCTCTTCTTCATGGATCCCCCTGATCCGCTCCTGATGGAGCCTCATTCCATTAGTGTCCGGTACCGCTACTTTGGTTCCGTGCTGGGCTATCTCTTCCTCGCGGTCGCCATCGCGACCGAGGTCGTCGCGACCACGTTCCTCAAGTTCACCGCGGGCGAGAACGCCAGATGGTGGGCCTTCGTCATCGTCGTGGTCGGCTACGTCGCATCCTTCTTCGCGCTGTCGCTCGCGCTGGGCCGCGGCGTGCCGCTCGGGATCGCCTACGCGATCTGGTCGGCCGTCGGCGTCGCCGCCATCGCGATCATCTCGTGGGTGTTCTTCAAGGAATCGCTCACCTGGCTGCAGATCGCGGGGCTGGTGCTCGTGATCGGCGGTGTCGGGCTGCTCGAGCTCGGAGCGAAGCACCCGGCCTGAGCGAGGGCTCCGCCGGCGCCGGCGGCTCCGCCGGCTACGCCGAGCCGACGAACGCGGCGAGCGCGTCGTCCAGCGTGTGCGCCGGGGCGATCCACTCGAACCGGGCGCCGTCGCCGCTGGGCACGTACTCCCCCTCCGGCGTGACGACGACCGACCCGAGCAGCCGGCCGCGACCGAGCTCGGCGTCCTCGTCGGGGAACGAGTGGTCGTACACGTCGTAGCGGTCGCCGTCCTCGTAGACGGTCAGGTCTTCCAGCAGCGGCATCAGAACCTCCTCGTGAACGGCAGCGGCTTCCGCATCCGGATGAGCAGCAGCAGGGGGACGAGCACGTACGGCCCGTTGTACAGCAGGAACACGACCGGGTTCGGGGTGCGCTGCCCGACCGGCCCGAAGAACTCGACCCCGAAGATCGGGATGGCCGTCAGGCTGATGATCATCGTGGCGTAGATGACCGCGAACAGCTGGATCCAGTTGTAGCCCTTCACCAGGCAGACGATCAGCAGCACGTAGAACGGCAGATAGATGAAGGCGCTCGTGCCGGTGATGAACCGCAACCACAGCGGTTCCTGCATGTAGAGCGGGTCGTACTGCGACGAGTAGGTGTAGTTCCACTGCGCGAGGATGTTCGTCGTCGTGGCGGTCTGCGGGATGCCGAGCGTCGGGATGGCGTCGCTGATGATGCACGTCACGATGAACAGCGAGAACATCACGATGAAGAAGATGTCGAACGGACGCTTGCGCAGAGGCAGGTTCGCCGGGGTCGCCGGGGCGGCGGCGACCTGTCCGGTTCCGGGGGTCACGGTGGTCACGACGGGAGCCTAGCGCCGGTGGGGCGTCCCTCGCCGCTACTTGAGCGACTTCTGCATCAGCACGGTGCCGAGCCAGCGGTCGAACTTGTAGCCGACCCGCCCCATGCGGCCGATCTCGGTGAAGCCGAAGTTCTCGTGCATCTTGATCGACGCCTCGGCGCCCTTGTCGGCGATGACCGCGATCATCTCCTTGAGGCCCGCCTCCTTGGACTTGTCGATCAGCGCCTGCATCAGCACCGGACCCAGGCCCTTGCCGGTGGAGGCCGCGCCCAGATAGATCGAGTTCTCGACCGTGAAGCGGTAGGCGCGCTTCTGCTTCCAGGGTGACACGAGGGCGTAGCCGAGGATCTGCCCGCTGGGCGAGACCGCGACGATGAACGGCATTCCGAGCTTCTTGAGGTAGGCGTACTTGCTCTTCCACTCGCGCAGCGTCATCGCGTCCTCGTCGAACGTGACCGTGCTGTTGGCGACGTAGTGGTTGTAGATCTCGCGGATGTGCGGGAGGTCGGCCGGTTCGGCGTCGCGGATGGCGTACTCGAACGGCGCCTCCGGCGTCTCCTGTTTGCGCAGGTGGCGCGGCAGGACGCGGCGCTCCTGGTATTCCTCTTCCAGCACGCCTTCAAGAGTACGTCGCCCGTGTTGCCGTCGGGTTACGGATGCAGCGTCCAGTCGACCGGCTTCTCCCCCACGCGTTCGAGCAGCGCATTCGCGCGCGAGAACGGCTTCGACCCGAAGAAGCCGCGGGAGGCCGACAGGGGGCTCGGGTGCGGCGACTCGATGACCGGGTTGCCGTCGAGCAGCGGCTTCAGGGTCGCGGCGTCGCGGCCCCACAGGATGGACACGAACGGGCGTCCGCGGGCGACGAGCGAGCGGATGGCGTGCTCGGTGACCTCCTCCCATCCCTTGCCGCGGTGCGACGCCGGCTCGCCGGGGCGGACGGTGAGGACGCGGTTGAGCAGCATGACCCCGCTCGAGGACCAGGCGCTCAGGTCGCCGTGCGGCGGTGGGACGACGCCGAGGTCGTCGCGCAGCTCCTTGTAGATGTTGCGCAGGCTGCCGGGCAGCGGACGCACGTGACGCTCGACCGCGAACGACAGGCCGATGGGATGGCCCGGCGTCGGATACGGGTCCTGGCCGACGATGAGGACCCGCACGTCCGCGAGCGGCGCCCGGAACGCGCGCAGCACGTTCTCACCGGCCGGAAGGTAGGGCCGCCCGGCCGCGACCTCGGCGCGCAGGAACTCCCCCATCGCGGCGATCCGCCCGGCGACGGGTTCGAGCGCCTGCGCCCATCCCGGATCCATCGAGCCGTCGGCGGCGAGGTCCGCCAGCGTCTTGGCCATGCCGGGCGTCAGTGGGTGGCGGCCGTCACCGGCGGGAGCGCAGACCACGGGAAGGTGATCCAGCGGTCGGTGCGGCGCCAGACGAAGTCGGGCTCGAGGACGGTGCGCGGCTTGGAGTAGAGGCAGACCGTGCGCACGTCGGCGCCGGACGCGGAGATGAGGTCGACGACCATGGCCAGCGTCCGGCCGGAGTCGGACACGTCGTCCACCAGGAGCACGCGCTTGGAGTTCAGCGCGGAGGAGTCGAGCATGGGCGGCAGGACGACGGGCTCGGGGAGGCGCGAGTCCACACCCGTGTAGAACTCGACGTTCAGCGCGCCGCAGGCCTTGATGCCGAGGGCGTACGAGATAGCGCCGGCGAGCAGCAGACCGCCGCGCGCGATGGCGACGACCATGTCCGGCTCGTAGCCCGACTCGACGACCTCGCCCGCGAGATGGCGGGACGCCTCACCGAATTCGAGCCAGCCCAGGACCTCCCGTTCCGTCTCCTGAAGGACGTCTGCTCCGGAATCGTCGAGTTCGCTGGCCATCCATCTACCGTACCGGGGCTGCGCGGGTGTTAGCATCCGCGCATGACCTCGGAGAAGACGTCGACCCAGCGCCGTGCGACGGTCGCGATCGGCGCCACCGCCGCCCTGATCGGCTGGCTGGCCCTCGTGGAGCTGACGAGCGGCATCCTGCAGGGGTACTACGTGCCGCTGATCTCCGACATCGTGAAGCATCTGGGCATCCACGACGCCGACTACAACTGGTTCGAGGCCGCCCAGCTGCTGCTCTCCGCTCTGGTCGTGCCGGTGCTCGCGAAGCTCGGCGACATGTTCGGGCACAAGCGCATCCTGCTGGTCGCGACCCTGCTCACGGCGCTCGCCAGCTGGGCGCTCGCGTTCTCGGGAGACTTCGTCACGTATCTGGTCGCGTTCGCGCTGCAGGGCTTCTACGTGGTCTGGCTTCCGCTGGAGGTGGCCCTCATCTTCGACCGCGGCCGGCGGACGGGGACGGCGGCGTCCCGGACCAGGCGAGCCGCCGGCCTGCTGGTCGTGGCCCTGGAGGCGGGAGCGATCGTGGGCGCGATCGGAGCCGGCCTGCTCTTCGAGGCGTTGGGCGGCGACGTCACCGTAACGCTGATGGTCCCGGCCGTCGCCGTCAGCCTGGTCTTCTTCGCGATCCTGTTCGGCGTCCCCGAGTCGGAGCCGGTGCCCGGCCGGACGCTCGACGGGATCGGGTTCTCGCTCCTGGCGCTCGGCCTGCTGCTGATCACGTCCGGGCTGACCTTCCTGCGGCTCAACGGCGTCGGGACCTGGTGGGTCTGGGGCCTCATCCTCCTCGGCGTCCTGGCGTTCATCCCCTTCGGGCGCTGGGAGCTGAAGCAGGCCGACCCCGCCATCGACCTGCGCGTGCTGCGGCGTCCGGCGATGTGGCCGGTCCAGCTCACGGCGGGCCTGATCGGGATCAGCCTCCTCGGCGCGCAGGCGCCGCTCAGCACGTACGCGGGCACCGACCCGGCGAACGGCTACGGGCTCGGGCTCTCGGCCGGGCAGCGCAGCATCCTGATCGGCGCGTACCTGATCTCGATGATCGTCGGCGCCCTGCTGTTCCCGCTGGTGTCGTCGTGGCTGACGCCGCGCGTGACCCTGATCGGCGCGTCGTTCCTGGTCGCGATCGGATACCTGATGTTCCTGCCCTTCCACCTGCAGACGTGGGAGGTCTTCCTCAACATGGCCGTCGCCGGGATCGGCTCGGGCGCGCTCGTCGGAGCGCTCCCCGCCGCCGCAGCGGCTGCCGCCCCGCGCGGGCAGACCGGTGTCGCCACGGCGATGACGAACACCACCAAGACGGTCGGCGGATCCTTCGCCTCGGCGGTGTTCGGCGTGGTGCTGCTCACCGGCGCGGCCACGGTGACCGCCACGGCCGCCAGCCTCTTCGGCTACATGATCGTCTGGACCATCTGCGGCCTCGGCGCGCTCGTCGCCGCGGTGCTCCTCTTCTTCGTGCCGCGGCTCGCGTTCGCGGACACCGAACCCGCCCTGGAGTGACCATGTCCGACCAGCTCCCCGCCCCCGTCGCCGACGCACTGACGCAGTTCCTGCTGGAGCAGAGACGCCTCGCCCCCGGCCTGGTGAGCCGGGCGGTGGTCACCGGATCGGCGGTGGCCGGGGACTGGCATCCCGGCGTCAGCGACATCGACGTCGTCTTCGTCGTGACGCGCGACCCGGTGGACGACCTCCCGGCTCTCGCGGACCTCCACGCAGCCTCCGACCCGCACATCGACGGCGTGTACCTCACAGAATCGGAGATCGCCCGCGGACCGGACGTCATCGAGACCGCGCCGCAGGTGGTGGAGGGCGTCCTCGTCTCCCAGCTGCCCGGGGCGCAGCTCAGCTGGATCACCTGGCGGGAGCTGGAGTCCGGGGTCCAGGGCATCGTCGACGGCGGCGACGTCATCTGGTCTCCCGTCGCCGACCGGCACCCGAAGGCGGCGGAGGGTGTGGTCGCGTTCTCGCGGCAGAACCTGCAGGACTACTGGCAGGGCATCGGCGACGGCCTCGAGCGCGAGATCGCGGGCCGGGCGGACGACGGACCGATCCGCGCGGAGACCGTGCGCTGGGTGGCGCTCGGTCCCATCCGGCTGGTCGCGACGATCGACACCGGCGAGGTCGTGTCCAAGACCGCGGCGGCCGCGTACGCCGCGGAGCGCTGGCCGGAGCACGCGGAGCTCTTGGAACGGGTCGTGCGCGACCGCGCGGGTGAGCGGCAGGAGTTCACCGCGGCGGACGGGCGGGAGGCGGTGGAGCTGCTGCGGAAGTGCGTGGCAGTGGCCGCCGACGCCTGATCCTGGCCCCCGAGCACAGGAAAAACGTCCGCCGAACCGCGTTCGACGGACGTTCTTCCTGTGCTCGACGGCTGGCTAGGCGCGCGCCGCCTCCGCGACGGAGCGGGCGGCGGCGAGGCCGGCCGACAGGTCCGCCTTGAGGTCGTCGACGTTCTCGAGGCCCACCGAGAGTCGCACCAGACCCGGGGTGACGCCCGCGGTCAGCTGCTGCTCGGGGGTGAGCTGCGAGTGCGTGGTCGACGCCGGGTGGATGACGAGACTGCGCACGTCGCCGATGTTGGCGAGGTGGCTGAACAGCTTGAGGCTGTCCACCAGCGCCGCACCCGCGTCCACGCCGCCCTTGAGCTCGAACGACAGCACCGCGCCGACGCCCTTGGGGGCGTACTTGTTGGCGGCCGCGTACCAGGGGCTGGTGGGCAGGCCCGAGTAGTTCACCGAGGCGACGTCGGGGTGCGCCTCCAGGAACTCCGCGATCTCCTGCGCGTTCTGGGTGTGGCGCTCGACGCGCAGCGACAGGGTCTCGATGCCCTGGATGAGCTGCCAGGCGCTGGCCGGGGCGATGGCCGAGCCGAGGTCGCGGAGCAGCTGAACGCGCGCCTTGATGATGTAGGCGAGGCCGTCGCCGACCGCAGCCGTGTAGCTGGCGCCGTGGTACGACGGGTCCGGCTCGGTGAGGCCCGGGAACTTCTCGACGTTCTTCGACCACTCGAACTTGCCGCCGTCGACGATCACGCCGCCGATGACGGTGCCGTGGCCGCCGAGGAACTTGGTGGCCGAGTGGATGACGATGTCGGCGCCGGACTCGAACGGGCGGATGAGGTACGGGGTCGCGATCGTGTTGTCCACGATGAGCGGAACGCCGGCCTCGTGCGCGACGTCGGCGACGAGCGCGATGTCGAGGATGTTGATCTTCGGGTTGCCGATGGTCTCCGCGAAGAACAGCTTGGTGTTCGGGCGGACCGCGCGGCGCCACTCCTCGGCGTCGTCCTGGTTCTCGACGAAAGTGGTCTCGATGCCGAGCTTCGCGAGCGTGTACTTGAACAGGTTGTACGTGCCGCCGTAGATCGAGCTGGAGGAGACGATGTGGTCGCCGGCCTGCGCGATGTTGAGCACGGCGAAGGTCTCGGCCGCCTGACCCGAAGCGACCAGCAGGGCGCCGGTGCCGCCCTCGAGGGCCGCGACGCGCTCCTCCACGACGGCCTGCGTCGGGTTCTGGATGCGCGTGTAGATGTTGCCGAACTCGGCCAGCGCGAAGAGGTTCTTGGCGTGCTCGGCGTTGTTGAACACGTAGGACGTGGTCTGGTAGATCGGCGTCGCCCGGGCGTTGGTCACGGGGTCGGGGGCAGCTCCGGCGTGGATCTGCTTCGTTTCGAACTGCCAGTCGGCGGCGTCGGTCATGGCGTTTCTCCTTCGGGTGCTTCGGGTGCGCGGTCCTCAGAAGGCTAGACGCGCCGCCGCGCGCGGGCAACGCCCTCGAAACACGCCGTAACCCGGGAGAATGGCGGCATGAGCAGCAGACGCGTTGTGGTGACCGGGGCGAGTTCGGGGATCGGGGCGGCGACCGTCCGCGCCTTCCGTGCGGAGGGCTGGGATGTGGTGGCCGTCGCCCGCCGCGAGGACCGCCTCCGCGCCCTCGCCGAGGAGACCGGCGCCGAGTACGTCGTCGCCGACCTCACGAAGCAGGATGAGGTTGATGCGCTCCGCGACCACCTCGCCGCGACCGGCGGCGTCCACGCGCTCGTGAACAACGCGGGCGGCGCGCACGGCCTCGACTCGGTCGAGTCGTCGAGCGTCGACGACTGGGTGTGGATGTACGAGATCAACGTCATCGGCACCAAGCGGGTCCTCTCCGCGCTGCTCCCGCTGCTGCGCCAGGGCGCCGCGGAGACCGGGCACGCCGACATCGCCGTGGTCACCTCCATCGCCGGGCTCACCGCCTACGTCGGCGGAGGCGGATACAACGCAGCCAAGTTCGCCGAGCACGCGCTCACCGAGGTGCTGCGACTGGAGCTGAACGGCGAGCCCATCCGCGTGGTCGAGGTCGCGCCGGGCATGGTGGCGACCGAGGAGTTCTCGCTGGTGCGGTTCGGCGGCGACCAGGCGAAGCGCGACGCCGTCTACGAGGACGTCCCCGAGCCCTTGTCGGCGGAGGACGTCGCCGGGACGATCGTGCACGCGCTCACCCTGCCGCGGCACGTCGACCTCGACCTGATCGTCGTCAAACCGGTGGCGCAGGCCGCGCCGTACCGGCTGCACAAGGGCCCTCTGGCCGTCAAAGACACGGTGCGCTAGGACTGATCCATGGCCGAGGTGGTGGAGGAGGACCGGCGCCGGAAGGCCTGGGAGCGCGTCACCAGCTGGCCTGCGCTCGGCGCGTCGTTCCTGTTCCTCATCGCCTACTCGGTCGGCATCCTGTGGGTGGGGCAGCCGTCGTGGGTCTCGGTGACCATCTCCGTGATCCTCATCGCCGTCTGGGCGTTCTACGTGCTCGACTTCACCGTGCGGCTGTCGCTGTCGCATGACAAGGGCCGCTTCGTCCGTCGCCACCCGATCGCGCTGCTGTCGGTGCTCCTCCCGCTGGCCCGTCCGTTCCTGCTGCTGACGGGGCTCGCTCGGGTGCGCGCGTTCCGTGGCAACACGCCGTCGCACCTCCGGCGACGGGTGCTCGTGTTCGCGGGCGCGTTCATCGTCATGTTCATCTATGTGATCTCGCTCGCCGAACTGCACGTCGAGCGGTACGCGCACGGCTCCAACATCAAGACCTTCGGGGACGCGGTGTGGTGGGCGTTCGTCACGATGGCGACGGTCGGGTACGGCGACTACTACCCGGTGACGCCGGAGGGCCGCGTCCTCGCGGTGATCCTGATGATGGGCGGCATCGTCATCGTCGGAACCGCGAGTGCAACGATCGTCAACTACCTCAACGAGCGGACGCAGCACCTGCGGCGGCACCCCGAGGACCAAGGCGACCCGCCCACGAACGCGAGCGACGCCGACCGGGGCTGAAGCCGGCCATCCCCGGGCGTAACAGAGCGCCGCCGATCCACGCGCTCGGGAAGAATGGACGCATGGACTGGCAGACCTCCGCCGATACGGCCCCGTCGAGCTTCATCACGGAGGCCCAGGCGCGGACGCTGCTGGGCAAGCCGCCCGCGAGCGGCGCCTGGAAGGAGTCCGACCCGGTCGCCGGCCGCCAGTTCGCCGGGATCGGCGCGTTCTCGTTCGAGAGCGGCGAGAGCCTTCCGTACGTCCGCATCGCCTACGAGACCTGGGGCGAGCTGTCCGAGGCGCGCGACAACGCCGTCCTCGTCCTCCACGCCCTCACCGGCGACGCGCACGCGGTCGGACCGGCGGGGCCGGGCCAGCGGACCCCCGGGTGGTGGCAGGGCATCATCGGGCCGGGCAAGGCGATCGACACCGACCGCTGGTTCGTCGTGGTCCCCAACATGCTGGGCGGCTGCCAGGGCACGACCGGTCCCGCATCCCTCGCTCCCGACGGAGCGGAGTGGGGGTCCCGCTTCCCGTTCACGACCATCCGGGACCAGGTCGTCGCCCAGGCGCAGCTGGCCGACGCTCTGGGCCTCGACCGGTGGGCCGCGGTCGTCGGCGGGTCCATGGGCGGCATGCAGGCGCTGGAGTGGGCGGTCACGTTCCCCGAGCGCGTCGAGAGGCTGGCGGTGATCGCCGCGCCCCCGTTCTCGACCGCCGACCAGATCGCGCTCAACTCGGTGCAGATCGAGGCGGTGCGCACGGACCCGCTCTGGCGTGGCGGCCAGTACTACGACGCCGAGGACGGCGACGGGCCGCACCGCGGGCTCGCTCTCGCCCGCCGGATGGCGCTGCTCAACTACCGCAGCCCATCCGAGCTCAACGAGCGGTTCGAGCGCGCCTGGCAGAGCGGCATCAGCCCGCTCGGCGGCGGCGGCCGGTTCGCGGTCGAGTCGTACCTGGACTTCCACGGCAACAAGTTCGTCCGCCGCTTCGACGCCAACAGCTACATCACCCTCGTGGAGGCCATGAACTCCCACGACGTCGGGCGCGGTCGCGGCGGCCTGGCTGCGGCGCTCTCGCGGGTGACGGCCAAGACGCTCGTCGTCGGCATCGACAGCGACCGGCTGTTCCCCGTCGAAGGACAGGACCTGATCGCCTACCACGTGCCGGACACGCTGGACGGTAGAGTTCCAGTGGTGATCCGCTCGGACTTCGGTCATGACGGATTCCTGATCGAGGACGACGCCGTCAGCACGCAGCTGCGGCGCCTGTTCGCCGTGTGACCGAGGTTGGAGGGGCATGTCGCGCATCCAGAAGGAGCGTGATCGTCTCCTCGCCTCGACCGCTCGCACGGTCGGCCTCACGGCGACCGCGACGGCGCTGATCTGCCTGAGCGTCCCCGGCTCCCTCCCCTGCCGCTGTACCTCGCGTCCCTGGTGCTGGTCGTATGCCTCGCATACGCGCAGTGGCAGCTCGCGACGCTGTTGCGACTCATGCTCTGGATGCCGGTGATCGTGGTCGCGGGCGTCGCGCTGATCCTCATCCACCTGCTCCCGGGCACCGCGCTCGGGCAATCGGCGATCAGCGCGGTCGGCGTGATCGGCGCCGCCGCCGTGGCGTGCGTATGCGTGCTGGCGGTGACGTCCCGGGCGCGCATCCTGCTGCTGGTGGTCTCGGCGCTGGCGACCCTGGCCGCGCTCGGCGTGACGCTCGGGATGACGCACTCCCGCCTCATCGAACCCCTCGTCTTCACCGTGACCGGCTGGGTCGCGCTCACCGCGACGGGCATCTGGCTCTCGCGCACCGTGCCGCGCACGCTGAAGCGCATCTCGACCATGAGCCGCGCCTACCGGGTCGAGCGGCAGGCGAGCGAGACGGAGGCGCGTCGCCGTCAGAGTGCGCGCCTGCTGCACGACACCGTGCTCGCGACGCTCACCCTGCTCGCCCACTCCGGCGTCGGCGTCAGCCACGGCGCGTTGCGCGAGCAGGCGGCGGAGGACGCGGCCCTGCTGCGTCAGCTCCGCCTCGGCTTCACGCCCGACCCGGCGCGGTCGGGCGACTACAAGCTGAAGCCGGTGGAGGAGTCCACCCTCGGCAAGACGCTGGAGTCAGTCAAGCAGCGTTTCCGCCGGATGGGGCTCGAGGTCAACTGGCACGGCGCCGGGCAGGTGCTGCTGCCGTCCGACGTGCTCGACGCGTTCCTGCTGGCGCTCGGCGAGTGCCTGGAGAACGTCCGCCGTCACTCCGGGGTCAACGAGGCGCACGTCACGATCACCGACGACGAGACGAACGTGCGCGCGATGGTCACGGACGCGGGCAAGGGCTTCGATGTCGCGAGCATCGACACCGGACGTCTCGGGTTCACCGAGTCGATCGTCGCGCGGCTGCGGGACGTCGGCGGCAACGCCCGCCTGTTCTCGTCGCCCGGCAGCGGGACGACCGTGGTGCTGGAGGTTCCGAAGTGACCCGTGTCGACGAGCGGACCCTCCCGCGCAGCCCGATCGCCCGCGGCGCCGCCGGGGACGAGCGGGATGCGCTCGGCCGCGCCCGCCTCGACCTCGGCTTCAACGTGGCCACGGTCGCGCTGATCGCGTTCCTGCTCATCCTGTTCGCGATCAACGCGGGCGAGTACGCCCTGCTGGGCTACACCGTCTCGGCCTGGGTGCTCATCGGGGTGTCGCTGGCCGGCGCACTGGTGCTGCGGTTCCGCCTGCCGGACCAGCTGCCGCTCCCGATGTACCTCGGCGCGCTCGCACTGTGGGCGGGGGCGGTCGCCCTGGACGTGGTGGGCACGTGGCCGCTCGACGGCGCGGTGGTGCCGCTGACGGCCGCGGCCGCGGTCGGGCCCGCGCTGCTGCTCTGTGCACCGGTCCGTCCCGCCCGCGACATCGTCGTGGCCACCGCCGTGCTCGGTGTGACGCTCGGGATCGTGGTCGTCTGGCGTGCGCTGCCCGACCTCCAGCTGCTCGGCCCCGGCGTGGTCACCGTGGCGATCGCGGTCGCGCCTCCGCTCGTCGGCGTCCAGATCGTCCGGAGCCTGCGCACCCTGGTGCAGTTGGAGCTCGACCTCGTGCAGGTGCAGAGCACCGTCGTCTCCCCCGGTTACGCGGTCGGGATGCTCGCCTCCGAAGAGCTCGCCCGCCTCGACCTCGCCGCCGAACGACTGCTCGACGGCGTCGCCACCGGCCGCACCCGGCTTCCCCTCGACGAGGACACCGCGGACGCCGCCGCCAGCATCGCGACGGAGCTCCGCCTCCACCTCATCCAGGGCCGCAAGGAGACCTGGCTCTATCACGCCGTGACGGAGTCGGCCCTGCTCGGCCCGTCGGTGACGCTGACCGACCCCGACGGCCTGGCCGCCTGGCTGAGCCGCGACCAGCGCGACGGCCTGCTCACCGCGGTCTGGCTGCTGATCAGCGACCCCGTCCGCACGGGTGCCGGAGCTCCGCGCACCCTCACGCTCGACCTCTCCCGCCCGGTCGGCACCTACCCGAAGTCCGCAAACCCGGGCGCGACGACGCTCATCGTGATCACGACGAGCGGTGTGCCGCGAAACGGGGTAGACCCCGCGGCATGGCAAGCTATCCGTAAAGTGGGGCGCTATGCCGAGTCGTTCTCCGGATCGACCCTGCGGATCGAGATCACCTCGATCCGCGACACTTCCGCCGAACTGGGCTGACCCAGCGGGCAGAACGGGACAGAAAGGCACGACATGGGCGAGCAGCCGCCGATTCGGATCGCGATCGTCGATGACCACAAGATGCTCCTCGGAGCGCTCACCGAGTGGATCCGCAGCGCCGCGGACGACATCCGCATGGTGGCCGCGGTGGCCAGCTGGCCCGAGCTGCTGACGCATCCCGAGTTCCCGGTGGACGTGGTCCTCCTCGACCTGGACCTCAAGGACAACATCCCGATCTCGCTCAAGCTGTCGACGTTGAAGACGACCGGCGTGGCGACCGTGCTGATGAGCACGTACTCCGAGCCCGCTGTCGTGCGCGAGGCTCTGGCCGCCGGAGCGATGGGCTACCTCGTGAAGAGCGAGGACGCGGAGATGATCGTCGAGGCGATCCGCGCGGCGCGCAAGGGCGAGTCGTTCATCTCGGCCGAGCTCGACCTCGCGCTCAACGCCGGCGAGCTCGGCGGGGCACCGAAGCTGAGCGCCCAGGAGCGCCGGGTCATGGCGCTGTACGGCGCCGGCGAGCCCGTCAAGGCGGTGGCGTTCCAGCTCGGCATCTCCGACGAGACGGCCAAGAGCTACCTCAAGCGCATCCGTGAGAAGTACCGCGTGGCCGGCTACGACGTGGGCACCAAGGTCGCCCTCCGCAAGCGCGCCATCCAGGACGGCATCCTCCTCCAGAACGACTGACCCCAGCCGTGCTCCGGGGCTAGTCGACGGGGATGGGGTCGGGGCGCTGCGCGTGGACCACGCCGGTGTCGACGCCGCGGCGCTCGCGCGAGCGGTCGATCCCGAACGACAGGAGAGCCAGCAGGATGCCCGCGACGGCGAGGATCGCGCCGACCACGATCGGCGAGAGGTAGCCGAGTCCTGCGGCGATCGTGAGGCCGCCGAGCGCGGCGCCCGACGCGTTCGCGATGTTCAGCGCCGAGTGGTTGAGGGCCGCGGCGATCGACTGGCTGTCGTGGGCCACATCCATCAGCCGGGTCTGGATGGTCGGCGACAGCGCCGAGCAGGCGCCGGCCACCACGAACACCGACACGACGAGCCCGACGACCGTGGACGCGGTCAGCCACAGGGCCGCCAGCGCGACCAGCAGGATCGCGAAGAACAGCAGCATGCTGTTCCGGACGCTGTGGTCCGCAGCCCGGCCGCCCAGGATGTTGCCGACGGTCATGCCGAGACCGGCGACGATCAGGATGAGCGGCACCGACGCCTCCGGGAGCCCGGTGACCGTGGTGACGATCGGCGCGATGTACGTGTAGACGGCGAAGAACCCACCGAAGCCGATCGCGCCGATCAGCAGCGCCAGCCAGACCTGCAGGCGAGTGAACGCCCGCAGCTCGGTGCGCATGGTCGCCTTCGCGTTGCCGGCCTGCCACGGGACGAGGAACGCCACGGCGACGAAGGTCAGCGCGAAGATCGCGGCGACGACCAGGTAGGCGATGCGCCAGCCGTTGTGCTGCCCGATCCAGGTGATCGCGGGAACGCCGATGACGTTCGCGATCGTCAGCCCGGAGAGCACGAAGGCGACCCCGCGGCCGCGCTTCCCGGGACCCATGAGGGAGGCGGCGACCAGCGATGCGATGCCGAAGTAGGCGCCGTGCGGCAGCGCCGAGACGAACCGCGCGAGCATCACGAGCTGGAACGTCGGAGCGACGGCCGACGCGATCGTGCCGACGGTGAAGGCGACCAGCAGCCACAGCAGCAGCTTCTTGCGCGGCCAGCGCGCGGCGACGGCTGCGATGGTGGGCGCTCCGACCACGACGCCGAGCGCGTAGGCGGAGATGATCCAGCCGGCCTGGGCGTTGGCGTCGTCGGGCGAGGCCGCGTACACCTGCGGCAGCAGGTCGTGCGCGATGTTGGGCAGCAGGCCCATCGCGACGAACTCGGTGGAGCCGATGCCGAAGCCGCCGAGGGCGAGCGCCAGGAGAGCAAGACGAATACGGGCCGACGACATCGTCGTCGGCCCGTCAAGAATCGGGGTCACCCGCCGAGTCTATATCGAATCGTTTCGACCCGCCGCCATCGCCGCGGCGGATTCCTGCTCGAAGAACTCGGCGACGTCCACATCCCGGGTCTCCTCGGGACGCGCGACCCCTGTGCGCACTGCGCCGACGATCGCGACGATGACGCAGCCGAGCACCACGCCGCCGGCCAGCACGGCGATAAGCGCGAGCAGCGGAGTCAGATAGATCAGCACGCCCATCACGGCGAGGACGATCGTGTTCAGATCCACGTCAGTCCCCCTGCTCCAGCGCGGCCTCGAGCCGCTGCACCTTGCCCTCGAGCTCTCCGGTGTAGCCCGGGCGGATATCGGCCTTCAGGACGAGCGAGACGCGCGTGCCGAACCGGCCCACCGCCTCGGTCGCCCTCCGGACGACGTCGAAGACCTCGTCCCACTCCCCTCGATCGTCGTGAACATCGCATCGGTGTGGTTCGGGAGCCCGGACTCGCGCACCACGCGCACGGCCGCGGCGACCGCGTCATGCACCGACGCGTCGGCCCCTTCCCCACCGCTCGGGGCCACAGAGAACGCCACCAGCATGATTCCCCCTTCGACGGGATGGACGGGTCCCTCGATGATGTCATCTTCTGCGGGTCCACGGCCAGGGAACCGGGCATCCCGGCTCAGCGCGGGTCGCCGCCCACCGGCTCGGCGTGCGCGCCGGGCGCCGAGCGGAACGGCCATGCGTGCGCGGGCACCAGGTCGCCCGCCGCCTCCTGCCGGTGCCGTCGCCGCCACAGCGCGCCGATCGTCCAGCCCAGGATGACGAAGTACATGAGGTTTCGCAGGGTCAGGACCGCGACCATGACCGGATCCGGCACCAGCAAGAAGTCGTACAAGAACGGGTAGAACACCTGCGTCAGGCCCGCGGTGACGAGCACCAGGATGGCCGGCGTCCGGAAGCCGCGGCCCTGGTAGGTCAGCCCGATGACGACCGGCGCCGCCAGCCAGACCACGTACTGCGGCGACCCCACCTTGTTGAAGGCGATGAACGCGGTCACCAGTGCCAGCGACAGCTCCGGCAGGATGCGCGTGTACGGTGTACCGCGCCGCAGCGCCCGCACGCCGATCAGCGTCACGACGACCGCGGTCAGCGCGAACAGCGGGTTCATCAGGCTGCCCGCAATCCCCGTCCCGCTGCCGCTCACCTGGAACGTCAGCAGCTGGCGGTCGTAGTACACGGCCGCACCCGGCACGTGGAACGCCGCCTGCCACATCCAGATCGTGCTCACCGGCGCCTCGATCTGCAGGCCGCGATCGGTCTGCATGGTGATGAAGCTCAGGATGTGCCACCCGGCGCCGAAGATCAGCGGCACCGCGACGATGACCGCCGACGTGACCACCGCCACGAGCACGATGTGCCAGCGCGACTTAAGCGCGACCACCGCGGCGAGCAGGATGGCGGCCGGCCAGACCTTGATCCAGGTCGCGGCGGTCAGCACCACGACCGCGGCCCGTTCGTGCAGGGTGAGCCAGAGCAGGCCGACGATCGCGAGGGAGGCGGACACCGCATCGAGCCGCCCGACCGCGATCGGGCCCAGCAGCAGCAGGAAGCCGAGCCACCACCACGCGGCGACCAGCCGGCGCGGCTCGCGGCCGCCGATGAGCACGGCGAAGGCGGCCGCGTTGAGCAGCAGCACCATGTTGAGCCACGCCCAGACGTACCCGTGGTCGCCGAACAGCAGCGGAAGCATGATCGGGACCAGCGCGCCGAACGGGTACACCCAATCCGAGTCGACCCCGACGATCTGGGTGCCCTGCGCGGCCAGCTGCGCCCACGGCTTGTAGACGAGGAAGACGTCGCCGAGGCCCTTGCCCTGGTCGAGCGCGAGACCGCTGACGATCAGGTGCACGAGGAGGAACGCGATCCACAGCGTGAGGGGGCTGCGGAGGACCCGGCGGACGGTTCCGGGGTCCGTCTCCGGGATCGCCGACGCGCGGATCGGCGCCGCTTCCATCCCCATAGCGCCACATCCTAGGGGATGCGTCGAACGCGGTCCTGAACGGGATGCGATTGCGGTCAGCCGCGCCCGCGGACCAGCTCCCGCACGACACCGGGCAGACCGTCGACGATGTCCAGCGCCACGATCGGGCCGCCGTCGGAGATGCGCTCCCCCGCGCGTCCGTGGACCCAGGCGGCCGTCGCGCCGAGCGCGGCGAGCGCCGCGTGCCCGTCCTCGTCGATCTCGCGGGCGTGCGTCGCCACGAGCGCGCCGAGAACGCCGCCGAGCACGTCGCCACTGCCCGCTGTCGCGAGCCAGGCCGGGCCCGCGGTCACGGCGTAGTGCGGGCCGCCGGGCGCGGCGACGTACGTCGTGTGGCCCTTGAGCAGCACGGTCACCCCGAGGCTGTCCGCCGCCCGAACGGCCCACTCGGCCGGGTCGGCGGAGATGTCGTCGGCGGTCACGGCGTCCGAATCGTCGTCGGCCCGGGCGGCGAGCATCGTCGCGAGCTCGCGGAAGTGCGGGGTGACGATCACCGGCGCGGACGCCCGGCCGACGAGGTCGAGCGCGCCGGCGTCGATCACCAGCGGGCGGCCGTCACGGAGCGCTGCACGCAGCCGCTGAGCGTCGTCGTCGGGGCGGCTGGACGCGTCCATGCCCGATCCGATCAGCCAGCCCTGCACCCGGCCCGGCGCGGTGACGATCTCGGGGCGACGGCGGATGACCAGATCGGTCGGCCGGTCGGCGCCGAGGTAGCGGATCATGCCGACACCGGTGCGCGACGCCCCTTCGACGCCGAGCACCGCGGCCCCCGGATACCGCTCCGAGCCGGTCACCACCCCGAGCACGCCGCGCGAGTACTTGTCGCTCGACTCCTGGGGCACCGCGATCCACGCCGCCGCGTCCGTCCCGTCCCACTGCTGCCACTGCGTCACCGGCCGCCTCCGCTCGCTCGTGAGTCCATCGTCCCCCATCGAACCCCGCGCCGCCCACGATAGGTTGAGAGCATGGCGATCAGCATCCCCGGCAAGGTGATCGTGTTCGACTACGGCGAGGTCATCTCGGTGACCCCGACCCCGGAGGACCGCGCGGCACTGACCGAGCTGGCCGGCGGCGACGCGGAGCGGTTCTGGCCCGCCTACTGGCGGCACCGCAACGCGCTCGACCAGGGCACGCTGAGCATCCAGTCGTATTGGCGCGGCATCGAGCGCGAGCTCGGCGAGAGCTGGGGCGACGCGACCGTGCACCGACTGTGGCTGGCCGACTTCCGGAGCTGGCTCACCATCGACCACGACACGCTCGACGTGCTGCTCGACCTCAAGGAGGGCGGCACCCGGATGGCGCTGCTCTCCAACGCCGGACGCGACTTCGGGTCGTACTTCCGGCACGGAACGCTGGGCGACCTGTTCGAGCAGGTGTTCGTCAGCGGCGAGCTCGGCACCATCAAACCGAGCCCCGAGATCTTCGAGCACGTCATGTCGTCGCTGGGCGTCACTCCCGAGCAGACCGTCTTCATCGACAACAAGGAGGAGAACGTGCGCGGGGCCGAAGCGCTCGGCATCGCGGGCCACGTCTTCACGAGTCCTCAGGGTCTCCGGGCATATCTCGACGCCCTCGGGGCTTAGATGGAGACATGCCCTCTCTTTTCGACCCCCTGACCCTGCGCGGCGTCACCACCCGCAACCGCATCTGGACCTCGCCGATGTGCCAGTACTCGGTCTTCGACCAGTCCGGCATCCCGAACACCTGGCACCTGGTCCACCTCGGATCCTTCGCCACCGGCGGGAGCGGCCTCGTCTTCAGCGAGGCGACCGCCGTCAGCCCCGAGGGTCGCATCAGCCCGGAGGACACCGGGATCTGGACGGACGAGCAGCGCGACGCGTGGAAGCCGATCACCGCGTTCATCGCGGAGCAGGGCGCCGTTCCGGGCATCCAGCTCGCTCACGCGGGACGCAAGGCGTCCACCTTCTCGGGACTCGCGTCCGACGGGCGCACCGGAACCGTTCCGGAGAGCGAGGGCGGCTGGAAGACGGTCGCGCCCTCCGCCATCCCGTTCGACGGCTACGCCGTGCCGCAGGAGCTGGACGCCGCCGGCATCGACAAGGTCGTCGACGACTTCCGTACGGCGACGCGACGGTCGCTGGAGGCGGGCTTCCGGGTGCTGGAGATCCACGCGGCGCACGGCTACCTCATCCACCAGTTCCTCTCGCCGATCTCGAACCAGCGCACCGACGAGTACGGCGGGTCGCTCGAGAACCGCGCGCGGCTGCTGCTGCGCGTGGTCGCGGCCGTCCGTGAGGAGGCGCCCGACGCTCCCCTGTTCGTCCGGTTCTCGGCGAGCGACTGGACCGAGGGCGGCTGGGACGAGCACCAGACCGCGACCGTCGCCGCGTGGGCCCAGGACGCCGGAGCCGACTTCTTCGACATCTCCAGCGGCGGCATCCAGGCGGGCATCCGCATCCCCGTCGAGCCCGGCTACCAGGTGCCGTTCGCGCACCACGTGCGCAGCACGTCCGAGGTGGATGTGAGCGCGGTCGGGCTCATCACCACGCCGGAGCAGGCGGCCGAGATCGTCGAGAGCGGTCGGGCGGACGCGGTCATGCTGGCGCGCGAACTCCTCCGCGACCCGCACTTCCCGCTGCGGGCCGCGCACGAGCTCGGCGTCGAGATCGACTACTGGCCGCCGCAGTACGTCCGTGCGAAGTGGCGCCGCTGAGCGCAGCACGTCGCCCCGGGCGGTCGGGTCAGGTGGGCTGGGTCAGGCAGAGGTAGTTGCCCTCGCTGTCCTGGAACCACGCCGACCGCCCCATCTCGTCGGTCGCGATCCCGTTCTCGGTCTTGAGCCCGGGGAAGTCGTAGTCCGCGAAGACCACGCCCCTGCCGCGCAGGTCGGACATGACGCCCTCGATGTCGTCGACCAGCCAGCACATCGCGGTGTTCTGCGCGGTGCCGGCGTTGCTGGTCTCGTACACGTAGATCTTCCCCTCGCCGCCGGTGCCGTACAGGACACCGCCGTCGGTGGTCCGCTCCGGTTCGAGCCCCAGCTTGTCGCGGTACCACGCGGTGGCCCGCTGCAGGTCGGAGGCAGGAAGGACGGAGTATGTGACGCTCGACTCCAACATGATGATTCCTCCTTCATCCGGGCGGGATGCTACGCCCCGGGGCCGCTCGTGCGGGCTACCTGGAATCGGCGGTCTACACCCTGTGAATCCGCCTGAGAACTCCCGCAGGCTGCGCATCCGGCCTCGATATACTGGCGGGCAAATGGACGACCCTCCCTCTCCCAGCCCATTCCTGACGGCCGGCCCGCCCCGGACTCGGCGAGGTGAGCGGCGTGGCCTATGAATGGATCATGCTGGCGGTCGGCCTCCTGCTGACCGTCGGCACCGGACTGTTCGTCGCCAGCGAGTTCGCGCTGGTCAACCTCGACCGCGGTGACCTCGAGGCACGGCGGGAGCGCGGCGTGTCGCGCCTGACGATGACGATCGCGGCGCTCAAGATCACCTCGACGCATCTGTCGAGCGCCCAGCTCGGCATCACGCTGACGACGCTGCTCACCGGTTACACGATGGAGCCCGCGATCAGCTCGCTGCTGCGCGGTCCCCTGACCGCGACCGGGCTGCCCGACGGCGCCGTGATGCCCATCGCGACGATCGTCGCCATCACGATCGCCACCCTGCTGTCGATGATCCTCGGCGAGCTGGTGCCCAAGAACTTCGCGCTCGCGCTTCCCCTCGCGACGGCCAAGATCGTCATCCCGTTCCAGACCGTGTTCACGACGGTGTTCCGGCCCTTCGTCGGGCTGCTCAACGGCACCGCGAACGGCATCCTGCGCCTGCTCGGCATCGAGCCGAAGGAGGAGCTGTCGGGCGCGCGGACGGCCGACGAGCTCTCCTCGCTGGTCCGCCGCTCCGCGAGCGCCGGCGTCTTGGAGGAGGACACGGCCACGCTGCTCAGCCGCACGCTCGCCTTCTCCAGCCGCAACGCCTCCGACGTGATGACCCCGCGGCCCCGGATCGAGGCGGTGCAGCGCACCGACCCCGCGCAGGCGGTCAGCGACCTCGCCCGCAAGACGGGCTACTCCCGTTTCCCGGTCATCGGCGACGACATCGACGACGTCGTCGGCGTAGTGCACGTCAAGCAGGCGGTCGGCGTCCCGCGCCAGCGCCGCGGCCGCGTCCCCGTGTCCGCCCTCATGACCGAGGCGCTGCGCGTGCCCGAGACGATGAACCTGGACACGCTGCTCGGTGAGCTCCGCGCCCGCGGCTACCAGCTCGCAATCGTCGTGGACGAGTACGGCGGCACGTCCGGCATCGCCACCCTGGAGGACCTGGTCGAGGAGATCGTCGGCGAGGTCGCGGATGAGCACGATCGCACGCGCGCCGGCGTCATCCGCGGCCGCGACTCCATCACGTTCCCCGGCATCCTGCGTCCCGACGAGCTCGAGGAGCGGGCCGGCGTCACCGTTCCCGAGGAGGGCCCGTACGAGACGGTCGCCGGCTTCGTCATGAACGAGCTCGGGAGGCTGCCGAAGGTCGGCGACGAGGTGACCATCGACGGCGGCACGCTGCGCGTCGAACGCCTCGACGGCCGCCGCGTCGACCGCATCCGCTACACGCCCGATCCGGTCGTCGTGACCGAGGGCGCGGACGCCGAGGGGGTGCGCCATGAGTGACTGGGCCGGACTCGCCTGGCTGGTCGTGCTGCTCGCGATCAACGCCTTCTTCGTCGGCGCCGAGTTCGCCGTCATCTCCGCCCGCCGCTCCCAGATCGAGCCGCTTGCGGAGCGCGGCAAGCGCAGCGCCAAAACCGCGCTGTTCGCGATGGAGCACGCGACGCTGATGCTCGCGACCACGCAGCTGGGCATCACCGTGTGCTCGCTGCTGATCCTGAACGTCTCCGAGCCGGCGATCCACCACCTGCTCGAGATCCCGCTCCACCTGACCGGATGGTCGGAGGAGGCCATCGGCACCATCGCCTTCATCGTGGCGCTCGTGGTGGTGTCGTTCCTCCACGTCGTGTTCGGCGAGATGGTGCCGAAGAACATCTCGTTCTCGATGCCCGACAAGGCCGCCCTCCTGCTCGCTCCGCCGCTCGTCGGCATCGGGCGCGCGGTGCGGCCGATCATCGTCGCCCTGAACGCGACGGCCAACAGCGTGCTGCGCCTGTTCCGCGTGGAGCCGAAGGACGAGGCGGCGAGCACCTTCACGCTCGACGAGGTGGCGACCATCGTGTCCCAGTCCACCCGTGAGGGCGTGCTGACGGATCGCACCGGCGCACTGACGGCGGCGTTCGAGTTCACCGAGAAGAAGGTCCGGGAGGCGGCCGTCGCGCTCGACGCGCTCGTCACGCTTCCGGCGTCCCCGACCCCCGCGGACGTGGAGAAGGCCGTCGCCAAGTACGGCTTCTCCCGCTACGTGGTCCCGGACGCGGACGGCGAGCCGACCGGCTACCTGCACCTCAAGGACGTGCTCGACCTGGAGGAGACCGGCTTCGAGCTCCCCGTTCCCGCCAAGCGCATCCGCCGCCTGGTCACGGTGTTCTCGGGCAGCGACCTGGAGGACGCCCTGGCCACCATGCGCCGATCGGGCAGCCACCTCGCGCGCGTGGTCGACGGCGAGGGCGCGACCGCGGGCGTGCTGTTCCTCGAGGACATCATCGAGGAGCTGGTCGGCGAAGTTCAGGACGCGACCCGGCGCAACTGACGTGCCGGTCCGTCCGATCTTCGGCAATTCTCTTGAGGTTTGAACGACCGTCAAAGGCCGAAGGAGGCTCCTGGCCTGGACCCGGAACCTCTATGTGGGTCGGGCCCGAGTTCCGTCCCTTGCCGAGACGAGACGATGCCGGTCAGCGAGAAGCCCTTTTCACTTATCAGGCCAGGCTGCCTGAAATACTCAGGGTGCGGCCCCCGAAAGTCACGCACGTAATTTGCCGTGACCGCAAAGCGCTGCATGGACCCCAGATCGGGCGGTTCGACGAATGTAATAAGGCCGCTGTCGCCGTCTGCTTTTCGCGGCAACGAGGTCACGATAGAACTGGCTCCGATGTGTTCGCCGCTTGAAGCCATTTCGGCGCTGAGCTCAGACAGGCGAAGCATGATCGGTCGAGGGTCGGCGGTGTCCTGACGCGCAAGCGCCTCCAAGTCAGCCTTCGCCTTTGCGATAGCCGGGTTCGTTAAGTCTCCGTTCTCGTCTTCTCCTCCAACGCTCCACAGAGTGGTCACCCCTGAGTCGTCCGGCGCAAGCGGATGCACTTCGAACTCCAAGTCGCGCGTTTTAGGGTCGAAACGAAGATCGATGTCATCCCATGCGTTGGTAACGATCCACCCGCGGGGTACGCGCTTACCGCGCTGCTCTTGGAACCCTGCGCCAAGTAACGCATGCGGCTCGAGAATTCGAAACCGCCTAAACGCTTCTGTTGCCTTCAAGGCGAGAGCGCGCAATCGCTCATCGCGTGGTACGCCATTCAGCGCGTCCGCCACCCATTCGTCGACTAATCGGTTGCCGATTCGAGCTACACCCGTCCAGCCGAAAATGTCGTCACTGTCAAGCTGCATAGTCTTCGTTGCCCAGTCGCTTTGATCCTCTACCCGACGCCCGCGCATGGTCGTGACACGCAAATCGCCACTTATGAACACGAACCGAGGTGTGGCCAGAGCAGAAATGAAGGTCAAATCGCATCTCCCTTCTGCCCCGCGTTGGCCCGCTCCCGGAGCGGAGGGATATCGACCACAACAAGCATCGAGAGCGACGCGAACGCGCAAGTCCAATCCGACGTAGCCAAAGTATCGGCCATGTCCCTCGCATGCGAGAGACGATCCGCAACTGGCGTGCCGGTCCGTCCGATCTTCGGTTCGTCGTTGACATTCCCGAAAGAGTGAGTGTACAGTCACTCACATGGCACGAACCCTCTCCACCGCAGACGACCGCCGCGAGGCGGTGCTCGACAGCGCCATCACGGTGTTCGCCGCGAGCGGCTACCTCGGCACCCCGATCGCGTCGATCGCCGCGGACGCCGACATCTCCACCGCGTACGTGTTCAAGCTCTTCCCCGGCAAGGAGACCCTGTTCGTCGCCGCCCTCGAGCGCTGCTTCGAGCGCATCGAGGCGGCGCTCGAGGAGGGCGCCCGCACCGTGGAGGACGGAACGCCTGCCGAAGTCCTCGACGCGATGGGTGAGGCGTACGCCGATCTGATCGCCGATCGCTCGCTGCTCATGCTCCAGGTGCACGCGCAGTCGGCGTCGGATGTCCCAGCCATCCAGGCCGCGCTCCGCCAGGGCCTCGCGCGCATCACCCGCTTCGCCACCGAGCGCTCCGGCGCCGACGGCGACGCCGTCCAGCACTTCATCGCCTGGGGCCAGCTCTGCCACCTCATCGTGACGGCCGGCCTCGACGAGATCCCGGAGACGTGGGCCCGCGTGCTCACGAAAGGGATCCGGCACCCCTGAACCACCCGCTCCCTCATTATCACATCGCACACCTCAAACAGTGATTGACCAGTCACTCACTAGCAAAGGAGAAAGATCATGAACACCACCCGTCTCGCTCCCCCGGCCGACGCCCCGTCGACCGCTATCACCCCGCGCAGCCGTCACCGCTGGTGGGCCCTGGCCGTCCTCGCCCTGGCGCAGTTCCTCGTCGTCCTCGACGCCTCCATCGTGAACATCGCCCTCCCGTCCGTCGGCTCGGCGCTCGGACTCGACACCGCCGCACTGGCCTGGGTGGTGACCGCGTACGTCCTCCCCTTCGGCGGCCTCCTGCTGCTGGGCGGCCGGCTGGCCGACCGCTACGGACACCGTCGGGTCTTCCTGATCGGCGTCGCGGGCTTCGCCCTCGCCTCGCTCGCGGCCGGCCTGTCGGTCGACGGCACCATGCTTCTCGCCGCCCGCGCGGTGCAGGGGGCGTTCGCCGCCCTCCTGGCGCCCGCGTCCCTCGCCCTCCTCACCCAGCTGTTCCCGGACGCCGCCGCCCGCGGCAAGGCTCTGGGGCTGTGGGGCGCCGTGGCCGGGATGGGCAGCGCCGCCGGCGTGCTCCTCGGCGGCGTGCTCACCGCGAGCTTCGGCTGGCCGGCCGTCTTCTTCGTCAACGTGCCGGTCGGCATCCTGGTGCTCGCCGTCATCCCGTTCCTCATCACGCGCGACCGGATCGCGACCCGTGAGCGGATGGACGCGGCCGGCGCCGCCACGGCGACCCTCGGTCTCGCCGCAGCCGTTGCAGCGCTCAGCGAGGGCGGCACGCTCGGCTGGACCCACCCGGTCGTCCTCGGCCTCGCGATCGCCGCTGTCGTCCTGCTCGCCGCCTTCGTGCTCGTCGAGCGCCGCGCATCCCACCCGCTGCTGCCGTTCGGCTTCTTCCGCAACCGCGACGCCCTCGCCGGCGATCTGGTGATGCTGGTGGTCGGCGGCGCGACCGTCGCGCTGTTCTTCGCCCTGTCGGTCTACCTGCAGGAGGTGCTGCGCCTGGATGCGCTCTCGGCCGGTCTCAGCCAGCTCCCGCTCGCGCTCGCCCTCGTCGGCGTCGCCGGGGCGGTGCCGGCGGTCGTGAACCGCGCCGGCCTGCGACCCACCCTGACGGGTGCGCTGGTCGTCCTCGCCGCGGGCGTCGTGTGGTTCGCCCTCGCCGGGTCGACCGGCTTCGTGCTCGGCTTCCTGCTCCCCAGCGTCGTCATCGGGCTAGGACTCGGCGCCACGTTCGTCACCGCCACCCAGCTCGCGGTGCGCGGGGTGCCGGAGTCGGAGTCCGGCCTGGCGAGCGGTCTCGTCAACACGGCCCAGCAGATCGGTGGAGCGCTCGGGCTGGCGGTCCTGGGCGGGATCGCCGCCGCTCAGACCTCCGCGCTGACCGCCGGAGGTGCGACCGCCGCGGACGCCGCCGCAGGAGGCTTCCTGCTCCTGTTCCTCGGCGTCGCCGCCCTGGCCGTGATCGGAGCCGCCGTCACCGTCCTCATCCGCCGCCGCTGACCCCGCTCCCCCGCTCCCCCCGCTGAATTGCTCGTCGTTGCGATCGGCACGCCGTGCCGGACAGCAACGACGAGCAATTCGCGGAAGGGGAAGGGGCTACCAGCTGACAGGGAGCGCCTTGCCCTCCTCGTAGCCGGCGGCCGACTGGATGCCGACAAGCGCACGCTCGTGGAACTCCGCGAGCGTGCGCGCTCCGGCGTATGTGAACGAACTGCGGACGCCCGTGGTGATCATGTCGAGCAGGTCCTCCACCGACGGCCGCATCGGGTCGAGGTAGATGCGGGAGCTCGAGATGCCCTCGGCGAAGAGCTCCTTGCGGGCCAGGTCGTACGCGTCCAGCCGCTCGAAGCGTCCCTTGACCGCCTTGGTGGAGGCCATGCCCCAGCTCTCCTTGTAGAGGGCGCCGTTCGCGTCCCGGTCGAGCGTGCCGGGCGCCTCGATCGTCCCGGCGAACCAGGAGCCGATCATCACCGAGGCGCCGCCCGCGGCGAGCGCCAGCGCCACGTCGCGCGGGTACCGCACGCCGCCGTCCGCCCAGACGTGGGCGCCGAGCTCGCGGGCGGTCGCGCTGGTCTCGAGCACCGCCGAGAACTGGGGACGCCCGACCGCGGTCATCATGCGGGTCGTGCACATGGCGCCCGGTCCGACGCCGACCTTGAGGATGTCCGCACCGGCGGCCACGAGGTCGCGGACCGCCTGCTCGGTCACGACGTTGCCCGCGACGATCGGCAGGCCGAGGTCGAGCGCCTTGACCGTGCGGATGGCGCGGATCATGCCGTCCTGGTCGCCGTGCGCGGTGTCGATCACCAGCACGTCGACGCCGGCCGCGGCGAGCGCCTTCGCCTTCCCTTCGACGTCGCCGTTGATGCCGACCGCGGCCGCGACGCGCAGCCGGCCGTGCGCGTCCAGCGCGGGCGTGTAGATCGTGGAGCGGAGGGCGCTGCGGCGAGACAGGGTGCCGACGACCTTGCCGTGGTCGAGGACCGGGGCGAATTCGAGCCCGGCGGCGTCCATCACCCGGAAGGCGGCCCGACCGTCGGACAGGTCCTCTGCGTCGAGCGAGGTGAGCGCGCCGTGCAGCAGGTCGCCGATCCGCGCATCCGGCAAGGCGGAGCCCAGCTGCACCGCGGCCAGGCAGCCGAGGTAGGCGCCGGATGCGTCGCTCACGACGATCCCGTGCCCCTCCACCGGCGGGATGCGGCGCAGCACGTCGGCGACCGACTCGTCCGGCCGGGCGTCGTACGGGGTGTCGAACGCCACCGGCTGGGCCTTCACCCAGCGGATCGCGTCGTCGAGGTCCTGCAGGCGCATGTCCTGCGGGAGCACGCCGAGTCCACCGCGCCGGGCGAGGGTCGCGGCGAGGCGCTTGCCGGTCACCGAGTTCATGTTGGCGGACACGATCGGGATGGTCGCGCCGGTGCCGTCGTTGGGCGCGAGGGACACGTCCAGACGGCTGGTGACGTTCGATCGCGACGGTACGAGGAACACGTCGGAGTAGGTGAGGTCGTGGCGCGGCGACGTTCCATAGAACTGCATGGGAATAACGCTATCCCGCTCTCCTGAGCGACCGCACCCGGCCGTCGATGGGATTAGGCTTGATGCTCGGATGGAAGCGGGCGGTTCTTTGCCGCTCGGTCATGAGAAATCAACGGAGAGAGTGGGCGATCGGCTGTGTCGAGCCAATTGACCGGAGTGGGAACCGAAGACGGATCCTCGGGCGAATTCGGAGCCAACGAATGGCTCGTCGACGAGCTGTACGAGCAGTTCGTGCGCGACAAGAACTCGGTCGACAAGTCGTGGTGGCCGATCCTCGAGAACTACCACCCGGCCGTAAAGGACGAGTCCACCCCGTCGCCGGACGAGACCCCTGCTCCGACCCCTGCCGAGCCCACGGCCCCGACCCCGTCGGAGCCGCTTGCGCCCTCCCCCGCCGAGCCGACCGCGCCGACCCCGTCCGAGCCGACGACACCGGCTCCCCCGGCGGGCGGCGCCCCCGCCCCGCATCCGAACGAGCCGAAGCCCGTCACCACTCCCATCCCGGTGATCGGCCAGCAGCCCGTCGCGCGCACCACGTCCGTCGCGCCGAAGCCGACGCCCGTCCCCGCCGATGCTCCCGTGACGGCGCCCAACGCCACGGTCGACGCGGCCGAAGAGGACAAGGTCACCCGCTCCGCGGCATGTCCAAGACCCTGGCCACCAACATGGACGCGTCGCTCACCGTCCCGACGGCGACCAGCGTCCGCACCATCCCGGCCAAGCTGATGATCGACAACCGCATCGTCATCAACAACCACCTCAAGCGCGCCCGCGGCGGCAAGGTCTCGTTCACCCACCTGATCGGCTGGGCGCTCATCCAGGCGCTCAAGGAGTTCCCGAGCCAGAACGTGTACTACGAGGAGGTCGACGGCAAGCCGTCGGTCGTCGCTCCGGCGCACATCAACCTCGGCATCGCGATCGACCTCCCGAAGCCGGACGGCACCCGCGCCCTCCTCGTGCCGAGCATCAAGCGCGCCGACACCATGCGCTTCGGCGAATACCTCGCCGCCTATGAAGAGCTCGTCAGCAAGGCCCGCAACAACAAGCTCGCGGCGTCGGACTTCGCCGGCACGACGATCTCGCTCACCAACCCGGGCGGCATCGGCACGGTCCACTCCGTGCCCCGCCTGATGAAGGGCCAGGGCGCGATCATCGGCGCCGGTGCCCTCGAGTACCCGGCCGAGTTCCAGGGCTCCGCCGAGAAGACCCTGGCGGGCCTCGCCATCGGCAAGACGATCACGCTCACCAGCACCTACGACCACCGCGTCATCCAGGGCGCCGGCTCCGGCGAGTTCCTGAAGATCGTGCACGAGCTGCTGATCGGCAAGCGCAACTTCTACGAGGACATCTTCGCCGAGCTGCGCATCCCGTACATGCCGATCCACTGGAACCCGGACATCGCGGTCGACCTGGCCAGCGCCGTCGACAAGACCGCCCGCGTCCAGGAGCTCATCAACTCGTACCGCGTGCGCGGCCACCTGATGGCCGACATCGACCCGCTCGAGTACAAGCAGCGCACCCACCCCGACCTCGAGATCGAGAACCACGGCCTGACCTTCTGGGACCTCGACCGCGAGTTCGTCACCGGCCAGTTCGGCGGCGACCGCCGCAAGATGCTGCTCCGCGACATCCTCGGCGTGCTGCGCGACTCCTACTGCCGCACCGTCGGCATCGAGTACATGCACATCCAGGACCCGGCCCAGCGCAAGTGGTTCCAGGACAAGCTGGAGCGCCCCTACGAGAAGCCGAACCACGACGAGCAGCTGCGCATCCTGGGCAAGCTCAACGAGGCCGAGGCGTTCGAGACCTTCTTGCAGACCAAGTACGTCGGGCAGAAGCGGTTCAGCCTGGAGGGCGGCGAGTCCACCATCCCGCTGCTGGATGCGATCATTCAGGGCGCCGCCGAGGCCGGGATGGACGAGGTCGCGATCGGCATGGCCCACCGCGGCCGGCTCAACGTGCTGACGAACATCGCCGGCAAGACGTACGGCCAGATCTTCCGCGAGTTCGAGGGCACGCAGGACCCGAAGACCGTTCAGGGCTCCGGCGACGTCAAGTACCACCTGGGCACCGAGGGCACCTTCAAGGGCGCCGGCGGCGAGGAGATCCCGGTCTACCTCGCGGCGAACCCGTCGCACCTCGAGGCCGTCGACGGCGTCCTGGAGGGCATCGTCCGTGCCAAGCAGGACCGCCGCCCGGCGGGCACCTTCCTGACGCTGCCGATCCTCATCCACGGCGACGCGGCCATGGCCGGCCAGGGCATCGTGGTCGAGCAGATGCAGATGTCGCAGCTGCGCGCCTACAAGACCGGCGGCACCATCCACGTCAACATCAACAACCAGGTCGGCTTCACCACCTCCCCGGGGAGGCCCGCAGCTCGGTGTACTCGACGGACGTGGCCAAGACCATCCAGGCGCCGATCTTCCACGTGAACGGCGACGACCCGGAGGCCGTGGTCCGCGTCGCGGAGATCGCCTTCGCCTACCGCCAGGAGTTCAAGCGCGACGTGGTCATCGACCTCGTCTGCTACCGCCGCCGCGGCCACAACGAGGGCGACGACCCCTCGATGACCCAGCCGCTGATGTACAGCCTCATCGAGGCGAAGCGCTCCGTCCGCCGCCTCTACACCGAGGCGCTGGTCGGACGCGGCGACATCACCGAAGAGGAGTACGAGCAGGCGCACCGGGACTTCCAGGAGCGCCTGGAGCGCGCGTTCATGGAGACGCACGCGGCGCAGACCACGCCGACGCCGGTGCTGACCCCGGGCGACGAGGGCGACCTCGAGCAGCCGAACCACGGCGACGACGGCAACGTCGGCGAGCCGGAGACCACCGCGGTGAGCGAGCAGGTCATCCACATGATCGGCGACGCGTTCAACAACCCGCCCGCCGGCTTCACCGTGCACCCGAAGCTGCAGCAGCTGCTCAACAAGCGCAGCGAGATGAGCCGCAACGGCGGCATCGACTGGGGCTTCGGCGAACTGCTCGCCCTCGGCTCCCTGCTGGTGGAGGGCACCCCGGTGCGCCTCGCCGGTCAGGACTCCCGCCGCGGCACGTTCGTGCAGCGCCACGCCGTGCTGCACGACCGGGTGAACGGCCAGGAGTGGCTGCCGCTGGCGAACCTCAGCGACAACCAGGCCAAGTTCTGGATCTACGACTCGCTCCTCAGCGAGTACGCCGCGATGGGCTTCGAGTACGGCTACTCGGTCGAGCGTGCGGACGCGCTGGTGCTGTGGGAGGCGCAGTTCGGCGACTTCGCCAACGGCGCCCAGATCATCATCGACGAGTTCATCTCCTCGGCCGAGCAGAAGTGGGGCCAGCGCTCGTCGCTGGTGCTGCTGCTCCCCCACGGCTACGAGGGTCAGGGACCGGACCACTCCAGCGCCCGCATCGAGCGGTACCTGCAGCTCTGCGCCGAGAACAACATGACCGTCGCGCGCCCGTCGACCCCGGCGTCGTACTTCCACCTCCTGCGCCGCCAGGCTTACGCCCGCCCGCGCCGTCCGCTCGTCGTCTTCACCCCGAAGGCGATGCTCCGCCTCCGCGGTGCGTCGAGCAACGTCGAGGACTTCACGCACGGCCGCTTCGAGCCGGTGATCGACGACCAGCGAATCACCGACAAGGGCGCCGTGAAGCGCGTCCTGCTCATGGCCGGCAAGCTCTACTACGACCTGCTCAACGAGCTGGAGAAGAACCCGAACCCGGAGATCGCGCTGGTGCGCGTGGAGCAGTTCTACCCGCTCCCCGGCGACGAGCTGAAGGCCGTGGTCGACTCCTACCCGAACGCGGAGCTCGTGTGGGTGCAGGACGAGCCGGAGAACCAGGGCGCCTGGCCGTTCATGATCCTGGAGACCTCGAAGCTCGGACCGCGCCCGCTCGGCGTCGTCTCGCGCCCGCCGTCGGCGTCGCCCGCCGCCGGTTCGGCCAAGCGCCACGCGCAGGAGCAGCAGATCCTCATCCAGCGCGCGCTGACCCTCTAGGTCTGCCGCAGGCCCGCCGGGGCGGCTAGGTTGGCACCATGACCGTCGTGACCAACCACCGCCTCGGCGAGCCCTGCTGGGTCGACTACGCCGCCACCGATGTCCCGCGGGCCCGCGACTTCTACACCAGCCTGTTCGGCTGGACCGCGGAGGAGGCGGGCGAGGAGTACGGCGGCTACATCACGTTCCGCCGTGACGGCCGTGCGGTCGCGGGCCTCGGCCCGGTGATGGGCGGCGGGGGTGGCGACGCGTGGCTGACGTACCTCCTGGTGGAGGACGCCGAGACAGCCGAGAAGGCGGCGCTCCAGGCCGGTGCACAGGTGGTCGCCCCGACGATGACCGTCGGCGACCAGGGCCGCCTCGCCGTCATCCTGGACCCGGGCGGCGCGGTCGTGGGCCTGTGGGACCCGGAACAGCACCGCGGCTACGAGCTGGTCGCCGAGGTGGGCGGGATCTCGTGGCACGAGCTGTACGCGCGCGACTTCGCCGCGCAGATCGACTTCTACACGCGCGTCTTCGGCTGGAAGACGCAGGTGCTCGGCGATACGGCCGACTTCCGCTACTCGACCTTCGGCGACCCGGCGTCACCGAGCGGCGGGATCTTCGACGCGAACGGCATGCTGCCGGAGGGCGTCCCTTCGCACTGGGTCGTCTACTTCGGCGTGGCGGACGCTGCTGCCGCCTCCCAGCGCGTCGTGGAGTTGGGCGGGACGGTCATCCGCGATCCGTGGGACAGCGAGTTCGGCCGCTTCGCGCAGGCCACCGACCCGCTCGGCGGGCTGTTCTTCCTCCACGAGGTCGGGTCGGGTAGCGCGGCCTAGCGCGCCGGCCCTCCCGCGCTCAGTGCGCGGTCGCCTGGAAGGACCGGATGCGCAGCAGCACCTCGGTGCGCAGCGTCTCGGGCGCGGTCTCCTTGCACGCCCGCTGCACCACCTCGGTGAGCACGACGTTCAGGTGCGCCTCGTCGGAGCATCCTGAGCAGTTCGCCAGGTGCTCGCGCACGTCGGCAGCATCCTCGCTGCACAGTTCGTTGCGCAGGTACTCCTCGAGCTCGGCCTTCGCCTTCTCGCAGCCGCAGTCGGTCATTTCTTGCTCCTGGTGGTCTGCACGGCGCGACCCTCCTGGACGGCGGAGAGTCCGCGCTCGTGCGCGTAGTCGGTCAGAAGCTCCCGGAGCATGCGACGGCCGCGGTGCAGGCGGCTCATCACGGTGCCGATCGGGGTCTTCATGATGTCGGCGATCTCCTGGTAGGAGAAACCCTCGACATCGGCGAGGTACACGGCCAGCCGGAAGTCCTCCGGGATGGCCTGCAGCGCGTCCTTGACGGCGCTGTCCGGCAGGTGGTCGATCGCCTCGGCCTCGGCCGAACGGCTCGAGGACGAGGACATGGACTCCGCGCCCCCCAGCTGCCAGTCCTCGAGCTCGTCGATCGTCCCCTGGTAGGGCTCGCGCTGCTTCTTGCGGTACGTGTTGATGAACGTGTTGGTGAGGATGCGGTACAGCCAGGCCTTCAGGTTGGTGCCCTGCTGGAACTGGTTGAAGGCCGCATACGCCTTCACGAACGTCTCCTGCACGAGGTCTTGCGCGTCGGACGGATTCCGGGTCATCCGCAGCGCAGCCGCGTACAGCTGGTCCATGAAGGGCAGGGCCTGCTCCTCGAAGAGGTGGCCCTGGTCCTCGGTGGTCTCGGTGCTCATCACCGGCCAGTCTAGTTCCGTCGCCCGCACAGCGACGCGGGGAGCGTCGAGCAGGGCGGTGGCGGTCATGGACTGATCCTTTCTTGGGCGATCCCGGATAATCTGGACAACAATGCTGATCTCGAAATATTCCGCTCCCGATTTCGACCCGTACGGCGACAACCGCTCGGAGGAGCCGAACACGCTGTGGCCCGCCCCCGTGGCGGGCGGTCCGGTGTCCGCGACCGTGTCCCTCCCCGGGTCCAAGTCGCTGACGGCGCGGGAGCTGGTGCTCGCTGCGCTGGCGGACGGCCCGTCGCTGCTCCGCTCGCCGCTGCACTCGCGCGACAGCGCGAACATGGTCGAGGCGCTGCGAGCCCTCGGGGTCGGCATCCAGGAGCGTGACGGCGCCGGCGAGTTCGGCGCGGACCTGCTCGTCACCCCGGCCGAGGAACTGCTCGGCAGCACGACAATCGAGTGCGGCCAGGCCGGCACGGTCATGCGCTTCGTCCCGCCGATCGCCGGGCTTGCCCTCGGCCCGACGATGTTCGACGCCGACGACTCGGCCCGCGGCCGTCCGATGGGCGCGATCATCGCCGCCCTCCGTGCCCTCGGCGTGGATGTGAACGACGACGGTCGCGGCTCCCTTCCCTTCACCGTGCACGGCACGGGCCGCGTGGCGGGCGGCGCCGTCGAGGTGGATGCGTCCAGCTCCAGCCAGTTCGTCAGCGCTCTGCTGCTGTCGGCGAGCCGTTTCGAGAACGGCCTCGACCTCACGCACTCCGGCGAGCGCCTGCCGAGCCTCCCCCACATCGAGATGACCATCGCGGCCCTCGCCCAGCGCGGCGTGACCGTCGAGTCGCCGTCGACCGGCCGCTGGATCGTCGCTCCGGGGTCCATCGCGGCCCGCGACGTCGACATCGAGCCCGACCTGTCCAACGCCGCCCCGTTCCTGGCCGCGGCTGTGGTGACCGGCGGCACCGTCACGATCACCGGCTGGCCCGCCTCCACCACCCAGGTGGGCGCCGACCTCGCCGACCTGCTCCCTCTCTTCGGCGCGACCGTAACGCGCGACGGCGACCGCCTCACGGTCACCGGCCCCGAGCGCCCGAACGGCGTCACCCTCGACCTGACGACCGGCGGCGAGCTCGCGCCGGCCCTGGTGGCGATCGCGGCTCTGGCCGACGGCCCGAGCGAGATCACCGGGATCGGGCACATCCGCCACCACGAGACGGACCGTCTCGCCGCCCTCGCCGCGGAGATCAACGGCCTCGGCGGCGCGGTGACCGAACTGGAGGACGGCCTGCGCATCGAGCCGCGCCCCCTGCACGGCGGCGTCTGGCGCAGCTACGAGGACCACCGCATGGCGACCGCCGGCGCGATCGTCGGCCTGGTCGTCGAGGGCGTCGAGATCGAGAACGTGGCCACCACCGCCAAGACCCTGCCGCAGTTCACGCAGCTGTGGGCCCGGATGCTCGGGGCCGGCCTCTAGATGTCGTGGTGGGCGGATGACGACGACGAGGACGACGAGGACGACCTCTACGACGAGTCCAGCGTCCGCACCCGGCCGAATCCCAAGGGCAACCGGCCGCGCACCAAGACGCGACCCGAGCACGCGGACGCCGAGATCGCCCGCGTGCTGGGCGTCGACCGCGGCCGGTACACCGTGCTGCTGGACGAGGACACTCCCGACGAACGCCAGGTGACGGCTGCGCGAGCGAGCGAGCTGCGCCGCAATCCCATCGTGACCGGCGACCGCGTGGCCGTCGTCGGCGACACCACGGGTGAGGAGGGGACGCTCGCCCGCATCGTCCGCGTGGAGCCGCGCACCACCCTGCTGCGCCGGAGCGCCGACGACACCGACGAGGTCGAGCGCGTCATCGTCGCCAACGCCGACCAGATGCTGATCGTGGTCGCGGCCGCGAATCCCGAGCCGCGCACCCGCCTGGTCGACCGCTACCTCGTCGCCGCCTACGACGCCGGCATCGAGCCGATGCTCTGCGTCACCAAGACCGACCTGGCCGATCCGGCACCGTTCCTCCAGAACTTCGCCGGTCTCGACCTGCCGGTGTTCACCAGCCGGCAGGACAGCATCCCGGTGCACGACATCGCCGCCGCCCTCGTTGGCCACGACACCGTCGTGGTCGGGCACTCGGGCGTCGGCAAGTCGACCCTCGTGAACGCGCTCGTCCCGGGTGCCCGGCGCGCGACCGGCCACGTCAACGAGGTGACCGGACGCGGGCGTCACACGTCGTCCTCGACCGTGTCGCTGCGGGTCGAGGATGGCTCGGGGCACCACGGCTGGGTCATCGACACACCGGGCGTGCGGTCGTTCGGCCTCGGGCACGTGAACACCGACAGCATCCTGAAGGCGTTCACCGACCTTGCCGCGATCGCCGAGGACTGCCCGCGCGGCTGCACGCACCTCCCGGACGCCCCGGACTGCGCCATCATCGAGGCGGTCGAGGAGGGCCGGCTCGGCGAAGCGGGACGCGCACGGCTCGACTCGCTGCAGCGGCTGCTGGCGACGTTCGCGCGCTGACGGCCGCTGCCTCCGTCGCGCTCATTCGCTGCCAGAATGGAGTCATGACGGATGTGCGACTCCAGGCGGGCGAGCAGGCTCCCGCATTCACGCTGACCGACCAGGACGGTTCGGAGGTCTCGCTCGGCGACTTCGCCGGGAAGAACGTGATCGTGTACTTCTACCCGGCCGCGATGACGCCGGGCTGCACGACCGAGGCCTGCGACTTCCGCGACAACCTCAACTCGCTGAAGTCGGCCGGCTACCAGGTGATCGGCATCTCGAAGGACGCCCCGGCGCGCAACAAGGAGTTCCAGGAGCAGGAAGGCCTGAACTTCCCGCTGCTGTCGGACGAAGACCTCGCCGTGCACAAGGAGTACGGCGCCTACGGCGAGAAGAAGCTCTACGGCAAGACCGTCGAGGGCGTCATCCGTTCGACCTTCGTCGTCGACCCCGACGGTTCCCTCCGCCTTCCGCTGTACAACGTGAAGGCGACCGGACACGTCGCGGCGCTGCGCAAGAAGCTCAAGATCGACGCGTGACGCGTGATGCGCCTGTCTAGAGACTAGACAGGCAGCCGCGGCACGGACGCCAGCAGGCGCTGCGTGTACGGGTCGCGCGGGGCGCCGAGGACGGTCCGCGTCTCCCCCTGCTCCACGACGCGGCCGCCTTGCAGCACCACGGTCTCGGCGCAGAGCGAGGCGACCACACCGAGGTCGTGGGACACCATGACCACGGTCAGCTCTTCGCGTGCGGCGAGCTCGCCGAGCAGGTCGATGATCTGGATGCGCGTGGTCACGTCCAGGGCGCTGACCGGTTCGTCGGCCAGCAGCACGCGCGGGCGCGAGACGATCGCCCGCGCGATCGCGATGCGCTGCCGCTGACCGCCGGAGAACTCGTGCGGGTAGCGGCGGGCGGCGTCCGCCGGAAGCGCGACCTCCTCGAGCGCCTGGGCCACGCGGTCGCGTTCGTCGGCGCCGCTCGCGATGCCGAGCGAGGCCAACGGCTCGCCCACGATCCGCCCGACGCTCTGCCGCGGATCGAGCGACGAGTACGGATCCTGGAACACCGGCTGGACCGTGCGTCGGAAGCGCCGGAGCTGCTGCCGGTCTCGCGGGTCGAGCGGCTGCCCGTCGAAGAGCACCACGCCGCTGGTCGGCCGCGTGAGCCCGAGCAGCAGCGACAGGGCGGTGGTCTTCCCGGCGCCGGACTCCCCCACCAGCCCGAGACTCCGCCCGGGCTCGACGGCGAACGAGACGCTGTCCAGCGCCGGCGCCGCGGCACGGCGGTACCGGAACCCGGCGTCGCGCAGTTCGAGGATGGCCGTCATCGCACCTCCAGGGCGGCGTCGAGCTCCCGGGCGCTGCGGACGAGCTCGGCCGTGTACGGGTGCGTCGGGGCGGAAAGCAGCCGGTCGAGCGGACCGTCCTCGACCATGCGGCCGCCGCGCAGCACGATCGCGCGCTGCGCCATCCGGGACACCACCGCGAGGTCGTGGCTCACGAAGAGGAGCGCCATGTCGCGCTCCGCCACGAGCCCTTCCAGCAGCGCGAGGACGTCGGCCTGCACCGTCACGTCGAGGGCGGTGGTCGGTTCGTCGGCGATGAGCAGCTGCGGCCGGCACGCGAGTGCGGCGGCGATCGCGACGCGCTGCCGCTGCCCGCCGGAGATCTCCCACGAGTAGGCGCGCGCGATGCGGTCGGGTTCCGGCAGTCCCACCTCGGCGAGGGCGTCGAGCACCGCCCGCTGGAGGGCGTCGCCGCGCAGGCCGAGGTGCCGGCGCAGCGGTTCGGCGACCTGGCGCCCGAGGCGCATGAGCGGGTCGAGCGCTGTCAGCGGCTCCTGGAACACCGTGGACGCGACGCGGCCGCGCAGCGGCACCAGGTCGCGCTCGCGTGCGCCGACGACCTGCACGCCGTCGAGCAGCACGCTGCCCCTCGCCGTCAGCCCCTCCGGGAGCAGCCCGGTCAGCGCGAAGGACGTGAGGGACTTGCCCGACCCCGACTCGCCGATCAGGCTCAGCCGCTCACCGGCCCGCAGGTCGAACGACACGTCGTTCACGAGCGGCACTCCGTCTCGCGTCGCGACGGACAGCCCGCGCACCTCCAGCAGCACGTCCTGCCCGCTCATCGCGACCTCCTCCGCGTCGGGTCGGCCACATCCCGCAGCCCGTCGGCCACGAGGTTGACCCCGATCACCAGGACCACGAGCGCCACGCCCGGCGCGATCGCGCCGACCGGCGCCGTCGAGACGGTGCCCTGCGCCTCCTGCAGCATGCGGCCCCACGAGGCGTTGGGGGGCGGCGCGCCCAGCCCCAGGTACGACAGGCTCGCCTCGGCGAGGACGGCGACGCCGAACTGCAGCGCGAGGCTGACGCTCAGGGTCGGCCAGATGTTCGGCAGGATGTGCCGGGCGATGATGCCCCACCACGACGTGCCGGAGGTGCGCGCCGCCGTCACGTACTGCTGCGCGAGCACCCGCTTGGCCAGCACGCGCGTCAGCCGCGCGACCACCGCCGACATGGCCAGGCCGATCGCGACGATCGCCGTGCCGAGCGAGGCGCCCTGGGCCGCGACGATGAGCATCGCGAGCAGCAGCGTCGGGAACGCGATCAGGATGTCGAGGACGGCCGACAGCGTGTCGTCCACCCACTTGGTCGCGAACGCCGCGAGGAGGCCGAGCGTGATGCCGACGAGGGCGCCGATCACGACAGACCCGAGCCCCACGGCGAGCGCGATGCGCGCGCCGATCATGAGCTGGGTCAGCAGGTCGCGGCCGAAGCGGTCCGTTCCGAGCCAGTGGGCGCCGCTCGGCTGCTCGAGGCGCGTTCCGGAGGTGTCGGACTGCGCGTACGGCAGCCAGGCGAAAGAGACGACGGCGACGATGACGACGAGCCCGACCAGGGTCAGTCCGATGCCGAGGCTCACCGAGCGCCGGACGCGACGCCGGGGGCGCCCCGCCGGCTCCGGCGCGGCCGCCTCGGTCGCCTGCTCCACGATCGCGCTCATGCGTTCCCCGAGATGCTGCGGCGCAGCCGCGGGTCGACGAGCCGCTGCGCGATGTCGGCGAGGAACCCGACGATCAGCACCAGCAGCGTCGAGACGAAAAGGATGCCCTGGATGTTCGGATAGTCGTGCTGCTCGATCGCCTTCAGCAGCATGCTCCCGAGCCCGGGAAGGGTGAACACGCTCTCGACGACGACCGCGCCGAGGAACGTGGTGGCCAGCTCGATGCCGAGCACCGAGATGACCGGGACGGCGCCATTGCGGACACCATGACGCCACATCGCCCGCGAGAAGCCCGACCCGAGTGCGCGGGCGTTGCGCAGGTAGTCGCTGCCGATCACATCCAGCGTCGCACTGCGCACATAGCGGGAGATGGACGCGCTCATCACGATCGCGATCGTCACCACCGGCAGCGCGAGCGAGGTGAGCGCGGCGGAAGGGTCCTCCCAGTCGTCGCGCGGGAACCCGCCCGACGGGAACCACCCCAGGGTGATGGCGAACACATCCACGAGCAGGATGCCGACCCAGAACACCGGCACGGCGATGCCCAGCTGCGAGAACGCGGACAGCGCCACCCCGTACCAGCGGTCGGCCTTCCACGCGGCCACGAAGCCGATCGGCAGGGCGAGCACGAGCGCGAGCCCGAACGAGAGCAGGGTCAGCGGCACCGTCACCGACAGCCGCGCCGCGATTTCGGGACCGACCGGCAGGGAGCTGATGAACGACTCCCCCAGGTTGAGGGTGAGGAGGCTGCCGAACCACGAGAAGAACTGCTGCAGCAGCGGCTGATCGCTGCCGACCTGCCGCTGCGCCGCCGCGATCTGCTCCTTGGTGGCGCCGACCGACAGCAGCGCGTTGGACGGGTCGCCCGGGAGCACCCGGAGCAGGAAGAAGAGCACGACCATGGCCAGCAGCAGCGACACCACGAGGAACGCGGTGCGGCGGACGAGGTAGAGAGCCATGGTGCTTTCAGCGTAGATGCTCGGGGAACCGGCCGACCGGCTCCCCGAGCATCTGTGGATAACGCGGAGTGGTTACTTCTTGACGATGTCGTAGGCGAAGAACTGCGAGTTCAGGCCGTTCACCGGGTAACCGGTGACGTTGCTGTCGGCCACGACGATCTGCGGATAGAGGTACAGCCAGGCGCTGGCCGCATCCTTCGCGATCTGCTCGTTGACCTGCTTCAGCTTCGCCGTCTGCTCCGCCGTGGTGGTGGCCTGCTCGGCCTCGTCCACCCACTTCGTCACCTGCGGGTTGTCGTAGCCCCAGTAGAAGTCGGGGTTGCCGTACCAGACCACGTCACGGTCGTTGACGTGCTCCTGCAGCGTCGCCGTGAAGTCGTGGTTCTTGAACACCTTCGTGTACCACTCGTCGGCCGAGATGGAGTTGATGTTCACCGTGATGCCGACCTTGGCGAGCTCGCTCTTCAGGAACTCCGCCACCGCGGGGTGCGGGTCGTAGGTCGGGGTGTCCAGCGTGAAGGTGAAGCCGTTCGCGAAACCGGCCTCGGCCAGCTCTTTCTTGGCCAGGTTGACGTCGTACGGGTTCACCTTGGTGAGGTCTTCGTACCAGGGGTCGCTCGGCGGCACCATCGAGCCGATCAGCGTGCCGTAGTCGCCCCAGATGGAGTTCAGCAGCTTCTTGGTGTCGATGGCCGAGTAGACCGCCTTGCGCACCTCGGTGTTGTTGAAGGGCGCGACCTTGTCGTTGAACGCCAGGAGCTCCTTGGTCGTCGACTTGCCGTCGGAGATCGTGTAGTCCTTGTTGTCCTTGAAGGTGCCCAGGGCGTCCGGGCTCTGGATGCTCGTCACGATGTCGACCTGCTTGGTCGTCAGGGCGTTGGACAGGGCGGACGCGTCGGTGAAGTAGTCGAACTCCACCTCCTTGTTCTTGGCCTTGTCGCCCCAGTAGCCGCTCCAGCGCTCGAGGCTGAGCGAGCTGCCGCGCTTCCAGGTGCCCAGCGTGTACGGGCCGGTGCCGTCCTCGGCGGTCTTGTAGTTCTTCGTGCCGGGGCCGTAGATCCAGACGTAGCTGAGGTTGTAGGGCAGCGAGATGGAACGCGACTTCAGCGTGATCTTCACGGTCTTGTCGTCGGGCGTCGCGATGTCGGAGATGACGGCCAGTTGCGACTTGCGGGCGGACTGCGAGTCGTCGGCCGTGACGCGCTCGATGCTGCGCTTCACGTCGGCGCTGGTGAGCGCCTTGCCGGAGTGGAACTTCACGCCGTCGCGCAGCGTGAACGTGTAGGTCAGGCCGTCCTCGCTGGTCGTGTACTTCGTGGCGAGCAGCGGCTCGACCTTGCCGTCGTCGGTGAGCTTGAACAGGCCCTCGTAGACGTTGCCGTTCAGCGCCTCGGTGACGCCCTGGCCGCCGCCGGCGGTGTTGTCGAGGTTGACCGGCTCATAGAGCGAGCCGATCGCGATGGAGGCTTCGCCGCCGCCCGCGGAGGACGACGAGCCGCCCGCGCAGCCGGCCAGCGCCAGGGCGGCGGTGACACCGACGGCGAGCGTCGCGAACAGGGTGGACTTTCTCACGGGTTCTCCAGTGCTGTGGGGGTGCTGTGGGGTGTGAAGGGGTGATGCGTGGAGCGGGTCAGTGCTGGAAGGCTGCGTCGAAGATGACGCGCTTCTCCCCTGCAGTGACCGCGACGGGGAAGCGGTTGTTGCGCGGCGGCAGCGGACAGTTGTACTGGTCCGAGAAACCGCACGGCGGGACGAACGCGCGGTTGAAGTCGAGCACGGCGCGGTCGCCGTCGAGCTGGACGAACAGGAAGCGTCCGGAGGCGTACGTGCCGTCGTCGCCCTCGGCCCCGTTGCTCGGGTCGCCGAAGACGAGGAGCAGGGTGCCGCCGTCGTCGAAGGCGCTCAGCGTGTACTCGACGCCGTCGCGCTCGAAGCGGATGTCGCCCGGGACGACGAGGTCGCGGGTGAGGCCGTTGTCCCGGATGTGCTCGAACGGGATGGTGCGATCGTCCGCGACGGGTGTGAACGTCGCCTCGATGACCCAGCTCGGGTCGAACGGGAAGACCTCGATCCCCTGGAAGGCGCGGATGGCCGGCGATGCGGCGTCCCAGAGGCGGATGCCGCGCTCGGTCTCGCCGGTCTCCAGGCTGGTGCGGCTGAGCTCGGTCGCCGCGACGGTGTCCGAGTGCCCGGCCCGCGCCTCCTCGAGGGTGGTCTCGTCGCCGGCGGGGAGCCAGCGGGTCTCGATCAGCGCGAGATTGCCGGTGGGCGAGGTCACGCCGCGGAGGCGGCTCTCGCGCCAGGCGTCCCAGCCCTCGCGGGCGCTGTCGACGGTCTCAGGGGAAGCGGAGGTCTGTGTGGAGATATCGGTCACGATGTCGGACATAACCATCCGAGTCTGCGGCTTGTTCCCGGTCCCGGTCTATTCGTGTTGCTCCGTGTTGCGACCGGTGGCGCGCACGACCGCCGGGGTGATCGCGAGGACGCCGGCGACGACGGCCGGAACCAGGAGTGCCCAGCCGAGATCGGGACGCGCGAACAGGCCTTGGAAGCACCCCACCGCGACGGCCAGCTGGAGGATCTGGATGGTGAGCGCCGACGCGCGCGCCCAGCTGCGGCGGCGGAGAAGGCCCACGAAAGTGGCGATGGCCCAGGCTGCGGCGAGAAAGCCGAGGATCGTGATCGCGACCGCCGACGGGTACGACTCGGGCCGCTGGGTGAGCAGTTCGATGAGCAGCCACACGGCCACGCCGGTGACCAGCAGGGCCTCCAGACCCACGATCACGGCGAGCACCAGAAGCAGCGCGGGGCGGGCCGGCGCGGTGGGCGCGGGGGCGTTCTGAGGGTCGAGCACTATAGCATCCTGACGTTTCCGGCTCGTGTTCTCAGCGTTATCCCATACAAAACTATTGATTCGGGATAAGCGCTATGGGAGCATATTCAGCGGTCGAGTTAACGCTCACAGGGTCGTGGGCAGGTCTGATTCCCCACGGATCTATGCACCCTGTAGCTCGACTGCTTACCTGCATTCTATGGTCCCCTCGGGCCAGAGACCCCAGTAAACAAGGAGCACATCTTCATGGATTGGCGCGACAAAGCCGCCTGCCTCACCGCAGACCCCGAGCTCTTCTTCCCGGTGGGAAACACCGGGCCCGCGGTGGACCAGATCGACAAGGCCAAGGCGGTCTGCGCGCGTTGCACCGTGACCGAGATCTGCCTGCAGTACGCCCTCGAGACCGGTCAGGATTCGGGCGTCTGGGGCGGTCTCTCCGAGGATGAGCGCCGCGCCCTCAAGCGCCGCGCCGCCCGGGCCCGCCGCGCCTCCTGAGGCCGGCTGCACAGCACCACACCGTCGGCGCGGACCCGAATTCCGCGCGTACGACAACGCCGAGGCGGCGCTCACACACCTAGCACTGAGCGCCCCTCGGCTTTTCTGTGCCCGCTGCGGCCCGCGCCCCTGACGCCCGGGTGGCGTCAGAGCTTGGCGAGGTAGCGCAGCGGGATCTCGATGGTCACCTCGGTGCCCTGGCCCATCAGCGTGTGCCAGTCGATCGCTCCGCCGAGCTCGCCCTGGATCAGCGTCCGCACGATCTGCGTGCCCAGACCCGAGCCCACCTTGCCCTCCGGGAGCCCGGAGCCGTTGTCGACGACCTTCACCGTGAGCGAGTCGTCCGACCGCTTGGCGATGATCTCGACCTGGCCCTCCCGGCCGGCGAGGCCGTGCTCGACGGCATTGGTGACGAGCTCGGTGAGCGCCAGCGCGAGCGGGGTGGCGTACTCCGACGGCAGCTGGCCGAACTTGCCCGTCTTCTTGGGGTGGACGGTCGTGGTGTGGCTGGCCGCGACCTCGGCCACGAGCAGCAGCACCCGGTCGAACACGTCGTCGAAGTCGACGATCTGGGCGAGGCCGGTGGATAGGGTGTCGTGCACCACCGCGATAGCGGCCACGCGGCGCATCGCTTGGCTGAGGGCTTCGCGCGCCTCCTCCGAGTGCGTGCGTCGCGCCTGGATGCGCAGCAGCGACGCCACGGTCTGGAGGTTGTTCTTGACGCGGTGGTGGATCTCGCGGATCGTCGCATCCTTTGTGATGAGCTCGCGCTCCTGGTGGCGCTGCTCGGAGACATCGCGGCACAGGACGATCGCGCCGACGCGCTCCCCGCGGTTGCGGATCGGGATGGCCCGCAGGGATACGGTGACGCCCCGCGCCTCGATGTCGGTGCGCCAGGGGCGCGGCCGGTGACGACGAGCGGAAGGGACTCGTCGGTCGTGATCGTGCCGGTCAGCAGGCCGGTCGTCACCGCCGCCAGGGACTCGCCCTCGAGTTCGTCGGTGAAGCCCATGCGGTTGAACGCGCTGAGCGCGTTCGGGCTGGCGAAGGTCGTGATGCCGTCCACATCGAGGCGGATGAGGCCGTCAGCCGCTCGAGGGGCGCCGCGGCGTGGAGCGGCAGGAGCGCCGAGGTCGGGGAAGTCGCCCGTCGCGATCATGTTGAAGAGGTCGTTGGCGCACTCGTTGAAGGTGAGCTCCTGGCGGCTCGGCGTGCGGGCCTCGCTCAGATTTGTGTGGCGCGTGATGACGGCCACGGGCTCGTCTGCGGTCTCGGGCGAGTGGACCGAGAGCCGGCGGATGACGGGGACGGCGCGGACGCGGGTGGGCGTCTCCTCGAACCAGTCCGGCGCCGACGTGTCGATGATCTGCTTGGACGAGTAGGCGTCGGTGACCTGCTGCCGCCACTCGGGCTTGATGCGCTGGCCGACGAAGTCTCGGTAGAAGAGCGTCGCCGCGGACGACGGACGCGCGTGCGCGACGGCTACGAAGTCGTCGTCGGCGGTCGGGACCCACAGGACGATGTCGGCGAAGGCGAGGTCGGCGAGCAGCTGCCAGTCCCCCACCAGCCCGTGCAGCCACTCGACATCGGCCTCCGAGGAGCGGCCGTGGGCATGGACGAGATCACTGAGCGTCGACACCACCCCATCCTAAGCGGCGTCCGCTGACCGCTTCCCGCGGTTCTCCACAGGGCACATATGCCCTGGACCGACCCGGCGCTCCCCTGCTTGAGTGAGGCATCGGACATATCACAGGTCCAGTAGAACATGGACCACCGACACTCGTAATTGGAAGACTCATGCACCACCTCGCACTCGCCCCCGCACTCGCCCCCACCATGACCCTCGTGGCCCCGGAGACCCCCACCCGGCAGGCCGTCCCGCCGATCCGCGCCTGGGACCTCAGCGACCCCGACCCCGGCACGCTGTGCTCCAACCTCGCCCGCTGCGTGATCGAAATCCTCGCCGGCGCCAGACCGCTCGACCAGATCAGCCCGTGGGTCAGCGACGCGGTCTACGTCCACCTGCTGCGCCGGACGGTGCTAGCGGCGCGAGCCCGCGCCCTGTCGTCTGAGGATGCACTGCGACCCCGCATGCGGATCGGCGACCCGCGCCTGAGCCGGCCGTCGGACGGGGTGGTGGAGGCGGTGGTGCTGGTGCATCAGCAGGGCCGCTCGCGCGCTGTCGCGATGCGCTTGGAGCGGCACCGTGCCCGGTGGCGCGCGACCACCATCAACGTGCTGTGACCCGGAGGACGGCGGAACGACGAACGGCGGCCCCAAGGGGCCGCCGTCGTCGTGTCGTCTGAGCGCGCGCTCAGCGCCGCGGGCTAGCGCTTCTTGGCCTGGGCGCGGCGCTCTGCGCGGTTCGAGGGCGCGTCGTCGGCCGACTCCTCCACGCGCTGCCCGAAGGCGCCGCGCTGCGTCGCTCCCTGCGCCGGGGCCGCGGGCGCGGCCTGCTGCTGCTGCTGGGCGCGCTGCGCGCGGGCCGTCGCGGCCTGCTCGACCTGGCCGCGCTGGTTGCGCACCTCCACGCCGCCCTGCTCGGCCGGCGCGGAGTAGCTGAGCGCGGTGTCGCCCTCGCCGCGGGTGAGGCCCTTGGCGGCGACGGCGGGCTGCTCCACCTCGCCGGGGGCCTGATTGACCTCCACCTCCAGGTTGAACAGGAAGCCGATGGTCTCCTCGCGGATCGCGCCCATCATCTGCTGGAACATCGCGAAGCCCTCGCGCTGGTACTCGACCAGCGGGTCGCGCTGCGCCATGGCGCGCAGGCCGATGCCGTCCTTCAGGTAGTCCATCTCGTAGAGGTGGTCGCGCCAGCGTCGGTCGATCACCGACAGGACCACGCGGCGCTCCAGCTCGCGCATCGCGGGCGAACCCAGCGACTCCTCGCGGCGCTGGTAGGCGATCTTGGCGTCGGAGAGGATTTCGCGGCGCATGAAGTCGCGGTTGATCCGGCCCTTGTTGCCCGCCTCCGCGATGACCTCGTCGATGCTGACGCTGACCGGGTACAGCGTCTTGAGCTCGGCCCAGAGCGCGTCGAAATCCCAGTCGTCTCCGCTGCCCTCGCCGGTGTGCTGGTCGAGGATGTCGTCGATGACGTCGGTGAGGAACTGCTGCACGCGCTCGTGCAGGTCGTCGCCCTCGAGGATGTGGCGGCGGTCGCTGTAGATCGCCTCACGCTGCCGGTTGAGGACGTCGTCGTACTTGAGCACGTTCTTGCGGATCTCGGCGTTGCGCGCCTCGACCTGCGACTGGGCGCTGCGGATGGCGCGGCTGACGACCTTGGACTCGATGGCCATGTCGTCGGGGACGCTGCTGCGGCCCATCAGGCTCTCGGCGGCGCCCGCGTTGAACAGACGCATCAGATCGTCGGTCAGCGACAGGTAGAAGCGGCTCTCGCCCGGGTCGCCCTGACGGCCGGACCGTCCGCGCAACTGGTTGTCGATGCGGCGCGACTCGTGGCGCTCGGTGCCGAGCACGTAGAGACCGCCGGCCGCGATGACCTTCTCGGCCTCTTCGGCGACCTGCGCCTTGACGTTCTCGAAGACCTCTTCCCACGCGGCCTCGTACTCGTCGGGCGTCTCGACCGGCGACAGACCGCGGGCGTTCATCTCGGCGACCGCGATGAACTCGGAGTTGCCGCCGAGCATGATGTCGGTTCCACGGCCGGCCATGTTGGTGGCCACCGTGACCGCGCCGAGGCGGCCCGCCTGGGCGACGATCGCCGCCTCACGGGCGTGGTTCTTCGCGTTCAGAACCTCGTGGCGCACGCCCTTCTTGGCGAGCAAGCGCGACAGGTACTCGCTCTTCTCGACCGAGGTGGTGCCGACCAGGACAGGCTGGCCCTTCTCGTGCCGCTTGGCGATGTCTTCGACGACCTGGTCGAACTTCGCCTTCTCGTTCTTGTAGACGAGATCGGACTGGTCGATGCGCTGCATCGGCTTGTTGGTGGGAATGGGGACGACGCCGAGCTTGTAGGTGCTCATGAACTCGGCCGCCTCGGTCTCGGCGGTACCGGTCATGCCGGACAGCTTCTTGTAGAGGCGGAAGTAGTTCTGCAGCGTGACCGTTGCGAGGGTCTGGTTCTCGGCCTTGACCTCGACCCCCTCCTTCGCCTCGATCGCCTGGTGGATGCCCTCGTTGTAGCGACGGCCGACCAGGATGCGGCCGGTGTGCTCGTCGACGATCAGCACCTCTCCGTTCATCACGACGTAGTCCTTGTCGCGCTTGAACAGGGCGTTGGCCTTGATCGCGTTGTTGAGGAACGAGATCAGCGGAGTGTTCGCCGACTCGTAGAGGTTGTCGATGCCGAGGTAGTCCTCGACCTTCTCGATGCCGGGCTCGAGCACGCCGACGGTGCGCTTCTTCTCGTCCACCTCGTAGTCGACCTCGGGGGTGAGGCGCTTGGCGAGATTCGCGAACTCGTTGAACCATCGGTTGGCCTCGCCGGACGACGGGCCCGAGATGATGAGCGGCGTGCGGGCCTCGTCGATGAGGATCGAGTCGACCTCGTCGACGATCGCGAAGAAGTGGCCGCGCTGCACCATGTCGCTCGCCTGCCACGCCATGTTGTCGCGCAGGTAGTCGAAGCCGAACTCGTTGTTCGTGCCGTAGGTGATGTCGGCCGCGTACATCTCGCGGCGCTCCTCCGGCGTCTGGCCGGCGAGGATCACGCCGGTCGACATGCCCAGGGCGCGGAAGACGCGTCCCATGAGCTCCGACTGGTAGCTCGCCAGGTAGTCGTTCACCGTGACGACGTGCACGCCGCGGCTGGCGATCGCGTTCAGGTACGCGGCGGTCGTCGCGACCAGGGTCTTGCCCTCACCGGTCTTCATCTCGGCGATGTTGCCGAGGTGGAGGGCGGCGCCACCCATGATCTGCACGTCGAAGTGCCGCATCCCGAGCGTGCGCTTGGCCGCCTCGCGGACCGCCGCGAACGCCTCCGGCAGGAGGTCGTCGAGCGATTCGCCGTTGCCGTAGCGCTCGCGCAGCTCGACCGTCTCGTGCGCGAGCTCTTCGTCGGTGAGTTCGCTGAAGTCGTCTTCGAGGGCGTTGACCGCTTTCGCGTACGCCTCCAGCCGACGGAGGGTTCGGCCCTCGCCGACACGAAGGACCTTTTCAAGAACTGAGGCCACTGATGCACTCCACTTTTGCTCGGTTCGGGCCCATGACCCGGCGCCCCGGCGGGCGCGCGTCGACGGCAGACTCCACCGACGCTAGGGACATGCTACTTGTTCAGCCCTCGCGTTCGGCAGGCGATGCCTGAGAGGGCGCCGAGTGCCGGCTCGAGGACATCTCATCGTCCCCGCGTCGGGACGGGGCTCGCGGTGCGTCCACGAACCTCGGAGGGGACGGGACCCGGCGTGCCGGTCGGGGTGGGGCTCGGAGTCGGCGTGGGGGTCGGGGTCTCCGTCTCCGCCGACGGCTCAGGAGCCGGCTCGCGCAGTGCCGGCGGCTCCGGGAAGTCGTCGCCGCCGTACTTGTCGACGGCCGCGCTCATCATCGTGCGCATCACGGCGACCCGCGCGGCGGCCGGAGAGGTGCCGTGCGTCGGGTAGACCCGGCGGAAGTCGACGTGACCTTGGACGTTGCCCACCCAGTACGCGCCGGCGACCTTGGTCGTCGCCGCCACCAGCCAGAGGTGATCGTTGTACTCGGTCGTTCCGGTCTTCCCGAGCATGTCCGTGCCGGTCCGGTTCATCCCGGACGCCGTGCCCCCGCTCTGCAGTGGGCCCTGCAGCGCCTTGGCCATCGTGCGGGCGACGGACGGGGTGACCGACTGGACGCAGCGGCTCGCCGGCGGTTTCACCTCCGTGCCGTTCGCGTCCAGAATCCGGTCGATGGCGATCGGCGAGCACGTGAGCCCGTCATTGGCGATGCCGGCGAACGCCGTCGCCATGGTCAGCGGCGCGATGTAGTTGGTGCCGAGGACGGCCGACGGGTTCGTGTCGAGCGGTTCGCCCTTCGCCGTGTGGACTCCGAAGTCCTCCGCGGTCCGACGGATCTCGCACAGGTCCAGTTCGCTGGCCATCCGGACGAAGGCGGTGTTGATGGACAGCGTCGTCGCGCTCTTCGCGCTACGGATGCCCTCCTCGCCCGGTGCATCGTTGACGGGGCGGTAGCTCCCGGACCAGTCGCCATCGCAGCTGTTGCGGAAGCTGGTGTACGTGCGGATGTTGGCGTTGACCGGTTCTCGAAGCGTATGACCTTGCTTGAGCCATTCGGCCAGGGTGAACACCTTGTACGTCGATCCCACCTGGAAGCCGCCCGAACCGCCGTACTTCTGGTCGGTGGCGTAATTGATGGAGGTGTATTCCGGATCCGCCAGCACCTCAGGGTCCTGGCTGTATCTCTTGTTCTGCGCCATGTACAGGACACGGCCCGTGCCGGGCTGCACGCCGGTGAGCACGCCGCCGATGTCGGCACGGTCGTACGATCGAGGCACGTACGACTGGATGGTCTGCTCCGCCACCTGCTGGAGCTGGAGGTCGAGGCTGGTGTAGATCTTGTAGCCGCCGCGGTTGAGGTTGGAGGCGCGGGTGTCCTTGTCGGCGCCGAAGGCGGGGTCGTTGAGGATGGTCTTCTGCACGTAGTCGCAGAAGTACGCCGACCCGCCCGCGGTCTGGCAGCCGCGCTCCGACCGGGTGATCACCGGCTGGATCGGCGTCTTGACCGCCTCCTGGTACTGCGCCTTGGTGAGCTTCTTGTACTGGTACATCTTGCCCAGGATGTAGTCCCGGCGCTCTTTGTTCTTCGCGTACCCGTTCGCGGCACCGTTGCTCTTGGACTCCGGGTCGTCGATCTTCAGACTGGTCGGCTCGTTCACGATCGCGATCAGGCTGGCCGCCTGCGCCGGCGTCAACGCAGCCGCGCTGGTGTTGTAGTAGTACTTCGCCGCCGCCTCGATGCCGTACACCGAACCGCCGAACCCGGCGATGTTCAGATACCCGACCAGGATCTGGTCCTTGCTGTACTTCTTCTCCACACCGATCGCGTACTTCATCTCCTTGACCTTGCGGTCCGGGGAGACACCGGTGGAGTCGGTCACGCACTCCTGATACTTGGCCTTCTGCTCCTTCGTCTTCACCGGGAGCGCTTCGCACTTCTGCAGCAGCACGTTCTTCACATACTGCTGAGTGATCGAAGAACCACCCTGCACCCCACCACCCGCGACCGTCGAGAGCACACCGCGGACGGTGCCCTGGATGTCGACACCACCGTGGCTGTAGAAGCGCGGGTCCTCACCGGCGATCGCCGCATCCTTGACAGCTACCGAGATCGCTCTGGAAGGGACCGGGAGGCGGTTCTGGGAGTAGAAGGTCGCCAGGGGGACATCCTGGTCGCCGTTCTTCGCGTAGATCGTGGTCGGCTGAGCGAGTTGATCGACGTTCAGGTACTCCGGAAGACCGTCGAACAAGCCGATGCCGCTGCTGGTCGCGAGCCCGGTCATCGCGATCGCCGGGGTGACGGCGACGGTGACCAGAAGACCGGCCACCACGCTCAGGCCGACGAAGCCGGCGAAGGCCCCTCCCGCCCGGCCCGCTCTCTTCCGATCCACCGTATCCTCCAGGTCTGTAACACGAGGTTTCAGGTTCAGGGAGAGTCGTCCGCCACGCCAAGACGGGGATGGCCGCAATAGCCGCCTCTGCCCGGTTCGAGTCAGGGCGGCATGACATGCTGTGGAGTCCTGCCGGGATTCGATCCGCAGAAAGGCCCTTCTCCCATGCCGACCGCCCGCATCCGCGCGACCGCCCTCGGTCTCGCTCTCGCGGCGCTGCTCACCGGCTGCACGCAACCCTCAGGAGCAGTGCCGCAGGAGCCTTCGGCCTCGACCACGACCCAGACCTCGGAGTCACGACAGACCGAGACGTCCGACCGGGCGTTCCGCGGTCTCGAGCAGCGGTACCAGGCGACCCTGGGTGTGTACGCCGTGGATACGGGCAGCGGGCGCGACATCGCCTTCCGCGCGGACGAGCGCTTCGCGTATGCGTCGACGTCCAAGGCGCTGCTGGCGGGAGCGGTGCTCGCGACGGCCACGGATGCCGAGTTGGAGGCCACTGTGCGGTACTCGGCCGACGAGCTGGTGACCTACTCCCCGTCACGGAGAAGCACGTGGCCGACGGTCTTCCATTGCGCGAGGTGATCGCCGCCGCTCTCCAGAAGAGCGACAACACGGCCGCGAATCTCCTTTTCCGTCGGCTCGGCGGACCTGCCGAGCTCGAGAAGAGGCTGCGAGCCCTCGGCGACACGGTCACCGAAGTGGACCGGACGGAGCCCGACCTCAACCAGGCGATCCCGGGTGACCACCGCGACACGAGCACGCCGCGCGCACTTGCCGCGGATCTGCGGTCGTTCACCTTAGGGAGTGCTCTGTCGGAGAAGAACCGCGCGATCCTTCTGGAGGACATGACGGGCAACGCGACCGGCGACCCACTCATCCGCGCCGGCGTGCCGAACGACTGGGCGGTCTCCGACAAGTCCGGAGCCGCGTCCTACGGCACCCGCAACGACATCGCGGTGGTGACGCCTCCCGGCCGGGCGCCGATCGTGATGGTGGTCTTTTCACGCAAGACCGATCCCGAGGCGAAATACGACAACGCCCTCATCGCCGACGCCGCACGGGTAGTGGTGAGGGCCTTCGACTGACCCACGGCCCGGCACGAGAGCGCCGATGGCGACCGCCGCCCGGGCGGCCGCCATCGGCACGGGATCGCGACTCAGCCGAGTTTGCGCGCCGCGGTGGCGACCTCCTGCAGCTCTTCGGCCTCCTCGTCGAGCGAGATCACGCCGTAGTCCCACCCCTTGCGGCGGTAGACGACGCTCGGACGCTGGGTCTCCTGGTCGACGAACAGATAGAAGTCGTGGCCGACGAGCTCCATGTAGTAGAGCGCGTCGTCGACGGTCATGGGGATGGACGCGAAGACCTTCTTGCGGATGACGACAGGGCAGTACTCCTCCTCCGTCTCCGCGGTCTCCGCCACGTCATCGGATGCGGCCGGCGTTGCGCCGGTGCGGACCTGGTCGAGCACGGCGACCGGAGCCGCCGCCAGACCGACCGCGCTGAAGCCGTCGGTGCTGGCCTCGCGCAGCGAGGTCGGCCGGTGCTGTCCGCGGTGGACCTTGCGGCGATCCTTCGCGCGGCGCACTCTCTCCAAGAGCTTGCCGAGCGCGATGTCGAAGGCCGCGTATTTGTCCTGGCCCGTCGCCTCGGATCTCACCACCGCCCTGGGCCCGACGAGAGTGAGCTCCACGCGGTCGTCGCCGCTCGGATTGCCCAGCTTCTCGTTGTGACGACTCACTTTGATCTCGAACGAGATGGCCCGTTCGGCCAGGTGTGCGACCTTCTCCGATTTCTCGGTGGCGTACTCCCGGAAACGATCAGTGATGCCCAGGTTGCGTCCGATGATGTTGATGTCCATGGAGACCTCCCTGATCCGGCGCGATGTCCGCCCGGTTCACGAAGGGCGGATCGCTCGCGCCTTTTCGACTACCGTAGTGCGCCCGCTCCGGAAGCGAAACCGTCGAACCTGACGCATTTCCGGTGCGTCCGCTGGACGCTCGCTGAGCATCGCTCCCACCGCGGAGCGGCGTCCGCGCGATGGCTACCGCACCTGTCACGCGTCCGCCCGCCGCACGGATGGCGCGAGCCGCTTCTGCGATCGTGGCGCCCGAGGTGAGGATGTCGTCGACGATCAGGCAGTCCCGTCCCGAAAGGCGCGGAGACGCCCGCATGCTCCCTGCCCGGTTGTCCGATCGGTCCACCGCCGACAGCCCGGCCTGGTCGGCCGTCTGCCGCGCCAGGCGCAGCGCCTTCCAGAGCGGCGGCACCAGCATGTGCGCCCGGGCCAGCACCGACCCGGTCGGATGGTAGCCGCGGGCGCGCCAGGCCGCCCGGGTGGATGGGACCAGGACCGGGAGGAGGGCGGTGCCGTCGCTCGACCGGAGGGACGTCCGCTGCGCCTCGGCGATCGCCGCGCGCAGCACGTGCGCGAGGGCCCGCGCGAGGTCGACCCGTCCCTTGTCCTTGTAGGCGAGCAGCACACGACGGGCCACACCTTCGTACGGGAGCGCCGACCAGACCGGGACGTCGCCGACCGTGTCGAGCCGCAGCACCGGCCGCAGGGCCGCGTCGCACTCGTGGCACAGCGTCCGGTCGGACGTGCCGCAGCCGGCGCAGTGGACGGGCAGCATGATCGCCGCAGCGTCGAGGAGGGATTCACGGATCAGGGTGGTGGTTGTCATGCGTCCAGCCTCGCGGGCGGCATGCCGCCGCGAGCGGGAGCCCGCGAATCGGTGGAGAACCAGTTCAGGACACGTGCTGTGGAGAACTCAGGGCTGACCCTGCTGCACCGCCACCGCGCCGACCTTGTCGAGCTGCGCCTGCCACCCCGTCCCGGTCGGCGCCAGCAGCGTCCCGTCGGCGCTGAGCACGACGTACGGGGCGAGCCCTGCGGCCCCGACGATGGTCCGGCCGCCGGTCGGCCCGGAGGTCGTCGTCTGCGAGCCTCCGACCGTCTGCTGGGCGATGCTGGTCGCCTCCCCGCTCGTCGTGGTGAGCACCGCGATGGTGAGGTCGCTGGTCCACGCCGCCGACCGCGCACCGGCCGACGGCACGGCGAGTTCGACCGGTTCGGTGAGCCCGTTCGGCGCTCCATTCGCGGCTCGGACGATGCCGGACGCCATCAGCGCGTAGCCGGTCGTGGTGCGCAGCAGAGCGGCGAGCCGGGTACCGTCGCGCGACACGGCCAGCGAAAGGATCCCAGTCGCATCCGGCCAGTTCGCGACCAGCCCGTGCGCATCCGCGCCGTTGCCCGCGGTGACCTGGATCGCGCCGGGCGACCCGCCGGGGACCGACCAGACCCACCCGTCCGCGTCCAAGGAGGGTCCGATGAGCCCGGGGCGCCCATCCACGCGGACCGGATCGCCGTTCTTGCGGACGGAGTACACCCCCGCTTGCGAGAGCACTGCGGCCTGATCGCGCGAGGCGCTGAGGGTGACGGCCGTCGGGTGCAGGGCCGCGACCTTGTCGCTGAGTCCGCTCAGCCCCGTCACGGTGTCGCCGTTCACAGGCCCGAAGACGTCGCCGCGGTAGACGTAGGCACGCGAGTCCACCGAGGGGTTCCGGACAGGCGCCGCGTCCGTGCTCAGCGACGGCACCTGCTGAACATTCCCCTCGATCGACAGCTGCACGCTCTGCGCGAGGCTGCCGAGGGACTGCTCCAGCTGGTACTGCATGCGCTGCAGCTGCGCGGAGTCCGCCTGCCCAGCCTCCGAGCTGAGGTCGACGCGCGCGACGCCGCCCTCCGTCGTGACGGACGGCACGGCGAGCTGCGTCCCCTTCGGGAACGAGGTGACGACCGCGCCGTTCAGCCAGGGCGCCGGCCCGGCGAGCACCGAGCTGGCGACCCGGGTCGCGGCGGACGCGACGCGCGCCGGGAACCAGCGCGCGTCCGGCACCAGGTAGGTGTAGCCGGGGCTGTAGAAGTAGAGGTTCTGCTGCGCGTACACCGCGCGGAACGTCGGGTCGTCGATGACGACGCCGTTAGGCGCGACGGAGATGCGCCATTCCCCGTCCTCCCGCACCAGCTGGTAGTTCAGCCCGACCGGCGCGGTGCTGGCCACGGGATGGTAGGAGCCGACGCTGTCGACGTTGGCGACCGGGGTGACGTCGAGGCGCCACAGCGTCCCCTGGTCGTCGTAGGTGCGGTTGCGGCCGTCGTCGACGGTCACCGACTCGTCGGGGTTCCAGTTGGCGGCCATCGCGGTCGTCAGGTACTCGCGAGCGATCTTGAAGTTGTTCTTGGGGCTGGACGCGGCGTCGATGAAGCCCTGCACGATCCGCTGCTGCGACGCGCCCTTCTCAGGTGGCGACGGGTTGAAGTCCAGGTCGAGCGGATCGTTCACCTGCGCGACAGGGGCTCCCTGGCGCACCGGGCCGGAGTCGGGGATGCTCGCGCAGGCGGCGAGCGCCAGCAGCGTCAGCGTGACGACGGCGGCGAGCGCGGCGCGGACGCGCAGGGGACGACGACGGATCATGCGCGGGCCTCGCTTCCGGTGCCGACAGGGCCGGGCAGCGCCTCCGGACCCGATCCGGCAGGCAGGGTCGCCCCGGCGTCCACCGGGGGCAGTGGCAGCGGTGACGCGGTGATCTCGCGTCCGGTCACGCGCGGCAGCGTCAGGCGGAAGCACGAGCCCTGCCCGGGCGCCGACCACACCTGCAGCCATCCGGAGTGCAGGGTCGCGTCCTCGAGCGAGATCGCGAGCCCCAGTCCGGTGCCGCCGAGCGTGCGCTTGCGGGACGGGTCGGCGCGCCAGAAGCGATCGAAGACGTGGGCCATGTCCTGCGGGTTCATGCCGATCCCGTAGTCGCGCACGGTCAGCGCGACAGCGGTCTCGTTGCTGTCGACCGTGACGACGACCGGGCGGCCCTCTCCGTGTTCGATCGCGTTTCCGATGAGGTTGCGGACCACGCGGCGGATGCGGCGCGGGTCCATCGGCACGTCGAAGTAACCGCCGGGCGCGTCAAGGGTGAGCTCGGAGCCGTTCTGCTCCGACAGGGTCCGCAGCTCGTCGACGCAGTCCTCGGCGAGGCGGACGAGGTTGGTGGGCTCGGCGTCGAGGACCACCGATCCGGCGTCGTAGCGGCTGATCTCGAGGAGGTCCGAGAGCAGCCGATCGAACCGCTCGATCTGCGTGTGGAGCAGTTCGGCGGTGCGGGCGGTCGCAGGTGCGAAGCCCTCCCGCTGGTCGTAGATCACGTCGCCGGCCAGCCGGATGGTCGTGAGCGGCGTCCGGAGCTCGTGCGACACGTCCGACACGAACCGCTGCTGCAGTTGCGACAGGGTGGCCAGCTGGTTGATCTGGCTCTGCAGGCTGTCCGCCATCCCGTTGAACGAGCGCGCGAGGGAGGCGAACACGTCCTCGCCCTTCTCCGGGATGCGCACGGCGAGGTCGCCCGCGGCCAGCCGCTCACTGGTCTGCGCGGCGACGCGGATGGGCTCCACGACGAAGCGCACGATCACCCAGGTGATGGCGCCGATGAGCAGGATGAGAGCGAGCCCGGCGAGCAGCAGCGTGTTCTGCACGAAGAGCAGCGTGTTCTCGGAGTCGCGCAGGTTGTAGCCGATGTACAGCTCGTACTTGCCGTACGAGGGCAGCGTCAGCTGTGAGCCGACGACGATGCCCGGGTCGGTGTCGCCACCGACGGCCGGGAGGGCGACGGACTGGTAGAACTGCTTGGTCCCGCCGGTCTGCACCTTCTCGCGCAGCTCGGGCGAGATGACCGAGTTCATGGCGGGGCTGCCGCGGTCGGGAGGAGCGAGCACGCCGGTGTCCTGGCCGGGCACGCGGTAGGCGGCGACCAGACGGCTGGAGGTGGACGCCTGAACGCTCTGCAGCACGGTGTTGAGCAGGTTCTTCCCGGCGTCGCCGGTGGAGACGTCGGAGGCGTTCAGCGTCGACTGGGCAGTCGTGGTGGCGCGGCTGGAGTCGCGCAACGCCTGGTCGAGCCGCGACTGGTAGAGGTCGTTGCTGATGCTGAGCGCCATGTAGACGCCGGTGACGAGGATGGCGACGCCGGTCAGGAGGAGCGTGATGGCGACGGTGCGCAGCTGCAGCGAGCTGCGCCACAGGCGCGCCAGACGGGACGGCGCCTGCCGCCACATCTCCTGCGTCGGCCACCAGCGCATTCAGGCCTCCGAACGCTAGACGGCCGCGCCGGCGCGGTAGCCGACCCCGCGCACGGTCATGACGATCTTCGGGTTGTCCGGGTCCTGCTCCACCTTGGCGCGCAGGCGCTGCACGTGGACGTTCACGAGCCGGGTGTCGGCCTTGTAGTGGTAGCCCCAGACCTGCTCCAGCAGCATCTCGCGGGTGAACACCTGCTGCGGCTTGGACGCGAGCGCGAGCAGGAGGTCGAACTCCAGCGGCGTGAGGGCGATGCGCGTGTCCCCACGGCGCACCTCGTGGCCGGCGACGTCGACGACGAGGTCGCCGACGGTCAGCTCGTCGGCGGGCGGTGCGGCCGGGCCCGGGCGGAGGCGGGTGCGGATACGAGCCACGAGCTCCTTGGGGTTGAACGGCTTGACCATGTAGTCGTCGGCGCCGGACTCGAGGCCCTTCACCACGTCGGCGGTGTCGGACTTGGCGGTGAGCATGATGATCGGGGTGCCGGATTCGGCGCGGATGCGGCCGCACACCTCGATGCCGTCCATGCCGGGCAGCATGAGGTCGAGCAGGACGAGATCGGGCTTCGCCGACCGGAAGGTGTCCACTGCGAGCGACCCGTCTTCGCAGAAGACCGGGTCGAAGCCCTCGGTGCGCAGCACGATGCCGATCATCTCCGCAAGCGCGGTGTCGTCGTCGACCACCAGGATGCGACTAGTCATGTGGGACGTTCCCCGAACCCTCCTCGAGCGGCCGGAGCCGCGGACAACATGACCAGCGTAATGGAGCAGTCCTGATACCGGCTTGAATGAATGCATCACGTGCCCTGTGGATGGGACATCGCTCGCGAGGCCGATGTGCCAGCATGGGACCAACGCACGACGCGCGGGGACGGAAGGGCACGGCGTGACCGACGAACAGAACTGGCAGGCGCCGGGTGCCGGGCAGCCGCAGCCGCCGCAGTACGGGCAGCCGCCGCAGTACGGGCAGCAGCCGCAGTACGGGCCGTACCCGGGGTACGGCCAGCCCGGACCGCAACCCGGCTGGACGCCGCCGCCCAAGCCGGGGCTGATCCCGCTGCGCCCGCTCACGCTTGGGCCGCTGCTCGCCGCGCCGTTCCAGGCGTTGCGGCGCAATCCGCGCATCACCGTGGGCGCAGCTCTGCTGCTGCAGGGCATCCCGGCGATCGTGGCCAGCATCCTCATCGCGGGCGCCGTCGCCCTGCTCGCCGGACGCATCGCGAACGGGGACGTCGCCGATCAGCCGACCCTGCAGGCCGGAGCCGTCGGCGGCATCATCGTGCTCGGCGTGCTCTCGTTGCTGATCACGACGGTGTTCAGCGCGCTGCTGCAGGGAGTGATCGTCGGCGAGGTGGCGCGCGAGACCCTGGGCGAGAAGCTGACCTTCCGTTCCCTCTGGCACCTCGTGCGCGGCCGCATCGGCGCCCTGATCGGATGGACGTTCCTGCTGGGCCTGGCGTGGTTCGTCGCGCTGGCGCTGGTCGTCACCGTGGTCGTCGTCCTGGCGATGCTCGGCGGGACCGCGGGCGTGATCGGCGCCGTGGCGGCCGGAATCGTCGGCGGGTTCGGTCTCGCCGCCCTCGCCATCTGGATCAACACCAAGCTCGCCATGGTGCCGTCCGCCATCGTGCTGGAGCGGCTGTCGCTCACCGCCGCGGTGGCCCGGTCGTGGCGGCTCACCGACAACTACTTCTGGCGGACCTTCGGCATCATCGCGCTCGTCTGGCTGATCGTCTACGCGGTCACGCAGACCATCAGCATCCCGTTCGGCCTCATCGGCGGCTTCCTCGGCGGGGTGCTCGCGCCGACGTCGGCGAGTTCGGCGGACCCGCTGTCCCAGGTGCTGGTCACGCAGCTCAGCGTCAACGTGCTCGCGAGTATCGTGACGTCGATCGTGGGGGCCATCGGCAGCGTCATTCAGAACGCCGCCGTCGCGCTGCTCTACCTCGACCTCCGGATGCGCAAGGAAGGCCTCGACCTCGAGCTGGTGCGGTTCGTGGAGGCGCGCGAGACCGGGCAGGAGCTGCCCGACCCGTACCTGCCGCCCGCCGAGCGCGCACAGCCGCCCGCCGCGGCTCCCGGGTGGCCGGCCGGCTGATCGTGTTCCGTGTCGACGTCCCGGTGGACCCGAGCTCGCCGGAAGCCCAGCAGTGGCTGCGCGACGAGCTCGCGCGCCCGCAGTACCAGGCGGCCAAGCCGACCTGGTTCGACCTGGCGTCGAAGGCCGTACAGGACTGGCTGGCGTCCCTCTTCCAGGGACCCGGTGGGAACGCCGGACCGGTGCTGCTGCTCGTCGTGGTCCTGATCGTCGCCGGGCTCATCGTGGTCGCCTTCTTCGTGTTCGGGCGCCCGCGGGTCAATCGCCGGTCCGCGTTGGAGCGTCGGTCGCTGTTCGGCGACGACGACGCCCGCAGCGCCGCCGACTTGCGCGCGGCGGCCGAACGCGCGGCCCGCGCGGGCGACTGGGTGGTCGCCGTCGAAGAGCAGTTCCGTGCGATCGCGGTGTCGCTCGACGAGCGCACGCTCGTGCGGGTGAGTCCGGGAACGACCGCGACGGAGTTCGCCCAGCGCGCCGCGGAGGTCGCGCTGGACGAGCGCGAGGCGCTGCGGACCGCGGCTCGCGCGTTCGACGACGTCCGCTACCTCGACCGCCCCGGCACCGAGGGCGCCTACCAGCAGCTGGTGGCTCTGGATCAGCGCCTGCAGCGGGTGCGCGTTCCGGCGACGACGGTGACATCGTGACCGCCCCGGCACCCGCGCGCGAGCGGGATGCGACCGAGTCCGCTCCCGCGCTCTCCCCCACGGTGCGCCAGACCGCGCGACGGGCCGTGCCATGGATCGTGCTGGCGGCCATCGCGGTCGTCATCGCGCTGTTCGGCATCCTGTTGACCGGCGGCCGTGCCGGCGAGGGCACGCCCGTCGATTCGGCGAACGCCGCGCCGGCGGGAGCGGAGGCGGTCGCTCAGGTGCTGAAGGCTCATGGGGTGACGGTCAGCCCCGTCACCACTCTGGCCGACGCCACGGCGGCGGCCGCAGATGACGCGACCGTGCTCGTCTACGACCCGCAGGGCAACCTGTCCTCCACGGGATACCGGTCGCTGGCGGCCGACGGACGCACCATCGTCCTGGTCGAGCCCGGATTCGCCGCCCTGCGAGCCGTCGCGTCCGACGTCACCGCGGCCGGCGCACCGCGCGGCGCCGTCAGCGCGGGCTGCGACGTCAGCGCCGCCGAGCGGGCCGAGCGCATCGACCCGCGCAGCACCCCTAATACAGAGGAGCACATCCACCCCGGCACGTTCCGCGTCGCGGGCGACGGCGTCTCCTGCTTCACGGACGCGGACGGGCGCACGTCCCTCGTGCGCACGACGTTCGACGATTCGACCCTGTACCTGTTGGGTTCCGCCGCCGTGCTCACGAACGACGGCGTGGAGCGCGAGGGGAACGCGGCGCTGGCGCTCAACCTGCTGGGCGGTCACCCCACGCTGGTGTGGTACCTGCCGTCGGTCGACGACCGCCCGGTCACCGGACCGCCGGACATCGCGGCGCTCACCCCGGGCTGGGTCACGCCGGTGATGCTGCTGTTGGTGGTCGTCTTCATCGCCGCCGCGATCTGGCGGGGGCGCCGGTTCGGGCCGCTCGTCGTCGAGAACCTGCCGGTGGTGGTCCGGGCCGGAGAGACCCGGGAGGGGCGGGCCCGGCTCTACCAGCGTTCCTCGGCCCGGCTGCGCGCCGCCGACGCACTGCGTGTGGGGACCGTCGGGCGCCTCTCCGCGATCGTCGGGCTGCCCGCCGCCGCGACGACGGTGGAAGTCGCCGACGCCGTGGCGGCACTGCTCCGCGCCGACAGGATGCGCGTTCGCGACATCCTGGTCGACCGGATCCCCGCCACCGACCACGACCTGCTCCGGCTCTCGGACGACCTCGCGGAGCTCGAACGCGCCGCCGCCGACGCCGTCTCACCGACCGCCCCGCCGCCGACCTCCCCGCCCGACTCGGGCCCGACCGGAAGAATGAGCGAATGACCGACGTCACCACGGGGGCCGAGTTCCCCGCTGCCTCCCCCGGCGCCTCCGCCGATGCCGCCCAGCTGCGCTCCGCCCTCGCCGGGGTGCGCACCGAGGTCGGCAAGGCGGTCGTCGGGCAGGACGGCGCGGTCACCGGGCTCATCATCGCGCTGCTCGCGCGAGGCCACGTCCTCCTGGAGGGCGTGCCGGGCGTGGCGAAGACGCTCCTCGTACGGTCGCTCAGCCACGCCCTCAGCCTCGACACCAAGCGCGTGCAGTTCACGCCCGACCTGATGCCGGGCGACGTGACCGGCTCGCTCGTGTACGACGCCCAGACCGGCGGCTTCGTGTTCCGTGAGGGACCTGTGTTCACGAACATCCTGCTGGCCGACGAGATCAACCGGACGCCTCCGAAGACCCAGTCGGCGCTGCTGGAGGCGATGGAGGAACGCCAGGTCAGCGTGGACGGTGTGAGCCGCCGCCTCCCCGATCCGTTCATCGTCGCGGCGACCCAGAACCCCATCGAGTACGAGGGCACCTACGCGCTGCCCGAGGCCCAGTTGGACCGCTTCCTGCTCAAGCTGACCCTGGATGTGCCCGAGCGCGACACCGAGGTGGAGGTGCTGCGGCGCCACGCGGCCGGGTTCAACCCGCGCGACCTGGCGGCCGCGGGCGTGACCCCGGTGCTCGGGTCCGCGCAGCTGGCCGCCGCGCGAGCGTCGGCGGCGGCCGTCGGCGCCAACGCGGACGTGCTGGCCTACATCGTCGACCTCGCCAGGGCCACCCGGCGCAGCCCGTCGGTGAAGCTGGGCGTGAGCCCGCGCGGGACGACCGCGCTGCTCGCGGCTGCGAAGGCCTGGGCGTGGCTGTCCGGCTACGACTCGATCACCCCGGACCACGTGCAAGCGATGCTGCTGCCGGTCTGGCGCCACCGTATCCAGCTGCGGCCGGAGGCGGAGCTGGAGGGCGTGGGCGCCGATGCGATCCTGCAGTCGATCGTCCAGCAGGTCCAGGTCCCGATCTAGGCGCGCGACGTGACGGTATCCGGACGCTTCGTCGCCCTGCTCGCGCTGGGCGTCGTCCCCGTCGTGCTGCTCGGACTGGGCGGCGGGAGCGGCGCGCCGGCGTACCTCGCGCTGGGCGGATGGCTCGTGCTGTGCGTCGTGCTCGGGGCGATCGACCTGACGGCGGCCGCGTCGCCGCGCGCCGTCCGGCTGGAACGCACGCTCCCGGCGCGCGTGCGTCTCGGCGCGGAGGCCGAGTCGGAGCTGCTGGTGACGAACACGGGCCGGAGGATGCTGCGCGGCATGGTGCGCGACGCCTGGGAGCCGTCCGCCGGCGCCGCGCCGACACGCACGCGTGTGTCGATCCCGGCCGGCGAGCGGCGACGTATCGTCGCCTCGCTGCGCCCGTGGCGGCGCGGCGAGCGCCGCGTCGCCGCCGTCACCGTGCGGTCCTGGGGGCCGCTGCACCTGTGGGCGCGGCAGGCGACGCTGGAGGCGCCGGGGCGCATCCGGGTGCTCCCGCCGTTCACGTCGCGCAAGCACCTGCCCTCGCGGCTCGCTCGCCTGCGCGAGCTCGAGGGGAGCACGACGGTGCTGCTCCGCGGCCAGGGCACCGAGTTCGACTCGCTGCGCGAGTACGTGCGCGGCGACGACGTGCGCTCGATCGACTGGCGAGCGACCGCGCGGCGGCACGACCCGACCGGCGGACGCGGCGCGCGGGTGATGGTCCGCACCTGGCGGCCCGAGCGCGACCGGCGCGTCGTGATCGTGATCGACACGGCCCGCACGTCCGCTGCGCGCGTGGCCGACGAGCCCCGGATCGACACGGCGTTCGAGTCGTCCCTGCTGCTCGCCGCCCTCGCCACGCGTGCCGGCGACCGGGTGGACCTGATCGCCTACGACCGGGTCGTCCGCGGCCGGGTGCAGGGCGCCTCCGGTCCGGAGCTCCTGTCGCGGATGGTCGACGCGATGGCCGGGATCGAGCCGTCCCTCATCGAGATGGACTGGTCGGCGGTGCCGTCGCAGGTGGCGCAGATCACGTCGCAGCGGTCGCTGGTCGTGCTGCTCACCTCGATCGAGTCGCCGGGCGCCTCGCGCGGGCTGCTCTCCGCACTGCCCCAGCTCACGGCCAAGCACCTCGTCGTGGTGGCGAGCGTGACGGATCCGGACACGATCGCGGCCACGGGGGAGCGGCCCAACCGGGAGGCGGTCTACCGCGCGGCGGCCGCCGAGCGTTCGCTGCTCGATGTCAGCCGCGTCACGGCGGCGGTGCGCCGGCTCGGCGGCGACGTGGTGACCGGGGCGCCCGCGGACCTGCCGCCCGCGCTCGCGGACCGGTACCTGGCTCTCAAGGCCGCCGGGCGCCTCTGACGCGCGGCGCCGGACGACACCGCCTCACCCGGCGATGATGCGCCGCGTCCCCGCTTCGTACTCCGTGAGGTCGCCCGTCTCGCCCGCGCGCACGGCCCGTCGGCCGAGAACCAGCATGTAGGCGAGGAACGCGGCCAGGGCGAGCGCGCCGATGCCGATCTTCGCCCAGACCGGCAGCCCCGACGGCGTCACGAAGCCTTCGATGAGACCCGAGACGAACAGCGAGATGGCGCAGCCGACGGCGACCGTGAAGAGCGCACGGCCGTCCTCGGCGAGCGCCTGACCGCGGGTGCGGGCACCGGGTGCGACCCACGCCCAGAAGATGCGGAGGCCGGCGGCCGCGGCGACGAAGACGCTCGTCAGCTCGAGCAGGCCGTGCGGGACGATGTACGAGAACAGCACGTCGCCGCGACCGTAGGCGAACATCACGCCGGCCGCGGTGCCGACGCCGACCGCGTTCTGGATGAGCACGTAGGGCACGTAGAGACCGGTGATGCCGAACGCGATGCACTGCGCGGCGATCCAGGCGTTGTTGGTCCACACCTGGCCGGCGAAAGAGGCGGCGGGGTTGTTGGAGTAGTAGTCGATGAAGTCGTGCTCGACGTAGCGGCGCAGGTTCGCGTCGTCGCCGAGGTTGCGGAGAACGTCGGGGTTGCCCGTGATCCAGAGCGCGTACAGCGTCGCGATGACGACGGTGGCGAGCGCGACGGCCAGCACGATCCAGCGGAGGCGGTACAGCGCGGCGGGCAGCTGCAGCACGAAGAAGCGCGGCAGTTGCGCGAACAGGTTGGCGCCGGCGCCGGTGAAGCGGAGCCGGGCGTTCGACAGCGCGAGGGAGAGCCGGTCGCCGGCGGCGGTGGCCCCCGCGCTGGTCTGCATGGCCGACAGATCGGCCGCTCCGGACTGATAGAGGTCGATCAGGCGGTCGGCCTCAGCCCCGTCGAGACGTCGCTTCGCGGCCAGCCGGGAAAGCTCCTCCCAGTCGGCGCTGCGCGCGGCGGTGTAGGCGTCGAGGTCCATCTGCTTAGATGATATCTATGATGCAGGCGGGGCCGGGGAGCGCGTCGCAGGACGACCGCGAGCTGGTCACCGGCGAGGCCGTCGCGCTCGACGTGAAGCCCGCCAGCTACATCCTCCGGGCGGCCGGCTGCATCATCGACTGGCTCGTGTCCATGCTCGTCATGTTCGGCTGCATCCTGCTCCTCGCGGCTACCGGGGGCGGCCTGGACCAGGCCCTCGCCCGCGCGCTGATCGTGCTCATCCTCGTGTTCGGGATGGTGGTGCTGCCGACCACGGTCGAGCTCGTCTCCCGCGGGCGGTCGCTCGGCAAGCTCGCCGTCGGAGCGCGGATCGTGCGCGACGACGGCGGCGCCATCGGGTTCCGCCACTCCTTCATCCGCGCCCTCGTCGGCGTCCTCGAGATCTTCATGACGGTGGGCGCGGTCGCGGCGCTCACAGGGCTGCTCAATACCCGGTCGAAACGGCTCGGCGATCTGCTGGCGGGCACGTACAGCCAGCTCGTGCGCGTCCCGAAGCCGACGCCGCTGCCGCTCTACCTCGCGCCGCACCTGACGACGTGGGCGGCGACCGCGGACGTCGCCCGGCTCCCGGACCGGCTCTCGCGCCGGATCGCGCAGTTCATCCGGCAGGCGCCTGACCTCACGCCCGCCGCCCGCCTCGGGCTCAGCGCCGAGCTGGCCCGCGAGGCTGCGCCGTATGTCTCGCCCCTTCCGCCGGTCGACGCCGAGACGTTCCTCGTCGCCGTAGCCGTGCTGCGACGGGAGCGGGACGCCCGCGGCCTCGCGTTGGAGCAGCAGCGGCTGGAGCGGCTGGAGCCGGTGCTCGGCACGCTGCCGCACGGTTTCCCCGAGCGCTGAGCCGCCCGCCGACCGCCCCGAACGAAGGAGCACCATGACCGCACGACGCATCGTCGACCTCAGTCACCCGATCCGGGCGGGTCTGGTGACGTATCCGGGCCTCCCCGCCCCGGTGATCACGCCGCACCTGACCCGGGAGGCGTCCCGTGACGTGTACGCGCCGGGCACGGAGTTCGCGATGGACGTCATCACGATGATCGGCAACACAGGCACGTACCTCGACAGCCCGTTCCACCGCTACGCGGACGGGCCCGACCTCGCCGGGCTCGACCTGGCGACCTTGGTCGGCCTCCCGGCCCGGGTGGTCGACTGGAGCGACGGCGAGCGGGACGCGCGCGGCATCCCCGCCTCGGCCGTCGCCGGCGTCGGCGAGCCCGGCGGCGCCGTGCTGCTGCGCACGGGATGGGATGCGCACTTCGGCACCCCGGCGTATGCGACCGGTGCCCCCTTCCTCACCGAGGAGGGAGCACAGGCCCTGGTGGACGCTGGCGTCGCCCTGGTCGGCATCGACTCGCTCAACATCGACGACACCGAGGGCGGTGGCACGCGTCCCGCGCACAGCATCCTGCTCGCCGGGGGCATCCACGTCGTCGAGCACCTGACCCGGCTCGGCGAGCTCCCGGAGCGCGGTGCCCGCTTCACCGCCGCTCCCCCGGCGATCGAGGGCTTCGGCACCTTCCCGGTGCGCGCGTTCGCGGAACTGCCCGACTGACTCAGTCGTGCAGGATGCGCTGGAACAGGACGTGGTCCTGCCAGCGGCCGGCGATCTGCAGGTACTTCGGGGCGACGCCGATGCGCTCGAACCCGGCGCGGGTCAGCACGGACTGCGAAGCGTGGTTGGCGAGCAGCGTCGCGGCCTGGATGCGGTGCAGCCCGTACTGGTCCCGGGAGGCCTCGATCACCGCGGTGAGGGCCGCCGACGCCAGCCCGCGGCCGGTGTGGTCGCGATCGAGCCAGTAACCGACCGTCGCCGACTGGAAGGCACCGCGGACGATTCCGCTGAGCGTCATCCCGCCGGCGATCTCGCCGCCGTCGACGAGCACCAAGGGCAGGGTGGCGTCCATCTCGCGCAGGGCCAGCAGCTCACGCGTCTGCGACAGCTGACCGCCCTCGGTGAAGAAGTCCTCGGTGCGGGTCGGATCCCACGGCGCGAGGTGCCCGCGGTTGCGCTGATAGGCGGCGGCGAGCGCCGCGGCGTCCTGCTCCTTCCGGACCCGGAGGATCAGGCCGCCGGGCAGCTCCCGGTCGGCGAACTCGAGCACCATCAGTAGCGGTAGTGGTCGACCTTGTAGGGGCCGTCGACCGGCACGCCGATGTAGGCCGCCTGCTCCTCCGTCAGCGTGGTCAGCTCGACGCCGAGGGCGTCGAGGTGCAGCCGCGCGACCTTCTCGTCGAGGTGCTTCGGCAGCACGTACACGCCGATGGGATAGTTCTCGGTCGAGACGTACAGCTCCAGCTGGGCGAGCACCTGGTTGGTGAACGAATTGCTCATGACGAAGCTGGGGTGGCCGGTGGCGTTGCCCAGGTTCATCAGGCGGCCCTCCGAGAGCACCAGGATGCTGCGGCCGGTCGGCAGGCGCCACTCGTGCACCTGCGGCTTGATCTCGACCTTCTCCGCACCTTCCAGGGACTCGAGCGAGGCCATGTCGATCTCGTTGTCGAAGTGGCCGACGTTGGCGACGATCGCCAGGTGCTTGAGCCCGAGGAGGTGGTCGAGGGTGACCACGTTGAGGTTGCCCGTGCCGGTGATGAGGATGTCGACCTGGTCGATCACCGACTCCAGGCGCGCGACCTGGTAGCCGTCCATCGCGGCCTGCAGCGCGTTGATCGGGTCGACCTCGCTGACGATGACGCGCGCGCCCTGGCCGCGCAGCGCCTCCGCTGCGCCCTTGCCCACGTCCCCGTAGCCGGCCACGAAGGCGACCTTGCCGCCGATGAGCACGTCGGTGGCGCGGTTGAGGCCGTCCGGCAGCGAGTGACGGATGCCGTACTTGTTATCGAACTTGCTCTTGGTGACCGAGTCGTTGACGTTGATCGCCGGGAACAGCAGCTGTCCGGCCTTCGCCAGCTCGTAGAGGCGGTGGACGCCGGTGGTGGTCTCCTCGGTGACGCCCAGGATGTCGTCGGAGATGCGCGTCCAGCGGTCCTTCGACTCGGCGAGCGAGGCACGGAGGGCGGCGAGGATGACGCGGTACTCGTGGCTGTCGCCCGGCGCGTTCTCCGGGACGGCGCCGGCGAGCTCGAACTCGCGGCCCTTGTGGACGAGGAGGGTGGCGTCGCCGCCGTCGTCGAGGATCAGGTTCGGGCCGAGGTAGTCGGCGCCGTCGGCCGCGGCCTCCGCGGACCAGTCGAAGATCTGCTGGGTGCACCACCAGTACTCCTCCAGCGTCTCGCCCTTCCAGGCGAACACGGGGACGCCGGCGGGCGCCTCGGGGGTGCCGGTCGGGCCGACGGCGATCGCCGCGGCCGCTTCGTCCTGCGTGGAGAAGATGTTGCAGCTGGCCCAGCGGACGCGCGCGCCGAGCGCGACCAGCGTCTCGATGAGCACAGCGGTCTGCACGGTCATGTGCAGGGAGCCGGCGATGCGGGCGCCGGCGAGCGGCTGGGAGTCGCCGAACTCGGCGCGCAGGGCCATGAGGCCCGGCATCTCGTTCTCGGCGAGGCGGATCTGGTGACGTCCCGCTTCGGCGAGGGACAGGTCGGCGACCTTGAAGGGCAGGGCGGTCGAAGTGGGAGCTGGCATGTTGTTTATTCTCGCATGCCCTCCCGGAGTGGGTCAGGCGCGGATGAGCGCCAGCACCTCGTCCCGGATGCGCGCCATCGTCGCCTGGTCCCCCGCCTCGACGTTCAGCCGGAGCAGCGGCTCGGTGTTGGACGGGCGCACCGAGAACCACCAGAACGTCTCGTCCTGCCCGACGCGGCCGGTGACCGTGAGGCCGTCCAGCTCGTCGAAGTCCGCGCGGTTCGAGAACGCCTCCACGATGCGGGTGAACGCTGCGGGCACGTCGTCCACGGTCGAGTTGATCTCCCCGGACATCGCATAGGGCGTGTACTTCGCCGCCAGTTCGGACAGCGGACGATCCTGCGAGCCGAACTCGGCGAGCAGGTGCATGGCCGCGAGCATCCCGTTGTCGGCGCTCCAGAAGTCGCGGAAGTAGTAGTGCGCGGAGTGCTCGCCGCCGAACACCGCGCCCGAGCGGCGCATGGCGTCTTTGATGAGCGTGTGGCCGACACGCGTCCGCAGCGGGACCGCGCCCGCCGCCTCGATCGTCTCCGGGACGATGTTGGACGTGATCAGGTTGTGGATGACCGTGATCTCGGCGTCCGGATCTTCGGCCCGCGCCCGCGCGATCTCGCGAAGGGCCACGATCGCCGCCACCGCGGAGGGCGTGACCGCCGAGCCGCGCTCGTCCACGACGAAGCAGCGGTCGGCGTCGCCGTCGAAGGCGAGCCCGAGGTCGGCGCCGTGCTCGACGACCGCGCGCTGCAGGTCGACGAGGTTCTTCGGCTCCAGCGGGTTGGCCTCGTGGTTCGGGAAGGTGCCGTCGAGCTCGAAGTAGAGCGGGATGACCGTGATCGGCAGCGCAGGAAGCCCCGCCGCCTCCTCCAGCACCGCCGGCACGGTCAGGCCGCCCATGCCGTTCCCCGCGTCCACCACGATCGTGATCGGCCGGATCCCGCTCAGGTCGACGAGCGAACGCAAATAGGCCGCATAGCGGTCGAGGACGTCCTCCTCGCGGAAGGTCCCCGGACGCTCCACCGCCGGGATGCCGTCGCGCAGATACGCGTCGGCACGGTCGCGGACGGCACGGAGCCCGGTGTCCATGCTCAGGCCCTGCGCGCCGGCACGGGACAGCTTGATGCCGTTGTACGTCGGCGGGTTGTGGCTGGCGGTGAACATCGCCGCGGGCGCCTCCAGGTAGCCGGAGGCGAAGTACGACTCGTCGGTCGAGCACAGCCCGATGGAGACGACGTCGGCGCCGCGCGCCTGCGCGCCGCGCGCGAAGGCCGCCGCGAAGGACGGGGACGAGTCGCGCATGTCATGGCCGACGATGACGTCGCTCCCGGCAGCCTCCACCTCGTCCACGAACGCGGCGGCGATGGCCTCGACCACGTCCTCAGCGAGGTCCTTGCCCACCAATCCGCGGATGTCGTAGGTCTTGACGACGGACTGCAGGCGCGGGTCGCTGGGGGTGCTCATGGCCCTAACCTACCGCGAGGCGCGCTCGTCAGTCGGTCACGCCGACGTGGCGGACGATCTGCCAGCCCTGCGGAGCGGACAGCCGCTCGGCGTGGATGGCGCACAGGTCGTACGAGTGCGGCTCGTGCGACAGGCTCAGCGGCCCGATGACGGCCATGGAGTCGGCGTACACGTACGTGAGCGTCTGCACGGCGTCGCGCGGACACGCGACACGGGAACAGGGACGGCTCAACATCGGGGACAGAATAGCGGTTCGCGGCGGAAGTAGGATGGCGACATGCCCCGCAACCGCCGCACCAGCAGTCAGACCCCGGCGACCAGCCGCTGGCGTAGCAGGCACGGCCGCGGCGCCCGCGGGCCCGTGACCGGCCCGCACCTGCCGATGCTGCAGAACCGGATCGACTTCTTCGACATGACCGTCGCGTCCACCGCCGACTACCTCAAGGGCATCTGGCCGGAGGAGCTGTCGAACGTGCACTTCGAGGTCGCGGCGACGCCGATCGGCAACTCCGGCGCCGACGGGGTCGACCGCTGGCGGGTGGACGCGTCCCGCCGCCGCATCGTGCTGTACCGCGTCCCGATCCAGCGCCTGACCAAGCTGCACCGGGACGACGAGCTGCACCGCCGCATGTACATCGAGGGATGCGTCTTCCGCGCGGTCGCCGAACTGCTCGGCAAGGACCCGTGGGACCTGGCACCGGACCGCTACCGCCACTTCTGACGCGGGCGTCGCCTGGGCGTCAGTTCGGGTAGACCGTGATGGGCGCCGCGAGCGGGCCTGGCGGCGCGAGCACGAAGCTGCTCGCGCGTCCGTCGGCCGAGAGGCTGACGCTGCCGGTGAGGTCCGTCGCGCCGGTCACCCGGTAGGTGCCGGGGGCGACCTTCACCTGCGCGCCACCCTCGGCGGGGACGGTGAGCTTGGTCGGCGTGCCGCCTCCGCGCGCCCCCTCGATCGTGACCGTCTTGTCGTCGTCGCCGGCGTTGGCGAAGTGCAGGGTGGCGGAGGCGCCGGAGGGCACCGCTGCGACCAGCTCCTTCTGCAGCGGACGCGCCGACGAGAACCAGGCGAAGTCCCGGGTCTTCGAGCCGATCACGGTCGTGCGCACCGCCGCCACCACGGGAACGTCGGAGTTGACGGTGACGGTGTAGTTGCCGTCCTTGAGGTTGTCCAGCGGCAGCTCGGCGACCGTGCCGGCCTTGAGGGTGGTGGCGTACGAGTTGCCCGCCGCCGTGCCCGCCTCGCCGACCGCGCCGACGGTGACCTTCGCGTCGGCGTCGCCGGGCACGAGGAGCCGGACGACGGGGAAGTCGACGCTCACGCCCTCCGCCGACTGCGCGCTCTGCACGGCGTTCATGGACGCGATGGTGACGCCGGGGATGATCTGCTGGCGTCCGGGCAGGCCGGTCGCTCCGGCGAGCTCCGCTCCGCGCGGCTGGATGCCCTGCTCGTAGCTCTGCTGCAAAGAGGCGACGACCTCGCCGCCGCTCGTCGTGACGCGGACGACCGGCGCTGACGCGGACGGCGCGAGCCCGGCCAGCGGGACGACCTTCTGGGATCCGGCGGGCACGACGATGCCCGTCGCCCCGGGGGCGCTGACGACACCGGACTCGGTGTAGATCGTCAAATCGACGGTGGCGTCCACCTCGCTCGCGTTGGACAGGAGCACGAGGCTGGTCTGGCCGAGGGATGTGGAGCCGGCGACCAGCCAGGTGTCGGCGCTCGGCTCGGCGCAGGCGGCGGCGGCGAGGCCGGCGAGGTCTTCCGTCGACGCCGTCTGGGACTGCGCGGCCGCGAACAGCGGCGGCGCAGTCGCCCCCTGCGGAGTCCTCATGGAGACCAGCTGCGGCGCCTGATCGGCGGAGTCGCTGTCGGCGTCGGGCTTCAGACCGCGCACCTCGGCGTCCTGGCTGCTGGCCGCGTAGTCCGGGGTCCCGACAGCGCTGGGCCGGGTGGCGGCGCCCGCGTCGGCTGCCAGCGCGAGCAGCGGGCCCGGGCAGACGCGCTGCTGGTCCGCGGCGACGGGGGTGACGGTCTTCGCGGGCACGCCGATGGCGACGTCCTGCAGCGGAAGGAGCGTGGTCCCGGCGATGACGACCACGGCCACGCCGACGCCCACGAGGCCGCCGACGGCGCGCATGCCGATGCGCGCGATACCCGTGCGGTCAGCCACGGTCGCCTCCCTCGAATCGGACGCGGGGACGGATGATGGTCTCCTCCAGGCCGTCCTCGAGCGTGGTCGGGCCGGGCGGGGTGGTCACGCGCTCCTCCTGGCGGTCGTGGGGGCGGTCGAGGTCGGGATCGGGTTCGTAGGCGGGTGCGGGCTCCGGCTCGGGCTCGGGGGCCGGCTCCGGCGCGGGCACGTCCTCCTCCTCCGCCGACTCCACGACGGCCTCGCCTTCCGGCTCGGCCTCGTACTCGCCCAGCGTCTCGGCGGCGACGCCGTCGGACGCATCCGCGGGCCGGTCTGGCTCGTCGTCGGGCTCGACCGCGCGCTCCTTCACCGTCCGGCGCGGGCGGCGGGCGGACAGCTCCGACACCCGGTCGGCCGACCGCGTGGTCGGGATGGCGAGCAGCAGCGTCACGCCGATGATCAGACCCTGCACGACCAGGATGAGGACGCGCCACCATCCGCCCGCATCGGCCGGGACCTGCGCGGCCGCGGGCACATCGGCTGCGCCACGGTCGAACGCCCACAGCCGCCCGGTGCCGGTCGAGCCGACGGGTGCGAGGAGCGGGTTGGCATCCATCGCAACGGATGCGCGGCTGCGCGTCGCGTCGGCGGTCGTCGTATCCGTGGAATCGATGGCCGTCGCCGACGGCGTCAGCAGGACGAAGTCGATGCCGAGACGCTTCAGTTCGCCCGAGGCGTCGTAGCCGCTGCGCGAGGAGAGGTTGCCGGCGAGGGTCGCAAGGTCCTGCTGCGCCGGCGAGAGGCCGCGCTCGGTGTCCGCGAGGGTCGACTGGTCGTCGAGCGTCTGACCGCTCCCGCGGACGATGTCGGCGCGGATTCCGCCGTCGGGCTGCGGGACGATCCGCAGCGTCCCGGTGCGCGGCGCTGTGGCGGCCTTCGCAGTGACCACCGCGGGCAGCGTGCGTCCGTCGCTCTCGGCGACCTGGGCGTGGCCGTTAAGCGTCGCGATGCCGACCGGGACGGAGGCGACGGCGAGGGTCACAATCGCAACCCAGGCCGGGTAGACGGCCGCGCGTCCGAGGGCCGAGAGGGCGAGCACGGCCGCCCCGACGAGTCCCAGCCAGTACAGGCTGAGCGCGCTGCCCGGCCAGATCGGCACCGCCGTGCCGCCCGCGACGGCCAGCTGGAGGTGCAGCGCGGCCACTGCGGTCAGGAAGCCGGCGAGGGCCACGAGCAGCGCGATGATGGCGCGCACCGTCCCGCGCAGGAACAGCGCCAGGAGGGCCAGGATGCCGAGCGGCGCCAGCAGGATCGGCACCAGGATGTTCGCCGATGCCGTCGACAGGTGGAGCGCCTGGGCGACCGCGTGCCAGCCGCCAAGCGTGCCATCGGGGAAGCCCAGCGCGAGCTGCCAGGCCGGCGTCTGTCGCGCATCCAGCGGGACGCCCGGATCGGCGAGGATCGACAGCCATGCGCCGCGCGAGATCTGCTCCCAGGCCAGCGGAGCGAACAGCACGACCGCGGGCAGCGGGATGAGCGCGATGCGGGCGACGCGGCGGCCGGCGAAGGCGATGGCGGCAATCCACGCGACCACCAGGGCCGGGATGAGGATGGGCGCGCACGCGACCGTGGCGGCGGCGAGCAGTGCGGTGGTGGCGCTGGCCGCCCAGGACCGTCGCGCGGCGAGCCCGGCGAAGAACAGCCACGGCAGCAGGATGTGCGCGAGCACCGCCGCAGGGCGACCGCCCTGCAGAGCGACGAGCAGCATCGGCGCAAGGGCGTAGGCGAGCGCGCCGACCGTACGGAGCACGCCACGGTTCGTCAGGCGCGCGGCTGCCAGCCAGGCGCCCAGCGCGGCGAGAGGCAGCGCGAGAAGCCAGAGCAGCACGAGCGAAAGCGACGGCTGCCAGAACGTGAGCGTGCCGAGCACCGCGAGCACGGCCGAGAAGGGATCGGCGGCCCCCGTGAAGCCGAGGCTCACGTCCCTCCAGCCGTATCCGAGGTTCGCCCAGAGCTGGCCGACCGAGGCGTCGAGCGGCAGCAGTCCCCCACCGCTCAGCGCGCCGGAGCCGATGAGCGGGAAGAACAGGGCGACGCCGATCACCAGGGCGGTGAGCACCGCCCATCCCCCACCGGTGCCGAAGAAGTCGAGGTCCTGCCGTTCGCCCTGCAGCTGCACGGTCGCCGCCTCGCGTTTGAGCGCGCGGGCGCGACGCACCTCGGCGAAGGGGATGCGCAGCGGCGCGACGGCGGCCCAGCCGACCTCGCGCGCCGACGCCAGCCTGCGCCGGGCGTTGCCGACCGCCATGCCGGAGAACGCGACGCGGAACGCCGCCCCCAGCTCGCCGCCGATCGACCCCGGCTCCTTGCGCAGCAGCCGCAGCAGGCCACGCAGGATGCCCAGTGGCACGAGAGTGAGCCAGTGCAGCGGCACCGCCCACCCGGGCGCGTAGGCCATGCGGCGGTGCAGCTGAGCGCGACGCCGCTCCCCGGAGAGGCGACGGCGCACCGTCCACTTCGGGCTGAGATTCGGCCCGGCGAGCCCGTCGCCCGCGAGCGCGACTCTGGCCGTCGCGACGAGCGTGACGCGGAAGCCGGCGAGGCGGGCGCGGGTGCAGAAGTCGAGGCCGTCGTCGATGGTCGGGAGTGCGGGGTCGAAGCCGTCCAGCCGCTCCCAGAGCGCCTGGCGCACCAGCATCCCGGCGCTGGAGACGGCAAGCACGTCGCTGAGACCGTCGTGCTGGGCCTGATCGAGTTCGTTCTCGACCAGCGGCACCGAGGCGCCGAACGGCGTCATCGCCTCGCCGAACTCGCGGATGAACGCCGGGTCGTCCCAGTCGACGAGCTTGGGTCCGACGATCGCGACGGAGGGCGACACCTCGAGAGCGGCGAGCAGAGACTCGAGCGCCTGCGGCTCCGGCGCGGTGTCCTGTGCCAGCAGCCAGAGCAGCTGCTCGGAGCCGTCGACGGGAGGGAGGACGCGAACGGCTGCAGCGACGGAGGCGCCGAACGGCAGCTTCTCGGGGAGGGAGATCAGCTGGGTGGGCTGGGCCTCGGCCAGGAGCCGGGCGGCGTCGTCGGTGGAAGCGCAGTCGACGGCGATCACGGCGTCCGGTCGTCGGGTCTGCTCCGCGAGGGCGTCGAGAGTGCGCTGCAGGTGGGCGCCGCCGCTCTGGGCGACGACGATGGCGGTGACTCTCGGATACATCGGGAGTCAGCCTAGGTCGGGGTCGCGCCGAATGCGTCTTTGCACCGGGCGCGGCGCGCCATTGCGGTCAATCGGTCGCGGTCAGCCGGCGCGCTTGCGGAGCTTGCGGCGCTCGCGTTCGGAGAGGCCGCCCCAGATCCCGAAGCGCTCGTCGTTGGCGAGTGCGTACTCCAGGCACTGGGCCCGCACCTCGCACGAGGTGCAGATGCGCTTGGCGTCGCGCGTCGAGCCGCCCTTCTCCGGGAAGAAGGCCTCCGGGTCGGTCTGCGCGCACAGCGCGTCGGACTGCCAGGACAGCGGGTTGTCGTCGTCGACGTCGGCTGACCGGACTCCGGGGACTCCGAGCGTGATCGGGTCGACGAACCAGTCGTCGGGTACACCCGCACGATATTCGGGAACTGGCATATCGGTCTCCCCACCCATGAACTGCTGAAACACGAGATTCCCGTGTGCCTTAATTACACCGTTGTCATTCGCTTCCGTCAAGTCGCGAATCGTAAAGCCTTGACCGCTGGTCGAGAGTTCGCGACGCGCCGGAGAACGACAACAATCGCGACACGCCCGAACCGGAACCGCTCGGCCGGAGGGGTGTCAGGACGCCGCCTGGCGCGCTTCCCAGGCGCTGCGCACCATCTCGTCGAGGGTGTGACGCATCTTCCAGTCGAGATCGCGCGCGGCGAGCTCTCCTGAGGCCACGATCCTCGCCGGGTCGCCCGGCCGTCGAGGCCCCACTTCTGGGGTGAAGGGAATTCCGGTCACTTCGGCCACCGTGTCCATGATCTGGCGGACGCTGACCCCGTCGCCGCTCCCCAGGTTGTAGACGGGCTCGATCTGCTCGTGCGCATCCAGACGCTTGGCCGCCGCGACGTGCGAGACCGCGAGATCGGCGACGTGGATGTAGTCGCGCACGCACGTGCCGTCCGGCGTCGGGTAATCGGTGCCGTTGATCCGGGGAGTGCGTCCCTCGGCGAGCGCGTCGAAGACGAGCGGGAAGAGGTTGTGCGGGCTGGTGTCGCGCAGGCTCACGTCGCCGGAGCCCACGACGTTGAAGTAGCGGAGGGAGGTGTGGCGCAGCGCGGCGGCGACACCCTGGTCGCGGAGCAGCCATTCCCCGATCAGCTTGGACTCGCCGTACGGCGACTCGGGGTTCTTCGGAGTGGACTCGGTGACGATGTCGACGTCCGGCGTGCCGTACACCGCGGCGGACGACGAGAAGACGATGGCGTCGACCCCCGCATCCTGCATCGCGGCGAGCAGGACGGCGGTGCCGGTGACGTTCTGCTCGTACGTGTGCAACGGCCGCTGCACGGAGACGCCCGCGTACTTGAAGCCGGCGACGTGCACGACACCCGTGATCGGGTTCTCGGCGAAGATCCGCGACAGCAGCTCGCCGTCCAGGATGGTGCCCCGGTAGAAGGGGACGCCCGCCGGCACGAACTCCTCGTGCCCGCTCGACAGGTCGTCGACCACGACGACGTCGATGCCCTCCTGACGGAACGCACGCACCACGTGCGCCCCGATGTAGCCTGCTCCTCCGGTCACCAACCACGCCACGGGCGAACCTCCTGTGTTCGACGGAGCTTCAACCCTATCGGGAGCGGTGGGCGCTCAGACGAACGCGGCCTGACCCGTCACCGCACGACCGACGATGAGCGTGTTCATCTCGCGCGTGCCCTCGTACGAGTACAGCGCCTCCGCGTCGGCGAAGAACCGCGCGACGTCGTAGTCGAGCACGATGCCGTTGCCGCCGAGGGCTTCGCGGCACCACGCGACCGTCTCGCGCATCTTGGAGGTCGCGAACGCCTTGGCGAGTGCCGAGTGCTCGTCGCGCTGCTCTCCGGCGTCCAGCATCTCCGAGACGCGGGTGCACAGGCCGATGGAGGCCGTGATGTTGCCGACGGACTTCACCAGGAGGTCCTGGATCAGCTGGTGCGACGCGATCGGCTTCCCGAACTGGACGCGCTCCTTCGTGTAGCGCAGTGCCGCCTCGTAGGCGCCCACCGCGACGCCGATCGCCGCCCAAGCGACCTCGGCGCGGGTGAGGCGGAGCACCGCGGCCGTGTCCCGGAAGCTGTTGGCTTTCTGCAGCCGCAGCGACTCGGGGACGCGGACGTTCTCGAGGGTTATGTCGGCGTTCTGCACGATGCGCAGCGACTGCTTCCCCTCGATCTTGGTGGCGGTGAAGCCGGGGGTGGAGTTCGGGACGATGAAGCCCTTCACCTGGCCGTCCTCGGCGCTCTTGGCCCAGATGACGGTGATGTCGCTGAAGGTCGCGTTGCCGATCCAGCGCTTCGAGCCGTTCAGGATCCAGTCGTCGCCGTCGCGCGTCGCCACCGTCTTGAGGCCCTGCGCCGAGTCGGAGCCGGAGGTCGGCTCGGTCAGGCCGAACGCGCCGAGCACTTCGCCGCTCGCCAGCTTCGGCAGCCACTCCGCCTTCTGCTCGTCCGAGCCGCAGACGCCGATGGCGCCGAGCGCCAGGCCGTTCTGCACGCCGACGTAGGTGCTCACCGAGGCGTCGATGCGGGCGAGCTCCAGCGCGACCCAGCCGCGGAACACCGCCGAGTTCTCGAAGGGTGCCGTCTCCGGGAAGCCGAGGCCGATCGCACCGTTGCGGTGCAGCACGTCGATGATCTGGTGCGGGAACTCCGCCTTCTCCCAGTACTCGTTGACGATCGGCTTGACCTCGGTCTCCAGCTGCGCGCGGAGGGTCGCGATGAACTCCTTCTCGCGGTCGGTCAGCTGGTTCTCGAAGCCGTAGAAGTCGCCGGCGATGGTCTCGAAGGGCATGTCTGCTCCATTGCGTCCACAGGGATGGTCGGGCGGTCGTCAGCCTACGGACGGGAGGCCGGGCGGACAAAGCGATTGGTAGTTTGGTCCAACGCGACGAAAGGGATGAGGACGCATGTTTGTGCGCATCGGCAACACTCCACGCGACTACGCGTGGGGCTCCACCACGGCGATCGCCGGCCTGCTCGGAACCGAGCCCAGCGGCGGCCCGGAGGCGGAGCTGTGGCTGGGCGCGCATCCCGGCTCCCCGGCCCGCGTGCTCGACCCGGCGGTCGCGGACGGCTCGGCCGATCTGGCGGCATGGGAGCGGACCAGCGACCTCCCTTACCTGCTGAAGGTGCTCGCGGCCGACGGCCCGCTGTCGCTGCAGGCGCACCCCTCGCCCGAGCAGGCGCGCGCCGGCTTCGAGCGCGAGAACGCCGCAGGACTGGCGCCCGACTCCCCCGACCGCAATTACAAGGACCCGTTCCACAAGCCGGAGCTGATCTTCGCGCTGAGCGATCCGTTCGAAGCGCTCTGCGGCTTCCGCGACCCCGCGGAGAGCCGGGCCGCCCTGGAGCGTCTAGCGGCCGGCAGCCCCGGCGGCGCGGTGATCTCGGGCTTCGCCCGCACCCTCGACGGCGAGCCTGGCACGGTCCTGCGCCGCGCGACGGAGTGGCTGCTCGGCGGCGACACGGATGTGGATCTCCTCGTCGCGGAGGTGGTCGCGGCCGCGAAGGCGTTGCCCGACGACCGGGACGCGGACACCGTCCGGATGCTCGACGCGGCGTTCCCCGGCGACCCCGGGATCGTGCTCGCCCTCCTTCTCAACCGGGCGACCCTGCGGCCGGGCGAGGTGCTGTACCTGCCGGCCGGCAACATCCACGCGTACCTGAAGGGCCTCGGCATCGAGCTCATGGCGGCGTCCGACAACGTGCTGCGGGGCGGCCTGACGCGCAAGCGGATCGACGTGCCGGAGCTGGTGTCGGTGCTCGACTTCTCGCCCATCCGGGCGACCCCGCTCGCGCCGGAGCACCCCTCGTCCGGCGTCGAGGTGTTCCGTCCGGATGTCCCCGACTTCCAGCTCGCTCGTGTGGCCCTGGACGCCGATGTCGCCGAGGCCCGCCTGGAACTGCCGGGCACGGCGATCGCACTCTGCACGGACGGCACGGTCACGCTCACGGGTGCTTCCGGGAGCACGACCCTCCAGCGCGGCGAGGCGACGGTCGTCACCGCGGACGAGCGCGCCGTCTCGGTCACCGACGGCCCCGGCACCGTGTTCGTCGCCACCCCGAACCGGTGAGCTATCCTTCGGGGGTGACGAGCCCGACCCCCGCGCTAGGCGCCCGCATCCGCGCCGCCCGGGCGGTCACGGGGACGGGCGAGTCGGTCTTCGCCGCCGTCCTGCTGTTCACGCTGTTCGCCGGCGAGTTCTGGCGCGATTTCATCAGCTGGCCCGGGTACTTCGTGCTCGCCGCGGTGCTCGCGGTCGGCAGCGCGATCCTCGTGGTGCGGTCCCGCCCGGCGTTCCGCTGGCGCACGACCCCGAAGACGCTGCTGGTGTTCCTGGCGCTGGCCGTGCTGTCGATCGCCTGGTCGGCGTATCCCGGGGCCAGTGCGCTCGGCGTCTTGGCGCAGCTGCTCACGACCATCGGCGGCCTGTTCCTCGGTCTGCGGCTGTCGACCGCCGGGCTGCTGAACGCGCTGGGCAATGCGTTCCGCTGGATCCTCGGCCTCTCGCTCCTCTTCGAGTTCGTGGTGGCGGTGTTCGTCCGGCAGCCGGTCCTCCCCTCACGCCGGTCCAGGCCGTCCCGTCCGGGAAACTGCCCTCGGCGTTCTACTGGAGCCGCGACCTGCTGTTCCACGGCGGTCCTATCCAGGGCATCGTCGGGAACAGCAACCTGCTGGCCATGATCGCGCTGCTCGCGATCGTCGTGTTCGCCATCCAGCGGGCCGACCGGACGCTCCGCCGCGGCTCGGCGACGACCTGGCTCGTGATCGCGGTGCTGACGCTCGCGCTGACCCGCTCCGCGACCGTGATCGCCGCAGCCCTCGCGACGGCGGTGGTGCTCGGTTTCGCCCTGTGGACGCGTCGGGTCGGACCCGAGCGACGGACGCCCGTGTACGTCGTGGCCGCGGTGCTCGTGGCGGCCGTCATCGTGCTCGTGTCGGTGTTCGGCTCCCGCCTCCCCGCGCTCTTCGGCAAGAGCGAAGACCTCACCGGCCGGATCGACATCTGGGACGCGGTGATCCGCCTGGCGCAGCAGCGTCCCGTCTTCGGCTGGGGCTGGGTGAGCTACTGGGCGCCGTGGGTGAAGCCCTTCGACGGGCTGGCCACACGGAACGGCGTCGAATACCTCCAGGCGCACAACGCCTGGCTCGACGTCTGGCTGCAGCTCGGGATCGTCGGCCTCGTCGTGTTCATCCTCCTGGTGCTGACGACCTTCGGGCGCAGCTGGTTCCTCGCGGTCGACCGGCCACGCTGGACCGTCGTCGACGACAAGCCCTACACCGCTACGACACTGCTCCCGCTGCTGCTGATGGCCGCCCTGATCGCGCAGAGCTTCGCCGAGAGCCGGATGCTCATCGAGGGCGGGTGGGCGCTGCTGGTCGCCATCGCCGTGGCCACGAAGCGGTCAGTCCCCGACGCCCACTGACGCCGGACCCGTAGTCTGTGAGCATGGCAACGCCCCGACGGACCCTGGTGCCGCCCGCGGTGACCGAGTTCCTGGGCTCCGCCCGCTTCACCTCGACGCTCGCCCTGCTCGCGGTGATCACCGGGTTCTCCACGCATGCCATCCGGGCGCTGATCGGCTGGCCGGGGCTGATCGGAGCGCTGGCGGTCCTGGTCGTGCTGGCCGCGGTGTCGTTCGCCGCGCAGTGGCGGCTGATCGAATGGCACGGGCTGCTGCCGATCTCAGCGCTGCTGTTCGTCGGCTGGTGCGCGCTGTCGATCCTGTGGAGCCAGTATCAGTGGGCCACGTTCGGTGCGGTGATCTACCAACTGATCTTCGCGTTCCTCGCCGTGTACATCGCGCTCGTGCGGGACGCCATCCAGATCGTCCGCGTGGTCGGCGACGCGCTGCGGTTCCTGCTGACGCTGTCCCTCGCCCTCGAGGTGCTGAGCGGGCTGCTGATCGACGCGCCGCTGAAGTTCCTCGCGATCCAGGGCAACATCGCCGCAGGTGGCCCAATCCAGGGCCTGTTCGGCACCCGCAACCAGCTGAGCATCGTCGCGCTGATCGCGTTCGTGACGTTCCTGGTCGAGCTCCGGACCCGATCGGTCCGTCCCCCGATCGCCGCGTACTCGATCACGCTGGCCGCGCTCTGCATCCTGCTCGCCCACTCCCCCGTCATCGCTGCCGTGTCGGTCGTGGTCGGGCTCGCCACCCTCGCGCTGTTCCTCATCCGGAAGGCGCCGGCATCGCAGCGGGTCTACTTCCAGTGGGGGCTGGCCCTGCTCACAGTGGCCGTCCTGGTCGTCGCGTACATCTACCGGACGCGCGTGATCGACCTCCTCAACGCCCGCGCCGACTTCCAGGTGCGCTACCAGCTGTGGATCCAGATCTGGCAGCTCATCCCCGTGCAGCAGATCGTCGGCTGGGGCTGGGTCGGGTCGTGGCCGACCGACCTCTACCCGTTCACCGCCATCCAGGCGAACACCGGGGTGTATCACGCGAACGGTCTCAACGCGTATCTGGACGTCTACCTGCAGGTCGGCATCATCGGCCTCCTGCTCTTCGTCGCCCTCATCGCGCTCGCCTTCGGCCGGTCGTGGCTGCTCGCCTCCAACCGCCGCAGCACGGTCTACGCGTGGGCGCCGCTGGTGCTGGTGGCGCTGCTCGTGACGAGCGTCTTCGAGAGCTCGATCCTGGTGGAGTCAGGATGGATGCTACTCGTCATCTGCACCGTCAAGGCCTCGCAGGGGATGAGCTGGCGGCTTCGGCTGCCGCACCGCGACGCGAGCTGACGGATCCCCGCGAGAGCTTCATCCCCACCAGGTGCACGGCGAGGCCGACCGCCGGGCCGGCCGCCAGAGCGAGTGCCGCGCGACCGGCCAGCGGCAGCGGCACGAACAGCAAGGCCAGGGTGACGACGGAGGCGGCCACCCAGCCGGCGGCGTACAGGCCGTGGAGGTTCCGCGCGAGCACCGCGGACCCGCTGACGAACAGCGCACCGATGAGCCCCGACGAGGCGATCAGCGCGACCAGGACCCCGGCGGACAGGTCGAACTGGGACCCGAACACGAGGTGCATGACCGGCTCGCCCCACAGCCAGGCCGCGCCGCAGAGAACCAGGATGACGACCGCGATCCCGGCGAAGAGCAGGGCGATCGTCCGCGCAGTCCGCTCCGGATGGTGCGAGAACCGGCTGACCAGGAAGCTCGACAGCGCGGTCAGAGGCACCAGGATGGGCGCGCGGGTCAGCGTGACCGCGAGCACGAGCGACCCGAGGTCGGAGTGGTTCTCCGGTCCCGCGAAGAACGAGAGCACGAGGGGGAAGCCGTTGATCAGCACGGCGGTCGCCGACGCGGCCAGCATCGTGCGGCCGGTGTTCGCCACGAGGGCCCGCACGCCGAGAGCGACCCGCGCGTTCTGCACGAGCGCCCGCGGGGCGGTGAGGAACACGATCGCCAGCGAGAGCGGGAACGGGAGGATCACCGCGACGGCGAGCGGCACGATGTCGTGCGTCACGCTGAGCACCGCCACCACGCCGATGACGCGCAGGATGCCGTCCAGGGCGACGATCGTCGCGAGCTGCCGCCACATCCCGGCTCCGGCCATGACGCCGGACGCCGCCGCGACGAGGCAGTTCAGCCCCGCGCCGACGGCCACGAACCACGCGAGTCCCGCGTTCGCCGCGCCGAGGCTGGGGACCGCCCACAGCAGGCTCGTCAGTGCCACCGTCACCGCCACGACCACGGCAGCGACCGCCGCGAAGGCCCAGAGGGACGTCCGCCGTCCGGCCGCCGGGGCGTCGACCGCCTGCTGCGTCTCCCGCACGGTCTGGGCCGTCGCGCGCGTCGACTCCTGCTGCAGTCCGAACAGGACGCCCACCACGAGGAACAGCGCCGACCAGAACACCGAGAAGACCCCGTACCCGGCGGCGCCGACCTCGGTGTACACCCGCCAGGTCACGACGTAGCCGGCAATCCCCGAGATGGCCGTCGCCGCGAGGATCAGGACGACCGACGACCGGGCCGACCGCGGTGCCGATGCCTCCTCGTAGTCCGGAATGGGCTCGTTGAGCGGTTCGAAGGCGGTGATGGGTCTCTCCCCGGAAGCGCGTGAAAGGATGGTCGGCGGCCGCGATCGCGGCACGCCAACACTACGACGAAAGTCTGGACGCAGTGACGATCGACATCATGATGCCGTTCTACGGCGACCCCGGCCTGTTCCGCGACGCCGTGGAGAGCGTGCGGGCGCAGGAGGACGGCGACTGGCGGCTGGTCGTGATCGACGACGTGTACCCGGACCGAGGCCCCGGCGAGTGGGTGTCCTCGCTGGGCGACGCCCGCATCCACTACGTGCGCAACGAGGTGAACCTCGGTGTCAGCGGCAACTTCAGCAAGTCGGTCGCGCTGGTCGAGGCGGCGCATTTCGTGCTCATGGGCTGCGACGACCTGATGGAGGCCGGCTACATCGGGTCGATGCGCGACGCCATCGCGAATCACCCGGACGGCTCGTACTTCCAGCCCGCGGTGACGGTGATCGGCGACGACGGGCGTCCCTCGCTCCCACTCGCCGACCGCGTGAAGTCCTGGTACCGGCCGAAGAAGACCGAGACGGCCGTGCTGTCCGGTCAGGAGCTCGCTGTTAGCCTGCTGCGCGGCAACTGGACCTACTTCCCCTCGATCTGCTGGAACACCGAGGCGGTCCGTCGTCACGGCTTCGACGCCGCCTTCGACGTGGTGCTCGACCTCGCGCTGCAGCTCGACATCGTCCTCGACGGCGGGAGCCTCGTGCTGCTCCCCGAGCACACCTTCCGCTACCGCCGGCACGCGGGCAGCGTCTCGTCGTGGACCGCGCAGGACGGCACCCGCTTCGACGAGGAGCGGGCCTTCTTCCTGGATGCCAAGGCCCGCCTCCGCGCGCGGGGCTGGCAGCACGCGGCTCGCGTCGCCGGGGCGCACTGGTCGTCCCGGCTCAACGCGGCGACCAAGCTGCCCGGCGCGATCGTGAAGCGGGACGGCGCCGGGCTGCGCGCGCTGAGCCGCCACATCCTCCGCGGCTGGTGAACGGCCGCTAGCGTACGGTGCCGACGACGACCCGCGGGTCGGCGTCCGGGCACAGCTCACGCAGTTTGGCCTCCAGCCCGGCGTCGCGCGTGCGAATCTCGACCTGCGGTCCCCAGGCGTCGAGGGCGGAGCAGACCTGCTGCGGATCGTCGACGCGCAGCGAGTAGCCGAACGGCCGGATGGGGTCGGACCCGCTGGTGGCCGACGCGCCCAGCAGCCAGAGGTTGGCGAATCCGTCTGCGCGCCAGTCGAAGTAGCCGGCCAGCATCGTGTGCGCCTGCGACGGGTCCTTCAGCGCGAAAAGGGTCGGGAGCACCGCGTCGCCGCTGGCGACCCCCTGACCGTGCAGGATGTCCGCGTACGGCACCAGCGCGCCGAACGTCGGCGGCTTGGGCAGGACGCTCGCAGCGGTCGAACCGACGGCGATCAGCACGCCCGCGACAGCGGCCACCCGACGCCAGACCGTGAGCGTCGCGGCGGCGAGCGCATCCAGCGCGAGGCCGAGGGAGAGCACCAGCAGGAGGATCCCGATGAACCAGACCAGTTTCGCCGGGTAGTAGCCCCACGCGTACTGATCCGCCCCCACGTTGCTCGCGAGGAAGATGTAGACGGCGACAGACGGCACCACGATTGCGAGCACGCCGAGGAGATGGGATCGTCGCCCCGGGGTGGCGAAACTCGTCGCGGCCAGAGCGATCGCGATGCCGGCCAGTACGTAGAGGAGGGCCGGCGTGACCGGGGCCATCGAGCCGCCCTGGGCGAGCGCTCCCTGCTCCCGGCGCAGGTCCGGCACGGAGAAAAGGAAGACGTAGACCACCAGCTGCAGCGCGCAGAGCCCGAGCGCCGCCCACGCCATCCACGAGACACCGGTCCGCCAGGGGCGCCCGAGGAGCCAGCGCAGTCCGGCCACGCCGGCGAGCGCGAGCGGGATGATCGCGAGGAACGCCCAGAGCGCGAGCAGGGCCGTCGCCGCCAGCAGCAGGACGCCGATCGCTGCGACGGGGGTGGTCCCGGCGCCGCGCCACGCCAGCCACGCGGCGAAGAGGCACGCCAGCGTCGGCATCACGTTGTAGAAGCCGAACTGGAACGAGAAGCCGGCGACGAACCAGGAGAGGATGAGCGTCGACCCCAGAACCGCTGCGATCGAACGGAGCACGGGGTGCCGACCACGCACCAGCTGCCCGGCGACCAGCCCGGCGAGGAACGCGGTGACCACGGTGGTCGCGGCGAAGACGCCCGCCATCGCGGCGATGTCGTGCTGCAGGATGCCTGGGGCGTCGGTGCCGGGTCGTCCGGTGGCCATGGCGGCCGCGAGCATGACGGAGACCAGAGGCGAGACATTCGGGTGCAACGACGGGATGAGACCCGCGTCGGTGATGAGGAAGCGCGACAAGACGAGGTTCCACACGGCGTCGTTCTGCATCGCCCACGAGAGCGCGTGCCCGTTGCGCAACAGGGGCAGCCCGCAGAACACCACCGCGACCAGGGCGGGCAGCGCTCCCGCGGCGAGCGCCAGCCACCACGCGCGTGCGGACGGCAGGCGGAAACCGGAACCGAAGACGACGGCCGCGAGAGCGAGGAGCACGACCGCGCTGAGCACCAGGATGTTGCCGGCCGCCAGGCTCAGCCCGACCTTGTGGAACACCCGGACGGCGAACGCGGCCGCCACGAGCGGCACGACGACTCCGGCGGCGATCCCCACCGCACGCGAGCGGAAGGCCGCGGCGACGGACAGCGCGGCCGCGGCGCCGAGGACCCAGATCGTCACGCCTCTCACCGCGAGGACGACACCGGCCACCGCGATGAGCAGCAGGACCGCGGCGGACCACCACCGGGCGCGCGGAGCTCGGATGGTATCGTCCACCTGTCCCCTTTTCGTCAGCCTGCACGGGCGCCTCCGCCCAGCATCCGAACCTACCTCACGGTGTTCGAGCAGGTGCTCCGAGACCGACAGGATGCCGCGATGACCTCTGCGCCACCCCGGACCGGCGTCCGTGGAGCGTGGACCACGTTCTGGCTGGCCTTCGGCGTGCTGTTCCTGATGATGGGCTCCTATTCGCTCGCGGTTCCGCAGGGTGCGAGCCCCGACGAGCCGGCCCACGCGATGCGCGCCTACGCGGCTGCCCACGGACAGCTCTCCGGGCCGGAGTCGAAGGCCGTCCCCGGAACCCTCGACCTCACAGTCTCCGAGTACTTCGCCCAGCTCGAGAAGCACATGCCGTGCTTCAAACGCGACATCACCCAGACTCCGGCGTGCGTGACGCCGACCGCCGATCAGGACGCGACCACCACCGGCCACTCGTCGACCGGGGTGAGCACTCCGGTCTTCTACCTGGCCGTCGGCTGGCCGACAGCCGTGCTCGACGGCGCGAAGGGCCTCTACGCCATGCGACTGGTGAGCGCTGCACTCTGCGCCGCCCTGCTGGCACTCGCCTTCGTCGCGGTGCGCTCGCTCCCCGCTCGCGCTGGGCGACGCTCGCCCTCGCCGCGGGCGTGACCCCGATGACGCTCTTCCTCTCCGGCACGGTCAACCCCAACGGACTGGAGGTGGCGGCGACGGCGGCCGTGTTCGCGCTGCTGACCGCGACCTTCGGCGCACCGGCCTCGCGGCGGACGCTGGCCTGGCGGCTCGCAGGGGTCACAGTGGTGTCCCTGCTTCTGGTGAACACGCGCAGCATCGCGCTGCTCTGGCTGCTCCTCGCGCTCGTCGCGGCGCTCATCCTCTCCGATCGGTTCGTCCTCCGCATCGTGCTCCGATGGTGGGCGACGTGGGTCGCGGTCGGCGTCGTCGCCGCGGTCACGCTCGCGGTCGCCGTGTTCTACCTCCGCCCTCGTCCGCTCACCCCCGCCTACCAGCCGATCGGCGCTGGTCAGAGCTGGGGACAGGGCTTCTCCTGGACCATCGACCAGACCTTCTCGTTCATGACCGGGTGGATCGCGCAGTTCGGCTGGCTCGAGATCCCGGCCCCTGCGATCGCGCTCGTGATCTGGGCGGTCGTCGGCGGCGGCATCCTGATCACCGGCGTCGTCTTCGGGGGACGACGGACCCAGCTGGCCGCGCTTCCCGTCGGCCTCGCGCTCCTGCTCGTGCCGCCGCTCACGCAGGCAGCCGTGATCGGCGTCGCCGGGTACATCTGGCAGGGCCGCTACACCCTGGCCCCCGCCGTCATGCTCCTCCTGCTCGCCGGGATGGGACTCGACCGCGCGCTCCCCGCCCTCGAGCCGTTCGGCCGGCTGCGTCCCCTGGTCGGCGTCGCCGTCGTCCTGCTGGCCGTGGGCCAGGTCGGCGCCTTCCTCTGGATGGTGCGCCGCTACGTGACGGGCCTCACCAGTACCGGAACCTGGCTCGACCTCCTGCGCCACCCGGTGTGGCAGCCGCCGGGCGGCTGGATCCTGCTCGTCGTCCTGCTGACAGCCGCGGCCGCCGTCGGCGCCTGGCTGACCGCCCGCACGGTGACCTCCCGGCTCCCCGTGCGAGAATGACTCCGACGCCCGGCCCCGTACCGTCTCCCTCCGCCACCCATCTAGTACCGTGACTGCCATGCCCTACGCCCTCTCCGAAACGCTCATCGTCATGCCCGCCTTCAATGAAGAGGAGTCGGTCGCGGCGGTGATCGCCGAGGTGCACGCCAAGCTCCCCGGAGCAGCGGTGCTGGTCGTCGACGACGGCTCGCTGGACGCCACGGCGGAGGTCGCCCGGGCGGCCGGCGCGCAGGTCGCGTCCATGCCGTTCAACATGGGCGTCGGCGGCGCGCTGCGACTCGGCTTCCAGTACGCGGTGGAGAACGGCTACCAGGTCGCGGTCCAGATCGACGCCGACGGCCAGCACGACCCCGGACTCGTCCCGGCGCTCCTCGCCGGCCTCGACGACGCTGACCTCGTGATCGGCGCGCGGTTCTCCGGCGAAGGCGACTACACCGTCCGCGGGCCGCGGAAGTGGGCCATGAGCGTGCTCTCCACCGTGCTCAGCCGCGTCGTGCGGACCCCGCTCAAGGACACGACCAGCGGCTTCAAGGCGAACGGTCCGCGCGCGATCGCCCTCTTCGCCCACTCCTTCCCGGCCGAGTACCTGGGCGACACCATCGAGGCGCTGGTGATCGCTGGGCGCGCCGGGCTCCGCGTCCGACAGGTCCCCGTCGCGATGCGTCCGCGGTCCGGCGGTCAGCCCTCCCACAACTTCGTCAAGTCCGCGGTCTATCTCGGGCGCGCGTTCGTCGCCCTGCTGGTCGCCCTCATGCGCCCGCGCACAGCCCTGAAGGAGACGGCGACGGCCTGATGTCGATCACCAGCTATATCTTCGGAATCCTCGCCGCGCTGCTCACGCTCGCGGTGGTCATCGAAATGCTCCGGCGCGGCCGGATGCGCGAGCGTCACGCCATCTGGTGGATCGTCGCCGGCAGCCTCGCGCTCCTGATCGGCGTCTTCCCGGCCATCCTGGATTGGGCCGCGGGCCTCATCGGCGTCGGCCAGCCGGTCAACCTCGTCTTCTTCGTCAGCATCGCGGTGCTGTTCCTGGTCTGCATCCAGCACAGCTCGGAGCTGACCACCCTTGAGAGCAAGTCGCGCACGCTGGCCGAGCGGAGCGCCCTCCAGGAGCTGCGGATCAGCCAGCTCGAGGAGCGCGTCGCCCAGCTCAGCCGCGAGCAGGAGTAGCGGGTTGCGCGGAATGTGGCGACCGCTCCTCGTGGTGTGGTCCCTCCTCTCGGCGCTGTGCGCCTGCTGGGCCCTCGCGACCCCGATCTCGGCCTCGCCCGATGAGCCGGCCCACGTGGTCCGGGCCGCCAGCGTCGCCCGCGGCGAGTGGGTGGGCACGCCGTCGCCGGAGGGCCATCTGGTCACGGTGCCGGGCTACATCGCTCGCACGCAGCAGCTGACCTGCTTCGCATTCCACTACGAGCGCACCGCGGACTGCGTGACCGCCGGGCCGGATGCGGCTCCCGCGCCCTCCGATCCCGCCGCACCGACCACCGCTCCCACGACCGCGGGACTCTACAACCCGCTCTATTACGTGGTCGTCGGCTGGCCGTCGCTGCTGTTCCACGACGACGCGGGGATCTACGCGATGCGCGTGGTCAGCGGCATCCTCGCCTCCCTGTTCGCCGCCCTCGGCTTCGCCGTGCTGTGGACGCTGCCCCGCCGTGCGCTCACACTGCTCGGCTTCGCCCTCGCGATGACGCCCGCCCTGCTCTTCCTCGGCGGCTCGGTGAACCCGACGGCCGTCGAGGCGACCGCGACGCTGTCGCTCTTCGCCGCGATGCTGGCGGTGGTGCTCGATCCCCGGCCCGAACGGCTCGCGGTGCGGGCCGCGGTCGTCGCCGTCTCGGGGGCGTTCGCGGTCAACGCCCGCGGCCTGTCGCCGCTCTGGGTGCTCCTCGCGATCGCCGCACCCCTGATCCTCGCGCCGCTCCCCTGATCCGGGAGCTGCTGCGGCGTCGTGCCGTTTGGATCGCGGCGGGCGTCGTCGCCGCCGGCGCCCTGTTCGCGGTGGGATGGACGCTGGGCAGCAATTCCCTCTACAACGCGGTCGCCAACCCGGACTCCACGCCGCAGCACTTCCCCGGCCAGGGCACGAACCCGCTCAGCGGCTTCTGGATCACCTTCGTGCGCACGATCGAGTACGCCCACGGCGCGATCGGCCTGTTCGGCTGGCTCGACACCCCGGCCCCGCCGGAGGTCTTCTTCGTCTGGGCGGCCCTGATCGGCGCGCTCCTGATCGCCGCCGTCTGCCTGCTCCGCGGCCGGTTCCTGGTCTTCGCCCTCGCCCTGCTCGGCGCGTACGTGCTGCTGCCCCCGATCGTGCAGGCCGCGTACATCACCGGAGGCGGCATCATCTGGCAGGGCCGCTACGCGCTGCCGCTCCTGGTCTGCCTCTGCGTGGGACTGGCCGTCGCCCTCGACCACACCGTGACCATCGCGCCGGCAGCCCGTTGGCTGCGCCGACTCACGCTGATCAGCCTGGTGGCGCTGGCGGCGGCGCAGTTCTACGCGTTCGAGAGCACCCTCCGCCGCTACACGGTCGGTCCGACCGGCTCGCTCAAGACCATGCTGATCGGGTCGCCGCCGTGGAGCCCGCCGGGCGGCGTGCTCCTCTGGCTCCTGCTGACCGCGGCGCTGCTCGCGGTGGGTGTCTGGCTGGGCGTCCGCACGTCCCGCAGCCTCCGCCTCGAAGCCGAGCTGCCGCTGAACCGCGCGGTGGACTCGGCGGTCTAGGCACGCCGGAGGATCGCGCCCCCGCAAGCCGTGCCCGTCCGCTAGGGTGCAACCGTGCCTCCTCAGACCGATGCCGCCCGGCGGGCGATGATGCCCGCACGCACGCGGTGACGACGGTGCCGCGCACGCGCCCGGAACAGCTCTCCCGGCTCGTCGCCGTCACCCGCGCTCCCGCCGGCCGCCCCGTGGCCGCCTTCTTCGCGGCGTGGGCTGTCCTGGCCGTGCTCGGTTCCCTCTGGGCCTGGGCGACGCCGCCCTCCGCCTCCCCGGACGAGCCAGCGCACATCATCCGGGCCGCCAGCGTCGTGCGCGGCGAGCTGTTCGGCGAGCCGTCCGCCTGGGGCAACGTCGTCCACGTTCCGCAGTACGTCGCGGATGCGCACCGGCAGACCTGCTACGCCTTCCAGCCCACGGTCCCCGCCAACTGCACGCTCCCGGCCGAAGCCGATCCCGCAGCACTGGTGACGGCGCCGACCTCAGCAGGCCTCTACAACCCGCTGTACTACGCCCTCGTCGGCTGGCCCTCGCTGCTGTTCGGCGACGCCAACGGGCTGACCGCCATGCGCGTCGCGAGCGCCGTGCTCTCGGCTCTGTTCGCCGCACTCGCCTTCGCCGTCGTCATGACGTTCCGTGAGCGCCGGATGCCCGTGCTCGCCTTCGCCGTCGCGGTCACGCCGATGCTGCTGTTCCTGAGCGGCACGGTGAACCCGAGCGCCATCGAGGCGACGGCGACCCTCGCGGTGTTCTGCGGGATGCTCGGCGTGACGCTCTCCCCCGACCCGGCCCGGCTGCGCGGGCGCGCCGTCATCGTCGCGGTGTCGGCCGTCGTCGCCGTGAACGCGCGGGGGCTCTCCCCGCTGTGGGTGCTCGCCGCCGTCGCCGTCCCGTTGCTGCTGACCAGCGGGCGCGGCCTCGCCCAGCTGCTGCGACGCCCCGCGGTCCTCGTCACCATCGGGATCGTCGCCGCCGGCACGCTCGCGGCGGTCGGCTGGACCCTCGGCACCAACTCCCTGGCGAACGCGATCGCCCACCCCGAGGACGCGCTGCAGTTCCCGGGCGTCGGGGCGTCGCCCGTGACCGGGTTCCAGAAGGTGTTCCTCGGTACGATCGGATACTCGCAGGGCCTGGTCGGCCTGTTCGGATGGCTGGACACGCCGGCGCCCGATCCGGTGCTGTACGCGTGGGGCCTCGCCATCGGCGCTCTCTGCGTCGGCGCGCTGCTGGTGCTCCGCGGCCGGCGCCTGCTCGTCTCGTGGGTGCTGGTCGGCGCCTTCCTGCTCCTGCCGGCGGTCGTGCAGGCGGTCTACATCCACGGCGGCGGTCTCATCTGGCAGGGCCGATACAACCTGCCGCTGTTCCTCTGCCTCGTCATCGGGCTCGCAGCTCTGCTCGGCGACTCCGTCTTCCGGGCACGGCACAGTCGCCTGCGGCTGCGCATCCTCGTCGTGGCGGCCGCGGCGGTCGGGCAGCTCTGGGCGTTCGAGACGGCGCTGCGCCGCTATGCCGTGGGCTCGAACGGCTCGGTCAAGACGCTGCTCTTCGGCTCGCCGGACTGGGCGCCCCTCGGCGGAGCCCCCGCTGTGCTGATCGTCGCCGCCGCAGCCTTCGCCGTCGCGGCGGTGCTGCTGTTCCGCGCCTCTGGCGACACCGCCGGGGGACGCCGGTTCACGCCGGTTGCAGCAGGTCTCGCAACACGTCCAGCCGGCCTCGGCTCGCGAAGCGGCCGTAGCGACCTCCGCGGGCCAGGCGGATCACGCGGGACACGCGCGCCGGCCGGCTGATCGGCAGGGCCGCCCGCTCGGCTTCGAACAGGGCCTTCTCCTCGGCGAGCGTGCGGTTCTCCCACGACACGTCGGCCGCTCCCGCCAGCCGCTCGCTGAGGATGCGTGAGCGCACCGCCAGCATCCGGTTGCGATCGCCGCGGCGACCGAGCACGCGGCCGATCTTGTGGCGGAGGGTGGGGTCGCCTGCGCCGATCTGGTTCTCGTCGTGCCGCCGGTAGCGGGTGAGCGGGCGCTCGCTCAGCTCGAGCCGGCCGCGGGCCGCCGCCTGGACGGCCAGCCACTCGTCGTGCACCCACTCGGCAGGGAACGGCAGAGCGCTCCGGAGCAGGTCGGCGGTCACCATCGCGGTCGCTCCGGTGGCCAGATTGCGGCGCACGAACACGTCGAACGCGTGGCCGGAGTGCACCGCCGCGCGCTCCTCGTCCGTCACCTCGAGCACCCCGAACAGGGTGCCGCCGGCCGGGAGGCCGTCGTCGTCGATGAGCGTCGCGTCGGTGTGCAGGAAGCCCAGGCCGGGACGCTGCGCGAAGTACGCCGCCATCCGCTCCAGCTTGTCCGGCTCCCACTCGTCGTCCTGGTCACTCAGCGCGATCAGCTCGCCCGTGCACGCCCGCAGCGCCTGCTCGAAGTTGGCGGTGACGCCGAGAGCCGTCTCGTTGCGCAGCAGCACCAGCTCGGGGGTCGGCGCCCCGGAGGCGCGATGCGCTGCGAGCTCCTGCTCGACGATCGAGACCGTGTCATCCGCGGACGCGTCGTCGGAGACCACGAGCTGCGCGGGAGGCAGCGTCTGGGCCAGGATGCCCGCGAGCTGCCTGCGGATGAACCGCGCGCCGTTGTACGTGCACAGCGCGACCGAGATCGCCGGGGCCGGAGCCGCGTCGGTCATCGCCGCCCCAGCCGGCTCCGGATCTTCTTCGCCACGACGGCCGGCCCGCCGTTGCGCATGTAGTGGAAGAACAGACCGACGTCGTGCCGGACGCCGTGCTTCTTGCGCCGGGTGGTCGCGCGCTTGACCGGAGTCCCTGAGCCGACGACGCCGCGAGCGACCAGGTCGGCCGCGTGACGCGGGTCGGCGACGAAGTCCACCAGCGGCGCCAGCACCACGCTCCAGAAGTAGCGCTGCCGCACACGGGCGACGTTGCGCTTGGCGGCGGCGATGAACTTCTCGTCGTACAGCACCTTCTCCAGCGCCGCGGCGAGCGCCGCCACATCGCCGGACGGGACGACGACGCCCAGCTTCTCCTCCTCGACCAGCTGGGCGAAGTGGTCGCCCTCGGTGACCACCATGGGCAGACCGGCCCACAGGTAGTCGAGGATGCGCGTCCGGAACGAGAACGTCGTCTCGACGTGCGAGAAGTGGGTGCTCACGCCCGCATCCGCCTCGGTCAGGTAGTTCTGCCGGTCGGCGTAGTCGACCCAGGAGCTGTTGAAGAACACGGCGCTGTCGAGCACGCCGAGGTCGCGGGCCAGCTGGCGGGACTCGGCCACGATGCCCATCTCCGGAACGCCCGGATGCGGGTGCTTCGTGCCCTGGAAGAACAGCCGGACGTCGTCGTGGGTCTCCGAAAGACGGGCGACCGCCTCGATCAGCGACTTCGGGTCGAACCAGTTGTAGAGGCCGCCGCTCCACAGCAGGAGCTTGTCGTCGCGTCCGATGCCGGGCAGCACGCCCTTGAGCACGTCGCGCTCGTGCGCGGGCGGGGTCTCCGAGAGCCCGAACGGGACCACGTCGATGAGGTGGTCGAGGTCGGGGTCGTCGTCGTAGTTGGCCGGGTTGATGCGGCCGAGCGCCGCGAGCTGGCCGAGGTAGAAGTGCCGCTGCCGCTCGGAGGCGCACAGGAAGAAGTCGCCCCGCTCCAGCTGTTCGTTGAGCACGTCGGTCGCATCCAGGACCTGCTTGTCCCACTGGGCCCGGCCGAGCTCCTTGCCCTGCTCCAGCTGCTCCAGGTGCATCGGGTCGTAGACGTCGGCGACGATGATCTTGTCGGTCTTGCGCAGGCTCTCGAAGAGCGCCATCGCGAGGCCCTGGAAGACGATGACATCGCTCTCGCGCTCCAGCGCCTTCATCGAGCGGTCGTCGCCCGGACGGATGTGGACGACATCGAACGGCGCCGACACCGGCTCGAGCCCGGCGAGCGACACCAGGGTCACCAGGTTGTCCTTCGCCAACGCCTCGGCCATGCTCCAGGCACGGATCGCGGGGCCGGCCATCTTCGCGCCGATGGGGTCGCCGGTGATGATGAGGACGCGGGTGACCGCCGGGCTCTCGGTGACCGGGAACGCGGTGGCCAGCTTGTCGTAGCCCTCGAGGTAGTGCTCGTCGGTGTACGACGGCGCATCGGTCTCGCCGAACAGCGCCCAGATGCGGCTGTCCGCGACCACCCGCGTGCTCTGGATGCGCTCGCGATCGGCGGTGAGACCCGGCAGGTGCTCGACGAACTGGTCGATCGCGTAGACGGCGGCGACCGTCTCCTTGTCGATCTCCATCGTCGGGTCGTTGGAGCCGCCCTTGCGGAGGTCGAACTCCGTCGAGTCCAGGCCGCCCTTGGCGACGCCGCGACGGACGGTGAGCGCGAGGGTGGCAGGGAGAGCCGTCGCCAGCGCCTCCTCGCCCAGGTTCTTGTACTGCGTGAAGAGGGCGTTGCGCTCCAGGAGGTAGCTCTCCTTGAACGCCCCGAACGACGACATGGACGCGTGGTGCTTGTGGAAGGCGAGAGATGCCGGCTCGTAGACGAAGCGGTGGCCCGCCAGGTTGAGCCGCCAGCCGAGGTCGACATCCTCGAAGAACATGAAGAAGCGCTCGTCGAAGCCGCCCAGCTCCTCGTAGACCGACCGGCGGACGAACATCGCCGAGCCGGTGCCGAACAGCACGTCCTTCGGAACGTCCGGGGTGGACGGGACGGGCTGCGCCGTCAGCGGCTTGTAGCCCTGTCCGAACCAGGTCATCGCCGAGCCGATGTAATCGACCTTCTCGCCGTCCCAGTCGAGCACCCGGCTCGCGACCGCACCGACGCGGGAGCTGGACTCGAACCGCTCGACCGCGGCGCGCACCCAGGCGGCGTCGGGCTTGGCGTCGTTGTTGAGGAACGCGACGTACTCGCCGGAGGCGTTGCGCACGCCGAGGTTGCAGCCGCCGGCGAAGCCGAGGTTGGCCTTCGACTCGATGAGGACGACGTGCGGGGCCTCGCGGCGGATGCGCTCCGCGCTGTCGTCGCCCGAGGCGTTCTCGACCACGACGATCTCGAGCCGGTCGGCGGGCCAGTCGAGCCGGCCGAGGTGGTCGATGGCGGTCAGCGTGTCGTCGGTCCCTCGGAAGTTCACGAGGACGACGGAGACGACTCCGGGGCGCGTGGTGGGCATGCGGTCCTTTCGCTGGCGATGCGCCCGCCAGCCTACCAAGGCCCCCTGGGCTCGCCGGGGCGCGGCGACAGGGACTTGCTAAGCTCTCTGGCGACCCCCGCCCGGACCGCGAACGGATATGAGGCCGCCACCGCATGAGCACCGACACCGCCACGACCCCGGGACGCCGGGGCTTCCGGGAGCGGGTGTTCTCGCGGGCGTCGATCGGGCCCGTCCTCCTCGTGCTCGCCGCCCTGCTGGTCGGGATCGTCCAGGTGCCCGGTCACAAGGGCGTCTCCCCGGTCGACGAGTACGTCTACATCGACTACTTCGCCAAGGTCGCCACGCAGGGCACCGTCCACCGCGGTGAGCAGACGGGCACCTTCGCCCGCCAGGAGCTCGGCTGCCGCGGACTGCGGCTGCTCCAGCCGGCCCCGGACGCGCGCTGCGAGCTGAAGAACGCCGAGAACAAGGAGCTCTTCCCGTTCCACGGCGCCACCTCCGCCTACATCTACACGCCGCTCTATTTCGCGATCACCCGCGTGCTCGCCGAGCCGCTGGTGTGGGCGGGCGTCGGTCTGGTGGATGCGGGCCGCTTCGTCGGCGCCATCTGGCTCGCCGCCGCCGCTCTGCTGCTGTACCTGGCGCTCCGCCGGCTGCGCGTGCACCCGGTCGCCGCCACCGCCGTCGGCCTGCTGATGGTCGGGTCGCTGCCCGCCTACTGGTCCAACACGTACATCAGCACGGATGCCACGGCGCTCTTCGCCGGCGGCCTGATGCTGTATCTGGCCACGTTCGTCCTGGAACGCCGGGCGCGCATCCTGTTCGTGGCCGGCGCGGCCTTCGTCACGCTGCTCAAGGTGCAGAACCTCGCCGCCGTCGCGGCGGCCGTGCTCTTCGTCGTGCTTCGCGCCGGTGTCGCCGCCTACCGTGAGCGCGGGTCGCGCTGGGGTTGGGTGGGCGCGCTGTTCCGTGACAGCCGGACCATCACCTCCATCGTCGCCGTCGTGGTCGCGGTGGTCGCGCAGGTCGCCTGGCTCGCCTACTCGACCGCCACGGCGGTCGGTCCCGCCCCCGACATGGGCAAGGTCCGTCCGCTCGGGATCACGTCGATCATCCTGCAGTCGGGCCTCTTCATCGACGGGGCGACCAAGGGCGTCGGCGACATCACGACCTTCCTCAAGGGACCGGGCCTGATCGTCAACTACGCGGTCTCCTGGATCGCCGTCGCGGGTGTGATCGGTCTGCTGATCGTGGCGCGCTGGGGCCGTAAGCGCAACGCGATCGCACTCGCCACCTTCGCCGCCGCCGTCATCTCCGCGCCGCTGCTCTCGGCGGTGACCTACGTCACGCTCGGCACCTATCCCGACCCGCCGCCCGCCCGGTACGGCATCTCGCTGGTCCCGCTGTTCCTCGCCTGCGCCGCCCTGCTCGTGCCGGCCCGTCGTCCGGTGCCGCGCTGGATCCTGCTCGGCGTCGGCGCCGTGACGTTCCTGGCCAGCCTGTTCCTCCCGCAGGGATGACGATGGACGCGGCGACGACCGATCTACGATTCCCGGGCCGCCTCTTCGTCTCGGTGTTCGCGGTGCTCTTCGCGCTGATGACCGCCTGGTCGCTCGCGACGCCGATCTACGCGGTGCCGGACGAGGCCTCCCACACCGTTCGGGCGACGGCGGCGGCGCGCGGCCAGATCGTCGGGGACGGCAAGCACTTCCAGGCGCCGGGCTACCTCTACATCCCCGGGGCTGGCGCGTGCTTCGCCGGCCGACCGGACAAAACGCCCGCGTGCGTCGGCACGTCGCCCTACGGCGCCGAGCTGCGTGACACCATCTCGACCGCGCAGACCAACTCGCCGGTCTACTACGTGATCGTCGGGCTCCCTTCCCTCGTCCTCTCCGGGACGGCCGCCATCTTCGGCATGCGGATCCTGTCGGGAGCGCTGGTCGCCGCCGTGTTCGCCGCCACCGCCGTCCTCCTGCGGCGAATGCCGGGCGTGCGCTGGGGTCTCCTGCTGCCGATCGCTGCCATCACCCCGGAGGTCGTCTTCCTGGGCGGCGCGATCAATCCGAACGCGATCGAGATGGCGGCGGCGGGAGGATTGTTCGCCTCGCTGCTCGTCCTGGCCCGCGTCCGTCCGTCCGGCTGGGCCTTCGGGTTCGCCGCCGCGACCGCCGTCGTCTCCACCGCGCTCGTGACCGGCGGGCGCAGCCTCGGGCTGCTCTGGGTCGTCTTCGCCGGCCTCGGCGTGATCGCCCTCCTGCGACGGGACGACTGGCGCGCGCTCACGCGGCGGGTCTCGACGTGGATCGTGCTCGGCGCCATCGCGGTCGTCTGCCTCGGCCAGCTCATCTGGTTCACCCGGCCGGGGAACGCCGTGCAGGCGCTGGCGGAGCCGGTCCCCGGGAGCTTGTTCACGGTCGCGCAGACCATGCTCGAGAACACGTTCGTGTACTGGCGGCAGCTCACGGGCTTGTTCGGCACCGTGGACGTGCCCGCGCCCGAGGGCGTCCAGACCCTGTGGACCGCGCTCTTCCTCGCGGTCCTGGTCCTTCCCCTCGTGATGGGCCGTGGCCGCGAGCGGTGGGTCGCCGCCGGCTTCACCGTCGCGCTGCTCGTCGTGCCGGTGATCACGCAGGTCGCGCTCTGGCGGCAGGTGGGCGATGTCTGGCAGGGCCGCTACGTACTGGCCGTGCTGCTCCTCGCCGCCATCGCCGGCGGCCTCGCCCTCGACGCAGCCGGGCTCCGACCGGGCCGCGGCTCGCTCGCGGTGTTTCGCACGCTCCTCGTACTGGTCGCCGTCGGGCAGTTCGCCGCGTTCACGTTCACCCTGCGCCGCTACGCCGTGACGAACGGCTCGTGGCCGCAGTTCCTCCTCGATCCGCAGTGGCAGCCGCCCGCGGGCACGATCGTGCTCACGCTCGTCGTCGTCGCCGCCCTCGCGTACGCCGTGTTCGCCGCCTGGCGCGCCCTACCTCGGCTCGCCCTGCCCGCGCCCGATCAGGGCGCGACCCACGGCGGAGCGGCCGTCGGCACGGCGTTCCCCTCGGGGTCGGACAGGAACTCGTAGATACCGTCGAGGGCCGCATCCCAGTCGGAATGCCGCTCGTCGATGGTCGCCTCCCCCGCCGCGGCGATGCGCTTGCGGGTCTCCGCATCGCGGACGAGCTCGTCCAACGCGGCGACGACCTCCTCGTAGGTCATCATCGACGTCCGCGCGTTGACGCCCGGCTCGAACAGCCAGCGGAACCACGGCGAGTCCGGCACCACCATCGCCACACCGCTCGCCATCAGCTCGAGCGGCAGGTACGACGGGTGGCGTGAGATCTGCAGCGTGATGCCGATGTCCGTCTCGCGGTAGAGGCGTCCGGTCGCCCGGTAGTCGAGCAGCCCGAGGTCGATGAAGTCGGCGCTCGGCGGGAGGTACTTTGCCCCTGCCGCCACGATCCGCACGCGGTCTCCGTAGCGGCGCTTGATCTCGCTGAGCGCCGCGTAGACGAGCTCCCAGCAGTTGCGGAAGTGATCGCGCGCGTAGGCGAAGATCGTCACCGGGTCGCCGGGTGCAGGCTCCGTGCGGCCCTCGCCGTGGAAGATCTCGCGGTCGACGGCGGGCTCGAAGTAGGTCGCCGTCCCGCCGTAGCCGCCCGCGTAGATGTCGTGCATGCTGCGCGTGTTGCAGATGCCGTACAGGCCGAGCCGGTAGGTCTGCTCGGTCATCGCGAACATGGTGCTGGCCGGGTAGAACGACGGCTCGTAGTCCTGGATGAGGTAGAACTTGCGCGGCGTGCCCGACAGCTTGGCCACATCCCGCGCCGTCAGCCAGAACGTCGCGATCGCGGCGTCGGCCGGAGGCACGGCGGCGAGGCCTTCGTCGGTGCCGTAGTAGTTGCCCACCTCGGAGCCGGCGAGCCCCGGGAACGCGGCGACGATGGCCGACTCGTAGAACTCGTTCGCCGGGTGCCCGTTGACGAGGAACCGGTTGAGCACGCCGTGCTCGCGCGCGAGCTTGTCGGCGATGCGCAGGGTCGTGTTCACCCCGCCGAAGAACGGCAGGTCGAAACCGGGGAGCAGCCAGTTGATCGTGCGGACCTCCCGGCGGCCGACGGTCGCGGCGTGCGTCTCGACGACGCGGTCCACCTCCTCGGCGGTGATGGTCGCCAGCGGCAGCAGCGCCGTCGCGTCCTCCGAGATCGTGGACTGCTGGGCGTCCGACTTCCACGGGCGGCCGAGTCCGGCCATGGTGAGCTTCAGCGGCGGCGGGTCGTCCACGGACGCGAAGCGCGGCACCTCCACCAGCCGGCACACGTTCGGCGAGATGTACGGGTCGCCCCCGGCGAGCCACGGCTGATAGCGCCAGTAGCTGGCGAAGGAGTCGGCTCGCGGCGCGTGCGCTCCGCGCGTCAGCGACTCGAAGTGCCGCACCGCGTCGAACGGGATGACGACGTTGCGCCGTCCGCGGATGATCTGGTCGAGCCCGAGCACCACGTCGCTCCCGGTGAGCTGGAAGCGCTCGTCGAACCCGCCGACCTCCTCGAACAGGTCCCGGCGGATGCCGACGCACGCCGCCGTGACCGCCAGCGTGTCGCGGTACCAGCGCACCGGCCCGATCAGCGAGTCCTCCTCGGGCCGCATCCCGGCGAACAGATTCGCCGCGAAGCCGCCGGGGCCGATCATCACGCCGCCGTGCTGCACCAGCCCCTCGCCGGTGCGGAGCTGGAAGCCGACCGTCCCGACACCCTCGCGGTGCAGCATCCCGACCAGCTCGCGCAGCCACCCCGCGTCGACGATCTCGGTGTCGTCGTTGAGGAAGACCAGCACCTCACCGGACGTGGAGCGCGCGGTCACGGTGTTGACGCGGGAGTAGTTGAACGGCTCCTCTGTCCACCACACGTGACGGATCGGGACGCCGGCGTCGAACCCGGCGTACCAGGCCTCGTTCTCCTCGGTCTCGCCGCCGTTGTCGACCACCGTGACGTCGAACGCCGGGTAGTCGGTCGTCGCCAGGCTGGGCAGCAGCCGCTCCAGGTTCGCCCGCGAGTGCCGCGTCGGGATGACGATGGACACGGTGGGCCAGTGTTCGGGGTCGAAGCGCACCCGGACGATGCCGGCGTCGACCTCGGCGGTCGCGGCCTCGCCGCGGTCGCTCAGTGCGCGCGCGACCATCGCCGCGTCCTCCGGCGTCGCCGGCGCGGCCGGCTCGACCGGGACCGACAGCAGCACGTGCGGCACCCGGCCGACGGACGCGTCGCTCAGCTCCGAGCGCAGCAGCAGCCGCCAGATGCCGTGATCGTCGAGCGTGATGCCGCTCGCGCTCCGCGCATCCTGCACCCGGATGGCGAACGCACGCCCGAAGTAGTTGACGCCGAGCATGATTTCGGGCGACCAGACCGGCCGGAACAGCGGCGACACGCGGTCGCCGCGGGCGGTCAGCCGGTCGGAGTCGAAGGCGATCACCCGGCGCACCGGGTCGACCCGGTGCTCCTTCGCCACCTGCTCGAGCGCGTGCGGGTCGAGCACCGAGCCCGACTTCACGAACAGGACGAAGTCCTCCGGGACGTCGGGCAGCACCTCGCGCAGCGGCGTCCCAGTGCGAAGCACCAGCGCCCGCGGCTCCAGTGCGACCTGGGCCGCGATGCTCGCCTCGGTCGCGGCGACGCGGGCCGCCTCCTCCTCCTCGCCGGACCCCGATGTCTCGACGATGACGAGGAACGTCGTGGTCTGCCCGGCGGGCAGCGGCTCGAGCGGCGGCTGCTGCGCACGCCACTCGGCGTAGTCGGTGAGGCCGGGACCGCGGTCGGCGGGCTCCGCCCCGGGCACGTCGCGACGCAGCTCGGAACGGAAGGTGCGGGCGGCGTCCTTGCCGGCGCGAAGCACCCTCCCCGGGCCGGACTGCGGGGGGAACAGCCGGCCGAGCGCGCGCTGTGCGTGGCTCATCCATGGGTTCATCCGGGCAAGTCTATCGGGGAGGATGCCGAATCCCGCCCGCCTAGACTGGGGCGCAGAGGAGGCGCCGTGAGACTAGCGATGACCCTGATGGTGCGCGACGAGGCCGACATCGTCGGTGCCATGATCGACCACCACCTTTCCCAGGGCGTCGACACGCTCATCGTCACCGACAACGGCTCGGCCGACGGCACCACCGAGCTGCTGGAGCAGTACGCCGCCGACGGCCGGATCGTGCTCCACCACGACCCGGAGCACCGCAAGCAGCAGGCGGTCACCGTGACCAGGATGGCGCGCGAGGCGGCGACCGAGCACGGCGCCGACTGGGTCATCAACGCCGACGCGGACGAGTTCTGGCTTCCGCGCGCGGACGGCCTGACCCTCAAGGAGGCGTTCGCGGGCATCCCGACCAGCATCCAGGCCTTCGACGTGCCGGTCCACGACATGATCGGCCCCGCCGCGCTGGCCGGCACCGGCCTGCAGCGGCTCGCCTACCGCGACCTGCGCTCGACCGAGGCCCTGCACCGCGTCGGGCTCAAGGCGCACGCCACCCACGACGCCGTGCACATCGGCGACCCCGCCATCGAGGTCGTGCAGGGCAACCACTTCGTGAGCCTTCCGAACAACGGGCCGGTTCCCGAGGGCTTCGAGGTCGAGGTGCTGCACTTCCCGTGGCGCTCGTGGGAGCAGTACAGCCGCAAGGTGCGCAACGCGGGCAGCGCGTACGAGAACTCCGATCTGACGCCGAGCCCGAACCACCACGGGATGCGCGACTACCGGCGCCTGCTCGCCGGCGTCCTCTACCCCCTCTACCTCTGCCGCCACCCCGACGAGGAGGAGCTGGCCGCCGGAGTCGCGACCGGCGAGTACGTGCTCGACACGCGCATCGCCGAACGCGTCCCCTCCCCGGTGCCCGACCGCCCGGTCGACGGCGTGACCGAGCCGGTGGACCGTGCGATCGGCCTCGCCCTCGCCGACCTGGACGCTCAGCTCGCCCGGGAACGCGACGACCGCTCGCGCGCCGAGGCGGAACTCCACGCGGCCCGCGAGGAGAACCGGGCACTGCACGAACAGCTCGGCGCGCTCCGCAATCGCCGGATCGTGCGGCTGACCGACCGGGCGGCGCGGCTGCTGCCTGGGCACCGCTGAGAGTCCGCACAGACCCCCGCTCTCACACCGTCTTCCCGTTCTGGGGTGGTAACGTTCCGAGCGGCTTTCGTGCTCGGCGCTTACCCGTATGCGGGCGAGAGGCCTCCCCGCGGTGTCGCCTCCTTCGGTCAAGCCCGGACCGTTCGAGGGTGGCCCGCACGATGACGCGAGAAGGAGCACCATGCCGACCACCGATCCGAGCGAGGGCACGGACGTGACCACGACGACGGCCCCGCGGCGGCGCATCCTCGTCGTGACCCCGGACACGCTGGGCGAGCTGATGGCCGGCCCCGCGATCCGCGCCTGGGAGATCGCCAAGGCGCTCAGCGCGGTCGGCGATGTGCGCCTCATCTCGACCAACCGGGTCACCGACATCTCCGACGAGCGTTTCCACGTCGCCTTCGCCGACGACGAGGGCCTGCGCGCCCACGTCGACTGGGCCGAGGTGCTGGTCTTCCAGGGCCACATCCTGCGCAGCCACCCGTGGATCAAGGCGACCGACACCATGATCGTCGCCGACATCTACGACCCCATGCACCTGGAGCAGCTGGAGCAGGGCAAGGACCTCTCGCCCGAGGAGCGCGTCGCGGTCGCGATCGACACCGTCGAGGTGCTGAACGACCAGCTCGAGCGCGCCGACTTCCTGGTCTGCGCGTCCGAGAAGCAGCGCGACTTCTGGCTCGGCCAGCTCGCCGGCCTCGCCCGCATCAACCCGGCGACCTATGACCGCGACCCGAGTCTGCGCTCGCTGCTCGACATCGCGCCGTTCGGCGTGCAGAACGAGCCGCCCGTGCTGAAGCGGCACGGCATCAAGGGGACGGTCCCGGGCATCGGACCGGACGACAAGGTGATCGTCTGGGGCGGCGGCATCTACAACTGGTTCGACCCGCTCACCCTCATCGAGGCCGTCGCGATCGCCCGCCGCGCGCATCCCGACCTCCGGCTGTTCTTCCTCGGCGCCGCGCATCCCAACCCCAACATCCCCACGATGAGGATGGCCGTGCAGGCCCGCGAACGCGCCGATGCCCTCGGGCTCACCGGCGAGACCGTGTTCTTCAACGAGTCGTGGGTGCCGTACGCCGACCGTGCGGACTACCTCCTCGACGCCGACCTGGGCGTCAGCACCCACTACGAGCACCTTGAGACGGCGTTCAGCTTCCGGACGCGGATCCTCGACTACCTGTGGGCGTCGCTCCCGATCATCAGCACCGACGGGGACACGTTCGCGCCGATCATCCGCGACAACGACCTCGGCCGCGTCGTGCCGCCGGAGGACGTGGAGGCCCTGGCCGCCGCCATCGAGGAGCTGCTGTACGACGCCGACGCGCGCGAACGCATCGGGGCGAACATCGCCGCCTACGCCCAGGAGCACACCTGGGAGCACACCCTGCGCCCGCTCGTGGCCTACTGCGCCGACCCGACGCCCGCGCCGGACCGCGTCGCCGGCATCGTCTCCGAGCGCACGCGGGTCACGAACGACCTGCACAAGCGCATCCGCGGGCTCGAAAGCAGCTCGTCCTGGCGCCTCACCCGACCGCTGCGGGCGGCCTCCGAGTGGGTCTCCGCCAAGCGCCGCAAGCTATAATCCATCGAATGCCCGAAGAGATTGACGACTGAATGACTGCACTGGATCGATATCGTGCGCTCTCCCAAGAGCGGATGGTGACGGTCAGCGGCGACGACAAATCCAGCGGCTCCTGGGCCGCCGTGCGGGACATCCTCCGCCACCGCGAGCTCCTTTCGCTCCTCGTCCGCCGCGACCTCAAGTCGCGCTATAAGGACAGCGTCCTCGGTTTCGTGTGGACGCTGGTCCGCCCGCTGACCCAGCTGCTGATCTACGCGATCGTCATCGGCAAGATCCTGGGCGCGGAGCACGGCATCGCCGACTTCGCGATCTACGTCTTCACCGGCCTTACCGCGTACGGGCTGTTCAGCGAGATCATCGGCGGAACGACGGCGTCGATCGTCGGCAATGCCGGACTGATCAAGAAGATCTACCTGCCGCGCGAGATCTTCCCGCTCGCCAGCGTGGGGTCGGCCGGGTTCAACTTCCTCATCCAGTTCGCCATCCTGCTGGTCGCGACGATCGCGATCGGCAAGCCTCCGCTTCACGCGGAGACCTGGTACCTCATCCCGTCGGTGCTGCTGCTCCTGCTGTACGGCACGGCGTTCGGTCTGCTGCTGGCCGCCGTGAACGTGTACCTGCGCGACGTCCAGTACCTCGTCGAGGTCGTGCTACTGCTCCTGCTCTGGGCCTCCCCGATCGTCTACTCCTGGGAGATGGTCGCGAAGGCGCTCGGGCACGGCATCCTGCTCGACATCTACACCGACAATCCGGTGACGCTCGCCGTGCTCGGGTTCCAGAAGGCCATGTGGGTGGGCGGCCAGGGAACGGCGGTGTACCCCGACTTCCTGCTGCTGCGCATGGGCATCGCGTTCGTGGTCGGCCTCTTCCTCCTGTTCGGCTTCCAGCGGGTGTTCTCGCGCCTGCAGGGCAACTTCGCGCAGGTGGTGTGACATGACGACAGACACGACAGCAGTCGCCCGGGACGAGGTGGAGGGCGAGACCCCCGAGATCGTCCGGGTCGCCGACGTCTCCAAGCGGTTCGTGATCCGCAAGGACAACTCGCTCAAGGAGCGCCTGGTCGCCTTCGGCCGCGGCCGCGAGCACCGCGAGGAGTTCTGGGCGCTCCGGGATGTCTCGCTTACCATCCAGGCCGGTCACACGGTCGCGCTGATCGGCCACAACGGCTCCGGCAAGAGCACGCTGCTCAAGGTCATCGGCGGCATCATCGACCCGACCAGCGGCAGCGTCGCGCGCCGCGGCCGCATCGCCGCGCTGCTCGAGCTCGGCGCGGGCTTCCACCCCGACCTCACCGGGCGTGAGAACGTCTACCTCAACGCCTCCATCCTCGGCCTCAGCCGGGAGGAGACCGAGGAGCGCTTCGACGAGATCCTGAGCTTCTCGGGCATCGGCGACTTCATCGACACACAGGTGAAGTTCTACTCGTCCGGCATGTACGTGCGCCTGGCGTTCGCCGTCGCCGTGCACACCGACCCCGACCTCCTCCTGGTGGACGAGGTGCTGGCGGTCGGCGACGAGGCGTTCCAGCGCAAGTGCCTCGACAAGATCCGGTCCTTCCAGCAGGAGGGGCGCACCATCATCCTGGTCACCCACAACCTGAGCCAGGTCACCGAGCTCGCCGACCGCGCGATCCTGCTCAACAAGGGCGAGGTCGTCTACGACGGCGAGCCGGGCGGGGCGGTCACCGAGTTCCGCAACATCCTCGAGGGCCGCCGGGTGCTCGAGGCCGAGGCGGAGGCCGCGGTGCACGCGTCCAAGCACGGTGAGCCGGTGCTGGAGCACGGCCGGGTCATCGAGGCCCGTGCGTGGGCCGACGGGCGCGAGCCGGGCGAGCCGGTCCAGCCGGGCGACGATCTTCGCATCGAGGTCACCGTCGAGCACGAGGAGGGCATCGACGACTGGATGGCCGCCATCCAGATCGACAACACCCTCGGCCAGCCTGTCTACGGCACCACGACCGCGCGCATCGGCGCCGACGTGGCCCGCCTCAAGGAGCGCCGCACCGTCGCGTTCGTGCTGCGGGACGCCCGCTTCGGCGCAGGCAAGTACTTCGTGAACGCGTCGCTGATGGACCGCGCCGGCCGCCACCTCTCGGACATGCCGCAGGCCTGCTCGTTCGATGTGCCGTACTACCCGCTCGCGGTCGGGATGGTCCACGCCGTCCCCGAGGTCGTCGAGCCGTCGGCGTGACCGGCGGCCCGACCGGCGACGCCGCGAGCGCCGCCCCGCGCGTGCTCGCAGTGACGGTCACGTACAACTCCGCGGACACCATCGGGCCCTTCCTGTCGTCGCTGGCCACGGCCGGCCGGATCGACGAGGTCGTCGTGGCCGACAACGCCTCCGCCGAGGCGGCCGAGGTCGGCGCTGCGGTCAGGGCCGCCGGGTACCGGTTCGTCGAGCTCCCGGAGAACGAGGGCTACGGCGGAGGGGTGCGCGGCGCGGTCGACGCGGCGCTGGTCGAGCCGGACTACGTGCTCGTCGCCAACCCCGATGTGATCTTCTCCCCCGGCGCCGTGGACGCGCTCGTCGCCGCCGGGCAGCAGCTCCCGTCGGCCGGGTCGCTCGGTCCCAAGATCCTGGACGCCGACGGCACCGTCTATCCGTCCGCCCGCCGCCTCCCGTCGCTCCGCACGGGCGTGGCACACGCCCTCTTCGGCCGGCTCTGGCCGTCGAACCCGTGGACGGTCCGCTACCGCGCCGAGCGCGAGACCGAGATGCGCCGCGACGCCGGCTGGCTGTCGGGCGCGTGCCTCCTCATCCGCGGCGAGGCCTACCGCGAACTCGGCGGGTTCGACCCCGCCTACTTCATGTACTTCGAGGATGTCGACCTCGGCGACCGGCTCGGCAAGGCCGGCTGGCGCAACGTCTACGTGCCGGAAGCCGTGGTGACCCACACCGGGGCGCACTCCACCTCGCGCGAGCGGAAGCGCATGGAGAAGGCGCACCACGACAGCGCCTACCGCTACCTCTCGCGCAAGTACTCCCCCTGGTACTTCGCCCCGCTGCGCCTCGCCGTGCGGTTGGGCCTCTGGGGCCGCCTGTGGTGGGTGTCGCGGTGAGTTCCGCCTCCTTCGCCCGTCGCGCCGTCTCCGCGGTGCGCTGGCGGGCGGCCATGCGGCTGTACCGCGCCGGGCGCTTCCGGATGCGCGAGCTGCTGCGCTCCGGCGACCCGGACGGCGTCGCGGTCATCATGTGCCTGTGGAACCGGCGCGAGCGCATCGACGCGGTGCTGACGCAGCTGGATGCGCAGCAGGGCACCCGTGTCCGGCTGCTGCTATGGAACAACAAGCCCTCCGACGACGCCTACTACCGTGAGCGGATCGCCGCGTACCGCCCGCACGGCGCCCTCGCCTCCGTCTCCCTGTTCTCCAGCCCAGTGAACGTCGGCGGGCTCGGCCGCTTCTTCGCCGCCCGGCAGCTCTGGGTCGCGGGCGAGCGCGGTACCTTCGTGATGCTCGACGACGACCAGGACGTCAGCGACGCCTTCCTCACCGACCTGCTCGCCGCCTCCGGCCCGAAGACCATCGCCGGCTACTGGGCGTGGACCATGGATGGCGAGTACTGGGCCCGCACCCCGCGGAGCCGGGCGACCGCGTCAGCTACGTCGGCACCGGCGGCTGCGCGTGCGACCTCGACATCGTCTCCGACCCGTCCTTCTTCACCGAGCTGCCGCGCTACTTCGCGTTCCTCGAGGACATCTGGATGTGCGGGTACGCCCGCAAGCGCGGCTGGGTGCTGCGCAAGGTCGACACCCCGGTGGAGTTCGTCCTCGACGAGACGAACCAGCACCACACCCTCGCCGAACGCAAGGCGGAGTTCTACCGCTACCTCCGGCTCGACGACAGCCACTGACCGCGCGCTGCGCCCGCCCGGGCGTCAGCAGGGGCGGAAGCTCGCCACGTCGGGCGCGAGGGCGGTCGTGCCGCCGATGAGCACGACCTTGGTGGTCTTCATCGTGACCAGGTCGTTCCCGATCGAACGCGGGAGGCAGTACGACCGGGCGACGAACAGCGGCGCCTTCTGAGCACCGGCCACGGCCGAACCGGCCAGCGCGTCCGGGAAGTCGACGCCCGAGGCGACGTAGACGGTCGGCGCGGTCGGGAACTTCTGCGAGTTGACCAGGTGGCTCGTGTCGAAGCGGTCGTAGCCGCCGATCCGCGTCACGGTCGCGCCCGACGCGCGCATGGAGGTGTCCAGCGCCGTCGAGATGGCCGTGGAGCCGCCGACGATGGTCGCCGAGGTCAGCTTCGCCGAGGCCGCGTAGGCGCTCGTTCCGGCGTCCGTCGCGCCGAAACCGGTCACCAGCACGACGGGCTGGCCTCCGGCCCCCGCCGCGGACGCCGCGGACAGCGCGTCCGGGAAGTTGAGTCCCGACGCGAAATACGCGCCCTTCACGCCTGGGAAGGCGTACTGGGCGAGCAGACGCGAGGTCTCGAACCGGTCGGAGCCGGCGATGCGCTGGAGGTTCGGCTGCAGTGCCGCGAGCTTCGCGACCGCGGCGGCGGACACCGCGTTCACGCCGCCCACGACGACGATCTTGGCGGGAGCGAGACGCTTCACCTCGGCCAGGACGCTCGCGGTGACGTCGGCGCCGGTCGAGAGCAGCAGCGGGCCCTTCTGCGCCGCGGCCGCAGGCCCGGCGGAGAGCGCGTCCGCGAAGTTCATACCGGAGGCGATGTACACCACCGGAACGCCCGAAGCCGGGTAGGCCGCCTTCGAGACGGCCACAGACGTGTCGAACCGGTCGGAGCCCGAGATCCGGCTGCTGGTCGGACTCCCGCCGATCGTGCTGGAGTACAGCACCGTGCGGCAGCCGAGGTCGCTGTTGCCTGCCGGGTTGCCGGGCGCCGCGATCGCGACGAGGCACGCCGAATACTGCCCGTCGGTGGTGCGCGGCACACTGGCGGAGAACCCGTGCGCCGGCCCCGCCATCGGGTAGACGGCTCCGACGTCGGGCCGGTTGAGGTTCGCCACGACGGTCTGGGTGCTGGTGCCGGACGGGGTGTTCCAGCTGATCTGGACGTTAAGCGGCACGGTGCTCAGCGACGGGTCGAACGTCCATCCGGAGACGGAGAAGGTGGTCGCGCCGAGCGTTCCGGCCTCGAAGTTGCCGGTGGGCTGCGCGCCGGACGTCGGCGACCCGAACCAGTCGGAGTACAGCCGCCAGAAGTTGCGGTTGCCGTACGCCGAGCATCCGTCGCCGGTCCCGTAGAGGTTGGCGAGCGCCGCGGCGTTCGGCTGGTACGGCGTGTAGTAGTAGAGGGCCGCGGTCGCCTGGTTGCGCACCACGACGTTGGACGACCCGCAGGCCGCGTTCGGGCTGTAGCGGATGGCGCTGGCCTGGCCGATCGGCAGCCAGCTGAAGTAGGGCGACGTCCCCGGCGGGTTGCTGTAGCGCTTGAACTGCCACGCGGCCTTGTAGACCTGGTTGTAGAAGCCGAGTGTGGTCGTGTCGCAGCCGCCGGTGTCGGGGCACGCGAAGCCGGTGGCCTTCTGGTACTGGCCGGCCGTCGGCGAGGTGTCCGTGACCAGGCTCTGCTCCTTCTGGAGCAGGACGAGGATCACCTTCTGGCTGATGCCGCACGCGGCGCCGACGCGGGCGATGATCGTCGCGGCCGACTCATTGGCCGCACCGGTGTAGGCGGCGCACATCGCGTCCGCCGCCCGGGAGTACGTCGACTCGCGGTAGTCCTTGAGGCAGGTGTAGCCGGCGTCGCACGCCGGCACCTGCACGTTGAGCCACGCCTGGATGTTGCCGGCGTCGACCGCACTCCCGTTGTAGAAGTTGGAGTCGCTGATGATGTAGCCGGGCTGGAAGTCCGCCGCGTTCGCCGCCTCGGCCCGCTGGGGCGTCGCGGCGAGGGCGCCGACGAGCACGACCGCCATCACCGAGAGCACGGCGGCGAGCATGCGGAAGGGGTGGCGAGTCGGCGTCACGCGGGCCAGCCTAGCCCGGGGTCGCGCAAGACCCCGGGCGCGACGCACGGAGTGTGCGCTACTCGCTCAGCAGACGCATGAGGTAGCTGCCGTAGCCGCTCTTGACGAGCGGTGCGGCCAGCGCCTCGAGCTGCGCGTCGTCGATCCAGCCCGCGCGCCAGGCGATCTCCTCGATGCAGCCGACCTTGAAGCCCTGCCTGTCTTCGATGACGCGCACGTACTCGGACGCCTGCATCATCGACTCGAACGTCCCGGTGTCGAGCCACGCGGTGCCGCGGTCGAGCACCTGGACCTGCAGGTTGCCGGCCTCCAGGTACCGCTCGTTGACCGTGGAGATCTCCAGCTCGCCGCGCGCGCTGGGCTCGATGGTCTTCGCGATCTCGACCACGCTGTTGTCGTAGAAGTAGAGGCCGGGGACGGCGTACTTGGACTTCGGCTTGGTCGGCTTCTCCTCGATGGAGAGGGCCTTGAAGTCGTCGTCGAACTCGACGACGCCGTACGCGGTCGGGTTGCTGACCTGGTAGGCGAAGATCAGGGCGCCGTCGATGCTGCTGTGGTTGCGCAGCGACGAGCCGAGGCCGGTGCCGTGGAAGATGTTGTCGCCGAGGACGAGCGCGACCGACTCGTCGCCGATGAACTCCTCGCCGATGATGAAGGCCTGCGCGAGGCCGTCGGGCGACTCCTGCACCGCGTACTCGAGGCGGATGCCGAGGTGCGACCCGTCGCCGAGGAGAGCCTTGAACTGCTCGTTGTACTCGGGCGTCGTGATGATCAGGATCTCGTCGATGCCGGCCATCATCAGCGTCGACAGCGGGTAGTAGACCATCGGCTTGTCGTAGATGGGCATGAGCTGCTTCGAGATGCCCTTGGTGATCGGCCACAGCCGGGTGCCGGATCCGCCGGCGAGGATGATGCCGCGCATCGTCAGTTGCCTCCCTTGTCGGTGGATGCGTCGAGCGACGCGTAGTAGGCGCGGGCCGCGTCCCAGGTGGGGAGCAGACCGGCCGCGGCGGCCTCGGCGAGGGACGGCGCCTCAGTGTCCTTCGGGGACAGCAGCGGCTCGCCCGCCTCGTCCGGGAACCGCAGCGCGATGTCCGGGTCGAGCGGGTTGATGCCGTGCTCGCGTCCCGGGTTGTAGACGTCGGTGACGAGGTAGCTCACGGTGGCGTCGTCGGTCAGCGCGACGAAGCAGTGGCCCAGCCCCTCGGCGATGTAGATCGCGCGCCGGTCGGTGTCGTCGAGCAGCACCGAGTCCCACTGGCCGTAGGTCGGCGAGCCGAGGCGGATGTCGATCACGTAGTCCAGCACGGCACCCCGCGTCGCCGTCACGTACTTGGCCTGGCTCGGCGGGATGTCGGCGAAGTGGATGCCGCGCACGGACCCGCGCCGGGACACGGAGGTGTTCGCCTGCCGCAGGTCGAGGCGGTGGCCGACGGCCTCCTCCAGCCGGTCGAAGCGGTACCACTCCAGGAACACGCCACGGTCGTCGGCGTGCTGCTTGGGGGTGATCTCGTACGAGTCGGGGATCGTCAATTCGCGGATCTGCACTCCGAGAGTCTACTGGCAGGCGCTGAGCAACCCCACTTGAGGGCTCACGGCCGTCGTACCGCCGATCAACCCGATCGTCGACGAGCGCTGCGCGTACTGCACAGATCCCGGGTAGACGCACCAGCCCGGGGTGACGAGAAGGGCGTTCTTCGTCTTGGCGGCGAGGGCAGCTCCGGACAGCGCGTCCGGGAAGGCCATTCCCGAGGCGACGTACGTGGTGGGAGTGCTGGACGGGAACGCATCCTTCATAATCGCGAGACTCGTGAGGAAGCGGTCATCGCCGGCGATCCGACCCGCGGTGAATCCCCGCTGCCGGAGGCCGGTGAGGTAGCTGTCGGGAATGACGGTCGTTCCGCCGACGACCGTGGTCTGGGTTACGCCGAGCTTCCGCAGCGTGGCGATGGTCGCCGCGTCAGGCGTGCCGCCGACGACGAGGAGAACCGGGTACCCCTTGGCGCCCGCGGCCGCGCCCGCCGAGAGCGCGTCCGGGAAGTTGAGCCCGTACGCCAGGTACGCCCGAGTGGGATGACTGGTCTGGAAGGCGTCGAGGGCGATCGCCTGCGAGGTCTGGAAGCGGTCCCATCCCGAGATGCGCTTGACGACCTGCCCGGACTTGATCCCAGCGAGCTGCGCGACGGCTGCGTCGGAGACCGACTGCGGGCCGCCGACCACGTAGATCGTCGTCGGCTTGAGGCGACGGAGCTCGGTCATGATGACCGCCGGCACCGCTCCCGCGGTTGTGAGAAGGAGCGGGCCGCCGCGCTTCGCCGCGGCCGGAGCTGCGGCGAGCGCGTCCGGGAACACCATGCCGTTGGCCACATACGCAGCGGCGATGCCGGCACCGGGCGACGGGATCGCCGCGCGCGAGATCGCCGCGGACGTCTCGAACCGGTCCGACCCGGAAGCCCGGGTGACGCCATAGCCCCACCAGGCGTGGAAGAACATCCAGAAGTTGCGGATGCCGTACGCCGAGCAGGCGTCGCCTTCACCGGGGTAATTGTTCAGCGATGCCTGGTTCGGCGTGTAGGGCGTGTAGTAGTACAGCGCGGCGGTCGCCTTGTTCTCGATCAGGACGTTCTTCGTCCCGCAGCTCTTGTCGAGGTTGTACTGGATCGCGCTCGTGGAACCGACCGGGAACCAGTCGAAGTACGGGTCCGATCCGTAGGTCTTGAACTGCCACGCGGCACCGAACACCTGGTTGAAGAAGCCGGTGGACGTCGGCGTGCCGTCACACTGCGGGTCCGCGCCGACATCGGGACAGTTCCACCCCGTGGCGTGGTCGTACATCCACTGCGTGGGCTTGGACGAGTAGACGAGGCCCTGCTCCTTCTGGATGAGGGCGAGCAGGACGACGGGATTGATCCCGCACGCTCGCCCCACACCGGCGATGATCGCGGCGGCGGAAGCGTTCGCCTGGCCCGTGTAGGCGGAGCATGCCGCTCCTGCCGCCTTCGACGGAGTCGTCGCGCGATAGTTGCGAAGGCAGGTCGGCCCACTCGTAGCCTGACAAGTGGGCACCTTGCTCTCGAGGAACGCCTGGATGGTCTCGGCCGGCCACGCGTCCCCGCGGTAGAAGTCCGCATCCTCGACGAGCCGCCCCGCTTTGAACTGCGATGCGTCGGCGACGGGCGCCGCCAAAGCGGACACGCCCGCGTCCCCCAGCGCGTCGCGCACGTTCTTCTCGAGCTGGGCATCATCGGGCGCGCTCGTGCCCTGCGCCTTCGCGACGGCGTCGTAATACTGCGACCGATGCGAGTCGTCCGCCACCGCCGGCGACGCCGTCAGCACCCCCGCAACGACCGCGAACGACAACAGAGCAGTGACCATCGCGCGCACTCCCGCGCGGTTCCCCCCAGAGACCATGATCGGCAGCCTAGCGCGAAATGGTTGCCTGAGATCAAGGGCTTTCGGACCTCATTGGTAGACTCGCCCGGTAATCCACGACTCCGTGAGGCAGGTCACCCATCCCCATGAAGATTCTCGTCACTGGCGGCGCCGGTTTCATCGGCTCCAACTTCGTCCGTCGCACTCTGCAGGACGCGTATCCCGGCCTCGAGGGCGCCGAGGTCGTCGTGCTCGACGCACTGACCTACTCCGGCAACCTGGCCAACCTGGCGCCGGTCGCCGACTCCCCCGCTACACCTTCGTCAAGGGCGACATCCGCGACGGCGGCCTGCTCGACGAGCTGTTCCCGAGCGTGGACGCGGTCGTGCACTTCGCCGCCGAGTCGCACGTCGACCGCTCGGTGCGCGACGCCTCGATCTTCGTCGAGACCAACGTTCTCGGCACCCAGCAGCTGCTCGACGCGGCCCTGCGCAACAACCTGAAGCGCTTCGTCCACGTCTCCACCGACGAGGTCTACGGCTCCATCGCCGAGGGCTCGTGGGCCGAGGACCGCCCGCTCGAGCCGAACTCCCCGTACTCCGCCTCGAAGGCCGGTAGCGACCTGCTCGCCCGCAGCTACTTCCGCACGCACGGCCTCAACCTGTCGATCACGCGCTGCTCGAACAACTACGGGCCGTACCACTTCCCCGAGAAGGTCATCCCGCTGTTCGTCACGAACCTCATCGACGACAAGCACGTTCCGCTGTACGGCGAGGGCAACAACATCCGCGACTGGCTGCACGTCGACGACCACACCCGCGGGATCGCGATGGTGCTCGTGAACGGCCGCGCCGGCGAGATCTACAACATCGGCGGCGGCACCGAGCTAACCAACAAGGAGCTCACCCAGCTGCTCCTCGACGCGACCGGCAAGGACTGGTCGTACGTCGACCGCGTCGCCGACCGCCTCGGCCACGACCTGCGCTACTCGGTCGACATCTCCAAGATCCAGTCGGAGCTCGGCTACGAGCCGCTTGTCCCGTTCCAGCAGGGCCTCGCCGACGTCGTGCAGTGGTACCGCGACAACCGCGCCTGGTGGGAGCCGCTGAAGGCCCGCGCGGCGCTCGACAACTGATGACGCGCTACCTCATCGCCGGGGCGGCCGGGATGCTCGGCCAGGACCTGCAGAAGGCGCTGGCCGGCCGCGACGTGACCGCGCTGTCCCGCGCCGAGCTCGACGTCACCGACCGGGATGCGGTGCTCGCCGCGGTCGCCGGGCACGACGTCGTGATCAACGCCTCCGCGTACACGAAGGTGGACGACGCCGAGACCCACGAGGACGACGCCTACGCCATCAACGCGCTCGGCACCGAAAACCTCGCCATCGCCGCCGCCCGCAACGGCGCACGGTTCGTCACGGTCTCGACCGACTACGTCTTCGACGGGCAGGCGACCGAGCCGTACGCCGAGGACACCCCGCGCGACCCGCTGAACGCGTACGGACGCACCAAGGCCGCGGGCGAAGAGCTCGCCCTGGCCGCGCATCCCGACGGCGCATACGTCGTCCGCACGGCGTGGCTGTACGGCGCCGGTGGCGCCAACTTCGCCAAGACCATGGTGAAGCTCGCGGGCAGCCACGAGACCGTCAGCGTGGTCGACGACCAGGTCGGCCAGCCGACATGGACCGGCGACCTCGCCGCCCAGATCGTCGCACTGGTCGACAGCGACGCGCCGGCCGGGGTCTACCACGGGACTAATTCCGGCCAGACCACCTGGTACGGCTTCGCGCGAGCGGTCTTCGCCGCGGCGGGGCTGGATCCGGAACGCGTGAAGCCGACGGACAGCACCACCTTCGTCCGCCCGGCTCCCCGCCCGTCCTACTCGGTGCTGGGGCACGACGCGTGGACGCGCGCCGGGCTGCAGCCCATGCGGCCGTGGCAGGACGCCCTCGCGGCCGCGACGGCCGACGGCCTCTTCGACTGATCCCGCCGTTCCGTAGGGCCACGAACCCCGGTCTGGGGATTTGCGGGCGATTTCCCCGGCCGTCTAGGTTTGCTCCGACACCATCCGTGCGGGGATCGAAGTGCCCGAATCGCCCCTCGCCTGTGACGAGGGATGCTTTTTCGTGAACCGTGCACTAGTCCTCGCCGTGGCCGCTGCCGTCGGCCTGACGCTGCTGGCCCCGGCGGCCGCATCGGCGCAGTCGGCGACGCCGACGCACGCGGTCGCCGTCGCTGCGCCGTCCACAGCGCCCGACGGGCAAGGTGGGGTCGGGGAGGATGGGGACGGCCCGGACGCGGACGCCACTCCCCCGGCCCTCCCACGCCTGCACCCGCGGTCCGCCGACGCCTTCCGCTCGGCCGCCGACAAGCTCCAGCCCGGGGTCGCCCAGGCGGTCCGTCGCGACCTCCACATCGACCCGGCGCAGTACCTGGCGCAGGCGGCCGCGGCCCAGGATGCGGACGCGCTCGTGGACGCGCTCAAGGATCGGACCGGCGCGACCGTCAGCGCCCACCTCGACGGCACCGCCGTCACCGTCTACGCCTCGGACGCACAGACCGCCTCCCTGGCGCGGGCGGCGGGAGCAACGGCTGTCGTCGGCACCGCGCCGCACCGCGCCCTGCCCCAGGTCGCACTCCGCCCTCTGTCGGGTGAGGTGTACGGCGGCCAGCCCTACATGATCAAGAACCCCTCCGGCGCCTGGCGCTGCTCCGCCGGCTTCCCCGGCTACAGCGTCACCAGCGGTGCGCCGCAGCTGCTGTCGGCCGGCCACTGCGTCGAGCCCGGCTCCACCACCACCGAGCTGACCATGACGGGGCCTCAGAAGTACACCGGATCGGACGGCGCGATCGGCGGCCCCCTCGGCTCCTGGGTGAGCGGCGCGAACCAGTTCGGCAACGACGCGGACTCCTCGCTCATCGCCCTGACCGCCGGTCACACGTCGCAGTCCTCGGTGCTCAGCTGGGGGACGAACGGCGCCGGCGCTCCGCTCGGCAGCCCACCCAGCACCGTGACCCGCGTCGGGGCCGCCGTCGCCGGCGCACCGCTGTGCAAGAGCGGTTCGACGACCGGCTGGACCTGCGGCATCGTCGAGCAGACGGACGTCATCGTGTCGGTCGAGGACGAGAACGGCACGCACTCCGTGAACTCGATCATCGCGACCACCTGCGCCGACCGCGGCGACAGCGGAGGCGCCGCGATGTCGGGCGGCATGGCGATCGGCCTCGTCTCCGCCGGCCCGAATCTTGCGTGCACCGACCCGAACTACTTCACCGCGTTCTACCCGCTGGTCTCGTCGACCGGTGGCTCCAGCGTCATGTCGCGCTACGCCGGGTCGTGGGAGCCGGCCGTGTCGGTGACGGCTACGGTCGCGGTCACCTCGCTGCCCGCGGGCAACCACGTGACGCAGGGCGCCACCATCTCGGGCACCGCCGTCAACGCCGTGCCGGGTTCCACCGTCCGCCTGCAGCTGGCGTCGGAGAGCACGGCGCGCGTGGCGAGCATCGTCAACGGGGCCTGGTCGGTGTCGCTTGCCGGCGCGCCCAACGGCGACACCAGCTTCACCGTCCGTGCGGCGTACGGCACGCGCTCGGTCGGCCCGGCTGTAGGCGGTCCCCTGTCGATCGACGCCATCCCGACGCAGCGCATCGCAGGCTCGGACCGCTTCGACACCAGCGTGAAGATCGCGCAGCAGGCGTACCCGACGACCGCGGACACCGTCTACGTCGCCACCGGGCTCAACTACCCGGATGCTCTGAGTGCCGGGCCGGCGGCGGCGAAGGAGGGCGGTCCGCTGCTGCTCGTCGCCTACACGCTCTCCGATGCCGTGCGGAACGAGATCCTGTCCCTGCACCCGAAAACGATCCGCATCGTCGGCGGTGTCAACGTGGTGCCACCCGCCATCGAATCCGCCCTCGTCGCCGTCGGGAAGCAGGTGGGCGCCACCGTGACGCGCATCGCCGGCTCGGACCGCTTCGAGACGTCCCGCCGGATCGCCACGACCGCCTTCGGCGCCTCCATCCCGACCGCCTTCGTCGCCACCGCCATGAACTTCCCGGACGCCCTCGCCGCGGGAGCCGCCGCCGGTGCGTCCGGCGCGCCCGTTCTGCTGGTCAACGGCGGCGCCTCGTCCATCGACCCCGTCACCACGGCCTACCTCGCCTCGAGGGGCACGAAGAAGGTGACGGTGGTCGGCGGCGTCAACGTGGTCAGTCCCGGCGTCCTCAGCGGCCTCGGCATCAACGGCGTGACGGTCACGCGTCTGTCGGGCAGTGACCGGTTCGAGACGGCGGAGCAGGTCGGACGCGCCTCGTTCCCGACGTTCACCACCGCCTATCTCGCCAGCGGACTCGGCTTCCCCGACGCCCTGGCCGGCTCCGCTCTGGCCGCCGTCAAGGGAGCCCCGTTGTTCACCACGAACGGCGGATGCGTCCCGCGCTCCGTCCTCTCCGACCTCAGCGCTCAGAAGGCGCAACGGGTCTTCCTGCTCGGCGGCACCGCCGTGCTCGGTTCCTCGCTGAACAGTCTCACCGCCTGCTGACGCGCACCCTCGTGCGCTTCCAGCGACTTCCGGGCCGGAGCATGGTTTCATAGGATCCGACATCCGGACGGCAGACAGGAGCGGTATGACGACCCTCAGAGTGATCGTCGACGACCTCGTCGTCGACGCACCCCAGGGGCGCGCCGGTACACGGAGGAGCTGACTCGTCAGCTCATCCTCACCGCTCCTCGCAACTGCGACGTGGAGGCCATCGTTTCGGCCGTGTCGGACCAGCAGCTGGACGAGGTGCGCACCCGCCTCCCCGGCGTCGCGACCGTCACCCGCCTCCCTCTCGCCCGGCGCGAGCTCGCGCTCGCCTGGCAGTCCGGCCTCGCCGTCGGCGGCCCTCCCGGCATCCTGCACGCCCCGACCCTGCTCGCTCCGCTGCGCCGCCACAGTCAGGTGGACGCGCCCGAGCAGGTCGCCGTCACCATCCACGACACGCTCGCCTGGACCCACCCGGATGCCCTGGGCACCCCGACGACGCTGTGGACCAAGGCGATGGCGAAGCGCGCTCGCAAGCACGCCGACGCGATCGTCGTCCCGACGCACGCGGTCGCGAACCGCCTGGCCGACGTGCTCGACTTCGGCGACCGCATCCGGGTGATCGGCGGGGCGCCGGCCACCGCCTTGCGGGTCCCGGCGGACGCCGACGAGCGCGCCGCGCGCCTGGGCCTCCCGGAGCGCTATGCCTTCACGCTGGGCTCGGTCGAGCCGCGCAAGGGCCTCGCCCCGCTCATCCGGGCCATGGCGCGGCCGGAGGTCGAGGGTCTACCGCTGCTGATCGCCGGACCGGACCGTGTCGGCGAGCGCTCCGCCACCGGCGTCGCCGCCGCCGCGGGCCTCCCCGAGGACCGTGTCCGCGCCCTTGGCCGCCTGGAGGATGCGGACCTCGCCGTCGCCCTCGACCGCGCGACGCTGTTCGTCTTCCCGAGCCTGGCGGAGGGCTTCGGCCTGCCGATCGTGGAGGCGTTCAAGTTCGGCCTCCCCGTCATCCACTCGGACGACCCGGCCCTGGTGGAGGTCGCAGCCGGCTCGAGCCTGGTCATCGAGCGTCCGGCGAGCACCGAGGACGACGCTGCCTACACGGAGCGCCTGGCCGAGGCGATCGGACGCGTGCTGACGGACGACGAACTTCGTGCGCGGCTTCGCGTCCTGGCCGCCGACCGCGCCCGGGCGTTCAGCTGGCGCGACTCCGCCGAGCGCGTCTGGCAGCTCCACGCGGACCTCTGAGCTTTCGGCGAGACCGTCGGTTGGTCCCGTTACCGGCTTAGACTGTCGCAGTTCCTCCGCCCCCGACAAAGCCTGAGTGTCAGAGCATCGTGGAACAGGGTCGTCAGACCGCGGCGTCCCTTGACCGCGCGCGCCGCTGCCGATCCGCGCGGCGACCGCGACCGCCCTTCGGCGCGCCGCTCCCTGGCTCGTCTGTGCCGCAGTCCGCCTCGGTGAGCCGGTGCGTCACCTCCGCCGCCGCGGTCTGGCCGGGCGGGAGCGGGGCGAGAGCTGTAACCCAGTCGCTCGCCAGGGCGTCGAGGCCCGGCAGCCCGCGAGCGATGTCCACCCCGTACATCGTCGTCTCACCCGTGTTCGTGACGGTGAACACGAAGCCTGTCGTGGGCGGTTGCTCCGACGTGCGCCGTCTCGCGACCGGGTCGTCCGTCCATGCGGTCACGAGCTCGCCCGGCCGCAGTGTCCCGCGCGACTGCGGCCACCGGTAGGTCAGCGGCGGAAGCGAGACACCGTGGCCGGCGCTCTGGGCGGGCGTCGGCGGTCCCACCCGGGTCGCGGTGAAGGTATACGAGACCTGGTCCCCTACCCGGCCGCGCCCGCCGGCGCGGCCGCGAAGCCGCCCGCCCCACCACGTGTAGAGGCCGATGAGCACGAGCGCGCCGAGGAACGCGACCGCCCACCAGGGAAAGGAGAGCGTCGCCGCGGTCTTGTTGGCCGTGTCCAGGTCTGCGGCCGGTGTGGGGGTGATGCGCTTGCCGGTGACCAGGATCCGGTGGGTGTTGATGCCGAGCGGGGTACAGGTGACCAGCGTCACGAGATCGCGGCCGGCCTCCTGCCGGAGACTGCTGCTGTCGGAAGGCTCCACGACCTTGGTGTCGATGACCTGATAGGTGAGCACCTTGCCGAACGTGGTGATGATGAAGCGATCGCCGACGCCGACCTTGTCGAGGTCGGTGAACATGGTGGAGTCCGCGAGCCCCCGGTGGGCGGTGATGACGGAATGGGTGTCCTTGCCGCCGACCGGCAGGGAGGTCCCTTGCAGATGGCCGGCACCGCGAAGCAGCGAGGCCTCGCTCGTTCCGTGGTAGATCGGGAGGTCGATGCCGACCTTGGGGACCTGGATGCGCGCCATCGTCTCGCTCGGGGTCCGGAGCATCTTCCAGTAGTCGAGCTTGTCGTCCGAACTCGTCCCGTCCCCGGTGGGGACATTGGTGTTGGCTTCGATCAGGGCGCCGGCCGAGAGCGCGTCGTTGTACGCCTTCGCCTGCTCCAGCTGCTCGCTGGCGCTCGGGTCGGCGTCCTTGATGGAGTCGCTGTATTTGCTGACGACAAGGGATTGGTTGTAGTCGTTGAACCAGCTTGCGGCCGGCGAGTATGTCAGGGTTGCTGCGCCGATGACGGCGAGCACCGCCGTGAGGATCAGCACGAAGCTGGGACGCCACCGGCGGCCGGTGCGCGCGGTTCGTTTCGTGCTACGGGGCATGGCAGGTTCTGTCTCGTCGGGAGGGTGAGGGGGCGACCCGAGTGTGGTCGGGCCGCCCCCTCAGTGCCGGGGACGCGGGTTACGCGTTCTCGCGGCGGCTGTTGCGGAAGCGGACGAGCAGAACACCACCCAGCGCGACCACGATCAGCGCGATGCCGCCGATGGTCAGCGCGAGCTGCGCGCTCGAACCGGTGAACGGCAGCTCGGGCGCACCCTGCTGGACGTTCTTGATCTCGACCAGCGGAGTCGAGCCGTTGGCCCCGGTCTTCACCATGACCGGCGTCAGCGCGGCGGTGCTGTTCGGGAGGACGAATCCGGACGGAGCCTTGATCTCCTCGAGGACGTAGCAGCGCTGCTGCAGGTCGTGACCGGTGACGGTCGTGTTCGACACCGTGCCGTCGGCGGCGACCGTCTTCTCGGTGTCACCGACCCACAGACCCGGGACGAACAGCGTGCCGCTGGCGTCGGAGGTGACCTCGAGCGGGTTGCCGGTGGCCGGGTCGTTGACGACCGCCAGGCCGGTGAGGTCGGCCGTGCACTCGCCGACGACGTCGGTCATGCCCATGTGGATGTGGAAGACAGCGCCTCCGAGGCCCTGGGCCGGGTTGGCGTCGCTGACCTTCTTGAAGGTCAGGTCACCCCAGCGGGTGGTGACCGTGCCGGTCGGCGAGCCGTCCGGGCCGTTCGGCGTACCCGGCGTGAGCTCGAAGTCGTTGAGGTTGACGAACGCCTTGTTGTCGATCTCGCCGTCGGCACCGAGGTCCTTGACCGTCGCCTGGAACTCGAAGACCACGTTCTGGCCGGACTGGAGCTTCGCGAGGCCCGCCGGCGTGAAGGTCACGGTCAGCTTGTTGCCTGCCCAGGCCGCGGTGTAGTCGGTACCATCCACGAACGTGGTGGTGCCGGCCTTGACCGTCACCGGCACGCTGGTGGACGGCGTGAGCCGGGCGTCCAGGTCGTCGGTCAGGACCAGCTTGTTGTAGGTCTCACCCGTCGCGAGCGCCGGAATCAGCTGGGTGACCTGGTAGGTCACGGGCGCCCCGAGGGCAGCCCCGTTCGCCGGCTGGTCGACCACGTTCTTCTGCGGACCGGACGCGATCGTGTTCTTCGGGTACACGTTCACGTCGTACTGCCACTCGCCGTCGGAGACCTTGTGGTTCTTCGGGGTCGGCAGGGTGACGATGAACGGCGCCGCCGGAGCGACGATGTTAGACGGTCCGGAGACCTCGCGGACGAAGTACGCGCCCAGCGGGAGGGCCCCCGAGGAGGCCGTTCCGTCCTGAAGCGTCGCCGGGAGTTCGGTGCAGCCCGTGAGCTGGTAGTTCGCCAGCGTCGACACGTTCTGAGCGGCCGAGGCCGTCTTCTCGGCCGCCGTGATGTTGTTGATCGCGTCCCAGCCGGAGTTGTCGCCGTTGAGCAGGTCGATCCCCGCGATGGTGCAGTACTCGAAGACCACGCCCGCGATCGGGGCCGTGTTGGGCTCCGTGCCCTTGCCGTCGGGCTGCTGATCGCCGTTACCGGGGTTCGCGTACTTGTGGACGATGATCGTACCCTGCTGGTTGGTATCGATCGGGGCCGCCATGGCGGCTGCGCCGCCCGCGAAAGCCCCGAGCGCACCGAGCGAGAGCGCCGTTCCCACCGCGAGCGCCGCGCGCCCCGGAGCCGTATGTTTTCCGTCATTGCAGTTCTTCTCTTCCTTTCCTTCTCGCCGCAGGACCCGGCGATAAGCCTTCTTCCCGCTCGCTGAGCGGGGTCAGGGGTCCTCCGGCGTGAGGGAGCGGCGTCGGCTTCAGCACAAAGCCGACGGGGGCCGCGGAGTTCGTCCGCGACTGCTGCGCGGGCGGTGGTCACCGCAGCGACGGCTGCACGCCGCGCGGTGAGCGCTCGTCGCCGGTCAGGCGCGGGAGAATTCGAGAACATCGCAGGTTGTCCCAAGGTCGGAGGATCCGATGACGCTGAATGCGTCCTCACCCTTGGAGACGAGGCGTTGCCGCCTTCGTGACGCGATTTCTCGCTTAAAACATGCTTCGCCTGCTGCGGGCAAAGGCCGAAGGGCTATCGGCGCGACGACGACGCAGACTCGGCCGGCTGCGACGCGGTCGACGACTGCTCCTCGCGCCCGAACCAGGTGCTGTAGCGCTTCGAAGCCCACTGGCCGACGGCCTTCGACCAGCCGTGGCTGCGCTTCTCAATCAGCCAGGTGAAGCCGACCGCGAGCGCGATGGCCACCGGGATGCCGAACAGGAACGGCCCGACGTACCACGCGGCGTCCGCGAAGAGGTAGGTGCTGAAGATGATGATCGGGACGTGCACCAGGTACAGGCTGAAGGAGATCGTGCCGGAGAACTGCACCGGGCGGGTCTCGAGCACCGCGCGCAGCGGCTTCCAGCCGAGCGCCACGACGACGAGGCCGGCCGCGGCGAGCGGCACCATGCCCTTGAGGACGGCCTCGAGCTCCGGGATCTCGCCGACGTTCGGGCCGACCAGCCACGGAGCGATCAGGAGCAGGAGGCTGCCGATGGTCATCGCCGCCCAGAGCAGGTGGCGGTACCAGTGCGTATTGATCCGCTCGGCGACGTTGCGCACGGCGTCGAGGCGGACGGCGATGACGGCACCGACGAAGAACGCCGGCAGGTACTGCAGCTCACCCGAATCGGCGTGCACACCCAGGTAGGTGAGCGCGCAGGCCGCCGCCAGGCCGCCGATCCACCACTTGCGCACGGCAAGCGCGAGCACCGCGAAGATCGGCAGGGCGAGCGAGAAGACGAGCTCCCAGCGCAGAGACCACAGCGGGTTGTTGATCTGACCATCGCCGCCGAGGAGGTCCCACCCCTTGACGATGTACTCCCAGCCGAAGTTCGGCGTCGAGGAGCTGCTGAGCCAGGTGCCGTCGGGCTGCGTCGACTTCTGCGGGATCGCCATGACCCAGACGGCGGCGAGGAGGACGGACGCAATCACGGGCACGAGCAGGCGCACGGCGCGGCGGGGGAAGTACGCGACCCAGTCGAAGCCGCGCTTGCGGATGACCGGGAGGGTGACCACCAGGCCGGAGAGGACGAAGAAGACGATCACCGACTCCACGCCGGCCGTGAAGAGCTTCAGCGGGGTGTAGCTGATCCACCACATCGCCGAGCCGGTCGGCGCGTTCCCGCCGCCGGGTGCTCCCGGGAAGTCGGGGTTCGTGTACATGGCGTGGTGCAACAGGACGACCAGAGCGGCGATACCGCGCAAGCCGTCGAGTGCGGCCAGCCGTCCGCCCTTCACCTGTCCCGTCTTCTGTCCCACGTTTCCATCAGTACCCGTCATAGGCGCTCGAAAATACGGGGTTGCGCTGAGCAGGTCCTGTGACCTATTAAGGGGTCACCTGGACGCGGCAGGGGGTCTTACTTGCCCGTGGGCTTCGCCGTCGCGGGGTGCACCGCCTGCTGCACGAGCTGGTGGATCTGCGTGTAATCCGGGTCCGTCGGATCGATCGTGGGCGGCACGAGCTCCAGCTGCGAGATCGGCAGCTTCCGCGTCTTCATGCCCAGATCGACGAAGTACCCGAGCATCGACTGCGGGATGTCCGTCTTCATCACCTGAGACCCCGCCTTGGCGATGTCCTGGAACTTCGACACCACGTTCACCGGGTTGACCTGCTTGAGGATCGCATCCTGCAACTGCCGCTGGCGTGCCATGCGGTCGTAGTCGCTCGTCCCGTGCCGGGCGCGGGCGTACCACTGGGCGTGATAGCCGTCGAGGTGACGCTGACCCGGCTCGATCCATTCGACGACGCCGTTCAGGTTCTCATCGCCGCCGATCGGGATGCGCTGGCTGACGGTGATGTCCACGCCGCCGAGCGCGTCCACCAGGTCGGCGAAGCCCTGCATGTCGATGAGCACGTAGTACTGGATCTTCAGCCCGGTCGCGCCCTCGAGCGCGTCCCGCATCGCCTCGATGCCCGGCTCGCTCTTGTTCTTGGCGGCGTTCGGGTACAGCTCGGGCTTGTACAGCTCCACCTCGGTGTAGATGGAGTTGAGCTGGCAGACGTCGACGTCGCAGCGGTCCTCGTAGCCGTAGCCGTCGGGGTAGAGCTTGTGGAGCGGCGAGTCCTTCTGGAACGGCACCGGGTCGAGGTCGCGCGGCAGACCGATGGTGACCGCCTGGCCGGTGTTCGCGTCGATGCTGACGATCGACATGCTGTCCGGACGCAGCCCGTCGCGGTCGGGGCCGGCGTCGCCACCGAGCAGCATGATGTTGTAGCGGCCGTCGACAGGAGGCTGCGACGGCCCGGCCGAGAAGATGTCGCCGAGGGCGCCGCGCGCCGAGCCCGCGACGACCGAGGCGTAGCCCGCCGTTCCGGTGACACCGACGAGGACGAGGATGGCGAAGGCGGCGATCCAGCCGCGCGAGTTCTTCGCGGTGCGCACCAGACGCACGAGTCGCAGGGTGTCGAGCGTGAGCACCACCCACAGCACCGCGTACAGAATGAGCGCGGTCTGCAGCACGGTCAGGCTCGCGGACTGCGTGAACAGCATGTAGACCGTGGACGGCGCCGCCAGGTACAGCAGGAGCCCCACGAGGGCGAGCACCCAGAGCGCGAGCGTGGAGAGCACCCCGATGCGCCCGAGCCGCCGGTTGCCGGCGACCAGCTGCGCGGACCCGGGCAGCAGGACGTTCATCAGCACCAGCCACCAGCCGCGGCGCGTCATGGTGTGCGGAGACGACGCGTCCGGATGGCGCAGGGGGTCGCGATCGTGGTCATGCGGTCCTGCTCACAGCTGCGCCTGGAGCGCCCGGTTCTTCTCTTCGACGCTGGCCTCGAGGTCGGCGGCGAACCGCGCGAGCGCTTCGGCGAGCGCGTCGTCGGAGGTGGCGAGGATCTTGACGGCGAGCAGCCCGGCGTTGCGCGCGCCGCCGATGGAGACGGTCGCGACGGGCACGCCCGCGGGCATCTGCACGATGGACAGCAGCGAGTCGAGCCCGTCGAGGCGCGCGAGCGGAACGGGCACGCCGATGACGGGGAGCGTGGTGACGGCGGCGAGCATGCCGGGCAGGTGCGCCGCTCCCCCGCTCCGGCGATGATCGCCTTCACACCGCGGCCGGCGGCGTCCTTGCCGAACGCGATCATCTTCTCGGGCGTGCGGTGGGCCGAGACGACCTCCACCTCGTGAGCGACGCCGAACTCGGTGAGCACGCGCGACGCCTCCTGCATGACGGACCAGTCGGAGTCGGACCCCATCACGACGGAGATGAGCGGTGAAGCGGAGGACGGCATGGCTGACACTTTAAAGGCGTGTCCGCATCCCGGCCGGTTGCCACGCGGGACGCGCTGTTACCCCTCGAAGAACGCCGCGGCGGCGCGGGCGCGGTACACGACGTCGTCGAGGTCGTCCCCGCCCACGGTCACGTGCCCAACCTTCCGTCCGGGACGCGGCGCCTTGCCGTAGCCGTGGAACTTGGCCTCGGGATGCGCGGCGAGCGCCGCCGGGTAGCGGTCCAGCAGAGTCCCCTCGGCAGGTCCTCCCAGGATGTTGACCATCACGGACCAGTCCGCGCGCGGCTCCGTGGACCCGAGCGGCAGGTCGAGGACTGCCCTCAGGTGCTGCTCGAACTGGCTGGTGACGGCGCCTTCGATGGACCAGTGGCCGCTGTTGTGGGGGCGCATGGCGAGCTCGTTGATCAGGACGCGGCCGTCGGTCGTCTCGAACAGCTCCACGGCGAGCACACCGGTGACGCCCAGGCCCTTCGCCACGCGGTGCGCGATGTCGGCGGCCATCTCGGCCACGCGGCCCGCCGATCCCGGCGCCGGCGCCAGCACTTCGGCGCACACACCGTCGCGCTGCACCGTCTCGACGACCGGCCATGCGGCGATCTCGCCGGAGGGACGCCGCGCGACGAGCTGCGCGAGCTCTCGGCGGAAGGGCACCAGCTCTTCGACCAGCAGCGCGCCGCCACGGCCGTCCTCGGCGAGCGCGGCGAACCAGTCGTCGGCGCCGATGGCCTCGGACACGACCCGGACGCCCTTGCCGTCGTAACCGCCGCGGGCCGTCTTCACGACGGCGCGGCCTCCGTGGTCCGCCAGGAACGCGCCCAGCTCGTCGGCCGACTCGACGGCCGCCCAATCCGGCACCGGCAGGCCCAGCTCGCTCAGCTTCGCGCGCATCTGCAGCTTGTCCTGCGCATAGAGGAGCGCATCCGGCCCGGGATGCACCGGGATGCCCCGTGCGATCAGCTCGTTCAGGATCGGCTGCGGCACGTGCTCGTGGTCGAAAGTGATCACGTCGACGGTGTCGGCGAAGGCCAGCACGGTGTCCAGGTCGCGGTAGTCGCCCACACCCGTGGCGGCGATGTCGGCGCTCATGCCCTCGGCCTCCTCGAGCACGCGGATCTCGATGCCGAGCTCGATCGCGGGAGGGATCATCATCCGGGCCAACTGGCCTCCGCCGATCACTCCGACGATCTGACTAGCCATGGACTGCCCGCCTCTCTGATACTTTTCATGCCGGTTGGGGTGATTCACAGGAACGCGAAACCTCGTCCGCGTACCGTGAAGAACGCACTGACCATCTTCCCGCATCTCAGGCAGGGGCATGACGACCGAGACCCGCACCTCAGCGCACAAGGCGCGACTGCTCCCGCAGCTGATCAAGTTCGGCGCGGTCGGTGCCGTCGGATTCGTCGTCAATCTGGTCGTCTTCAACGTGCTGATGCTCTTCGTGCTGGAGAACGTGCCGCACAAGACGCTGTACGCGACCGCCATCGCGACCCTGGTCGCCATCGCCGCCAACTGGCTGGGCAACCGGTACTGGGCGTTCGCGGGCAACCGCAACTCCGACGCGACGCGCGAGGGCATCGAGTTCTTCGTCGTCAGCCTGGCCGGGATGGCCATCCCCCTGCTCTGCGTGTGGGTCTCGCATTACCTGCTGGGCTTCCAGAGCCTGCTGGCCGACAACATCGCCAACAACGTCGTGGGGCTCGCCCTCGGCACGGTGTTCCGCTTCGCGTTCTACCGCTGGTGGGTGTTCTCGCCCGAGCGCGCGGCCGCTCGCGACGAGCGTCGCGCCGGAGCCCGCGGCGCCCTGTCGTCCGGTGCGCACGTCACGCCGCGGACGGCGCGCGAGAAGGCGCCGATCACCGGCTCGACGCTAGCGGCTGCCCCAGACCGTGGTCTCGTCGGTGACTGACTCCGACTGCTGACGACGGACGGCGACGACCGTCTGCGAGTGGTCCATCAGCTCGGAGAGCGCCCGCTGCACCTGGTCGGCCTGCGGCACGTCCTTGAGGACGACCGGGTGGTCGAGCCCGGAGTTGATGAGCACGTCACCGGAGCGGAACGCGCTCTGCAGCCAGGTGCGCCGGACGCTGACGTCGTAGCCGCGGCTGTGCAGCAGCTCCTGCCGGACGCGGACGAAGAACCCGTGCCGGATGATGAGCCGGCGCGTCGTGATCGTGTAGCGGCGGCTCAGCCAGGCCGCGAGCGGCAACAGGAAGAGCAGCAGGACGACGACGGCCGCTGCCGTCCACAGGAGCACGATCTCCCAGACCTCGTCGAGCCGGCCGGCGAAGAAGCCGACGGCGCCCGCGGCCGCGATCAGCACCAGGCTCGGCCAGAACAGCCGGCGAGCGTTGGTCCGCAGCCGGGCGACGACGCGCTCGGGCGGCTGGGCGGGCTGCGCGGAGGTCCCGTCCGGGGTGCTGCTCATGCTCCATTAATACCGCAGGTGCGTCACGTCGCCCGCCGCCACTGCGGTGCGGCCCGCATCCGACTGCACGACGAGCCTGCCGTCCTCGTCGATGCCCACCGCGGTCCCCAGCAGGTCGTCGCCCGAGGGCAGCTGGACGCGCACCGGACGTCCGACGGTGTGGCACGCCTCCACCACTTCATCGCGCAGGGCGCTGCGGATCGGGTCGCCGCCGGCGGACAGGAATTCGCGGTACACCGTGCTCAGCTGGATGAGATACGCGGAGAGCACGAGGTCAGCATCCACCGCCGTGGCCTCGGCGAGCGCCAGGGAGGTGGACGTGTCCGTGGGCAGCTGCTCGCGCGTCTGCGAGAGATTGACCCCTGCGCCGATGACGAGCCCCGAGAGGTCCGGAAGCAGCTCGGCCAGGATGCCGCACACCTTGTCGCCCTCGATGAGGACGTCATTCGGCCACTTCACCTGCACGCCGCCCGGAACCAGCGGCCCGAGCGCCCGGCTCATCGCGAGCCCGGCCAGCAGCGGGAACCAGCCGTACGCGGACGACGGCAGCCCGACCGGCTTGAGCAGCACCGAGATCGCGAGCGCCGTGCCCGGCGGGGTGATCCACTCCCGGCCGAGCCGCCCGCGTCCACCGGTCTGGTTGTCGGTGACCAGCACCGCGAGATCGGGCAGGCCGCCGGCGCGCTGGCGCAGGACATCGTTGGTCGATCCCGCCTCGGGCAGGACCTCGAGCACGGGGACGATGGCACGGCTGCGTCGGAACTCCACGCGCCCAGTCTGTCGCACTGGCTCCCATCCCCAGAGCGGGCGGGCGGATTTGTAGGATTTCGTCAACGGCATGCCCGTTCCACTGGCCGGTAGAGTGAACGGCGTGACCGACACCGAAGACCGTCAGACCGACCAGCTCCCCGACCTGACCACCACCGCCGGCAAGCTCGCCGACCTGAAGGAACGGTTCCACGAGGCCGTGACCGCGAGCGGGCAGGCCGCCATCGAGAAGCAGCACGCCAAGGGCAAGCTGACTGCGCGCGAGCGCATCGACCTGCTGCTCGATCAGGGCTCCTTCGTCGAACTGGACGAGTTCGTCCGCCACCGCACGCACGCCTTCGGTATGGAGGCGAAGCGCCCCTACGGCGACGCGGTCGTCACCGGTGTCGGCACCATCCACGGCCGCAACGTCGCCGTGTTCAGCCAGGACTTCACCATCTTCGGCGGCTCGCTCGGCGAGGTCGCCGGCGAGAAGATCATCAAGGTCATGGACCACGCGCTCAAGACCGGCGTGCCGATGATCGGCATCCTCGACTCCGGCGGCGCCCGCATCCAGGAGGGCGTGGTCGCCCTCGGCAAGTACGGCGAGATCTTCCGCCGCAACACTGCAGCCTCCGGCGTCATCCCGCAGATCTCCATCGTCATGGGCCCGGCGGCCGGCGGTGCGGTGTACTCCCCCGCGCTCACCGACTTCGTGATCATGGTCGACAAGTCGAGCCACATGTTCGTCACCGGCCCGGACGTCATCAAGACGGTCACCGGCGAGGACGTCGGTTTCGAAGAGCTCGGCGGCGCGCTGACGCACAACAAGGTCTCCGGCGTCTCGCACTACCTGGCGAGCGACGAGGAGGACGCGCTCGACTACGCGCGCACTCTGCTCAGCTACCTCCCGCAGAACAACCTCGCCGAGCTGCCGACCTTCCAGTCGGAGCCGGAGCTCGAGATCACGGACGCGGACCGCCGGCTCAACACGGTCATCCCGGACTCCCCCAACCAGCCCTACGACGTCAAGACGATCATCGAGGGCATCGTGGACGAGGGCGAGTTCCTGGAGGTGCAGCCGCTCTTCGCGCCGAACATCGTCATCGGCTTCGCCCGGGTGGAGGGCCGCTCGGTCGGCATCGTCGCGAATCAGCCCAGCGCGATGGCGGGCACGCTCAACATCGACGCCGGTGAGAAGGCCTCGCGGTTCGTGCGCTTCTGCGACGCGTTCGGCATCCCGATCCTGACCCTCGTGGATGTGCCCGGGTACCTGCCCGGCACGGACCAGGAGTGGACGGGCGTGATCCGCCGTGGCGCGAAGCTGCTGTACGCGTACGCCGAGGCGACCGTGCCGCTGGTCACGATCATCACCCGTAAGGCCTACGGCGGCGCCTACATCGTCATGGGCTCCAAGCAGCTCGGCGCCGACATCAACCTGGCCTGGCCGACCGCCGAGATCGCGGTCATGGGCGGCCAGGGCGCGGTCAACATCCTGTACCGCGGCGAGATCAAGCGCGCGGAGGAGGCCGGCGAGGACGTCGCAGCAGTGCGGACGAAGCTCGCCAACGAGTACACCTACAACGTGGCCAGCCCGTTCCTCGCGGCCGAGCGCGGCGAGCTGGACGGCGTGATCGAGCCGGCGGCCACGCGCGTGTCGGTGATCAAGGCGCTGCGGGCCCTGCGCACCAAGCGCGCCTCGCTTCCGCCGAAGAAGCACGGGAACATCCCGCTGTGAGTGGCGCGCACGCTGCCGAGACGAGCCCGGACTCGCCGCTCGACCCGTCCCAGCTCCGGTTCCTCACGCGCGGCGTGACACCGGAGGAGGTCGCTGCCGTGACCGCGGTGCTCGCCGCCGCGGCAGCCGAGCAGGCGGCCGCGGCCAAGGAGGCGCAGGCCGATCAGGGACCGGACGCATGGGCCCGGACCCAGCGCGCGCTGCGCGGCGAGCTGCGCCCCGGGAACGGTGCCTGGCGCTCGTTCTCGGGCTGAGATCGGGCGTTTGTACCCCGACTGATCTGTCCCCCGAAAGCGGGTCAGGCGTCATCTCGCGGGCACACCGTGAACGGGTGTCGTCAGGTGTCCCCCAGGTGTCCTCCAAAATGACGACTATGTATTTTCTGGGCGCCGCACCACTATAGATATTGCTAGGTGTCTCTCCTCGTGAGTCACACCGCCAATCACTCGCCGACTAGGGTAAGCGGGCGAGTGCTTTGGGGGCGAGTCAGGGCGATATTCGGGTTGTCGCCCTGACTCGGGGTTTGAAAAGGGGCCGACAATTCGGGTGTCGGCCCCTTTCTCCCGTTAACGGACGCGTGTGCCCACCGATTCGTGACGAATCGCCGCGGGGAGCAGGGATCAGGCGGCGCCGACCGGACGCGGGATCTCGAGCCACAGGTCGACCTCGTCGTCCTCCGACTCCGCGCCGAGCGCGTTCGCCGCGCCGTCGTCCGACATGCGGAGGCCGACGACCGTCACGGCCGTCTTCGAGGAGCGCGGCACCGTCCGCACGATGAGCTTGTCGGTGGTCGTACCGCGGATCGCCTCCGCCAGCCGCCGCAGCACCGCCTCCAGGCCGCGCTGGTCGAGGTCGTCGATGCCGCCCTCATCGAGCAGGCTGACGACCACACCGCGGCGGCGCGCGTCCATGACCTCGCGGCGCACGTCGTCGTTCAGGAGTCGTCGCCCCCGGATCTCGTCCCGGATGGCGCCCTCCAGGTAGCGGCACTCGCGCCGCTCGGCCTCGGTGAGGTCTCCCCCGCGACGGACGATCTCGGCGAGCATCGGCGCGGCGACGCGGTAGGTCTGCCGCAGCCGCAGCTGCCGTTCCATGACGTGCGCCTCCTGCGCCGCCTGCCATTCCGTCGCCTCGCGCTCCGCGCGGGCGAACTGCAACGCGTCGCGTCCCGCCTTCGCCAGCGAGCTCGAGATGACGACCGCGACGCCGACCCAGACGATCGAGCCGATCACGCCCAGTCCCGCGAGCGCACCCGGGCCGGCCCAGACGACCGTCTGAACGGCCAGGAAGCCGACACCGACCCAGGCGATGATCTGCTGGCGGCGGACCGCGCAGATGGTCATCAGGGTGCCGACGGCGGCGACGTACCAGGTGGCGTAGCCGTTGTCCTTCGCGGGATCCAGCTGACTGGTCACCAGGATGGTCGCCACGACGCTCACGGCGAGGTCGAACGCGGCGAGCCAGAGCGGCATCTTCGTGGGGCTCGTCGGCCAGAGGCTGAGGACGGTCGCGATCCCGTACAGCACCATGGACACGATGACCGGGCCCGTCGCCGCAGGCGTCGACAGCGACGACAGCGCGAGGAACAGGTGGTACGCCGAGAACAGGGCGCCGAGGCTGAGGAAGAGGACGCGGTTGAGGGTGATCACTCGGCCGCCTCCGTCGCCGTGGCCGGAGCCAGCGGGTCATGCAGAGCGGTCGCCGCGGAGGTACCGCCGAGCGCGTTCTGGTCGGCCGACGGCCACAGGATGGTCACCGTCGTGCCCACACCCGGCTCGGACTCGATGCTCGCGCGGCCGCCCACCTTGGCGAGCCTGTCGCGGATGCTGATCCGCAGTCCCAGCCGCTCCGCGGGCACCTCGGACTCGGTGAAGCCGCGTCCGTCGTCGCGCACGACGACCTCCACCGTCGCCGCGGGACTGCCGCCGCGGATCGAGACGCTTCGCTGCACCTCGGGGCCGCCGGCGTGCTGCATGCTGTTCACCATCGCCTGGACCGTGGCCGAGTAGACCGCCTCGGCGACGTTCACCGGAAGCGTGTGCACCTCCACGTCCTGCACCTCGACAGCGAACGGGGACGAGAACGCGTTCGCGGCCGTCACCAGCCGCTCGGTAAGCCGGTCGAGACCGACGGCCGTCTGGTCTTCGGGCGTCGCCGCCTCGGCGGCGTGGAGGTGCCCGATCGCGTCCGCCGCCATCGCTGCCGCGAGCTCCTTCTGCTCGGTGGTGCGCGCAGAGGCCGCCGAGAGCAGGGTGGTGAGGACGCTGTCGTGCACGATCGCATCCACCTGAACGCGCTCCACCTCGGTCGCGTGCTGGCGGACCGCGTTGGCGTACCGGGCGAGCGCCTGGCTCTGCGCGGTGTCGACGGCGCTCGACGCCTGGCGCATCATGGCGATGATGGCGAGGATCACGCCGCCGAGGATGATCGCGTAGATGGTGTCCAGCGCGGCCAGTTCGAAGCCGACGCCGCCGCCCGCGGGGAGCGCTCTCACCACGCCGTAGGCGATCGGGACGAGGAATGTGTAGGCGATGGCCAGCCAGAGCGGGTACGCGACGGCGGCGAACGCGGTGAAGACCGAGCAGAGGAACCAGACCCACGGCTTGTCGGTCTGGAACGCGGCCGGGTTGTCGGCGATGAGGGGCCAGGTGACGATGGCGGCGACGTAGACGACGGAGAGTACGGCCATCGCGATCTTCACGCCGCGCTGGACGACGGCAAGGATCACGGTGAGCGCGAGCCCGCCGAAGACCGTGATCATCCACACCGCGCCCCAGGGCTCCTGCAGGTCCTTCAGCTGCCCGAGCGCGGTCGGCAGCGTCTGGAGTCCGAACACGAGACCGAAGGCGGAGACCGTGCGGTCCGCGATGCGCTCGATGCGCGCACGGCTCAGCGGGTTGCGGGGTTTGGCCGACTCCAGGGGCAGGCCGGGGCGCACCCCGCTAGGAACGCTCATTGCCCGTCTCCGGGTCGAGCCCGGGGAGGATGCCGTCCTCCACCGCCCTGCGGAGGAGATCCACCTTGGTCGGGGCCGGCCGGCCGACCTCCACGTACTTGACGCGGATGCGGTCCAGATACTCGCGGGCCGTGGAGTTCGCGATGCCGAGCTGAGCGGCGACGGCTTTCAGGGGCAGCCCGGAGGCGTAGAGGTGCAGCACGTCGCGCTCGCGGCGCCCGAGCTGGGCCTTCGCGAAATCGCTGTCGGCGTCGATCGCCGTGGCCCACTCCAGGTTGTTGAGCACGTCGCCGCGCGCGACCGTCGCGATGGCGCTGATGACGGTGGTCGTCGGGGAGGACTTCGGGATGACGCCGGCGGCACCCGCGGCCAGCGCCTCGCGGACACTCGCCACCCGGTCCGCGATGCTGTGCACCAGGACCGCCGCACCGGTCGCCTGGGCGCGCTTCACGTTGTCGGTGACCTTCGAGCCGTCGCCGAGCGACAGGTCGAGCACCACGACGTCGCACTCCTGGGAACCGAGCTGGGACACGAAGTCGTCCACCGTCGGAGCGGTCACGACCACGTCGTACCCCGCGTCCTGACAGGCCGCCTTCAGCCCCAGGCGCACGGACTCGTGATCGTCGACGATTGCCACCCGCACCATGGAGACCATCGTAGGGGGTGAATGCATTCGGCCGTGTTCCACCTCAGCGCGTCAGCGTGGCGACGGCCTCGACGTGGTGCGTGTTGGGGAAGAGGTCGAAGGCGCGCAGACCGCGCAGCTCGTACCCGTGCCCGGCGAAGAACGCCAGGTCGCGGGCGAGGGCGACCGGGTCGCAGGCGACGTAGACCACCTGGGCCGGGGTGAGCGACGAGATGGCGTCGACGACGTCGCGGCCGGCACCCGACCGCGGCGGGTCGAGTACGACGGTCGCCGCCCGGAGTCGCGCTCGCTCGGCGGCCGAGGCGTCGGCGGCGAGCCGGGTGATGTACCGCTCCACCCGGTCGGTGATCGCCGAGGCACCCACCCAGTCGGCCAGGTTCTCGGCGGCGTCGTCCGTGGCCGTCTCGCTGCTCTCGACGGAGGTGATGCGGAGGGTGGAGCCGAACCGGTCACCGAGCGCTGCGGCGAGCAGGCCGACGCCCCCGTACAGGTCGAGGTTGGCGGCTCGGGGGTCGAACAGCGGTTCGTCGACGGCGGACTGCACCGCCTCGGTGAGCGTCTGCGCTGCGGCGCGATGCACCTGCCAGAAACCGCGCGCGTCCAGCCGGAACTCGCGGTCGCCGACCCGCTCGCGGATGGGGACCGGCTGCGGACGGGACCGCGGGCGCTGCGGCCGGGCGGAGGCGCGGTTGCGGCCACGGCCGGCGCGGCCGCCGCCGGCGCGATTCCCGCCGGCACCCCGGTTGCCGCCGGGACGCTCCGGCGCGTCGTTGACGAGGACATGCGAGGTTCCGAGCCCCGTCGCCACGACATCCACCGACTCCGCGCCCGGGAACAGCTGCCCGAACGGCGTCGCCTCCTGGACGAGCGCGGTCGCGAGCGGCAGGTCGTCCACGGGGATGACCGTGTGCGACCGTGGCGCGAACGGTCCGAGACGCCCCTGCCGGTCGACCTGCAGGCGGACGCGCGTGCGCCATCCCGTGCCGTCCTCCGTCTCGCCGGCGACCGGCTCGACGGTCACGCGTCCGCCGCCGACTCCGGCCGTGGCCACGGCTTCGGGCGACAGCTTCGCGGTGCGGGTGAGCGCGTCCTCGATCACGCGGTGCTTGAGCTCGCGCTGGTGCTCCAGACGGATGTGACCGAACTCTGCGCCGCCGGCACGCTGCGCCGGCGGGCGCTCGATCGCCGCGGCCTCCCACACGTGCGGCTGCCGCTCGGGCGCCGCCTCCAGCACCTCCACCACCTCACCGCGCCAGAAGCTCTGGTGCCGGGTGTCGCCGATGCGCGCCCGCACCCGCTCCCCCGGCATCGTGTCGGGCACGAAGACGACCCGCCCCTCGTGCCGGGCGACGAACACGCCGCCATGGGCGACGTTGGTAATGTCGAGCTCGACCTCGTGCTGCGCGAGGTCTCCCTCATCGTTCTGGGGCATCCTTCGAGCATTCCATAGGTGACCATGCGCCTCTACCTCGCCTCCACCTCGCCGGCCCGTCTCGCGCTGCTGCGCGCCGCGGGAATCGAGCCGGTGGTCGTGCCCTCGCACGTCGACGAGCCGGCCGCCGTCGCCGCGGCCGAGGCCGAGCACGGACCGCTGAGTGCGGACGCGATGGTGCAGCTCCTGGCGCGCCTGAAGGCGGAGGCCGTGCGCGGCACCCTCGACGGCGAGCCCCTGGACGGCCTCATCTTCGGAGGCGACTCCGCGTTCGCCATCGACGGCGCCATTCACGGCAAGCCGCATCTGCCCGAGGTCGCGCGTGAACGCTGGCTTCAGCAGCGCGGCCGGACCGGCGTTCTCCACTCCGGACATTGGCTCATCGACCACCGCAACGGCCGCGAGAACGCCGCCGCCGGAGCCGTCGCCACCGCCGCCGTCACGTTCGCCGATGTGAGCGACGTCGAGATCGACGCCTACGTGGCCAGCGGCGAGCCGCTGGAAGTCGCCGGAGCGTTCACCATCGACAGTCTGGGCGGACCCTTCATCACCCGGGTGGAGGGCGACCCGAGCACCGTCGTCGGGCTCTCGCTCTCGACGCTGCGCGAGCTGGTGCGCGAGCTCGGCGTCGAGTGGACGTCACTATGGAATCGGAGCCGCTGACGCGGCTCGTTGTAGGCTCCTGGAGTCTTTGGCATCCCATTTTTGTGGGGATCGACCAAATGTCGTTCGATATCGAGCAATAGGCTAGGGAACTGTGCCACGTATCACCAAGGTTTTGATCGCCAACCGCGGCGAGATCGCCGTCCGTGTCATCCGTGCGGCGAAGGACAGCGGTATCGCGTCCGTCGCGGTGTACGCGGACCAGGATCGCGACGCCGTCCACGTCCGCCTTGCCGACGAGGCGTACGCCCTCGACGGGACCACCAGCGCCGACACCTACCTGGTGATCGACAAGCTGCTGTCGGTCGCCCGCCGCTCGGGCGCCGACGCGGTCCACCCCGGCTATGGCTTCCTCGCCGAGAACGCGGACTTCGCGCGCGCTGTGATCGCGGCCGGCCTCACCTGGATCGGCCCGTCGCCGGAGGCCATCGAGCGCCTGGGCGACAAGGTCTCGGCGCGTCACGTCGCCGAGAAGGTGGGCGCTCCGCTCGCCCCCGGAACCCTGAACCCGGTCGCCGACGCGTCCGAAGTGCTCGACTTCGTCGACGTGTACGGCCTCCCGGTCGCCATCAAGGCGGCCTTCGGCGGCGGCGGCCGCGGCCTCAAGGTCGCCCGCACCCGCGAGGAGGTGCCCGAGCTCTTCGAGTCCGCCACCCGCGAGGCGATCGCGGCATTCGGCCGCGGCGAGTGCTTCGTCGAGAAGTACCTGGACCAGCCGCGCCACGTCGAGACCCAGTGCCTCGCCGACGCGTACGGCAACGTGGTCGTGGTCTCCACTCGCGACTGCTCGCTGCAGCGCCGCCACCAGAAGCTCGTCGAGGAGGCTCCCGCGCCGTTCCTCACCCCGGAGCAGATGGACAAGCTGTACTCGTCGTCCAAGGCCATCCTCAAGGAGGTCGGCTACCAGGGCGCCGGAACGTGTGAGTTCCTGATCGGCAAGGACGGCACCGTCTCGTTCCTCGAGGTGAACACCCGCCTGCAGGTCGAACACCCCGTCTCCGAGGAGGTCACCGGCATCGACCTCGTGCGCGAGCAGTTCCGCCTCGCCGAGGGCGGCGAGCTCGACTACGACGACCCGGCTCCGCGCGGACACTCCTTCGAGTTCCGGATCAACGGCGAGGACGCCGGCCGCAACTTCATCCCCTCCCCTGGCCCGGTGCACGTGTTCAAGGCCCCCGGCGGCCCCGGCGTGCGCGTCGACAGCGGCATCCAGGCGGGCGACGTGATCAGCGGCGCCTTCGATTCGATGCTCGCGAAGCTCATCGTGACGGGCTCCAGCCGCGAGGAGGCCCTGGAGCGCTCCCGCCGCGCCCTGGAGGAGTTCGAAGTCGCCGGCCTTCCGACGGTCCTCCCCTTCCACCGCGCGATCGTGCGCGACCCGGCCTTCGCCCCGCAGGACGGCGAGCCGTTCTCGGTGTACACGCGCTGGATCGAGACCGAGTGGGTCAACGACATCGAGCCGTGGTCGGGCGAGCTGGGCGACCAGGCCGCCGCTGAGCGCCGCAGCAACGTCGTGGTCGAGGTCGAGGGCAAGCGCATCGAGGTGTCGCTCCCCGCGCGCCTGCTCGGCGGGGGTTCCGCCGGCGCAGCCGCCGCCCCGGCCCCGCGCCGGCGAGGTGCCGCGCACAGCGTCGAGACGGCGACCGGCGACTCGGTCACCGCTCCGATGCAGGCCACCGTCGTCAAGGTCGCGGTCGCGGACGGCGACCCGGTCGTCAAGGGCGACCTCGTGCTCGTCCTCGAGGCCATGAAGATGGAGCAGCCGCTCACCGCCCACAAGGACGGAACGATCTCCGGCATCAACGCCACGGTCGGCGAGACGGTATCCTCCGGCCACCTGTTGCTCAACATCGTCTGACGCGCGCGGGCAAACGCCCCGCGCCGTCCGAGGAAGAGGAGTCCCCGAGCCGTCCGGCTCGCGGACTCCTCTTTTGCGCGAGGGTTCGTTCGTTGCAGGTCATGAGTCCATCGTCGCGAGCCGCTACCATCGGCGGGCGGCGACGTCCGAATCTGTGGAGAAGTCGGCGCCCGTCCGACCTGTGGAACAGTTCCGGAAGCGGCGGAAGGGGTTAGCCGGTGGCCTCGGTGGGGTCGCCCTTGAGGTCGATGCTGATCTCGTCGGCGTCGAGGTTGGTGAGGGCTCCGGCCAGCACGTCGGCGCTGAAGGTCCCGTCGTCCCGTGCGTCGAGGAGGGCGTCGCGCTGGGCCCTCAGCCGGGCGAGGCGCGCGGCCTTGTGCTCCGCGAAGGCCTCGGGCGTGCGCTCACGCGTGGTCGGCTGCGGGACGGACTTGCCCGCTTCGTACAGCAGCTCCATGAGACGCCGCCGTTCCTCTTTCTCGGCGACAGGATCGGCCGCAGCGGGCTTCACCAGTTTCAGGACGAGCCCGAGCGTGCCGCCCTGGAGCAGGAGCGACCCGGCCGCGATGAGGAACGCTATGAGGACGAGCACGGACCGTCCGGGGGTGTCCTGCGGGAGCGACTGGGCGGCCGCGACGGTCACCGCGCCGCGCATCCCGGCCCAGACGACGATCGCGCCCTCGCGCCAGCCGAGCGGTGCTCCGGTGAAGTACTCGATGTCCGCAATCAGCCGCCGCACGCGCGTACCGAAACGCGCCAGGTTCTCGGTGGTCGGGACGCCGCGGCGGGCGAGGCGCCGCCGACGCCGCTCGGCCTGCTTCGGGGATACCGTCCGGCCGGGATCGCCCGCGGTGAAGGGCGACAAATCTGCGACCGGTGGCTTGTCCGTGCCCGTAGTGAGCGCCGGCGTCTCGGAGGGCGCGATCCGCTGCGCGATCCCGCGCTGCACCGCCTCCGGATCGGACAGGTGTTCCTGCATCTGCTCCAGCCGCGGCCGCATGCGCTGGCCGCGTCGGTGACGTCGCGCCAGCAGCGCCAGGAGCGGCGCGACGAAGGCCGCCCGCACCACGATCGTCAGGACGAGGGCGATCGCCGCGATGCCGATCGCGGGCGCCACGCCGGAATGGTCCTGCTGCACCTTCTGCAGGATGCCGAACAGTTCGAGGCCCATCGTGAGGAAGATCAGGCCCTCGAGGATGAGCTCCACCGTCCGCCAGTTCTGGGCGTCTGACAGCCGGTGCTCGGGCGAGAGGACCCGCGGCGCCCGGCTGCCGGTCACGAGTCCAGCCACCACGGCCGCAACGAGCCCCGACGCCCCGAGCGCTTCGGCCGGGATGGACGCGAGGAACGGCACGGTGAAGGAGATGACGGTGTTGACCGTCGCATCCTTCACCCTCGCGCGCACGAGCAGGTTGAGCCAGCCGATGAGCCCGCCGAACGCGACCGCGATCACGACCGAATAGATGAATGACAGCGTCACCGCACCGACCGTGAACGTCGCCACCGCAGCGGCCGCGACCGCCGCCCGCAGCAGCACCAGCGCGGTCGCGTCGTTCAGCAGGCTCTCGCCCTCCAGGATCGCGACGACGCGGGGCGAGACGCCGGCGCGCTTCACGATGCCGGTCGCGACGGCATCGGTGGGGCTCACAATCGCGCCGAGCGCGACGCCCCAGCCGAGGCCGAGCCCGGGGATGATCCAGGCGAAGAAGATCCCCAGCACTACCGAGCTGACGATGACGAGGAGGACCGACAGTCCGCCGATCGCGCCGAACTCTCGCCGGAATGTCATCGCCGGCATCGAGACCGACGCCGAGTACAGCAAGGGCGGCAGCACGCCGGCGATCACCCATTCCGGCTTGATCTCCAGCACGGGAACGAACGGCAGCAGGCTCACGAGGATGCCGACCACCACGAGGATGAGCGGCGACGCCACCCCGAACTTCGGCCCGATGGTGGTGGCGGCCGCGATCGTCAGGACAGCGAGGACGCCGATGACGAGCGCGGTCTCCATCCCCCGATGCCTTCCGTCAGAGCACGATGTGCATGGCGCGCGCGGCGTCGGTGATCGATCCCGACAGCGAGGGGTAGACCGTGAACGCGCGGGCCACCTGGTCGACCGTGAGGCGCTGTTCCACGGCGAGCGCGAGCGGGAAGATCAGCTCGGACGCGCGCGGTGCGACGATCACGCCGCCGATGACCGTGCCCGACCCGGTGCGCGCGAACAGCTTCACGAACCCGTCGCGGATGCCGAGCATCTTGGCGCGCGGGTTGGACTTCAGCGGCAGCTTGTAGATGTCGCCCTGCGCGATGCCCTCCTCGATCTGCTTCTGGCTCCAGCCGACCGTCGCGATCTCGGGCTGGGTGAAGATGTTGGAGCTGACGTTGCGCAGCTCGATCGGGTTCACGGCGTCTCCCATCGCGTGGAAGACGGCGGTGCGGCCCTGCATCGAGGCGACGGACGCGAGGGGCAGCGAGTCCGAGCAGTCGCCCGCGGCGTAGATGTTGGGGATGGACGTGCGGGCCACGCGGTTGACCCGGATGTGACCGGACGGCGTCACCTGCACTCCCGCCTCCTCCAGGCCGATCCCGGCGGTGTTCGGCACCGAGCCGACTGCCATGAGGCAGTGCGAGCCCTCGATCGTGCGGCCGTCGGTCAACGTCGCGACCACACCGTCCTCGGTGCGGACGACGGACTCGGCACGCGACTTCGACAGCACCTGCATCCCGTTGCGGCGGAAGACGTTCTCGATCACGGCGGCGGCGTCAGCATCCTCGCCCGGCAGCACCTGATCGCGCGACGAGATGAGCGTGACTTTCGAGCCGAGAGCGTTGTAGGCGGACGCGAACTCGGCCCCCGTCACCCCGGACCCGACGACGATCAGGTGCGACGGCACAGTGTGCAGGTCGTACAGCTGGGTCCAGGTGAGGATGCGCTCCCCATCCGGAACCGCCGACGGCAGGATCCGCGGGGTCGCGCCCACCGCGACCACGATCGTGTCGGCCTCGACGCGATCAAAGTCGGTGCCCGAGTCGCCCTTGCCGGTGGAGACGATCACGGCTCCGGCGCCGTCGAGGCGGCCCTCACCGGTCACGATGCGGACGCCGGAGCGCACGAGCTCGGCCCGCATGTCCTCCGACTGCTGCCGCGCGAGCCCGACCAGCCGCTTGTTGACGGCTGCCAGGTTGACCGCGATCTCGGGGCGCACCGGCTTGCCGGTCTCGCCGCGCGAGAAGAACTGCACGCCGAGGTCGGTCGCCTCGCCGATGGAGTTGGTGGCCTCGGCCGTCGCGATGAGGCTCTTCGAGGGCACCACGTCGGTGATGACGGCCGAGCCGCCCACTCCGGAACGCTCCACGATCGTTACGTCGGCACCCAGCTGGGCGCCCGCGAGCGCCGCCTCGTATCCGCCGGGACCCCCGCCGAGCACGGCGAGCCGCTGCTTGCGCTCGAATTCATACGACATGCGCACCATTCTTCCGTATGGGATGCACCGATGCGCATCCGGGACCGCCGCTGTGGAGAACCGGCGGCTCAGTAGAGTTGGGGGCATGTCGGATTCCTTCACCAACCCCCTCGACGACCCCGCGGCCGACCCGTTCGAGATCGCGCGCGAAGCCGCCTCCCAGCTGGCCGAGAAGACGGGCGTGCAGCGCCACGACATCGCGCTGACCCTGGGCAGCGGCTGGGGCAAGGCCGCCGACCTGATCGGCGAGACCGTCGCGACCGTACCGGCCACCGAGATCGTCGGCTTCAGCAAGCCCGCGCTGGAGGGGCACGTGGGCACCCTGCGCTCGATCCGCCTCGCGAACGGCAAGCACGCCCTGGTCATCGGCGCGCGCACCCACTACTACGAGAACCACGGCGTCCGCAGGGTCGTGCACAGCGTCCGCACCGCGGCCGCGGCCGGAGCGACCACGATGGTCCTCACCAACGGCGCCGGCGGCATCAAGGAGCACTGGAAGCCCGGCACCCCCGTGCTCATCAGCGACCACATCAACCTCACCGCCGACTCCCCGCTGGAGGGCGCGACCTTCATCGACCTGACGGACCTCTACTCGCAGCGGCTCCGCGACCTCGCGCGCACCATCGACCCGTCGCTCGACGAGGGCGTGTACACGCAGTTCCGCGGGCCGCACTACGAGACGCCGGCCGAAGTTCAGATGGCGAAAGCGATCGGCGGACACATCGTCGGCATGTCGACCGCCCTCGAAGCGATCGCGGCGCGTCAGGCCGGGATGGAGATCCTGGGCATGTCGCTCGTCACGAACCTCGCGGCCGGCATCCAGAAGACCCCGCTGAGCCACCAGGAGGTCATCGACGCCGGCCGCGCCGCCGAGCCGGTGATCAGCGCCCTGCTCGCCCAGATCGTGGAGGCGCTGTGAGCGACGCGACGAAGGACACCCCGCAGCTCCTCGCCGACGCCCGCGCATGGCTGGCGCAGGACCCGGATCCGGAGACCCGCGAAGAGCTCGAGACGCTGATCGTCGCCGCCGAGGCCGGCTCCGGTGAGGCCGTCGCCGACCTGCACTCGCGCTTCGACGAACGCCTCGCCTTCGGCACCGCCGGCCTCCGCGGCGCGATCGCCGCGGGCCCGAACCGGATGAACCGCGTCCTGGTCGCCCAGGCCGCCGCCGGCTTCGCCCGCTGGCTGCTGGAGCACGCCGAGGGCGGCACGCCGTCGGTCGTCATCGGCTACGACGGCCGCAAGAACTCCGACGTCTTCGCCCGCGACACCGCCGAGCTGATGGCTGGGGCCGGCGTGCACGCGATCCTGCTCCCCCGCCTCCTGCCGACGCCGGTGCTCGCTTTCGCCGTCCGGCACCTGGACGCGAGCGCGGGCGTCATGGTGACCGCCAGCCACAACCCGCCTAACGACAACGGCTACAAGGTCTACCTGGGCGGCGAGAACCACGGTTCCCAGATCGTGTCCCCGGTGGATGCGGAGATCGCCGCCCACATCCTCGACGTCGCCCAGGGCAGCGTGGCCGACCTCCCGCGCTCCGACCGCTACGAGGTCGCCTCCGACGACGTCGAGCAGGCGTACATCGACGCGACCGTCGCGGTCGCCGCCACCGAGACCCCCGGAACGCGGTGTCCTTCATCTACACGGCCATGCACGGCGTCGGCTGGCGCACCGCGCGCGAGGTGTTCGCCCGCGCCGGCTTCGCCGAGCCGACTCCGGTGACCGCGCAGATCGATCCCGATCCCGCGTTCCCGACGGTCGCCTTCCCGAACCCGGAGGAGCCCGGCGCGATGGACCTGTCCTTCGCCGCGGCACGCGAGGCCGGCGCCGACCTGGTGATCGCGAACGACCCCGACGCGGACCGACTCGCCGTCGCCATCCCGGACCCGTCGAGCGCCGACGGCTACCGCCGTCTCTCCGGCAACGAGGTGGGCGCGCTGCTCGGCTGGCGCGCCGCCGAGCTCGCGACCGCGCGCGCGGACGACCGCGGCGCCATCGGCACGCTGGCCTGCTCGATCGTGTCCTCCCCGCCCTCGCCGCCGTCGCCCGCTCCTACAAGCTGGACTTCGCGGATACCCTGACCGGCTTCAAGTGGGTCTCCCGCGCGCCGGGTCTGATCTACGGCTACGAGGAAGCCCTGGGCTACCTCGTGAACCCGGAGACGGTGCGCGACAAGGACGGCATCTCGGCCGCCGTCGCTTTCCTCGACCTGGCGAACGGCCTGGCCGCCGACGGGATCAGCGTGGCCCAGCAGCTGGACGCGTTCGCCGAGCGCTTCGGCTATTTCGCGAGCGACCAGATCTCGCTGCGGGTCACCGAGCTGTCCCGGATCGGCGAGATCATGGCCGCGCTGCGGACCACCCCGCCGAGCCACCTCGGCGAGGTCAAGGTCGCGCAGATCGACGACCTGAAGGACGGCTTCGGCGGCCTCCCGCCGAGCGACGTGCTCCGCATCCTGCTCGAGGACGGTTCCCGTGTCATGGTGCGCCCCAGCGGCACCGAGCCGAAGCTCAAGATCTACATCGACGCCTCGAGCGACGAGGGAACCCTCGAGGAGCGCCGTGCGACCGCGACCTCGCGTGTGGCCGCCCTGGCCGAGGCGATGCGGTTGCTGACCGCGTAGGACGACCGCGGCTCAGGCCGTCACGGTTCGCGGCGTGCGCGCGAGGTATCCGAGCAGGAACACCGCGAGCGCCGCGACCGTGACGACCGCGCCCGCGAGCGGGACGGCCACCGCTCCACCGGCAGCCAGCGCCAGCGTCCCGATCGGCGGCGCGATGGCGATGCCGACGTACATCGCGGTCGAGTACCACGACAGCGCCAGCGCGGCGCTCCCCGGGTCGACGTGCACCAGCCGGTGCTGCACCGGGATGGCGATCGCGAAGGCGGCGACGCCCCAGACCGCGAACACGACGATAGTGGCGACGAACGACGCCTCCGAGAACGCGAGCACGACGAGCGTCAGCGCCTGGGCGCCGAGCGCGATCAGCGCGACGGGCCGGCTGCCGAACCGGTCCGTCAGCGGTCCGGCGATCGCGTTGCCCGCGATGCCGGCGACGCCGTAGGCCAGCAACAGCACGGCGAGCAGCGTCCCGGATCCGCCGGTGGACGCGTGGGTGACGGCCGCCGAGAAGATGTAGACGATGTTGAACCCGGCGATCATCAGCAGGGTCGTGCCGAGCGGGGCGACGATGCGGAGGTCGGCCAGCGGGGCCAGGCGACGCTTGAGCGTCACCGCGGGCGGCACCGGCACATCGCGGACAGCCAGCGGGATGGCGACCACAAGCACCGCCGCGATGCCGACGATGCACCAGAGCGCGAAGCGCCAGCCGGCCATGCCGCCAAGCGCCGTTCCGAACGGCGATCCGACCGCCGTCGCGAGGGTGAAGCCCGCGCCGACGATCGCGAGCGCCTGCCCGCGCTTCTCGGGACGGGCGAGGGACGCTGCGGCCGCGGTCGCCGTCGGGACGAGGGCTGCTCCCCCGAGGCCGGAGAACGTCCGGCCGGCGATGAAGACCGTGAGATCGGGCGCTAGCGCCGAGACGGCGGTGCCTAGGGCGAAGACCGCGAGCCCCGCGGCCATCAGAGTGGCGCGCGGGACGCGCGGAAGGAGGATGGAGACGGCGGGAGCGGCGACGGCCACGACGAGCGAGTAGCTGGTGATCGACCAGCTGACCTGGGTCGCCGTGGCACCGAGCCCGGCGGCGACGCGCGGCAGCAGGCCGGCGATCACGAACGCGTTCGTGCCGACGACGAAGAGCCCCAGAGCGAGCACCAGCAGGGCCGGGAGGGTCTTGCGGTAGGATTGTTCGACGAACGTCATACCGTTACGGTACGACTATTGTTCGATGATTGTCAAACAATTTCTGGTGAGCATGACCGATTACCCCAGCCCCGACATCCAGGATGTGCAGCTCGTCGACGTGCTGCGCGCCGTCGGCGACCCCATCCGGCTTCAGATCGTGCGGGTCCTGGCCGACGGGCGCCCGCATCCCAAGACCCTCACCGAGTGGGGCGTGGACGTGCAGAAGTCGACCATGGCGCACCACTTCAAGACGCTGCGCGAGGCCGGGGTCACCCGCACGATCGTCAGCGGCCGGACGCACGAGATCCAGCTGCGCCGGGACGAGCTCGACGAGCGGTTCCCCGGCCTCATCGAGGCGTTGCTGCGCGGTTAGCCGAGGGCTTCGTCGAGCTTCTGCTCGAGCTCTTCGAGGTCGAAGTAGTTGTGGACGACGATCACGTCGGCGTTGGTCTTGCCGATCCGGTCCACCAGCTCCGGTGAGGTGAGCACGACCTGCGCATCCGCCGCCGCCTCGTCGATGTGGGCCGCATCGGATGCGGTCACGTCGGCGTCGATCCCCAGCCGGTCGAGCACGCGCTCGGCGTTCACCTTCAGGATGCCGGAGGTGCCGACACCCACGCCGCAGATCGCGACGATCTTCACCGCGGCGCCTCTTCTTCGCTCAGCGTCAGGACGCGCTGCACCTCGGCGACGTCGGTCGCCGCGGCCAGCGCCGGGATCGCCTCGGGGTCGTTGAAGACGTTCGCCAGCTCGGCGACGCTCGTCACGTGCGCCTCGGGCGTGGAAACGGCGAGCCCCAGCACGACCGACACGGGGTCGTTGTGCGGGTGGCCGAAGACCACGGGCTCATCGAGGGTGACGACCGACAGGCCGTCCGCGTTGACGTCGGGCCCGGGTCGCGCGTGCGCGAGCGCGAGGCCCGGCGCGATCACGATGTAGGCGCCGAACTCCTCGATCACCTGGATCATCCGCTGCGCGTAGCCCTGCTCCGTCGCTCCCGAACGGGCCAGCGCTTCACCGGCCAGCACGACCGCCTGGCGCCAGTCGTCAGCGTGCGCGCCGACGGTGATGGCGGAATCAGGCAGCGGTGGCAGTGACATATTTCTACAGTAGCGTCCGCGGGTTCACGAACCCTCGAAACCTGCTGTGATGATCTCAGCCAGTTCCTCACGCTCTTCGAGCGGGAGGAAGGCGCCGGCGGCCGCGTTGAGCTGGAAGATCTCCAGGTCGGTGCGGTCATAGGCGAAGGCGTCGGCGAGGATGCTCAGCTCGCGCGTCAGCGTCGTGCCGCTCATCAGGCGGTTGTCGGTGTTCACCGTGACCCGGAAGCCCAGCTGGTAGAGCAGATCGAACGGGTGATCGAGGATGTCGTCGCCCCATGCCGCGATGGCACCGGTCTGCAGGTTGGAGGTCGGGCTCGTCTCGAGCGCGATCTCGCGGTCCTTCACCCACTGGGACAGGTTGCCGAGCGTCACGTAGGTGTTCTCGTCGTCCTGGCGCTCGATCGTGATGTCCTCCGCGAGGCGCACGCCGTGGCCGAGCCGCAGTGCGCGACCGTCGAGCAGGGCGCTGCGGATGCTGTCGAGGCCGTCCGCCTCGCCCGCGTGCACGGTCGCCGGGAAGAACTCCGCCGCGAGGTAGTCGAACGCGGCGCGAAGGTTCGAGGGCGGGAAACCCGCCTCGGGGCCGGCGATGTCGAAGCCGACGACGCCGCGGTCGCGGTGACGGACGGCGAGCTCGGCGATCTCCAGCCCGCGGTCGTTGTGCCGCATCGCGGTGACCAGCTGGCCGACGCGGATGCGGCCGCCGGCGTTCCGGACATCCTGGATGCCCTGCTCGACGCCCTCCTGCACGGCCTCGACGGTCTCGTCCAGCGACAGCCCGCGGCTCAGGTGCTGCTCCGGCGCCCAGCGGATCTCGCCGTAGACCACACCGTCGTCGCCGAGGTCCTGCACGAACTCGCGCGCGACGCGGCTCAGGCCCTCGCGGGTCTGCATCACGGCGGTGGTGAGATCGAACGTCTTCAGATACTCGACGAGCGAACCCGAGTTCGACTTCTCGGCGAACCAGCGGCCGAGCTCGGTCGCATCCTGCGCCGGAAGCTCCAGGCCGATCTCGGCACCCAGCTCCAGCACCGTCGAGGGGCGGAGGCCGCCGTCGAGGTGGTCGTGCAGGGAGACCTTGGGCAGCGGACGGATCTCGGTGCCGTCGGCCAGCGCGTACTCGTTCCAGGCGTCGCTCATGAGGTCAACCCTAGGCGATCCGGTCGGCGATCAGCGGGCCGCGCTCGAACGGGGTGCCCGTCGGCGCGATCCGGTAGGCGCCGTCCAGCGCCTCGAGCGCGCGCTCGAAGCGGGCCGGCTCGTCGGCGGACAGCGTGAACAGCGGCTGGCCCTTGCGGACAGTGTCGCCCGGCTTCGCGTGCAGGTCGATGCCTGCGGCGTGCTGCACCGGGTCCTGCTTGCGGGCGCGGCCGGCGCCGAGGCGCCAGGCGGCGATACCGAACGGCAGCGCCTGCTGCTCGACGAGGATGCCGTCCTCCTCCGCCACGACGGTGTGCGTGTCCGTCGCGACCGGCAGCGGGGCGTCGGGGTCGCCGCCCTGGGCGCGGATGACCTCGCGCCACTTGTCCATCGCGCGGCCGTCCTTGAGGGCCGCCTCGACATCCTCATCCGGGCGGCCGGCGAGGGTCAGCATCTCGCGCGCCAGGGCGACGGTCAGCTCGACGATGTCGGCCGGTCCCCCACCGGCAAGCACCTCGACCGACTCGCGGACCTCGTTCGCGTTGCCGATCGTGAGACCCAGCGGGACGTTCATGTCGGTCAGCAGCGCGGACGTCGCGACCCCCGCATCCCGACCCAGCTCGACCATGGTGCGGGCGAGCTCGCGGGAGCGCTCGATGTCCTTGAGGAACGCGCCGGAGCCGAACTTCACGTCGAGCACCAGCGCGCTCGTCCCCTCGGCGATCTTCTTCGACATGATCGACGATGCGATCAGCGGAATGGCCTCGACCGTCCCTGTGATGTCGCGCAGCGCGTAGAGCTTGCCGTCCGCCGGCGCCAGCCCCGAGCCGGCGGCGCAGATGACGCCGCCCTCGTTCTGCAGCTGGGCGAACATCTCCGCGTTGCTGAGGCTCGCGCGCCAGCCCGGGATGCTCTCCAGCTTGTCCAGGGTGCCGCCGGTGTGACCGAGGCCGCGGCCGGAGAGCTGCGGGACCGCCACGCCGAAGGTCGCGACCAGCGGCATCAGCGGCAGGGTGATCTTGTCGCCCACGCCGCCGGTGGAGTGCTTGTCGGCGGTCGGCTTGCCGAGCCCCGAGAAGTCCATCCGCTCGCCGGACGCGATCATCGCGAGGGTGAGGTCCTTGATCTCACGCCGGGTCATCCCGTTGAGGAAGATCGCCATGGTCATCGCCGACATCTGCTCGTCGCCGACGTAGCCGCGCGTGTACGCGTCCACCAGCCAGTCGATCTCGGCGGTGCTGAGCTCGCCGCGGTCGCGCTTGGTCCTGATCAGGTCGACGGCGTCGAACGCCTCGACCTCTCCTGCAAGGTCGGTCACGAAGGTGTTCCTGTTCAGTCGTTCTCGTGCTCGGCCGCGTAGGCGGCGAGCTGGCGCGGCCCGAACGCGTCGGGCAGCACCTGGTCGATGGTGCGGATGCCGGAGACGGTCTCCAGCAGCATCCCCTCGGCCGAGTGCTCGTACAGCAGCTGACGACAGCGGCCGCACGGCATGAGCGTCGCGCCGTCGCCGTCGACGCACGTGAAGGCGACGAGGTGGCCGCCGCCGGTCATCGCGAGCGACGACACGAGGCCGCACTCGGCGCACAGCGTCACGCCGTAGCTGGCGTTCTCGACGTTGCAGCCGCTGACGATGCGTCCGTCGTCGACGAGCGCGGCCGCTCCCACCGGGAAGTTCGAGTAGGGGGCGTAGGCGCGGTGCATCGCGTCGGTCGCGGCGGCGCGCAGCGCCTCCCAGTCGATGGACTCTGCGTTCGGGAGCTCGGTCATGACTTGATGTACGGCTTTCCGTCGGCAGCTGGAGCACGCGAGAGGCCGACGAGTCCGGCGACCGCGAAGATCGTGACGACATACGGCAGCATCAGCATGAACTCGCTCGGGACGGGCGAGCCGATGATGCCGAGCACGTTCTGCAGGTTCGACGCGAAGCCGAACAGGAGGGCCGCGAGGGTCGCGCGGATCGGGTCCCACCGTCCGAAGATGACGGCCGCGAGGGCGATGAAGCCCTGACCGGCAGTCATCTCCTTGGAGAACGCGCCGACCGATCCCAGCGTGAAGTACGCGCCGCCGAGTCCGGCGACGGCTCCCGCGAGCGAGACGTTCCAGAACCGCGTGCTGTTGACGTTGATGCCCACGGTGTCGGCGGCCTCCGGGTGCTCGCCGACCGAGCGGAGGCGGAGGCCCCAGCGGGTCTTGAACAGGCCGAACCACACGGCGAAGACCGCGATGTACATGAGGTATTCGATGATGGTCTGGCGGAACAGCACCGGGCCGATGATCGGGATCTCGCTGAGCACCGGGATCGGCCACTCCGGCAGTCGCGGCGGGTGGTTGAGCAGCTGCGGGTTGCCGGCGAGCACCTGCGAGTACAGGAAGCTCGTGAGTCCGGTGACCAGCACGTTCAGCACGACGCCGACGATCACCTGGTCGACCAGGTACTTGATCGAGAACGCGGCGAGCACGAACGAGACGAGCACACCCGCGACGAGCGCGGCCAGCAGGCCGACCACCCAGCTGCCGGTGAGCGTCGCGGTCATGGCCGAGACGAAGGCACCGGCGAGCAGCTGGCCCTCGATCGCGACGTTGACCACGCCGCCGCGCTCGGAGATGACGCCGCCGAGGGCACCGAACACGAGCGGTACCGAGAGGCTGATCGTGCCGAGCAGCAGGCCGGTGACCGGGACGGGGAGCTCGCCCGATCCGGCCCAGGCGAGGAAGCCGAACATGAACAGCAGGGCGAAGACGATGACCAGCCAGATCGGCGTCTTGCGCGCCCGATAGGAGTAGTACGCGCTGAGCGCCGTCAGCGCGATGAGCAGGATGGTCACGATCGTCGTGGTGACGAAGGTGTCGACCGTGAGGTTCGCGATCTTGACGACATCCGACGTCTCGGAGAACCGGAAGGTGCTCTGGCCGTGCCGCGCGAAGCCGAAGAACAGCACCAGGCTGATCACGACGAAGACCGCGAGGGCGATCGGTGCCTTCCAGGAGCGGATCTCCGCCTTCTCGAGGACGATCGGCGAGGAGTCGGGGACGACGGGGGCGGTGGTGCTCACTTGGCCTCCACCTCCTTCGTGACGATGGGACGCGGTCTCCGGGGCGTGCTCCCCGGCGTCGGGAGGCGGAAGATCGCCCGCACCAGCGGCGGCGCCGCGACGAAGAGCACGATCAGCGACTGCAGGATGAGGATGATGTCGATCGGGATGTCGTTGGCCGCCTGGATGGTGTAGCCACCGGCCTTGAGCGCGCCGAACAGCAGACCGGCAATGAACACGCCCCACGGCCGCGACCGGCCGAGGAGGGCGACGGTGATGGCGTCGAAGCCGATCCCCGCATCCACGCCGGAACTGATGCCCTGGGGGAAGACGCCGAGGGCCTGGCTGGCGCCGGCGATCCCGACGAGACCACCCGCGATGAGCATCGCGTAGAGGTAGATGTTCTTGACGTTGATGCCCGCGACGCGCGCCGCGTTCGGGTTCTCGCCGACCGCGCGGAAGCGGAAGCCGAGGCTGGACCGGTTGATCAGCCACCACACGAACACGGTCGCGGCGATGACGACGACGAACGCCCACGTGAGGTTGTACTGCTCGCCGAACAGCGGCGGGAAGATCGCGTTCGCCTTCACCGGCGGCGCCTTCGGGTTGTTCGAGCCCGGCGCCTGGAGGAGGCCCTGGGTGCGCAGCATGTACGCGATCAGGTAGAACGCGATGTAGTTGAGCATGATCGTGACGATCACCTCGTGCGCACCCGTCCGCGCCTTGAGCGCTCCCACGATGCCGGCCCAGATCGCGCCGCCGACGATGCCCGCGACGACCGCGAGCACCAGGTGGAGAACCGGCGGCAGGTTGAACGAGAAGCCGACCCACGCGGACGCGGCGGCGGCGATGAGGATCTGGCCCTGCGCACCGATGTTGAACAGGCCGACGCGGAACGCCAGCGCGACGCCGAGACCGCTGACGATCAGCGGCGTGGCGAAGGTCAGCGTCTCGGTCAGTGGACGGATGCCCGCCGCGAATGTGGGCCGGCGGAAGTTGTAGATCGCGCCCTGGAACATCGAGACGTAGGCGTTCGACACCGACGTCCAGATCGCCGAGAACGTGTCGCCCGGGCGGGCGAAGAAGTATCCGGCTGCGCGCTGCACCCCAGGGTCGGTGATCGCGATCAGGATCGCGCCGACGATGAGCGCGAGCACGACGGCCAGGATCGAGATGACCACCGGGCCGCCCATGATGTCGCGGATCGCCTGGTTCCAGCGCGAGTCGTCCTTGTCGCCGGCGGGCGCGGGGGCCGGCGTCTGCGGGTTCACGGGCTGGGCCGGCGCCGTGTCGGTCCCGGTCATGCTGCTGCTCCTGCCTGCTCCGGCGACTCGCCGGCCATCATGAGGCCGAGCACGTCACGAGACGTGTTGCCCGGCACGATTCCTACGATCCCGCCGCGGTACATCACGGCGATGCGGTCGGCGAGCGCGGCGACCTCGTCGAGCTCGGTCGAGACGACGATCACGGGCACACCCGCATCCCGGGTCTCGACGATGCGCTTGTGGACGAACTCAATCGATCCGACGTCGAGACCACGGGTCGGCTGCGCCGCGACGAACAACCGCAGTTCGCGGCTCAGCTCGCGGGCGAGGACGACCTTCTGCGCGTTACCGCCCGACAGCCGGCCGACCTTGGTGTCGATGGACTGGGTGCGCACGTCGAACTCGCGCACCTTCTCCTCGGCGAAGTCCCTGAGGTACGAGAACTGGATGTTGCCGCCCTTGACGAACGGATCGCCGGTGGAGCGGTCCAGCATCAGGTTCTCCTGGATGGTGAACTCGCCGACCAGGCCGTCCTCGTTGCGGTCCTCGGGCACGAAGCCGACGCCCGCGTCGAGCACCTTGCGGACGCTGTGACCCTGGATGGGCGTCCCGTCGAGCAGGATCTCGCCCTGGACCCGCGGCTGGAGGCCGATGATCGCCTCGGTCAGCTCGGTCTGGCCGTTGCCCTGCACGCCTGCGATGGCCAGGATCTCGCCCGCGCGGACCTCGAAGCTCACGTTGTTGACGACGATCTGGCCGATCTGGTCGATCACCGAGAGGTCCTTGACCACGAGCGCCGGGCCGCCGGGCGTCGCCGGCTCCTTCGACACGGTCAGCGACACTGCGCGGCCGACCATCATCGACGCCATCTCGGCGTTGGTCGCCGTGGGCTCGGCCTCGCCGATCACCTTGCCGAGACGGATGACCGTGATGCGGTCCGCGACCTCGCGGACCTCGCGCAGCTTGTGCGTGATGAAGATGATCGCGGTGCCCTGCTCCTTGAGCTGGCGCATGATCGCCATCAGCTCGTCGGTCTCCTGCGGCGTGAGGACCGCGGTCGGCTCGTCGAACACCAGCACCTTCGCGTCCTGCGACAGCGCCTTGATGATCTCGACACGCTGCTGGACGCCGACCGGCAGGTCTTCGACCAGTGCGTCCGGGTCGACGTCGAAGCCGAACCGCGCCGAGATCTCGCGCACCTTCGCGCGAGCGGCGTTGAGGTCGAGGCGGCCGCCGAACTTGGTCTGCTCGTGTCCGAGCATGACGTTCTCGGCGACGGTGAAGACGGGGATGAGCATGAAGTGCTGGTGCACCATGCCGATGCCCGCCTTCATGGCGTCACCGGGGCCCGAGAAGTGCTGGACGACGTCGTCCAGCAGGATCTCGCCCTCGTCGGCCTGGTAGAAGCCGTAGAGCACGTTCATGAGGGTGGACTTGCCTGCGCCGTTCTCGCCGAGCAGACAGTGGATCTCGCCGGGTTCGACGGTGAGGTCGATGTGGTCGTTCGCGACCAGGGCACCGAACCGTTTGGTGATGCCGCGGAGTTCGAGCTTCATTTCGGGTGGGTTTCCTTCTCTACTCGCCCGTGAGCGAAGACAGCGCGGAACGGCTGGTGGCCTCGACGCGCGTCTTCACGATACCTGCTTGCACATTTGTCAGTGTGTGCGCAGATGAGCAGCGATGACAAGAGCGGAACGCAACAGGGAGGCCAGCCGTGGCTGACCTCCCCGTCGAGCGTTCTGTCGCTGATTACTGCTTCGGCGACGAAGGCGAGGTGACCTTGATCGAGCCGTCGATGATGCCGGCCTTGATCTTGTCGAGCTCACCCTGCAGACCCGAGTCGACCTTGGACTCGAAGTCGTGGAACGGCGCGATGCCGACACCGTCGTTCTTCAGCGTGCCCACGTACGGGGTGCTGTCGAACTTGCCCTTGGCGGCCTGGGTGACGACGTCGTTGGTCGCCGGCTTCATGCCCTTCATGACCGAGGTGAGGAGCAGGTCCTTCACGGTCGGGTCGGACTCGTAGACGTCCGCGTCGACACCGATCATCGCGATCGGCTTGCCGGAGTCCTTGATCGCCTGCGCGGCCGACTGGTAGATCGGGCCGCCGACCGGCATGATCACGTCGGCGTTCTGGTCGAGGATGCCCTGAGCCGTGTTCTTCGCGGTCTCGTTGGCGTCGAAGCCACCGGTGAAGGAGCCGTTCTGCTTGTCGACGTCCCAGCCGACGACCTTGACCGACTTGCCCTTCTGGTCGTTGAAGTACTTCACGCCGTCCGCGAAGCCGTCCATGAAGATGGTGACGGTCGGGATCTGCATGCCGCCGAAGGTGCCGACGATGCCGGTCTTCGAGTAGCTGGCCGCCGCGTAGCCCGCGAGGAACGCGGCCTGAGCGGTGTCGAAGATGATCGGCTTGACGTTCTTCGCCTGGATCTCGTTGTCGTCGATGATCGCGAAGTTCACGTCCGGGTTGGACTTCGCGGCCTTCTCGGTGGCGTCCTTCAGCAGGAAGCCGACGGTGACGACGAGGTTGCAGTTCGCGTCGACCATGCTCTGGATGTTCGGGGCGAAGTCGTTCTCGCTCTTCGACTCGGCCGACTTCGGCGTGACGTTGAGCGACTTCGCGGCCTGCTGCAGACCCTCGTAGCCGAGCTGGTTGAACGAGTGGTCGTCGAATCCACCGGAGTCGGAGACCATGCAGGGCAGGAAGTCGCTCTTCGCGGCACCGGTCGAGTTGTCCGACGGAGCAGCCGAGCAGGCGGCGAGCAGCGACATGACGCCGACCGCCGCGAGGCCGAGGAGACCGGCCTTTCGGGCTGTGATTGACAAGGTTGTTCCTCCAAGATGCGTAAGCCTGTGCGGGTGCTCGCAGGCTTGTGCGGTTCACGTTACCGAATGTGACGAACCGCTCCGTTCGAAAATCCGGCTTCTTCATGCAAGCGTTACAAACGCTCACGCGATTGGCACGCGCTCATTCGAGCACGCTGTCACCCGTTCGGGGAGGGGCGGTCAGAGCCACCCGCGCTTCTTGAAGATGCCGTACAAGAGCCCGCTCAACCCGACCATCGCGAGCACCGCCAGCGGGTACCCGAGCGGCCACTCCAACTCGGGCATGTGGGTGAAGTTCATCCCGTAGATGCCGGCGATCAGCGTCGGCGCGAACAGGATGGCCGCCCACGACGAGATCTTCTTGACCTCTTCGCCCTGCCGGTTGCTGGAGTGCGCCAGCCGGGTCATCTCCTCGTTCTGGCGTTCCGACACGAGCGTGGAGTTCACCGTGAGGATGTCGCGAAGCAGGTAGCGGAAGCCGTCGACGCGCTCGTTGACCTGCGTGAGGTGGTCGGCGACGTCGCGCAGGCGGCGCTCCAGCTCCTGCGTCACCCCGTACTTCGCCGAGCCGCGCTCGAGCGCGAGCATCACCGCCGAGAGCGGATGCGTTGCCCGCTGGAAGTCGATGACCTCGCGCGACAGCTCGTAGATGCGGCGGGAGACCAGCGCGTCCCCGCCGAACACCTGCGTCTCGATCTCGTCGATGTCGTTGGCGAGACCGGCGACGACCGGGCTGTACGCATCCACCACCGCGTCGATGATCGCGTAGAGGATGGCCTGCGGGCCGAGCGCGAGCAGTTCCGGCTCGCCCTCCATCCGCTGCCGGACGTGGGAGAGGTCGGGCGACTCGCTGTGGCGGACGGTGATGACGAAGTTCGGTCCGACGAAGAGGTGCAGCTCGCCGAAGTCGACCTCCTCCGGCACGTCCAGGTAGTTGGCCGCCTTGAGCACGACGAAGAGGACGGTGTCGTACCGCTCCAGCTTGGGACGCTGGTGGGCGACGATGGCGTCCTCGATCGCCAGCGGGTGGAGTTCGAACTCCTCCGACAGCGACATCAGCTCCTGCTCGGTGGGCCGGTAGAGGCCGATCCACGCGACACCGCCGGGCGTCCGGTCGAGGGCGGCGTACGTCTCGGCCAGCGTCGTCGGGGAGGCGACGCGCACGCCGTTCGCGTAGATCGCGGAGTCGACCATGCTGCGACGGCCGGGCGTCGGCTCCTGCGCCGGCTGCGTCACCCGGGGAGACGGAGGCTCGACCCGGCGGGTGCGCGTGACGAAGGGCATGGGGATGCCGCGTCGATTCTGGTTGGCCATCGGTCACCTCCAGGGTGTTCCAGGAGCGGACGTCGCAAGCGACGGTGGGCGGCCCGGATGGGCCACCTAACTGTACGCTCGTGTCCCCGCGGAACGCTGGAGGCCGCTCGCGGCGGCCGCGGCCACTGCATCCACGATGACCCGCTCGTAGTGGCCGGTGAGCTCGCGGCACACGACATCCCAGCTGCGGCCGAGCACCGCACGGCGGCCGGCCTCTCCCATCCGCCGCCGCAGCGCGCCGTCCCGGACGAGCATCGAGACCGCCGCGCGCAGAGCGCGGTCGTCGGACGGCGGGAAGAGCAGGCCGTCGACGCCGTGCTCAACGAGGTCGATCGGGCCGCCAGCACGCGGGGCCACGACGGGGAGGCCGGACGCGTGCGCCTCCTGCACCGTCTGGCCGAACGTCTCCTCGGACCCGGTGTGCACGAACAGGTCGAAGGCGGCGTAGGCGGCGGCAAGGTCCTCGCCGCCGAGCCGTCCCAGCCAGTGGACGTTCACCCCGCGCAGCTCGCGGGCGACCGCCTCGCGCGCCGGACCGTCGCCCACGATCGCGACGGAGACGCCGCCGACGCCGCGGAGCGCCCGTAGCCGCTCCACCTGCTTCTCCGGCGCGATGCGCCCGACGTAGCCGACGACGGTCTCGCCGTCCGGCGACAGCCGCTCGCGGAGCGCGATCGCGGACGCCGCTCTCCTCTTATTGGGGTGGTACCGCTCCAGGTCGACGCCGCGGCCCCAGCGGCCGAGGCGGCTGACGCCTGCTGTGCGGAGGTCGTACTCGCTCGCCGCCGACGGCGCGAGCGTCAGATCGGCGCCCTCGTGCACCCAGCGCACGTACTTCCAGGCGATGGCGGACGTCATCCCGAGGCCGTTGCGGCGGGCGAATCCGGCGACGTCGGTCTGGTAGATCGCGACGGACGGCACCCCGAGCCGGTTGGCGGCGGCGATCGCCTGCGCGCCCAGGAAGAAGGGAGAGGCCGCGTGGAGCACATCCGGCGCGAATCCGGTCAGGATGCGCTGCACCTGCGGGCTCGGCAGCCCGACCGGGAACTGCCGGTACGCGATCGACGGCACCTGATGGATCCGGAAGCCCGCGTACTCCGCCGGCGCCCCCGCGTCCGGACAGATGACGATCGCCTCGTGTCCCTCGGCCGCGAGGTGGTCCAGCACCCGCAGCACGCTCGTCGTGACCCCATTGACCGTGGGGAGGAAGCTCTCACTGACGACCGCGACCCGCATGTTTCCGACGCTAGGAGCGGCCGGTGTCGCGGCCGTGAACGGCCGGTGTCCGGGACCGCTCGGTATTCTTTCGGCATGACGCCGCGCAGGATCACCCAGGGCCCTCCCATCGACCGCTTCTACAGCGTGATCCCGGCCGGAGGCATCGGGTCGCGGCTGTGGCCGCTGTCGCGGGCGGATGCGCCGAAGTTCCTCCACGACCTCACCGGCTCCGGCCAGACGCTGCTGCGCGACACCTGGGACCGGCTGGTCCCTCTGTCCGGCGAGCAGCGGATCATGGTCGTCACGGGACGCGCCCACCGCGCCGCGGTCGAGCAGCAGCTCCCCGCGCTGGCCGACCCGAACGTCGTGCTCGAATCCGAGCCGCGCGACTCCACCGCCGCGATCGGCCTGGCCGCCGCCATCCTCGAGCGGCGCGAGCCCGGCGTGATCATCGGTTCCTTCGCGGCCGACCACGTGATCCACAACCTGCCCCTGTTCCAGGCGGCGGTCCGCGAGGCCGTCGCGGCGGCAGAGGCGGGCTACATCACGACGGTCGGTATCCGCCCGACGGAGCCCGCGGTCGGATTCGGCTACATCCACTACGGCGACCGTCTGGAGGTCGAGGGGGCGCCGAGCGCGCTGACCGTCGACTCCTTCAAGGAGAAGCCGGACCTCGCGACGGCCGAGCGCTACCTCGAGAGCGGCGACTACCTCTGGAACGCGAGCATGTTCATCGCTCGCGCCGACCGCCTGCTGGAGGAGATCGGCCGGAACAAGCCGACCCTCCTGGCAGGGCTGCTCGAGCTCGCGGAGGCCTGGGACGACCCCGCGACCCGCGGCCCCGCGGTCGACCGCATCTGGCCGGAACTCGAGAAGATCGCGATCGACTACACCGTCGCGGAGCCTGCCGCTGCGGCCGGCCGCCTCGCGGTCATCCCCGGCTACTTCGACTGGGACGACGTGGGCGACTTCGCCTCGCTCGCCAAGCTCAACTCCGGCGGCCGCAAGTCGGACCTCGCCATCCTCGGCGAGAACGCCCGCGTCCTGGCGGACGCCTCCAGCGGCATCGTCGTCAGCCAGAGCAAGCGCGTGATCAGCCTCATCGGCGTGAAGGACATCGTCGTGGTGGACACTCCGGATGCGCTGCTCGTGACCACGAGCGAGAACGCGCAGCGGGTGAAGTCGGTGGTGGACGCGCTGAAGATCACCGGGTCGACGGACGTGCTGTAGGCGGGTGGGTCAGTCGACCACCGACGGCCCGCTCTGGATGTCCGTGACCAGCCGCGAGATCTCCTCGTCGGACACCTGCAGCCCGGCCTCCCCGAGGCGCTGCCGGAGAAGCTGCTCGGCGTCCTCCTGACGGCGGAGCTGGACGTCGGCGCGCACCTGCTCCACGATGCCGGCGACCTTCGACTCGTCGGTCGCCTCAGTGCTGCCGTGCATGATCGGTTCGTCCTGCGTCATGCCGTGGACGGTACGCCGCGGGCGGGGCGCCGTCGAGGCCGGGTTATCTCGACATCGAGATAACTGAGGGCACCCTAAGAGGCGACCGGGACGGTCCCGGCATAGACTTGCGGTGCGCTCGATGCGCCCATGAAGCGATCCGCAACCAGGGAGGGTTGTCCCGTGTCCACTCAGACGACAGGGACGCTGCAGCCGGCCAAGACCCGGCCCGGCGGCACTCTGTACCGAGGCCGCGAGGGGATGTGGTCGTGGGTCCTCCACCGCATCACCGGCGTCGCCATCTTCTTCTTCCTTCTGGTCCACATCCTGGACACGTCGCTGATCCGCGTGAGCCCCGAGGCCTACAACGCGGTGATCGGCACCTACAAGAACCCGATCATGGGGCTCGGCGAGATCGCCCTGGTCGCAGCCATCGTGTTCCACGCCTTCAACGGCCTGCGCATCATCCTGATCGACTTCTGGAGCAAGGGCGTCAAGTACCAGAAGGTCATGTTCTGGATCGTCATCGCCCTCTGGGTCATCCTCATGGCCGGGTTCGTGCCCGTGCAGCTCGTGCACATCTTCTCGGAGGTGAACTGACGTGACGACCATCGAAGCGCCGCGCACCCCCGCCGCCCGCACCTCCCGCGGCAAGAACTGGGAGAAGTGGGGCTGGATCTACATGCGGTTCTCCGGGCTGCTGCTCGTGATCCTCATCTTCGGCCACCTGCTGATCAACCTCGTCCTCGGCGACGGCGTGAAGCAGATCGACTTCGCGTTCGTGGCGGGCAAGTACGCCACCCCGTTCTGGCAGGTCTGGGACCTCCTGATGCTGTGGCTCGCGCTGATCCACGGCGGCAACGGGATGCGCACCCTGGTCAACGACTACGCCTACAACCGGATCGTCAACCGCGTGCTGAAGTGGGCCATCCTCGCCGCCGTCGTCGTGCTGCTGGTGCTCGGAACGCTCGTGATCTTCACGTTCGACCCCTGCCCCGCGGGCGCCGCGGCGAACACCCTGCCGTCCTTCTGCCCGGCACGCTGATCCTTCGACAACGGAAGACCTGTGACAACGGAAGCTACTGAATCGACCGTCATCGACGGCGTCCACTACCACGAGTTCGACATCGTCATCGTCGGCGCCGGCGGCGCCGGAATGCGCGCGGCGATCGAGGCGGGCCCGCACGCCCGCACCGCCGTGATCTCGAAGCTCTACCCCACCCGCTCCCACACCGGCGCGGCGCAGGGCGGCATGGCCGCGGCGCTCGCGAACGTCGAGGAGGACAGCTGGGAGTGGCACACCTTCGACACCGTCAAGGGCGGCGACTACCTCGTCGACCAGGACGCGGCCGAGATCCTGGCCAAGGAAGCCATCGACGCGGTCATCGACCTTGAGAACATGGGCCTGCCGTTCAACCGCACGCCCGAGGGCAAGATCGACCAGCGGCGCTTCGGCGGTCACACCCGCGACCACGGCAAGGCGCCGGTCCGCCGGGCCTGCTACGCGGCCGACCGCACCGGCCACATGATCCTGCAGACGCTGTTCCAGAACTGCGTCAAGCTCGGCATCAACTTCTTCAACGAGTTCTACGTGCTCGACGTGATCATGAACGAGGTCGACGGCGTCCCGCAGCCGGCCGGCGTCGTCGCGTACGAGCTGGCGACCGGCGAGCTGCACGTCTTCCACTCGAAGGCGATCATCTTCGCGACCGGCGGCTTCGGCAAGATCTTCAAGACCACGTCCAACGCCCACACCCTCACGGGCGACGGCGTCGGCATCATCTGGCGCAAGGGCCTGCCGCTGGAGGACATGGAGTTCTTCCAGTTCCACCCGACCGGTCTCGCCGGCCTCGGCATCCTCCTCACCGAGGGCGCCCGCGGTGAAGGCGCGATCCTGCGCAACGCCTCGGGCGAGCGGTTCATGGAGCGCTACGCCCCGACCATCAAAGACCTCGCGCCCCGCGACATCGTCGCCCGCTGCATGGTCCAGGAGGTCGCGGAGGGACGCGGCGCCGGCCCGCACAAGGACTACGTGCTCCTCGACTGCACCCACCTGGGCGCCGAGGTGCTGGAGACCAAGCTGCCGGACATCACCGAGTTCGCCCGCACGTACCTGGGCGTCGACCCGGTCGTCGAGCCGGTCCCGGTCATGCCGACCGCGCACTACGCGATGGGCGGCATCCCGACCAACACGGCCGCCGAAGTGCTGCGCGACAACACCACGGTCGTCCCCGGCCTCTACGCCGCGGGTGAGTGCGCGTGCGTCTCGGTCCACGGCTCCAACCGCCTCGGCACCAACTCGCTCCTCGACATCAACGTCTTCGGCAAGCGAGCCGGAAACAACGCGGTCGAGTACATCAAGACGGCGGAGTTCGTCCCGCTGCCCGAGGACCCGGCCGCCGGCGTCCGCGAGATGATCGGCGACCTGCGCGGCTCCACCGGCACCGAGCGCATCGCGGCCATCCGCAAGGAGCTGCAGGACGAGATGGACCGGAACGCGCAGGTGTTCCGGACCGACGAGTCCCTGGCCCAGGTGACCGAGACCATCCACCAGCTGCGCGAGCGCTACCGCAACGTGCAGGTGCAGGACAAGGGCAAGCGCTACAACACCGACCTGCTGGAGGCCGTCGAGCTCGGCTTCCTGCTCGACCTCGCCGAGGTCGTCGTCTACTCCGCGCGCAACCGCAAGGAGTCGCGCGGCGGCCACATGCGCGACGACTTCCCGAAGCGCGACGACGAGAACTACATGAAGCACACCATGGCCTACCTCACCGGCGACCCGCACTCGTCGGACGCGGCAGACCACATCACGCTCGACTGGAAGCCCGTCGTCGTGACCCGCTATCAGCCGATGGAGAGGAAGTACTGATGTCGAACGCCGTGCTCGAGACTCCCCGGCCCCCGAGGCGCCGGTCGAGTCGTTCACCGTGACCCTGATCATCCGCCGCTTCGACCCGGATGTGGACTCGGAGCCGCGCTGGCAGGACTTCGACGTCGAGCTCTACCCGACCGACCGCATCCTGGACGCGCTGCACAAGATCAAGTGGGAGCAGGACGGCTCGCTGACCTTCCGCCGCTCGTGCGCCCACGGCATCTGCGGCTCGGACGCGATGCGCATCAACGGCCGTAACCGCCTCGCCTGCAAGACGCTGATCAAGGACCTGGACATCTCCAAGCCGATCTACGTCGAGGCGATCAAGGGTCTGCCGCTCGAGAAGGACCTCATCGTCGACATGGAGCCCTTCTTCGAGTCGTACCGTGAGGTGCAGCCGTTCCTCGTCGCCAACTCCAAGCCGGAGAAGGGCAAGGAGCGCATCCAGTCGGTCGCCGACCGCGCCCGCTTCGACGACACCACCAAGTGCATCCTCTGCGCCGCGTGCACCTCGTCCTGCCCCGTGTTCTGGACCGACGGCCAGTACTTCGGCCCCGCGGCCATCGTCAACGCGCACCGCTTCATCTTCGACTCGCGCGACGACAACTCGCAGGTGCGCCTCGACATCCTCAACGACAAGGAGGGCGTGTGGCGCTGCCGCACGACCTTCAACTGCACCGACGCATGCCCGCGCGGCATCCAGGTGACGCAGGCGATCGCCGAGGTCAAGCAGGCGATCATGCGCGGACGCCGCTGAGCGGCACCACCGATCGACCCCGAGCCCGGGCGCGCTCAGCGCCGGGCTCCGTCGTATCCGCGGGCGTGCCGCGTCGCTATCCTGACGGCGTGGCCAAGAAGTCCAGACCCGCGCCGGTGGTGCCCGACCCCGAGCTCCAGCGCGCCGAAGGGGATGTGCCTCCCGAGCACACGCTGAAGGAGCGACTGATCGAGCGGGCCGACCCGCTGCGGAAGCGGCTGCAGAAGCCGGTGGCGCGCGTCTCCGGCTGGGCCAAGTGGGTGGAGGCGCTGCGGCCGTACCGCGTGTACATCAACTACTCGCACTCGGACGGCAACCTCCGTGCAGCGGGGATGGGCTATCAGTCGCTGTTCGCCGTCTTCGCCGCCGTCTGGCTGGGCTTCTCCGTCTACAGCGTCTGGCTCGGCAACGACGAACGGCTCTTCGACGCGATGGTCGCTCTCATCAATCGCGCCGTGCCCGGTCTGATCTCGACCGGGACGCAGGAGGGCGTCATCTCGCAGGAGCAGCTGCAGGCGGCGACCGGCTTCGGTTGGACGGGTGTGATCGCCGCCGTCGGCCTGATCTGGACCGCCATCGGCTGGTTGTACTACACGCGGCAGGCGGTGCGCGCCGTGTTCGGCCTCTCGCGGGATACGACGAATTACGTGCTGCAGAAGATCCGCGACTTCGGGCTCGCCCTCATCTTCGGCGTGCTGTTCGTGCTGTCGGCGCTGTTCAGCATCCTGAGCACGCAGGCGCTCACCGTCCTGCTCGACTGGGCAGGCCTCAGCTCCGACTCGTTCTGGACGACCGCCGCCTACCGTTTCTCCGGGCTTCTCGTCTCGGTCGCCCTGAACATCGTCACTCTGGGTGCCATGTTCCGGGTGATGTCGCGGGTGTTCATCCCGTGGCGCAACCTCTTCTTCGGCGCGTTCCTCGGCGCGGCGACCCTCGCCGGGCTGAGCGCCCTCGGCGGCCTGCTGCTGGGCTACACGTCGAAGAACCCGCTGCTCGCCACCTTCACCGTCTTCATCGGCCTGCTGCTGTGGTTCAACCTGATCTCGAAGGTGATCCTCCTGTCCGCCTCCTGGATCGCGGTCGGGATGTTCGACAGCGGTCTGTCGCCGCGCCTGATGACGGAGGAGCAGCGCGAGGCCGAGCAGGCGGCGGCCGAGCACGAGGCGCGCGTGCTCGTCGCGAAGGCCGAGCTGTCGGATGCGCGGGAGGAGCTGGCCCACGCCCGCTGGTTCGCGCGATTCCCGGCGCAGCGGCGCGTCGAGAAGGCGGAGGCGCGTCTCAACGACCTGATCGACGCCGGCCCGGGCGCCGAGACCGCTGTCGGCGCCCGCCGGTAGGCTGGAGGCATGCCCTCGAACCGCCTGCGCATCGCGACGATCAACGCCAACGGCATCCGCGCCGCCTTCCGCAAGGGCATGGGGTCGTGGCTCGAGGCGCGCGACGTCGACATCCTGGCGATCCAGGAGGTGCGCGCCTCCACGGAGGACGTGCAGGGCCTGCTCGGGGACGAGTGGGACATCGTGCACGACCCCGCGACGGCGAAGGGCCGCGCAGGGGTCGCGATCGCGAGCCGCCACCGCGCCGCGATCCACCGTGTCGAGCTAGGCCCGACCGACTTCGACAGCGCCGGCCGCTGGCTCGAGGCCGATTACGAGGTCGACGGCACCGTCGTCACGGTGGTGAGCGCGTACGTCCACTCGGGCGAGGCGGGCACGGACAAGCAGGTCGAGAAGTACCGTTTCCTCGACGCGATGGAGGCGCGCCTCCCCGATCTGCAGAAGCACAACGAGCTGGCCGTGGTGATGGGCGACCTCAACGTCGGCCACCGCACGCTCGACATCCGCAACTGGAAGGGCAACGTCAAGCGCGCCGGCTTCCTGCCGGAGGAGCGCGCGTACTTCGACCGCATCCTGGGTGCCGAGGGCGACGAGGCGTACAACGCGGGCGCCGGGCTCGGCTGGGTGGATGTCGTCCGCCGTCACGCGGGCGACGTCGAGGGGCCGTACACGTGGTGGTCGTGGCGCGGCAAGGCGTTCGACAACGACTCGGGCTGGCGGATCGACTACCAGCTCGCGACACCGGCACTGGCCGCCCGGGTGCAGGACGTCGCGGTCGACCGCGCGGCCGCGTACGACGAGCGATGGTCCGACCACACTCCTGTGGTCGTCGACTACGCGCTCTGACGCGCCGATCAGCGCCGGCCCTCCGCATCCACCTCCTCACGACTTCGAAAGCAGAACCATGAACCCTCGTCCCCGCCTCTACTCGGGCATGCAGCCCTCGGCCGACTCCCTGCACCTCGGCAACTACATCGGGGCCCTCCTGCAGTGGAAGGAGCTGCAGGGCAGCCACGACGCCTTCTTCTCCGTCGTCGACCTGCACGCGATCACCGTCCAGCAAGACCCGGCCGAACTCCGCGAGAAGACCCGCCGAACGGCCGCGCAGTACATCGCCGCGGGCATCGACCCGTCCGCCTCCACGCTGTACGTGCAGTCTCACGTTCCTGCGCACGCGCAGCTCGCCTGGGTGCTCAACACCATCACCGGCTTCGGCGAGGCGTCGCGCATGACGCAGTTCAAGGACAAGTCGGCCAAGCAGGGGCGGACGCCACCTCGGTCGGTCTCTTCGCCTATCCGGTGCTCATGGCCGCCGACATCCTGCTGTACGACACCGAGATCGTGCCCGTCGGCGACGACCAGCGGCAGCACGTCGAGCTGACGCGCGACCTGGCGGAGCGGTTCAACAGCCGCTTCGGGCAGACGTTCGTCGTGCCGCAGGCGATGATCCTGAAGGACAGCGCGCGCATCTACGACCTGCAGAACCCGACCTCGAAGATGTCGAAGTCGGCGGAGTCGGGCGCCGGCATCATCTGGATGCTCGACGAGCCCGACGTGACGCGCAAGAAGATCATGCGCGCCGTCACCGACACCGACGGCGTCGTGGCGTTCGACCGCGAGGGCAAGCCCGGCATCTCCAACCTGCTGAGCATCTACTCGGCGCTGACCGGCCGCTCCATCGAGTCCGTCGAGCTGGAGTACGAGGGCAAGGGCTACGGCGACTTCAAGAAGGGCCTCGTGGAGGTCGTGGTCGAGGAGTTCGCACCGGTCCGCCAGCGTGCCCTCGACCTGCTCGCCGACCCGGCCGAGCTCGACCGCATCCTCGCAGTGAACGCCGACCGGGCGAGCGAGATCGCCGAGGCCACCCTGGCGAAGGCCTACGAGCGCGTCGGGTTCCTGCGGCGGGCCCGCTGATGCCCAAGCCGGTCGTGCTGTCCGGCGAGCGGGTCGTGCTGTCCGTACCGACCGAGGCGGACATCGACCGCATCGCCGAGCTGTGCGCCGACCCGGCCATAGCCCGATGGACCACCGTGCCCGCGCCGTACCGGCGTCAGCACGCGGTCGGTTTCGTCACGGGTGTCGTGCCCGACGGCTGGGCGAGCGGCCGGGTGTTGACCTGGGCGATCCGGACCGGTGGCGTACTGGTCGGCATGGTCAGCATCGGCGACATCCACCAGCACCGCGGTGAGATCGGGTTCTGGCTGGCGCCGGAGGCCCGCGGCCTCGGCGTGATGTCGGAGGCTGTCCGGGTCGTGATCGACTACGGTTTCGCCCCGGAGGGGCTGCGGTTGCGGCGCATGGTGTGGCGAGCGATGGCGGGCAACGCCGCCAGCGCCGCGGTGGCGCGGCGCGCCGGGTTCCACTGGGACGGCGTGATGCCCGGCGGCGCGGAGCAGCGTGGCGAGCGCTTCGACGAGTGGCGCGCGACCCTCCTGCCGGACGACCCCCGCGAACCTGCGGGCGACTGGCCCGACGTCACCTACGTTCAGGCGGCACTGTGATCCGCGTCGTCCTGTTCGACCTCGACGACACCCTGTTCGCGCACCGCGCCGCCGTGGAATCCGGCATCCTGGCGTACGCCCAGGCGCTCGGCGCCCCCTACGGCGCGCTGGAGGCCGACGAGGTGGTGACGATCTGGCACGACCTCGAGGAGGAGCACTACCACTCCTACCTCGCCGGAGACCTCGACTTCGAGGGCCAGCGGCAGGCGCGCGCCCGCGACTTCGCCGCGCGCCACGGCGTCGCGCTGAGCGACGACCAGGCGAGCGCCTGGTTCGCCGACTACTTCGAGCACTACGTCGCCGCTTGGTCGCTGCACGACGACGCGCTGCCCGCCCTGGATGCGCTCGAGCGACGTCTCCCCGGCGTGCGCTTCGGCCTCATCACGAACGGCGACCTCGCGTTCCAGCGCCGAAAGGTCGAGGCGGTCGGGCTGGATGCGCGGATCGAGCACCTGATCGCCTCCGGTGAGGTCGGCATCCCGAAGCCCGACGCGGCGATCTTCCGCGTCGCCTGCGAGGCTTTCGGCGCCCCTCCGGAGGAGGCCGCCTACATCGGCGACCGCCTCCGCACCGACGCCATCGGGGCCGCCAGAGCGGGTCTGACCGGCGTGTGGCTCAACCGGCATGACGCCGTTCCCTCCCCCGACGACGAGCGGGATGCGGTGGATGCGGGCGTGCGCATCATCCGCTCGCTCGACGAGCTGCCGTCGCTGCTGGCGTGACGACGACGAAGCGCCGCCCGGCGGGAGCCGGACGGCGCTTCGAGGTGGGACTGCTCAGTCGTTCTGGGTGTCCGCGTCGACCCAGTCGAAGGTCTTCGTGACGGCCTTCTTCCAGAGACGCAGCTGACGCTCGCGCTCGGCCTCGTCCATCTTCGGCTCCCAGCGGCGGTCCTCCTGCCAGTTCTTGCGCAGGTCGTCCAGGTTCTCCCAGAACCCGGTCGCGAGGCCGGCCGCGTAGGCCGCGCCCAGGGCGGTGGTCTCCGCGACGACCGGACGGACCACCGGCACGCCGATGATGTCCGCCTGGAACTGCATGAGCAGGTTGTTGGCGATCATGCCGCCGTCGACCTTCAGCTCCGTCAGATCCACACCGGAGTCCGCGTTGACCGCGTCCAGCACCTCGCGGGTCTGGAAGGCCGTGGCCTCCAGAACCGCACGGGCGATGTGGCCCTTGTTGACGTAGCGGGTCAGGCCGACGAGCGCACCGCGCGCGTCCGCCCGCCAATACGGCGCGAACAGGCCCGAGAACGCCGGCACGAAGTACGCGCCGCCGTTGTCGTCGACGGTCTTCGCCAGCTCCTCGATCTCCGGGGCGCTCGAGATGATGCCCAGGTTGTCGCGCAGCCACTGCACCAGCGAACCGGTGACCGCGATCGAGCCCTCCAGAGCGTAGTGCGGCTTCTCGTCGCCCAGCTTGTAGCCGAGCGTCGTCAGCAGACCGTTCTTGGAGTGGACGATCTCCTCACCCGTGTTGAAGATGAGGAAGTTGCCGGTGCCGTAGGTGTTCTTGGACTCGCCCGGATCGAACGCCGCCTGGCCGAAGGTCGCGGCCTGCTGGTCGCCCAGGATGCCCGCGACGGGCACCTCGCGCAGGAGGCTCGACGACTCGACCTGGCCGTAGACCTCGGACGAGCTCTTGATCTCCGGCAGCATCGACTTCGGCACGCCGAACACCTCGAGGATGTCGTCGCGCCAGCTCAGCGTCTCCAGGTCCATGAACAGCGTGCGGGAGGCGTTGGTGACGTCGGTCGCGTGCACGCCGCCGTCCGGGCCGCCGGTGAGGTTCCAGAGCACCCAGCTGTCGGTCGTGCCGAACAGCAGGTCGCCCGCCTCGGCGCGCTCACGGGCGCCCTCGACGTTCTCCAGGATCCACACGATCTTCGTGCCGGAGAAGTAGGTCGCCAGCGGGAGGCCGACGATCTGCTTGAACCGCTCGGTGCCGCCGTCCGCCGCGAGGCGGTCGACGATCGGCTGGGTCCGGGTGTCCTGCCAGACGATGGCGTTGTAGACGGGCTCTCCGGTGTTCTTGTCCCACACCACAGCGGTCTCGCGCTGGTTGGTGATGCCCACGGCCGCGATGTCGTGGCGGGTCAGGTCGGCCTTCGAGAGCGCCTGGCCGATCACCTCACGGGTGTTGTTCCAGATCTCGATCGGGTTGTGCTCGACCCAGCCGGCCCGCGGGAAGATCTGCTCGTGCTCGAGCTGTCCGGTCGAGACGATCGACCCGGACTTGTCGAAGATGATCGCCCGGGTGCTCGTGGTGCCCTGGTCGATGGCGACGACGTAGTCGGCCATAGGTAACTCCTTTGTTCTGTGGGGGTGGAACGGGGCGGGGCCGGCGGGATGACTCCCGACCGGCCCCGTTTATCACTTGAGGATGGGGAGCAGCAGCAGTGCGAGCCAGCCGGCGATCAGACCGCCGATGATCGGGCCGACCACCGGGACCCAGGAGTAGGACCAGTCGCTGGAGCCCTTGCCCTTGATCGGGAGGATGGCGTGCACGATGCGCGGTCCCAGGTCACGGGCTGGGTTGATGGCGTATCCCGTCGGACCACCGAGGCTGGCACCGATGCCGATCACGAGGAGGGCGACGGGCAGTGCGCCGAGGGCTGCGAGTCCGGCCGCCTGACCGGGCTGGTGGCCGAAGGCGATCACCACGAACACCAGCACGAAGGTGCCGATGATCTCGGTGACCAGGTTCCAGCCGTAGCTGCGGATGGCAGGACCGGTCGAGAAGACGCCGAGCTTGTTCGCCGGGTCCGGCTCCTCGTCGAAGTGCTGCTTGTAGGCGAGCCAGGTGAGGACGGCGCCGATCATCGCGCCGATCAACTGCGCGAGGATGTACAGCAGCACCGTGATGAAGTTCACCGGCACCAGCGTGTGCGCCGCGGCCGAACCGAACGTCTTGGCGCCGTTCGCCACGAGCCCCAGCGTCACCGCAGGATTGAGGTGAGCACCCGAGTTGTAGGCGACCACCACGCCGGCGAACACACCGATGCCCCAACCGAAGTTGACCATCAGGAACCCGCCGTTGAAGCCCTTGTTCCTGATGAGGGCGACGTTCGCCACGACACCGGTACCGAGGAGGAGCAGCAGCGCTGTGCCGACCACCTCGGACAGGAAATCTACACCGATATTGTCCACGTTGACCTTCCAGTTGTTCAGTTGACCCGCACCCTGTTGTGCGATCTGGTGTGGCACTCGTCAGGGTGGGCATCTGAACGCTATTGCGCTCGGGCCCACCTCGACAAGGACCATGTCATGCACGTTCGTGCATTTATCGAACAGCCGCGGCTTCGCTCCCGTCCCCCGACTTGAGCTGCACCCGGTGGGCGTCGGCGAGGTCCGCTACGAACGAATCTTCCTCCTCCGTGCGCTGATTTGGCGACCATCCGAGTGCGTTTGCGACGATTTCGCCGATCTCGCGCACGAGAGCCGGGGTGATCGCGCCCGTGAAGGCGAGGCTGGTGCGGCGCAGGAAGACGTCTCCGAGGTGCACGACATGCTCGTTGCGCACCAGGTGGTCGATCTCAGCGCGGGAGTACGAGGGAGCGGCCGCGAGCGGTGCATCCTCTCCATCCCAGCCGGCGATCGCGTCGATCACGAAGCTCGCCTTGGTGCCGTAGCGGTTCAGCAGCGTGGCCGCCCGCTCGGCGCCGACGTCGGCGCCGTACCGGGCGATCCAGTCGCGCTCCGCCTGCGGCGTGGTGGGGAAGCCGGCGCCGCCGCCGATCGGCAGGCCGAGGGTCTGGACGGTGCGCTCGACCTTCAACGCGGCCAGCGTCTCGTTCGCCAGGTGCTCGCTGAGGGCGCGGAACGTGGTCCACTTGCCGCCGACGAGGCTGAGCACCGTGGTGTCCCCGAGGCCCGCGATCGTGCCCGGGACGATGCGGTAGTCGCGGGAGACGAATCCCGGTGCCGTGTCGTCGTGCCGCGGCAGCGGTCGCACACCCGAAAAGGTGTAGACGATCTGCTCGCGCGTGATCGGGATCGTTGGGAAAACGTGCGCGACCAGCTCGATGAAGTAGTCGATCTCGTCCTCGGTGATCACCGCGCGCTCGGACATGTCGGCGTCGATGTCGGTGGTCCCGACCATGACGCGGCCCTTGAGCGGGTAGATGAGGACGATACGGCCGTCGTTGTTCTCGAAGAACATCTCGCGGCCCTGGCAGGCCTCGAGGAGCGCCGGGTTGTCGAGGACGATGTGCGATCCCTTGGTGCCGCCCATGTACCGGGTGGCCCCGCCCAGCGCCTCGTTGGTGAGGTCGGTCCAGGGACCGGAGGCGTTGACCACGACGTCGGCGGTGATGGAGAACTCCTCCCCCGTCTCGCGGTCGCGGACCAGTACGCCGCCGTCGCGCGTCCCGACAGCCTCGACGTAGTTGACCGCACGGGCGTGGGGACCCGCGGCGAGTCCGTCGGCGAGCACGTCGAGCGCCAGGCGCTCCGGGTCGTGCACCGAGGCGTCGAAGTAGGTCGCGGTGTACTTGAGGCCCGGGTTGAGCTCGGGCAGGATCTCCAGCGACTTCTTGCGGCCGTGGAAGCTGTGGCGCGGCACCGAGCCGCCGTCGCGCGAGAACGCGTCGTAGATGGTCAGGCCGGTCTTGATGAGGAACGCGCCGCGCTCCTTGGGCTTGCCCTGCTTGTGGGTGAGGAACCGCAGCGGCGCCGCGAGGATGCCGGAGAAGGTGGAGAAGATCGGGATGGTGGTCTCGAGCGGCTTCACGTAGTGGGGGGCGATCTTGAGCAGGCCGTTGCGCTCGGTCACCGACTCCTTGACCAGGCGGAACTCGCCGTTCTCGAGGTAGCGGATGCCGCCGTGGATCATGTGGCTGGATGCGGCGGACGCCCCGGAGACGAAGTCGTTGCGCTCGACGAGCACGACGTCGACGCCCTGGAGGGCGAGGTCGCGGAAGGTGCCGAGACCGTTGATGCCGCCGCCGACCACGAGCACCTGTGCTCGGGGGCGTTCGCGGAGGCGCTGGACCTCGGTGCGGGTGGTCGACTTCGTCGTCACGATGTTCTCCTAGTGCTGTCTCGTGAGGTGCTGTGCAGCTATAGTCTTCGCATCGGCACAACTTCGATCAAGCGCTATGCACATACGTGCACCCCCTGATCGGCCCCCCCGAACGCCGACCCAGCGAAGAAGGCCCCGAATGCCCCAGCCCGACACCGAGCACCTGCCCGACAAGGTCCGCGACGCCCTCAAGGCGGGCCACCTCTATTACATGCAGGACCTGACGATGGAGGCCATCGCGCACGAGATGCACACGTCGCGGTCGAGCGTTTCGCGCCTGCTCAGCTACGCGCGCTCCTCGGGGCTGGTGACCATCCAGATCGCCGAGCCGCACGAAGGTGCAAGCCAGATCCAGCAGTCGATCCACGAGCACTACGGGATCGCAGCGCACATCGTGCCGATGCCGAGCGCCATCAGCGACGTCGACCGCCTGGAGCGCGTGGCGATCTCCGCTGCACGGATTCTCGACCGCTTCATCGACTCCAACCAGACCGTCGGGATCGCCTGGGGCTCCACGATGAGCGCCCTGAGCCGGCATCTCATCCCGAAGGAGCTGCACAACGTCGAGTTCGTGCAGCTCAACGGCGCGGGCAACACCTACACGACCGGGGTGCTGTACGCGTCGGAGATCCTGCGCCGCTTCGGCGACACCTACTCGGGCACGATCCAGGAGTTCCCGGTCCCGGCGCTCTTCGACGACCCGCAGACCAAGATCGCCATGTGGCGCGAGCGGAGCACCCGCCGCATCCTCGACATCCAGGAGCGGATGGATGTCGCCCTCTTCGGCCTCGGCTCCCCCTTCTCCGAGGTCCGCTCGCACGTCTACGCGGGCGGCTATCTGGACCAGGCGGACTACGCGTCGCTCGACGAGTCCGGCGTGGTGGGAGACGTGGCGACCGTGTTCTTCCGTGAGGACGGCAGCCACCACGGCATCCCGCTGAACGAACGTGCGAGCGGCCCGGACATCGACCTCATCAAGCGGGTGCCGCGGCGCGTCTGCATAGTCTCGGGCCCGTCGAAGGTGCACAGCCTGCGCGGTGCGCTGGCGGCGGGGCTGATCACCGACCTCATCGTCGACGAGGGCACGGCCCGCGCGCTCGCGCAGCTGACGCAGACGAGCGCGCACGCGGAGGCCGCCGCGGCGTAACCGGAGACGGCACGGCCGCGAGGCGGGTGCCCGGCGGGCCGGCACCCGCGGATGCCGGCCCCGCCGATGGCGCTATGCGCGCCGGGCTCGGCGACGCGCGACGACCGCGGTCATCGTCCCTGCGAGGAGCAGCAGCAGGGCCCAGCCGGTGAGGTCCGACGCCCTCGACGCGGTGGTCGAGCCTGTCTTCGCCAGCGACGCCGCCCCGGGTGTGCGCTGATCAGCCGCGGTGCCAGGAGCAGGCGCCCCGGATCCGCCGGCAGGCCCGGCCGGACCACCGGGACCAGCAGGCCCACCCGGCCCAGCAGGTCCACCCGGCCCAGCCGGCCCCCCAGGCCCTTCGGTTCCGCCCGGAGGCGTCCCCGTGTCGTCGGGGTCGCTCGCCGTCACCGCCGCGGCCGCATCGTCCTCGTTCGAGAGGACACCGTCCGGATACCGTCCGGCGAGTGACGCACCGTCCGGGCTGAGCGGCGTTCCCACCACGACAGCGGTGTTGACGGTGTCGCGTGTGGTGTCGGAGATGGAGGTCGTGATGCATCCGAGCGATCGGGACTCCCCCGGCACGAGGTCGCCGAAGGCGAGGGCTGCGCACTCCGCACTCCGGCCGGCCTTTCCTCCGCTCAGCGTCTCGACGCTCGGGACGATGCCGACGAGCGGCAGATCACCGGTGTTGCGCACCGTCAGGCGCCATTCCACGGCTGAACCTCCGGCGACGACGACACGCTCGATCCACTGCGCGTCATCAGCGAGGTCGCATCCGGTCCCCGTCATGCAGACCTGCTTCACGAGCTCCAGCGACGGAACCAGAGCCTTCGCCCTCGCCGTGGCCGGGCCCGAATCGACCGAGCCGCCGAAGCGATCGAGCAAGGCACCCCCGTTCGGATCGGTGAAGACGCTTCCGAGGTGTGCGGTGTTGGTCACCCACTGTCCGCCCGAGACGGAAGCGGTGGAGCAGACGAGGGCGGCTGAGCTGCCCGCGGGAAGATGCGCGGCGATCGTCCGGCCGAGGCAGTCGGTCGCTCCCGCGGGAGGCCCGCTGAGAGCGTCGCCGGCAACGGCCACATCGTCGAGATCGATGTTGCCGGTGTTCCGCGCCGTCAGCCGCCACTCGACGGCGGTGCCGCTGACGACAGTGGTCTCCGGTGCCCACTCCGCGTCGACCGTCGGGTCGCATCCGGTGCCGGTGATGCAGACCTCCTTCACCAGCTCGAGCCGCGGGTCGAGCACGTGGAGCGTGACCGTGGTGGTGGCGCTGGAGGTGTCGAGCCCGTTCGGCGCGTCGACGGGAGAGGGCACACCCCAGTTCACCCGCCCCAGGTGATCCGCCGCGGTGAGCGTGCGGGAGAGAACGGACTGGGTGGGAATGGTCGTGCGCCCCGACTGGAGGATGGTCCCCGTGCCGAGGTCGGACTTCGCCCCGCCCGCCGGTGTGAAGGACCACCCGACCTCGGATCCGACGAATCCCCACTGCAGCGCGTCGCTCGAGTTGTACTGCGTCTGGCATGCCTTTGCGAGACCGACGAGCTGCACCGTGTCCCCCGGCAGCGCGTACACATCCTTCGTGAAGCCGTCCGGCGTCGCGATCTTGACGACCGTGAGCGACTGGCTTCCGTCGCACACGCTCGACGCCAGGTCGTCGTAGGGCGTGGGGACGAGGCGGGTGGCCGCGGGCGGGGCGGTCGCCGCGAACGCCACGGCTGCCGTGAGCGCACCGCTCGCGACGGTCGCCGCCCCCGCGACCACGGCGATCGGTCGGAATACACGTATATATTTCGCATTGAACACACCGAAATGATAGCCGTGCGTCGATGTCGCCGGATGACGCGTGACCGCAACGGGAATAGACGGCGCGCTGACGCGTTGATCTAGACTCGACAACGAAATAACGTGCTCCGGGGTCGGTGAGAGTCCGAACCGGCGGTGACAGTCCGCGAGCGGTGCGCCCAGGCGCCCTGCTGAGCCGGTGGAATTCCGGCACCGACGGTAATGCGTGCAGGCGAGAGCCTGCCGCTCAGTCCGGATGGGAGGCAGCACGGTGGGCAGCCCGCATGGGCTGGCGCCCGCGCGACCCCGGCGACACGTCTCGACGAGAGACAGGATGGCAACGGGATGACGTGGGAAGCACCCATGCGCACGGCGCTCGAGCTCGCCGCCAACGGTCCCGCGACCGGCGTGAACCCGCGGGTCGGGTGCGTTCTCCTCGATGCGGAGGGGAACATCCTGGCCGAGGGCTGGCACCGTGGCGTCGGCACCCCGCACGCCGAGGTGGATGCGCTGAACAAGCTCCCCGAGGGCGGCGCCCGCGGCGCGACCGCCGTCGTGACGCTGGAGCCCTGCAACCACTGGGGCCACACGGGCCCGTGCTCTGTTGCGCTCATCGAGGCCGGCGTCGCGCGCGTGGTCTACGGCACGGATGACCCGGGCCACCACTCCGGCGGGGGCGCGGAGCGCCTGCGCGAGGCGGGTGTCGAGGTCACCGGCGGCGTCCTTCGAAACGAGATCGAGGACTTCCTCGGCGACTGGCTGACCGCCGCGCGCCTCGGGCGACCGTACATCGTCGTCAAGTGGGCGAGCAGCCTCGACGGCCGCGCCGCCGCCTCCGACGGCACCAGCAAGTGGATCACCGGAGCCGCCGCCCGCCAGCGCGTCCACGAGCAGCGGGAGGCGTCCGACGCGATCGTCGTCGGCACCGGCACGGTGCTCGCGGACGACCCGAGCCTCACCGCCCGCGGCGACGCGGGCGAGCTGATGGGCACGCAGCCGACACCCGTGGTGATCGGCACCCGCGCTGTCCCGAACGACGCCGCGGTGTTCCAGCACCCCAACCCGGTGATCTTCGAGGGCACCCACGACCTGCAGGAGGTCGTCGCCGACCTGCACCAGCGCGGCTTCCGCCGCATCTACGTCGAGGGCGGCCCGACGCTCGCTAGCGCGTTCGTCGCGGCGGGCCTCGTGGACGAGTACGCGATCTACCTCGCACCGACCCTGCTCGGCGGACCGCGCCTCGCCCTCGGCGACATCGGCGTCGAGACCATCGGCGAACAGCGCCGGCTGCGCATCCTCGACGTGGAACGCCTCGGCGGCGACCTGCTGATCCGCGCGGTGCCGGTCCCGCCCGGCGGTCCGCGCTCCGCCGACCACGTCCCCGTGGACGTCGCCGGCGCCGACATCTTCCCCACGACCCAGGAGGTCTGAACGCATGTTCACCGGAATCATCGAAGAGCTGGGCGAGGTCACCGCCGTCGAGCGCACCGCCGACGCCGCGCGCCTCACCGTCCGCGGACCGCTCGCGGTCAGCGACGCCCGGCACGGCGACTCCATCTCGGTCAGCGGTGTCTGCCTGACCGTCATCGACAAGGACGCAGAGGGCTTCACCGCGGATGTGATGGCCGAAACCCTCGCCATGAGCACGCTCGACGACGTCCAGCCCGGCCGCCGGGTCAACCTCGAGCGCGCGGCCCAGGTGGGCGACCGCCTCGGCGGCCACATCGTCCAGGGTCACATCGACGGCACCGCGACCATCCTCTCCGTCACCGACGGGAGCGCGTGGCGCGTCGTGCGACTCAGCCTCGACCCCGAGCACGCGCCGCTGGTCGCGCGCAAGGGCTCCATCGCCATCGACGGCGTCTCGCTCACGGTGAGCGCCGTCGGCGGCGGACGCGAGGACGGCTGGTTCGAGGTCTCGCTCATCCCCGAGACCCTTGCCGCCACCACGCTCGGGGACCGCGTCCCCGGCGACCGCGTCAACATCGAGACGGACATCCTCGCCCGTCACGTGGAGCGCATGCTCGCGCTCGAACCGGCACTGACCGAACGGAGTGCGTCATGAGTCTCGCCACCATCCCGGAAGCCCTCGCCGAGCTGCGCGCCGGCCGCCCGGTGATCGTCGTCGACAACGAGAGCCGCGAGAACGAGGGCGACGTCGTCCTCGCCGCCGAGCTCGCCAGCCAGGAGTGGATCGCCTGGACGGTGAAGAACTCCTCCGGCTTCATCTGCGCGCCGATGACCGACGAGATCGCCGACCGCCTGGAGCTGCCGGTCATGGTCGCCCACAACGAGGACGCCCGCGGCACCAACTACACCGTGAGCGTGGACGCGGCCGACCGCCTGTCGACCGGCATCAGCGCCGCGGACCGCGCGCACACCCTGCGCGTGCTCGCCGACCTCGACTCCACGCCGTCGAGCCTGCACCGGCCCGGCCACATCCTGCCGCTGCGCGCGGTGGAGGGCGGCGTGCGCGAGCGCGACGGCCACACCGAGGCCGCGGTCGACCTGCTGAAGCTCGCCGGGATGACCCCGTCGGCGCCATCGCCGAGATCGTCGCTGACGACGGCGAGATGATGCGCCTCCCCGGGCTGATCGAGCTGGGCAAGCGCGAGGGGATCCTCGTCGTCACCATCGAGTCGCTGATCGACTACCTGCAGGAGTTCCACTGCGACCAGCCGCTGGAGACGGTGACGCCCATCCCGGAGACCTCGCGCGTGATCTTCGAGGTCGAGACGACCGTCCCGACCACGCACGGCCCGTTCAAGATGCGCGCCTACCGCGACCGCATGACCGGCGCCGACCACGTCGCCATCGTCGCAGGCACCCCGCGCCGCGAGGGCACGCTGGTCCGCGTCCACTCGGAGTGCCTGACCGGCGAGGCGTTCGGCTCGCTCAAGTGCGAGTGCGGACCGCAGCTCGACGCCGCGATGGACACCATCCAGCGCGAAGGCGGCGTCGTCGTCTACCTGCGCGGACACGAGGGACGCGGCATCGGCCTCATCAACAAGCTGCGCGCCTACAAGCTGCAGGAGGAGGGCCTGGACACGCTCGACGCGAACCTCGCCCTCGGCCTGCCGATCGACGCCCGCGACTACGGGGCGGCCACGGCCATCCTGCAGGACCTGGGCATCGAGCTCGGTGCGGCTGCTGACCAACAACCCCGAGAAGGTGCGGCAGCTCGAGGAGCACGGCATCGAGGTCGAGGAGCGCGTGCCCCTCGTCGTCGGCGTCGGCGCCTTCAACGAGGGCTACCTGGAGACCAAGCGCGACCGGATGGGTCACGCGATCGGAGACATCGACCCGGTCGCCGGGCTCGACGAGACGGCCGCGGGCATCGCGGCGGAGAGGACCACACGATGAGCGGAGCGGGAGCCCCGAACGCGCAGGAGCAGATCGACGGCACAGGACTGAACGTCGTCGTCGTCGCGGGCAGCTGGCACGAGACGATCAGCGAGGCGCTGATCGCCGGCGCGCAGCGGACCCTGGATGCGGCGGGGGCGACGCACTCGCTGGTCCGCGTCCCCGGCAGCTTCGAGCTGCCCGTCGTCAGCAAGGCGGCGCTCGAGGCGGGCGCGGACGCGGTGGTGGCGCTCGGCGTCATCATCCGCGGCGGCACGCCCCACTTCGAGTACGTGTCGGCCGCCGCGACCGACGGCCTCACCCGCGTCGCGCTCGACACGGGCAAGCCGGTCGGCTTCGGGGTCCTGACCCTGGACGACGAGAAGCAGGGCATCGACCGGTCCGGCCTGCCCGGCTCGAAGGAGGACAAGGGCGCGGAGGCGGCGCACGCCGCGCTCGCGACGGCGGTCGCGCTGCGGGGGCTGCGCGGCTGACGCCTCAGCTCCGCCAGGGCATGTGCTGGAGCGTCCAGGTGTTGCCGTCCGGGTCGGCGAACCAGGCGTAGAGGACGCCGCCCATGTTCTCGACCGGCCCCATCTCGACGCCGCGCTCGATCAACCCCGCCCGCGTCGCCTCGATATCGGCGACGACGAGGTGAAGCCCGCGCAACGAGCCGGGCTCCATCCCGGTGCCACCCATGCCCTCCGTCAGGTTGATCGAGCAGTGGGATCCGGGCGGAGTGAGCTGGACGACGCGGACCCCGGGCGCCGGCCGCACATCCACGTCGAGGGTGAAGCCCGCTCGGTCGCGGTAGAACGCGGTCGAGCGGTCGATGTCGCTCACCGGCAGCATCACCAGCTCGAGCATCATCGCGCCGGGCGGTACGGGCTGCGCGGTGGTGTCCATCAGCCCACCTCGTAGGTCACGTGCGTCGCGTACGGCGTGACGATCACATCGCGCTGCACCAGTTCGCGGCGCACCGCATCCCGGAACAGCGGGTCCCCCGCCCCGAGGATGAGCGGCGACACGTGCAGGCTGAGCACGTCGACCAGCCCGGCGGCGACGGCTGAACCGACGAGCGCGCCGCCGCCCATCAGGACCACGTCGAGGTCTCGCCCGGACGCCGCCGACCGCTCCTCGGCCGCGGTCCGGGCGAGCTCGATCGCGTCCGCCAGGCCGGTCGTCACGAACGTGAAGTCCAGGTTCGTCAGCCGCCTCCGCTCGGGAGGTGTCGACGTCACGACGAAGAACGGCGGACGGCCCACCTCGCGCGCGCCGTAGCCGAGCTCGTCGCTCCACCCGCCCGGGCCATCGATGACGTCGAACAGGTTGCGGCCCATGATGACCGCGCCGGAGCGTTCCGTGCCCTCCTGCAGGAGGCGGTCGTCGGCGGGGTCTCCGGCGAACACCCAGCGGTGCAGCGCCTCTCCCCCGTCTCCCAGCCCGTTTCCGGGGCCGGCGTTCGGCCCGGTGACGAAGCCGTCGAGGGACATCGTGATGTCGGCGACGATGCGGGTCATGGGGTCACTTCCCCGCGAGCAGTTCGTCGAGCTTTTCGAAGCCCTCGCGGACGCCGTACTCCATGCCGCTCTCGATCATCTGCTCCAGCGCCTCGCGGGAGGTCATCACCGAGCGGCCGGACAGCCGGGTGCGGCCGCCGGGCAGAGCCTCGAAGCGCATCCGGTCGAGGCTCACCTCGCCGGGGGCTCCCAGCCACTCGAAGGTCTGGATGATCTGCTCGTTCTGCTCCACGGTGTGGAACGTGCCGCGGAACGCGTAGACGCTGCCGTCGGTGTCGTGCGACTCGTAGGCCCAGGTGCCGCCTGAGCGGAAGTCCCACTCGGTGATGACGTTGCGCAGGCGGCGCGGGCCGATCCACTGCGCGAACAGCTCGGGGTCAGCGTAGGCGCGGAAGACGGCGTCGACCGGCGCGTCGAACTCGCGGGTGAGGTCGGCATAGGAGGTGCCCTCGACGGCCTCGATGGTGACGGGGTTGCTCATGATTCCTTCTCCTTGGTGGAGTCGTTCTGCTGCTTCAGGATGGCGTCGAGGCGGCGGAACTGCGCCTCCGCCTCGAGCCGGTAGCGGTCGATCCAGGACGTCAGCCGCTCCAGAGCGGCGGCATCCAGGTGGACCGGGCGGCGCTGCGCCTCGCGGCTGCGCCAGACGAGGCCGGCCGCCTCGAGCACGCTGATGTGCTTGGAGACGGCTTGCAGGGAGATGGCGAAGGGCTCGGCGAGCTCGTTCACGGTCGCGGGCCCCCGGCTCAGCCGGGCGATCATCGCCCGGCGGATCGGGTCGGCCAGTGCCGCGAACGCCCGGTCGAGCGCTCCGTCGTCCTGCATTTTCAACCTTTCGATTTATCAACCAATTTGTTGAATACAACGGTAAGACGAGCGAGCGCCGAGCGCAAGAGGGATCTGGGCCCGGTTACGGCTTCCAGACCATGAGCACGACCACCGCGACCAGCAGCAGGCTCGCGACGCCCGAGCCCGCGGCGATCTGCGGGTAGCGGGACGCAGTCCCGTCACGCAGCGCCTCCCCGCCCGCCGCATGGCCGGCACGACCACGAACAGCGTCAGACCCAAGGCGACGACGTACAGGATGATCGACCACAGGATCCACGGCGTCGTCACGCTGAGGTCGTACTTCTTGTCCGCCAGCCCCATAACGCCGAACCCGAACAGCACCACCAGGAGCGACAGCAGCGACAGCAGGTTGGTCGACTTCGCCAGGGTCTCGACCTGGCGGGCGTCACCCGCACGGACGGCGCGCATGGCCGTCATCGGGAGGATGGCCATCGGTCCGACGATGAAGACGGCGGTGACGACGTGCAGGACAGCGAACAGCGTTTCCATGCTCCTCAGCGTAGCGAGGCGCACGGATTCGGCATGGCCACAGGAGGCGCATAGGGTAGAAGGTGCGCCACAAGCGCTGCCCGTCCTTCCGCCCATGCGCGCTTCCGCCCGACCGACGCCGCGCCCGCCATGCGGCCCTCTCGCACTCTCTCCGGAAGCTCTCTACACGCATGTCCACGACGGAAACCGTCACCACCCCCGCGCCCGCGAACACCCGCGGCCGCGTCATCCTCGCCAGCCTCATCGGCACGTCGATCGAGTTCTACGACTTCTACGTCTACGCGACCGCGGCCGTCCTGGTCTTCCCCTCCCTCTTCTTCACCAGCGAGGACCCCACCACGGCGCTCCTCGCCTCCTTCGCCGTCTTCGGCGTGGCCTTCATCGCCCGCCCGGTCGGCTCCATCCTGTTCGGTCACTTCGGCGACCGGATCGGCCGCAAGGGCACCCTCGTCGGCTCGCTGCTCACCATGGGGATCGCGACCGTCCTCATCGGCTGCCTGCCGACCGCCCAGGTGCCCGGCTGGGAGTTCTGGGCTCCGTTCCTCCTCGTCGTGATGCGCTTCTGCCAGGGCCTCGGGCTCGGCGGCGAGTGGAGCGGCGCCGCACTGCTGGCGACCGAGAACGCCCCGGCGGGCAAGCGCGCCATCTACGGCACATTCCCCCAGCTCGGCGCGCCGATCGGCTTCATCGTCGCGAACGTGCTGTTCCTCATCCTGAGCCTGACCATCGCACCGGAGCAGTTCGCCGCCTGGGGCTGGCGCGTTCCGTTCCTGCTGAGCGCGGTGCTCGTCATCGTCGGCCTCTACGTGCGGCTCAAGCTCGTCGAGACGCCCGCCTTCCAGAAGGTCGTCGACACCGGCGAGGTCGCCAAGCTGCCCCTCGCGCGCGTGTTCCGGACCAGCTGGCGCCAGATCATCCTCGGCACCTTCATCATGCTGGCCACCTACGTGCTCTTCTACCTGATGACCGCCTTCACGCTCACCTACGGCACCACCCCGGCGACCGCGGAGCAGGCGCAGGCCGCCGCGGAGAAGGCGGGCAAGACGTTCTCGGCCGCCACCTTCGTGCCCGGGCTCGGCTTCAGCCGCAACGACTTCCTGATCATGCTGATCATCGGCGTCGTGTTCTTCGGCATCTTCACCCTGGTCGCCGGCCCGCTCGCGGAGCGCTTCGGCCGCCGCAAGACGCTGATCTGGGTGACCATCGGGATCATCGTTTTCGGTCTGCTGTTCGTCCCGCTCTTCGCGGGCGGCACGGTCGGCACCATGGCTCTGCTCATCATCGGCTTCACGCTGATGGGCCTCACCTTCGGACCGATGGGCGCCGAGCTCCCGGAGCTCTTCCCGACGAACGTCCGCTACACGGGCTCGGCGATCTCCTACAACCTGTCGAGCGTGCTCGGCGCGGCCGTCGCGCCGACCATCGCGGTCTGGCTGTGGACCAGCGCCCACGGCAGCACCGTCTGGGTCGGCGTGTACCTGTCGCTGGCCGGCGTGCTGACCCTCATCGCGCTGCTCCTCTCGAAGGAGACCCGCGACGTGGAGTTCACCGATAACGTCAGCTGACCGCTCCGGTCGCCTGCGCGCTCAGTCGAGGAACAGGGCGCGCAGGCGGCGGGTGGTCAGGACCAGGCCGAGCACGATCATGACGGTGAAGTACAGGACGTGCCAGAGCATCCCGAGATCGACGTCGCCCGTCGTGAGCCCGCGGACGAGCTCAACCCCCTGCCACAACGGCAGCGCCTTGATGATCACCTGCAGCGGCTCCGGATAGACGGTGATCGGGTAGAACGTCGCCGAGAGCAGGAACATCGGCAGCAGGATGAAGTTGATCCAGTCCATCTGCTGGAACGTCTTCATGTAGCTCGTGACGCCCATCCCGAAGCTGGCGAAGCCGAACGCGATCAGCAGCACGGCCGGCAGAGCGAGGATCGCCCACCACGAGAGGTTCAGGCCGAGGGCCTGCATCACCAGCATGAAGCCGGTCGCGTAGAGGGCGCCGCGCAGCAGTGCCAGCAGGATCTCGCCGAGCGCGACGTCGAGCGGCCCGAGGGAGGTGGCGAGCATCCCCTCGTACAGCTTGGCGAAGTGCATCTTGAAGAAGACGTTCCACGTCGAGTCGTAGACGGCGCCGTTCATCGCGGCGGTCGCCAGCAGCGCGGGCGCGATGAACGCGGCGTACGGCACCTCCTGTCCGGACGACGTCTGGATGGTACCGACCAGCGACCCGAACCCGATGCCGAGCGACAGCAGGTAGAAGATCGGCTCGAAAAAGCCGGAGACGATGACCAGCCAGTTCGTGCTGCGCGTCGCCGACCAGCCGCGCTGCATCACCGAGCGGGCGTTGCCCGCGTACAGCGCGCGCAGCGGACGCGACCGCGCGTCGGCGGTCGTCAGGCGCTCGTCGGTCGTGGTCATTTGTTCAGCCTCCGGGCGGCGATGCGGCGCGACCACCGCCAGAACACGACGAACAGCGCGACCAGGTAGAGGACGTGCACGATCGAGAGCCACAGCGGCTCGCTCATCCCGTAGGTGAAGACGCGCGACAGCTCGGTGGAGTGCCAGAGCGGCGAGACCCAGCCGATCCACTGGAGGTAGGCCGGCATGCTGGTCAGCGGGAAGAACGTGCCGGAGAACAGCGACAGCGGCAGCAGCACGAACCGCATCAGCATCGCGATCTGACCCGTGTCCTGCTCGAGGGTGGCGACGTACGCCATGATCGGGGCGCCGAAGGCCAGACCGCCGAGGGTGCCGATCAGGATGCTGACCCATCCCCCGGGGTCGGGCACGGCACCGAACAGGACCATGAACAGGTAGTAGACGGCGCTGGTGCCGAGCAGTCGCGCGACGACGGCGATGACCACTCCGTCGATGATCTGGCCGGGGGCGATCGGCGAGGCGTTGATGCCGAAGAACGTCGGGTTCCACTTGAACCCGAGCAGGATCGGGTAGGTGAACTCCTCGCTCGCGACCGTGACCGCGGCGGTGCAGAGCAGCGCCGGGGCGACGAAGGCGAGGTAGCTGACCCCGTCGACGGCGTTCGGGCCCATGCTGGCGCTGACCAGGCTGCCGAGGCCGAGGCCCATCGCCAGCAGGTAGAGCAGCGGGTTGCCGAATCCCGTGACCAGCACCGTCTGCAGGTACGACCGCATCACGCGGAAGCGGTGCTCGGCCACGTACCAGGCGCCGAAGCGCCGCGGGCGCACGGCGGCGGCGAGCGCCGTCCGCGCCGCGTCCTGCCCGGTCTCGATCGCGCTCATTCGATCAGGCTCCGTCCGGTCAGGCGCAGGAACACATCCTCGAGGCTCGACCGCCGTACCAGGCTCGTGAGCGGGTGCAGCCCGCGCTCCGCGATCCGCACCAGCTCCGCCTCGCCGTCCTCGCTGTAGACGAGGATGCGGTCGGGCAGCACCTCGATCCGCTCGCCGATGCCGTCGAGCCGTTCGGCCACTTCCGCGTTGCGCTCGGAGCCGAACCGCACTTCCAGCACCTCGCGCGTGGAGTACTCCCGGATGAGGGCCGCGGGCGACCCCTCCGCCATGATCGTGCCCTTGTCGACCACGACCAGGCGGTCGCAGAGCTGTTCGGCCTCATCCATGTAGTGCGTGGTCAGCACCAGCGTCGTGCCCTGCTCCTTGAGCCGGAACAGGCGGTCCCACAGGATGTGCCGCGCCTGCGGGTCGAGGCCGGTGGTCGGCTCGTCGAGCAGCAGGATGCGCGGGTGGTTGATCAGCGCCCGGGCGATGGTGAGCCGGCGCTTCATGCCGCCCGAGAGGTCGTCGACCTTCGCCTTCGCCTTGTCCTCCAGCTGCGCGAACGCGAGCAGTTCGTCCGCACGCGTGCGCACGCGCGCGGACGGCAGCCCGAAGTAGCGGCCGTAGACGATGAGGTTGTCGCGCACGCGCAGCTCGGTGTCGAGGTTGTCGGCCTGCGGGACGACGCCGAGCTGGCTGCGGATCTCGGGACCGTAGCGGTCCGGGTCGAGGCCCAGGATGCTGAGGTCGCCGCCCGTACGCGTCGAGACCGCGCCGATCATCCGCATCGTCGTGGACTTGCCGGCGCCGTTCGGGCCGAGCAGTCCGAAGGACTCCCCAGGCTCGACTTCGAAGCTGATGCCGTCCACGGCCGGGAAGTCCTTGTACTTCTTGACGAGGTCGCGAGCGGCGATGACGGGCGTCGGCATAGTTCAGCACTGTAGCCCGCGCCTCCGACATCGCAGCAGGCCCACCGCCGTCAACAATGGTTGACTTCGGGCGTCGAGTCAACTACGGTTGACGGCATGGACACCGGAAGCCTCCGCACCCTGGTCGGCGACGCCGACTCGGACGACCCCATCGTCGCCCTGCGCGCCATCTCGCGCATGCACCGCGAGCTCGATCAGCTGGAGGCGGTGGCCGTGCGGCGCGCCCGCAATGCGAACGCGACCTGGCAGCTGATCGCCCTCGCACTCGGTGTCAGCAAACAGGCAGTCCACAAGAAGTACGGTCGGAGTTAGCGGTTCCGCCGCCCGACGAACCCTCCACCCCCGAAACGGAACACCGTCATGTCATCCACGTCCGCAGCCGCCCCGCGCCGCCGCCGGGGCTTCGGCCGGCCCGCCGACGACGCAGGCCCCCGCGCCCGCTTCTCGCAGCTGCTCCCCTACCTGTTCGAGCACAAGCGCGTGCTCGCCTTCGTGGTCGTGCTCAGCATCCTGGGCGCGGCCGCGAGCCTCGCTCAGCCCATACTCGTCAGCCAGGTGATCGACCTGGTCGGCAAGGGCGAGCCGTTGAACGGGCTGGTCTGGGCGCTCGTCGCCCTGGTCGTCGTCTCCGCCATCATCTCGGGCTACCAGCATTACCTCCTGCAGCGCACCGGTGAAGGCGTCGTGCTGTCGTCGCGGCGGAAGCTCGTCGGGCGCCTGCTGCGGCTGCCGATCAGCGAGTTCGACACGCGCCGCACCGGCGATCTGGTGTCGCGCGTCGGGTCGGACACGACGCTGCTGCGCGCGGTGCTGACCCAGGGGCTCGTGGAGGCGATCGGCGGCGCGCTGACGTTCATCGGCGCGCTCATCGCCATGCTCATCATCGACCCCGTGCTGCTCGGGCTGACCGTGCTCGTCGTCGCCATCTCGGTGGTGACCGTCGTCCTGCTCTCCGGTCGCATCCGCGTCGCCAGCCAGAAGGCGCAGACCAAGGTCGGCGACCTCGCCGCGGCCGTGGAGCGAGCGATCAGCTCGGTGCGGACCATCCGTGCGGCGAACGCGACGGAGCGCGAGATCGCGGCGGTCGACGAGGACGCGACCGGCGCGTGGAAGATGGGTATCCAGGTCGCGAAGATCTCGGCGCTGGTGGTGCCGGTCGCCGGGATCGCGATGCAGGTGTCGTTCCTCGTCGTGCTCGGCGTCGGCGGATTCCGGGTCGCCAGCGGCGCGATCACGATCGCCAACCTGGTGGCGTTCATCCTGTTCCTCTTCATGATGATCCTGCCGCTCGGCCAGGCGTTCGGTGCGATCGCAGCGGTGAACTCCGCGCTCGGTGCCTTGGGCCGCATCCAGGAGATCCTGGACCTGCCGACCGAGGACCAGCACGACCGCGATATCGCGCCGCTGGCGATGACCGTCGGCGTCGCCAACGAAGGGCTCGCGCCAGAGGCTCCCGCCATCGAATTCGCCGACGTCGTGTTCGCGTACCCGGAGGGCGCCGGGGAGTCGGCGTCGGGGTCGCCGTCCGCATCCGCGGAGACGCCCGCGGCCGAGCCGTCGCCGGAGCGCCTGGCATTCGAAGCGCTCACCGGCGCCGACGTCGTGGCCGAGGCGGAGGCTGCGGCCGGCGTGGGCGGCGGCGAGGGGCCGCAGCGTCACGGCGGCGTGCTCCACGGCGTGAGCTTCGGCGTCCCGCGGGGCAAGCGAACGGCGCTGGTCGGGCCGTCCGGGGCCGGCAAGTCCACCATCCTGGCGCTGGTCGAGCGGTTCTACGACCCGCAGGCCGGCGAGGTCCGCTTCGGCGGGATGGATGTGCGGAGCCTCGATCGCGAGGCGCTGCGGTCGCAGATCGGCTACGTGGAGCAGGACGCTCCGGTGCTGGCCGGCTCGCTGCGCGACAACCTGACCCTTGCGGCGCCGGACGCGACCGACGAGCAGTGCATCGATGTGCTGCACGCGGTCAACCTGACCGAGGTGCTGGAGCGGAGCGAGCTCGGACTGGGAGCGCCCGTGGGCGAGGACGGCATCATGCTGTCCGGCGGCGAGCGCCAGCGGCTCGCGATCGCCCGCGCGCTGCTCGCCGCGCCGCCCGTGCTGCTGCTGGACGAGTCCACCTCCAGCCTGGACGGCCGCAACGAGCAGCTGATGCGCGAGGCGATCGACGCCGTGGCGGAGGACCGCACGCTCCTCGTGATCGCGCACCGCCTGTCCACGGTGGTCGACTCCGACCAGATCGTCGTACTCGACCACGGCCGCGTCATCGGCACCGGAACCCACTCCGAGCTCGTCGAGACGACCCCGCTCTACCGCGACCTCGCGAAGCACCAACTCCTCGTCTAACCCGGCCCAGCCGCCGAGCACAGGAAAAACGTCGCCCATCCCCCGGATCGGCGACGTCTTTCCTGTGCTCGCGGGCCGGCTAGGCGCGGAGGTGGTACCGGAGGGACGCGAGCTCGGCGCGCAGGGCGGCCGGGACGCGTGAGCCGAAATGCGCGAAGAACTCCTCGGTGAGGTCGCACTCGGCGAGCCAGCTCTCCGCATCCACCTCGAACAGCGCCTCCACGTCGGCGGCCGGCAGGTCCAGCCCGTCGAGGTCGAGCTCTTCCACGACCGGCAGGCGGCCGATCGGCGTGCCGACGCTTCCGGCGCTGCCCTCGACGCGGCGTGCGATCCACTCGATCACCCGCGCGTTCTCACTGAACCCCGGCCAGAGGAACCGTCCATCCGCCCCCTTGCGGAACCAGTTCACCTGGAACACCTTCGGCGCGTTGTCCCCCAGCGCCTCCCCCATCTCCAGCCAGTGGGCCCAGTGGTCGGCCATGTTGTAGCCGCAGAACGGCAGCATGGCGAACGGATCGCGGCGCAGTTCGCCGACCACGCCTTCCGCGGCGGCCGTCTTCTCCGACGAGACCGTCGCACCGATGAACACGCCGTGCCGCCAGTCCCGCGCCTGCGCGACCAGCGGGACGTTCGTCGCCCGCCGCCCGCCGAACAGGATCGCGTCGATCGGCACCCCGTCGAACGCGTCCCAGTCGTCGGCGATGGACGGGCACTGCGCGGCGCTCACGGTGAAACGGGAGTTCGGATGCGCGGCCGGGCGACCGCTGTCGGGCGTCCAGTCCTTCCCCTCCCAGTCGATCAGGTGCGCGGGCGGCTCGTCGGTCAGCCCCTCCCACCAGACGTCGCCGTCGTCGCGCAGTGCCACGTTGGTGAAGATCGTGTTGCCCCACAGGGTGCTAACCGCGGTGCGGTTGGTGCTCTCGCCCGTTCCCGGAGCGACCCCGAAGAAGCCCGCCTCCGGGTTGATGGCGCGCAGCCGGCCGTCCGGCCCCGGACGCAGCCACGCGATGTCGTCACCGATCGTCTCGACCTTCCAGCCCGGGATGCTCGGCTCCAGCATCGCGAGATTGGTCTTGCCGCAGGCCGACGGGAACGCGGCCGCGAAGTGGAAGACGCGCCCCTCCGGCGAGGTCACCTTGATGATGAGCATGTGCTCGGCCAGCCAGCCCTCGTCGCGCGCCATCGCCGAGGCGATCCGCAGCGCGAAGCACTTCTTGGCGAGGATGGCGTTGCCGCCGTAGCCGGACCCGTAGGACCACACCTCCCGCGTCTCCGGGAACTGGACGATGTACTTGGTCTCGTTGCAGGGCCACGCCACGTCCTCGTGCCGGACCCCGGCGTCGTCGATCAGCGGCGCGCCGACGCTGTGCACGGTCGGCACCCACGGCTGCCCGGCGTCGATGAGGTCGAGCACGGTCGTGGTCACGCGGGTCATCATCCCGAGGCTCACGACGACGTAGGCGGAGTCGGTGAGCTGGATGCCGACCTGCGAGATAGGGCCGCCGACCGGTCCCATCGAGAACGGGACGACGTACATCGTCCGCCCGCGCATCGAGCCGGCGAAGACCTCTCGGAGCTCGGCGCGCATCCCCTCGGGCTCGCGCCAGTTGTTGGTCGGGCCGGCGTCGGCCTCGTCCCGGGAGCAGATGAAGGTGCGGTCCTCGACGCGCGCAACGTCGCCCGGATCGGTGCGTGCGAGGAAGCTGTTCGGCCGCCACTCCGGGTTGAGGCGGATCAGCTTGCCCTCGGCGACGAGCTGCTTGGTGAGCCGGTCGGCCTCGGCGAGGGAGCCGTCGCACCAGACGACCTCGTCGGGCTGCGTGAGGGCGGCGATGTCGTCGACCCAGGCGCGCACGGCGTCCAGCCCGCCGGTCGGCGCGGCGTCGGTCAAGTCCAGCTCGGCGATGCTCATGAGGCGTCCTTTTCGTCGAAAGAAGCGGTGATGCATCCAGCATCCGGGATGTTCCGTGCCCTGAACCCAAGAATTCTGCTGCAAGAATCGCGATTCTTTCGCTATCGTGAAGCCATGACCTCCGCGGACACGGGCGACATCGATGTCGCCACTCTCGGGCACCGCATCCGCCACTTCCGGACGCAGCGCGGCATGACGCTCGACGACCTCGGCGCCGCAGCCGGGGTGGCGGCGAGCCAGCTGTCGCTGATCGAGAACGGCAAGCGCGAGCCTCGCATCTCTCTGCTCGCCTCGCTCGCCGCCGCCCTCGGCGTGCAGCCGGGCGACCTGCTCTCCGCCGAGCCGCCGGACGAGCGCGCCGCCCTCGAGATCGAGCTGGGGAGGGCCCAGCGCGGCTCGCTGTACGCCTCCCTCGGGCTGCCCGCGGTCAAGCCGACGAAGGGCACACCGACCGAGACGTTGCGCGCCCTGGTCGGCCTGCACCGCGAGCTGAGCCGCCGCGCCAGCGAGGCCATCGCGACGCCCGAGGAGGCCCGTCGCGCCAACACCGAGCTGCGCGAGCGGATGCGCGCGCAGGACAACTACATGCCCGAGATCGAGGAGCTGGCGGAGCAGCAGGTGCGCGCGTCCGGTCACGTCCGCGGCGCGCTCACGCATCGCGAGGTGAGCGTCATGGCCGAGCGGCTGGGCTTCGAGCTCATCTACGTCAACGACCTCCCCGGTCGGCCCGCTCGATCACGGACCTCGAGAACGGGCGCATCTACCTGCCGCCGGCCTCCATCCCCGGTGGCCACGGCCTGCGCTCGATGGCGCTGCAGGCGATGGCGCACCGGCTGCTCGGCCACACCCGGCCCGCGTCGTACGCCGACTTCCTGCGGCAGCGGCTGGAGATCAACTACTTCGCCGCGTGCTGCCTGATGCCCCGGGAGGCTGCCGTCGCGTTCCTGCGGCAGGCGAAGAAGGAGAAGGACATCGCGGTGGAGGACTTCCGCGACGCCTTCGGGGTGACCCACGAGGCGGCAGCGCTGCGGCTGACGAACCTCGCGACCAGCCACCTCGACATGACACTGCACTTCCTCCGGGTCGGCGACGACGGCGCGCTGTACAAGGGCTACGAGAACGACGGGCTGCCGCTGCCGACGGATGTGACGGGCTCCATCGAAGGCCAAGTGGTCTGCCGCAAATGGGGAGCCCGCAGCGCGTTCACCCACACCAACCGGACCACCGAGCTGTACCAGTACACCGACACCCCGGCGGGGACGTACTGGTGCGCTACACAGACCGGGACCACCGCGGAGGGCGGCTTCTCGATCAGTGTCGGGGTGCCGTTCGACGAGGCGAAGTGGTTCCGCGGGCGCGAGACGACGGCACGCGCCGAGTCGCGCTGCCCCGACGAGTCGTGCTGCAAGCGTCCGCCGGCGGACCTGTCGGGGCGCTGGGCGGGCAAGGCGTGGCCGAGCGCGCGCCTGCACGCGCACATCCTGTCGCCGCTCCCCCAGGGCTCATTCCCCGGCGTCGACGACTCGGACGTCTACGCCTTCCTCGAGGCCCACTCCGGCGCGTAGCCGCCGAGTTACTTGGGCTGCATGCGAATGGCACCGTCGAGGCGGATCGTCTCGCCGTTGAGCATGGGGTTCTCGACGATCGCGCGCACGAGCTGCGCGTACTCCGCGGGGCGCCCGAGGCGGGAGGGATGCGGCACCTGCGCGGCCAGCGAGTCCTGCGCCGCCTGCGGCAGCCCCGCCATCATCGGCGTCTCGAAGATGCCCGGTGCGATCGTCATGACCCGGATGAGGCTGCGGGCGAACTCCCGCGCCAGCGGCAGCGTCATCGCCGCGACGCCGCCCTTGGACGCCGAGTAGGCCGGCTGCCCGATCTGCCCGTCGAACGCCGCGACCGACGCCGTGTTGACGATCACGCCGCGCTCCTCCCCGACCGGCTCGGTCTGCGCGATCGCCGCCGCCGCGAGCCGCACGACGTTGAACGTGCCGATCAGGTTCACCCGGATCACCCGCTCGAAGTGCTCCAGCGGGATCAACCCCTCGCGCCCCAAGACCTTCTCCGCCGTCGCGATTCCCGCGCAGTTGACCACGACCCGCAGCGGCGCCAGCCCGGACGCGGTGTCCACCGCCGCCTGCACCTGCTCCTCATCCGTCACATCGGCGGGCACGAACCGCGCCTTCGGCCCGAGCGCGACCGCCGCCTTCTCCCCCTCGGATCGCGGGAGGTCGAGGATGACGACGTGCGCGCCCGCCTCGGTCAGCGCATGCGCGGTGGCGTTCCCGAGGCCGCTGGCCCCGCCGGTGACGAGGGCGGAGCATCCGTCCAGCTGCATGGTTCTCCTTCGAATCGGTGAGTGGATGTGGCGAGCGCCGGTCAGCGCAGCACTTCGATGAGGGTGGCGTTGGCGGTCCCTCCGCCTTCGCACATGGTCTGCAGCCCGTAGCGGCCGCCGCGCGCCTCCACCTCGTTCAGGAGGCTGGCGAGCAGCCGCGTCCCGGACGAGCCGAGCGCGTGCCCGAGCGCGATGGCGCCGCCGCGCGGGTTGAGCTTGGACGGATCCGCCCCGAACTCCTGCCGCCACAGCAGCGGCACCGGGGCGAACGCCTCGTTGACCTCGTACGCATCGATCTCGTCGAGGCCGACGCCACTGCGGTCGAGCAGCTTGCGGGTCGCGGGCAGGATGCCGGTGAGCATGAGCAGCGGGTCGCTGCCGGCGACCGCGAACGAGTGGAAGCGGGCGCGGGGCCGCAGGCCCAGCCGCTTCGCGGCGTCCCCGCTCATGATCAGCGTGGCCGATGCGCCGTCGGTGAGCGGCGACGCGTTGCCGGGCGTGATCTTCCACTCGAGGTCCGGGAACCGCTGGGCCAGCCGGTCGGTGCGGAACACCGGCTGCAGCTGCGCCAGCTTCTCGGCCGTCGTCCCCGGCCGGATGGTCTCGTCCGCGACGACGCTGCCCGAGTCGGGCGTCGGCACTCCCACCAGCTCGCCGTCGAAGGCGCCGTTGGCCGCCGCCCAGGCCGCGCGGCCGTGCGACTCGGCCGCGTAGTCGTCGAGCTGCGCCCGGCTGAAGCCCCAGCGGTCGGCGATCAGCTCCGCCGCGACGCCCTGGTTCACCAGGCCCTGCGGGTAGCGCGCCTTCAGCAGCTCGCCGCCGAGGGACGCCCCCTGCACGTTCGATCCCATCGGCGCGCGGCTCATCGACTCCACGCCGCACACGATGACCACGTCGTACGCGCCGGAGAGGACCCCCTGCGCCGCGAACGCCGCCGCCTGCTGGCTCGACCCGCACTGCCGGTCGATGGTGACCGCCGGCACGCTCTCGGGGAAGCCCGCGCTCAGCACCGCCGTTCGCGTGATGTTTCCGGCCTGCTCTCCCGACTGGGTGACGCATCCGCCGATCACATCGTCGACCACCGCCGGGTCGATGCCCGTCCGAGTGACGAGCTCGATCAGCACGCCCGCCAGCAGGTCGGCGGGGTGGATGTCGGACAGCTCGCCGTCCGGCTTGCCGCGACCCGAGGGGGTGCGGATCGCGTCGACGATGACCGCCTCCGTGCGCGCCATGTCAGGCTCCGAAGGGGTTCGGCGTCAGCGTGTACTTGGTGTTGAGGTATTCGTGGATGCCCTCGAACCCGCCCTCGCGGCCGAGCCCCGATTGCTTCACGCCCCCGAACGGCGCGGCCGCGTTGGACACGACCCCGACGTTGAGGCCCATCATCCCCGTCTCCAGCCGCTCGATCATCCGCTGGCCGCGGGCGAGGTCCTTCGTGAAGACGTACGAGACCAGCCCGAACTCGGTGTCGTTGGCGAGCCGCACGGCCTCGTCCTCGTCCGAGAACCGGATGATCGACAGCACCGGCCCGAAGATCTCCTGGCGCAGGATCTCGCTGCCCGGCCGCACATCCGTCACCACGGTCGGCTCGAAGAAGGTGCCGGTTCCGTCCACGCGGGAGCCGCCGGTGAGGACCGACGCGCCGCGGGTGACCGCGTCCTCCAGCAGCGAGGCGGCCTTGTCGATCGCGTCCTCGTTGATGAGCGGACCGATCGTCACGCCCTCCTCGGTGCCGCGCCCGACACGGAGCCCGTTCACGCGCTCGGTGACGCGCCGCGCGAACTCGTCGGCCACGTCCTCATGCACGATGAACCGGTTGGCCGCCGTGCACGCCTCGCCGATGTTGCGGAACTTCGCCAGCATCGCGCCGTCCACGGCCTTGTCGAGGTCGGCGTCGTCGAACACGACGAACGGGGCGTTGCCGCCGAGTTCCATGGACGTGCGGAGCACGTTCTCCGACGCCTGCTGCAGCAGCTTGCGCCCGACCTCGGTGGACCCGGTGAACGACAGCTTCCGGAGCCTCGGGTCGGCGATGATCGGGGCGGAGACCTTGCCCGACGTGGTCGTGGTGACGACGTTGAGCACACCACCGGGCAGCCCGGCGTCCTCCAGCAGCTTCGCGAAGTAGAGCGTCGTGAGCGGCGTCAGCTCGGCCGGCTTGATGACCACGGTGCAGCCCGCCGCGAGCGCCGGAGCGATCTTCCGCGTCGCCATGGCGAGCGGGAAGTTCCACGGCGTGATGAGGAAGCAGGGGCCGACGGGATGCTGGCTGACGATCATCCGCCCGGTGCCCTCCGGGTTCGCGCCGTAGCGGCCCTGGATGCGGACCGCCTCCTCCGAGAACCAGCGCAGGAATTCACCGCCGTAGGTCACCTCTCCGCTCGCCTCGGCCAGCGGCTTGCCCATCTCGAGCGTCATCAGCAAGGCGAACTCGTCCCGCCGCTCCTGCAGCAGGTCGAACGCGCGACGCAGGATCTCGCCGCGCTGCCGGGCCGGCGTCGCCGCCCAGTCGTCCGCGGCGGCGACCGCCGCATCCAGTGCCCGGATGCCGTCCTCGGGCGACGCGTCGGCGATCTCCTTGATGCGGTCGCCGGTGGCGGGATCGAAGACCGGGAACGTCCCGGCCGATCCGGACGTCCACTCCCCTCCGATGTACAGTCCGTCGGGCACGCGCTCCAGCAGAGCCTTCTCATCCATCCGTCGCATCCTCCTGTTTCGTATCGTTCGTCGCGTCGTCGCTCGCCACCGCCGCCTGCACGAGCGGAGCCGAGCGATGGTCGATGGCGGTCGTCAGGGCGATCACGGTCGACGTGTGCACGATCGCCGGAGCGCTCGCGATGCGCCCGATGACGCGCTGCAGGTCCCCGTTCGACCGCGCGACCGCGCGGATCATCAGGTCGCCGGGGCCGGTGATGGTGTGCACCTCCAGCACTTCCGGGATGCCGCTCAGGTGCTCGACGAGCTCCCGGCTCGGGCCGCCGTCGCCCTGGAGGTCGGCCGTCACGAACGCGGTCACCGGGAACCCCAGCCGCCCGGTGTCGACCGTCGGCGCGAAGTCCCGCACGATCCCGGAGCGCTGCAACCGGTCGAGCCTGGCCTGCACGGTCCCCCGGGCGACCCCCAGCCGACGCGACGCCTCGAACACGCCCAGCCGCGGCTCAGCCGTCAGCAGCGCGATCAGCTCGGCGTCGAGCCTGTCGACCATGCGGCCCTCCTTCGGTCCTCGCACATCGTACGACGCAGGGTACGCGCTCAGGACGGTCTGATCGAAGCTCCCAGGAACGGCAGGGCAGCCTGCTTGAACCCGCGCGCGCTCAGCGTCGTCACGTGGTTGCGCTTGGGCAGCGTCACGAGCTCCGCCCCGAGCAGCCGCGCCGCCTCGTCGGCACCGTCGGCGACCGGATCCGCGTCCCCCACCACCAGCATCGTCGGGACGGTGCTCGCCAGCGGCAGCGGGTGCCGCGCCATCCCGGCCGCGCAGGCGGCCAGCGCCTCCCGGTCGACGCCGGGCGCCGTGCGCAGGGACGCGAGGAGGGGCGCAAGCGGGCTGGAGGCGTCCAGCATCGACGCGTCGTCGCGCAGGGCGGCCTGCACCGCGGACACTCCCCAGCGACCGAACTGCTCGACCGTTCCGATGCCGCCGACGACGGTACGACGCACCCGCTGCGGCGCCATGCCGACCAGCGCGAGCGACACCCAGCTGCCCATCGAGTAGCCGATCAGATCCACCCGCTCGACGTCCTGCTCGTCCAGCACGGCCACAAGGTCCTGCGCGAGCAGGTCGGGCGAGTAGGCACCCGGGTCGTGCGGGGCGTCGCTGCCGCCGTGGCCGCGCAGGTCGGGCACGATCGCACCGCGACCGCCCTCGGCGAGCGCCTGCACCCATCCCGTCGCCTCCCAGGTCAGCGCGCCGGTGGAGGCGAAGCCGTGCACGAGCAGGACCGGATCGGCACCGGGGTGCCGGTCGACGTGGAGGTGCGTCATCCTCCCACTCTCGCCGACGCCTCCCCGACGGGCAAGCGCGGCGCTTGGTCGACCTTTGCGCGCTCGACGTTCGTCCGGTCGCGCCACAGCTTCGACGGCCACCAGATGGCGCGTCCGATGTCGTACGACGCCGCGGGCACCAGCAGGGAGCGGACGATGACCGTGTCGAGCAGCACGCCGAACGCCACGATGAACGCGATCTGCACGAGGAACAGGATCGGGATGACCGCGAGCGCCGCGAACGTCGCCGCCAGCACGATCCCGGCCGACGTGATCACGCTGCCGGTAAGGCCGAGGCCGCGCAGGATGCCGGGCCTCGTCCCGATGTGGAGGGATTCCTCCCGCACGCGCGTCATGAGGAAGATGTTGTAGTCCACGCCGAGCGCCACCAGGAAGACGAAGCCGAACAGCGGCACCGCGGCATCCGCGCCGGGGAAGCGGAAGACGTCGTTGAAGACGAGCGCCGAGACGCCGAGCGCGGCCGCGTACGACAGCACGACGCTGCCGATGAGCAGCACCGGCGCGAGGATCGACCGCAGCAGCAGCATGAGGACGATCAGGATCACCGCGAGCACGATCGGGATGATCTTCGCCAGGTCGCTCTGCGCCGTCTCGTTCGTGTCGAGCGCGATCGCGGTGACGCCGCCGACGAGCACCGAGCCGTCGTCGGAGAGGCTGCTCCGCAGTTCCTTCACCACGGACTCCGCCTCGGCCGAGTCGGGCTCGGACGCGAGGGTCGCCTGGATGAGGACATGCCCGTCCTTGACGACCGGTGCGGCCTCCGTCCCGGGCCGGCCGCCGCCGGTGTAGAACGCGGCGGAGGCGATCCCGTCGGTCTTCTCGGTCGCGGCGAGCACCGCGTCCCCGTCGGCCTCGGGTGCCACGATCAGCACGGGCGAGCCCGTGCCGGCGTCGAAGTGCTTCGCCACGACGGCCTGACCGTCGACGGCGTCGGACTGCGACAGGATGACGTCCGTCTGCTGCACGCCGTTGGCCTTCAGCTGCGTCAGGCCCAGGGCGCACGCGGCGAGCAGCACGAAGGAGACGATCCAGGTGACCCGCGGGCGCCGCGCGATCAGGCCGCCGACGCGGCGCCAGAGCCCGTGCACCCCCTCCAGCCCGGTGAGCGTGACACCCTCCGGGCGCTTGCGGGGCCGGCCGCCGACGACCGGACGGAACGGCCAGAACGACGCGCGCCCGAACACCGCCAGCAGCGCCGGCAGGAGCGTCAGCGCGGAGAACAGCGAGAACACGATGCCGATCGCGGCGATCGGGCCGAGGCTCTTGTTCGAGTTGAGGTCGGAGAAGAGCAGGCAGAGCAGCGCGAGGATGACGGTCGCCCCGCTCGCGAGGATCGGCTCGAACGACGCGCGCCAGGCGCGCAGGATGGCGACCCAGCGCGACGGCTCCTGCTCCAGCGCTTCGCGGTAGCGGGCGACGAGCAGCAGCGAGTAGTCGGTGGCGGCGCCGATCACGAGGATGGAGAGGATGCCCTGGCTCTGCCCGGAGAGCTTGATCCAGCCCCACAGCGCGAACAGGTACACGAACACGATGGCGGCGCATAGGGCGAATATCGACGTGAACAGCACGAGGAACGGCAGCAGCAATGCGCGGTAGACCAGCAGGAGGATGACGAACACCGCCGCGACGGCGACGAGGAGCAGGATGCCGTCGATGCCGCCGAAGGCGTTCACCAGGTCGGCGGTGAGCCCGGCCGGCCCGGTGACCCAGGCCTGCGCACCGTCGGGCCCCGCGTCCGCCACGGCGGCCCGGAGGTCGGCGACGACGTCCTTGACCTCCTCCGAGTCGGACACCGGCACGATGTACTCGACGGCACGTCCGTCCTCCGACGGGATCGGGCCGGCCACGCTCGTCGTCTCGCCGTCCGCCGGAGCCTGCACGCCCTTCACGTCGCCGAGCTTCGCCCCGAGATCGGCGTAGGTCGTGCCGAGTTCGCTCTTCGGGATGCTCTGGTCGGCTTCCACGACGACGATCGCCGGGATGGCGCCCGAGTCGGTGAAGCGCTTCTGCCAGTCCTGCACCTCGGTCGACTCGGCGCTGGCCGGCAGGAACGCCGCCTGGTCGTTGCTCGAGACGCCCGAGAGCTTGCCGAACGTGGGACCGCCGATTCCGGCGAGCGCCAGCCAGACCAGGATGAGGACGGTGGGGACGACGATCCGCAGCCAGCGGGCCGGCTCACGGATGGGGCGCTTCTGGGCGGTCTCCGCCGTCTCGGTCGACACTTAGCCTCCTGATTACTAGATGAGCTAGCAATCAGGATAGCCCGAAGCGACCAGGGCGTCCACGCCGGGCTGCCTCAGTCGACGAGTTCGGCTCCGGCGCGCGCCAGCTCCGCGAGCGCGGCCTCAGACGTCGCCGGTGCGACGCCCGCGACGAGCGACGTCAGGACGCGCACCGCCTGCCCGTGCTCCAGCGCATCCAGCGCCGACGCCCGCACGCAGTAGTCGGTCGCGATCCCGGCCACATCCACCGAGTCGATGCGGTGCTCCTCCAGCAGCTCGTAGACGGTCGCACCCGACTCGGTCCGCCCCTCGAACAGCGAGTAGGCGGGAACGCCCTGGCCCTTGTGCACGTGGTGGGTCACCCGGTCGGTCACGAACGCAGGGTGGTAGTCCGCGCCCGGTGTCCCGGCGACGCAGTGGACCGGCCAGCTGGTCTCGAAGTCCGGCTCACCGTCCGCGAAGTGGCCGCCGTTGTCGTTGTCGCCGTCGTGCCAGTCGCGACTGGCGACGATGATGTCGTACTCGTCGGCGTGCGCGCGCAGGTGGTCGGTCACGCCTTGCGCGACCGCCGCTCCGCCGTCGACCCCGAGGGCGCCGCCCTCGGTGAAGTCGTTCTGCACATCGACGATGAAGAGCGCCTTGCCCATCCGTCCTCCTGAGGTCGGTCGCCGGCTGACGGCTCAGCCGTTGGAGAGGTTGTCTCCGCATTGGTAGAAGCCGGCGACGAGGCTGTCGATCGCCTGCTTGGCATTGTCGCCGACGTTCCCCAGAGCGAACACGGCGAACGTCAGCGGTGTTCCGTCGGCGGAGTTCACGATGCCGGAGAGCGTATAGCCGTGGTCGATCCATCCGGTCTTGGCGAACACCGCGCCGCGGGCGACGGAGTTCGAGCCGGTGAATCGGTTGTAGCCCGGGCCGAGCGTGCCCGACTTGCCGGCGACCGGCAGCCCGTCGTAGACCACGCCGAGTCCGTTCTGGCGGTTCAGCACCTTGATGAAGAGCTGGGTGAGGTAGGACGGCGGCACCGCGTTGTCGTCGCTGAGTCCGGAACCGTCGGCGATGTGGATGCCCGACGTGTCGATCCCGTAGCCCTTCAGCCCGGCGAGCACACCGGCGTTGAGGGCGTCGAAGGTGTTGCCCGCGCCGTTCTTGATGGCGACCAGACGCGCGAGCTCTTCCATGATCGTGTTGTCGGAGACGCGCATGGCCTGGTCGATCAGGGTGGTCACGGGCTGCGACTGCACGACGCCGAGCTGGCGGGCTCCCGCCGGCGCGACGCCCTGGCTGACGCCGACGCTGGTGCCGAGGTACTGCTGGAAGTACTGCACCGCGCGGGCGACCGGGTCGGTGCTGCGCGGCGACTCCACCGCGGTCGGGTCGTCGCGGTCGCCATCGACCATGAGCGAGGTCATGTACGGGGTCGAGCCCTCGACGACGCGCTCCTCGCGCTCGTCCCAGCTGGGCTGCCAGAACGGCGCGCCGAAGAGGGAGGCGTCCACGACGATCGAGGTGATCGGCTGGCCGCCCATGGCCTGCTTCACCTGGTTCGCGAGGTCCTGGATCTTCGGGGCGCCGGTGTAGAAGGACGCCTGTCCGTCCGGAAGGCGCGAGAGGGTGACATCCCCTCCGCCCACGATGACGACCTGGCCGGGCGTGCTGCCCGCGACGACGGTGGTCGAGACGCGGTAGTCGGGACCGAGCGTGGCGAGCGCCGCCGCCGATGTCAGCGTCTTGAGGACGGAGGCGGTGGGCGCAGGCTTCACGCCGTTGCGGTCGAACAGGGTCTGACCGGTCTTGGCATTGACCACCTGCGCCTCGAGCGTCCCGAGCCGCCCGTCCCCGGCCAGCCCGGCGACCGAGCAGGTGCGGATGCGCGTCGCCGCCGCCTGATTCGCGGGGACCGGGCGCGCGGGATCCACCGTGGGGGTGGGGGTCGGCGTGGCCGAGCGGGTCGGCGTCGGCTTCGCGGTCGCCGTCTCCGGCGCACCGGCCGCGGCCGCGGGGGCGCCGACGGTGGCGCCCAGCGCGACGCTGCCCGTGCCGAGCAGGAGGAACGCGACGGCTGCGGCGGCCGCCATCCAGGTCTTGGGGTGCCGGCGGATCGTGGCCATCGCACCGGCGGCGACGCCGGCGGCACCGGCGGGTCGCGCGGCGGCTCGGCGCCCAGGACCAGTGGTGGCGGGCGGCTCCGATTCGTGCATCCGGGTATGCTACCTGGGCTTTCTGAATGCTGCGATTTCGCTTTGCGCCCGATCTGGAACCATCCGGGCCCGTCCGGACAGTAGAGGGTATGAGCACGGAAGAGTTCGACGAGGCCGCGGCCTGGTCGTCGGCACGCGGCGGGGACGGCCCCGCATTCGCGTCGCTGTTCGACCGGCACCGCGATCGCGTCTTCGGCCACGCGCTGCGGCTGACGCGCCAGCCGCACGACGCCGAGGACGTGACGGCCGCCGTCTTCCTGGAGGCGTGGCGCAAGCGCGAGTCGGTGCGGCTGGTCGACGGATCCATCATCGGCTGGCTGCTCGTCACGACGAACTACGTCGCGCGCAACCACACCCGCGGCCTCCGGCGCTACCGCACCGCGCTCGCGAAGCTCCCCGCTCCCGCGCCCCAACAGGACCACGCGCCCGACGTGGACGACTCCCTCGACGGCGCCGGACGCGACCGGCAGGTGCGGGAGGCATTCGCGAAGCTCAGCAAGCGCGACCAGGACGTCATCACGCTGTGCGTGCTCGAAGAACTGACCACCGCCCAGGCCGCGGAAGCGCTCGGGGTGCCGGAGGGGACGGTCAAATCCCGCCTCTCCCGCGCCCGCGCACGCCTCGCCGCGCTGGCCTCCCCGCTGGCGGCCGAACCCGGAACCGACTCCACGATCCTCGAAGGAGGTGCACGATGAGCACCACGGACTTCACCCCCGAACGCAGCGCCGCCATCCGCCAGCTGCTGATCGACACCGTCGCCGACGAGCCGCGCCGCCGCAAGCGCCTCCAGATCCTGCTGACCAGCGTGCTCTCGGGCGTCGCGATCGTGCTCGCGGGAGGAACCGCCGCGCTCGCGCTCTCCGGTGTCATCCACCTGGGCGGGGGCGAGACGCCGCCGGCGCCCGTGCCGACGCCGACGCAGACGGTCACGCCGACACCCAGTCGGACGCCGACGGCGACGCCCACGGAGCGGCCGCTGGTGCAGACGGCACCGGTGCTGCCGCACGACGTCGACGCTCTGGCGTCGACCACCCGCTGGTCCCTCGACCTGCCGGGCGACCCGGAGTGCACCGGCTCGTCCACCTACACACTGAGCGACGCGCGCGTCGTCTACGTGTCTGGCCTGCGCCCGAAAGAGTACGAGGGCTCCGACTGCATCAACCACCTGGAAGAGCACATCGGGGTGACCCTCGTCGATACGTCGAACGGGTCCGTGCTCTGGCAGCGCGAGTGGCAGTTCCTGCCGAAGCAGGTGGGATTCGGCACCTCTTTCACCGTCCTCGGCACCTCGGGGCGCGCCATCCTCGCCTTTCCGGAGGCAGCGGTCGGTCCTCACGACGTGCTCGACCTCGCGACGGGACAAACGGTCGGCACGTTCCGGCCCGACTGGGCCGGATTCCGGCCGAAACAGGACATGCGAGCCGTCCCGGGCGACTCGGGCGAGGTGGTGCTGCTCCAAAGTCACCTCGACTCCAACGGGAATCCGTCGGGCGAGGACACGCTCTTCCGCGCCGATCCGACCGATCTCACCCATCCCCGGTGGTCCATCGGCACCGGCTTGCAGTGGACGAACCTGGGCTTCCCAGCCCCTGCGGGAACAGCCGTCGACCTCGATGGGACCGACGCTGACGGCCTGGAATCTACGCGGATGCTCGATCTCGACACCGGGGAGGTCCTGTCCGCACTGAATGCCCAAGTACAGCCGATGAGTCAGATCCTCCTCGCGGTATCGAGAACGCAGGATCAACTGACGGCCTTCGGTCCCGACGGGCGGAGACTCTGGGCACGGCCGCTCCCGAAGGGCGCTTCGGTGTTCGCCGCATCGACGCCCGAGACCGTGCCGGCCGCGGTCGGCAGATTCCAGCATGGGGACACGGGCGAGTTCTTCGTCGGAACCGAAGACAGCATTTCGCTGATCGATCAGACCACCGGTGCTGAACGCTGGACCGTTCCCACCTCGTCGTGCTTCCCCGCACGGTACGTCGCCTATGGCTCCATGCTGACGGCGAGCCGGGATGCATTCTTCCTGTTCTCGAACGGCAAGCAGTGCCTGGTCGATCACGGGACCGGCTCGGTCGTCGACGCTCCGAACCCCCGGCGCAGAACTTCACGGTCTGGGGCCTCACTCACCTGTACACATTCGCGGGCGAGGACGACCCCGGCATTGCGTACGACCTTGAGACGGGGGCGAAGATCTGGAGCCGCGAGCGTCACGACTGGGAGAACTGGTCGTTCGACGGTGGATACCTCGTCAGCCAACGCCCCAACCACATCGAGTCGATCGGCTGACACAGACTGGGGGAAACCGGGGGAAACAAGGGGGACGGCGAACGGCCCGCGGATCGGGGGACCCGCGGGCCGTTCGTCATTTCTTCTTCTTGTGCAGCGCGTCCGGCTTGTGCACCGCCTCCTTGCCGCTCTTGTCGCTCTTCACGAGGTACTGCGGGTCGTCCTTCGACGCCTTGACCGTGCGGCCGGCCGCCTCGGTGTCCTCGGTGATCTTCTTCTCGACCTCGCCCGGCACATCCACCCCGTGGGAGGACCACTCGACGTGGTCGCCGCGCTTCAGCTCATCCGCCATGCTCGCAGCCAACCACCGACCCGCGGCGGGCACCAGGCCATAGGGTGCAGGGGGAGGCGAGATGAAGAAGGAGACCGGCCGCATCGAGGCGTTCAGCGACGGCGTCTTCGCCATCGCGATCACCCTGCTGGTGCTCGACCTGGGCGTCCCCTCCCCCGGCCATTTCGCCGAGACCCTGCTCGCCGACTGGACGAGCTACCTCGCATACCTTGCGGCCTTCCTGACGATCGCGAGCATCTGGCTGCACCACCACTCGGTTTTCCAGCACATCGGCCGTCTGGGGCCTGCGGCGCTGCTGTTCAATCTCCTGCTCCTGCTCGGCGTCTCCCTGGTGCCGTGGCCGACCTCGCTCATCGCCGCGGCGATCCGCGACGGTTCGCGCTCCGACGAGGTCGTCGCGATCGTCGTCTACACGATCACCTCGGTGCTGGTCAGCATCGCCTGGGCGGGCATCGGCTTCTCGTTGTCCCGTCACCCGGACTGGCTGCTGCATCCCGACGACGCGCGGTGGATGCGCGTCACCGGCTACCAGGGGGCGTTGGCGGCGGTCCCGTCGCTGCTCGCCGCGGCGATCTCACCGTTCGCGCCGCTGGTCTCGCTGCTGATCTTCCTGCTGGTGCCGCTCTACTTCATCCTCGTCACCACAATCAGTCGCCGGGCCCCCGGGGCTCACGGCACGGCGGAGACCAGGTAGTCGTCGAAACGGAAGCTGACCGGCGTGGTCGTCGCTGTGCCGGAGACGTAGGCGCGCAGGCCCACTGATCCGGCGGCCTGCAAGCCAGCTGTCGAATCCGTCACGCTCAACTGCCAGGCGCCCGGCTCCGCTTGCGCGGCCGGCCACACCTTCGCCTGGAAGAGCGTCGGCGCGGTCCCCACCGCCTGCACGCGAAGCTTGAGCTGCGTCCCGGGCGTGTAGGTCACGCCCGCTACCGTGGCCGTGTTCAGGGTCGTTCCGCTCTGCAGGAGTTGCACCGCCACGGCACCCGTCGAGCTGATCCTGGCGCGGCCCTCGTAGGATGCGGAACCGACCTGCCGCGCCAGGGCGGACGCGAAGATGCCGCCCCCGGTCGCAGCCACGTCCGTCGTGAACGTCACGGTGGAGTCGGTGCGCGCCGACGAAACCGACCCCAGGGTCTCTGTGCGCGACCCGCCCGCCGTATCGGACATCTGCCCCGTGCCGGAGGCGACCGAGTACGACGTGGCTGTTCCGGAGGCCGTCCACGCCCCGCCCGCGTCGGCCGTGCCCCATCCTCCAGTGACCGTCCGCTGGAACGCGTCGCGTGCGAGTGCGGTTCCTGTCGCGGAGCTGACGGTGACCTGCTTGGACGTCGTCGAACTGGCTCCGCCGTTGTCCGTCACTTTGAGCGTCGCCGTGTACGTGCCTGCGGCCGCGTAGGTGTGCGACGTGGTCGATCCGCTCGCCGTGCCGCCGTCCCCGAAGGTCCAGGCGTACGACGAGATGGAGCCGTCCGGATCACTGGACCCGCGCCCGTCGAAGGACACGCTGAGCCCGCTGGCCGTCGCACTGAACGACGCGGTAGGCGCCTGGTTGCCCGACCCGCCCGCGATGACGACGCTGTTGCCGGTTACCGCGGTGCTGTTCCCGTCAGGATCCGTCACGGTCAGCCTGTAGGTGTGTGTACTGCCACCGGCGAGTCCCGTATCGGTGAAGCTCATCGCGGACCGGCTCCAGAAGAGGGAGCTCTTCGTCGTCTGATAGATCGGGTGCGCGGTGTCGCCGTCGCGGGACAGCGCGTAGTTGAGGTTCACGTTGTCCATGTCGAACGTCGCCGTCCACGACACCTTCGCCTGTCCTGCCGTCGACGAGGTGGCGGTCGGGACCAGTGCCGTGTTGTTGTCCGGCGCCATGGTGCTGCGCACCACAGTGGTCATCGCGAAGCGCGCCAATCCGTACTGAGCCTTGTTGTTGACCCGTGGGAACTCGCCGCCCACCACGACATAGCGGCTGTCGCCCGCGATCGACCAGGTGGCCTGGCCCTGACCGGTGAAGGAACCGCCGGCGAAATCGGGGAACCAGTCCAGGAGGGAGGGCGCGGGTTGACCGGCGAAGTTGGCGTAGCCGGTGTTCCCGTCGTTTGTCAGCGTGTGGGTCACGGCTTTCGTGAAGGCGAGCGTGTGGTGGTAGGTCCGGGGGTTGGTGTCCGGGAAGCCGCCCACGTTGCGGCAGGTATGAGGGTGACCCGTCGCATAGAGGACGGGGCCGATGGGAGCCACCGAGTAGGTGTCTCCGTGGCAGTCCTCGAGCCAGACGAGTGCGCCTGTAGTGGCGTCGGCCGAGAAACTGCCCTCGAAGTTGCCGCCGGACCCAAAATCGTATCCACTGCCGTAGACGCGGTCGGAGGTTGCGCTCAGCGATGTGATGGCGGCATTCGGGCCCGCATCCCGCACGAGCGAGTTGACGGGGAAGGGCAATGCGGCGCCTGTGGTCCCGTCGAGCTTGGCGAGACCGTAGTGCGACGCGCCGTTGACGTTCTGGAAGGCGCCGCCTGCGTAGACGCGGGTGCCGTCGGGGCTCACCGCCATCGTCGTGACGGTGGCGTCGGCGGAGGCGTTCCACGCGCTGACGAGGCTCCCGTCGGACGCGTTCAGTTTCGCGAGGCGCGTTCGGGAGGTGCCGTTGACGCTGCCGAAGGCGCCACCGATATAGACCGCCGTGTCGGTGGCCGCGATACCCGCCACTTGGCCCGATACGGTCGGACGGAAGGAGCTGACGACTTGGCCCGTCGAGGTGTTGATCGCGAGGATTCGGTAGTAGCTCGCGCCGTTCGCGGTGGTGAAGTCTCCCCCGACATAGACCCGGGTGCCGTCAGGTGAGGCCGCGACCGCCTTCGCCTGCGCGTTGAGCTGGACGTTCACTCCCGTGTTCAGTACGCCGGTCGTGACGTTATAGGCGAGGAAGTTGTTGCGCGGCGTGGTGTTGCTGCCCGCTGGGGAGCCGGCGGGGCGCGCGGTGGTGAACTTGCCGGCGACATACACGGTGTCGCCCACTACCGTCTGCTGCCACGCCACGCCGTCGATCTGAACGGTCGGGAGGAAGCTCGCCCCGACCGTCGGCGGTGACGCTGGATTCGTCGGGTCGGGTGGACGGGTGTCTGCGCCGGCCGGCGTGGCGGCGGCCAAGCCCCCGCTATGAGCAGCAGCGCACTGAGCGCCGCGGTGATGGTGCCGACGATTCGGGTTCGGCGTGACTTCTGGTTCGGGTCCATAGCAGCCTCAGCAGATGTGATTGATTCTCAGCTTTTGGCTAGCGTACGCGGGTTGGAGGCAATAGGGGAAGAAAATATGCGATCGAACCTGCACGGAGGAAATGGAGCCGCCCAAGGGAATCGAACCCTTGACCTTCTCATTACGAGTGAGATGCTCTGCCGACTGAGCTAGGGCGGCGTGGGCCGGGCTTCCACTCGGCGCACAGTCAGATAGCTTACCCGATCCGGCGGCGTCGTGACGACCAGCCGGTGCCGGGGTTCAGCGGACCTGGGTGCCGAGCGCGGAGAGCTGCTGGAACGAGCTGCGCAGTCGGTCGGAAAGCGGCTCGACGCCGCCGTGATCGGCCCAGCACGACCAGGCGTGCCGCATCCCCGCGAAGGCGACGTAGGTGACTAGTCGCGCGCGCTGGTGCAGGGTCTCCGGGTCGTCGACGAGCTCCGGGTCGTCGTGGGCGAGGCGGCGCTGCACGATGCCGCTGAGCGCGTCCTCGAACTTGTGCATGCTCGCCATGCGCAGGGCGAAGAGCTCCGGGTTGTCCTTGAGCAGCGCGCGGCGCATCGCGTGCAAGCGCTGCATGCTCGCGGGGTCCGCACCGTCCGGCTCCGCGCCGGCGTCACCCCGTGTCTCGCCGCTCGTATCGCCCAGGTCGATGGCGGCGACCAGGAGGGTGCTGATCCCGTCGAGGATGGGCTCCTCCGGCCCGGCGGTCACGAAGCGGTCGATGCTTTGCTCGTCGGGCAGTTCGGGGAGCTCGCCGATGATCGCGGACTCCTTCGAGGGGAAGTAGTTGAAGAAGGTCCGCGGCGATACATTGGCGACGTGGCTGATCTCGTCGATGGTGACGCGGTCGAAGCCGCGCTCGCTCGCGAGCTCGACCGCGGCGAGCTGGATCGCGCGCTTGGTGGCGATGCGCTTGCGCTCGCGGAGACCCAGCTCGTTGAGCGTGGATTCGGTGGCCGGAGAAGACACGGACCGATTATTTCACCGTCTGCAAAATTGCACCACTCCGTCAGCAGGTCTTGCCGTCGGCAGGGACGGTGCCGTGGACCAGGAAGTCGTCGACGGTGCCGTTCACGCAGGAGTTCGACTTGTTGTAGGCGGTGTGGCCCTCGCCCTTGTAGGTCAGCAGGTGGCCGTTCTGGAGCTCGGACGCCAGGTTCTTCGCCCACACGTACGGAGTGGCGGGGTCGTTGGTCGTGCCGACCACGAGAATGGGCGCCGAGCCGTCGGCCGAGATCGGTCCGCGCTTCACGGTGGATGTGTACGGCCAGTTCGCGCAGCCGATGTCGCCGTACGCCATGTACGGGCCGATGACCGGTGCGACTTTCGCCAGCTCCGCCGCCTGCGCCCGCATCGTCGCGGGATCGGCGTCGTAGGTGTAGTCGAGGCAGTTGATCGCGACGAACGCCTCGGTGGAGTTGTCCGAGTAGGTGCCGTCTGCGTTGCGGTCGTTGTACGTGTCGGCGAGCGTGAACGCGACCGATGCGCTCCCCTGCATGACCGACTCGAACAGTTTGTCGAGGTACGACCATGCCGTCGCGTCGTAGAGCGGCGTGATGATCGCGGTGACGAGAGTGTTCGCACCGAGTTCGCGGCCGTCGGAGTTGCGGATCGGACTCTTGTCGACGGACGCGAGCAACTGCGCGATCGTGTTCATGGCGTTGTCGACCGTCCCGCTGAACGGGCAGTCCTTCTGCGTGAGGCAGCTCTTGAGATAGGCGCGCAGCGCGCTCTCGAAGCCCTTCGCCTGAACCTGGGTGACTTCGAAATTGGTGGCGGCGGGGTCGAGCGCGCCGTCGAGGACGAGCCGGCCGGTCTTGCCCGGGTACAGACCCGCGTAGACCGCACCGAGGTAGGTGCCGTAGGAGTAGCCGAGGTAGTTCAGCTTCTTGTCGCCGAGGGTGGCGCGGAGGAGGTCGAGGTCGCGCGCGGCGCTGACGGTGTCGACCTTCGGCAGCGGCGCGCCGGTGTTCTTCTGGCAGGCCGCGCCGAAGTCCTTCGCCACCGTCGTGTTCTCGGCGATCCACTGGTCCGAACCGCGCTCGCCGGGCGTGATGCCGTAGAGGTATTGATCCATCTGGGCCGCGTCGTAGCACTTCACCGCGGTGGAGCGGCCGACTCCCCGGGGGTCGAATCCGACGATGTCGAAGTGGTCCTGCAGCGTGGCGTCGGCGACGAAGTCGACCGAGTCCTTGACGAAGTCGAACCCGGACGCGCCCGGACCGCCGGGGTTCGTCAGCAGAGACCCCTGCTTCGTGCCCTTCGCCGGCTGCCGGATGAGCGCGAGCTCGATCTCTCCCTTGCCGGGGTCGTTCCAGTCGAGTGGGGCCTTCGCCGTCGCGCACTGCTTGCCGCCGTCGCACGACTTCCAGGTGAGGATCTGCTCGTAGAAAGGCGCGAGCGCGGCGGAGACCTTCTCGGGCGCCGGCGTCGAGCTCGTCGACGCCTTCGCCGGCAGGAACCAGGTCACACAGCCCGTCAGGGTCAGGGCGACGACGGCGGCGATGGCGATCACGGCGGTGCGGACGGCGCTCCGGGAGGTCACAGGTCGGTCCCCTTCCGCGCGTTCGCTCCGCGCAGGATCGTGGTCAGCATGGCCTCCAGCGCGAGGGCCGGGGCGACGTTGCCGTCGACGCGCTCGCGCGCCGTCGCGACGGCATCCATCGCCGCGAGCGTAGCGGCCGGAGTCGTGTGCGTGCTGAGAGCGTCGAGCTCCTGTCGCAGCTCGCGATTCACCAGCTCGCTGTCGCTGCCGAGCTGCAGCATCATCACATCGCGATAGAGGGAGAGCAGGTCGACGAGGATGCGGTCGATCCCGTCACGGAGGCTGCGCGTCGCGCGCCGCTTCTGATCCTCCTCCAGCTGGCGCAGCTGTCCGCGCAGTGCGGGAGGGATGGTGCCACCGGGCTCGATTCCGAGTGATCGCAGCGCATGCTCCCGCTCCTCCGCATCCCGCTCTTCGGTGATCGCCTTGGCGTCGGCCCCGGCGATCTCGAGCAGCGTGGCGGCCGCGAGCACCGCGTCGGATACCGACCGGATGCCCAGCGCCAACTCGAGCGTCTGCTCCCGGCGACGACGGGCCTCTTCGTGAGTGGCGAGTCGGTGCGCCATGCCGATGTGACTCTGGGCGTGGCGGGCGGCGCGCTCTGCGGTCTCCGCGTCGACGCCGTCACGACGCTGGATGAGTTCGGCGACGTCTGCCACGCTCGGGACCCGCAGGCGGACGGTGCGGACGCGGGACCGGATCGTGGGCAGCAGGTCGGCGTCGCTGGGCGCGCAGAGGATCCACACCGTGCGCTCGGGCGGCTCCTCCAGCGCCTTCAGCAGGACGTTGGACGTGCGCTCGGTCATGCGGTCGGCGTCTTCGATGACCATCACGCGGTAGCGCGCGACCGACGGTGAGAACTGAGAGCTCGCGACGAGCGAGCGGACCTCGTCGATCGAGATGATGACGCGCTCGGTGCTGAGGACCGCGAGGTCGGGGTGGGTGCGCGCCTCCACCTGGCGGCGGGTGGCGAGATCGCCCTTCGGCGTACCGGGGCTGAGCAGGGCGGTCGCGAACGCGTAGGCGAGGTTGGAGCGGCCGGACCCCGGCGGCCCGGTGATCAGCCACGAGTGCGTCATGCCGCGCGAGGGACCCGCGCCGCTGGCGGAGCTTCCGGTGCTTGGGACGGCGCCAGAGCCCTCCGCGGCGGCCCGGACGATCGCAATAGCGTCATCCTGCCCCGTGAGCTCGTCCCAAACCGTCATGCTCTCCAGGCTAGCTGGCACCGCGGACACCTTTCGCTCGCGTCCGGATCGTGTGGATAAGTCAGACGCGGCCGGCGAGACGTTCGCGGATGTCCGCGGCGATCTCGTCCACGGGACGGCCGGCGTCGACGACCAGGAACCGCTCGGGCTCGGCCTCGGCGAGTGCCAGGTAGCCGGCGCGGACGCGCGCGTGGAAGTCGGAGCGCTCCGCCTCCAGCCGGTCGTAGCGGGTGCGCGAGGCGTCGAGGCGAGCGCGCGCCGCGTCCTCGTCGAGGTCGAGCAGGATGGTGAGGTCCGGGAGCAGCCCTTCGGCCGCCCATAGCGAGAGCTCGCGGATCTCCTGGGCATCCAGCACGCGACCCGCGCCCTGGTAGGCGACGGACGAGTCGAGGTAACGGTCCTGGAGGACGACCTCGCCCCGGGCGAGCGCCGGACGCACGACCGTGGCAACGTGATGCGCCCGGTCGGCCGCGTAGAGGAGCGCTTCGGCCCGCGGGGCGATGTCGCCACGGTGATGCAGGACGATCTCGCGGATCTCGACTCCCGCGTCGGTGCCGCCCGGCTCGCGGGTGCGCACGACGGTCCGCCCGAGTCCCGTCAGCCACTCCTCGAGCAGGGCGGCCTGGGTCGACTTGCCCGTGCCGTCCCCGCCCTCGAGGGTGATGAAGAGCCCGCCGGTCACTCGGCGGACTTCTTCGCGGCCGCCGTTCGCGCCGTGGCCGACTTCGCGGCCGGCTTCTTGGCTGCGGTGGTCTTGGCCGCGGTGGTCTTCGTCGCCGTCTTCTTGGCCGCGGTCGTCTTCGCGGTGCTCGCCTTCGCCGTGGTCGCCTTCGCAGCGGTCTTGCGAGCCGGCTTCTTGGCCGGCCCCCTGGCGCGCTTGTCGGCGAGCAGCTGCACCGCCCGGTCGAAGTCGACCTCGTCGACCGTCTCGCCGCGCGGGATGGTCGCGTTGGTCTCGCCGTCCGTGACGTACGCGCCGAAGCGGCCGTCCTTGATCCGGATCGGCTTGCCGCTGACCGGGTCCGCGTCGAATTCCTTGAGCGCACTGGACGCCCGGCGGTTGCCGTACTTCGGCTGCGCGAACAGCTCGAGGGCACCCGCCAGGTCGACGTCGAAGATGTCGTCCTCGCTCGGCAGCGACCGCGTGTCCGTGCCCTTCTTGAGGTAGGGCCCGTAACGGCCGTTCTGCGCCTGGATCTCGTCCCCGCTCTCGGGGTCGGCTCCCACCACGCGCGGAAGGCTGAGCAGCTTCAGTGCGGTGTCGAGGTCGATCGTCGCGAGATCCATGGACTTGAAGAGCGACGCGGTACGCGGCTTCTCGGCGGCCTTCTTCGGCTTCTTGGCCGGCTCGGCCACCTCGCCCGTGGCCGGGTCGGCCGCTGCCTCGTCCTCCGGGTCGGCCTCGGTCACGTAGGGCCCGAAACGCCCGTCCTTGGCGAGCACCAGCTTGCCGTTCTCGGGGTTGGAGCCGAGGACGCGGTCGGTCTGCACCGGGGCCTCGATCAGCTCGCGCGCCTTCGCCGGCGTGAGCTCGTCGGGCGCCAGCTCCGGCGGGATGTTGACCCGTCGCGGCGTCGCATCCGGGCCGGCGTCAGGCTCGGCCACCTCGAGGTACGGCCCGTACTTGCCGATGCGGAGCGTCACGCCGTCGTCGATGGCGATCGAGTTGATGCTGCGCGCGTCGATCTCGCCGAGGTTGTCGATGACGCGGCGCAGTCCCTTGTGCTTGCCGCTGCCGAAGTAGAAGCTGTTCAGCCAGTCGACGCGCTCGGCCTCGCCGTCGGCGATGCGGTCGAGGTCGTCCTCCATCTCGGCGGTGAAGTCGTACTGCACCAGGTCGCCGAAGTAGTCCTCAAGCAACCGGACCACCGAGAAGGCGACCCAGCTCGGGACCAGTGCCTGTCCCCGCTGCGTGACGTAGCCGCGGTCGATGATGGTCGAGATGATGCTCGCGAACGTCGAGGGGCGGCCGATCCCCAGCTCCTCGAGCGACTTCACGAGGCTCGCCTCGGTGTAGCGCGGGGGCGGGGTGGTCTCGTGCCCGTCGGCCGCGACGTCCTGCACGGTCAGCGGCTGCTTCTCGGTGAGGGGCGGCAGCTTGGCCTCGGCGGAGTCGGACGCGTTGCGCTCCTCGTCCTTGCCCTCCTCGTAGGCGTTGAGGAAGCCGCGGAACGTGATGACCGTGCCGCTCGCGGTGAACTCGGCGACGGTCCCGTCGAGCGGGCCCTCGGCGATGCGCGCCTCGACGGTGACGGACGCGGTCTGTCCCTTGGCGTCCGCCATCTGCGAGGCGACGGTCCGCTTCCAGATGAGGTCGTAGAGCCGCAGCTCCGGCCCGCGGAGCGAGCGCTCGAGCTCGGCAGGCGTGCGGAACGTCTCGCCGGACGGACGGATCGCCTCGTGCGCCTCCTGCGCGTTCTTGCTCTTCGACGCGTAGGTGCGCGGCTTGTCCGGGACCGTCTCGGGGCCGTAGAGCTTGGCGGCCTGCGAACGCGCCGCGTTCGTGGCCTGCTGCGACAGCGACGCGGAGTCGGTGCGCATATAGGTGATGTAGCCGTTCTCGTAGAGCGACTGCGCGACGCTCATCGTCTGGCGCGCGGAGAAGCGGAGCTTTCGCGCCGCCTCCTGCTGGAGCGTGGACGTGGTGAACGGCGCCGCGGGCCGACGCGAGTAGGGCTTCGAGTCGACCTTGGAGACGGCCACGACGGTGCTGGGATTCCGGACCGCCTCGGCGAGCGTCGTCGCCGAAGCCTCATCGAGCGTCCGGGCATCGGACGTCAGGCGCCCGTGGTCGTCGAAGTCGCGTCCGGTGGCAACGCGGGTGCCGTCGAGCCGGGCGAGCCGGGCTTCGAAGGCGTTCGCGTCCTCCGGGGCGAGCCGAGCGGTGAGACCCCAGTAGGAGGCCGGGACGAACGCGAGGCGTTCGCGCTCCCGATCGACCACGAGACGGGTCGCTGCGGACTGCACACGACCGGCGGAGAGGCCCGGACCCACCTTGCGCCAGAGCACCGGCGACACCTCGTAGCCGTAGAGGCGGTCGAGGATGCGGCGGGTCTCCTGCGCGTCGACGAGGGCGGTGTCGATCTCGCGGGTGTTGTCGCGCGCCTTCTCGATGGCCTCGCGGGTGATCTCGTGGAACACCATGCGCTTGACCGGGACCTTCGGCTTCAGCACCTCGACCAGGTGCCAGGCGATCGCCTCTCCTTCGCGGTCCTCATCCGTCGCGAGGAGGAGTTCGTCGGCGTTCTTGAGGGCGCGCTTGAGGTCGGCGACCGTCTTCTTCTTCTGGTCCGACACGACGTAGTAGGGCTCGAACTCGTTCTCGACGTCGACGGAGAACTTGCCGAGCGAGCCCTTCTTGAGCTCCGGGGGCAGGTTCTTGGGCTCGATGAGGTCGCGGATGTGCCCCACCGAGGCCATGACCTCGTAGCCGTCGCCCAGATATTGGGCGATCGACTTCACCTTGTTCGGCGACTCGACGATGACGAGCTTCTTCGTGTCGGGCACGTGACTCCTCTTATATATGCACACGCTGTGTCGTCCACAGCTGACGGCGACGTCCACGACTCGACCGGTGTGGCGCGCTCCCCCGGCGGCTTCGGTCCACGTCATGCGTGATCCGTCGTCCGACAGGCAAACCATACACACCTTCGCCGCTCATCCACCTAATCAAGCCCAGGCCGTTCGCCCTGGGCGCAGTCTCTCTGTTCCGGTCGAGCAGCCACCTCTGGGCGCGTGGACCCCTTTTCGGCAGCCGCGCGGCGGAGGATGATGTCAGCATGGCAACGACGATGACGTACACCGCCAAACTGATCGACGGACCTCTCGAAGGCAAGACCATCTCGACCGGGTTCCTGGACTCCGGAGACGCCCGGCCCCGCCTGGAGATCTCGGCTCCCGCCGGTTCGAAGCACTACCTCTATATCCGCGCCTCGGGCGCCGAGCTGGAGTATGCATCGGACGACGGCGACGGCCGCCAGCCGACCGCGGTCTCGTACCGCTATTTGGAGACCGTCTTCGACTGACGCGCCGCGGCGATGCCGTCGACGCCCAGCGCCGCCGATGCCCCACAGCCGCTGACGCCCAGCGCCGCTGACGCGCACCGCCGCTGACGCGCACCGGCCGCAGCTGGCCCCATGTCACCGCGGCGCCGCCGGTCCGGCGCGCGCGGACGCTTTCGCGTGCCACACCAGGTACGGGGTCGTCGCCGTGACCGTGACGACGGTCCCCGCCTGGTCGCATGCCGCCAGCGCCGCGCCGTTCGCCTGAGCCACCTGGCCGGCCGTATCGCACGGCACGCCGCCGATCCGCCCCGACGCGGCATCGGCCGCGCCGAGCGCTGCCAGATCGGCAGCGACCGCGGCGCGCGCCTGGGCGGCGCTCGCGCCGACCACGGTCATGGCCCCGCCCGCCACCGTCACCACGGCACATGCGATGCCCAGCGCAAGCACCGAGCCCGCGCCCGCGTCGTCCCTCCACCACCGGGGCTTCACGGTCCGACGCTCTCGTCGAGCGCACGCGCCCCGGCGCTCAGCCGGATACCGGGGCTTCCCGGCCCGACACTCTCGTCGAGCGCGCACGCCCGGGCGATCAGCCGGATACCGAGCCGGCTCAGCGTCGTGTCGTCCGACGCCGTAGAGCTGACACATACGACTCCTCCTTCTCGCTCGATGCCCAAGGTCGTCCCGGCGGGCGCTGCGGCGCCACCAGGATCGTCTCCGCGTCCCGCCAGCCGCGCGGCGACGGCCGCGCTTCCGGCGAGCGCCGCATACTGCGCCGCCCCGCAGATGCCGCCGACGCATAGCGCAAGGCACCCCAGCACAGCCGGGAGCGCCACCGCGAACTCCGCGCTGACGCTTCCACGGTCATCCTCCGGCCAGCGCACGGTGCACCAGATCGGAGAGGATCGCCTTCACCTCGTCGCCCTTCAACAGGGCGACCAGGACGCCGGCGAAGCCGACCGCGGCCAGGATCGTGATGGCGTACTCCGCCGTGGCCGCACCCCGGTCTCCCCGCAGCCGGGCCGCCATCCGCCGGCCCGAGCGTCGCAACCATGTCGTCATGCGCCCCATGTCGCTTCCTTCCGTTCTGTGATTCCGTCGTGTGATCCCATCCTTCGCGGCGGCCGCAGCGGCCGGAGCGCGAACGCGGAATCTGTGGACAACTCATCTCAGGCCCGCGGTTGTGGACGACAGAAGGGACAGGACCAAGGGCGCCACCGCGAGCAGCAGGAAGCTCGGCAGCACGCAGACCCCGAGGGGCATCATGAGCCGCACTCCGAGGGTCGCGGCGGACTGCCGCGCCTCGGCACGCGCGGCCCGGCGCTGCTGGCGGGCGGACGCGGTGAGGAGTTCGGCAGCGGGCGCACCGGCCGAGGCCGCGAGCGCGAGAATCCTGCGGACTCCGCCGTCGTCGAGCGTCGGGAGACCCGATTCGCCGGCCGCCCGATGCGCCGCCTCGAGCGCCGACCCCGCGGACGAGCCGCCCGCCAGCGACACGGCCGCAAGCTCTTCGGCGAGTCCGGGGATGGGGCGCCGCGCGAGGTTCCGCTGGAGCAGGGCGCGCATCCACCAGCGACCGGCGAGCATGATCGCCAGTCCGGTCACGATGGTCGCGGCGCCGGCGGTGGAGGTCGCCGCTCCGACGAGGTCCGCACCGAGCCCCAGCGACAGCAGAGCACCCACGGCAGGCAGCCATGCCACCAGACGAGCGGTCGCCCGCGGGCCCGCGAGAGCCACCTCGGCCTCGCGTTCCGCTTCGGCGACGTCGCGCACCGTCGAAGCGACCGCGCGCAGGGTCTGCCCCAGCGGCGCGCCCGCCTGCTCCGCGACCAGCCACGCTGCCGCGACGGCCCGCAGGTCGTCGGTGGCCGCCACGTCGCTCACCGCTCGGGCGCACGAGGTCCGCGATGCCAGCGCGTCGACCACCCGGCGGGCGATCGGGTCCCCGCTGTGCGCGGCCACGGCGGCCCATGCGGATCGCGGCGTGAGTCCAGCATCCAACAGCACCGCCAGCGACTCGGCGAGCCCGGCGACAGCATCCGCGTCCGTGCCCGGCTTGGGCCTCCTCACGACGTGTCCCCAGGGTCCACCCGCTCGATCGCCAGTCGACCATCCGGCCCGGCACGCAACTGCCCGAATCCGTTCACCCGCCGCACCGGTCCATCCCGCTCGAGGTGTACAACGAGCCCGATCGCGCTCACCGCCTGCCGGGCGAGCGCTCGGTCGTCGAGGCCCGCGAGCGCGCCAAGCGCCTCCAGCCGCGCCGGGACGTCATCCAGCGAGTTGGCGTGCAGAGTCCCCGCTCCCCCGTCGTGCCCGGTGTTGAGGGCGCCGAGCAGGTCGCGCACCTCCTCGCCGCGGCACTCGCCCAGCACGAGCCGATCGGGGCGCATCCGCAGCGCTTCACGGACCAGCCGGCGCAGGTCGACGCCGCCCGCGCCTTCCAGGTTGGGCTGCCTGGTCTCGAGGCCGACGACGTGCGGATGCGGGATGCGGAGCTCCGCGACGTCTTCGATCACGACGATCCGCTCATCCGGACGCGCGGTCGCGAGCAGGGCGGCCAGCAGCGTGGTCTTCCCAGCTCCGCCGGCGCCGGTGATCAGCAGGTTGGTCCTGGCGCGCACCGCCCGCAGCAGACGATCCCCGTCGGGCGGCCGCATGCCTCCCGCGGCGACGAGTTCGTCGAGGGTCGGCTGGGCGCGCGGCGGCACCCGGATCGAGAGCAGCGCCCCGCCGGTGGAGACAGGCGGCAGGACGGCATGGACGCGCACGCCCCCGCGCAGTCGGACGTCGACGAACGGCGTCGCCTCGTCGATATGGCGTCCGCCGGCGGCGATCAGGCGGACGGCGAGCGACCGGGCTTCGCCGGCGTCAGCGCGCCAGCCGTCCTCCCGCCGGAGCCCGTGCGGAGGACCGTCCGACCACAAGTCGCCGGTGCCCGTCACGAACAGGTCGGTGACGCCGGGCCTCAGGAGGTAGGGCGTGAGTCGCCCGAACGTCCGCCACAGCCCGGGCTCGTCGGAGGGTACGGAGGTCACTAATGCATCGGTCATGAGGACGACGTTAAGAACCATGACCGCTCAGATGAGCACGACGGGTAAACCCGTGGAGAACGCGAGAAGGACCTCGGCTGTGGACGACTTGGCCAAACAGCCGGTTAAAGAGGGGGCCGCACCTATTGGGGGGAACAGGTGCGGCCACTGCGGCGCAGGATTGGGGGAATCGATTGCGCCGCACGCACGAATTTACATTCGGCCGGGGACCAGTTTACGCAGATTCGATGCAAACGCAAGTCTCCTGGGGACGCCTCCCCGGCAGGTTGTAGAGTCAGGCATTGTCGCGCCACGACCCGTATCGACCGCATCGCAAAGGAGCGAAAAGACTCCCCATGAGCAACACAATCGACAACCTGCTCCACGAGGCACGCCGGTTCCCGCCGAGTGACGAGTTCGCCGCGAACGCGGTCGCGACCGCCGAGCTGTACGAGCGCGCCGCCGCAGACCGTCTGGGATTCTGGGCGGACCAGTCGCGCGACCTGCTCCACTGGCACACGCCGTTCACGCGCACCCTCGACTGGAGCGAGCCCCCGTTCGCGAAATGGTTCGACGACGGCGAGCTGAACGTCGCCTTCAACTGCCTCGACCGGCACGTCCTGGCGGGAAACGGCGACCGGGTTGCGATCCATTGGGAGGGCGAGCCGGGCGACACCCGCACGATCACCTACGCCGAGCTCACGGCCGAGGTCAAGAAGGCGGCCAACCTGCTCACCAGCCTCGGCATCCGTGCCGGCGACCGCGTGGCGATCTACCTCCCGATGATCCCGGAGGCCGTCATCGCGATGCTCGCTGTCGCGCGCATCGGCGCGGTCCACTCCGTCGTCTTCGGCGGCTTCAGCGCCGAGAGCCTGCGTTCCCGCATCGACGACGCCGAGGCGAAGCTCGTCATAACGGCCGACGGCGGCTGGCGCAAGGGTCGCGTGTTCCCCCTCAAGGACGCCGTGGATGCGGCTCTCACCGGTGAGGCGACCTCGGTCGAGCACGTCCTGGTCGTGAAGCGCGGCGAGAACGAGGTGGCCTGGACCGAAGGCCGCGACCTGTGGTGGCACGACGAGATCGCGCTGGTCGACGCCGACCACACCGCCAAGGCGTTCCCTGCCGAGCAGCCGCTCTTCATCCTCTACACCTCCGGTACGACGGGGAAGCCCAAGGGCATCCTCCACACCTCCGGCGGCTACCTCACGCAGGCCGCGTTCACGCACAAGAACGTGTTCGACCTGCACCCCGAGTCCGACGTCTACTGGTGCAGCGCCGACGTCGGCTGGATCACCGGGCACACCTACGTCGTCTACGGCCCGCTCGCGAACGGCGCGACACAGGTGCTCTACGAAGGCACTCCGGACACGCCGCATCCCGGGCGCTGGTGGGAGCTGATCGAGAAGTACAAGGTGTCGATCTTCTACACCGCGCCGACGGCCATCCGCTCCTTCATGAAGATCGGACGCCAGCACCCGCAGCAGTTCGACCTGTCGAGCCTGCGCGTGCTCGGCTCGGTGGGTGAGCCCATCAACCCTGAGGCGTGGATGTGGTACCGCGAGGTCATCGGCGGCGACACCACCCCGATCGTGGACACCTGGTGGCAGACCGAGACGGGCGCCATCATGATCTCGGCCCTGCCGGGTGTCACGACACTCAAGCCGGGCAGCGCCCAGGTGCCGCTCCCGGGCATCTCGGTCGACATCCTGGATGAAGCGGGCACCCCGGTCGGCAAGGACCAGGGCGGCCTGCTGGTCGTCACCGAACCCTGGCCCAGCATGCTGCGCGGCATCTGGGGCGACCCGGAGCGCTTCAAGGAGACGTACTGGTCGAAGTTCGGCGACAAGTACTTCGCCGGCGACGGGGCGCGCTACGACACCGACGGCGACATCTGGCTGATGGGGCGCGTGGACGACGTGATGAACGTCTCTGGCCACCGCCTGTCGACGGCGGAGATCGAGTCGGCGCTGGTCGCTCATCCCTTCACGGCCGAGGCCGCCGTCGTGGGCGCGAATGACGAGACCACCGGTCAGGCCGTCGTCGCCTTCGTCATCATCAAGCAGAACCAGCTCGAGAAGGCGGTCGCCCTGGATGTGGCGGCCGAGCTCCGCAAGCACGTCGCCCAGCAGATCGGCGCGATCGCACGCCCGCGCGACATCTTCATCGTCACCGAGCTGCCGAAGACGCGTTCCGGCAAGATCATGCGGCGCCTGCTGCGGGATGTGGCTGAGGGACGCGAGGTCGGCGACACGACGACGCTCGCGGACACCGCGGTGATGAGCTCGATCCAGGCGAAGCTCTCGTAGGCCGGGTCCCTGAGACGACGGAGGGGCGGCGCCGGTCGGCACCGCCCCTCCGCGCATCCGTCGTCAGTCGACGGCGAGGATGAGCTCCACCTCGACCGGCGAGTTGAGCGGAAGGACCGCGACCCCGACGGCGGAACGCGCGTGCACGCCGGCGTCGCCGAAGATCTCGCCCAGCACCTCGGAGGCGCCGTTGATCACACCCGGCTGGCCGGTGAAGTCGGGATCGGAGGCCACGAAGCCGACGACCTTCACGACCCGGCGGACGCGGTCGAGCGAGCCGAGGACGCTCTTGGCCGCGGCCAGCGCGTTGAGCGCGCAGATGCGGGCGTACTCCTTGGCGTCGGAGGCGGACACGAGCCCGCTCCCATCGCCGACCTTGCCGGTCGCGGGGAGGGCTCCGGACACCATCGGGAGCTGGCCGGAGGTGTAGACGTGGTGGCCGTCGAGTACGGCAGGCGTGTACGCCGCGACCGGCGGGACGACCTCGGGCAGCGTGATCCCGAGTTCGGCGAGGCGCGCTTCGATGTCGGCCATCAGTTCTGCTCCTCACCGGGCAGCGGGCGCTTGAGGTAGGCGACCAGGCCGCCCTCGGGGCCGGTCACGACCTGCACGAGCTCCCATCCCTCCGACCCCCAGTTGTTCAGGATGGCGGCGGTGTTGTGGATCATCAGGGGCGTGGTCAGGTACTCCCAGCGCGTCATCGTGCTCCTAGGTAGAGGGTCTTTAACAGGTTGATCACCTACTCTGATCCTATGTCTGCGCAAAAACCACAGGCTAGAGGTGTGCTCGGTGCCGCCGGTGCCTTCATCGGCATGAGCGTCGTGGCCGGTCTTCTGGTCACCGCCGCCGTCACCCCCGCGATCGCGGTCACGGGCATGGCCGCGAACAACTCGATCGGCGTCTTCGAGGGGCTTCCGGAGTACCTGAACGTCGACCAGCTGGCCCAGCCCACCACGATCTACGCGAAGAACGGCGACCAGGATGTGCCCCTGGCGACCTTCTACTCCCAGAACCGCCTCCCCGTGGCGTTCAACCAGATCTCGCAGGCCGCGAAGGATGCGGCGATCGCGGGCGAGGACCCGCGCTTCTACAGCCACGGTGGTGTCGACATTCAGGGCACCGTCCGCGGTGTGCTCTCGACCGTCGCGGGTGGTGGGGTGCAGGGTGGTTCTTCGATCACTCAGCAGTATGTGAAGAACGTGCTGCTGCAGAAGTGCGAAGCGCTCCCGGTGAAGACCAAGGAGCAGAAGGCCAAGTATCAGGAGTGCGTGACCGACTCCACCGGTGTCTCCCCGGACCGCAAGGTCAAGGAGATGAAGTACGCGATCGGTGTGGAGAAGAAGTACAGCAAGGACCAGATCCTGGTCGGGTATCTGAACATCGCCGGGTTCGGCGGTTCGGTGTACGGCATCGAGGCGGCGGCGAAGTACTACTACAACACCAGCGCGGCTGCGTTGACGCCGGCGCAGGCGGCCAGCCTGATCGCGATCGTGAACGAGCCGACCAGTCTGAAGATCGACGACCCGGAGTCCAAGAGCAACGGTGCCGCGAACGGGTACGCGAAGAACAAAGAGCGCCGGGACTACATCCTGGGCAAGATGTACCAGTACAAGAAGCTCACCAAGGCGCAGTACCAGGAGGCGGTCAAGACGCCGATCCAGCCGGTGATCACCCGGTCGGAGCGCGGCTGCCAGACCGCGGGCGGGTCGGCGTACTTCTGCGACTACGTGCAGAAGACCATCCTCAACGACCCCGCCTTCGGCGCCGACAAGGACACCCGCGCCTCCAACCTCAACCGCGGCGGCTACAAGATCTACACCAGCCTCGACCTCCAGCTGCAGCAGGTGGCGGAGCAGACCATCGCCGACTACGTGCCGCCGACGTACAAGAACGTCGACCTCGGCGCCGTCCTGACCGGCGTGCAGCCCGGCACCGGCCGCGTGCTCTACATGGCGCAGAACCGCAAGTACAGCCAGGACCCGGACGTGCTCAACACGAGCACCGATTACACCTCCATCAACTACGCGACCGACCAGGACTACGGCGGCTCCAACGGCTTCCAGGTCGGATCGACGTACAAGGTGTTCACTTTGGCCGAATGGCTGAAGCAGGGCCACTCCCTGAACGAGAGTGTCAACGCGAACATCCGGACGTACACGCACTTCAAGAACTCGTGCACCGGCGACTGGGGCGGCAGCTACCGCCCGACCAATGACTCCTATGGCGAGGAGGGCCAGCGCAGCGCTCAGAACGCGACCACGCTGTCCATCAACACCGCCTTCGTCTCGATGGCGTCGCAGCTCGACCTGTGCGAGATCCGGAAGGACGCCGAGGCCTTCGGCGTGCACCCCGCCGCCGGCGGAGAGCTGAACTCGGACCCGGGTTCGGTCCTCGGAACGAACACCATCGCCCCGCTGACCATGGCGACCGCCTTCGCGGGCATCGCCAACAACGGCATGACCTGCACCCCGATCGCCATCGACAAGATCGTGGACGGCGGCGGCAAGGAAGTTCCGCCTCCCGCCAGCAAGTGCACCCAGGCCGTCGACCCCGCGGTCGCGAACACCATGGCGAAGGCGCTGCAGGGCCCGCTCCAGGGCGGCGGCACGGCCTCCGGGATGAACCGGACCGGCAAGGACATGCTCGGCAAGACGGGCACCACCGACGGCAACAAGCAGCTCTGGCTCGTCGCCTCGACCACCAAGGTGGCAGGCGCTTACTGGGTCGGCAACGTGACGGGTGACCAGGACATGCGCCGCATCTACCCGACGCACGGCACCACCCCGGCGATCGCGCGAACCGCGGTCATGCGCACCATGATGACCGCCGCCGTGGGCAAGTACGGCGGAGACGACTTCCCCGACGCCCCGAGCAAGCTGACGCGCGGTGTCCAGGTCGCCGTGCCGGACCTGACCGGCAAGACGCCGGACGAGGCGAAGTCGATCCTCTCCGGGCTCGGCCTCGAGTCGGCCGACGGCGGTCCGCAGGACTCTGTCGCCCCCGCCGGCACCGTGTCCTCGACGGACCCGGCCCCCGGTACCCAGGTGAGCAAGGGCACGCCGATCACGCTCTTCACGAGCAACGGCGCCCTCGTCGCCGTCCCGAACGTCGTCGGCCAGAAGTTCTCCGACGCTCAGGCCGCGCTGACCGCAGCCGGGTTCAAGGTGAAGGCTCAGGGCGGCAACAACCCGGCCTCGATCGTGCAGGCTCAGGATCCCGCCGCGGGAGCTCCCGCCAAGCCGGGGACGCAGGTGACCGTCGCACTCGCGGCGGCCTCCGCCCCGCCGACACCGGGCTCCAACGGCTAGTGGCGCGCAGAGCTCTGCGTTCGGCGGCGTCCGCGCTCGGCCTCCTGGCCGGCGCGGGCGCTGCCGCGTTCGCGTACGGTTCGCTGGTGGAGCGCAAGGCGTTCACGCTGCGCGAGGTCAGCGTGCCGGTGCTCCCAGCCGGTGCCGAGCCGATTCGCGTGCTGCACCTGTCCGATATGCACATGGCGCCGTGGCAGCGCGAGAAGCAGGAGTGGGTGCGCTCGCTCGCGCGCTTCCGTCCCGACCTGATCGTCGAGACGGGGGATGTACTGGGCCACGCCCGTGGGATCGAGGGCGTCCGTGCGGCGTACCAGGACTTCCGCGGCATCCCGGGGGTGTTCGTCCACGGCTCGAACGACTACTTCGGCCCGCAGCTCAAGAACCCGCTGAAGTACTTCCTCGGCCCGTCCAAGAAGAAGGCATCGACCGCACCGCGGCTCGACACCGCCGCGCTGACCGCGTTCTTCAGGGACCTCGGCTGGACCGATCTCGACAATCGCGCGGCGGGGCTGGAGATCCGTGGGACGCACCTGGAGTTCTTCGGCGTCGACGACCCGCACATCCGGTTCGACCGGGTCGAGTCGATCCCGGGCGCGCTGGACGAGCTGCGTGAGGACGACCCGTTCTCCGATGACGACACCTGGCCGGATGGCGGTCCGCGGAAGGAGCGCCAGGCGGTGACGATCGGCGTCGTCCACGCCCCCTACCGCCGGGTGCTGGATGCGTTCGTCACCTACGGCGCGTCGATGATCTTCGCCGGACACACGCACGGCGGGCAGGTCTGCGTTCCCGGCTTCGGCGCCCTGGTGACGAACTGCGACATCCCGCGCGCCCAGGCGAAGGGACTGAGCGTCTGGCGGCACGCCTTCCGCTCGGCCTACCTGAACGTCTCCGCCGGTCTCGGCACGTCGATCTACGCGCCGGTGCGCTTCGCGTGCCGTCCGGAGGCGACGCTGGTCACGCTGACGGCCGCCGTCTGAGTGCGAAAACCAGAAGACCCGGTCAGTGATCACTGACCGGGTCTTCGTTTTGGTCGGGGTGACAGGATTTGAACCTGCGGCCTCTTCGTCCCGAACGAAGCGCGCTACCAAGCTGCGCCACACCCCGAAGGCCTCATCTAGGATACACGAGCGCGCGGGTGCTCATGACCACGGGCGGGACGATCAGAGCGCGGTGCGATCAGAACGCGCAGCGGATCAGAACGCATCCGGCCGCGCGAACTCCCGCTCCGCGATGGTCGCCTGCGGGTCGATGTTCGCCCGGATGAGCGGCAGCGTCCGTGAGACCGCCGTGTCGATGCGTTCGCGCAGGTCCTCCGAGCGGATCTCGTAGTCGGCGAAGTCGCTCTCGCTCGCGTAGATGCCGAGCGGCACCGTGAGCGACTGGAAGAAGCCGAACAGCGGGCGCATCTGGTGCTCCACGAGGAGCGCGTGCCGGTCGCTTCCGCCGGTCGCCGTCAGCACGACCGGCTTGTCGATGAGCGCGTACTGGCCGATGTGGTCGAAGAACAGCTTGAAGAGCCCCGTGTACGTGGCCCGGTAGGCGGGCGAGCCCACGACGAGGATGTCCGCGTTCTCTACGGCCTCCAGCGCCTCCGTCACGATGGGGCTGAGGCTGTTGCGGAACGGGCCCGCGCCGAGCTCGGGCAGGAGCGGCGCGAGCTGGATGGTGCGGTGCACGCCGCCCGACGCCTCCGCGTATGCGCGGGCGACCTCGTCCACCAGCACGGTGGTTCGGGACGGGTGGGTGGGGCTTCCGCTCACTCCGACCACGGTCAGTGGATGCGACATGGGTACCGCCTTCGCGTTGGTTCCGGGATGTGCGCCCACGGTACCCGGGCGTGACGGCGACCGCACGGGTCGCCGTCACGGTCCGTCATGCGGCGGGGTACAGTTCCCGGACGATCTCGAGCGAGCGGATGCGGCCCTCGACGCTGGCGGCGCCCGAGGAGATCATCAGCTCGTCGGCCTGGGTGGAGGCCAGCAGCGCATCCAGCCGGGCCTTCACCTCGTCGGGTGTGCCGATCGCCTGGCGGGCGTTGCGGGAGGCGATGAACTCCTCCTCGAGCGGGGTGAACTCGTACGCCAGCGCCTCCTCGATGCTCACCGGCTCGGGCTTGAGCCCCCGCCGCATCCGCAGGAACGAGAGCTGGCCGGGCAGCGACTGCGCCCGCACGATCTCCGGGTCCTCGTCGGAGACCACGTTCACGGCGATCATGGTGTGCGGCTTGCTCAGGATGTCGCTCGGCTCGAACTTGGACCGGTACAGGTCGAGTGCGGCTTCGGTGTTCTCGCCCGCGAAGTGGTGGGCGAAGGCGAACGGCAGGCCGAGGGCCGCCGCCACCTGGGCGCTGTAGCCGCTGGAGCCGAGGAGCCACACCTGCGGCGCGTCGCCGAGGCCGGGGACGGCGGTGATGCCGTGCAGCGGGTTGGCGTCGCTCATGCCGCCGTAGAAGAAGCCGAAGAGGTCGAGCAGCTGCTGCGGGAAGTCCTCGACCCCGAGGCCTTCGACGCTGCGGCGGAGGGCCATCGCGGTGGCGCCGTCGGTACCGGGAGCACGGCCGATCCCGAGGTCGATGCGGTCGCCGTAGAGGGCGCGGAGTGTGCCGAACTGCTCGGCGACCACGAGCGGCGCGTGGTTGGGCAGCATGACGCCGCCGCTGCCCACGCGGATGCGCTCTGTGGCGGCGGCGACGCCGGCGATGAGGACGGCGGGGGCACTGGACGCGATGGCCGGCATCCCGTGGTGCTCCGCGACCCAGAATCGGCCGTAGCCAAGCCGCTCCGCCTCCTGAGCGAGGCGGACGGTGCCGGCGACGGCGTCGGCGTTGGTGCCCCCGGCGGGGCGGCTGGCGAGGTCGAGGACGTTGACGGGGATGCTGGTACTCACCCCGTCTCCAACGCAGAACCCTTAACGGCGATTCCCGGCCGGACCTCGCTGGTCCGGCCGGGAATCGTCTCGGGTGGTGCGGGGGGTGTCAGGACGTGGTCTTGACCTTGCGCACCCAGGCCACGATCGCCAGGGCGATCAGGCCGAGGATGACGAGCGAGCCGCCCATCCAGGCCGCCCACGAGGCGACGACGGAACCGGTGTGGGCCAGTCCGTTGCTGCTACCCGGGTCGACGACCGTGCTGGCGCTGTCGGCAGGCAGGATGGTCAGGGTCGCGGGGCACTCGTGCCCGCTGGTCTGGCCGACGCCGACGAAGTTGTAGGTGCCCGTGGCCGAGGCCGGGACGGTCACCGTGAGCACGTCGCTGCCGTCCGCGTTGGAGTGCTTGACGAACTGGAGGCTGCTCTTGGCGGTGCTGAACGAGGCCAGCTTGAACGACGAGCCGGACTCCCCGGTCACCGTCCAGGTGATCGCCTCGCCGGGCGTCCACGTGCCCGGAACGCAGATGAGGGTGGCTGTGCCACCGGCGGTCGCCACGCTCGCGTCGAACGCGCACTCCGCACCTTTGGTGTAGTCGTCAGCGTTCGCGGCGGCGGGCGCAGCAAGCAGCAGCCCCGCGGTCACGGCGACTGCCGCCAGGATCTTTTTGAACATCGGCCCGCCTTTCAGTTGGGGCCCGGCTCACGCTCGGGTTAGTTGAGTAATACTCACTTTACGACGGCTGAGCACCGAACACCAATGGCCTGGACCGGGTTTCGTGCCCCCACATCGGGGGTGGTCCCATTGCCCGGCAGGGTGGGCGTCGTCACCACGGTGAGCTTCGGAGTGGTCTGGGCGGCGTTGAGGAACTGCACCGAGACGGTCTTCGACTCCCCGGGGGCGAGCTCCACCGTGAACAGGCTGACCGGCCGGCCGTCGTCGACACCGGCCACGGTGGGATAGTTGCCGCCGTCGCTCTGCGTCGCGGCGAGGAACCCTTCGCTCGGCCCGTACACGGCGACGCGCGTACGGATGTTGCCGGGCGTCACGCCGTACGTCCCGCCGCCCGTGACGTAGCGCGGGAGGGAGGTCCCCGCGTCCGCCGGCGCGCGGTTGGTGAGCGTCACGTTGACGACGGTCGTCGGCTTGCCGTCGGCGCGGCAGACGGCGGCGCCGGCGGCGACCGAGGTGCCGAGGTAGTAGTCCATCTTCGAGCCCGTCGCGTCGTTGTAGTAGACGCCGATGCCTGCGGTGGAGAGATCGGAGGTGGGAAGGCCGCCGGCCAGGGTCGTGCCGGCCAGCACCTTCTGCTCGTCGCCTGCGGCGCTCCAGATCAGCACGCGCCGGGAGTCGCCGGCGCCGACGAGCGCGCTCAGCAGCTTCTTGCCATCCACTCCCCCGGCCGAGAGCCGGGTGAACACCGCGCTCGCGGCCGACGCGAAGAACTGGTCCTGCTGCTCGGGCTTCTCGTAGCGGCGGTAGACATCGCTGAGGAGCAGCTTGACCGCGTTCTGCGAGGTGAGCTTGTCACCGGTGTCGAGCGTGATGGGGCCGGTCGCCTTGAGCAACCCGCTCAGCACCACGGGGTCCACGGCGATGACGCCGTCCACCGTGCCCCCGTGGGTGGTGGTCCACATCTTGGACGCGGTCGCGGCCGCGAGCGGGAAGTCGGGGGTGAGGTTCGCATCCTGCAGGAAGCGCCCGACGAGCGGCCCGTAGAGCCCCCGTGTGTTCAGGGGGACGTCCGCGACATCGGACGACCACGGCCCGATGGAGGTGCCCGCCTCCTGCTGCGTCAGCGTCACGGCGCCCTTCTCGGCATGCACCAGCGCTACGGCGCCGATGAGGCCGCCGGTGGAGCGCAGCTCGGCGGGATTCTGGGCCGCCAGGAGGTAATTGCGCGGCTCCGCGGCCCCGAGCATCCCGGGGAGGAGCTTGACGGCGTTGCCGAGCGCGTCGACCTCCGGCGTCGCCCGGTCGAGCACCTGGTGGAGTCGCTGGATGCCGTCGGCGACGGGGCTCAGGAGCGAGCCGGTGTCGATGCTGGCGACGCTGGCGCTGGCCTCGGTGTAGGCGGTCTGCGCCTTGGCGACCGCCGGCTGGGATTTGATGATGGGATCCAGGTTCATCCGCCCGTCGCGGATCGCCAGCGCCCGCAGGTCGATCGCAGAGCCTGCGGCGACGAGTGGTTGGATGACGCGCGAAGCGACGGTGTCGGAGGCGGCCGCCGCGGTGCGGACCGCGGTGAGGTTGGGGCCGATCCACGGCACCGCCTCCACGGTCACCCACACCGGGTCCGAGGTGAGCGCTGCGGCTTCGCCGGTCTTCTGCTGGAGCTCTTTCGCGGCGCGTCCTGCGCCGCCCAGGTCACCGCTCCCGATGGCCGCCTTGACGCGGTCGGCCGCGGGGACGGCGGCATTGAGCGACTGCTGCGCGAGGAAGCCGCGAACGGAGACCCAGATGATGGTGAAGAGCAGGAGGACGCCTATTGCGATGAGCACCCAGAAGACGACCGGATGCCGCAGCTGAGGAAGGCGCCGCGCGCTCGAGAGCACGGGGGCGGGGGGACGCGGCGGCGCGTCGCGGTCGGTCAGACTTGTCGCCATACGACAAATCTAACAAATCCTCACTTTTTTCGCGGCCCCCAATCGGGAGCGCCGCCCGCGATCAGCGGCCGAGCCCCCGATATGTCCAACCCGCCTCGCGCCAGACAGTGGGATCGAGCGCGTTGCGGCCGTCGATGACGGTCCGGCCGCTCACCGACTCGCCGAGCGCGGCGGGGTCCAGCCCGGTGAACTCGGGCCACTCGGTGATGAGGAGCACGATGTCCGCATCCCGGACCGCGTCCTCAGCGCTGTCGGCGAACCGCAGCTGCGGCGCCCGTCGTTTCGCATTCTCGACGGCCTGCGGATCGGTCGCCGTCACGATCGCACCGGCATCGGCCAGCCGCATGGCGATCTCGAGCGCCGGCGAGTCGCGGATGTCGTCGGAGTGCGGCTTGAAGGCCAGCCCGAGGACGCCGACGCGTACCCCGGCAAGGCCGCCGGCCTCCTCGCGGACCATCTCGACGACGCGCGTGCGTCGCCGGAGGTTGATCTTGTCGACCTCATCGAGGAACTGCACCGCCTCGCCGCGTCCGAGTTCACGCGCACGGGCGCTGAAGGCACGGATGTCCTTGGGGAGGCAGCCGCCGCCGAAGCCGACACCCGCGTTGAGGAAGCGTCGGCCGATGCGGGCGTCGTGGCCGATCGCGTCGGCGAGCTTGGTCACGTCCGCGCCGGTCACCTCCGCGATCTCGGCCATGGCGTTGATGAAGGAGATCTTCGTGGCGAGGAACGCGTTGGCCGACACCTTGACCAGCTCGGCGGTCGCGTAGTCGGTGACGATGACCGGGGTGCCTGTGGCGACGGCGGACGCGTACACCTCGTCCAGGAGGCGCGCGGCGCGTTCTCCGGCCTCGCCCTCGGGGACGCCGTAGACGAGGCGGTCTGGGCTGACGGTGTCCTTCACGGCGAAGCCCTCGCGCAGGAACTCGGGGTTCCAGGCGAGCGTCGCGCCCGGCTGGCGCTCGGCCACGAGGGCGGCCAGCCGTGCGGCCGTCCCGACCGGGACCGTGCTCTTGCCGACGATCAGGTCGCCGTCCTTGACGTGCTCCAGGAGCGACGAGAAGGCGGCGTCGACGAAGCGCATGTCGGCGGCATCCCCGTCGGCGACCTGCGGCGTGCCCACGGCGACGAAGTGCACGTCGGCGTCCGCCGCCGCGGCGAAGTCGGTGGTGAAGCGCAGCCGCCCGGACGCCCCGGCCGACTCCAGCACCTCGGGCAGCCCCGGCTCGAAGAACGGCGCGCGGCCGGCCGACAGGGAGTCGATCTTCGCCTCGTCCACGTCGATACCGACCACGTCGTGGCCCAGGTGCGCCATGGACGCGGCGTGCACCGCGCCGAGGTAGCCGCAGCCGATCACGGAAATTCTCATCTGTCCCATCTCTTTCGGGGAAAGGGGCTTCGGGTGACGGACCGGCTCAGGTGAAATCCGGGTCCGGCTCGTCGACGTACGCAGGCACCGCATCCACGGGCCAGTGCCGGCGGCCGTTGTTGAGGACGCCGCGGCTCTCCTGAAGATAACAGTTGCCGCACAAGGACTCGTAGGACACGGACGCTCCGTCGATCGCGACCTGGTCGCCGTCGAAGACGAAGACGCCGTCGATCTTGCGCGCGTTGAAGATCGCCTTGCGGCCGCAGCGGCAGATGGTCTTCAGCTCCTCCAGGCTGTGCGCGACCTCGAGCAGGCGGCGGCTGCCGGGGAACGCGACCGTCTGGAAGTCGGTGCGGATGCCGTAGGCCAGCACCGGGATGCCGTCGAGCAGCGCGATGCGCAGCAAGTCGTCGACCTGGGCCTCGGTGAGGAACTGCGCCTCGTCCACGAGCAGCGCGCTGACATCGGTGTCGAAGCGCTTGATCGTGCGCTCGCGGTGCCGCTGGAAGGAGCCGTAGGCGTCGGTCTCGGGGGTGATGAGGAAGTCGACCTCCCGCGTGACGCCGAGGCGCGACAGGATGCCGAGGTCGCCCTTCGTGTCGATGGACGGCTTGGCCAGCAGCACACGGTGGCCGCGCTCCTCGTAGTTGTAGGCGGCCTGGAGCATGGCCGTGCTCTTGCCGCTGTTCATCGCGCCGTAGCGGAAATACAGTTTTGCCACGCACCGATCCTATGGGTGACCGGCTGGAGAACCGGTCATACACCGGTCAGGTGAGGTAGCCGTCCTCCGCGGCGCGACGGATGAGGTCGGCGCGCGAGCTCGTCGGCCGGCCGGCCTTGCCGTACTTCTCACGCACCCGCCGCAGGTAGGTCTTCGCCGTCTCGTACTGCACGTTCATGGCGCGGGCGACCTCGGAGGTGGTGCGTCCGTCCGCGTAGAGCACCAGAGCCTGCCGCTCGCCGTCGCTCAGGCGCGGGCGGGCGGACTCCGGGATGAGCGGCTTCGGCCGCCACGCCGGCTGTTGCGTCGTCGCCGCGCGGCCGACTCCACGGCCGGCCGCCGAGAGCGCCGCGGCCAGCAGCTCGGTCATCGGCTGCGACTTCGTGACGTACGCGACCGCTCCCGCGGCGAGTGCCGCGTCCCGGTCCTCCGGGGTGTCGACGGCGCTCAGGACGACGACCTTGGCCCCCGCCGCGCGGCATGTGCGGACGCGCGCTCCGATCGAGACCGACTCCTTCAACTGCAGGTCCATGATCACGAGATCGGTGGGGAACGCGTCGCTGTGCACCAGCTCGAGCCAGCTGCTCGCGCGCACGACGAGGTCGAACTCGGGCGCGTTCTTCTCGATCCAGGTGGCCAGGCTGTCGAGCAGCAGCTCGTGGTCGTCGAGGATGGCGAGCCGGATGGGCGGCTCCACGTCGCGCGCGGCGCCGGTGGCATGGGGGTCGGGATGGAGATGTGTCATCGTCGTCTCCCATCAGAGTAAGGGAACCCGGCGGGCGAGGCGAAGCGGACCTTCAGCTCCGCGCCGCGGATCCTCATCGTCGCATCCATGGCGGTGGCGTTGAGTGCGCTGACGAACGGCAGGAGCTCGCGGCGCAGCTCGGCCCGCGGTTCGTCGACCTGCGCGCTCAGCAGGAAGGTCGACCGGTCGGGGGTGCTCGCCGAGATGCGCAAGCTGTCCGGGTCCAGGCCGGGGAGACCTGAGACCGTCGCGATCAGGGCACCGACGATGGCGCGCTGGTCGGAGGTGAGCACGCGCTCCAGCCGGTCCGGATCGTCGACGCGCTCGGCGGCCGTCGGGTGCCCGTCGCGTGCGCGGCCGCTCGCGGCGAGCCGCGGGCCGAGCGCGAGGCTGAGGGTGTCGGCCAGCCAGGTGCGGCCGACGGCGCGCACCGACATCCCGCGGATGTGGTCGGCGAGGACCCGGGCGCGCTCGACGTCGGCCGGGGCGATCTCCTTGCGACGGAGCAGGTCGGTGAGGAAGGGGACGGCCTCGGCGTTCAGGGCGGTCATGCGCTCCTGCGCGATCATCCGGTCGGCCGCCTGGCGGAGCTCGCCGTCGAGCCGGGCCTGCCCTTCGCGCGCCAGCTCGCGCCAGCGCAGCGTCTCCCCCGTCATGGTCCATGCGTAACCGGCACCGCCCGCCGCGAGGGCGAGGATGGGCGTCGCCGCGACCGTCGCATAGACGAGCGGCGAGTTGCTGATGACGAGCGAGTGCTGAGCAGCGGCCAGTCCGCCGAGGACGACCGCGGACACGACGGCCGAGCCCGCCACCTCTCCGATCGGCCGGTACAACGGCATCGCGACGAGCAGCAGGGCGACCGCGATCTGGCCCCAGTCGTCCTGGATGCGCTGGTTGTGGCCCCAGAGCGACGCCGTGGACAGGCAGGCCGCCGTCAGGACGACCGCGATGATCGAGAAGTGCGACCAGCGCCCGAACGGCGCGAAGCCGGGATGGGAGCGGATGGAGGCGACGATCACGGCGATCAGCAGCACGCCGATCGCGAGGATGTCCAGGCCCAGGTCTCGGAACTGCCCCGCGTGCCGGATGGACGAGAACACCGCGTACCCGACGGCGACGGCCCCGAGCAGCGGGATCAGCAGCCACGCGGACTGCGCGCCGAGCGGGTCGAGGCGCTGCGGGGTGCGCTCGACGGCGACCGATCGCGCGCCGACGATGCTGCGCGTGCTGAGAGCGGTCATGCGGTGCGGCCCCCGTCGAATCCCGACCCCGTCCCTGCTGCGGCCGGCACGGTGAGGATGACCGTCGTCCCGACATCGGGGGTCGAGTAGATGTCGACGCTGCCGCCGATCCGGGCGATGCGGTCCTCCACCGACTGCCGGAGACCGAGCCGGTCGGCCGCTGGGCCGCTGGCGGGGAAGCCGCTTCCTCCGTCCACCACCATGACCGAGACGGAGCCCGTCCCTGCGCTGAGCGCGACCTCGGCGCTCGGGCTGCCGGAGTGGCGGATGACGTTGACCAGGCACTGGCGCACGGCGAGGCCGACGGCGTGGCGGATGTGCTCGTCGAGTGCGACGAACGGCGCGCGCTCGCCCGAGATGTCGACGGTGAGGCCTTCGTCACGAGCGGCCTCGATCGCGCGGTGCAGTTCGCTGTCGTACCAGGGGTCGGGCAGCTCCGTCCCGTCGACCGTCTGCTGCGCGGCGGCGCTGCGGGGCTGCTGCTCGCCGCCGGCCATCGGACCGCTGAGCCCGCGAAGGTCGTCCTCGATCCGCCGGGCGAGCCTCGGGTCCAGCGGACCGGGAGTGGATGCGGCCACAGCCAACAGCTCGCTCAGCACGGTGTCGTGCACTTCGGCCGTGGCAGCCACCATGAGATCACGGCGGTGGTCGACGAGTCGGGCGTCGCGCACCGCCCGGTGCAGCGCGGACTGCGCGCCCGACCGCGTTCCCCGGGTGAGGCCGTCGAAGGCGAGGACGCCGACCAGGAGCAGATAGGCGCCCAGGGAGATGGCGTCGGGGACATAGGCGCGCCCGGTGGTGGCGGCGCCGAGGATCACCGCCGCCTCGGCGAGCGCAAAGCCCAGCGTCGCCCAGAGGATACCGGCGAGCGCCCCGGTGCCCGTGCCGCCCACCAGCGTCATGGCGACGACGGGGAGGGCGACGACGAAGAGGTTGGTATCGCGGTATGAGGGAGTGCCGGTGAACAGGGCGACCACGTAGAAGTAGGTGCACACCGTCCCGACCAAAAGGTAGGCGAGGGTGAGCGCTACCGTCCTGCCGCGGGCGAGCACGATGAGGAGGGCGACCATCGGCACGAGCACGGTCACGCTGATCCACGAGATCGCCGAGTCGGTGCCCGCCGTCGACATCGCGACGTTGACCCCCGCTGCGGCCAGGCACACCAGGCCGGCCCAGCGGGCGCCCGCCGCGAGGGCACGGGAGTTCGCGGGTCGCGCCAGATGGCTGGGCAGACCGAGCGACACCTTCGTCCCGTCCCTTCCGGGCCGAGCCGTTCTCGGTCCCTCCCGGATTATGGCACCACCTCGGACGGCTGTGTACCCCGGCTCGTACCCCGATTGGGGGTCGTGTGTACCCCGGGCGAACTCCGGGCAAGCTCCAGACGAGCCGCCCACCTGTCTCGGCGATCAGAACAGCGTCGGCTGCATCCCCAATCCCGTCAATGACGCGCTGACGACGGCCGCCGCGTCCGGCGCCTCCGTCTCCCCCGTCGCCCCCGCTGCTGCACGCACGGCCGAACCCACCGTGCGACGCTCCCCTTCGTCGTCGCGCAGCATCCCGAGCGCCGTCGACCGCACGCCACCGGTCAGCGGGTCTTCCTCTCCCCGCTGCAGACCGTGCGACCGGATGAGCGGCTTGATGCGTCCCGCCAGCCAGCGCCGGTACTCCTGGGGTGCGTACGTGCCGCGCCCGTACATCTGCCGGTAGCGCGGAAGCAGTTCGGGATGCTCCTGCCCGAGCCAGAGGTAGAACCACTCCTTGACCCCGGGCTTCAGGTGCAGCGCCGAGTAGAGCACGGATGTCGCTCCGGCCTCCTTAGCCTGCCGCAGCGCGTCGTCGAGATGGGCACGGGTGTCGGTGAGGTACGGGATGATCGGCATGAGGAACACCGAGCAGTCGAGTCCATGCTCCCGGACCGCCGTGACGGTCGCGAGCCGAGCCTTGGTCGTCGGCGTTCCCGGCTCGATCGACTGCTGCAGCTCGTCGTCATAGACGGCGATCGACATCGCGAGGTCGACCGGGACCCGCTTGGCGGCGTCGGCCAGCCGGTCGAGGTCGCGCCGCAACAGCGATCCCTTGGTCAGGATGCTGAACGGCGTCCCCGAGTCAGCCAGCGCGTCGATGATCCCGGGCATCAGCGAATAACGCCCCTCCGCCCGCTGGTACGGATCGGTGTTCGTGCCGAGCGCCACGGGATGATGCCCCCAGCTCGGCTTGGCGAGCTCTTTGCGCAGCACCTCGGCGACGTTGACCTTGACGATGATCTCGTTGTCGAAGTCTTTGCCCGAGTCGAGGTCGAGGTAGGTGTGCGTCGGCCGCGCGAAGCAGTAGACGCACGCATGGGAGCAGCCGCGATACGGGTTGATGGTCCATCCGAACGGCATCGGCCCTCCCCGCCCGGGATGCGGTTGAGCGCCGACTTCGCCAGCACCTCGTGGAACGTGATGCCGGCGAAGTCGGGCGTGCGCACCGAGCGCACGAGATTGTTCAGCCGGGCGAGCCCGGGCAGCGCCGACGGCTCATCGACCGACAGCTCCTGACCACTCCAACGCATGGTTCTATTCGAACATACGTTCGAAGGTTAAGCAAGGTTGACCGTCCTCCCTGTCCAGCCGGAGCGCAGCCACCGATCGTGGCTGGCTACCACGACCGCGCCGGGGTAGGCGCCCAGCGCCTCCTCCAACTCGGTGGCGAGCGCGAGCGACAGGTGGTTCGTCGGCTCGTCCAGCAGGAACAGGTGGGGCGGACGCGCCACGATGAGAGCGAGCGCGAGCCGGCGCTGCTGCCCGACGGACAGCGCACCGACAGGCCGGTCGAGGTCGCGCGGCGCGATCAGCCCGAGCGAGCTGAGCGGCACCGCCTCCGCCCGACGCTCTCCCACCACCGCTTCGTAGAGCCGCCGAGGCGACGTCGTCGGATCGGCGAACCGCACATCCTGCTCCAGGAGACCGACCCGGAGGCCCCGCCGCCGGGTGACGTCCCCGGCTGACGGCTCGAGCCGCCCCGCGAGGAGGGACAGCAGCGTCGATTTGCCGGCACCGTTCGCCCCGGTCACCAGGATGCGTGCATTCCCCGGAACGACGAACTCGTCGAGATGAAGGCGACCGGCGACGCGCACGTCGCGGACCTGAACGAGCACGCCTGCATCCTCGCCCAGCGCCTGGAACCCGGTCGGGATCCCCGCGAAGCTGAGCGGCGCCGGCGGCTTGCGCACCTGGGACTCCTGCAGCGTCTCCAGCCGCCCCTCCGCGTTGCGGATGCGGCGGCTGATCTGACGGTCGAGGGCGTTCCCCTTCACCGACTTGACGAACTTGTCGTTGTCACGGACCTTGCCCGACCAGGCGATGGAGCGTGCCGTCACATCGACCGCGTGCTTCAGCTCCTTGAGTTCGTGCTGCTCGTCCGAGAACTGCTTCTCCCAGCGCGCGCGCTCCGCCGCCTTCTCGGCGAGGTACGCGCTGTAGCCGCCGCCGAACACCGTCGTGCCGGAGCGCGACGGGTCCAAGTCGAGGAGGCTGGTCGCCACCGCATCCAGGAACGCACGGTCGTGGCTCGCGAACACGACAGGACCGTGCCATCCGCTGAGCTGCCGCTCGAGGAACGCCGCCGCCTCATCATCCAGGTGGTTGGTGGGCTCGTCGAGCAGCAGCACGTCGGGCCGGCCGAGCAGGAGCGCAGCGAGGGCGAACCGCGACCGCTGACCTCCGGACACCTCGCTCACGCGCCGGGCCAGCGGGATGTCGCCCACACCGAGCCCCGCCAGGAGTTCGTCGCGGCGGGCATCGACGCTCCAGACCTCCGCCCGCTCGGCAGCCGCGAGCGCGTCGTCGTACCGCGCCGAGGCCGCGGCGTCGTCGGAACCCAGAGCCTCAGCCGCGGCCTGCAGTTCGCGCTCGATGGCCCGCACATCGGCGAGGGCGTGCTCGATCAGGGCCGACAGCGTCTCGCCCGGCTGAAACCGCACCTCCTGCCACAGCAGAGCGGTGCGCGGTGGCCGGGAGATGACGCCGGAGTCCGGCGTCTCGTGCCCGGAGAGGACGCGGAGGAGCGTGGACTTGCCCGCGCCGTTCTCCCCGATCAGGCCCAGCCGCTGGCCGGGCGCGACCGTGAGGGAGACGTCGGTGAGGACGCGGCGATCGCCGTAGACGACCGAGACGCCGTCGGCGCGCAGGGGTGCGAGAGTGAGTGTTGGCATGGGGAACCGTCCTTCCGGGCGCTCCACAGGGAGCGGGTTCCCGCCGGGCGATCTCCGTCGTGAGCGGCGCCGGAGCGCCCAGGTGCCTGACCGGGCAGCGCATCGGCCGAAAGGGTCCTCACTCACATCGACGGCGCCTCAGGCGCGGGACGTCAGGAGGTTCTCACTTCATAGCGTGGACGACCATAACAGGTCGTCCACGCCGCTGTCCAGCCTCTACTGCTGCAGGTGCAGGGTCTCCGCCGTGGCCGCGAGCACGCGCTGCGCCTCCGCCGGCTTGTCGTTCAGCGTCGTTCCGACCGTCGGGATGAGTTCCTTGATCGTCGGCAGCCACTGGGCGAAGTGGTCCGGGAAGCAGTGCTTCAGCAGGTCGACCATGATCGGGACCGCGGTGGATGCGCCCGGGGACGCGCCGAGCAGGCCGGCGATCGAGCCGTCCTCTGCCGCGACGACCTCCGTGCCGAACTGGAGCACGCCGCCCTTCTTCGGGTCCTTCTTCATCACCTGGACGCGCTGGCCTGCCGTGATGAGCTCCCAGTCCTCCGACTTCGCGGTGGGCATGAACTCCTGCAGCGCCTTCATCTTCTTCGCACGGTTGGCGAGCAGTTCGCCGACCAGGTACTTGATGAGGTCAAAGTTGTCGCGCGCGACCGCGAGCATCGGGCCGAGGTTGCCGGCGCGGATGGAGCCGGGCAGGTCGAACCACGAGCCGGTCTTCAGGAACTTCGGGCTGAAGCCCGCGTACGGGCCGAACAGCAGCGACGCCTGGCCGTCGACCACGCGGGTGTCGAGGTGCGGGACCGACATCGGCGGGGCGCCGACGGCCGCCTTGCCGTACACCTTCGCCTGGTGCTGGGCGACGATCTTCGGGTCGGTGGTGCGCAGGAACTGGCCCGAGATCGGGAACCCGCCGAAGCCCTTGATCTCGGGGATGCCCGACTTCTGCAGCAGGTGCAGCGCGCCGCCGCCCGCGCCGACGAAGACGAAGCGCGCGTCGGTGATGTGCGTGGTGTGACCGACCTCGTGACGGACCTTCAGCCGCCAGAGCCCGTCCTTCGTGCGCTTGATGCTCCGGACGCTGTGGTTGAGCGCGAGGGTGGCGCCGTTCTCGACCAGGTTGTCGAACAGCGCGCGGGTGAGGGCGCCGAAATCGACGTCAGTGCCGGAGGTCTGCCGGGTCGCGGCGATGCGCTGCTTGGCGCTGCGCCTCTTGGTGAGCAGCGGCGTCCACTCGCCGATGACGGCGGGGTCTTCGGAGTACTCCATGCCGGCGAACAGCGGCTCGTCCTTGAGCGCTTCGTAACGCTTGCGGAGGTAGCGGACGTTGTCGCGCCCCTTCACGAACGTCATGTGCGGGGTGGAGTTGATGAACGTGTTCGGCTCGGGCAGGTCGCCCGCAGCGACGAGGCTCGCCCAGAACTGGCGGCTGAGCTGGAACTGCTCGTTGATGCTGATGGCCTTCGCCGGGTCGACCGTGCCGTCGGACGCCTCGGGCATGTAGTTCAGCTCGCAGAGGGCCGCGTGGCCGGTGCCGGCGTTGTTCCACGGGTTCGACGACTCCTGGGCCACTTCGCCCAGGCGCTCGTAGATCCGGATGCTCCAGTCGGGCTGCACGCGCTGGATCATGGCCCCCAGCGTGGCACTCATGATGCCGCCGCCGATGAGGACGACGTCGATGGGAGAATTGCTCACCCGACAATCCTATGCCGGGCACGGCCCACGCCCCGCCGTGAGGAGGGGTGGATCTCTCGATATCGAGATATCAGGCGGTGATCGGATTCGCCAGGCGCTCGGCGACCAGCTCGGCGATCTGCACCGCGTTGAGCGCCGCGCCCTTGCGCAGGTTGTCGTTGCTGACGAACAGCGCGATGCCGCGGCCCGCCGGGGCGCCCTCGTCGGCGCGGATGCGGCCGACGAAGCTGGGGTCGGCGCCGGCCGCCTGGAGCGGCGTCGGCACGTCGGTCAGCTGCACGCCGGGGGCGTCCGCGAGGAGTTCGGCGACGCGCTCGGGGCTGATCGGGTTCGCGAACTCGGCGTTGATGGAGAGCGAGTGGCCGGTGAAGACGGGAACGCGCACGCAGGTGCCGCTGACCAGCAGCTCCGGCAGGCCGAGGATCTTGCGGGACTCGTTGCGGAGCTTCTTCTCCTCGTCCGTCTCGTTGAGGCCGTCGTCGACGATCGACCCGGCGAGCGGGATCACGTCGAACGCGATGGGACGCACGTACTTGACGGGCTCGGGCAGCGTCACGGCGGAGCCGTCGTGCACGAGGTCGAGCAGGCGCTCGTCCGCGACGGCGGCGCGGGCCTGCTCGGCCAGCTCCTCCGCGCCGGCGAGTCCGGAACCGGACACCGCCTGGTAGGTGCTGACGACGAGGCGGGTCAGCCCGGCCTCCTCGTGCAGCGGCTTGAGGACCGGCATGGCGGCCATCGTGGTGCAGTTCGGGTTGGCGATGATGCCCTTGCGCGCCTCGGCGATGGCGTCGGGGTTGACCTCGGAGACGACGAGCGGGACGTCCGGGTCCATGCGCCAGCCGCTCGAGTTGTCGATCACGATCGCGCCGGCCTCGGCGAACCGCGGGGCGTGCGCCTTCGAGCCGGTGGCGCCGGCCGAGAACAGGGCGATGTCGATACCGGAGACGTCGGCGGTCGCCACGTCCTCGACGGTGATCTCCTGGCCCTTGAACGGCAGAGTGGTGCCCGCCGAGCGGGAGGACGCGAAGAAGCGGATGCTCTTCACCGGGAAGTCGCGCTCCTCGAGCAGCCGGCGCATGACGGCGCCGACCTGGCCGGTCGCGCCGACGACGGCGACGTCGAATCCGTTGCTGTCGAAATCGGTGATCTCGCTCATGTCAGCCCCTTCGGGTCGTTGTGGAGGGGAACCGCGGTCATCGCCGCGGCATTCCCGGGTGAGGACTAGCGGCCGGTGCCGGCGTAAACGATGGCCTTCTCGTCGCCGTCCAGGCCGAAGGCGGTGTGGACGACGCGCGCGGCCTCGGCCACGGTGTCGGCGCGGGTGACGACCGAGATGCGGATCTCGCTGGTGGAGATCATCTCGATGTTGATGCCCGCGTCGTACAGCGCCTCGAAGAGCTTCGCGGAGACGCCCGAATTAGTGCGCATCCCGGCGCCGACGAGGGCGAGCTTGCCGATCTGGTCGTCGTACTGCAGCGACTGGTAGCCGACCTCGTCCTTCTCGGCGGTGAGGGCGGTCAGCACGCGCTGGCCCTCCGACTTCGGCAGGGTGAAGGAGATGTCGGTGAGGCTGGTGGCCGCGGCGGACACGTTCTGCACGATCATGTCGACGTTGGCGTTGGCCTTCGCGACGATCTTGAAGATCTGCGCGGCCTTGCCCGGCACGTCGGGCACGCCGACGACGGTGATCTTGGCCTCGCTCAGGTCGGTGGCGACGCCGGAGATGATGGGCTCTTCCACGGTTCCATCCTTCTTGGCGGCCTCGGCCGCCGCTGCTTCGTTGAGGACGTACGTGCCCTCTTTGTTCGAGAACGACGAGCGCACGTGCAGCGTCACGTTGTGACGGCGGGCGTATTCGACGGCGCGGATGTGCAGGACCTTCGCGCCGGCGGCGGCGAGCTCCAGCATCTCCTCGCTGGTGATGCGGTCGATCTTGCGGGCGAGCGGCACCTGGCGCGGGTCGGACGTGAAGACGCCGTCGACGTCGGTGTAGATCTCGCAGACCTCGGCACTGAGGGCGGCGGCGAGGGCGACGGCGGTGGTGTCGGAGCCGCCGCGGCCGAGGGTCGTGATGTCGCGGGACTCGCGGCTGAACCCCTGGAACCCGGCGACGATGGCGATCGCGCCTTCGTCCAGGGCGTCCTGGATGCGGCCGGGGGTCACATCCACGATCCGCGCGGAGCCGTGCTGCGCGTCGGTGATCATGCCCGCCTGGCTGCCGGTGAAGGAGCGGGCGTCGTACCCCATGCTCTTGATCGCCATCGCGAGCAGCGCCATCGAGATGCGCTCGCCCGCGGTGAGCAGCATGTCGAGCTCGCGCGGCTCCGGGATGGGGGTGACCTCGTGCGCCAGGTCGATCAGCTCGTCGGTGGTGTCGCCCATGGCCGAGACGGCGACGACGACCTCATTGCCAGCCTTGCGCGTCTCGACGATGCGCTTCGCGACGCGCTTGATGCTCTCAGCTGTCGCGACGGACGAACCGCCGAACTTCTGGACGATGAGGGCCACGGACTCTCCTGAACTTCACGGGCTTCCCATCCTACCGGCCGGGATATGGCGGTTCCTTCATGTGACGAACCGGTGGATAACGGGGTTCAGGAGACCTGGCGGCGGCCCTCGAAGGCGCGGCCCAGGGTGACCTCGTCGGCGTACTCGAGGTCACCGCCGACCGGCAGGCCGGAGGCGAGCCGGGTGACGCGGATGTCGAGCGTCGTGAGAAGGCGGCTCAGGTAGGTCGCGGTCGCCTCGCCCTCGAGGTTGGGGTCCGTCGCGAGGATGACCTCCTGCACGGTGCCGTCGGCGAGGCGCTGCATGAGCTGGCGGATGCGCAGGTCGTCGGGGCCGACGCCGTCGATCGGGCTGATCGCGCCGCCGAGCACGTGGTACAGGCCGCGGAACTCGCGCGTGCGCTCGATCGCGACGACGTCCTTCGCCTCTTCGACGACGCAGATCAGCGTCGGCGTGCGGCGCGGATCGCGGCAGATGGAGCAGGTGGCCTCTTCGGACACGTTGCCGCAGATTTCGCAGAAGCGGACCTTGTCACGGACCTCGAGCAGGACCTCGGCGAGCCGGGTGACGTCGAACGTCTCGGTCTGCAGGATGTGGAATGCGATGCGCTGAGCGGACTTCGGGCCGATGCCCGGCAGCCGACCGAGCTCGTCGATCAGCTCCTGGACGATGCCTTCGTACACCGGCTACCTCATCCCCGGGGTCGGAGGTGCGGGCTGCTCCTCGATGAAGGTGGCGCCCAGGATCTCGCGGACCACGGCCTCCCCGTAGCGCTGCGGCTGCTGGAAGGTCGGCGTGCGGGCGCCCGCGGCGGGTGCTGCGGACGTGCGCGCGGCACGGGCGGGCTCGGGCGTGGGAGCCGCCTGTGAAGGGGCGGACGTCGCGGTGGCGCTGGGTTCGGCCGCCCAGTCGCCCGTGGGCTCCTCCGGGACCGGAGGTTCGAACGGCGGCTCGGTCTCGGGCGGAGGGACGTCGTCGTAGGGCGGCTCGTCCGGTGCGGACTCGGAGACGGGGCGCGCAGCGGGAGCGGCCGGAGCTGCTACGGGGCGCTCCAGGGTCGCCACGGCGGCGGTCGTCGAGAGGGTGGCGGTCGCGGTGTCGTCGGGTGCGGACGCCGACGGGATGGCAACCGTCGCCCACTCGGTGACCGTGGCGGCGTGAGCGGCCGGAGTGGAGGTGGTGGATGAGGTGGGGGCCTCGGCGCGCACGGCGGAACCCGACGCGGTGGGAGCGGAGGCGGCGTCGCGCGCGCCGGAAGCCGACGCGGCGGGTGCCGACGCGGCGGGGCCGCTGGCCGACGCGGGGGAAGGTGCGGCGTCGGCGCGGGAGGCCGACGGCGCGGGCGCGGCGGCCGCGGCGCGAGCGCCGCCACCCGTAGGAGCGGAGGGCGCGTCGGCAGGGTCGGACCCGGGCCAGGTCTCGGCCGCCGGGGCGGCCGGCGCGCCGGCGGACGGGCGCGGAGAGCCGCCGGAGCCGGACGCCGAGTCGGCGCGGGCGATGAACTTCACGCGGATGCCGAGCACGTCGACGATCGCCTGGCGCAGGTACTCGCTGACGCCCAGGGCGCCGCCGACGTCGGGCTGGCGGAAGCTCTGGACGTCGTTGTCGCTCGGGAACGACAGCGTGAGGACGTCGCCGTTGAGGGCGCGGACCTGCGCGGTGAAGACGACCATCCACGCGCTGCGCTTGGCGCGCTGGACCGCCTCGAGGATCTGGGGCCAGGAGTCCTTCACCTGCTGCGTGGTGACCGGACCGACGGGCGCCGGCGCGGCGGCCGCAGCGGGCGCGGTCGTTGCGGGGACGTCGGCGGACGCGGGCTCGGGCGCAGCGGTCTCCGCAGCGACCGAAGCCTCCGGCGCGGCGGGAGCGGCGGGCGCCTCGGTGACCGGGGCGGATACACGCGGAGCGGGTGCAGCAGCAGGCGCAGACACAGTGGGAGCCGGCGCAGGCGCAGCACCGCGCGCAGGCGTCGCAGCAGCCTCACTCCCCCGCGCCGCATCCGCTGACACGGCATCGCTCACGCCGACCCGACGCTCCAGCCGCTCGACGCGAGCCAGCGCGCCGCGCTCGCTCTCGTCGCTCGACGGTACGAGCACGCGCGCGATCATCAGTTCGAGGTGAAGGCGCGGCGAGGTCGCGCCGGTCATCTCGGTGAGGGCGGCGTTGACGATGTCGGCCGACCGGCTGAGCTCTGCGGCGCCGAACTTCATCGCCTGTACGCCCATGCGGTCGAGCTCGTCCTGCGGCACGCCGCGGAGCACAGCGGCCGCGCCCTCGACGCTGGTCGCCGCGACGACGATGAGGTCGCGCAGCCGCTCCAGCAGGTCTTCGACGAACCGGCGCGGATCCTGACCCGTCTGCACGACGCGGTCGACCGCCGCGAAGGCGCCCGCCGCATCCCGTGCCGCGATCGCGTCGATCACGTCGTCGAGGAGCGCCGCATGCGTGTAGCCGAGGAGGGCGACCGCACGCTCGTACTCGATCGCGCTGCCCTCGGACCCGGCCATCAGCTGGTCGAGCAGGGACAGGGTGTCGCGCGGCGAGCCGCCGCCCGCGCGCACGACCAGCGGCAGCACGCCGGGCGCGACCGTCATGCCCTCGCTGTCGCACAGGCTCTGCACGTACTCGAGCATCTGCGCCGGCGGCACGAGCCGGAACGGGTAGTGGTGCGTGCGGGAGCGGATGGTGCCGATGACCTTCTCGGGCTCGGTCGTCGCGAAGATGAACTTCACGTGCTCCGGCGGCTCCTCCACGATCTTGAGCAGCGCGTTGAAGCCCTGCGGCGTCACCATGTGCGCCTCGTCGAGGATGAAGATCTTGTAGCGGTCGCGGGCCGGCGCGAAGATCGCGCGCTCGCGGATGTCGCGGGCGTCGTCGACGCCGTTGTGGCTGGCCGCGTCGATCTCGACGACGTCGAGCGAGCCTCCGCCGTCGCGGCTCAGCTCGATGCAGCTCGCGCACTTTCCGCACGGGGTGTCGGTGGGGCCTTCGGCGCAGTTGAGGCAGCGGGCGAGGATGCGGGCCGACGTGGTCTTGCCGCAGCCGCGGGGACCGGAGAAGAGGTAGGCGTGGTTGACCCGGTTGGTGCGGAGCGCCGTCATCAGCGGATCGGTCACCTGGGACTGGCCGATCATCTCGGCGAAGGTGTCGGGCCGATAGCGGCGATACAGGGCGGTTACCACTTGAACATGGTACTCACCGCCGCCGACATTCCGGTGGGAACCGGCCCCTCACTGCCCGCGCACGTTCAGCGCCCGCGCGATCGCGGACCAGAGCGCGACGCGGGCGCGCTCGGTCGCCTGTGCGGCGGGCGGCGGCGGAAGGTACAGCGGCGTGTACGGAGGCACGTAGAAGAGGTGCGTCGCGTCGGGCGCGCGGACGTACGCGTCGCCGCCACGCGCCGGTCGCACCCGGGCGGCTTCGTCCATCCACCGGCACGCGTTGTCGAGCTGTTCGTCCTGCCCGGCGCAGCCGAGGACGACAGGGCCGGGGATGCGGTCGAGGCTCAGGACGGCGGCACGCGTCACCTGGTGCGTCCCGCTCAGGCACGGCACCCACGCTCCCCCGACGGTCACGGCGGGTCCGGGCACCGGGGACGGGCAGACGAGGCCGGTCGTCCCCGCCGGCGCGATCGCGCCGTAGACGAGCTCGGGATGCGCGACCGCCGTCCACAGCGCGAGCTGAGCCCCGCGCGACGTGCCGAACACGAACACGCGCCGGGGATCCACCCCGGGCTGCGAGCGCAGCCAGTTCAGCGCGGCGACCACGCGCTCGGCGGGCAGCGTCCGCACCGGATCCAGTTGCTCGCCCGCGGAGCCGTAGGTGGACAGGGCCAGCGCCGGGTATCCCATCGCCGCCAGCACGGAGGCCGACAGGACCCCGGTCGGCGCGCCCGGATCCGTCCCGTCCAGCACCAGCACGCCAGGGCGAGGGGCGGCCGCGCTGGTCGCCGGTTGGATGAAGTCGCCCAGGATACCGTCGTCGAAGACCGCCCGAGAGGGCGCCACCGAGGACAGTCCGACGCGCTGCAGGCGCCGATCCGCCACGCGGCGCCCTCCGATGGCCGCGTCGAGGTCGATCGACATGCTCGCCCCTCCCCACTGCTGCGGGGAGGTCGCCGCGGCTCCCGATGCGGCGGCCAGGGACCAGAACAGCCCCATGCCGTCCGCACCGTGCCACGGGGCCTCGATCGGCGCGTCCCGGTCGAGGTCGACCACCCCGGAGGCCGGGACGGCGTAGATCGCCTGCGAGCTCCACCGGGCACCGTTGAGGGTGCTCGCGCTCACCGTCACGAACCCGCCGGGAGGGAGCGACACGAGCCGCAGGTGGATGGGCTGCCACACTCCGCTGGGATCCTCGTTGACCTCGAAACGCGGGCCGGCGGCGCCGGGTGCGGGCCCGCATCCCGTCAAAGCCGCGAGCGCGACGCCGAGCACCGCGACGGCCGCCGCGATCCGGCCGACCCCTCCCACCCGGATCACGGCCGCACCGACCCCTCCAGCTTGGCGAGCACGAGCGCCCAGAACGACGTCCGGGCCTCCTCCGTCGCCTGCGCGGTCGCCGGAGGCAGGTCGCTCAGCCCGATCGGCAGCACGGGCGGTGTCGTGATGTCGTGCCCCGCGCCGTCGAGGTAGAGGAACGCATCGCCGTCCTTCTGCCCGCGCGCCTCTTCGCCGGCCCGCTGCCAGTCGCACGCCGTCGGCAGCAGCCGGTCGGCCGTGCCGCAGGCGAGCACGAGCGGACCTGGGATGCGCTGCAGCGGCAGGATGTCGGTCCCGGCGATGGTCCGCTCGGGGTTGGCGCACGGGAGCGGGATCCCGTGCTCGATGAGGAGCGGGCTCCCGGCATCCGAGGTGCACTGCAGCGCCGTCGCCCCGCTCGCGGCGAAGGCCCCGTGGATGCGGCCCGGCTCATTCGAGGCGAACCACAGCGCGAGCGAGGACGCGCGTCCGGTGCCGTAGACGAAGATGCGGTCCTCGTCGACGATCGGCAGTTCGGAGAACCAGCTGAGCGCGGCGTCGAACGTCTCGACCGAGAGGGCGGCCGACCCGGCGATCCTGCCCTCCGGCACGAACGCGGGCAGCACGAAGACGGCGAAGCCGGAGGCAGCCATCAGCCGCGCGGCGAAGGCGCCGGACGCGCCGCCGTCGTCGCCGTCCACCAGGATGACGCCCGGTCGCAGGTCGACCGGGGTCGGGACGGCCTCGACCAGAGCGCCTACGCGGGCGGTGGGCGCGAACCCCGAGGCGTCCGGGTCGCCGGTGCCGATGAGGTCGCTGCCGAGCACGTCGCGGTCGCTCGTCCCCGCGGCGAGCGCCGCCCGGTGGAGGACGCGCGAGACGACGGGACGCCCGTCCTGCGTCACGGTGAAGCGCGCGTCCACCCCGTGGTATACCCACTGCGCCTCGAGCTGCTGCTGGCTGAACGACGGTCCCGTCAGGCTCCAGAGCAGCCCGGAGCCGTCGGCCCGGGGATACGGCGCGGTCAGCGGCTCCTGCGACCACAGCCGCACGCGACCGTCCGGCGGGACGGAGTACACCGCTCGCGAGGTGAATGCGCCGCCGCTCGTGGCTACCCGGACGTCGACGACGGCCGGATGCCCAGGCTCGAGCCCGGCGAGCTGCACCCCGACCGGTTGTGTGACCGCGTCCCCGAAGCTGCTGAAGACGATCCGCGGTCCGCCTTGCGTTCCGGCGCTGCACGCGGAGGTCGCGACGGCGAGGGCGGCGACCACCGCAACGGCGGCGAGCCGGCGCAGCAGACACGAGCGGGTCATCCCAGCACCGCCCGGAGCAGCGCCCGGCCGACGGCGTTCCAGAAGGCGACCCGCGCCTTCTCGGTCGGTTGGCCTCCCGCCTCGGGGAGGCCGATCGGCAGCCCGGGCGGCACCGACACCGAATGGCCGGCACCCTCGGCGTAGACGGTCTGCACGCCGAAGGTGGAGAGCCGGGTCGCCACGAGCGCGCGCTGCCAGTCGCAGGCGTTCGGGAGCACGGCATCCTGCTTTCCGCACCCGACGACGATCGGTCCGTTGATGTTGCCGATGGACGGGATGGCCGAGCTCACGACGGTGGCCGGGGAGCCCAGGCACGGCAGTCCGGTCGAGTCGTCGAACGCCGGGGCGACCTGCGCCGGCGAGAGGCAGAGCAGCGCCGCGGCGCCGCCCGCGACGAACAGTCCGCGCACCCGGCCCGGGAACCGGGTGGCCGCCCACACGGCCAGCTGCTCCGATGCTCCTGTGCCGTAGACGAACACCTGGTCGTGGACGATATCGGGACGCTGCGCCAGCCAGTCGAGCACGGCCTGGACCGTGGTGTCCGAGACGATGCCGGTCGATCGCACACCGTCCGACGAGGCGGAGATGGGGATGCTCACCACCGACGCGCCGAACTGGGCGATCAGCGGAGCGGTGTACGCGGCCGACGCGCCGGGGGTCGGGTCGTCGAACATCACGACGGCCGGAGCGCGCGGATGCTCCAGCGTGGCGGCGCTGAAGAACGTGCCGAGCGGCACGTCCTCGTGGGTCTCGCGCGGCACGCGCGCGTCGATCGCGGCGCGCAGGTCGCGCGTGTACAGGGTCCGCTCGGGGAGCCCGGCGGCGAGGCCGGACAGCTCGAAGCGGCGGGACGCGACCACCCGATCGCCGTCCGCGGCCCGGACGGTGACGTGGATGGTGTCGCGCATCCACTGCCGGACGGCCGCGTCGTCGCCGAGACGCGGTCCGCGCAGCGACCAGAACAGCCCGGCCGAGTCGGGCTCGGTGAACGGGGCCAGCTGCGGCCGTGCGCGCGCCAGGTCGAGCGTGCCGGACGCGGGGATCGTGTAGGTCGCCGCCGAGGTCCAGGAGCCGTGGGACGTCGTCAGCTGTGCGGTGAACCGGAGGCGCGCACCCGGCTCCGCCCCGACCAGCTGCAGCGGGACCGGCCAGAGCACCGCGCTGTAGCGGACCAGGGGCGGCGTCACGAAGCGCGCTCCTCCCCCGCCTTCGACCGGGGCACAGCCTGCGAGCGCCGTGACGCCGACGAGCAGCGCGGCGGCGGCGGCGATGATGCGGCGTCGGACACCGCGCACGGGCAGAAGCGGCATCCCGTGCCGCATGCCGTCGCCGCGTCGTCGCCGCATGGCCGTCTCCCGTCAGCCCCCGTGGACTCCCGGACAGCCTCCAGCGACTGCCGCGAGATCTCCAGCTCCTCGTCGGTCGGGACGACGAGCACCGTCACTGCGGAGTCGTCGCTCGAGATCACCCGGGCCTCGCGCGATCGGGCGGCGTTGCGCTCCGGGTCGAGCCGGATGCCCAGCACCTCCAGCCCGGACAGCACCTCCGCCCGGAGCGCGGCGTCGTTCTCGCCGACACCAGCGGTGAAGACGAGCACATCCAAGCCGCCGAGCAGGGCGGTGTAGGCGCCCAGGTAGTGCTTCAGCCGGTGCACGGTGACGTCGAGGGCGAGCCGCGCCTGCTCGTCGCCGCCGTTCGCCGCCGTTCGGACATCCCGCATGTCGCCGCGGCCGGAGAGCCCGAGCAGGCCGCTGCGGCGGTTGAGCAGTTCGTCGAGGTCGTCGGTCGACAGGTGCGCGCGCCGGGCGAGGTGGATGAGGACGGCGGGGTCGAGGTCGCCCGACCGCGTGCCCATGACCAGACCCTCGAGCGGGGTCATCCCCATCGACGTCTCGACCGACCGGCCGCCGTCGATGGCGCACGCGGACGCGCCGTTGCCGAGGTGCAGCACGATCTGCTTGAGCTCGCCGAGCGGGCGGTCGAGGAACGCCGCGGCCGTCTCGGACACGTACTTGTGCGACGTGCCGTGGAACCCGTATCGGCGCACGCGGTGCCGCTCTGCGAGGTCCGCGTCGATCGCGTAGGTGTACGCGGCGGGCTCCAGGGTCTGGTGGAAGGCGGTGTCGAACACCGCGACGTGAGGCACGTCGGGAAAGGCCTTCTTCGCGGCGCGGATGCCCTGCAGGTTGGCCGGGTTGTGCAGCGGCGCCAGGTCCGACAGATCCTCGATGTTGATCTCGACCAGAGGGGTCACGATGGTCGGCTCGAAGAACCGCTTGCCGCCGTGCACCACCCGGTGACCGACCGCGTCCAGCGGGTTGTCGTCCAGGCTCGGACCCTCGGCTTCGAACGCGTCGAGCATCGCGCGGAAGCCCGCCGTGTGATCGGGGATCTCGAGCTCGCGCTCGGTCGTGCCGTCGGGGCCGCGGTGGGTCATCCGTCCGTTCGGCTCGCCGATCCGCTCCACCAGCCCGGACGCGAGCGACTGCTCCGTCTCGCTGTCGATCAGCTGGTACTTGAACGACGACGAGCCGCTGTTGACGACCAGGACCGCGCTCATGACAGCGCCGCCTGGATCGCCGTGATGGCCACCGTGTTCACGATGTCGTCCACTGTCGCGCCGCGCGAGAGGTCGTTGATCGGCTTGCGCAGGCCCTGCAGCACCGGGCCGATCGCGACGGCGCCCGCGCTGCGCTGCACCGCCTTGTACGTGTTGTTGCCGGTGTTGAGGTCGGGGAAGATGAACACCGTCGCCCGCCCGGCCACCTCCGACCCGGGCATCTTGGCCGCGCCGACCGCCGCATCCGCCGCGGCGTCGTACTGGATCGGTCCCGCCACCGCGAGCTGCGGAGCGCGCTCCCGCACCAGCTCGGTCGCGGCGCGCACCTTCTCCACGTCGGCGCCCGCTCCCGAGTCGCCCGTCGAGTAGGACAGCATGGCCACTCGCGGCTGGATGCCGAACTGCTCCGCCGTCATCGCCGAGGAGATCGCGATGTCGGCCAGCTGCTCGGAGGTCGGGTCCGGGATGACCGCGCAGTCCCCGTAGACCAGGACGCGGTCGGCGAGCGCCATCAGGAACACGCTGGAGACGACGGAGACGCCCGGCGTGGTCTTGATGATCTCGAACGCCGGCCGGACCGTGTGCGCCGTGGTGTGGGCGGCGCCCGACACCATCCCGTCGGCGAGCCCCAGGTGCACCATGATCGTGCCGAAGTAGGAGGCGTCGGTGACCGTGTCCGCCGCCTGATCGACCGTGATGCCCTTGTGCGCCCGCAGCCGCGCGTACTCGTCCGCGAAGCGCAGCCGCAGCACGTCGTCGAACGGGCTCAGCACCTCGGCCTCCGACAGGTCGAGGCCGAGCTCGATCGCACGGGAGCGCACCTCGAACGGCTCGCCCAAAATCGTCAGCCGCGCGACCCCGCGCGCCAGCAGGGTGTGGGCGGCCCGCAGGATGCGGTCGTCCTCGCCCTCCGGCAGCACGATGTGCTTCTTCGCCGCTCGGGCCCGCTCGATGAGGTCGTACTCGAACATGAGCGGAGTGACCACGTCGTGGCGCGTGACGTCGAGGCGCGCGAGCAGGGCTCCCGCATCCACGTGCCGCTCGAACAGTGCGAGGGCGGTGTCGTACTTGCGCTGGGAGTCGGCGGCCAGCCGTCCGCGCGCGTGCGTGATCCGGACGATCGTCTCGTAGGTGTCGAGGCCGGTGCGCACGATCGGCAGCGGGGAGCGGAGGCCGGCGAGCAGCCGCTCGATGGGCTCCGGGAGGTCGAAGCCGCCGTTGAGGACGATGCCGGCGATCGAGGGGAAGGTGCCGGACGCGTTGGCCATCAGCACGGCGAGCAGCACCTCGGTGCGGTCCCCCGGCACGACCACGACGGCGCCGTCGACCAGCCGCGGGAGGACGTTGTTCATCGACATGCCGGCGACGACGACACCCAGCGCTTCGCGGGCTAGCAGGGCCTCCTCACCCGACAGCAGGGTCGCTCCGGTCTGCTCCATGATCGAGCGGATGCTGGGCGCCACCAGGAACGGGTCCTCCGGAATGGCCCACACCGGCGGCCGGTCGCTGGTGCCCGCCGCGACGGCCGCGGCGCCGACGGCCGAGCCGACCGCGGCGACGATCGCATCCAGCTTGGTGTCGTCCGCTCGGTTGGCGATGACGGCGAGCAGTCCCGCGTGCTCGGCGCGCAGCTCGGCGACCGCGAGCTCGGCCAGCTGGCGCAGCTCCTCCGGCGAGCGCGGGTCGGCCTGTCCCAGGCGTTCCCCGAAGCCCTGGCCGATGCGTCCGCCCAGGACGAGCAGCACCGGCGCGCCGAGGTTGGCGGCGATGCGGGCGTTGTAGGCGAGCTCGGTGGGGCTGCCGACGTCGGTGTAGTCGGAGCCGAGGATGACGACCGTGTCGCATCGCGCCTCCACCGCCCGGAAGCGCTGCACGATCACGGCAAGCGCCTCATCCGCGTCGGCGTGGACGTCCTCGTAGGAGACGCCCAGCGCTTCCTCGTACGACAGCTCGGCGGTGGTGCGCTGCAGCAGGAGCTCGAGCACGTAGTCGCGCTCCTCGGTGGAGCGGGCGATCGGCCGGAACACGCCGACCCGCCCGACCGAGTGCCGCAGTGCTTCGAGCACGCCGAGCGCGACGGTCGACTTTCCCGTGTGGCCCTCCGCGGAGGTGATGTAGATGGAACGCGCCACTTCAGCCGATCCGCTCGATCGCGGGCGGCGTCCACGTGCCGTCGAGCACGTCCTCGCCCGGCTGGTACAACCGCAGGATCGGCCGGAAGCCTCCGGCGGACGTCGGCAGCCAGTTGGCGGCGGCCGTCGGATCGGTCGGGCGGGCGGCGCTCATCGTGATGGTCAGTCCTCCATCGTCGTCGTACACGAGTCCCGGCGTCCGGTCGCCCACCGAGTAGCGCTCGACGGGGTTGCGGACGAGGTAGTAGTGCGGCAGGTCGTACATGGTGATCGACCAGAACGCGCCCACCGGCGGCGTGGGGTTCAGCCGCAGGCGGTAGACGTGCTCGCCCGACAGGGGCTCGCCGTCCGCGTCCTCGTAGGTCATCAGGTAGGCCGCCTCGTAGGCGTGGTTGCCCCACAGCCCGCCGAGGGCCGCGGCGGCGCGGTGGGCGTAGCGGGTGCGCGGGTCGAAGAGCATCCACTCGGGGGCGTCGATCGCGCCGAGCTCGAAGAAGTCGAGGTTGTAGTCGAAGACGTGGAGGTTGACCGACCAGTGGTCGATGAGCGCGACGGAGGTGTGCAGAGCCGACTCCAGCGCCTCCTTGCCGAGCGCGTATCCCTTCTCCAGCGCCTCGCGGACACCCTCCGGCTGCTCGGCGACGGTGTAGGGGCTCACCAGCCCGAGCGGCGCGTACGAGTCGAGGGCGGGACGGTCGCGCTCGGCGGGCGGGAACGCCTGCGACCACACCCGCAGCTTCTCGAAGAAGTCGAGCGCTTCGCCGTTGCCGGTCGTGACCTCGGGGACGCCCTGCGCGGGCGCCACGGACTCGCGCACCTGTGCGAGCGCCAAGCCGTCCTGGAGGGCGTGGACCGCCGGCAGGTCCTCCTCGCCCGCCACCGCCCAGCGGCCGACGATGGTGCCGACGCGGGTCGGGAAGCGGATGGCCGGAATGCGGCCGTCGGTCGGCTCCTCGTCGGGCGGCAGCAGCAGGAACTCGCCCGCCCCTCCCCGGTCGCCCGGGTGCCGATGTAGGCGAAGTTGTTCGTCCACGCGTCGACGAACTGGAGGACGTAATAGCGGTCACCCGCCTCGGGAACGGTCAGCCGCAGAGGCCCCACCGAGAGGTCGATCTGGGCGATCGAGTAGAGGGTGTCGTTGTTGATCGAGACGAACGTGTCCTCGGGCCCAGCGAGCCGTCGGGCATGCCCGAACGCGTTGAAGGGCGTGGCCGGAACGCCGCCGATCCCCTCCTCGGTGAACCGCACGACCTGCTCCAGGTCGAACACGAGCGGGAACCCGACGACGTACGCTTCGGTCGCCAGCTCGGTCAGCTGCTCGGTCACTGCGGCACCCCGTCCATCCACTGCTCAACGGAAGACACGATTCATTCTACAAGGCGTAGAAGAACGCCCTGCTGCGCTCAATATACGCGGCGGCCGTGACGACGGGCTGGACAAGAAAAAGACCCCCCACGCACCCGCCAGAGCCCGGTTACCCTTGCTGCGTTTCCGCCCTGGGGGAGTTGGCCTGGATGGCGCCACGTGGGGAGCCGGAAACCAGTGTAGCGGGTACGGCTGGGAGCCGTGTGCGTCGGGCCCTCCGCCGATCGGCTACGATATTGTGAGCCGCCGGCCGCGATTGCGGAAGGCAGCCCCAGGAGAATTCGCCTAGTGGCCTATGGCGCACGCTTGGAAAGCGTGTTGGGTGCAAGCCCTCGGGGGTTCGAATCCCCCATTCTCCGCCATTTATTTCTCGGAAGCTCTGCTCAGTCGCTGACCCAGCACTCCCAGACCGCGACGTCGTCGAAGCCGAGACGCCGGTACACGGAGTGGCCTTCCGCGCTCGACTGCAGCCACGCACCGCGTGCCCCCACGGCGAGCGCGTCGTCGATGATCCGGGCGGTGATGGCCGCCCCGTAGCCTTTCCGTCGGTGCTCGGGAGGCGTCGCGATGTTGAAGACCCCGACGTGGTCCGCGAGGTGCAGGCCGAGGCCGGTTGCGACGGGCTCCCCCTCTACCTCGGCGACGTAGAAGTGCAGGGCCGAGCGCTCCGCGACGCCGAGCGCGACGAGCGGGGCGAACAGCGCGGCCGGCGCGCCGAAGCCCGCGGCGGCGACCTCGGCGTGCATCCCGAGCTCCCCGGCCTCCAGCCGTCGCACGACGAGGTCGGGCACCACGCCGGCCGCCGTGCGCGCGGCGGTGTACATGAGGGGCGCGTCCTCCCCGCGGGTCAGGCCGGCGGCGGTCGCGGCGTCCCGCCCGGTCGTCGAGCCGGACGCGAACTGCGCACAGTACGGGACGCCCGCATCCCGAACCGACGACAGCCATTCCGAGAACCGCCCCGCGTCGGGCTGGGCGGACCACACGCCGTTCATCGTCGGCGCGGCGATCCCCGTGACCGAGGCGACGTGATCCCCGTCATGCCGGGACCAGCCGCCCGGCACGCGCTCACCTAGCCACGCGCGTGCGGCGAGGAGGAGGGACGACGCCTGCTCGGAAGAGGCCGGCCCGCGCTCGGCGGCCGCCCTCATCGCATCGGGCGGCCGGTCGTGAATGCATTAGCGGTGGTCAGGCGATAGGTGACCTCGCTCCCCGAATCGGCGACTTTCGTCCAGACGCGCTCCCGATCGCCGAGGTCCATCGTCACACGGTCGTAGGCCTCCCCTCGATCCGCTCTCCGGCGAAATACGACGGACGGCCCTCGGTCGTCGCCGTGAGGACACCCACGAACTCAGCGTCCTTCGGCGGCTCGCTCAAGAGGTCCGACGGGGTGAGTTGCAACACGATACTTTCACCGCGCACTACGCGCGGCGCGCCATTCCTGGCGCCATTGTCTTCGGCCATGGTCGACTCCTACTCAGTGGCTTCCGGGTGGTCACGGTAGGCCCCTCGGTATGCAGCCGCAATGGATGGAGCGCCGCTATTGCTCGGCTCCGTAGACCACCGCCTGGTCGCCGCCGCCCCGCTTGGCGGCGTACATCGCCTGGTCCGCAAGTCGAACGAGGTGATCGACCGACTGGTCGCCGACGTCCCCGTCCGAGATGGCGATTCCGACGCTCGCCGTGATGCTCAGTTCCGCCGGGATGCCGTCGAAATCTTCTGCGATGGCCGCTCGGGCCCGGTCCGCCAGTTCGATCGCATCCAGCGCGTCCGTGACATGCAGCGCCGCGATGAACTCGTCGCCCCCGTACCGGGCGACGGTGTCCTGCTGACGGAAGACCCGGCCCAGGCGCTCGGCGACCTCCTTGAGCACGGTGTCACCCGCGGCATGCCCGAGGACGTCATTGATGGCCTTGAACCCGTCGAGGTCGACGAAGAGCACGGCGATCCGCTCCGCGCGGGCGCGCCCGGCCTGCTGCAGGTTCTCCTCGAACAGCCGGCGGTTCGGGAGCCCGGTGACCTGGTCGAGCATGGCGGCCCGGCGCAGCCGCGCCTCCAGGCGCAACCGCACGAGGACCTGCCCGGCGAGCTGGGCGAGGGCTTCAGCCAGCGGGACAGCCTGATCGTCGAAGATCCGGGGCTGATCGAAGTAGCAGGCGAACGCACCGTAGAGGACACCGTCCTCGATGATCGGCACAGCGAGAACCGCGGAGACCCCCGACCGTTCGAAGACGCCGCTCAATCCGAGACCTGGCGCCACCTCATCGGCCTCAGCGGGTGTCTGGACCGTCATCACGCGCCCGAGCTCGACAGCTCCCTCCGGCGCGTCCTCCGGCCACTCCGCCTCCAGCAGATTCTCTCCAGCCACGAGGACGTAGTTCCCCGGCTCGCCCGTGTGCACGCTGCACGCCGTCGCATTGAACGCCCGCCGCGCCGTCTCCGACAGCAGCGCGCCCAGCTCCTCCTCCGTCTGCGTCTGCGCGAACGCGACGGATGCCGAAAGCAGCAACTGGAGGCGGTCGCTCTCGCGTCGTCCGAGCGCCACCGCGCGCTCGCCGACCGCGGCCAATTCCGGGTCGAAGGCGACGATGGTGTGCCCTTCGGAGATCCGCACCGCCCGGATCACCACCGAGCTCCGTGTCCCCTGGTAGCCGTGCGCGGTGGAGGCGAGGCGGATGCCGCCGGTGTTCCCCGTCGCCAGGGCCGCGTCCAGCTCATCGGCGTCGACGCCGAGCACCGTGGCGAGCGGCATCCCGACGAGCTCGTGAGGGGGCCGGCTCGCCCAGATCTCGAGTGCCAGGTTGGCATCGACCACGACATGGGAACGGTCTATGAGAGCACGCGGGAACGGCTGCATCCGCGCGACTTCGTCGAGCAGTTCTCGTCTCACGGGCGTGACCGGCTCAACGTACATGTGTTGAGAGTGGCTGTTGAGGAGGCGATGGTCAAGTTGCCACACGCCGCGGAGGGCGCGGATGCCGCCGGACGCGAACAGGCGACCACGCAACCGGCTAGCGCACGCTCGACCGGTTCGCGCTCCAGGCGACGGCGTTGCGCGCCTGCTCCGGGGAGAGCGCTGTCTCGGCGCCGCAGTTCGTGCACTGGTTCACATACCGGGTGGAGAACGAGAGCGGGAGGAAGAACAGCGTGAACCGGTGGGAGCGCTTGAGGACGTTCTGTCGCGCGTCCACCCGGCAGTAGCCGCAGACGAAGGTCACCACGGTGATCAGGGTCTCGTGGATGGTGGAGCCGAAGATCAGGAGCATGCTCCATCCAGCTCCGTGTCCGAGAAGCGGGACAAGCCCTTGACCGCCCGGGCCGCAGCTGGGTCGTTCAACGCCGTCGGGGTCGTCGCCGGAGCGCGGCCGAGCCGAGGAGAGCCGCCCCCAGCACCATCGCGCCTAGGGCCGCCCCTGCGGCGGCGCTGACGGGCGACGACGAGCCGGTGTCGGAAAGGTCGCCCGCTACGTCCGCCGTGCTCGAGCCGCCGCCGTCGTCCGGCACGATCGGGGGCGCGACCGCCGCCGCGACGTCGACCGTCACCGTGGTCGTCGCGCACAGGGTCGGGGCGGCGACCGCGCAGATCGTGTAGTCGAACGTGTCGGTGCCCGCGAAGCCGGGATCCGGCACATACACGATCGTTGCACCGTCGACGCGCACGGTGCCGTGGGCGGGAGTCGAGGCGACGACGGGCGCCGTGACGGCTCCGAGGTCGTTCCCGCTCACGGGGATGCTGACCGGCGTGTCCTGGGCGGTGGAGGCGCTGTCCGGGTTCGCGACCGGGTACACGTCGACCGTGACGTCGCCGGTGGAACAGAGCACCGGGTCGCCGTCGTCGCACGCGATGACGGCGTAGGCGTCGGCGCCCGCGAAGTTCGCGCGGGGCGTGTAGGTGGTCCGGTCGTCGGCGACGGACGCCGTGCCGCTGCGCGGCGGGATGCCGCGCGCGAAGGTCAGCGTCTGGCCGATGTCCGGGTCGCTTGCATGGATCGTGTCCGTCACGGCGGCGCCGACGGAGGTCACCAGGTGAAGCGCGTCGACCACCGGCGGGCGGTTGAGCGCGCGCACCACGACGGTCACCGTCGCCGTCGCGCACAGGGCCGGGTTCGTCGGCGAGCAGGTGCGATAGCGGAAGGTGTCCAGCCCGGTGAAGCCGGCGGACGGCGTATACGTGATCGAGCCGGATCCGGCGTCCACGGCAGTGATGCCGTTCGCCGCGGACACCGGCAGCGTCGTCTGAAGGGCGGCGCCGAGCGAGTCGTTCGCGGTCACCGGGATGGTCACCGGCGTGTCCACGCCGGTCACCGCAGTGTCGTCGGACGCCGTCGGGCTGATCGGGAGCGACACCACCGCCGAGTCGCACAGCACGGGGGTGCCGTCGTCGCACACGGTGAAGGTGAAAGCATCGTCACCGGTGAAATCCGGATCCGACCGGTAGGCGAAGCCGCCTCCCGCGACCATCACCGCGATGCCGTGGGCGGGCGGCGTCGTGATCGAGAAGATGAGCTCCTGGCCGGCGTCCGGGTCCGTGGCCGTCACCCTCCCGAACAGCAGCTCGTCGGTGAAACCGGGCTGCACGAGCGGGTCGGCGACCGGCGGGCTGTTGGCCGGCGGCGGGGCCGCGACGACGACCGTGTCCACCTGGCTGTCCTCGCTCGTGCCGTCGTTGTCCGAGGGGTTGGGATCGGCGGTGTCGGAGGTCGCGCTCGCGGCGTCGCGCAGCACGGTGCCGACCGGGGCGGACTCCGAGATCGTGATGCCGAACGAGGCGGACGCCCCGACGGCGAGGGAGCCGACGGTCCAGGTGATGGAGCCGTTCGCGACCGTGCCGCCGTCGGCATCCACGACCCCCGTCGCCTCGGGCGGCAGCACCTCGTGGACGACGACGCCGGTCGCCTCGTCGGGGCCGTCGTTCGTCACGGTGATCGTGTACGCGATGTCGCCGTTCGGCAGCACCGTCCCCGGTCCGCTCTTCGTCACGGAGAGGTCCGCGAAGGGAAGGACGTTGTTGCTGCATCCGGACAGCGGGGCGTCGGGCGACGTCGAGCGGGAGGCGACCACCCGGATCACGTTCGCGATCGTCCCGGTCTGCACGTCGAAGATGCTGCCGGCGGGCGCCTGCGTCTGCACCTGGATGGGGTTGCCCGCGGAGTCGCCGGTGAACCGGCCCTGCACACTGGTGGGACCGGTGAACTGGTAGGCGCCGAAACCGCTCACGGTGCCGTCGTCCGTCAGGCCGGTCGCGGCGAGCAGCCCCTCCACCGACTGCCGCCAGGTCCCGTTGTTGCGGAACGTGCCGCCCGCGACCACGATTCCGGCGTTTGCGGACGCCGCGGCATCGTTCGTGATGGCGCCCGTCGCCCGTACCTGGCAGGCGTTGGCGAACGTCGCTCCGCCGTTGACACCGAGGATGCCCGCGACGTCCACCCGGCCGGTGTTGTCGAGGCGGCCGTTCAGGAGTGCGTCGCCGCCGACGGTCAGCCGCCCGGCGTTCTCGATGCTCGCGCCGCCGTTGAGGTTGAGACTGCCGCCGACGGTCAGAGTGCCGCGATTGTCGAACACGCCCGCCGACGGGGAGAAGGAACCCGACACCGCCATCGTGCCACCGGACGCGATGGCGAACCGCGACGCGCCGTTCACGTTGAGTCCGGCGAACGTCACGCTGCCCTCCGCCTGCAGCGCGAACCCCGTTCCGACGGAGAGGGACGGGAACGTCGCCGTGGCGCCCGCGGCGACGATCACCGTGCCCGCGCCGTTGTTGAGGTATGCCGGTTGCAGGGTCGCCCCGGCGGCGACGCACAGCGTCGCACCGGAGGGCAGGGCGTTCACGCCGCCCGTGAAGGTTCCGGACGCGAGCAGGACCGTCTCGCCCGGCGCGAGGCTCACCGACGACGCGGAGGGGTCGAGCGTCCGGGTCGGAGTGGCGCATTGGCTTGCGAAGCTCGCGGAGGCAGGCGCGGAGGGCGTCCCGAGCGTTATCAGGAATGCGACGGCGAGCGCCGCAACCGCACCGATGCCGCCCCGCACCCCGAATCGCACCATGGCGGCAGTATGTCGTGCGGCCCCGCGCGCCCACCAGACCCGGCGTTCGGATCCCGGGTCACCCCGCCGCCCGCGGCACCTCCACCCCCTCCAGGTACGCCTTCAGTGCGTCCATGATGTAGCGCGATCCGTCCACGGTCTCCTGGCCGTGGCCGCCGGCGTGCACGAGCGTCACGACGCACCCGTCCCCGTCTGGCTCGACGGTCCAGGTGAGCGTGCCCTGATTTTCGCGCTCGCCCGACCAGGTGGCGATGAACTCGTGGCTGTAGGAGCGGGGCGGGTCGTAGGCGAGCAGGGCGCCGGTGATCTGCAGCTCGTCGCCGGCGAAGTACTCCACGGGTTCGCCGACCGTCCAGGTCGTGCGCACCTCGGAGCCGTAGTACCAGGCGACGGTGCGGGCGGGGTCGGTGATCGCCGCCCACGCCGCTTCGGGCGTGGCGTCGATGCGGACGCGGTAGACGCGGTCCTCGGTCATGGTCTCTTTCCTTCCAGATCCCTCTTCAGTGCGGTGAGCCCGGATGCCGTGCGGGCGCCGAAGTCGTCGATCCAGCGTTCGGCGAGCTGCACGATGGGCACCGCGTTGAGATAGCACAGCCGCTGCCGCCCCACCTTGCGGGTGACGACGAGGTCGGCTGCTTCGAGCACGTGGATGTGCTTGAGCACGACGTGGCGCCCGAGCGGCGCGACCCTCTCGGTGAGGGACGCGATGGGCTGCCCGTCCTGCTCGCGGAGGGCGTCGAGCAGCCGGCGGCGGGTGGGATCCGCGATCGCCTGGATGACGTCGTCGGTGCTCATGCCGACACAATAGGTGACTCTAGGGTCACCTGTCTAGACTGAGTCCATGGAGGCGTTCGTCGTCTGGGCGAGTTTCATCGGGGCGTGGTTCCTCGTCGCGGGCCCCCTGTTCCAGGGCTCGGTGGAGCTGCACCGCATCGAGTCGTCGATCGCGAAGGAGGAGACGGCGCAGCCCTCGCGGTACTGGTGGCTTCTGCCGCCGGTGATGTACCTGCTCACCCGTCGCCGTATCGCGGCCGACCCGTCCGTCGGGTCGCGGGCGCGGCTGTTCCGAGCGTCGGGGACGGGATGGTTCGCGGTGTCCGCCGGCGGCGCAGCTGGCGACGCAGGAGACGTGGGAGCTCACGGAGTACCTGCACGCCGGAGACGGCGCCTTCTGGGCGATCTACCTGGTACTGCTCGTGGCGTCCGTGCTCAACACGTCGATCCGGATGATCCGCGAGCGCGTCAGGACCGGCGGCTCCTAGAAGGCGGCGATGCCCTTGCCGATCATCACGACGCCGATCACGAGCAGCAGCACGGACATGACGGCGACGTTGTGGGCCACCAGCCAGCCGCGAAGCGAATCCAGGGGCTTGGTGAACGTCGAGGCGGCCACGAGGTAGCCGACGACCGGGATGAGCACGGAGATAGCGGCGACGAGCGTGAACACGACGATGACCACCACCGCCGACCCGACCGACAGCCCCGCCGTACCGATCGCGACGCCGGCCGAGGCCGCCAGCAGCAGGTTCTTCGGGTTCACCGCGGCGAGCAGGAACCCGAGGACCAGCCCCCGCGTGGCCGTCATGTCGTCGATCGCGTCCATCCACTTCGGTAGCGCCGCGGTCTCGCCGGCGCGCGGCCGCGACCGCCATTGACGCAGCGCCAGCAGGAGCAGCAGCACGCCGAGCACGACCTTGATCACACCGGCGATCGGCTTGGAGGCATCAGGGTCCTCGGCGGGGATCAGACCCGACAGGAGGGTGAACACGACGACGGCGACGACGATGCCCAGCACCCAGCCGATCAAGAAGCCGACGCTGGTCGATCGGGCGTGCGGCGAGAGCAGCATCAGGATCGCCGCGATGATCGGGATCGGGCTGATCGCGATGCCGACCGCCAGCGGCAGCACCTCTCCGATGGCCTCGGGCACGGGAACTCCTCTCAGCGGCGGCTGTCCGCGTCGGTCCGCAGCGCCGCGATCGCGGCACGGTTGGTGTCGAAGACGGTGACGTCGGTGTCCAGGCCGAGGTGGTGGAGCCGGTCGAGGATGCCAGGGCGGACGCGGCTCAGCGCGAGCCCCACATCCCGCGCGGACAGGAACGCCCGCATCGACTCCCATGCCTCGGCGCCGGTCACGTCGACGTCGGTCACGGCCTCCATATCGAGGACGACGTGACGCGCCCCGGTCGTCGACACCGCCGAGGTGACGGCCTGCGCGAACGCGGTGCTGTTCGCGAAGAACAGCGGCGCCGCCAGGCGGATGACGACGACGCCCGGTGCGGTCAGCGTCCCGGGGTCCGCTGGGCCGAGCAGGGAGTGCGTCGGGTCGCCGTCGGACGACAGCGTGTCGATGGGCGGATTCGCCGCCCGCCTCGTGACGTTGATGACGGCGAGCACGAACGCGATCACGATTCCGGCGATCGGCCCGATGAACACCGCACCGAGGAAGCACACGGCCCCGATGGCGAACTCGAACCGGTCCAGCCGCCACAGCCGGATGAAGTCCGGGATGCCGAGCAGCGGCACCACGGCGACGGCCACGATCGCGCCGATGGCCGGTGATGGGATGTCCTCGAGCAGCGCCGTCCCGAAGATCAGGAGCAGCAGTGTCCCGACCGCGGTGACGAGCGACGGCAGCTGCGTGCGCGAGCCGGCCTGGTCCATCGCGGCGGTGCGCGAGGTGGAGGACCCGACGAAGAAACCGCCGCTCACTCCGGCGCCGAGGTTGCCGAGGCCGAACGCGAACAGGTCTCGGTCGGGGCTTGTCGCGTAGCCGCGGCGCTCGCCGTAGGACCGCGAGACGAGCAGCCCCTCCCCCATCGTCACGAGGGTCAGCGCGATGGCCGACGGGATGACGGCGAGCCACTGCCCCCAATCGATCAGCGGCCAGGTGAGCCGCGGCGGACCGGCCTCCACCTTCCCGAGCACCGAGACGCCGGCGGACTCGGCGCCGGAGAGGAGCACCACGATCGTGGCCAGGATGAGCACGATCAGCGCCCACGGCACGGCGCGCGCGATCCGCCGGCCGACGAGCAGGATGAGGAGCGACCCCGCCGCGATCAGCACAGACCAGACGTTGACACCCGAAAGACCTCCGACCAGGCCGACGACCTTGTCCACGAACTCCCCGCCGGAGTCGATCTTCACGCCGAGCATCTTGGCGACCTGCGACACCAGGATGTCGAGGGCGAGTCCGCCGACGAAGCCGACCAGGATCGGCTTGGACAGGAAGTTCGCCAGGAACCCGAGCCTGAAGACCGCGCTCAGCAGGAACAGGACGCCGCCGATCAGCGCCTGCGCGAGCGTCAGCGCGATGTAGTTCCCCTGGCTGACGGCGAGCCCGCCGACGGAGGAGGCCACGAGTGCCGCCGCCGCCGCATCCGGCGACGCGACGACCTGCCGCGAGCTGACGGTGAGGGCATAGAGGATCGACGGGAGGACGAGCGCGTACAAACCGGCGGTCGGCGGGAGCCCGGCGATCTGCGCGTAGCCGATGTTGAGGGGATGGCGATCGCCAGGAGGGTCACACCTGCGAGCAGTTCGCGGACGAGGTTGCCGCGGGTGAGGCCGGGCAGCAGGCGGCGCGGCCGTGCCGCGGTGCCTGCGTCGGCCATGCGCGCCTCCCCTCACGACGTGCGGGCAGGGTATCGCCGGGGGTTTCGGGGCGTCTAGACGGCTCTCGTCCCTGACCGAGCAGTTTCGGAGAAGCCACACACCGCCGTCCCGCCCTATGGTCGGGGACATGACGAAGACGACAGAGACCACAGCCTCCGCGTTCACCGACGAGGAGCGCGCCGCCATGAAGGAGCGCTCGACGGAGGTGAAGCGCCAGCGTCGCGGCAAGGCCGGCCGCGAGGACGACACCCGCGACCTGCTCGAGAAGATCGCCGAGCTGCCGGAGCACGATCGCCGGCTCGCCGAGCGCGTCCACGCGATCGTGACCGAGGCCGTGCCTGATGTGTGGCCGAAGCTCTGGTACGGGATGCCCGCGTACGCCGTCGAAGGGAAGACGTTCTGCTTCTTCCAGCCGGCGTCGAAGTTCAAGTACCGGTACTCGACGCTCGGGTTCAACGATCCCGCGCAGCTCGACGACGGCACGATGTGGCCGACGGCGTTCGCCATCCTGGACCTCACCCCCGCCGACGAGGAGCGCATCCGGGAGCTGGTGGTCCGGGCCGCCGGCTGACCGCGAACCGGCGGGGCGCCTGGCCGCACCCCTGAACGGGTGTCCCCCAAAATGCCGCTACCGGGGCCTATACGAATCGGTCAAGCTCATGGAGTGAGTGAGCAGACAGACGTGGATCGGGATGCGGGGTCGACCCGCGTGACCGTCCTGCGCCCGCACCGGCATCTGTTCATGCGCGGCATCATCGCGGTGCTCGCCCTCACGACTCCGGTGTTCGCCGTGATCTACTGGCTCACCATCCCGGGGCCCGCCTGGCCGTACGTTCTGATCGCGCACCTCGTCGTCATCGGGGCGACCGTGGTCGGGGTCGCGTCCTTCCTTAACACGACCATCACTATCGGCGCGGAGGGCGTTCGGGAGCGCGGGTTCTTCGGGCGGACGGTACACGTCGCGCCGGGTGAGGCGGGCGCGGTCATCCTGGTGCAGATGTACGAGGGCAGTACGCTCGACGTCCTCCCCCAGCTCTTCGTGGCGTCCGCGAGCGGCCGCCTCCTGATCCGGATGCGGGGCCAGTTCTGGTCGCTCGCCGACATGGAACGGGTGGCGGAGGAACTGGACGTGCCGGTCACCCGGCCGGACGAGCCGATGACGCTCAACCAGCTGCGGCGCACCTGGCCGCGGCTGCTGTACTGGTTCGAGCGCCTGCACCTGCGTCCCTGACGGCGGCCGCATGACGGTGCCGGAAGACGCGCTGGCCGCGGTCCGCGAGCGTCTGGGGCTTCGCTCGGACAGCGCTGCGTTCGCGACCTCATCGAGCGTGCTGCAGCCGGTGCGGCGCGGCGACGACCGTGCATTCCTGAAGCTGGCGACGTCGGGCGAGGAGCGGGCCGGGAACGCCGTGCTCCGCTGGTGGGACGGCGATGGCGCCGCTCGCGTGCTCGCGGTCGACGGGGATGCGGTGCTGCTCGAACGCGCGGACGACGACGGGCTCGCCGCCCTCGCGCGCTCCGGGCCCGACGGTGACGACGAAGCCACCCGCGTCCTCTGCCGGGTGGGGAGGCGCCTCCACGCGGCGGGGCGCGACCCTCGGCCCGGGGAGCTGTTCGACCTGCGGCGCTGGTTCCGCGACCTCCTGACCTACGACGGCGCGGATCCCGACGGCATGCTCGCCGCCGCCGCGCAGACGGCCGAGGACGTGCTGTCGCATCCAACCGCTGACGTCGTCCTGCACGGCGACCTGCATCACGGCAACGTGCTGCACTTCGGCGAGCGCGGCTGGCTCGCGATCGACCCCAAGCCGCTGCACGGCGATCCGGGGTTCGACGTCGCGAACATCCTCTGCAACCCGGACGCGGCGGTGGCGCTCGCACCGGGGCGGCTGGAGCGCAGGGTCGCGATCATCGCGGCCGAGACCGGGATGCCGGAGCGGCGGGCGCTCTCGTGGGCGCTCGCGTGGGGTGCGCTGTCGAGCCTGTGGTCGGCCCAGGACGGCGGCGACGGGTCGATCGCGCGCGCGATCGCCGTCCGCGCCCGGGCTCTGCTCGCGCTCTAGCGCCGCCGCCGGGTGCCGAAGATGCCCTCGACGACGCTGCCGAGGATGTCCCGCGTCGCCTTCGAGCCGAGCACCTGCTCCAGGACCGTCTTGTTCGAGGACGAACTCCGCCGCGAGGTCGACCGCGAGCTCGACCGCGGCGCCGTCTGGCGCAGGATGCGCTCGTACTCCTTCTGCGCGGCCGCCTGGGCCTTGGCGTCGGCCTTCGCCTGCGCCGCCGCCTGCTTCTGCGCCTCGGCGGACGCCTTCGCCGCGTCGGCCTCCGCCTGCGCCTGAGCCGCGGCGGCCGCCGCCGCATCCAGCTTGCGTCCCAGCATCTCGCGCGCCGAATCGCGGTCGAGCGGGGTGCCGTACTTCGCCTGCAACGGCGATGCCGCGATCGTCGCCTGCACCTGGTCGGCCGGCGCGGGCGACATCGAGCCCTGCGGGGCGCGGAGTCGCGTCCAGGCGACCGGCGTCGGCGCGCCCTTCTCGTTCATCACCGTCACGATGGCCTCGCCGGTGCCGAGCGACTGCAGCACCTGCGCGAGGTCGTAGCCGGAGGTGGGATACGTCGACACGGTCTGCTTCAGGGCCTTCGCGTCATCCGGGGTGAAGGCACGCAGCTGGTGCTGGACCCGCGAGCCGAGCTGCGCCAGCACATCCGAGGGCACGTCCTTCGGGGTCTGTGTCACGAAGAAAATGCCGACGCCCTTCGACCGGATGAGCCGCACGGTCTGGGTGATGGAGGCGAGGAAGTCCTTCGACGCGTCCCGGAACAGCAGGTGGGCCTCGTCGAAGAAGAACACGAGCTTCGGCTTGTCGAGGTCGCCGACCTCGGGGAGGTCGTTGAACAGGTCGGCGAGCAGCCACATCAGGAAGGTCGAGAAGAGCGCGGGCTTGTCCTGCACCCCCGGCACCTCGAGCAGGCTGACGACGCCGGTGCCGTCGGGCGCAAGACGCAGGAACTCCGCGGTGTCGATCTCGGGCTCGCCGAAGAACGCGTCGGCGCCCTGATCGGCGAACGCGATCAGCTCGCGCAGGATGACGCCCACGGTCGCCGCCGACAGCCCGCCGAGCCCGGTCAGCTCCTCCTTGCCGTCATCGCTTGTGAGATAGGTGAGCACGGCGCGCAGGTCGGCGAGGTCGAGCAGCGGGAGCCCGGCCTGCTCGGCGTAGTGGAAGACCAGGCCGAGGCTCGACTCCTGCGTGTCGTTGAGCCCGAGCACCTTCGACAGCAGCAGGGGCCCGAAGCCGGCGACGGTCGCGCGGATGGGCACGCCGGCGCCCACACCGCCGAGGGAGAAGAACTCGGTCGTCGCGGCGCGGGGCGTCCAGTCCTGGCCGATGCCCCGGGTACGCTCCAGGAGCTTGTCGTTCGGCTGGCCGGGCGTCGCGATGCCGGAGAGGTCGCCCTTGATGTCGGCGGCGAAGACCGGGACCCCGGCCGCGGACAGCTGCTCGGCGAGTACCTGCAGGGTCTTGGTCTTGCCGGTGCCGGTCGCGCCCGCGACCAGTCCGTGCCGGTTCGTCATCGCGATCGGGATGCGGATCGGCACCGCGGGCTGCGGGTCGCCGTTGACGAGGGCGCCGAGCTCCAGCACGGCCCCGTCGAAGGCGTACCCGGCGCGGACGGCCTCCACCTCGGAGGCGTCGAGCGGACCGGTGGGCGCGTCCGTCGGCGCGGCCGGCGCTGCCGGTACAGCCGCCGCGGCCGTCGCAGCCGTCGCAGCAGCGACCGCAGCCTCCCGCAGCGATGCCGCCCGCGCCTCCGCCGCCGCAGACGCCTCCTGCGCCTTGCGCACGGCCTCCGCCGCTTCCGCCTGCAGCCGTTCCGCTTCATCCGCGGCCGCCTGGGCCTCGGCCTGCGCCTTCGCCAGCGCGTCCGCGTCGCTCATGCCGGACACTCTACTGGCGCGTCCGCGACAGGAAGAAGGGATGCGGCTGCGTCGCCTCCAACGCCAGCCGGTGCGCCAGCGGCGTCCAGACGATGATCGCGACGCCGGCCCCGAGGATCAGTCCGCCGATCGTGTCACTCACCCAGTGAGCGCCGAGGTAGGTGCGGCTGATCGCCATCAGCACGGCCCACACGACGCCGAGGACCCAGACCCACACGCGCGGAAACAGGATGCCCAGCACCACCACCATGGTCGCCGCGTTGGCCGTATGCCCGGACGGGAATGAGCCGGTGTCCGCGTGCACCAGGATCTCCGTCGGCCGCGCCCGCCCGACGGTGTGCTTCAGGATCTGCACGCAGACGACCGACACGATGCTCGCGATCGCGAAGAAGGCAGCGCCCCACGGCCTTCGGAACGCGAGCAGCAGCAGGAAGATCACCAGCGGGACGACGAAGGATCCGACGATCCCGCCTCCGGCGTAGTTGAAGAACAGCGCAGGGCCGAGCCAGAGCGGCGAGCGGTGCTCGACGATCTCGCCCATCCACTCGGTGTCGATACCGAACGGCAGCTTGGGCCGCAGGGCGATGATGATGCCCAGCGCGACCACCAGCCCGACCGCCACGGACGCTGCGATGACCGGCCACCGGTTGGTGACCCGCCGCGCTCCGGCGACATCGTGGCCTTCGGCGTCCGGTTTCGCAGGAGAGGGTTCGGCAGCGCTCATGACACGACAACGTACCCGCCGCGGCATGCGCCGCCTAGGGACGGCTCAGTGCGCGAGTTCTGGAACCGTACGCGGCCGCACCACGATCCACAGGGACGCGATCGAGATCAGCGCGCAGATCGCCATGACCGTGGCCATCGGCGCGGCGCTGCCGACGCCCAGGATGCCGACGACCGGGGAGACGATACCCGCGATGCCGAAGTTGAGCGCGCCGAGCAGGCTCGCCGCCGTGCCCGCCTCCGCGCCGTGGCCGTTCAGCGCCAGCACCTGGACGCACGGGAAGCCGAAGCCGCACGCCGCGATGAAGAACCACAGCGGGATGACGATGCCCCACAGACCGACGTGCGCCTGGTCGAGGACGACGATCGTGACGGACGCCACGAACATGACGATGGTGGAGCAGGCGAGGATCCACTGGGGGCCGACGTACTTGGTCAGGCGCGCCGCCGACTGCACGCCGATGATGATGCCGATCGAGTTGACCGCGAACAGCAGGCCGTACTCCTGCGCGTTGAACTTGTAGATGTCCTGGAAGATGAACGAGCTCGACGACAGGTACGAGAACAGGCCGGTGAAGTTGGCGGCGCCGACGATCGCGATGCCGACGAAGAGACGGTCGCTCAGCACGTTCTTGTAGCGCTGGCCGACGGTCGAGTGGCCGGCGTCGTGGCGGCGCGCCTTCGGCAGCGTCTCAACGATCCAGAGAGCCACGCAGGTGACGACGAACAGGCCGTAGACGGCGAGCACGACGAAGATGCCGCGCCACGGCATGACGAGCAGCAGCCAGGATCCGATCACCGGCGCGAGCACCGGCGCCAGGCCGTTCACCAGCGCGAGCCGGCTCAGCATCCGGACCAGCGGTCGCCCGCCGAACAGGTCGCGGACCATCGCCATCGCGACGACACCGCCGGCCGCCGCGCCGATGCCCTGCAGGGCGCGGGCGACGCCCAGCAGCTCGACGTTGGGAGCGATCGCGGCCGCGAGACACGCGATGATGTGCACTCCGGTCGCGACCATGAGCGGCGTGCGTCGGCCGATCTTGTCCGACCACGGGCCGACGAGCAGCTGGCCGACGCCGAAGCCGATCGTGGTCGCGGTCAGCGTGAGCTGGATGGCCGCGGTGGAGACCTGGAAATCGTTCTGGAGTGTCGGAAGCGCCGGCAGGTAGGTGTCGATCGTGAACGGTCCGAGTGCCGTCAGGGCGCCCAGGATGAGGATGTAGGCGAGGCGCTGGCGGCCGGAGAGCGAGTCTCCGGGATGCACGACGGTGGTCACGAGAAAGTCCTTGGCGAGTCTGGGGGCGGAAAGGCGCGCGCCCGCCATCGGACGCAGGAGAAGAGAGCACCGCGTCACGGACGCGGTGCGGAAGACCCGGGCTTCGAATCGATTCGAGCCGTCGGGCAAGTCCTATGTTATACCCGGCCGGGCGCCGAATGTGAACGTGCGCATGCAATGCATTCCGGGCACGTTCGCCGCGACGAAGAGGTCAGGAGGCGGGCGACGCGAGCAGCGGACCGAACGCGCGCTCCGCGGCTCCGATCATGAGGATGTCGGAGCCGAGCGCCGCCCGCACGATCGACAGCCGCTCCGCGCTCGCAGCGAGCGCCTGCTCCCCCACCAGCCGCGGCAGCCGCTCGGGATCGAGCGCGTGCAGGGCACCGAGGAATCCGCCGAGCACGATCAGCTCCGGCGCGAAGATATTCGTGGCGTTCCGCAGCGCGACGGCGAGGAACCCGATTTGGCGATCGACCTCGGCATGCACGGCAGGGTCCCCCGCGGCGAGCGCGTCATCCAGTGCCCGCTCCAGTTCGTCGGCGTCCGCCGCCTCCAGGCCGAGCACCCGGAGCAGCGCACGCTGGCTCACCTCGGTCTCCAGACACCCGACCGCGCCGCAATGGCAACGGACGCCCGCGGAATTCACCAGGGTGTGCCCGAGTTCGCCCGCATACCCGCTGATGCCCGTCAGCGGCCGGCCGCCCGCGATGACGCCCGCGCCGATGCCGGATGCGCCGCCGTTGAGGTACACCAGGTCGCTCGCGCCGCGCCCGCGCCGAACAAACGCTCGGCGTCGGCGCCGAGGTTGGCGTCGTTCGCCGCGTGGACGGGCAGGCCGGTCGCGGCGGACAGCTCCGCGGCGAACGGCTCGTCGACCCAGCCCAGGTGCGGAGCGAGCCGCACCATCCCGTCCTCCTCGCGAACGAGGCCGGGGACGGCCACGCCGATGCCGACCAGTCGACTCGCGGCGGTCAGCTCCGGGCGCAGCTGGGCGATCGCGGCGGTCACGATCTCGACGGCCTCGGCGGCGGTCGGGATGCGGCCCGTCGGGTAGCGCAGGCGGCGGCGCACGGTGGCATCCAAACCCACCACGCCGACGGTCACGGCGTCGATCTCGGGGTTGATCGCGAGAGCGACCACCCGCCCGTCCGCTTCGACCACCGGCGAGGGACGCCCGACGCGGTTGCTGGACGCGGGCTCGCGCTCACGGACGAGTCCCAGCGCGGTCAGCTCGCCGACCAGCGCCCCGACCGTCGACCGGTTGAGCCCGGTCGCCTGGGTCAGAGCCGAGCGGGCGAGCGGACCCTCCCGGTGCACCAGCCCGAGTACGGCCGCGAGGTTGTGCCGCCGCACCGTGTCGAGGTTCGTCCCCGGGCTCGTCCTGCCGTCCATGTCGCAGGCAACCCTACCGGCGCGACGGTCGGCGCCGGCCCGTCACCACGTCTCGGGGCGCGCGCCGTGCGGCACCGGCGCCGGGCGCTCGACCGTCGACGACAGCTCCACGACCTCGTGCGTCGCACCCGCGCGCAGCACCGACTCCATGATCTCGAGCACGTGGAACGCCAGCTCCCCGGAGGCCCGGGCGGGCCGATCTGTCTCGATCGCGCGCGCCAGGTCGGCCAGGCCATACCCGCGTCCGGCGTCGGCGTACCCGGCCACGGGCTCCACGTCGCGGAAGTCGCGCTCGTCGGCCGTGGCGAGCTGCACGGTGTCCGAGAACATGTTCGGGTCCGGGACCGCCAGGGTCCCTGCGGTGCCGTAGACCTCGAACTTCGGGGAGCGCGACGCCCACACCTCGAACGAGACGGTCACGGTGGAGATGACGCCGGACGCGTGCTCGAGGATCGCGGTGACGTGCGTGTCCACGTCGACGGGCACCACCGAGCCGGCGAGCGGTCCGGTCGCGATCCGGCGCTCCCGCGTCGAGCGCCCGGTGGCGCCGGAGACGCGGACGACCGGCCCGAAGAACGTCACCAGGCTGGTCAGGTAGTAGGGGCCCATGTCGAACAGCGGCCCGCCGCCCGGCTGGTAGTAGAACGCGGGAGCCGGATGCCACAGCTCGTGCCCCGGAGCGCTCCAGTGGACTGCCGCCGCGACCGGGTCGCCGATCGCGCCCTCGTCGAGCAGCGCGCGCGACGTCTGGATGCCGGTGCCGAGAACCGTATCCGGCGCGCTGCCGACACGCAGCCCGCGTGCCGCCGCCCGCTCCAGGATCGGCGCAGCCTCGGCGGTGGACAGCGCGAGCGGCTTCTCCCCGTAGACATGCTTGCCCGCATCGAGCGCGCGGAGTGCGACCTCGGCGTGCGCGGCGGGGATGGTCAGATTGAGAACGACGTCGACCCGCGGGTCGGCGAGCAGGGCGTCGACCGAGAGCGCTTCGACGCCCTGCTCGGCGGCGACGACGGATGCGCGGTCCAGGTCGAGGTCGGCGACGGCGGTCAGCGTCAGGTTCGGCAGCTGCGGAAGGTCCTCGAAGTACTGCTTGCTGATCACTCCGACGCCGACGACGCCGACGTTCAGCGGGCGGCCCACAGCAGCCCCCTCTCGATGATGGTGCGGACGGGACGGCTCTCGACGATCTCGAGCCGATGGCCGGGAGCGGAGACGAAGATGCGACCCTTCCCCACTGGCGGGTCCAGATCGCCGGCGAGGTCACCGGGCGGTTCCAGGCATCCCAGGGCCGGACCTCCTGTGTCGTGGTGGCGAGCACGTCGTTGTACTCGTCGCTCAGCACCCAGTACTGCTCCGTCACGAGGTCGAAGTCCTCGATGCCCTCGGTGATGGGATGCGTCTTGCCGTAATCGGTGATGTGCACGGTGTAGGGGATGTAGTTGTCGCTCTGGTCGCCCACCCGCTCGGCCGGGTCCTTGCCCGCGTGGTGGGCGAACTGGCCGCCGATCATGTGGAGGTAGTCCGCGTTGTTGCGGTACGCGTCGGCGATGCCGCCGTGCCAGCCCGCCATGCCGGTCCCGTTCAGGACGGCGTTGCGGAGTCCGCGGAACTCCGCGTCCTCGATGGTGTTCATGGTGTTGACCTGGACGATCAGGTCCACGCCGGTCAGGTACTCCTCGTCGGCGTAGACGCCCGTGCCCTCCTCGACCCGGACCTCGAAGCCGTTGTCGCGGAGGAACGGGACGAACAGGTCGGTGGTCTCGACGGGCATGTGCCCGTCCCAGCCGCCGCGGACGATCAGTGCGTGCTTGCTCATGCTTCCTTCGTGGGTCGGGGTTCGTCGATCAGGGGATGGGGGTCCACGCGCTGCCGGCAGCCGCGCTGCGTTCGACGGCGTCCAGGACGCGCTGGATGTGGAGGCCGTCGGCGAACGACGGCTCGGGGTCCTCTCCGGCCGCGATGGCGGTGACGAAGTCGACCACCTCGTGGCTGAAGGCGTGCTCGTAGCCGATGGCGTGTCCGGTGGGCCACCAGTTGGCCATGTAGGGATGCTCGGGCTCGGTGGCGATGATCCGCACGAACCCCTGCTCGCCGGCCGGGGCGGTCGCGTCGTAGAACTCCAGCTCGTTCATCGACTCCAGGTCGAAGGCGATGGCACCGCGCGAGCCGCTGAGCTCGATCCGGAGCGCGTTCTTGCGGCCGGTCGCGTAGCGGGTCGCCTCGAAGGCGCCGATGGCACCGGCCGCGGCACCGCCATCGAGTCGGGCGGTGAACCAGGCGGCGTCGTCCACGGTGACCCGCCCGCGCTCCGCGGAGGCGGTGCCGGACAGCCCGACCGTCTCGCCCAGCAGCGGACGCTCCTCGACGAAGGTCGCGAGCGTCCCGGAGACACCCGCCAGCCGCGAGCCGGTGAGGTATTCGACGAGGTCGACGGCGTGGGCGCCGATGTCGCCGAGCGAGCCGGAGCCGGCGGCGGCCTTGTCGAGGCGCCACGTCATCGGGCCGTCCTCGTCGCGCAGCCAGTCCTGCAGGTAGAGCGCCCGCACCTGGCGGATCTGGCCGAGCCGTCCGTCCTGCACCAGCCGCCGGGCCACGCCGATCGCGGGAACGCGGCGGTAGCTGAAGCCGACCATCGACCGGATGCCGCGCGCGGCGGCACCTTCGGCCGCCTCGGTCATCGCCTCAGCCTCGGCGACCGTGTTGGCGAGCGGCTTCTCGCACAGGACGTGCTTGCCCGCGGCGAGTGCGGCGATGGCGATCTCGGCGTGGCTGTCGCCCGGCGTGCAGATGTCGACGATGTCGATGGCGGGGTCGGCGACGACCTCGCGCCAGTCGGTTGCGGCGCGCTGCCAGCCGAAGCGGCGGCGCGCATCCTCGACCCGGGCGGCGTCGCGCCCGACGATCACCTCCATCACCGGTTCGGCGGGGAGGTCGAAGAACCGCGGTGCGGTCCGCCAGCCCTGCGAGTGCGCGGCGCCCATGAAGCCGTAGCCGATCATGGCGACCCGGAGCTGGGGTGTGTCGTCGGTCATCGTCGGCCTTCCTCCCGTGGATCCCTCAGCGACGCTAAAGCGGTCTCGCGAACGGGAGCAAGTTTCTGCGGGAGGTTGGAAAACTTTCGTTCAACCGCGCGGCGGCGCCGTCGACCCGCGCTCGATCAGACTGGTGGCGAGCTCCAGCCGCGTGCTCTCGGCGGCCCCCGCCCGCAGGCGCAGCGCCAGCCGTGCGGCCTCCTCCGCCATCTCCTGCAGCGGCTGCCGGATGGTCGTGAGCGGCGGACGCGCCCAGGACGCCGACGGCGCGTCGTCGAAGCCGACGACGGACACGTCGGCCGGCACATCGAGGCCGAGCGCGAACGCCGCGTCGTACACGCCGAGGGCCTGCATGTCGTTGGCGCAGACGATCGCGGTGGGGCGATCCGCGGGGGCTACGCCGAGCAGACGGCGCCCCTCCCGTTCGCCGTCCGCGCGCGAGAACCCCGCCGACTCGACCGGCGCGGGGACCGGGAGTCCGGCCTCCTGCAGCGCCGCCTGGTACCCGGCCACCCGGGCCCGCGAGCACAGCAGGTCGGCCGGGCCGCCGATCGACGCGATGCGTTCGTGCCCGAGCGCGACCAGGTGCCGGGTCGCGGCCAGCCCGCCCGCCCAGTTCGTCGCACCGATCGCGGGCACGTCCGGCGGTGGGTCGCCCGCCGGGTCCACGACGACGAACGGGATGTTGCGCGCCCGCAACTGCCGCCGGTGATCGGCCGTGAGGTTCGAGAACTGCAGGACCACTGCGACCGGCTTGCGCCGCAGCACCCCGGTGATGAGGTCGTCACCGGCCGCGTGGTAATCGCCGATCGTGGACAGCGTCATCGCGAGCCCCGCCTCCCGGGCCACCCGCTCCACGCCGCGGATCACCTCGACCGACCACTCGCTCGCCAGGTTCTCGAGCACGAGTTCGACGGTCTCGCCGCGCTCCGCATCCACCCCGCGGCGGGCGTAGCCGGAGTCGTGCAGCAGGTCCTCGACCAGCCGCCTCGTCGCGGCCGCCACGCCGGGTCGACCGTTGAGCACCTTGGACACGGTGGAGAGCGACACGGACGCCTCGCGGGCGATCGCCTCCAGCGTCGGTCGGGTGGGCTCGGGCATGGTGCCACTGTCGCACATCCGCTCGTCGGCCTTAGCGGTGGCGTCGTCGCGGTGTGCCACAATGACGGCCACGCCGACCTGCGCCGGGTGTACCCCGCCGCCGTCGGCCCGTCCCGGAAAACCGCGCCGAAAGCGAGACCGATGCCGCTCACCGACCTGTCCCACGCCGAACTGCTGACCTTCCGCCCGGAGGTCGAGGAGCCCGCCGACTTCGACGCGTTCTGGGCGCGCACCATCGCCGAAGCGCGCGCGGCGGGCGGGGTGCCCGAACTGACGCCGGCCGAGACGCCGGTGACACAGCTCGTCGTCGACGACCTGGTGTTCCCCGGTTTCGGCGGCGAGCCGGTACGCGCGTGGGTGTCGCGTCCCCTGCAGGCGGACGGCCCGCTCCCGGCGGTGGTGCAGTTCCAGGGTTACGGCGGCGGCCGCGGCCTCGCCGGCGAGAACGTCTCGTGGGCGCTCGCGGGGTACGTGCACGTGTTCGTGGACACGCGCGGCCAGGGCAGCGGATGGGGCAGCGGCGGCGACACCCCCGACCCGCATGGCTCGGGCCCGGCGACGCCCGGGGTGATGACCCGCGGCATCCACTCGCCCGAGACGTACTACTACCGCCGCGTGTTCACCGACGCGGTGCGCGCGGTCGACGCGGTGCGCGAGCTGCCCTTCGTCGACGCGTCGCGGATCGCCGTGACCGGCGGCAGCCAGGGCGGCGGCATCGCACTCGCGGCGGCGGCGCTGTCGGACGGCGTGGCCGCTGCGATGCCGGACGTCGCGTTCCTCTGCGCCTTCCGCCGCGGCGTCGAGGTCGCAGTCGGCGGCCCGTACCAGGAGATCGCCACGTACCTGTCCGTGCACCGCGACGAGATCGCGGACGTGTTTCGCACGGTGTCGTACTTCGACGGCGTGAACTTCGCCCGCCGCATCCACGTGCCGTCGCTGTTCTCGGTGGCGCTGATGGACACGGTGGTGCCGCCGTCGACGACGTTCGCCGCGTACAACCACCTCGCGGCGGAGGACCGGGCCATCGAGGTGTACCCGTTCAACGACCACGAGGGCGGCGGTCACCTGCAGTGGCGCGCGCAGGCGGCTTGGCTGGCCGCGCGCTTCGGCGCCTGACCCCGCAGGTCAGGCGGGCGGGGCGGTGGTCGCTCGGCGCACGAGGCGCGTCGGAAGGCGCAGGTGGGTGCGCTCGGGGGTCTCGCCGTTCATGAGGGCGATCAGCAGGTCGGCGGCCGCCGCGCCCAGGCTCTGCATGGGCTGGCGCACCGTGGTGAGCGGCGGGCTGTACTGCGACGCCTCCGGGATGTCGTCGAAGCCGACGACGGACAGGTCGCGCGGCACATCCAGGCCGAGCTCCGCCGCCACCTCCATGACCGCGATCGCGGAGATGTCGTTCGCCGCGAACACCGCCGTCGGCCGGTCGGGCCGCGCCAGGAGGGGCAGCGCGACCTCCTTCACGGTGTCGTGCTCGTACCGGCCCACCGCGACGAGCGACGGGTCGAACGTGATGCCTGCCTCCCCCAGCGCACGCCGGTAGCCGGCGTCGCGCAGGCTCGACGACCGCAGGTCCGGGCGTCCGGCGACGAATGCGATCCGCCGGTGGCCCAGCCCGATCAGGAAGGCGATCGCGTTGCGCGCGCCGCCGAAGCTGTCCGACTCCACCGTCGGCACGTCGGCCCGGCCGGTGTGCGGGTCGATGGCGACCATCGGCACGTCCGCGTTCGCGCTCACCACGGTCGGGGTCACCATGATGACGCCGTCGATGAGCGTGCCGCTCAGCCGGCTCAGCGAGCGGCGCTCCCACCCTTCGCTCGACGGCTGCCGCGAGCCGCTGTAGGCGAGCAGGTCGTAGCGGGAGTCGTGGAGGGCCGCGCCGACGCCCTTCAGGATCTCGGCGGAGAACGGTTCGAAGTCTGCGACCAGCACGCCGATCACGCCCGTCCGGCGTGACCGCATACTGCTCGCGACCAGGCTGGATTCGTACCCTAGCTCCTGCACGACCTGCAGAACGCGCTCGACCGTCTCGACGGCGACGCCGTACCGACCGTTCACAGCCTTCGAGACCGTGGCGACCGAAACACCGGCCGCCTCGGCCACATCGTTGATGGTCGGACGTCGTCCCATGAGCGTCGAGCATAGCGTTAGAAAAGGTTTTCGAAAACGTTTGACACCGTCGCATGCACTTGCGACACTTCCGAACGTCCCCACCTCAACGAAGAGAACAGGTTGGAATCACATGAAAGGCACCAAGCTCCTCACCGGGGCCGCCGTCGTGATGGCCGGCGCGCTCGCCCTCACCGGGTGCAGCGGCGGCTCCGACAGCTCCAGCAGCAACGGCAAGGTCAACATGACCCTCTGGCAGAACTCCACCACCGGCCCCGGCCAGGAGTTCTGGAAGAACGCCGTCGCCGCTTTCGAGAAGGCGAACCCCAACGTCACCATCAAGGTCCAGTCCATCCAGAACGAAGACCTCGACGGCAAGCTCCAGACCGCGCTGAACTCCGGCGACGCCCCCGACATCTTCCTGCAGCGAGGCGGCGGCAAGATGGCGGCCATGGTCAACGCCGGCCAGCTCATGGACATCACCGACAAGGTGTCGTCCGAGACCAAGAAGAACATCTCCGAAGGCTCGTTCAAGGCGGAGACCTACCAGGACAAGGTGTGGGCCATGCCCATCGCCGTGCTCCCGGGCGGTCTCTTCTACAGCCAGGATCTCTTCAAGGCCGCGGGGATCAGCGACGCTCCCAAGACGATCAGCGACCTCAACGAGGACGTGACCAAGCTCAAGGCGACCGGCGTCGCCCCCATCGCGCTCGGCGCGAAGGACGCCTGGCCCGCCGCGCACTGGTTCTACTGGTTCGCGCTGCGCGAGTGCGCCGGCTCCACCATGGAGAAGACGGCCGACTCGAAGTCGTTCTCGGACGGCTGCTGGCTGAAGGCCGCAGAGGACCTGCAGAAGTTCTCCGACACCAAGCCCTTCAATGACGGCTTCCTCACCACCTCCGCCCAGCAGGGCGCGGGCAGCTCGGCCGGCCTCGTCGCGAACCACAAGGCCGCGATGGAGCTCATGGGCGCCTGGGACCCGGGAGTGATCGCGTCCCTCACGCCTGACCAGAAGCCGCTGCCGGACCTGGGCTTCTACCCCTTCCCGGAGGTTCCGGGCGGCAAGGGCGAGCCTGGCTCCATCATGGGCGGCGTCGACGGGTACTCGTGCTCGGTCAAGGCCCCCAAGGAGTGCGCCGACTTCCTGAACTTCGTCGCCAAGACGGACCAGCAGGAGGCCTACTACAAGGCCTTCAACGCCCCGCCGGTGAACTCCGAGGCGCAGAAGGTTGTCACCGAGCCCTACCTGAAGGACGTGCTCAAGGCCTACAACGCGGCCCCGTACGTCTCGCAGTGGCTGGACACGGTCCTCGGCCAGAACGTCGGCAACGCGCTGAACGTCGCGGTCGTCGACATGCTCGCCGGCAAGAGCGACCCGAAGCAGCTCATCCAGGCGGCCAACGACGCCGCCAAGAAGGGCTGAGGCAGGTTAGCTCGTGACCAACATCCGCGAGAACACCACCGGCGTCCAGCCGGCCGCGGGTCTCGCGCAGCACGGCGGGGGCGACGCGATCGCGTCGCCCCCGTCGCGCCAGCGCCGCCCCCGCAAGGGCCGCTGGTCCGGACGCCTGGAGATCGCTCTCCTGGCCGGACCCGCGGTCATCGTCTTCCTGGGCTTCGTGATCGCCCCGGTCGTGATGGCGGCCTACTACGGCTTCTTCCGCTGGGCGGGCTACGGGACCCCGACCGACTTCGTCGGCCTCCAGAACTACGTCACCATCCTGACCGACTCGGCGTTCCAGCAAGCGTTGGCGCACAACGCATTCATCGTCGTGATGTCGATCGTGCTGCAGGGTCCGATCGCGGTCCTGCTGGCGCTGCTGCTCAACCGCAAGATGCGCGGCCAGTCGATCATCCGCGTCCTGATCTTCGTGCCCTACGTGATCGCCGAGGTCGTGGTCGGCACGGGCTGGAGCCTGATGCTCGCCACCAACGGCGCGCTGAACGGCATGCTCAAGAACCTCGGCCTCGACTTCCTCGTCCACGACTGGCTCTCCGACCCGAGCCTGGCGATCTGGACGCTGATGGGCATCCTGACCTGGAAGTACGTCGGCTTCGCCGTCATCCTCTTCCTCGCCGGCCTCCAGGGCATCCCGGAGGAGCTGTACGAGGCCGCTGCACTGGACGGCGCGTCGTACTGGCAGATCCAGCGCCGCATCACGCTGCCGCTGCTCGGCCCGACGCTCCGCATCTGGGCGTTCCTCTCGATCATCGGGGCGCTCCAGCTGTTCGACCTCGTCTACATCATCTGGGGCCAGTACGTCGCATCGACGGCCGGCACCTCCACCATGGCGACGTACATGGTCGCGAACGGCCGCAACGCGGGCAACTTCGGTTACGGCAACGCCGTCGCCGTCGTGATCTTCCTGATCTCGCTCATCGTCGCACTCGTCTACCAGCGGTTCGTGCTCCGGCGCGACACCGCGGGCGCCATCACCGGCGACAGCCGGAAGGCGCAGCGCGCAGAAAGGAAGGGACGATGACGACCCTCACCGCCACTCCCGAGCCCACGCTCCCGGGCACGACCCGGCGCAAAGAGAAGGGCCTCCCCTGGGGCTCGCCGATCATCTACTTCGTGGCGCTCGTCGTCATCGCCCTGATGCTCGTGCCGATCGCGTACATCGTGCTCGGCGGCTTCCGCACCAACTCGCAGATCACGGTCGACCCGGCCGGGTTCCCCAACCCGTGGAACGTCCAGAACTACCTGAGCGTCCTCAGCGGCAGCACCTTCTGGCAGGAGGTCGGCAACTCGACGATCGTCGCGCTGGTGACCACGCTCGGAGTGATCGTGCTCGGCCTGATGGCGAGCTACGTCCTGGCCCGCTACAAGTTCCGCGGGCGCGGGTTCCTCTACGCGCTGTTCGCGGCCGGCCTGATGTTCCCCATCACCGTCGCGATCACCCCGCTCTACATCGTGGTGCGCAACCTCGGCCTGATGAACTCGCTCGGCGGCGTCATCCTGCCGCAGATCGCGTTCGCCCTGCCGACGACGATCATCATCCTGGTCCCGTTCCTGCGGGCCATCCCGGACGAGATCGAGGAGGCCGCGTTCATCGACGGTTGCAGCCGGCTCGGCTTCTTCTGGCGGATGGTGCTCCGGCTCTCGCTCCCGGGCGTGATCACCGTCGGCATCCTGGCCTTCATCGCGAGCTGGAACAGCTACCTGCTGCCGCTCTTCCTCCTGAACAACGAGGCGACGTTCACCCTGCCGCTGGGAGTGCAGGCGTTCTCGTCGCAGTACTCGCAGGACACGGCGAAGGTCCTGGCCTTCACCTCCCTGTCCATGATCCCGGCGCTGGTGTTCTTCAGCCTGTTCGAGCGCCGCATCGTCGGCGGCCTGACCGGCGCCGTCAAGGGCTGACCGCCCGCTCCGCTTAGAAGTGAGATCCGACATGACCGAATCCCTCCATCCTTCTGCGCCCTCCGAGCGGGTGCGCGCGCTGCTCACCGAGATGACCCTCGAGGAGAAGCTGGCGCAGCTCGTCGGGTACTGGGTCGACAAGGGCGACGAGCTGGTCGCCCCGATGGCCGGCGAGATGGGCAACCCGGGAGCCTACGCGGACGCCACCGAGCACGGCCTCGGCCAGCTCACCCGCGTCTACGGAACGCGCCCGGTCGACCCGGCGGAGCGCGCCGCGTGGCTGTGGTCGGAGCAGCGCCGGCTGAAGGAGGAGACCCGTCTGGGCATCCCCGCCCTGGTGCACGAGGAATGCCTCACCGGGCTCGCGGCCTGGAAGGCGGCGACGTTCCCGACGCCGCTGGCGTGGGGCGCGTCCTTCGACCCGGAGCTGGTGGAGGAGATGGCCGGGCTGATCGGGCTCTCGATGCGCGAGCTCGGCATCCACCAGGGCCTCGCCCCGGTGCTCGACGTGATCCGCGACCCGCGCTGGGGCCGGGTGGACGAGTGCATCGCCGAGGACCCGTACGTCGTCGGAACGCTGGGCACCGCCTACGTCCGCGGCCTGCAGGGCGCGGGCGTCCACGCGACGCTGAAGCACTTCGTCGGCTACTCGGCGTCGCAGGCCGGGCGCAACCACGCGCCGGTGCACGCCGGTCCTCGCGAGGTGCGCGACACCCTCCTGCAGCCGTTCGAGATGGCGGTGCGGGATGGCGGGGTGCGCTCGGTCATGAACTCGTACGCGGAGATCGACGGCGTGCCGGTGGGTGCGTCTCCCGAATACCTCACGGGGATCCTCCGCGACGAGTGGGGGTTCGACGGGACGGTCGTCTCCGACTACTTCTCGGTCGCCTTCCTGCACACCATGCACGGCGTCGCGGCCGACCTCGGCGAGGCGGCCGCCCTGGCCCTCGCCGCCGGAATCGACGTCGAACTGCCCACCGGCGACGCGTTCCTCGAGCCGCTGGTGGAGCGCATCCGCTCGGGTGAGACGGACGAGGCGCTGGTCGACCGTGCTGTACTGCGCGTGCTGGCGCAGAAGGAGGAGCTGGGGCTGCTGGACGAGACGTTCGACTCGCCGCCGACCTCCATCGACCTTGACACGCCCGCCCACCGGGATGCGGCGCTGCGCCTGGCCGAGGAGTCGTTGGTGCTGCTGACGAACGACGGCACGCTGCCGCTGGCGTCGGCCCCCCGCCGGATCGCCGTGCTCGGCCCGAACGCCGACGCGCCCGAGGCCCTGATGGGCTGCTACTCGTTCGCCAACCACGTGCTCGCGCACCACCCCGAGGTGCCGCTCGGCTTCGAGCTGCCGTCGGTGCTGGAGGCGGTCCGCGGCGAGTTCACCGGTGCCGAGGTGGTGCACGAGCGCGGCTGCGACGTGGAGGGAGACGACCGCTCGGGCATCCCGGCCGCCGTGGCCGCCGCGAGCAGCGCCGACGTCGCCGTCGTGATCGTCGGCGACCGCGCGGGCCTGTTCGGCCGCGGGACGGTCGGCGAGGGCAACGACGTGGAGAGCCTGGAGCTGCCGGGCATCCAGCGCGAGCTGGTCGAGCGGGTCGTCGCGACCGGCACGCCCGTCGTGCTCGTGGTGCTCTCCGGCCGACCGTACGCGATCGGCTGGGCCGTCGAGGGCGTGACCGCCCCCGCGGCCGTAATGCAAGCATTCTTCCCGGGCGAGGAGGGTGGCCGCGCCATCGCGGCGGTCCTCTCCGGCCGGGTCGCGCCGTCCGGACATCTGCCGGTGTCCCTCCCCGCTCGGCGGGCGCGCAGCCGTACTCGTACCTCCACCCGATCCTCGGCGGACCGAACGAGATCACGAGCGCGGACAGCACCCCGGTGCTGCCATTCGGCCACGGGCTCTCGTACACGACGTTCGAGCGGTCCGAGCTGACCGTCGACGCGGAGGTCGCCGCCGGCGGCACGTTCTCCGCCAGCGTGCGCATCCGGAACACCGGAGAGCGCGCGGCGACCGACCTCGTCCAGCTGTACGCGCGGGATGTGCACGCCAGCGTGACGCGTCCGGTGGCGCAGCTGCTCGGCTACCGCCGCATCGAGCTGCAGCCCGGCGAGGAGGCGGTGGTGCGGTTCGCCGTGCCGACCACTCGGCTCGCGTTCTCGGACCCGTCGTTCCGCCGCATCGTGGAGCCCGGCGCCGTGGAGCTATGGGTCGGCCCCTCGTGCGACGTCCGCGAGACGTCGGCCGCGCTGACGATCGCCGGCCCTGTCCACGAGGTCACCGCCGCGGACGCCCGCCTGGTGACGTCGGAGGCCGAGACGGCTACCGTGGGTGCCGTCTGAGCCTTCCCCTCGCGCCGCGCGCCTGCGTGCGGTATAAGTTTATTGAAACAACAAATCACCGACGACGCTGAAGGAAACATCCATGAGCCTCACCCCCACCCGCGCCGACAAGTTCTCGTTCGGACTGTGGACCATCGGCTACAACGGCACCGACCCGTTCGGCGGCCCCACCCGCCCCCAGCTCGACGTGGTCGAGGCGGTGCACAAGCTCGACGAGCTCGGCGCCTACGGCCTCACCTTCCACGACGACGACCTGTTCGCGTTCGGCTCGACCGACGCCGAGCGCCAGAAGCAGATCGACCGCCTCAAGCAGGCCCTCGCCGACACCGGCATCATCGTCCCGATGGTGACCACGAACCTCTTCTCGGCTCCGGTCTTCAAGGACGGCGGCTTCACCTCCAACGACCGCGCCGTTCGCCGCTTCGCGCTCCGCAAGGTGCTGCGCAACATCGACCTGGCCGCCGAGCTCGGCGCCAAGACCTTCGTCATGTGGGGTGGCCGCGAGGGCGCCGAGTACGACGCGGCGAAGGACATCCGTTCCGCGCTCGAGCGCTACCGCGAGGCCGTGAACCTGCTCGGCGACTACGTCACCGACAAGGGCTATGACATCCGCTTCGCCATCGAGCCGAAGCCGAACGAGCCGCGCGGCGACATCCTGTTGCCGACCGTCGGCCACGCGCTGGCGTTCATCAACTCGCTGGAGCGTCCGGAGCTCGTCGGCCTCAACCCCGAGGTCGGCCACGAGCAGATGGCGGGCCTGAACTTCGCCGCCGGCATCGCCCAGGCGCTGTACCACGGCAAGCTCTACCACATCGACCTCAACGGGCAGCGCGGCATCAAGTACGACCAGGACCTCGTGTTCGGTCACGGCGACCTGCAGAACGCCTTCGCCCTCGTCGACCTCCTCGAGAACGGCGGCCCCGACGGCGGCCCGGCCTACGACGGCCCCCGCCACTTCGACTACAAGCCGTCCCGCACCGAGGACATCACCGGGGTCTGGGACTCGGCGGCCGCGAACATGCGCACCTACCTGCTCCTCAAGGAGCGCGCGCAGGCGTTCCGCGCCGACCCCGAGGTGCAGGAGCAGCTGGAGGCGTCGCGCGTGATCGAGCTGTCGCGTCCGACCCTCGGCGACGGCGAGACGTACGACGACCTGCTGGCCGACCGCAGCGCCTACGAGGACTTCGACCCGAGCGCCTACTTCGGTGCGAAGGGCTTCGGCTTCGTCCGCCTGCAGCAGCTGGCCCTCGAGCACCTGCTCGGCGCCCGCTGACCCACCCCACCCCACCCCCGTGAATTGCTCGTAGTTGCGGTCCCGACCGGCGTGTCGGCCGCAACTGCGAGCAATTCGCGCGTTCGCGAAGGAAAGAGAGAGGACAGCGCATGACGCTGGTTGCGGGAGTCGACTCGTCGACCCAGAGCTGCAAGGTGGTCGTGCGCGACCTCGAGACGGGGGCGCTGGTGCGCTCGGGGCGCGCCGCGCATCCCGACGGCACGGAGGTCGACCCGGCCGCGTGGTGGTCGGCGCTGCGGGATGCTCTCGCCGCGGCGGGCGGCCTGGAGGACGTGGACGCGATCTCGATCGCCGGCCAGCAGCACGGCATGGTGGTGCTGGATGCGGAGGGGCGCGTCATCCGCGACGCCCTGCTCTGGAACGACACCCGCTCGGCGCAGGCCGCGCGTGACCTGATCGACGAGGTGGGCGCGGACGAGTACGCGCGCCGGGTCGGCGTGGTTCCGGTCGCGTCCTTCACCGCGACCAAGCTGCGCTGGCTGCGGGATGCGGAACCGGAGAACGCGGCGCGGGTCGCCGCGGTCGCCCTCCCCCACGACTGGCTGACCTGGCGGCTGCGCGGCTACGGCCCCGCGGGCGAGAGCGAGCTGGGACCGGAGCTGGAGGCGCTGACCACGGACCGCTCGGACGCGAGCGGCACGGCGTACTGGGGTGCGGCGAGCGGGGCCTACGACCTCGACCTGTTCGAGCGCACGCTCGGGCGCCCCGGGCGCGAGGCCGGTTCGGGCGACGGAGACGCCGTGGTCCTCCCCCGCGTGCTCGGCCCGTCGGAGGCCGCCGGCCGTACACCGTCCGGCGTGCTCGTCGGTCCCGGCGCCGGCGACAACGCGGGCGCCGCCCTCGGACTCGGCGCCGCAGAGGGCGACGTGGTCGTCTCGATCGGAACGTCCGGCACGGTCTTCGCCGTGACCGAGCAGCCCGTCGCCGATCCCTCGGGCACCGTGGCCGGCTTCGCCGACGCGTCCGGGGTGTCCCTTCCGCTGATCGCGACGCTCAACGCCGCGCGGGTGCTGGGTTCGATCGCCGGCCTCCTGTCGGTCGACTTCAACCGGCTCGCCGAGCTGGCGCTGACCGCGGAGCCCGGCTCGGGCGGTGTCGTGCTCGTGCCCTACTTCGAGGGCGAGCGCACCCCGAACCTGCCGGATGCGAAGGCGAGCATCCACGGCCTCACGCTGGCGTCGACCACCCCCGCGAACCTGGCGCGCGCCGCCATCGAGGGGATGCTGTGCGGCCTCGCCGACGGCCTCGACGCCGTGCGGTCGGTCGGGGTCCGCGAGCGGCGCATCCTGCTCATCGGCGGCGCCGCCCAGAACCCGGCGGTCGCGCAGGTCGCCGCGCAGGTGTTCGACGCGCCGGTCGAGGTGCCGTCCCCCGGCGAGTACGTCGCGGACGGCGGGGCGGTGCAAGCGGCCTGGGCGCTGACCGGCACCCGTCCGTCGTGGACGGTCGAGACCGCGGCGACCCTCGCGGTCGACACGCGAGCGGTCATCCGCGACCAGTACGCCGCCGCCCGCTCCTGAGTTCAGCCGGCGGCGGCGTGCTCGGTCTCGGCCAGCGCCGCCGCCACCCGCTCGGCCAGCTCGGCCGGCGTCGCGTCGATGTCGAGCGTCAGTTGGCGCTCGTCCTGCCCCGGCGGTTCCAGCAGGGCCAGCTGGCTCTGCAGCATGCCCGCCTTCATGAAGTGGTGCTCGCGCGCCGCCAGCCGATCCCCGAGGAGATCCGGCGATCCGGTGAGGTGCACGAACAGGACGTCGTCCTTCCGGAGCACATCGCGGTAGCGGCGGGTGAGCGCCGAGCAGGCCACCACGACCGGCCGGCGCTCCCCCATCCAGGACGCGATGGCTGCGAGCCAGGGCGCGCGGTCCTCGTCGGTGAGCGGGATCCCCGCGCCCATCCGCTCGACGTTGGCCGCCGGGTGCAGGGCATCGCCCTCCAGCAGCTCCCACCCGAGGTGGGCGGCGACGAGGGCGGCGACCGTCGACTTGCCGCACCCCGCGACGCCCATCACGACGACCGCGCGCACCGGGGTCATCCCAGGCCGCCCACGAAGAGGCTGACGATGAGGACACCGACCAGGCCGACCACCGAGATCAGGCACTCCAGGACGGTCCAGCTCTTCAGCGTCTGCGGGATGCTGAGACCCAGGTACTCCTTCACGAGCCAGAAGCCCGCGTCGTTGACGTGCGAGAGGAACACCGAACCCGCGCCGATCGCGAGGACCATGAGCGAGACCATCGGGGTCGACAGGTGCTCGGTGAGCGGCAGGAGGATGCCGGCCGCGGTCACCGTCGCGACGGTCGCCGAGCCGGTGGCGACGCGGATGAGGGCCGCGACCGTCCAGGCGAGGAGCAGCACCACGATCCCGCTCGCGCCGGTCGCCCAGCCGGCGATGACCTGACCGATGCCGGTGTCGACCAGCACCTGCTTGAAGCCGCCGCCCGCGCCGACGATGAGCAGGATGCCCGCGATCGGCGGGAGGGAGGCGCTGAGGCTGGCCTGCATGGCCTTGCGGTCCATCCCGCCGCCCAGCCCCAGGAGGAGCAAGCCCGCCAGCACGGCGACGGTCAGTGCGATGACCGGGGTGCCGAGGAAGTCGAGCACGACCTTCCACGCCGGCGCGGCGTCGGCCGGCGTCGCGATGTCGGCCACGGCCTTGGCGAGCATAAGCACGACCGGCAGCAGGATGCTGATCAGCGCGGCGGCGAACGACGGACGGCGGCGAGCGCCGGCCTTCTCCGCCTCGTCGGCGACGAACAGCGCGGGGACGCCCGCCGGCACCCACTTCGCGGCGACGCGGCTGAAGAGCGGGCCGGCGATCGCGATGGCCGGGATGGCGACGAGCACGCCGAACGCCAGGGTCAGTCCGAGGTTGGCGCCGAGCGCGCCGATGGCGACCAGCGGACCCGGGTGCGGCGGGACCAGGCCGTGCATCGCCGAGAGGCCGGCGAGCGTCGGCAGCGCGATGCGCATGAGCGGGAGGCCGGAACGGCGGGTCACCAGGATGATGACCGGCATGAGCAGCACGAGGCCGACCTCGAAGAACATCGGCAGGCCGATGATCGCGCCGACGGCGCCCATGGTCCACGGGAGCAGCCGGGCGCTGGTGCGCGAGACGAGCGTGTCGACGATCCGGTCGGCGCCGCCGGAGTCGGCGAGCAGCTTGCCGTACATCGCGCCGAGGCCGATCAGTACGCCGACGCTGCCCATCGTGTTGCCGAAGCCGGTGATGAAGCTGGCGATGGCCTTGTCGGCCGCCATGCCTGCCGCGAGTCCGGCGACGAGCGAGCCGAGCAGCAGCGAGAGGAACGGGTGGAGCTTGAGCCAGGTGATCAGGATGACGATCACCGCGATGCCGACGAGGGCCGCGATGATGAGCTGGCCCTCCGGGCCGGTCGGCTCGGGGGCGGGAGTGGGAGCGGGCGCGGCGGCAGCGAGGCGCCCGAGTAGTGCTGTGGTCATGAACGTCCTTGGTCGCGAATCCGATGGGGCGGGGATCACTCTAGGAATAAATCAGATTTGTGTCCAATCCGTGCTCATAATTGCGGACGAATCCCGAACATCGGATAATGGAGGCGTGACGCAGCCGCCACCCGGTTCCCTGCACGAGCAGGCCATCGCCTCGCTCGGCGCGCGGATCGTCGCGGGCGACATCCCGGTGGGCACGGTCCTGACCCCCGAGGGGCTGGGCATCTCGCGCACGGTGCTGCGCGAGTGCCTGCGGGTGCTGGAATCGCTCGGTCTGGTGCAGGCCCGCCGGCGACGCGGGACCGTGGTGCTGCCGGAGACCTCGTGGCAGGCGCTCGACCCGCGCATCCTGAGCTGGCGGCTCGCCGGACCGGACCGGATGCGCGCGCTCGGCGACCTTAGCGAGCTGCGCCGCGCGGTCGAGCCCGTCGCCGCCCGGCTGGCCGCGGAGCGCGCGACGCCCGACCAGTGCGGCGACCTCACGGCGGCGATCGTCGGGATGGCGGCGACGCAGCGCTCCGCGAACCGCGAGGAGTACCTGGCGCACGACCGCGACTTCCACCGCGTCCTGCTGGAGGCGTCCGGCAACCCCGTGTTCGCGGCGCTCAGCGACGCGGTCTCCGAAGCGCTCAACGGGCGCACGGAGCACTCGCTCATGCCCGGAACGGCGAACCCGGAGGCGATCCGGCTGCACGAGGAGGTGGCGGCCGCGGTCCGCCGGGGCGACGGCGCGGCGGCCGAGGAGGCGACCCGCTCGATCGTCGAGGAGGCGGACGTCGCGGTGCAGCGGCTGGCGCGGTAGTCCGATCCTCGATCAGCTGCGACGCAGGATCCGCGGCCCCACCACCCACGCCAGCAGACACAGCACACCCGACACGGCGAACGCCCCGAGGAACGGCCACCCGCCTCCCGCGTCCCGCAACGCCGCGAAGACGATGGCCGTCGCCGCGAGCGCCACCGCCGACCCGGTCGCGTCGGAGATCGACAGCGCCGAGCTGTTGAAGCCCTGGTCGTCGCTCGTCGAGTACTCGAGGGTCAGGACGCCGAGTCGCGGGTAGAGGATGCCCATCCCGCCGCCCGCGAACGCCCACGCGATCACGGCGACGGCAGGGCTCAGATGCCACACCGCGGTCGCGATGAGGGTGGCGAGCGCGATCGTCAGTCCGAGCGCACCGAGCCGTGCGGCGAGACGGTTGCCGATGCTCGGGAAGCGGCCCTGCACCCACGACGCCGCCGACCAGGTCAGCCCGGCCGCGGTCAACGCCAGCCCGGCGATCGCCGCCGACTGGCCGTACTGCGTGACGAGCAGAAGGGGCACGTACACCTCGGACGCGAAGAAGGTCCCGGCGACGATCGCCCGCATCAGGATGACGCTCGGCAGCCCCCGCCTGCCGAGCAGCACTCCCCGGGGCACCAGCGGGCGGAGCGCGAACGCGGCCACCACCGCGGCGACCACGGGCACGATCCACTGGACCGGTCCGGTCGCCTCCGCCGCGAGCGTCAGCGCGAGCACCGCGACCGCGAGCAGCACCGCCCAGAAGAGCCGCGCCGGACGGAACGGCGCCGGGTCCGCCGGGGGCTCGAGCACGCCGTGCATCACCGGCACGACCATCACCATGGCGAGCGCCGTCAGCGCCACGACGCCGAGGAACACCCACCGCCAGCCGACCGTCTCGGCGAGCAGGCCGGCGATGAACGGCCCGATCAGCGACGGGATCACCCAGGCCGCCGCGAAGCCGGCGAAGATGCGGGGATGCAGCCGCGGCGGGTAGACGCGCGCCACGATCACGTAGAGCACGACCGTGAGTGCTCCCCGCCGAGCCCGTGGACGAGGCGGCCGACCACGAACATCCCCATCGTGGGCGCCGTGCCCGCCAGCAGCAGCCCGGCGGTGAACAGCGCCACCGAGGCGATCAACGCGCTGCGCGGGTTGCCGCGGTCGGCCCACGCGCCGGCGGCGACCATCCCGACCACGCTCACCGCGAGCGGACCGGCGAAGGCGAACGCATACAGCGCCGCGCCGTCGAGCTCCCGGCTGACCGCGGGCATGATCGTGGTGACCGCCAGCGCCTCGAACGCGGCCAGCATGATGAGCAGGCACATCCCGATGCTGGTCCAGCGGAACGGCGGGCTCAGGACGCCGCCGGACACCGCTCGATCGGGGGATGCGGAGCCGGTCGACACGGAGTCCAGGTCGCGCGAGCTCATGGGCTCCAGCCTAGGCCGGGCCTCCGACGCCGTGGGAGGTCAGCTGAGCGCGGTCGTGGACGACCGGACGATCAGGTCGGGCAGCAGGCTGACGGCGGTCAGCTCCTCGCCGCCCTCGATCTCGGCCACCAGGCTCTCGACGCTGCGGCGGCCGAGGTCGGTGAAGTCCTGGAACACGGTGGTGAGCGGCGGCCAGAAGTGGGCGGCCTCCGGGATGTCGTCGAAGCCGACCACGCTGAGGTCGTCCGGGAGGCGCCGGCCGCGCTCGTACGCCGCGTGATACACCCCGAGCGCCATCTGGTCGTTCGATGCGAACACGGCGGTGACTCCAGGGTCGCGCAGCACCTCGAGCGCCAGCCGGTACCCCGACTCGGCGGTCCAGTCCCCTTCGGGCACCGGCTCCGGGTCGAGACCGGCGTGCGCGAGCTCCTGGCGGTAGCCGTGGACGCGTGCCTGCGCCTCGAACCACGTGAGCGGTCCCGAGAGGTGCACGATCCGCCGGTGCCCGAGTGACACCAGGTGCCGGGTCGCGGCCCGTGCGCCGGCGACCTGGTCGACGGTGAGCTCGCGCTGCAGCGACGAGGGACCGCCCTGCAAGGTGACGTACGGAACGTCGAGCCGGGCGGACTGCAGCTGCTCGATCACCACCTCCTGCGGGGCGATGACGACGATCCCCTCGACGGACTGGGCGAGCAGGTGGTCGAGGCCCGCCGCGATGGATTCGCCGGTCAGGTCGGGGAGCTGCGCGACGGCCACCGAGTACCCGGCTGCGCGTCCCGCATCCTGGATCGCGTTGATGCTCGACACCGGGCCGTAGAGCGCGGCGGCCGACGTCGACAGCACCCCGATCGTCCGGGATCGGGCCGTGACGAGCGCGCGGGCCGCCCGGTTGGGCCGGTAGTGCAGCTGGAGCATCGCCTCCTGCACGCGCTGCCGGGTGGACTCGCGGATGCTGGGGTGGCCGTTGATCACGCGGGACACCGTCTGGTGCGACACCCCGGCGAGCGCGGCGACGTCGCGCATGCTGGCGGCGCGCTGGTGCTCGGTCACCCGCTCCCCTCGCCTGCCGCGGGTCGGGTCCGCGGTGCCCCTATTATGCGCGATCGGTGCGCGGGAGCGGTTCGGGCGCACCCGCGTCGCGGGAGGCGGAAGGCCGCCGACGCGTCCGCCGGGCGACGAGACCGACCAGGAGCGCCACGACGGCGACGCCCGCGGGGAACACCAGGTGCCAGCCCGCGAGGACGAGGAGGCCGGCGGCGAGCACGCACGAGAGCAGCGCCATCCACCAGCCGAGCGAGCGCGCCGGCAGCAGGCGGAGAGCGGAGGCGACGCCGAGACCGTAGACCGCCGCGGCGATACTCGTGTGCACGAGGATGAACGGCTGCAGGTCGCCGCTCGACAGCACCACGACGGAGTACACCGCCATGACGACGGCCGACAGCAGCAGCCCGCGGCGGGCGACCGCGCCGTTCTCGGCGCCCCGGCCGAACCACGCGGGCAGGTCGCCGTCGCGGCCCATCGCCGCGCCAAGCTTGCTGAACGCCGCCAGGTAGGCGTTGAACACGCCGGTGACCACGATCGCGGCGATGACGGCGACCACGATCGCGCCGCCCGATCCGGTCGACACCTCGACCAGGTCGAGCAGAGGCACAGCACTCGTCGCCGCGTGCGACCCCAGGACGGTGACGGTGACGGTCTGGATGGCCAGGTACGCGACCGACACGATGATCAGCGCCAGGGCGGTCGCTCGGGGGATGTCGCGCCGCGGGTTGCGGAACTCCCCGCCGATGCCCGCAACGGCCTCCCAGCCGGCGAACGCCCAGATGTAGAGGGACATGGCGAGCCCGACGCCCGCCCAGCCGTGCGGCAGCAGCGGCTGCAGGTGCGCGACCTGCCCGTGCGGCGCCGCGGCCGCCAGCACGAACACGAGCACGGCGACCAGCGCACCGGAGAGCACGAGCTGGACGGAGGCGGCGAACCGCACGCCGAAGGCGGTGACGGCGACCGGGATCACCATCAGCCCGACCGCGATGAGGGTCGTCGTCAGCGCGTCGCCACCGATGACCGCGACCACGTACCGCGCGGTCATGAGCGCGGCGATAGGGGCGCCGATCGGCGTGCCGAAGAAGAACCAGTAGCCGATGATCCTGGCCGCATCCGGGCCGAAGGCGCGACGCGCGAAGGTGGCGACCCCGCCGGCGTCCGGGTGGCGACGCGCCAGGGCGGCGAACGTGGCCGCGAGCGGGACCGAGATCAGAGCCAGCGCCGCGACCGCGAGGATCGCTCCCGGGCCGGCCACCGCCGCAGCGAGCGCCGGGAGCACGAGGATGCCGGTGCCGAGCACCGCCGCGATGTAGAGCGCCGTTCCGCCCGCCACACCCAGCCGGCCATGCGACGCGTCGGGCACCCGCGGGTCGGGCACACGCGGGTCGGGACGCTCCGGACCGCGGGCGCGCGTGGTCGAGGGCCCGCGTTCCGTCATGTCCCCATGATGGCGCGGACCCCCGACAACGGGCGAACCGGCGTTACGACGTCAGGTCGTAGACGGTCACCCCGTCCACCGTCCGCGCGGTGAAGTTCTCCGACACCCACGACGCGATCTCGCTCGAAGCGCTGCTCCCGCCGTTCGAACGCCCGCCGACACCGCCGGCGATGAAATAGTGGATGCGTCCCTCGGCCACGTACGCCTGGAACTGCGCCAGGGTGGGCGATGGGTCGGAGCCGTTGAAGCCGCCGATCGGCATGACCGCCTGCTGCGTCGCCAGCTGGTAGCCGGCCGCAGAGTTGGACCCGACGGCCGCGGCCACCCAGGTGTACTGGGAGGCGTTCGCCTTCAGGAGCGCGGCCAGCTTCGAGCCGACGGTGCCGGAACCCAGGAGGGAGCCCATCCCGCCACCGGTCCCGCCGGGGGCGGTACCGGTGCCACCGGTCGTCCCGCCTGGCGTCGTCCCGGTCCCGCCCGGCACGGTCGCACCGGGTGGCGTCCCGCCCCCGAACCCGCCCGGCGCGCCTCCGGGCTGCCCGGCGCCGCCGCCTCCCGGCACCCCGCCGAACGCGCGCCCGCCGCCCGGGCCGCCCATCCCGCCGGCGACCGTCGGCCCCGCGGTCACGATCGACCCGGTGTGCGCCGTGGTCACGGTCTCGATCGTGTACGCGAGCGGAGCGAGCAGTCCGGCGACCAGCGTCACCGCGATCGTCGCCGCGGCGAGCACGCGCCGCGGCGGCAGGACCAGCAGCACGGCGCTCGCGAGCGACGCGACCAGCACGACGACCTTGATCCAGGGAAGCCAGTCCGACGCCCGGTCGAGCAGCACCCTGGCCCAGACGCCGGTGCCCAGAACGACGACAGCCGACAGGATGCGCACCCACAGCCGCCCTCGCGCCTGCCAAGCGGCGGACGCCCCGATCGCGACCGTCCCGGCCAGCGCCGGCGCCAGTGCGACCGTGTAGTACGCGTGGAAGATGCCGGCCATGAAGCTGAAGGCGAGCGCGGTCACGACCAGCCAGCCGCCGAAGATCAGCAGGGTCGCACGTCGCGCATCCGTCCGCACCATCCGCCGGCCGAGCACCAGCGCGAGCACCAGCAGCACCAGGGCCGCGGGCAGCAACCACGCGATCTGGCCGCCGATCTCGTTCTCGAACAGGCGCAGGATGCCGGTCTCGCCCCACATCCCGCCGCCCGCGTTGCCCGCTCCGCCGGTCACCGACCCGGTCTCGGCGCCCGTGATCCGGCCGAGCCCGTTGTAGCCGAAGGTGAGCTCGAGGAAGCTGTTCGTCTGCGATCCCCCGATGTACGGGCGCCATGACGCCGGCACCAGCTCGACGATCGCGACCCACCATCCGGCGGAGACGACGACGGCGCCGAGCGCGGCGAAGAGGTGCCCGAACCGCTTGCGCCACGACACCGGCGCCGCCGCCAGATAGACCCCGGCGAGAACCGGGAGGATGAGGAACGCCTGCAGCTGCTTGGTGAGGAATCCGAATCCGACGGCCACACCTGCCCAGATCACCCACCGGATCCGTCCGCTCTCGATCCCGCGCAGCGTGAGGTACGCCGACAGGGTGAGGAGCAGGACGAGCAGCGCGTCCGGGTTGTTGAAGCGGAACATCAGCGCGGCCACCGGCGTGATCGCGAGCACCCCGCCCGCGAGCAGCGCCGTCTGTGCCGAGAACCGGCGGCGGACGATCGCGTAGACCAGGCCGACCGTCGCGACGCCCATCAGCGCCTCCGGCACGAGGATGCTCCATGAGCTCAGGCCGAACAGCCGCACCGAGAGCGCCATGATCCACAGGCTCGCGGGCGGCTTGTCGACGGTGATCGAGTTGGCCGCGTCGCTGGAGCCGTAGAAGAACGCCTCCCAATTGACGCTGCCCGCCTGCACGGCGGCCGAATAGAAGGAGTTGGCCCAGCCGCTGGCCGCGAGGTCCCAGAGGTACAGCAGCGCGGTGATGGCGAGCAGGCCGAGCAGGGCCGGGCGTTCCCAGGCGGCCGCGTCGGCGCGCCCGCGGAGGAGCCAGCGTGCGGCACGGGTGATGCGGCCGGGAGGGGCCGCGGCGTGCGGCGTCGCGACGGAGGCGGTCGGGGGGTTCGTGGTGGTGGTCATGGCTTCACTCGCTTTCAGCGGAGACGGGGACGGAGGGGGAGGAGACAGGGATCGGGGTGGACGGTGCTGCGGGTCGTGGCCGCGGCGGCCGGAACACCCAGAGCCGCAGCAGCACGAAACGCAGGAGGGTCGCCACGAGGTTCGCGACGGTCAGCACGACGAGCTGCAGCTGCGGGGACGCGTTCGGCGCCGCCGCGTGCAGCAGCGCGAGGGATCCGCTGGTGAGGCCCCACGCGATCCCGAACACGATGAGCCCCTGGAACTGGTGCTTCACCATCCCGGGGCCGTTCACCCCGAAGGTGAAGCGGCGGTTGGCCCAGGTGTTAGCGATGGCGGTGAGCAGCAGCGCCGCGAAATTGGCGGCCTGCGCGGTGAGGACCGACTGCAGGAGCAGGTAGAGCACCGCGTAGGCGGCGGTCGACAGCACGCCGACCACCCCGAAGCGGAGCACCTGCCCGAAGAAGCCCGGTGGCGACGCAGGTGCGAACGGCCGTCTCCCGAGCTCCGCGTAGAGGGCTTCGACCGGGATGCGCCCGCGCGCCAGGTTGGTGCCGACGCGCAGCATCCCCTTCAGGTCGTCGCGTGCCGTTCGCACCACGTCGACCGAGCTGTGCGGATCGTCCACCCAGTCCACCGGGATCTCATGGATGCGCAGCCCGGCGCGCTCGGCGAGGATGAGCAGTTCGGTGTCGAAGAACCAGCCGTCGTCCTCGACGAGCGGCACGAGCCGCTGCGCGACGTCCCGGCGGATCGCCTTGAAGCCGCACTGGGCGTCGCTGAAGCCGACGGACATCGTCCGCCGCAGCAGCAGGTTGTAACTGCGCGAGATGAACTCGCGCTTGCCTCCGCGGATCACGCGCGCACTCCTCCCGAGCCGGGTGCCGATCGCGAGGTCGGAGTGGCCGGAGAGCAGCGGCGCCACCAGCGGGGAAAGCGCGGCCAGATCGGTGGACAGATCCTCGTCGAGGTAGACGAGCACCTGAGCGGGCGACGCGAGCCACACCTGCTTGAGCGCGCGTCCCCGTCCCTTGAGCGGGAGGTGGACGGCGACCACGCCCGGGAGCGTCGCGGCGAGCGCGTCGGCCAGTTCGGGCGTCGCGTCGGTGCTGGCGTTGTCGGCGATGGTGATGCGCCAGCTCCACCCGATCGAACGGGTCAGGTAATCGTGGAGGCGCTGGATGGAGGACTCGAGCGTCGCCTGCTCGTTGAAGACGGGCACGACGACATCGAGCGCCAGGGCGGGCAGTGCATGGGTTGAGGTTTCGAGCGTCATGCCGACACCCTCGCGTCGTTACATTCCTGTGACCTTTCGTCGCCCTATGACCGGTTCATGGGTCTCCTGCAGAGTTCCTATGGGCGGCACACTCCCAGCCCGCCCCGCTTCCGCCCGGCCCCGACTCGCGGGAACATGTGCGGCGGAGGAGGCTGCGTGCTCGGACTGGAACTGCTCGTCGTGATCGGCGTGATCACGCTCGTGAGCAAGGTGCTCTCGCGCCGGATCGGGGTCGCCCAACCGCTTCTGCTGGTCGCCTTCGGCGTGCTCATCGGTCTCGTGCCGCTGTTCCGCGACATCGGGCTCGCCCCGGAGGTCGTGCTGTTCCTCTTCCTCCCGGCCATCCTGTACTGGGAGAGCCTGACCACCTCGCTCCGCGAGATCCGGTCGAACCTGCGCAGCATCGCCCTGATGAGCACCCTGCTCGTCGTGGCGACGGCGGCCGCCGTCGCGGTGCTCGCGCACTCCATGGGTCTCGGCTGGGGACCCGCCTGGGTGCTGGGCGCGGCCGTCGCCCCGACGGACGCGACGGCGATGACCTCGTTCACTCACTCGCTCCCGCGGCGCAACGTCACCATCCTGCGCGCGGAGAGCCTGGTCAACGACGGCACCGCCCTCGTCCTCTGGTCGCTCGCCGTCGGCTTCACCGTCGGGGACGCCGACGTCAGCTTCGGCGCGGTGACCGTCACCTTCCTCTTCGCCTACCTCGCCGCGGCGGCCATCGGCGCGCTCGTCGCGTGGCTCGCCATCCTCACCCGGCGGCGCCTCCAGGACGCCATCACGCAGAACATCGCGATGCTGCTCACCCCGTTCATCGCGTACCTGCTGGCGGAGCTGGTGCATGCCTCCGGCGTGCTCGCGGTGGTCGTCGCGGGCCTCATCATCAGCCAGGCGGGACCGCGCGTCGGCGTCGCGGAGGGACGCCGCCAGTCCGACGCGTTCTGGTCGTTCTCGACGTTCCTGCTCAACGCGAGCCTGTTCGTCCTGGTCGGGATCGAGCTGCCGCGCTCGGTGGGCGAGCTGGCCACGCGCGACCTCGGGATGGGGCTGGTCGCCATCGTCGCGGTCACCGTGGTCATCGTCGGGGTGCGGATCGTCTTCCAGTTCGCGAGCGCGTACCTCATCCGTGCAATCGACCGACGGCCGCAGCAGAGGGCGCGGCGGCTGAGCAACCGCTGGCGCATCGTCAGCGGGCTGTCCGGGTTCCGCGGCGCCGTCTCCCTCGCCGCCGCACTCGCCGTGCCTGCGACCATCGGCTCGGGCACGCCCTTCCCCCACCGAGACTTCATCGTCTTCGTGACCACGGGCGTCATCATCGTGACGCTGGTCGTGCAGGGCCTCGCCCTCCCGGCGGTCGTCCGCTGGGCGCAGCTGCCCGAGGACGAGTCCGTCGGGCACGAACTGCGTCTCGCGGAGACGAACGCGACCCGCGCGGCCCTCGATGAGCTGCCGCAGCTGGTCCGCCGGCTCGGCGTCGACCAGGAGATCGCGGAGCGCATCCAGAACGAGTTCGAGGAGCACCTGGAACTCCTGGAGGCGGAGGACGAGTCGCGCGACGGCGAGGAGGCGATCGAGCGCAGCCGCCAGGACACCGACCTGCGCCTGGCCCTCCTGCACTGCAAACGCGAGGAGGTCGTCCGCCTGCGCGACGAGGGCGAGATCGACGACATCGTGCTGCGCGACGTGCAGCGTCGGCTCGACGTCGAGGAGGTGCGGCTGACCGGCCGCGAGCCGGGCGAATGACGGCCTTCTGCTCCCGCCGATGCCCGTCTACCATCGCGCTCAGAACATCCAGGAAGGGGTGCGCACCATGACCGACGCCAAGGAGAACTGGCCGGAGACGCCCTCGGGCGAGCCGATCGATGTGGACGCCATCGCGGAGGGCACCGAGGACGAGGGGCCGTACGACGCCGACGGCGTCTTCGAACCGGAGCACGACGAGTTCGACCCGCTGGAGGACGACAGCGGTAACTGACCCGCACCTCTTGTCCCCCGGTCCTGTACCCCGCTAGGGTCTGTCGTAGACAGGCCGCACAAGGGGAGGGGTGCAGCGTGACCACATTCGACACACCGATCGGGAACGTTCCGAAACCGGGTCAGGACGTCCATCTCGTCCGCTGGATCCGCTCGGCGGACGGCTGGACGAGCGAGACCGTGCTCTGCACCTACGTGGCGTGCACGCCCGAGTCGTGGATCGTCGACTCGCGCGGCCAGCGGATGGCTCTCGCGCGCGAGGAATGGTCCCAGTTCGCGTTCTGAGCGCGGAAGGGGCATAGACTCCGGACCAGAGCGTCCCGGTTGTCCGTGAGACTGCGCCGTCCGTGAGAATGCGCTCGGCGAGGATCCCATGCCCGGCACGTTCCTGTCCCGCGACGCCGCATCCGATCCGGACGCGGCCGAGGAGCTGTTGCGCCGGGGCTACGGGGACGTCTCCTTCGGCTCCGATGCGCGCGAGAGCGGCCTGAGCTATGCGGAGGAGCTGCGCGGCGACGAACGGATGCTGCTCGGGCGGCACCGCTTCGGCGGCGAGCTCTCGCTGTCGTTCGATCTGCCGTTCATCGCCGTCGGACTCGCCCGGGGCGCCTACCGCTGGCGCGTCGGAGACGAGGAGGGCGACCTCGCCGCAGCCCCCGCGCTGTTCCAGCCCGAGACCGGGGCCCAGGGACGGATGGACCGCGCCGACGTCACGGTCGTGGCCTTCGACGTGCGCAGCCTCACCCGAACCGCCCGCGCGACCTTCGGCGAGGACCGGCTCGCGCCGACGTTCCTCTCCGCAACGCCCGTCTCCGTGCAGGCCGCGGAGCACTGGCGTGCCGTGCACGACCTCGCCTGGCGACAGGTGAAGACCGGCGCCTTCGACCACCCGCTGCAGCGCGCCTCCCTCTACCGTCAACTGGCGGTCGCGACGCTCGAGACGTTCCCGCTCGCCGGGGACCACGAGACACGTCGGACCACCGTCGCCGCTCGCGCCCGCGCCTTCAAGCGCGCCATCGCCTACATCGACGAGCACGCATCCCTGCCGATCACCGCCGACGACATCGCCCTGGCCGCGGGGACGACGACGCCGGAGCTCGCACGCGCGTTCGACATGCACCTCCCGTACACGCCGCTGCAGTACCTCGCGAGCGTCCGCCTGACCGCGGCGCACCGCGACCTCCAGGACGGCATTCCCGAGCCGGTCGCCGTCGTGGCGGCGCGCTGGGGCTTCCCGGACGAGGAGACGTTCATCCGGCTCTACGTCACACGGTTCGGCAGCATGCCGGTGTCGCGCACCGTCGGCTGACCCGCTTCAGAGCCCGGCCCGCCCGGCCAGGATCTCGACGGCCACGCGCCAGTCCCGCGCCGGGATCCCCTCGCCGGCCTCCTCCTCTCCGGGGAGGCGCGCCACGAACCCGGGCCAGAGCTCACCGGTGCTGTGCACCTCCTCGATCAGGCCCAGGTACTCGCCGCCGTAGTAGACCTCCCACGCGGCGGTCGCGGTCGGGCTGTACATCAGGGTGAGCGGCAGCGAGCCGTAGGTGTAGACGGCGTGCTGGTGGGCGAGGTCCCTCTCCGTCATGACCGCAGACTATGCGCGATCCCGCGCACACGGAAGGGACAGCGACGCCCTGTTGCGCGCCTCACGCGACGTCCAGGTCGTCGTCCTCCGCTTGCTCGTGCGTGGCCGTGACGGCGAGCCCGACGACGTCGCGGATTCGGCCCCTGCGGCCGAACGCGGCACGCTGCCGGCCCGCCCCTCCCCCGGTCGCGTGGATGCGGGCGACACCGCGCCGGACGACGGCCAGGTCGCCGTTCGCCTCCAGCGCATCGGCGGTGTGGGCGAGGAGCGCTTCCACCGCATCCACCGCCGACGCCTCCCGCCAGGTGACGGGATGCGGCAGCGAGCCGGTCACGCCGGTCAGCGCCGCCTGCCATTCGGCGAGCCGCAGAGCCGCCGACGGCACCGCCGCCGGCGGGATACCCGCGCGCCACTCGGCGACCGCGGTGTCGACCAGCGCGCGGACGATGGCCGCGATCACGGCCGCGTCCCGCGCGTCCAGGCAGACATCCGCGACCCGCACCTCGACGGTCGGATGCTTGCGCGAGACCCGCGCATCCAGGTAGAGCATCCCCGTGTCGAGGATGACGCCCGTGTCGACCAGGAACCGCTCGAAGCGGTCGTACGCCTCGACGGACCCGAAGACGTCCGTCGGGCCGGCGCTCTGCCACTGGTGCCAGGCGACGAAGCGGTAGCTGGCGTGGCCGGTGTCCGCGCCACCGAAGAACGGCGAGTTGGCGCTGAGCGCCAGCAGGGTCGGCAGCCAGGTGCGGATCCGGTCGAGCACCGCGACGCCCTCCTCGCGGGACTCGATGCCGACGTGCACGTGGAAGCCGCACACCAGCGTGCCCCGCGCGGTCAGCCCGTAGCGCTCGATCATGGTCGCGTAGCGGGGTCCTCGGTGACGTGGGGACGCAGCCGCATCGGCGACATCGCCACGGCCACCGCGCGCGCGCCGTGGCGCTGCGCGAGGCCGTCGGCGAGCTCTCGGCCCGCGACGATGTCGAGCAGCAGCTCGCTGGTGAGCAGCTGCGGGCGGGTCTGCGTCTCGATCATCTCCTGCTGGATCTCCGCGCTGACCGAGGGCCCGTCGATGACCGCGGGGGCCTCGGCGAGCAGCATCGGCGCCACTGGAGAGGCCACCCCGCGCGCGTCGACCAGAAGGAGCTCTTCCTCCACCCCGAAAGTCCTCACCCTCCCACTATCGGTGCCGGGCTGCGCACGGACAATACCCTTCTCCCTGTGAGGATGCCGTGCCCGGATCGGTCGAGCCGCGCACGCATTCTGCGGCCTCAACGCCCGAGACGCAGGATCACCTCGTATACCATTTGGTCAGCGCGGGATATTCCTCTATAACTGATCCGGCGATGCAACAAAACCGCGTCGCCGCTCGCAACGACCACGAGGAGCCGCCATGTGGGACACCGCCGTCAGGATCCCGTTCGACGCCTCCCTGCTCACCGACCGCAGCGACGCGTCCGGCCGTGATCGCCTCCGCACCCTGATCGCGAGCGTGCCAGGCATCTCGGTCGACGAACTTCACGCCCTCGGCCTTCCGGGACTCTTCGCCGACCTGCGGGCGCTCCACCGCGACGGCTCGATCGCGGCGAGCGCCGAGCCGCCGCGCTTCTTCGAGCGCGCCACCCGCGTGTACCCGGCGGCGCTCCCAAGCTGACCCGTGCCGGCGCCCGGTAGGCGCCCCTAGACTCGCGCCATGGCCGCCCCGGATCCGACGGACGACGAGTTCGCGACCCTCTGGGACGCCGCGCTCAGCGGCGATCACGCCGGGTTGGAGCAGCGGCTCGTCGCCGGCAGCAGGCTGCCCGGTCCGCGTGCGAACCTGGAGCTGGCGCACCGGTTCGCGGACCGTGTCGGCGCCACCCCTCCGGAGCAGCGGGTCGCGGCGAGCGCCGCGCTGGCGGCGTGGCTCGCCCTTCCCGCAGGGGAGCCGGACCCGCGCGCCGAATACCTCGCCGCCGTGGCCGCCCTCGCCGCGGGCGCCCTGCTCGCGGCTGCGCCCGATCGGAACGCGGACGCCCTGCTCACCTCGGCGGCGCGGGATGCGCGCTGGCGGGTGCGGGAACTCGCCGCGACGGGCCTGCAGCGTGTGCTCGCCGCGGACTGGCCCCGCGGCCTCGCGCAGGCGCGCGCCTGGCTCTCCGACGGATTCGTGACGAATGGTCGCGATTCGCGCCGAATCGCGACCATTCGTGACGAATCGCGGGCTGGCCGCGACCCGTTGCTCGCGCGGGCAGCGGCGGCGGCCGTCGCCGAACCCCCGCTGCTGCGGGACCCCGCACATGCGGCCGATGCCTGTCGGATCGTGGCCGAGGCGGTGGACGTGCTGCTCGCCGTCCCGGCGCCCCACCGCCGCGACCCCGACGTGCGCGTCCTCCGCAAGGCCCTCGGCTACGCCGTCAGCGTCGTCGCCGCGGCCGACCCGGACGACGGCGTCCCGCTCCTGGAGCGCCTGGCGACCTCCGCCGATCCCGACGCGCGCTGGGTCGCCCGCGAGAACCTGACCAAGGTCAGGCTCGCACCGCTCGCCGACCGCCTGGCCGCCGCGCGCGACGCACTCACCCGATCGTGAGCGTGCCGTCCTCGGCGAGCGTCCACCCCGGGTTGTACGCGACCTCCCAGACATGGCCGTCGGGGTCCGCGAAGTACCCGGAATAGCCGCCCCAGAACACGCGCTCGGCCGGCTTCAGGATGCGCGCGCCGGCCGCGGCGGCCTGCGCGAGCACCGCATCCACGTCCCCCTCGCTGCGCTGGTTGCAGGCGAGCGTGATGCCGCTGAACGTGCCGTCGATGGGCAGGCGTGGGTCCTCGGCCAGGTCGTCGCGGCCGAACAGGGCGAAGGCCATGCCGGGCAGCTGGTAGAACACGACGCCCTCGGGCGCGTCCGCCGGCCGCCAGCCGAGCCCGTCCTCGTAGAAGGCGCGGGAACGGGCGAGGTCGGCGACGCCGAGCGTGAGGAGGCTGATGCGCTGGTCCATGCGCCCGAGGCTAGCCCCGACTACCGACCGAGCGCCTGCTCCACATCCGCGAGCAGGTCGTCCACATCCTCGATGCCGACCGACAGGCGGACGATGTTGTCGGGCACCTCGAGCGCCGTGCCGCGGACCGACGCGTGCGTCATCTCCGACGGGTAGCCGATCAGCGACTCGACGCCGCCCAGCGACTCCGCGAGCTGAAACACGCGCGTCGACTCCGCGAACCGGCGAGCCGCAGGGGCTCCCCGCTGAGCGCCACCGAGAGCATCCCGCCGAAGCCGCTCATTTGACGCTTCGCCAGCTCGTGGCCGGGGTGGCCTGGCAGGCCCGGGTAGTAGACCGCCTCGACGCCCGCGTGGCCGACCAGCGCCTCCGCGATCGCCTGCGCGTTGGAGCTGTGCTGACGGACGCGCACGGCCAGCGTCTTGATGCCGCGCGTGGTGAGCCACGCGTCCATCGGGCCGGAGACCGCACCGGCCGCGAACTGGATGAACTGCGTCTTCTCCGCGAGATCGTCGTCCGCGAAGACCAGTGCGCCGCCGACCACGTCGGAGTGGCCGCCGAGGTACTTGGTGGTCGAGTGCACCACCACGTCCGCGCCGAACGACAGCGGCTGCTGCAGCGCCGGGGAGGCGAACGTGTTGTCCACGACGACGACCGCCCCGACCGCGTGGCCGAGCTCGACCAGGGCCGCGATGTCGCTGATCTTCATCAGCGGGTTGCTCGGGGTCTCGATCCACAGCATCCGCGTGCCGTCGGTGCCGAGCGCCGTGCGCACCGCATCCAGGTCGGTGAGGTCGACGGTGGTGTTGCGGATGCCCCACGCGCTGTGGATGCGGTCGATCAGGCGATGCGTGCCGCCGTACGCGTCGTTGCCGAGCACGATGTGGTCGCCGGGGCGCAGGGCGGCGCGGATCAGGGCGTCCTCGGCGGCGAGACCGGACGCGAAGGACAGCGCCCGGACGCCGCCTTCGAGCGACGCGAGCAGCGTCTCGAGCGACGTGCGGGTGGGGTTGCCGCCGCGGCTGTACTCGTAGCCGTTGCGGAGCCCGCCGATGCCGTCCTGGACGAACGTCGACGTCTGGTAGATGGGCGGGATGATGGCGCCGGTGGTCGGGTCGAACTCCTGACCCTCGTGGATGGCGCGCGTGGCGAAGCCGTCAGTCATGTCTCGTATCTCTCGTGGTTCAGTCGCTGAAGTAGTTGAGGAGGTCCTGGCGCGTGAGCACCGCGACCGGCTTGCCGCCGTCGGTCACCAGCAGGGCGCTCGACTGCGCGAGGGCGGCGCGGGCGGCGGTGACGGACTCGTTGACGCCGATCAGCGGCAGCGGCTCGCCGAGGTGCGTGCCCACCGAATCACTCATCTCGGCATGCCCGCTGAACACCGCATCCACCAGCGACCGCTCGTCGAGCGCGCCGGCGACCTCGCCCATCACCACGGGCGGCTCGGCCGTGAGGACGACGAGCTGCGAGACGCCGTAGGTGTTCATGGTCTGGATGGCGTCGCGCACCGTCTCGGACGGGTGCGTGTGCACGAGGTCGGGCAGGTCGCCCCGCTTCGTCTTGACGATGTCGTGCACCGTGGACTCGTCGGGCACCTCGCTGAAGCCGTAGGACTGCATCCACCGGTCGTTGAAGATCTTCGCCAGGTAGCCGCGGCCGCCGTCGGGGAGGATCACGACGACCACGTCGTCCGGGCCGAGGCTCTTGGCCGCCTCGAGAGCGGCCACGACAGCCATGCCGCTGGAGCCGCCGACGAGCATGCCCTCCTCGCGGGCGAGCCGACGGGTCATGCGGAACGCCTCGGCGTCGGTGACGGCGATCACCTCGTCGACGACGGACGGGTCGTAGGCGCCCGGCCAGAAGTCCTCGCCCACGCCCTCGACGAGGTAGGGACGGCCGGTGCCGCCTGAGTAGACGGACCCCTCCGGGTCGGCGCCGATGATGCGGACGCCGCCTTCGGAGACCTCCTTGAGGTAGCGTCCGGTGCCCGTGATGGTGCCGCCGGTGCCGACGCCCGCGACCAGGTGCGTGACGCGCCCGTCGGTGTCGCGCCAGATCTCCGGACCGGTGGTCTCGTAGTGGCTGCGCGGCCCGTTCGGGTTGAAGTACTGGTTGGGCTTGAACGCGCCCGGGATCTCGGCGGCCAGGCGGTCGGAGACGGAGTAATAGGAGTCGGGATGGTCCGGCGGCACCGACGTCGGCGTCACCACCACCTCCGCACCGTAGGCGGTGAGGACGTTGATCTTGTCCTCGCCGACCTTGTCGGGGCAGACGAACACGCACCGGTAGCCGCGCTGCTGCGCGACGAGGGCGAGTCCGACGCCGGTGTTGCCGCTCGTCGGCTCCACGATGGTCCCGCCGGGCTTCAGGAGCCCGTCCTTCTCCGCAGCGTCGATGATGCGGGAGGCGATGCGGTCCTTCGACGAACCTCCGGGGTTCAGGTACTCGAGTTTGACGAGCACCGTCGCCGCGATCCCGTCGGTCAGCCTGTTGAGCTTCACGAGCGGGGTGTCGCCGACCAAGTCTGTAATGGTCTCTGCGTACTTCACCCGACCAACCTTAACAGCGGGCCGCGTGCGGGACGAGCGTGTGACGGCCGCCCTATCATCGGTGCATGCCCGTGTCCGACCTGTCGTCCGTCGCCCAGGACTACCTGAAGATCATCTGGTCCGCGACGGAATGGTCGGACGAACCGGTCACGGTGAAGCAGCTGTCGGAGCGGATGGGCGTCCGCGCGGCGACGGTGTCGGACGGCATCCGCCGCCTGAGCGAGCAGGGCCTGGTGGCGCACGAACGCTACGGCGGCGTGGAGCTGACGGACGCGGGCCGCCGCCACGCGGTCGCGATGGTCCGCCGCCACCGCCTGATCGAGACCTTCCTGGTCGAGGAGCTGGGCTACGGCTGGGACGAGGTGCACGACGAGGCGGAGGTGCTGGAGCACGCGGTCTCCGACGGCCTGATCGACCGCCTGGACCGCCGCCTCGGCTACCCCGACCGCGACCCGCACGGCGACCCCATCCCCACGGCGGACGGGACGCCCCGGCGCCCGGACGCGGTGCCGCTGCTGTCGGCGCCGGTAGGGGCGGCGGTCGCGGTGGTGCGCATCTCGGACGCCGACCCGGCGGTGTTGCGGCAGCTGGCGGAGCTGAAGGTCGGGCTGGACACGGTGCTCACGGTGGAGGCGGCCCGGGACGGAGACGAGGTGCCGGTACGTGTGGGCGACGCGACCGTCCTGCTCGGCGCGGCAGCCGCTGCGGCGCTGTGGGTCGCGGCTACCCCCGCGTAACCGTCAACACCACCAGCACCAGGTTCAGCACCACCACCGCCCCCGCGACCGCGCCCCCGAGCACGCGCACCCACACCCGGTCCACCGCGTCCCCCATGATCGCTCGCGACCCGGTCAGCCGCAGCAGCGGGATCATCGCGAACGGGATGCCCAGGCTCAGGAACACCTGTGACAGCACCAGTGCCCAGGTCGGGTCCACCCCGACGGCCAGGATGACGACGGCGGGGACCAGCGTCACCACCCGCCGTGCAAGCAGCGGCACGCGCACCTTCAGCAGCCCGCCCATGATCGTCGCGCCCGCGTAGCTGCCGACCGACGCCGACGCGAGGCCGGACGCGAGGAGGCCGATCGCGAAGACGACCCCGATCGCCGGCCCCAGCGCCGAGGAGATCGCGGCGTGCGCGCCCTGGATGGTATCCGTCCCGGCCACCCCGCGAAGCGACGACGCCGCCACCAGCAGCATCGCGATGTTGACCGCGCCCGCGACGATCAAGGCAAACACCACATCCAGCCGCGTCGCCTTGAGCAGCGTCCGGATGCGGCCCGCGTCCCCGGACGCGCCGTGCCGGTCCCGCGCGAGCGCGGAGTGGAGGTAGATGGCGTGCGGCATGACCGTGGCCCCGAGCATGCTCGCCGCCAGCAGCACCGTCTCGGCGCCGTCGAAGCGCGGCACCAGGCCGGCGGCCGCCGCACCCCAGTCGACCGGGCTGACGAACAAACCGGCGAGGAAGCCGACCGCGATCACGGCCAGCAGGCCGACGATGACCGCCTCGAAGGGCCGCTGCCCGCGACGGGACTGGATGGACAGGATGCCGAGCGCCACCACGCCGACGATGAGGCCGCCGAGCGGCAGCGGCAGGCCGAACAGCAGGTTCAGCGCGATCGCGCCGCCGATCACCTCGGCGATGTCGGTCGCGGCGGCGACGAGCTCCGCCTGCACCCAGTACGCGCGGCGGCCGACGGTCCCGAGCCGCGCACCCAGGAGCTCGGGGATGCTGCGGCCGGTCACGATGCCGAGCTTCGCCGACTGGTACTGCACGAACACCGCGATCGCGTTCGCGGCGACGAGCACCCAGACCAGCAGGTATCCGTAGCGCGCGCCGGCGGTCAGGTTCGCGGCGACGTTGCCTGGATCGACGTACGCGATCGCGGCGACGAAGGCCGGGCCGAGCAGAAGGAGCAGACGCGCAGGAGCGGCGCGGGACGGCCGCTCGGCGACGTCGACGGTCATCCCGGCTCCTTCCGCGAAAGTTAGCCCAGTCTAACTCTGCGGCGGAACCGGCGGAAGGAGGGTGTCAGCCCTCCGCGAGCAGGGTCAGGAGCGAGACGATGCGACCGTCGCGGACCTCGATCACGTCCACCCCCGCGCGACCGGCGCACCCGCGGGTCCGAAGGTCCAGGCCAGTGCGCCGGAGGTCGCGCCCACGTAGACCGGACCGACCTCGGCGAAGGCGAACTCGGCCGGCGCCCCGTCGAGGAGGCCGGCGGCCTTCGCCTCCAGAGCGTTCCAGCCGCGCACCTCCTCCTCGGGGTCGGTGAACACGACGTCTTCGGCGTAGGTGCGCTCGATCGCCTCACGGCGGGACGCGGCATCGCGGTTGCCGAAGACGTCGTGCAGGTTGGCGGAGAGCAGTTCGGTGATCGTCGGCACGGGCCGTCCTCTCGTCGTGATGGAGCGGGGTGGTGCTGTCCGGGCGCTACTCCTCGAGCAGCGCGCCCTCGGTCTGCTCGCGGTACAACCGCGAGTACACGCCGCCGAGCTCGAGCAGTTCGCGGTGCGTGCCCTGCTCCACGACATGACCGTGGTCGATGACGAAGATCACATCGGCCGACACGATCGTCGACAGCCGGTGCGCGATCGCGATCGTGGTGCGGCCGCTGGATGCGGTGTCCAGCGCCTGCTGCACCACCCGCTCCGAGATGGTGTCGAGCGCGCTCGTGGCCTCATCCAGGATGAGCACTTCCGGGTCCTTCAGCAGCACGCGCGCGATGGCGATCCTCTGCTTCTCCCCGCCGGAGAGCCGATAGCCGCGCTCGCCCACCACGGTGTCGTAGCCGTCGGGGAACCCCACGATCGTCTCGTGGATGTTCGCCCGCCGGGCCGCATCCTCGATCTCCTCCTGCGAGGCGCCGGGGCGGGCGTAGCGGAGGTTGTCCGCGATGGTGGCGTGGAACAGGTACGTCTCCTGGCTCACCACGCCGATGTGCGAGACGAGCGATTCCTGCTGGAGGTCGCGCACGTCGGTGTCGCCGAAGCAGACGCGGCCGCTGGTCGCGTCGTAGAAGCGCGGGATCAGGTACGAGACGGTCGTCTTGCCGGCGCCGCTCGGGCCGACGAACGCGGCGAACTCCCCTGGCTGGATGACGAACGACACGTCGTCGAGGGTGTTGCGCTCGCCCTCGCGGGAATCCGGGTAGCGGAAGACGACGTGGTCGAACTCGATCCGCCCGAGGTCGCGTGCGGGGTCGACGGGTGCCGCATCCGGCCGGTCGGCGATCGCGGGCTTGAGGTCCAGGTACTCGAAGATGCGGGCGAACAGCGCGCCGGACGTCTGCAGGTCGAGCGCGACCCGCATCAGCGCGAGCAGCGGGAAGAGCAACCGCGCCTGCACCGTGGTGAAGGCGACGATCGTTCCGGCCGTGATGTCCGCCGACCCTCCCGCGATCAGCCACCCCGAGACGAGGTAGACGATCGCGGGGATCGACGACAGGAAGATATTCACCATCGCGAAGAACCACTGACCGCTCATCGCCTGCGACACCTGCAGCCGGATCTGGTTGCGGTTCTCGTCCGCGTAACGCTCCTCCTCCGTCTGCTGACGGTTGAAGCTCTTCGACAGCAGGATGCCGGACACGCTCAGCGTCTCCTGGGTGATCGCCGTCATGTCCGACAGCGACTCCTGCGTCTTGGTCGCGATCCGGGCGCGCACCTGGCCGACGCGCCGCTGCGCTATGACCAGGATGGGCATCAGCACCACCGCGACGATGGTCAGCTGCCAGTTCAGCAGCAGCATCGCGACCAGCGCCGCGATGACGGTGACGGTGTTGCCCAGGATGCTCGACATCGTGTTGGTCAGGACGTTGGCGACCCCGCCGACGTCGTCCTGCAGCCGCGACTGGATGATGCCGGTCTTGGTGTGGGTGAAGAAGCTGAGCTCCATCGATTGCAGATGGGAGAACAGCCGCACCCGCAGAGCGCCCATCACCTTGTTGCCGACCGACGACGTCAGGTACGTCTGCCACACGCCGAGCAAGGCGGACACGACGTAGACGACGAGCATGAGCACGACGATCTCGACCAGCACCGGGATGTTGGGCTGGCCGGACTTCGGGAACAGCCCCTCATCGAACGCGCGCTCGGTCAGCAGCGGCGGAATGACCGTCAGCGCCGCTCCCGCGAGCACCAGCACCATGGTCAGGATGATGGCCATGCGGTGAGAGGCGAACAGCTCGACGATGCGGCGGAACAGGTGCGGGATCTTGGGCGCCTCCGCGTTCAGCGCGCGCTGCGCATCCGCGTCCCCGCCGCTGACCCGCCTGCGGCCGCCACCGCCGCCGCCCCCCGCGGCAATCTGGCCCATCACGCTCATGGGATCAGCGTAACGTCGGGACGGCCGTCGGCCCGGCTCTTACGCCGAGGGCGTAGGGAGGCCCGAGCCCTCCGTGACGGAACCGTGATGCAAGCGCTTGACGTAAACGCTTGCATGACCAGCGAACGGCGGGGTACGCTCTGGGCCGGGCGCACCCGCGCTCGCACCAAGAGCTCAACGAGGAGTGAAATGAAAGCAGCACGTCTCTCCGTGATCGCCGGTGTGGCCCTGGTGGGTCTCACACTGGCCGGATGCACCGGTGGCGGTTCGGGAAGCGGGGGCGGCGACGCCAACTCCGGCACTGACAGCAAGGGCCCGATCACCTACGTGCAGGGCAAGGACAACTCGAACGTCGTCCGCCCGCTGATCGAGAAGTGGAACAAGGCCCACCCGGACGAGAAGGTCACCTTCAAGGAGCAGACCGACCAGGCCGACCAGCAGCACGACGACCTCGTGCAGCACTTCCAGGCCAAGGACTCCAACTACGACGTCGTCGATGTCGACGTGGTGTGGACCGGCGAGTTCGCCGCGAAGGGCTGGCTCCAGCCGCTGACCGGCAAGTTCAAGATGGACAACTCGGCCCTGCTGGAGCCGACGGTCAAGTCGGGCACCTACAACGGCACGCAGTACGCGGCGCCGCAGACCTCGGACGGCGGCATCCTGTACTACCGCAAGGACCTGGTCCCCACCCCGCCGAAGACGTGGGATGAGATGCTGAAGGACTGCGACATCGCCAAGGCGAAGGGCATCGGCTGCTACGCCGGCCAGTTCGCCCAGTACGAGGGCCTGACCGTGAACGTCGCCGAGGCGATCAACACCAACGGCGGCACCATCGTCGGCGAGGACGGCAAGAAGGTCACGGTCAACAGCCCCGAGGCCAAGGCCGGTCTGACCCGCCTGGTGGACGGCTTCAAGAACGGGCAGATCCCGGCTGAGGCCATCACCTACCAGGAGGAGCAGGGCCGCCAGGCGTTCGAGGCCGGCAAGCTGATGTTCCTGCGCAACTGGCCGTACGTGTACAACCTGGCCAAGACCGACGGCTCGTCGACCGTGAAGGACACCTTCGGGATCGCGCCGCTGCCGGGCGTCGAGTCGGGCAAGCCGGGCGTCTCCAGCCTGGGCGGTCACAACGCGGCGATCAGCGTGTACTCCAAGCACAAGGCCACCGCGTTCGAGTTCCTGAAGTTCCTGCAGAGCGAGGAGACGCAGAAGTTCTTCGTGACGCAGGGCTCGCTGGCCCCGGTCGTGTCGTCGCTGTACGACGACGCGGCGCTGAACAGCCAGCTGCCGTACCTGTCCACCCTGAAGACGTCGATCGAGAACGCGGTCCCGCGTCCCGTGTCGCCGTTCTACCCGGCCATCACCAAGGCCGTCCAGGACAACGCGTACGCAGCACTGAAGGGCGACAAGACGGTCGACCAGGCTCTGAAGGACATGGAGTCGGCCATCCAGACCGCCAGCGCCGGTTGATCCCGGCCTGAATCGGTCGCCGGGCGGCGGGAACTCTCCCGCCGCCCGGCTCCACACCCACTAGAGACTCCCTCCGGAGGCACACATGTCAACGTCGAACGTCGTCGCCCCCTCATCGACTCAGACCGGCACCGGCGGCAAGAAGCCCGTCCGCGCCGGCGTCAAGCACAACCGCCGCCAGCAGAGCCGCTGGGCCCTTTACCTGATCCTTCCGACGCTGGTCCTCCTGGCCATCGTCATCGGCTACCCGGTCGTCCAGGCGATCGTCATGTCCTTCCAGAAGGACGCCGGCCTCGACCCGGCGACGGGCCTGTTCGTGCAGGGCGGCTTCGCGGGCTTCGAGAACTACGCCCACTGGCTGTTCCAGCAGTGCGCCGGCCCGAACGGGACCACCATCTCCTGCCCGCCCGGCAACCTCGGCTCCGCCTTCTGGAGCTCGGTCTTCGTCACCTTCTTCTTCACGGTGACCACGGTGATCTTCGAGACCCTGCTCGGCCTCTGGTTCGCGCTCATCATGAACCGCGCCTTCCGTGGCCGCGGCTTCGTCCGCGCGGCGATCCTCATTCCGTGGGCCATCCCGACCGCCGTCACCGCGAAGCTGTGGTTCTTCATCTTCTCGGTCGCCGGTGTCGCCAACGCCCTGATCGGCGCCCGCATCCTGTGGACCTCCGACGAGTGGGCCTCCCGCTGGGCGGTCATCATCGCCGACACCTGGAAGACCACGCCGTTCATGGCGCTGCTCATCCTGGCCGGTCTCCAGCTCATCCCGGAGGACGTCTACGAGGCGGCGAAGATGGACGGCGCGAGCACCTGGCAGCGCTTCTGGCGCGTCACCATGCCGCTGCTCAAGCCGGCCCTGATGGTCGCCATCCTGTTCCGCGTGCTCGACGCGCTCCGCATCTACGACCTGCCGCAGATCCTCACCGGCGGCGGCGGCGGTACCGGCCATGCGACGACCACGCTGTCGATCCTGGTGGTCGACCAGATCAGGCAAGGCTTCAACAGCGCAGCGGCCCTGTCGACCATCACGTTCATCATCATCTTCCTGATCGCGTTCATCTTCGTGCGGATATTGGGCACGAACGTCGTCCGAACGCAGGAGGACCAGCAGAAGGGAGCGAAGGGATGACCGCCGTCGCCGGGCCCGCAGCGGCCACGACCGAGGCGAACAGCCTCCCCCGCACCACGACGAAGCGGCGCACCGCGGTGCGACGTCGTCGCAACCAGAGCGCCCGCACCGGGATCCAGGCGATCGTCATCGTCCTGTGGTGCCTGCTGCCGTTCTACTGGATGGTCGTCACGTCGTTCCGCGACGTCGGCTACACGTTCGACAACACCCCGTGGTTCACCCACTTCACCTGGGACAACTACGCGACCGCCCTGTCCACGCAGCTCGGCAACAACCTGCCGGGAGCGCTGCTGAACTCGCTGTTCATCGGCATCTGCGTGACGGTCATCTCCCTCGTCGTCGGCATCTTCGCGTCGTACGCGCTCGCCCGCCTGGACTTCAAGTTCAAGGGCGTCGTGCTCGGCGTGATCCTGGCGGCGTCGATGTTCCCGGGCGTCGCGCTCATCACCCCGCTGTTCCAGCTGTTCACGAACATCGGGTGGATGGGCACCTACCAGGCGCTGATCATCCCGGAGATCTCGTTCGCGCTCCCGCTGACGGTGTACACGCTGACGTCGTTCTTCCGCGAGATGCCGTGGGACCTCGAGGAGGCGGCCCGCATCGACGGCTGCACGCAGTCGCAGGCGTTCCGCAAGGTGATCCTGCCGCTGGCGGCCCCGGCCGTGTTCACGACCGCGATCCTGGCGTTCATCTCGTCCTGGAACGAGTTCCTGATCTCCAGCCAGCTGTCGAGCGACCGGACGCAGCCCGTCACCGTGGCCATCGCCTCCTTCACGGGAACGCAGCCGCACCAGGAGCCCTACACCGCCATCATGGCGGCGGGCACCATCGTGGTCGTGCCGCTGATCATCCTGGTGCTGATCTTCCAGCGCCGCATCGTCGCGGGTCTGACGGCCGGCGGCGTGAAGGGCTGATCCCATGCGCTGGAACGACTCGCGCGAGACGGTCGACGTCGGACTCGGCTTCGTCGGGTTCTTCGGGGTCGTCTTCCTCGGGATCACCATCTGGTGCGAGCTGACCGGTCAGCCCGCGCTGGGCTGGGCGATCACCCTGCTGGTGCTCGTGCTCGCCTTCGTCGGCCTCCTGCAGCTGCGCCGCCGCATCATCGCGCGGCGGCAGGAGGCCGAGGAGCGGCAGCGCGCGCACCAGCACTCCTGATCGGATGTCCACGATGGCGGGGATCGAGGAGGTCGCGCGCGCGACCGGCGTCTCGACGGCCACCGTCTCGCGGGCGCTGCGCGGGCTCCCGAACGTGTCGGACAAGACGCGGGCGGCCGTGCGGCGCGCCGCGGACGAGCTCGGCTACGTCGCGTCGTCGAGCGCGTCCGGGCTCGCGAGCGGACGCACACTGGCCATGGGCGTCGTCGTACCGTCGGTGAGCCGCTGGTTCTACACGCAGGTGCTGGAAGGCGTGGATGCCGAGCTACGCTCGGCGAGCTACGACATGATCCTGTTCAACCTCGGCGGTCACCGCGGCGACCGGGAGCGGGTGTTCCACCGCAGCATCCTGCGCAAGCGGACGGACGCGCTGCTCGCGCTCTGCCTCGACTTCACCACGGAGGAGCGGGAGCAGCTGGCGACGCTCGGGCACCCCACGATCGTCGTCGGCGGCCCGGTGAAGGGCCTGCGCAGCGTCGGCATCGACGAGCCGTCGACCGCCTACACGGCGACGTCGCACCTCATCTCGCTCGGCCACACCGCCATCGCCCACCTGGGCGGCGAGGACGAGGAGGGCCTGAACAGCCAGGTGCCGATCGGTCGGCTGCACGGATTCCGCAACGCGATGCAGGACGCCGGCCTGCCGGTGCGGCCGGAGTGGATCATCCCGGGCGGGTTCACCCTGCCGGAGAGCCGTGCGGCCATGAACAGCCTGCTCGATCGTCCCGGTCCGCGGCCGACTGCGGTTTTCGCCGGCTCGGACGAGATGGCGTTCGGCGCCATCCTCGCCGCCGGCGACCACGGCCTGCGGGTGCCGGAGGACCTGTCGGTCATCGGCATCGACGACCACGACTACGCGGCCGGTTTCGGGCTCACCACCATGGCGCAGGACCCGTTCGAACAGGGCGCGACAGCCGCGCGCATCCTGCTCGACGAGCTCGCGGGCGCCGAGCCGCGGACCGCCTCGATCCGCTCCCCCGTGAGCCTCGTCGTGCGGTCGTCCACGGCTCCGCCCGCCGCGCGCGGATGAGCGGAATCGCCGCTCTGGCCGGAAACGCTCCCACGGTCTGAGACAATGGATGCGCGATCATCCGGCAGAGCGCGCCTTTCGGGTAGGCACGGTGTGCTGATGGGGTCGCCCGTCGGGCTTTCGGGGCCCACATGACGGGAAGAGCCGCTCTGCTTCGTACAGGGCGGCTCTTCGAACAAGTGGGAACGTTCCCGCTCGGTCCGTCGGCGTCAGTCCGCGTCGGCGAGAGCCAGGACTTCGGCCTCCTGCTGCGCGGTCTCGTGCGGGGCGTCCACGCGCTTCAGGTGCTTGTGGCCGATCACGATGAGCGCGGCCGCGATGAGCACCGAGATGGCGCCGGCGTAGAACGGCATCGAGCGGCTGACCGTGTCGGCGAGCAGCGTCGCCGCGGGCGGGGCCACCGCGCCGCCGAGGAAGCGGACGCCCGAGTAGGCGCTGGACGCGACAGCGCGCGGCAGGTCCGTGGCCTCCATCACGCACTCGGTCAGCACCGTGTTCAGGATGCCGAGCAGCAGGCCGCCGACGATCACGCAGACGATGAGAGCGACCAGCGAGCCGACCAGCAGCCCGGCCGCGAGGAGGTCGAGCGCGAGGAGCGGCATGACCAGCCAGAGGACGCGCGTGCGCGGCATCCGCGCGGTGAGGAGCGGAGCGACCCAGACCGAGGTGACGGCGAGCGCGACGCCCCAGCCGAAGAAGATGAGGCCGAGGCTGATCGCGTCCTCGACACCCAGCGGCACCAGCGCGAACGGCGTGTAGGCCAGGAGCACGAAGAAGCCGATGTTATAGAACAGGGCGGCGCCGGCGAGGAAGCCGAGCGCCGGACGGCCGAGCGCGCGGAACGGCGCGGAGAGCTTCGTCGGCTGCGGCTTCTCGGCGTTGTTCTTGAGGAGCGAGACGATCGCGATGAAGCCGATCGCCATGAGGGTCGCGGTGCCGAAGAACGGTCCGCGCCAGCTCCAGCTGCCCAGCAGTCCGCCGAGCAGCGGACCGATGGCGATGCCGAGTCCGAGAGCCGCCTCGTACAGGATGATCGCCGATGAGGTGCCGCCCGAGGCCGCCCCGACGATGGTCGCGAGCGCGGTGGAGATGAAGAGCGCGTTGCCGAGGCCCCAGCCTGCGCGGAATCCGATGATCGACTCCACGTTCTGCGACAGCCCCGCGGCCAGCGCGAACACGACGATCAGGGCGAGGCCGATCAGCAGCGTCTTCTTCGCGCCGATGCGGCTGGAGATCCAGCTCGTGAAGAACATGGCGGCGCCGGTGATGAGGAGGTAGCTGGTGAACAGCATCTCGGTCTGGGTCGGCGTCGCCTGCAGGCTCTTCGCGATCGCCGGGAGGATCGGGTCGACGAGCCCGATGCCCATGAAGGCGATGACGGAGGCGAAGGCGACGGCCCATACGGCGGTGGGCTGCTTCAGGATGCTGGTGGGGCGTTCATGCGACATGGAGGGGTGTCGGCTCCTTGGGTTGTGAGGTGTCCGGTATGGGAATCAGCGGGTGCCGGCGAGCGCGGCGGAGGCGGCGGCGGACAGGTCGACGCGCGACCCGATGATCTGGACGGTGGACCGCATGGCGGCGAGCTCGTCGTCGCTGAGGTCGGAGAACATCGGCACGAGGGCGGCGGACAGCTCGTCGCGCCACTCCTGCAGGGCACGGGCCCCCTTGCCGGTGACGGCGATCTGCCAGGCGCGGGCGTCGTCGGTGTCGGCGATGCGCTTCACCCACTCGGCGTCGACGAGGTTGCGGACGATCTTGGTCATCGTGGGTTGCGAGACGCGGCTCTGCGTGGCGAGCTCGCCGAGGCGCATGGGACCGCTGGTCTGCAGGACGCTGAGCGTGCGCCAGGTCGCGGGCGACTCGGTGCTGCCGGTGACGCGGGCGGCGAGGCGGGTGAGACGGTGGGCGGCGACGACGAGGTCGCCGAGGATCTGGTGGAGTTCGGGTGTCTCGGGCATGAGACAATTATATATAGCTTGACTATGTTTGTCGAATGGCGAGAACGTACGCCTGAGGCGACTTCTGCGGCGGGACGGGCTGGGTGATGAACTCGGCCGCGGGCCCGAAGCCGGCGTCGGCCAGCCGGCGCTTCACCCGCTCTGGATTCTGCCGGCGCGTACGCAGGTCGATGTCGTGACCGTAGGCGTGGGTCAGGTGCACCACGTCCTCCCCCGCCTGGAACGCGAGCAGCAGCGCCCCGCCCGGCCGTGTCACCCGCGCGAACTCCACGAACAGCGCATCCTGTCGCTCGTCGGGAGTGTGGATGATCGAGTACCACGCGAGCGCGCCGGCGAGCTCCCCGTCGCGGAACGGCAGCGCGGACATCGACCCGACCTCGAACCGCAGGCCCGGATGGTCCCGTCGGGCGACCTCGACCATCCCGGGCGAGAGGTCGACGCCGACCACGTCCATCCACCGCTCGGCCAGGTAACCGGCGATCCGCCCGGGGCCGCACCCCAGGTCGCCGACGAGTCCGCCACCGCTGCCCGCGACCCGCTCCGCGAAGAGGTCGAGCATCGCGCGATCGTACGCGCTGCCCGCCAGGTCGTCCCGCAGCAGCGCGGCGTAGTCCTCGGCGACGATGTCGTAGGCGGTCCGGGTCTCGGTCACGTCGTCGGGCTCGGTCACGGGATCAGCGTAGGCTGTCGCGCCCTCGGATTCATCTCGTAGACTCCAGGCCACACTGCCGTTCACTCGGAAGGGGAGACGGGTGGGCCTCGAGTTCGAGCACCGGTCATCCGATTCGCCGTCGATCGAACGGGTCTGGCGGAGCCGGAGCACCGATACGACGGCGATGACGTCGGTCGCTCGGGCGCACTGGGACTTCGTCTTCTGGGAAGACCGGAACGGCGTTCACGCCGGCGTTCAGGGGCCCGAGTCCCGGGCGTCGAGAGCCCCGTTCCGGCCGGCGCGGAATTCCTCGGGGTGCGGCTGGCGCTCGGAGCAACCCTGACCGCGCTGCCGGCGCCGCTTCTCGTCGACCGCTTCGTCGAGCTCCCGACCGACGGGAGATGGTTCGATCTGCTGGGCGAGCGGGTCCAGATACCTCAGTTCGCCGACGCGGAGGAGTTCGTCGCCCTCCTCGTCCGAAGGGGCTCGGTCGTCCTCACCGATATCGAGGGTATTTCCGTAACCGATCGGACACGTCAGCGACGCTACCTCGCAGCCGTCGGCCTTCCGAAACGCACCGTGATTCAGATCGAGCGAGCGAACGACGCCGCCGTCCAACTCAGCGAGGGAAGACCGCCCGCGACGGTCGCGCACGAAGCCGGATACTTCGATCAGCCGCATCTGGCGCGTTCACTCCGCCGATTCATCGGCCCATCCGCAACGGAACTCGCCGACCGCTCCGAGGATGAGACCCCGTTGTCGTTGCTGTACAAGACGGGAGGTCGGTCCGAGCAGTAGCTTCCGGGCAGAACCCCACATCGGGGTCGCGAACGGAGGAGACCACAGTGACTGACACCGCACCCGCCACCCGACGCGTCGTGCTCTATGAGCTGATTTCGCTCGACGGCTTCGCCGACGACCCGGGCGAAGGCCAGTGGCTGGTGGACACGGGGACGAAGCTCGGTGATTTCCTCGCCGAGACGATCGCGACGCAGGATGCGGTGCTGCTCGGTCGTCGCACCTACGAGAAATGGGCGCCGTACTGGCCCACCGCACAGGTCCAGCCCTTCGCCGACTTCATCAATGCAACACCGAAATACGTCTTCACCTCTTCGCCGCTGGACCTCGATTGGACGCAGTCCACGCCCGTCGCCGAAGACGCGGCCGCGTTCGTCGCCGCACTCAAGCGACAGCCAGGCGCCGACATCGGAATCCACGGCAGCCTGTCGCTGGCCCGCGCACTGCTCGCAGCGCACCTCGTGGACGAGCTCAGGCTCGTCCTCGCTCCGAGTCTTGCCGGCGGCGGCAAGAGGCTGTTCGGAGACGACGGCGACCTCCAGCACTTCGAACTCATCGAATCGGAGCGCTCCGGGGGTGCCTCCTCCTGCGATACCGACGACGTCCGTGAGACATCCGCCTCCATGACGAAGCGCCCCCGGCCACAGGCCGAGGGCGCTTCCGGGGGTTACCGCAGGTACCGATCCCAGAGGAGGGTCCTGCGGCAGAGATCCGGCGGGTGGCAGCCGCTGTCGCGGTCGTCCCCGTGGAGCATCGCGTGACCGAAGTCGCGCAGGTGGGCGGCGTAGGTACGCCAGGAACTCGTATTCATTCGGTGCTTCTTCTTCCGGTTGTGCGTCCTTGCACACCGATGCACGCTGGCAGGCGCGATCGGACGCGATGGATGGATGAGCATCCGCGTCCGCACGTCGCTTAACGCACGGAGGGCGTCGCCCCGTTGTCGGGGGCGACGCCCTCCACAACGCGGACACTCTCTATGAGGAGGAGTCCGCGTCGCGTAGCGAGCCTGTCAGCCCAGTAAGAAGAGCCCCGAGGGGCGCGAATTACTTGAGGGTGACGGTGGCGCCAGCCTCTTCGAGCTGGGCCTTCGCCTTGTCGGCGGTCTCCTTGTTGGCGCCCTCGAGCACGGTGCTCGGCGCGCCATCGACGAGGGCCTTCGCCTCACCGAGGCCGAGGCTGGTGAGGGCGCGCACCTCCTTGATGACCTGGATCTTCTTGTCACCGGCGGCCTCGAGGACGACGTCGAAGGAGTCCTTCTCCTCGACCTCTTCGGCAGCGGCGCCCGCACCACCGGCGGCCGGGGCGGCCACGGCGACGGGGGCGGCGGCGGTGACCTCGAAGGTCTCCTCGAACTTCTTCACGAACTCGCTCAGCTCAATGAGCGTGAGCTCCTTGAACGCGTCGAGCAGCTCGTCAGTCGACAGCTTTGCCATGATTTTCTCCTTAGTGTGTGTGGTTACTCACCGCTTGCAGGTCCCGGGGGCCAAAACCCCCGAGAACACTACGCAGCGGACTCCTGCTTCTCACGCAGCGCGTCGACCGTGCGAACGGCCTTCGACAGCGGTGCGTTGAACAGATATGCGGCTCCGAACAGCGAGGCCTTGAAGGCGCCGGCCAGCTTGGCCAGCAGAACCTCACGGGACTCGAGGTCGGCGAGCTTGCCTACCTCTTCTGCGGTCAGCGGGTTACCGTCGAAGTAACCGCCCTTGACCACCAGCAGAGGGTTTGCCTTGGCGAAGTCACGCAGCGACTTCGCGACGGCGACCGGGTCACCGTGCACGAAGGCGATCGCGGACGGACCAGCGAGCTCTTCGTCGAACGACGAGATGCCCTTGTTGTTGGCCGCGATCTTGGTCAGCGTGTTCTTCACCACGGCGTACGTCGCGTGCTCACTGATGGACTTGCGCAGCGTCTTGAGCTGAGCAACAGTGAGACCGCGGTACTCGGTCAGCAGAACGGCGGTCGAGCTCTCGAACAGTCCTTCGAGCTCGGCAACCGTGGCTTCCTTGTTCGCCATGGCCTACTCCTCAATCTTCTTCGTCGCACACCGCGGGAGCGGTGTGCCGACCAGAGGCCCCTGGGCAAAGAAAAAGCTCCGGCGCAGACGCACGGAGCTGGACACGCAAGAGACTTGCGGATTTTGCTTCACACACCTGCGCGGGCGCCCACCTGAGTGGATCTTCGGTCGTGCATGCACGACGACCAGCGGTCTTTGGCTCCGTACAGGTTACGGGATGGGCGCCGCCGTTAGCAAATCGGCGGACGAATCGGCCGGCGCGAGCGGCAGCGTGACGGTGAACACGGTGCTGCCGGGCTCGCTCACCACCGTCACCTCTCCCCCGTGCGCCTGCACCACGGCCTGCACGATCGCGAGGCCGAGCCCAGTGGATCCGGTGGCCCGGTTGCGCGAGCTGTCGCCGCGGGCGAACCGCTCGAACAGCGACGCCTGCAGCTCCTCCGGGATGCCGGGGCCGTCGTCGGCGACCGTCACGACCGCACGGTCGCCCTCGGCCCGCAGCCCGGCGGTCACCTTCGTGCCCTCCGGCGTGTGGACGCGAGCGTTCGCGAGCAGGTTCATGAGCACCTGGTGCAGACGCGGGGCGTCGCCGACCACCTCGACCGGCTCCTCCGGCAGGTCCAGCACCCACTCGTGGCCGGGTCCCGCCGCGTGAGCGTCGCTGAGCGCGTCCACCAGCAGCAACGTCAGGTCGACGGGGTCGCGGTCGAGCTCGCGGCCCTCGTCGAGGCGGGCGAGGAGCAGGAGGTCTTCGACGAGCGACGTCATCCGGGTCGCCTCGGACTCGATCCGCCCGAGCGAGTGCGTGACGTCGGACGGGAGCTCGTGCGGCGAGCGGCGGGTCAGCTCGGCGTAGCCGCGAATGGACGCGAGCGGCGTGCGGAGCTCGTGGCTGGCGTCCGCGACGAACCGGCGCACCTTCTGCTCGCTCGCCTGGCGCGCGGTCAGCGCGGAGGCGACGTGGCCGAGCATCCGGTTGAACGCCGACCCCACCCGGCCGACCTCGGTGTGCTCGTCGGTATCGGCCTCGGGCACGCGCACGGCGAGCGCGACGTCGCCGCGGTCGAGCGGCAGCTTCGAGACCTGCTCGGCGGTCCCGGCGACCCGCTCGAGGGGCCGCATGGCCAGGCGCACCACGACGCTCGCAAGGAGGAAGGCGAAGACGAGTCCTGCAAGGGTGACCAGGACGATCACCAGGGTGAGGCGGGACACGGTCGCGTTCACGTCGCTCAGGGGGAGGCCGATGATGACGCTGTCGCCGTTGGTCAGATCGACGGCGGCCACCCGGTACTCGCCGAGCGTCGGCCCGAGGTCGATGGTGCGGGGATGGCCGTCGGAGGGCAGCGACAGCAGTGCGGTCGTCGCGATCGGCACGCGCTGGGGCGCGACCGGCTGGTCGGGCGAGGTGGTCTTCGGGCGCTCGGAGAGGATGACCGGATAGAGCAGCATCTCGCCGCTGCGGATCACGCCGAACGTGCCCGTCTGCTGGCCGGGCGTCTGCACGATGCCGATCACGTCGGGCCCTGTCGGTTGGTCACCGTAGATGCGGTCAGCCGCGTGCTGACCGCGCTCGAGCGCGGAGGTGAGCTGCCCGTCCAGCCGTTGCATGAGGTAGTTCTGCAGGGCGAAGACGCTGACGGTCCCGATCACGGCGCCGAGCACGGCGAGCATCGCGACGACGACGAGCACGACGCGGCTGCGCAGTGTCCAGGAGCGGAAGGGGCGGAGGCGCGGGAGCCGTCGGCCCGCACCTCCGGTCGGGGCGCCCGCCTCGCGGGCCGAGGTCATTGGGCGGCCTTCACCATGTACCCGGCGCCGCGGACCGTGTGGATCATGGGCGCGCGCCCGGCGTCGATCTTCTTGCGCAGATAAGAGATGTACAGCTCGACCACGCTGGAGGAGCCGCCGAAGTCGTAGCTCCACACGCGATCGAGGATCTGCGCCTTGCTGAGCACGCGGCGCGGATTGCGCATGAGGAAGCGCAGCAGCTCGAACTCGGTCGCGGTGAGCTGGATGGGCTCGCCGTCGCGGTGCACCTCGTAGCTGTCCTCGTCGAGCACGAGGTCGCCGACGATGAGCACCGGGTCGTCCTGGTCGGCGACCGCGGCGCGCGACCGGCGCAGCAGCCCGCGCAGGCGGGCGACCAGCTCCTCCAGACTGAACGGCTTGGTGACGTAGTCGTCGCCGCCCGCGGTGAGTCCGGCGATGCGGTCGTCCAGCGAGTCCTTCGCGGTGAGGAACAGCACCGGCGCCTCGTTGCCGTCGGCGCGCATCCGGGACAGCACTTGCAGCCCGTCGATGTCGGGGAGCATGATGTCGAGCACCACGACGTCGGGCTTGAACTCGCGCGAGAGCTGCAGCGCCTGCTGCCCGTTCGACGCGGTCTTGACGTCCCAGTCCTCGTAGTGGAGGGCCATCGCGAGCAGATCGGTCAAGGTCGACTCGTCGTCCACGACGAGCACCCGGATGGAGCTGCCATCCGCGCGGCGCAGGACGGAGCGGGGCTGGCTGGAGGGGCCGGAGGCGGCGCGCGTGTTGATGGTCACCTTTCTCATTATGAGGAGGCGATTGGATGCTGTCTTTGCGGAACCTATGAACTGTCTGAGCGATCGGGGTCAGCGCAGAGCGAGCTCGGTCTCCTCCGCGATGCGGGTCAGCTTGGCCGGATTGCGGACGATGTAGATGCCGGTGATGAGGCCGTCCTTCACCTGCACCGACACCACCGCGTCGAGCTCGCCGTCGACCGAGAGCGCGAGCGCCGGCGCGCCGTTGACGACGACGGTCTCCGCCGTGACCACCCCGGGCGCTTTGCCCATGGCGCCCCCGGTGAACCGGGTCACCTTCTCGGCGCCGACGATCGGGCGCAGCGCTGCCTGCTTGACCCCTCCACCATCGCTGAGGAGGACGACGTCGGGTGCCAGCACATCGAGCATGGCCTGTGGATCGCCGGTCATCACTGCGACCCGGAACGTGTCCAGGGCGGCGCGCGCCTCGGCGGCCGACACCGTCACGCGCGGACGCCGCGCCTCGACATGGGCGCGCGCCCGGTGCGCGATCTGGCGGACGGCGGCCGGGGACTTGTCGACCGCGCGGGCGATCTCGTCGAACTCGAAGCCGAACACCTCGCGCAGCACGAAGACGGCGCGCTCGGTGGGCCCCAGCGTCTCGAGCACGACCATGAGCGCCATCGACACGCTCTCGGCGAGCTCCGCGTCCTCGGAGACGTCCGGAGCGGTCAGCAGCGGCTCGGGCAGCCAGGGTCCGACGTAGGTCTCGCGCCGGCGCTGCGCGCTCCGCAGCCGGTTGAGGGCCAGGCGGGTCGTGATCCGCACGAGGTAGGGACGCGCGTCCCGCACCTCCGACAGGTCGACCGCCGACCAGCGCAGCCAAGTCTCCTGCAGGACGTCCTCGGCGTCCGCCGCGGAGCCCAGCAGCTCGTAGGCGACGGTGAAGAGGAGGTTGCGGACGGCCACGAAGGCCTCCGTCGCCTCATCGGCCGGTCGCTCGGTCATCCTCGTCCCCCGCTCGCGACCGGCTCCGCGGTCGCGGATGACAGACTACGACGTCGGGCCGGGTCGCCGAAGGCGGCGGGCAGGCGGGTCGCCCCGGGCCGACGCGCCTCCAAACGTAGAGAGAAGACCGTGCCCCGGCAGATCAGCTCCTTGATGTGCGCCCCGGATCGCCCGGCGACCGAGACCCGGGTCGCCGTGTCGTCGCGGTGCTCGAACTGCACGACGCCCTGCCGGCGACCCAGGCTGAGGCAGAGCCCGACGAAGCCCATGGTGAAGGGCTTGGGCTGTTCGCCGCGGAGCCGGGCGAGGATGGTGTCCGCCGCTCCCCGCCGAGCGGTTCGGCCGCCTGGCAGCTCATCCGGAGCGGGATGCCGGAGGGCGCCGCCGCGTCGCCCGCGGCGACGATGCGCTCGTCGTCGACGCTCGTCAGGGTCTCGTCGGTCAGCAGCCGGCCGTCGGCGTCGGTGCTGAGCCCGCTGTCGCGCGCGAGAGCGGGGAGGGAGAACCCGGTCGTCCAGACCGTGATCGCGCTCGGGATGGCGCGGCCGTCGGCGAGCGTCACCGCATCCTCCGCGACCGCGACCACGCGAGAGCCGGGGCCGTCCTCGAGGCTGACGCCCAGCGCGCCCAGGCCGCGGGCCACCGACCGGCGGGCGCGTGCATGCAGCGACGGCCCGAGCTCGCCGCCGCAGAGCAGCGTCACCCGACGCCCGCTCTCGGCTAGCTCCGCGGCGGTCTCGATGCCCGCAGGGCCCCGCCGACCACCGTCACCGCCGCATCCGGCCCGGCTGCGGCGAGCGCCGCCTTCAGACGCTCCGCGGCGGCGAGCTCGGCCACCGGCAGGGCGTGCTCGGCCGCCCCGGGGACCGCCGAGAGGGGGCTACCGCTTCCCACCGCGTACACCAGGTAGTCGTAGCCGAGCGCTTCGCCGGAGGCGAGCTCCACCCGGCGCCCCGCCGCGTCGATGCGGGTGACGGTGTCAACGACGAGTCGCACCGACGGTGCCAGGACGTCGTCGTACGCCACGACCGCGTCGTCGGAACCGGCGGCCAGCTGGTGCAGTCGGATGCGCTCCACGAAGACGGGCCGCGCGTTGACCAGCGTGACCTCGACGGCGTCTCCGCCGCTCACCCGGTTCGCCGCCGAGACTCCGGCGTACCCTCCGCCGACGACCAGCACCCGCGTCCGCTCCTGCATGATGTCCTCCTTCTCGATGAGCTTCCGGACATGGAGACACCGCAGGGGTCCTGAGTGTGACATCAGCTCCGGATCGACGTCCCCGGCTAATCCATAGGTTCGCCATAGCGCCCCGAAAACGCCGCTCCTTAACCTCCCGCAAGTAGTCAGTCATCCGTCCCCGAGAGTTTGGAAGCCATGTTCGGGACCTATCTGCGGCGCGAGTTGAGCGGCCGCCGCAAGCAGACGATCATCATCGCGATCGGCATGGCCCTCGCGATCGCCCTCGTCATCATCGTCAACGCCGTCTCCGCCGGTGTGCAGCAGGCTCAGCAGAGCGTCCTGCAGTCCGTCTACGGCGTCGGCACCGACATCACCGTCAGCCAGCCGGCGACCGCGCAGAACGCGACGGCGCAGCAGGGCCAGGGAGGCGGCCCGCGGTTCGACTTCGGCGCGAACGCCGGGACGGACACGGGCACCGGCCGCACCGTCAACACCTCCCGCCTCGAGCCGACGCGCGGCGCCACGGTGATGGACGCCTCCACGCTCACCACGGTGAAGAAGGTGGATAACGTCGCCTCGGCCGCCGCCGTGCTGTCGCTCACCAACACCCACTTCAGCGGCACCCTCCCGAACTTCCAGCAGCTGCGGCAGGAGCGTGAGAGCGGCGCCGCGCCGACCGCTCCCCCGACCGGCGGCGCCGACGGCGCGGGCGGAAGCTCGTTCACCGTCGACTCGTTCTCGGTGCTGGGTCTCGACCCGGCCGGCAAGTCGGTCGGACCGCTCGCCTCGGTCACCCTCACCGGCGGACGCAGCTTCACGGCGGCCGATCAGGGCAAGGATGTCGTGGTGCTCGACGCGAGCTACGCCAAGACCGCGAGCAAGGCGGTCGGCGACACGATCACGATCGGCGGCACGGACTTCTCCGTGATCGGCATCGTCGCGGCGACCGGCTCGGACGCCACGACGGCGGCCAACGCGTACATCCCGCTGGATGTGGCCCAGACCCTCTCCGGCCAGACCGGCAAGATCTCGTCGGTGTACGTCAAGGCGGCGTCCTCCGACGACATCGGCCAGATCAAGACAGACCTGACCAAGGCGGTCTCGGGCGCCACCGTCAGCACACAGGCGGACCTGGCGTCAACGGTCTCCGGGTCGCTCGGCAGCGCGGGCGAGCTGGTCGCCAACCTCGGCACGTGGCTGTCCGTCATCGTGCTGGCCGCGGCGTTCCTCATCGCCATCCTCTTCACCATCTCCGGTGTCACCCGCCGCACCCGCGAATTCGGCACCCTGAAGGCGATCGGCTGGTCCAACCGCCGCGTCGTCGGGCAGGTCGCGGGAGAATCCGTGGTCCAGGGTCTCATCGGCGGCGTGATCGGCGTCGCGGTCGGGCTCCTGGGGGTGCTTGTCGTGAACCTGATCTCGCCCACCCTGACCGGCAGCGTCAGTCATGGCTTCGCTGACGCTGCCGGCAGGGCCGGAACGGGTGGCGCGGGCGCGACCGCCGGCGAGGGCGCGAACCGCTTCGCCGGCGGCGGGTTCACCGGCGGCGGCGCTTTCGGGGCCGCGCGCGAGGCAGCCACGACGTCCGCCAACATCGCGCTGCACGCCCCGGTCACGCTGTGGATCGTCGTCGGAGCGGTCGCCCTCGCGGTGCTCGGCGGCCTCCTCGCCGGCGCGATCGGCGGATGGCGCGCCTCCCGCCTGCGCCCGGCTGCGGCCCTCCGCTCGGTCGCGTGAGCCGTCCCGATCCCTTCGACCTCCAAGGAGTCACGATGTACACCCTCACCGACGTCACCAAGAAGTACAGCCAGTCCAAGCGCCAGGTCGTCGCCCTCAACGACGTCAGCCTGACCATCCCGGACGGCCAGCTGGTCGCCATCCAGGGCCCGACCGGCGGCGGCAAGTCCACGCTGCTGCAGATGCTCGGCGCGCTGGACCGTCCCACGTCCGGATCGGTGGAGCTCGGCGCGGACAGCCTGTCGAAGCAGCGCGACGGCAGGCTCGCGAAGATCCGCGCCAAGGAGATCGGCTTCGTCTTCCAGGGCTTCAACCTCATCCCCACCCTGACCGCCCAGGAGAACGTGGAGACCGCGCTCGCGCCCCTCGGCGTGAGCAGTGCCGAGCGCAAGCGCCGGGCGGCCGAGGCGCTGGCCTCCGTCGGGCTCGCCGACCGCGGCAACCACCTCCCGTCGGAGCTCTCCGGCGGTCAGCAGCAGCGCGTCGCGATCGCCCGCGCCTTGGTGAAGAATCCCGAGGTCTTGCTGGCCGACGAGCCGACCGGCAACCTCGACGAGGAGACGCGCGACGAGATCATGGACCTCCTGGAGGGCCTGTGGCGCGACAGGGGCCTCACCGTGATCATCGTCACCCACGACACCGCGGTCGCCAAGCGCGCCCAGCGCCGGCTCCACATCAAGCACGGCCAGGTGAGCGAGGTCGCCTAGGGGACGACCATCATGCCCTGGGCTTCGGCCAGGACGACGGCCTGGTGGGCGTCGATGATGGTGCCGCGGAGGAGGACGCCCGCAGGGTCCACGCCGGTGAGGTCGCTACCTGCGAGGGTCGCGCCGCTCAGATCGGCACCGGTGAGGAGCGCGGCGCTCAGGTCGCATCCCTCGAACCGGGCCTCCTGGGCGTGCGCCTGCGTGAGGTCGGCCTCGCGCAGGCGCACGCCCTCGAAGGAGGCGCCGCGCAACTCCGCCCGGAGCAGCCCCGCGAACGACCAGTTGCCGCCCTCGACCTTCAGCAGGGCGAACTCGCAATTCCGGAAGGTGCTGCCGGTCAGCTTGCAGCGGCGGAACGTCGCGTCGAAGAAGTTGCACGACTCGAACCGGCAGTTCACGAACGCCGAGTCGCTGTGCTCGCTGACGTTGAAGCGGACCCGGCGGAACACGCAGTCGGTGAACGTGGCGCTCGAGCTGCGCAGCTCGGTCATGTCCACGTCGTCGAAGACCACGCCCTCGTACTCGACGCCGTCGAGGTCGCGTCCGTACCAGTCCTCACCCGCGATGCCGTCCGTGCCGCTCGTCACGAGCCGAGCCTAGTCGCCCAGCCACGGCCCGATCGGGTTGCCGGCGTCGTCCATCAGGTCGATGAGGCGGTACGTCGCCCCGCGCGGCCAGTCGGCGTCGTCGTCCAGCACGAAGATCTCCCAGACCTCGCGGCCGTCGAACAGTGCACGGGCGCGGAGGGCGGCGGGGGCGGTCCCGCGATCGGCCCTCGCGGAGACGACGGTGTCCGGCTCCCCGGGTCTCACCAGGACCGCGCGGAAGCCGGTCCCGTGCGCGGTGGTCGCGCTCCTACCCATGCGGGACACCCTACGTCCGCTCCGTCCGAGGGAAAAGACAATCGGCCGACCCGATGTCGGTGGCCGGGAGTAGCGTTCCCGACAACTGAAGGGGGATGCGATGACGACTCTCGAAGAACGGCCCGCGACGGCTCTGCTGGTGATCGACGTGCAGAACGGAGTGGTGGGGGCGCCCACCGCCGAGACGAGGTGGTGGCGAACATCTCGGGCCTGGTCGACCGAGCCCGGGAACAGGACGTGCCTGTGGTGTGGATCCAGCACTCCGACGCCGAGAACATGCCGATCGGCAGCGACGGCTGGCAGTTCGTGCCCGAGCTGACGCAGGACGAGGCCGAGGCGGTCGTGCACAAGACCTACGCGGACTCCTTCGAAGACACCGACCTGGAGTCGGTGCTCGCCGACGCCCGGGTCGGCCGGCTCGTGGTGGCGGGCGCGCAGACCGACGAGTGCATCCGGTCCACCATCCACGGCGGGCTGGTGCGCGGGTACGACGTGACGCTCGTCGGGGATTCGCACACGACAGAAGACCTCTCCGAGTGGGGCGCGCCGACGCCCGACCTCGTGATCGCCCACACCAACCTCTACTGGGCGAACCACCGGGCTCCGGGACGCACGGCGGAGGTCGTGGACGCGGCGGACGTCGACTTCGGCTGACGCGCCTCCTCGGCCGCCCGATACGCTCGGATCATGGCCCACGATCTCGCGAACTTCCTCGGCGACGTGGGCCCGATCGTGTTCTATCTCGCGGTCTGGGGACTCGTCTTCGCCGGCACAGCCCTGTTCGTCGGGGTCTTCATCCCGTTCATCACCGGTGACTCGCTGCTGTTCGGCGCGGGCATCCTGACCGGGACGCATCCCGAGCTGTCCATCTGGGTGCTCGCCATCGGCGTCGGCATCGCCGCGGTGCTCGGCGACCAGGTCGGATTCTGGCTCGGCCGCCGCCTGGGCCGGCCCTACCTCGCCGCGCGCGGCGGCCGGTGGGTGCAGGCGGGAGTGCGGCGGGCGGAACGGTTCTACGAGCTGTTCGGCTGGTGGTCGGTGGTCATCAGCCGGTACATCCCGTGGGGACGCGTCTTCATCCCGCCGATCGCCGGCATCAGCGCGATGAAGTACTGGCGGTTCTTCACGGCGAACGTCGTCGGCGCGCTGAGCTGGGGGGTGCTCATCACGGTGATCGGCTACTTCGCGGCGGTGAACCCGAGCGTGCGTCCCGTGGCCTACATCGTCGCGGGGGTCGTCATCCTGGCGTCGATCGTCGCGGGTGCGCGCGCGTGGGTGCTGGACCGGCGGTCGCGGCGGCAGCAGCCGAGCGACGAGCCAGAGCCCCGGCCGCTTCCCTGAACGCCGGCGGCCCGACGATCTCCAAGGCGGCGCCGAAGCGGGCTGGTCCACCCTGTCCCTGGTGGTCGTGGCCGCAGTGCACTTAGCTGGAGGCATGCCTGAGCTCGTCACGCCGTTCCGCGCCTCCGTCGTCCAGTTCGAGGCCGTTCCATCCGACAAAGAGGCGAACCTGGCGACGGTGCGGCGTCTGGCGGCGGAGGCGGTCGCGGACGGCAGCCTCCTCGTCGTCTTCCCCGAGCTGTGCCTGCTCGGCTACTGGCACCTGACGAAGAAGACGGCCGAGGAGCTGCAGGCGCTGGCCGAACCGGCCGACGGTCCCCTCGTCGCGGAACTCCGCGCCCTCGCCGTCTCGCTCGGCGCGGGGATCGGAGCCGGGTTCCTGGAGGCCGGAGACGGGACGCTGTACAACTCCTACGCGGTCTGCCTGCCGGACGGGAGCGTCCACATCCATCGCAAGCTGCACGCGTTCGAGCACGAGGCGATCTCGAGCGGCGACCGGTTCACGGTGTTCGACACGCCCTGGGGCGTGCGGATGGCGACGCTGATCTGTTGGGACAACAACCTCGTCGAGAACGTTCGCGCGGTCGCCCTGCAGGGCGCCACCGTGCTGATCGCCCCGCACCAGACCGGTGGCACGAACTCGCGCAGCCCGCACGGCATGAAGGTGCTCCCGGCCGAGCTGTGGCACAACCGCCACGACGACCCGCAAGCGCTTCTGGACGCGGTCAACGGCCCGTCCGGCCGCGGCTGGCTGATGCGCTGGCTGCCGTCCCGCGCCCACGACAACGGCATCTTCGTGCTGTTCGCCAATGGGATCGGACAGGACGACGACGAGATCCGCACGGGCAACGCGATGATCCTCGACCCCTACGGCCGGATCGTCGCCGAGACGCCGGTCGCAGACGAGGCGGTCGTCACGGCAGAGCTGGATTTCGACCTGCTCCCGCTGGCGACCGGCCGCCGCTGGATGCTCGGCCGGCGGCCCGAGCTCTACGGCATCCTGACCGAGCGCTCCGGTCTGGAGCGCGACGCGCGCACGGCGCGCCACTCCGCCGACCCGGTGCCCTCGGACTTCCGGGTCGGCGGGTGAGCGTCAGTCCTGGTTGCTGAACGCGGCGTCGAACGACGCCGTGGGCTGCTTCCAGAGCAGCGAGCGGATGTAGCCGACCGCCTCCTTCGCACCGTGCAGGCGGTCCATGCCGGCGTCCTCCCACTCGATCGAGATCGGGCCGGTGTAGCCAATGGACTCGAGCGCGCGGAAGGCGTCCTCCCACGGGACGTCGCCATGACCGGTGGACACGAAGTCCCAGCCGCGGCGTGGCTCGCCCCAGGGCAAGTGGGAGCCGAGCACGCCGGCGCGGCCGTTCTTCGGACGCAGGCGCGTGTCTTTGCAGTCGACGTGGTAGATGCGGTCCTGGAAGTCGACGATGAACCCGACCGGGTCGATGTCCTGCCACATCATGTGCGACGGGTCCCAGTTGAAGCCGAAGGCCTCGCGGTGGTCGATCGCCTCGAGCGTGCGGACGCTGGTCCAGTAGTCGTACGCGATCTCAGAGGGGTGAACCTCGTGCGCGAACCGGACTCCCTCTCCGTCGAACACGTCGAGGATGGGATTCCAGCGGTCGGCGAAGTCCTGGTACCCGGCGTCGATGACCGAGGCGGGGACCGGCGGGAACTGCGCCACGTAGGGCCAGATGCTTGAACCGGTGAAGCCGACCACGGTGTCCACGCCGAGCTTGCGGGCGACCTTCGCGGTGAGCTTGAGCTCTTCGGCCGCGCGCTGGCGGACGCCCTCGGGGTCGCCGTCGCCCCAGACCTTCGAGCCGACGATCGCCTGGTGGCGGAAGTCGATCGGGTCATCGCAGACCGCCTGGCCCTTGAGGTGGTTGGAGATGGCCCAGACCTTCAAACCGTACCGGTCGAGGAGGTCGAGGCGGCCCTGCAGGTAGTCGTCGTCCTCCGCCGCACGCCAGACATCCAGGTGCTCGCCCGAGCAGGCGATCTCGAGTCCGTCGTAGCCCCACTCGGAGGCGTACTTGGCGACCTCTTCGAGGCTGAGGTCGGCCCACTGGCCGGTGAACAGGGTGACCGGGTGCGTGCGACCCGACGTGTTGTCCGTTGCGGGGGCGTCCGTCATCAATTCGTTCCCATCTCGATCCAGGTGCCCGACTCGGCCGAGTCGATCACCGCGTCCGTGATCCGCACGGCCCGCAGGCCGTCGGTGAAGCGCGGCAGCCCCTCCGGGCTCTCGCCCGCGACCGCCGCGTAGCTGTCGGCGACGAACGCGTTAAACGCGTCCTGGTAGCCCTGCGGGTGACCGGCGGGCACGAAGGACAGCCGCGCCGCGTCGTCGCTCAGCTGGTCCGCGTCGCGCGGGATGATCAGGCTGCCCTTGCGGCGACCCACCCACAGCGTCTCCGGCTGCTCCTGGTCGAACGCGACGCTCTCCTCGCTGCCGGCGATCTCGAGCCACAGCCGGTTCTTGCGGCCGGGAGCGACCTGCGAGACCAGCAGCGTGCCGAGTGCGCCCGAGTGCGTCTCGACGACGACCGCCACCGCGTCCTCCGTGGTGATGTTCGCGTGGGAGGCGCGTTCGGCGAACACCGTGCGCTTCGTGGCGGACACCCGGCTGACGCGGTCGCCGCTCACGAACTCCACGAGGTCGACCAGGTGCGAGCCGATGTCGGCGAAGGCGCGGGAGCGGCCGCCCTTGTCGGAATCGACCCGCCAGTTGTCGTCGCCCGCGCCAAGCAGCCAGTCCTGGAGGTAGGACGCGTTGATGCTGAGCACCCGGCCGGCCTCGCCCGAGGCGAATCGGGAGCGGGCCTCCCGCACCAGCGGGTGGAACCGATAGACGAACGGGACCGTCGCGGTCCGTCCCTCGGCCGCGGCGACCAGCGCCTCGGCGTCGGCGACCGTCGTCGCCAGCGGCTTCTCGCAGATGACGTCCTTGCCGGAGGCGAGCACCGCGGACGCCTGCTCGGCATGGAGCGCATTGGGCGTGGTCACGTGCACGACGTCGATCGAGTCGTCCGCCAGCAGCTCGTCGAGCGAGTCGTACGCCCGCGCGATGCCCAAGCGTTCCGCCGCGGCCGCCGAGCGCTCCGGCGAGGAGGACGCGATTCCCGCGAGCTCGGCGCGCGCCGCTCGGGCGGCGCGGGAGTGCACCTCGGCCATGAAGCCGCCGCCCACGATCGCCACCCGGAGCCGTGCCCCGGCCGCGCGCTCATCGCGCCGCGTCAGTCCACCGCTCGTCGCCGCGATGTCCGGATTCGTTCCGTCCGTCATCTCGCCGCCTTACGCCAGGGTCGCCGCACGCGGGTCCCAGTCCTCCGGCAGCGCCGGCGCGACCTCGACCGTGCTCTCGACCTCGACGGGCGTGCGGGACTCCCCGCTTCGATCGTCGAGACCATGATGTCGAGCACGTGGTACGCCTGCTCGCCGGAAGCGCGCTCCGGGACGCCCGCGCGGATGGCGCGGGCCAGCTCCACGACGCCGATGCCGCGCGTGAGGGTGGTGCCGGTCGACGGGTACGTCTCGATGCCGTCCGCGCCGTGCACGATGAGCTCGCCCTCGAAGGTGTTCGGATCGGGCACGACGAGAGTGCCGTCGAGTCCGGCGACCTCGAACTGGGTCCGGCCGAGCTTCGAGTCGAAGCTGAAGACCGACTGCGCGGTCTGGCCGCTCTCGAACTCGTACAGCGCGCTGACGTGCGTCGGCACGGTGACGGCGAACGACTCGCCCGCCCGCGGCCCGGAGCCGATGACACGGGTCTCCCGGGCCTTCGAGGCCGTCGCGCTCACCCGGGCCACGGGACCGAACAGCTGCACCAGAGCGGTGAGGTAGTACGGGCCGATGTCGAACAGCGGTCCGGCGCCCTCCTGGAACAGGAAGTCGGGGTTGGGGTGCCACGACTCCGGGCCGGGGCTCTGGAGCAGCGTGAGCGCCGTGAGCGGCGCTCCGATGTCGCCGTTCTCGACCAGGCGACGGGCCGACTGGATGCCGGATCCGAGGAACGTGTCGGGCGCGGTGGCGACGCGCAGACCCTTTGCGTGCCCCGCCTCGAGCAGTTCGCGGCCGCTCGCGCGGTCGAGGGCGAACGGCTTCTCGCTCCAGACGTTCTTGCCGGCGGCGAGCGCCTGGAGCGCCACCTCCACGTGCACCTTGGGGATGGTCAGGTTGACGACGATCTCGATCGCGTCGTCGGCGAGCAGCTGCTCGACCGTGCCCGATCCGGGAACCCCGTACTTCTCCGCCTGCGCCCGCGCACGCTCCACGTCGATGTCGGCGACGAACCGGACATCGAGGTCGGGGAAGCTGGTGAGGTTGCCGAGGTATTCGTTGCTGATGACGCCGGCGCCGATGACGCCGACTCCGACCGGGCCGCCGCTCATGCGAGACCCTTGGAGGAGAGGAAGGCGAAGCTGTCGGCGACGGCCTGGAAGCGGTCACCGCGCGAGTCGTCGAGCTCGATGACGCGCAGCGCGTTCGGCGCCGCGGCGATGATCTGCTCGATGGGGAGCGAGCCCTGGCCGACCGCGACCTGGTCCTTGTTGTCGTGCGTGCCGGGGCCGTCCTTGATGTGCAGCGCGACGACGCGGTCGCCGAGCTTGGGCAGGTAGGCGACGGGGTCGGCGCCGCCGACGGCCACCCAGTACGTGTCGACCTCGAGGACGACCTCGGGCGCGAGCCGCCCGGCGAAGAACTCGAGGGCCGTGACGCCCTCGATCGTGCTGGAGATCTCGTGGTCGTGGTTGTGGTAGCCGACGCGGATCCCGTAGCGGGCGGCCGCCTCGGCCGCGGCGTTGAGCTGGTCGGCGGTCTGCGCCACATCCTCGGCCGACTGCCACTTCTCGGGCGCGACGAACGGGTCGATGACCGTCTGGATGCCGAGCTCCTTCGCAGCGCCGAAGACCTCGTCGAGGTCGCCGCCGAGGAAGCTCTGGTGGGTGGTGGGGGCGCTGAGGCCGGCCTCGGTGAGGCCCTGGCGCAGAGCGTCGCCGAAGCTGAGGAAGGCGAACGGCTCGACCTGGGTGAACCCGATGTCGGCGATCCGCTTGAGGGTTCCGACCGTGTCCTCGGTCAGGAGTTCACGGACCGTGTAGAGCTGCACGGAGACTGGGGACGTCGACACTGTTCTCCTCGTCGAGTTCGTTGCGGGGTGGACGCGCTCGAAAGGGCGCGGTCTCCATTCAAGCGGGACTTCTGCCGGGTGTCAATCAAAAGTCGACTGATGAATGCATATCTTTGGGTCGCGCCACGACACTGTGGTTCAATACCGTCATGACCGACAGCGCGCGCGATTCTGCGCTCGTCGCCGCAGACGCCGCCGAGTTGCTGACGATCCTGCGCGACGGCATCCCGCGGACGCGCGCGCAGTTGGCCGAGCTGACCGGTATGGCCCGCTCGACCATCGCGTCCCGCATCGACCTGCTCACCGCCGCAGGCCTCGTCATCCCGGCGGGCGACGATCCCTCCTCGGGCGGCCGGCCTCCCGCGCGCATCCGGTTCCACGCGGAATCGCGTGTCGTCCTCGCGATCGACCTCGGCGCAACGCACGGTGTCGTCGCCCTGGCCGATCTGTCCGGCACCATCATGGCGAGCCGGTCCGAGCGCCTGTCGATCGCCGACGGGCCGGAGGACATCCTGGACTGGGTGCTCGAAGTCGCCTGCGAGCTCTACAGCGACTCCGGCCGTCGCCCCGAAGAGCTCATCGGCGTGGGCGTCGGCGTGCCCGGTCCCGTCGAGCACTCGACCGGCCTCCCGGTGAACCCGCCGATCATGCCCGGCTGGGACCGGTTCGACATCCCCCGCTACATCCGGCGGGTGTTCGACGTGCCGGTCCTCGTCGACAACGACGTGAACCTGCTTGCGCTCGGCGAGCAGACGCTGATGTGGCCGGAGGAGACCGACCTGCTGTTCGTCAAGGTGGCGACCGGCGTCGGCGCCGGGATCATCAGCGGCGGCCGGCTGCAGCGCGGGGCGCTCGGCTCGGCCGGCGACCTCGGGCACGTGCGCGTGCCGTTCGGCACCGACACCCCCAGCCACGGCGAGCAGGATGCAGACCTCGAGGCGCTGGTAAGCGGTCCGGCCATCGCGCGGACGCTGACCGAGCTGGGCTTCCCCGCGTCCACCAGCGACGACGTCGTGGAGCTGGCGCGCACGGGCAATCCGCGGGTGCTCGAGGCGATCCGCCAGGCGGGCCGCGACCTCGGTGCGGTGGTCGCCACTTGCGTCAACCTCCTCAACCCGTCGGTGATCGTCGTGGGCGGCAGCCTCTCGCGGGTCGGCGAGCAGCTTCTCGCCGGGATGCGGGAGGTCGTCTACCAGCGCTCGACGCCCTTGGCGACGCAGCACCTGACCATCACCCAGTCGCGCTCGGGCGAGACCGGGGGCGTCATCGGTGCGGCCGTCATGGTCGTCCAGCGGGCCCTCGATCCCGGCGCCGGGACACCGCGCTCGCTCTTCCGCTGACGCGCCGCCCTTGCGAAGCCTCCCTCCTCCGACCATCATCGAATCGATTCGAATTCCGAAAGGAGCTCCATGAGCACGAACAGCACCTCCCCCGGCCGTCCTCTGCGGGCCGGCGTCATCGGCCTCGGCTGGGCCGGCCAGCAGCACATGGCGGCGTACGACGCGCTGCCCGGCGTCGAGCTGGTCGCCATCGCCGGCATGGAGGACGGCCCGCGCGCCGAGCTCGGAGAGCAGTACGGTCTCACCCGGCTGCACCGCGACTGGAAGGACCTCGTCGCGGAGGGCGACCTCGACGTCGTGAGCGTCGCCGTCCCGACCTTCCTCCACGCGCCGATCGCCGTCGGGGCCCTCGACGCCGGTCTGCACGTGCTCAGCGAGAAGCCGATCGCGCGCACGGCCGCCGAAGCGCAGACGATGGTGGATGCCGCCCACCGTGCCGGCCGCGTCCTCGAGGTCGCGTTCAACCATCGTCGCCGCGGCGACATCGAAGCGCTGAAGGCGGCGGTGGACGCGGGTCAGATCGGCCGCCCGTACCACGCGCGAGCGATCTGGCTGCGCCGGGCGGGCATCCCCGCGCTCGGCAGCTGGTTCACGAACCGCGAGATGGCGGGCGGCGGTCCGCTGATCGACATCGGCGTGCACGTGCTCGACTACGCGCTCCACCTGTTCGGCGAGCCCCAGGTGGCGGCCGTGTCGGCGGTGACGCATTCCGAGCTGGGCGTCCGTGGACGCGGCGGCGCCACCTCCGCCAAGCAGCAGGTCGGCTCCGACTACGAGGTCGAGGACCTGGCCAGCCTCCTGCTTCGCCTCGAGGGCGGCGGCTCGATCGTGATCGAGACGAGCTGGGCGGCGTACCGCCCGGCCGGCGACGAGTTCGGCATCACCCTCTACGGCACCGAGGGCGGCGCCGACCTGCGCGTCGTCGACTACGCACCCTCCGGCGAGCTGACCATCTTCACGGGCGAGGGCGAGCAGAGCGAGGACATCTCGGTCACCGCCGACCCGGGCCGCGGCCACCTGGCGGTGGTCGAGACCTTCCTCGAGCACGTCGCCGACGAGAGCGCGTGGTCCGAGTGGGACGGCCGCCTCGCGCTGGAGCGCGCCCGCATCATCGACGCGGCCTACGAATCCGCACGCATCGGCGCCGAGGTCCGCCTCGCGCCCGTCACCGAAGGAGCATGACCATGACCCTGCGCGTCACCGTCTGGAACGAGGGCGTCCACGAGGCGACCCAGCCCGAGATCGCCGCCATCTACCCGCACGGCATCCACGGCGCGATCGCCGAGGGGCTGAGCGGACTGCTCGGCGACGAGGTCGCCGTGCGCACGGCGACCCTCGACGATCCGGAGCACGGGCTGAGCGAGGAAGCCCTCGCCGCCACCGACGTGCTCCTGTGGTGGGGACACATCGCCCACGACCGCGTCTCCGACGAGGTCGTCGAGCGGGTGCGGCAGCACGTCCTCGCCGGGATGGGCCTCATCGTCCTGCACTCGGGCCACTTCTCGAAGATCTTCATCCGGATGCTCGGCACGACCTGCTCGCTGCGCTGGCGCAACCCGGAGGGCGGTGAGCGCGAGCTCGTGTGGAACGTGAACCCGACCCATCCCATCGCCGCCGGCGTCGAGCAGCCGATCGTGATCGACGCGCAGGAGATGTACGGCGAGTTCTTCGACATCCCGACGCCCGACGACCTCGTGTTCATCAGCTCGTTCACCGGCGGTGAGGTGTTCCGCTCCGGCGTGACGTTCACGCGCGGACGCGGGAAGATCTTCTACTTCAGCCCCGGCGACCAGGAGTACCCCGTGTACTTCCACCCGCAGGTGCGCCGGGTGCTCGCCAACGGCGTGCGCTGGGCGGCGCCGGCGGAGGGCGCCCGCCGGGCCCCGGAGGTCTCCAACCCCCAGCCCGTCTGACCCGCCACCCGACCCACCTCGGAGGAACCGTGACCGACCTGCTCGCCGCCCTGCCAGAACCCCGCCATCCCGACCCCCGAGATGCGCCCGTCCTGCGCTGGGGAGTGCTCGGGCCCGGTGGGATCGCCGCCGACTTCACCGACGCCCTGCACCGGCACACCCGGCAGCGCGTCGTCGCCGCGGGGTCGCGCTCCGCGGAGCGCTCGGCCGCCTTCGCGGCGGCGCACGGCGTGGAGCGGTCGTACGACTCGTACGAGGCACTGGTCGGCGATCCGGAGGTTGACGTCGTCTACGTCGCCACCCCGCACAGCGAGCACCTGGCGCACGCCCTGCTCGCGATCGCCGCGGGCAAGCACGTCCTGATCGAGAAGCCGATGGCCGTGACCGCCGACCAGGCGCGCCGGATCGTGGCGGCGGCGCGCGAGGCGGGCGTCTTCGCCATGGAGGCGATGTGGACGCGGTACCTGCCGCAGACCGACATCGCCCGCCAGCTCCTGGAGCAGGGCGCGCTGGGCGACGTGCGCGTCGTGACTGCCGACTTCGGCGGCCGCGTGCCGTACGACCCGAGCAGCCGGCTCTGGGATCCTGCCCTGGCCGGCGGTGCCCTCCTCGACCTCGGCGTCTACGCCGTCTCGTGGGCATCGTTCGCGCTCGGCGCCCCGGCGGGCATCATCGCGACCGGCACGCTCGCCCCGACCGGCGTGGACGAGCAGGTCGCCCTCCTGCTGTCGTCCGCGGACGGCGGCCAGGCGCTGCTCAGCACCAGCCTGCTGGCCGGGACGCCCTCCCTCGCCACGATCAGCGGCACCGACGCACGCATCGAGACCGACAGCCCGTTCTGGGGCCCGAGCGGCCTGAAGGTCTTCCGGCCCGACGGCACGATGGCGGCGCACTGGCGCGACCCGTACGGACGCCCGCACCGCGACGGGATGTCCTATGAGGCAGCCGCGCTCGCCCGGTATGTCGCCGAGGGCCGCACGGAGTCGCCGCTGCATCCCCTCTCCGAGGCCGTCGACACGCTGGCGACCATCGACGAGGCACGAAGGCAGGTCGGCGCGACGCGCGTGGAGTGACGGCGAGCGTCGGCCGGACGAGGCACAATGGACAGGTGCTCGACTCCGCTTCCTACCGTTCGGCTGACCTCTACCGGCCGGGCGTCCTCGCGGATCTGAGCCCGGCCCGTCCGGCGCCCGTGCCCGTCGTCCCGGCCGACCCCGGAGCCACCGGACATCTGGCGCGCGTCGTCGCCCGGTCGTCCGACCGGGTGGGCTGGCTGCGCGCCCGAAGCCGCGGCATCACGGCGACCGATGTCGCGAAGCTGTCCTCGCCGCGCGCGGTGCGCGCCGCCATGTACGACAAGCTCCACGGCAGCGGCTTCAGCGGCAACGTGTTCACCCAGCACGGCCGCTCGCGCGAGCCCGAGATCGCGGCCTGGGTCGCCGCCACGCACGGCATCCAGCCGTCGGATCTGCTGTTCCACGCCGAGCGCGACCGCCGTCACCTCGCCACGCCCGACGGACTGGCCGTCCGCACCGGCGAGCGGATCGAACTGTGCGAGATCAAGACCACGAACAAGCCGCTCCGCAGCATCCCGCGCCACTACCTCCGTCAGATCTGGTGGCAGCAGTACGTGCTCGGCGCCGAGCGCACCCTGTTCGTCTGGGAGCAGCACGACGGCTTCGTACCGCTGCGCGACGAGCCGGAGTGCCGCTGGGTCGACCGCGATGAGGCCGAGATCGAGAAGCTGGTCGCCCTGGCGGCCGACCTGATCGAACTGCTGCGTCAGGCGACGTCCGCGCCGGCGCCCGCTTCGCGCGCGAGCACCATGCCCGCCCCGGTGGAGACCGCTCCGGAGCCCGAGCCCGCGCTCTTCTCGGTGACGGCGACGGGGATGCGGGTCA